>JAJFFS010000010.1 GCA_021776515.1 Robiginitomaculum sp. | reverse complement strand
CTGGCTCTGGCTCTGGCTCTGGCTCTGGCTCTGGCTCTGGCTCTGGCTCTGGCTCTGGCTCTGGCTCTGGCTCTGGCTCTGGCTCTGGCTCTGGCTCTGGCTCTGGCTCTGGCTCTGGCTCTTGCTCTTGCTCTGGCTCTGGCTCTGGCTCTGGCTCTGGCTCTTCTTTTATCTCCACTTGCCAGGAAGGTGTTGGCAGCGGTGGCGGGGCTTCAGTAACGGGAACAGTGACTGGTGCCACGTCTTCGGCGGGCACAGAAACGGCGACAGGTATTTCTTCCGGCTCCGGTGCTGGTTTCTCTTCTGGTTCTTGCTCGACAATGGCTTCAGGAACAGGGTCAGAAACCGGCGCACTTTCCGGTTCGGGTTTCTCTTCTGGTTTTTCTACGCCCACGGTTTCCCGGGCGCTGGCATAGACCTCTTCCTCGTCCTTATTCTCCTCTTTCTTTTTTTGCCAAAACCAGCGCATCAGATCATTTGTCCGTTCAATGTGGTGCCGTCATGACCGATAAGCTTCACCGGCACAATAGTCCCGGGCTGCCCCTCAATTGCGGTCGTTAATTTCACCGGAGAAAAATCGGCCAAACGACCAAAATCCTCTTTTTCCACCAGCACATCACCTGTCTTGCCAACATGGCGCGTCAAATGTCGCGTCAGTGCCTTTACCCCGGCTTCGCGCAAGCGTGCGGCCCGTTCTTTGGCAATGGTGTGGGGAACCTGCGGCATACGCGCCGCCGGGGTGCCCTCACGTGGGCTAAAGGGAAAGACATGCAAATAGGAAAGCCCACATTCCTCTACCAGCTTTAGCGAGTTCTCAAACATGGCGTCTGTTTCAGTAGGAAACCCGGCGATCAAATCTGCACCAAAGGCGATGTCCGGGCGCGCCGCTTTTAGCCGGGAACACAACTCAATCGCATCCTCACGACTGTGGCGACGCTTCATGCGTTTCAAAATCATATTATCGCCAGCCTGCAATGACAGGTGCAGATAGGGCGTCAGACGTTCCTCATCACCAATACAATCCATAAGGTCTGCATCGATCATAATCGCATCAATCGAGGAGAGCCGCAGACGCGGCAATTCCGGCACGCCCTTTAGTATGCTTTTTACAAGCACCCCCAGCGGCGGCGCACCCGGCAGGTCAGCCCCCCAGGAGGTCATATCCACACCCGACAACACCACTTCGCAGACACCATCGGCAACCAGTTTACGAACCTGCGCAACCACGTCCGTCGCCGGTACGGAGCGCGACGGCCCACGCCCAAACGGGATAATACAAAACGTGCAGCGATGATCACAGCCGTTTTGCACCTCAACATAAGTGCGGGCGCGATGAGAGAATTTTTCTATATTGTGTGTGCTAATGGCGCTCATCGTTTGAATATCGCCCACCTGCACACGCGGGGTATCGGGTGTAAAATGCCAGCTTGAACCGCTCATTTTTTCAGTATTGCCCAGCACATGATCCACCTCGTCCATGGCCGCGAACATGCCTGGCTCCACCTGCGCCGCGCACCCGGTGACAATAACCTTGGCACCCGGGTTTTCGCGCCTTGCCCGGCGGATTGCCTGACGGGCGCTACGCACCGCCTCGCCCGTTACTGCGCAGGTATTGACAATCACCGCATCATCCAGCCCGGCACCACGCGCATGACGACCCATCACCTCTGACTCAAAAGTGTTCAAACGACAGCCCAGCGTGATGATTTTATTCTCACGCGGCGAGGGTTTAATTGTGGCATTCATGGTTTTGGCAAAATGGGCGCGCAGAGGTGTAAATGCAAGAAGGCGACGCACTCATGCTACACCAATTATCAAAACTATATAACGGCAATCTCACCCTCATATTCCCGTTCAACCGGGCCGGTCATCAGCACGTGATCATCCGTCTCGCGCCATTCAATGGTTAGCTCTCCACCATCAAGAATGAGCCTGGCCTTGCGATCACACAGCCCGCGCCGGTGACAAGCAACCAATGCTGCGCATGCCCCGGTTCCGCACGCTTTGGTCAGACCGACACCGCGTTCCCAGACCCGAAGGCGAATTTCATCTGGCGTGCGCACCTCGGCAAAGCCAATATTAGCGGCTTCGGGGAAAAGCGGGTGGTGCTCCAGCATTGCCCCCAGAGTTTCGACGGCGATTTCGTCCACGTTTTCTACGAAAAATACCGCATGGGGATTACCCATATTCACCGCGCCCGGCAGCGACAGGACCGGCGCATCAATAGGCCCGACCTTGATGTCTATACCGCGTGTATCCATGCGCTCGGTCAGCGGAATATCTTCCCAATTCAGCTTTGGCGGACCCATATCGACGCATACGAGATGATCGCCTGCTCTATTGGCGCGCAACAAGCCGGCGCCCGTTTGGATGGCCACCTGATCCGTTTCGTTTTCTTCCATCAACAACCAGGCAACCGCGCGGGTGCCGTTACCACAGGCAGACACCTCATCCCCATCCGCATTCCAGATACGCATGAAGGCATCTGCATCCGCGCCGGGTGGGCTTTGTTCAATAGCCATAATCTGGTCACAGCCCGTGCCGCTTGTCGGATCAGCAATGGCCTGTACTTGCTGCACGCTAAGGGACAATGGCCCACCGCGTGTGCGCACATCGAAAATGGCAAATTCATTGCCGCAGCCATTCATCTTTGAATATTTCATAGATTAAAGTTTAGTCATTTTTATCTGATTGCGCGAGGGTTGTTTTCCAGTCATTATTTATTCTCATTTTGGGGAGAAATATCAATGCGCCTTCTTTCATCCATTTCCGCTTTGGCTGTAGCCCTTGGGTTAGCCGCCTGCCAACCCGCATCGGAGCAGACCAGCACAATGAATAATGAAACCAAGGAGGCAGAACCCACCAGCATTAATGCGGAACCTGAAACCAAAAACACAGGCGCAGATCCGCGCCTCTGGCTGGAAGAGGTCGAAGGCGAAAAAGCACTGGACTGGGTTAAGGGGCAAAATAAACGCGCACATTCTGTGCTGGACCCCGATCCAAATTTCAATAAATTTTATGAAGAGGCACTGGCCATCGTCAATGCCACTGACAAGATCGCCTATGGCGCGCATCGCGGCGGCTATGTGTATAATTTCTGGCAGGACGCGGATCACATCCATGGCCTGTGGCGACGCGCACCGCTTGCCGGCTATGCCAAGGGTGAACCTGATTGGGATGTGATCCTTGATCTGGATGCCCTGTCCGAAGCAGAGGGCGAAAACTGGGTCTATAAAGGCGTTAGCTGTCTGGCACCAAACTATGAGCGGTGCATGATCACCTTGTCGCGCGGCGGCAAGGATGCCGCCGTACGCCGTGAATTTGATATTGCCAGCAAATCCTTCGTTAAAGGAGGCTTTGTAATCCCGGAGGCCAAGGGCGGTACCGCCTGGCAAGATGAAAATACGTTGCTGGTCGCCACTGATTGGGGCGGCGATACCATGACGGATTCGGGCTACCCATTTGTCAACAAGCGCTGGACACGCGGCACCGCGCTGAACAGCGCAACCGAACTGGTCCGCGGCGATAAAACCGATGTTGGCGTCTGGCCGTTTCGGGTAGAGCTTGATGACCGCGTCGTTATGTTCGCCTCCGAAGCTGATACGTTTTATGAAACCACCGTCTGGTGGCTGCCCGAAGACGGCGCACCTGTGCAGATGCCCATACCCGCCAAGTCCAATTTTCAGGATGTATTCAAAGGCCAGGCCATTATCAGCCTGGAGGACGACTGGACCCCGGTTACGGGCGAAACGACCTTTACCAAGGGATCGCTGGTTTCTTTCTCGCTAGCCGGTTTTATGGCCGACAGAACCCTGCCAAAAGTGCATCTGGTGATAGAGCCTGATGAGCGCTCGGCCATTGGCAGCGTCAGCGCTGCCCAATCAAGCCTTGTGGTCAACATGCTGCAAAATGTGGCCAACACTGTTTATGCCTATGACTTTGACGGAAATGACTGGAACGGGCGCACGCTCAACCTGCCAGAAAACGGGGCAATCTCTGTCTCCTCGGTTAATGCGCATTCCGACATCATTTTTGCCAATGTAGAGAGCTTTTTACAGCCCGATGCCTTGTGGCATTATAACCTTGAAGACAATGCCGCCAAGGCAATGTACGCCCTGCCCGCACGATTTGATGCAGCGGGTCTTGTGGTTGAGCAACACGAAGCCACATCAAAGGACGGCACCAAAGTACCTTTCTTTATCATCCATCGCAAAGACATGCCCCATGATGGCACCACCCCAACATTGCTTTATGGCTATGGCGGATTTCAAATCTCCATGCGCCCGTCATATTCAGGAACACTGGGAAAGCTGTGGCTGGAAAACGGCGGGGCCTATGTACTGGCCAACATCCGGGGCGGCGGCGAATTTGGCCCCAAATGGCATCAGGCGGGCCTGAAAATGGACCGGCAACGCATTTATGATGATTTCATAGCCGTCGCCGAAAGGCTGATCGAGCACAAAGTCACCAGCCCCGAACATCTGGGTATTCGCGGCGGCTCTAACGGTGGTTTGCTGATGGGCGTCATGTACACCCAGCGCCCGGACCTGTTTAACGCAGTGCTGTGTCAGGTGCCGTTACTGGACATGTTGCGTTTTCACAAACTTCTGGCCGGGGCCAGCTGGATGGGCGAATATGGCGACCCGTCCGATCCGGATGAAGGTGGGTTTTTGCGCACCATTTCACCCTATCATAATGTTGATGCGGCCAAGGACTATCCACAGATTTTCCTGATGACCTCAACCAAGGATGATCGGGTGCATCCGGGCCATGCGAGAAAATTTGGCAAACTTCTGGAAGATGAAGGCAAGGATTTTCTTTATTATGAAAACATGGACGGTGGCCATAGTGCGGCAGCAAACCTGAAAGAAACCGCACGGCGCGAGGCACTGGGCTACACCTATCTCATGCAACGCCTGAAGGACTAGAGTATGAGATTTTTCCCGCGCCTTGCCCTCGTTCTGGCTTTGGGCTGTCTTGCCCTGGCCAGTGCCGTGCCGGTATCGGCCCATGATAATGATGGCCAGGCCATGTATCTGGCCAATGAGGGGGTGATGGTTCAAAAGGGCGCGGTCAAAATTCTGTTTGACCCGCTCTACAACCAGAATTACGGCACCTATATGCTGGTGCCAGAGGACATGCGCCGCGCCTTGATGTCGGGCGAAGCACCTTTTGATGGCATAGATATAGTGTTCATCTCGCATGCCCATGGCGACCATTTTTCAGCTGAACCCATGCTGGAGTTTTTGCGCAACCATAGCCAGACAAAACTGGTGGCCAGTACACAGGCGGTCGATAAACTAAAAGCGGTGGCAAAACCCGATGACATGACCATTTTTAGCCGGGTGGAAGCCCTCGCCCTTGGCCCCAATGACCCGCCCCTAAGCTTTCGTCTTGATGGCGTTGAGATTGAGGCAGTGCGTATTCCCCATGCGGGTGGTCCGGGACGCGCCAGCGTGCAGAACTATGTCTTGCGTGTCGGGTTAGACGAAGAAACACGAGTAATGCACATGGGCGATGCCGACCCGGCACTTCGTCATTTTGTGCCGTTGGATACACACTGGCAGGCCAAACGCACCCGGCTTGCCATGCCGCCATACTGGTTTTTCTATACCGAAGAGGGACGCACAATAATGGATGAGCACCTGAATGCAGAACATTTCACCGGCGTGCATGTTCCCGCCGACGTGGATGCAGTACGGCGCAAACACCCTGATGCTCTAAAAGATGCTGATTTGTTTACCAAGCCGGGTGAAGTGCGGGCGCTGGATTGATTTTATTGTTTATTGCCCGGAAGCGAACCGCTTAACGACACCAAAAAAGGCACGACAAAAGTCAGTATAATTTTCCACCAATTAGGCTCAAACGGCCAAAGGCGCTCCCACTGGTTGATAAGTGTCAGAACCGGCCCGACGATCAGCATCGTGATAAAAGCCCGGCGCAAGCACCAGTGAATATGCGGCGTTAGCATGTTTTTCATGGTAATAACCTGTGTTCTTATATGTGGACAATCGGCGTGTTGTTGCCCCTTTTACAACACCACCCCAGTTATCAACACGTGAACTCGATCCAGTTTTCTCCAGCAGGTTATTTCATTTGAATTGATTGCCCAAACAAGAGATGGGCCGTTATTGGGCCTGTTTATGAGTTCAAACCTTGATGGTTTTACCCGGCCTTGCCCTTTCCCGCTTCCTCATCGGAAACACGAAAGCTTTTCGTCTGGCGACGCATCAGGCCCATAGCCATGGGCTCAGGCAATATCTTGCCAAGTGCTGCAATGGTTTTATTGGCATAGCCCGGCACGCGCACGGCAACATTTTTCTCGGCGGCCTTGTAGCCCACAGCAGCCACTTCTTCGGCGGTCAGCCACATCCAGCCGGGTAGTTTGGACACCAGCCCACGAGTGTTGTTCACGTCATGAAATTCTGAATAGGTGAAGCCCGGGCACAACGCGCTGACATGTACGCCGGTGCCGGTGGTTTCCAGATTGAGGGATTGTGAAAACTTGATCAGAAACGACTTGTCGGCGGCATAAAGCGTATGCCCGTTCGAGCCGGGCAAATGCCCGGCCAGCGAAGCCACATTGATAATCCGGCCAAAGCCGCGCTTCACCATGCCCGGCATGGTCAGATAAACCAGCTCGCACGGGGCGTTCAGCATGATCTGTAAAAATGCCGCATGGTCCTTCCACCCGGGGTGATTAAACGTACCCGGCACCCCATAGCCAGCATTATTAATCAAACCATCCACATGCCGCCCGGCATCGGTTACCGCTTTGACAATGGCTTTGGGCGCGGTTTTGGCGTGCATATCGGCAGTGATAATCAAGCTGTCCACGCCGTACTGTGCCTTCATTTCTTCGGCCAGGTCCTCCAGCCGGTCTTTACGCCGCGCCGTCAGCGCCAGATCCCAGCCATGAGACGCATATTCGCGGGCCAGTGCCGCACCAATGCCAGCCGATGCGCCAGTGATCAAAATAAGAGGTCGTGTCATTTGAGGTTTTCTCCAGTTTCAAACCATGTTTCACGGCAGACCATGGCGTAATTTTTCCTATCGTTCAACACACTATACTATATCGGTTGACGATATATCGTTAAGCGTTATAATGCCACCCAATGGTGATGAAAAACGACCCCCTATCCGAACCCAGCTTTTATGTGCTGCTATCATTGGCAGAGCCACTGCACGGCTATGGCATTATCAAAAAGGTCGAGGATCTGAGCGACGGGCGCATACGGCTTGGCCCCGGCACGCTTTATGGGGCGCTGACCAAAATGGTCAAAATGGGATGGATAAAACCCCTCCCCGTTGAAAACGGTGAACGCCGCAAAGCCTACGCCCTAACCATTGAGGGCGCCGCACTTTTACAAAAAGAGGTGAGCCGCATCACCGAGCAGATCAAACACGGCACTGCAGCACTGCGGGCTTGGGAAAACAGGAAACCATCATGAATAACCCTGAAACCAGAATTCAAAACTTCACCTGGCTGCTCTGGAAAGAGGACGCTTTTATTGGCTTTTTGAAGTCCATGGCGGCAAAGGGCTGGGTATTATGCGGCTTTAAACGCCCGAATTTGCTGATGTTGTGGCAGCCCTATGGCTATATTTTTCGCAAAGATGAGCCACAAGAGCTTGAGTTTCGTATGGATTTTCGTAGGGATAAGAAAGAAAATCTAGGTGATTATATCCAATTGTGTACAGATACCGGCTGGCATCATGGCTGCACATTCAAAGGTATTCACATTTTTTATACCCAAGAAAAAACAACCGTAAAAGCAGATTTCTTTTCTGATGATGAATCGAAAATTGCTAAATACAAACGCCTTCAAAAACATTTGTTGGTTACAGGCTCTCTAGGCATACTGACAATGTATTATTTGTTTTTCCATTCCTGGCTTTCGCAACATGTTTCTGGGTTTCAGGATAACGTGTTCATGCCCGGACTGATCGTGTTCTTGGCCGTATTTTTTCTTTATTCCGGCTGGCAATTCCATCGCAATATCCACCACCTTCGACACAAAGCTGTAAAAAAGGAAAATTCCCACAAACAATGGTCGTTCTGGTTCGATGTTGCGATTGTTATTACCCTGACACTAGCACTCATCCCCGCATTTGGATTTTATTTAATGCCGGAATTTAAATGGCGTTGGGACTGGTATTTCACACAGGCATTTTTTATGTCTTTTTGGGTTGTTTTCATGGTGTTGACCTTCGGGTGGGTGGGCCGGAGAAAATCTTGACAGCCATCTCAAGCTGCTCCTTTTCCACGACCCGTTATTGACTTTAATTAGTATTTTTGCTAATTAGGTAAAATGAATAAAACCTTCAAGGCACTGGCACATCCGGTTCGGCGGGAAATTCTGTCGCTATTGCGCGATGGCCCGATGATTTCGGGCGATATTGCCGGGCATTTTGACGTCGCATGGCCGACCATGACCGGGCATCTGAAAGTCCTCAAAGAAGCCGGGCTGGTCCATGGCGAACGCTTTGGCACGCAAATCCGCTATCGGCTTAATATGGGTGCCGCCGAAGACGCCTTGTCGGCATTGGCCGCACTATTTGGCAAAGGAGACCAACAATGATCCGCAAGGGACTGACCGCATCTATAATACTGCTCATCATCATGGTAGGCATAAGCCTCTGGGCCATGCCAAACCTGCCTGCCGATGGACAATTTGCCACCCATTGGGGGCTGGATGGCGAGGCAGATCGGTTTGGCAGCCGCGAAATGGTGCTGTGGTTTATGCCCGCGATTGGGTTGGTAATACCCCCGTATTTTAAGGGTGCTCATAAGTAGAATTTTCTCTTAATCAGGATTGAGGAGATTCATCCATGAAGAAGTCACGATATTCGGACAGCCAGATCATCGGCATATTGAAGCAGGCAGAGGCGGGCACGCC
>JAJFFS010000009.1 GCA_021776515.1 Robiginitomaculum sp. | reverse complement strand
CTGAAAGCATCTAAGCGGGAAACCAGCCTCAAGACTAGATTTCCCTATCAGAGCCGTGGAAGACCACCACGTTGATAGGCTGCGTGTGGAAGCATGGTAACATGTGAAGCTTAGCAGTACTAATTGCTCGATTGGCTTGATCCAACAATGTTCGTGGGCGGCGATTGCATCGTCCCTTCGGAAATATCAAGCACCCGAACATCATATAACGCCAACGCGGGTTGGCGCAGCACTAAATATAATCCTCATCCTGAGCTTGTCGAAGGACGAGGGTAAACGATGTGTTCAACATTCAATTCATCCCCGCTGACCTGGTAGCTATGGCGGGGGGTCCCCACCCGATCCCATCCCGAACTCGGCAGTTAAGCCCCCTTGCGCCGATGGTACTTTGTCTTAAGGCACGGGAGAGTAGGTCGCCGCCAGGTCTGCAGGGCTGAATTGAATGTGCCTCAACTATCAACCCTCATGCTGAGCTTGTCGAAGCCTGAAGGATGAAAGACGAGGCTGATAACACCCTCCTTTACATCACTTTAGAAAACGCCTCGCGGATTTCCTGCGGGGCGTTTTTTTGTGTGCTCATTTAAGCGTGCCCTAAGAGGGGCATACCTCCTCATCCTGAGGGATTGCACAGCAATCGTCTCGAAGGATGGGTGACGAAGTACCCTCGAAGGATGAAATATGAGCGTCAAAAGCTAACCCCCTGATTTAACCCGGCATACGTTCCGGCGCGGGCAGGTCCGGGTCCATAACAGTGCAATTCATTTTGCTCCCCGAAAAGATATTGATCTGGGGTTTGACGTGCTCTTGTTCATTGATACAGCCAGCACGCAGGGAAATCATTTCCGGGCGTTTTGCGCCGGTGCCAAACACTTGAGACCCACAGTTCGGGCAAAAGTGCTTGGTCAAAACATTGCCGCTATCAACCGTGTGGGAAAAGCTTTTAACCTCACCGGAAACTTCCACATCTGATTTTTGCATAAACAGCAATGTGGCAAACGTCGCCCCGGTTGTTTGCCGGCAATCTGTGCAATGGCAATTGGCCTGAAACGCAACATCTCCATCGGCACTAAAGCTAACGCCACCGCAAAGGCATTGTCCGGTTAGTTTGGGCATGGGTTTTCTCCAGTTTATGATTTGCGCCCAGCATAAAAGGACGGGGCGATCTGCGTCAAACCCCATTTTTTATCGGGTGAATGCAACATTGGCTTCAACACTATCCCCTCATCCCAACCTTCTCCCAATGGGAGAAGGGGTTACCTGATCTGAAAGCGCCGTCTTAGCGCTAACCCTTTGTGTCATCCCGGACTTGGTCCGGGATCCATGATACAGATCAGCGTATGGTTAAGGTTCGTATAGACCCCGGACTAAATCCGGGGTGACACGGCTAGGAAAGCTGTCTACCTGATCTGAAAGCGCCGTTTTAGGGCCAGCAACAAAAAGAACACCAAGGCAAGCGACAACACCCCGTGGCTGACCATAACCAGCCGTGTTAAAAATGGATGATCCAGCAAGGCATTGATAAATGCCTGATCCACCTCACCAGCAAAAAACTGAGCCGCAAAAGTGGAAACCGGCGGCAGGGAATATTGAAAGGCAACAGCCAGCGCAGCAGCCAGATTGGTCCAATCGCAAGCGATTAAGGCGTAAGAGCAAGCTGCTATAAACAAAAGCAATGAAAGCCCTACAAAGGGCCGCCAAACACTTTGCCCGTATCCAGCAACAATGCCATAGATTCGTGATTGTGTGCGAACCCAAAAGGGCACATCAATCGAACCCACTCTACGTTCCATCGCCTGCATTTCAAGTCTGGCAAATTTTAATTCCTGTCCGTGATCGCGCAAGTTTTCCATGTGCAGGCGCAAGGTTCGAAATGCATTTTGGTATTGTTCTGCATGGGTATTTTTCTTGGGGGGAAGCGAAAATTCGGTATCAGCAAAGCTGGTATCCTGATGGAATGTACAACCTTGAAACTTTGCCAGTTCATGAAAAGACGCGCCAGTAAAATAGGTTTTTTTTGGAAATTCTCTGTCAGAGAAGTCGGCTTCTCCATAAAAACCAGTCTTTGAAAAATCTATCCCGGAAATACTTGCAAACGCATTTGTATTTAGTTTTGCGTTTGTATTTGTAAATCCGCATTTCCTTAAAAAAGCAACATTTTTAAATTTGGCAGCTCCACCAAATTCAGCATTATGAAATGCGGCATATTCTTTAAACAAAGATTTAGTAAAATCTGCATTAATGCCGAATCGCGCACTAAAAAAAAGGCCAGTAGCTAAAAATTTGGCTTTGATAAAATCTGCTTCATCTCCAATAATCGTGTGGCTAAAATCTGCTTGTCTTTTGAAAGTAGCATCACGGAATGTGGTATTATTTCCAAACAGTGAACATTGAAAGTTGGTGTCGGAGCCGAAAATTGCATTTCCAAAATTAGCATGGTTTCCAAACCATGCCCAGTTAGCCTTTATGTGAATAGTTAGCGCTTCTTTTTCATTGTCGATCTTTGGGTATGAAGATAAATCAAAAAAATCAGGAAAACAGACACCATCAAACTGGGCGCACTCATAATTTCCGGGGTCAGAGCACGCAGCGGCATTCTCCAGTTTACAATTAATTTCGGCATGCCAATCTGGCCAATTATACTTGTTCCAGGTCTCATCCTTAAACCCAAATTTCTCGCTCTTTACCTTCCCTTCTCTATCATGCGGGGGCAAATGAAAGCGGGTCCATGTGCGCCCGGCAAAATTGATCAGCTTGTCATTTTCCGCGTACCAATAATCCTGCAAGGTCTGGTCCGACCTCTCAATTTTCCGTTTCTCCAGCCCCTCCCAGGAAAAATCTTGATCCCACCAGGCATCAAACCAGTTCCAATAGCGAATGTCTGAATTGATTTTTTCCTGCTCTTTATTCAGTTCGTCCGCAGATTGATAAATTTTTGGGCTATCTGTGCTCATGGGTTTCCTTTTCCGTGCCATGTTACCATGGTGCACGGTCAGGGTGTAGGGAAAACTGATGTGTCATTGCCCGGTTTATCCGGGCAATCCAGTATTCCCTGGGGGCACTGTTCTGGATTACCGGAACAGGTCCGGTAATGACATTATGTGGCAAGGCGAGGCGTGATCTGGCCTGATACCGTCGCTTTAGCGCCAACACCTCCGTGTCATCCCGGCCTTTGCGCCGGGATCTAGTCGAGGCTCACCATTGGGTGCCGGTTTTCCCCGCAATGACGACACGTTTGAACCCGTATCAACATGTAGGGGCTGGCCATAAAAAACCACAATATAACCGGGTAAATACGCGCCAGCCGGGAAAAAATATCCAATTTTCTGCTTGCCAAGCGGTAAGAAATGGTTAAGGAATTAACCATAGGCGTGCAAAACATACCAAAAATACGCGCCTTGGGGTAACAATAATGGGGAGTACACTATGTCTACAGCTAAAATAATCTGGATCGTTGGCGCACTGGCTGCGATCGTATTGGCCTTTATCAATACAGGCTATGATGCCGCAATTATTGCCGTGCTTGGCGCGGCGGGCGGTTTCTTTGTTGATAAGGAACACCGCACAGGGATGATTGTTGCAGCCATTTTTCTGGCTGCCAGTTCAAGCGCCTGGGGTGCCATTCCGGCGCTTGGTGGTCATCTTTCGGCAATTTGGGCCAGCTATGGCGGCCTGTTGGCTGCGGCTTCGCTTATGGCGATTGTGCGCACCACAGTGGATCGCCTGAAACCCTGATTTAAAAACCAGGTTTACAAAAACGGGTGCCTGCGGGTGCCCGTTTTTTTATGTTCAGATTCCGGCGATGCAGACGTTTTTGATCTCGACAAATTCCTCTATGCCGTATTTTGAACCTTCGCGGCCAATGCCCGATTGTTTGACCCCGCCAAAGGGGGCAACTTCGGATGTGAACAGGCCCGTATTCACCGCTACAATGCCGGTTTCCAGACCTTCCATCACCCGCCAGACGCGGCCCATATCGCGGGCAAAGAAATAGGCGGCCAGCCCGAACGGCGTATCATTGGCCAGCGCGATGGCGTCCTCCTCGGTGGCAAAGCGGCGCAGCGCCGAGATGGGGCCAAAAATTTCCGTGTTGGCAATTTCCATATCCGGTGTGACATTGGTGATCACCGTGGGGGTGAAATAAAGATCGCCCTGGCCGTGTTTGTCGCCGCCGGTGAGCACGCTTGCGCCTTTGGCCTTTGCGTCTGCCATCAGGCGTTCCACCTTGGCCATGGCTGGCGCATTAATCAGCGGGCCGATCTGTACGTTTGGTTGATCGCCGCGCCCGACCAGTAGTTCGGCGGTGCGTGTGGCCAGTCTTTGGGCGAATTCGTCATGAATACCGTCTTGCACATAAAACCGGTTGGCGCAGACGCAGGTCTGCCCGGCATTGCGGTATTTGCTGGCCAGTGCGCCTTCCACGGCGGCATCAAGGTCTGCATCATCAAACACCAGAAACGGCGCATTGCCGCCCAGTTCCAGCGCCACTTTGGTGATGTTTTGCGCCGCTTGTGCCATCAAAATTTTGCCCACAGCGGTTGAGCCGGTAAACGAGATTTTGCGCACACGCGGATCAGAGGTCATGGCTTCGCCAACGGGGGCGGGCGTGCTGGTGGGGACAAGATTAAAGACGCCGGGCGGAATGCCCGCTTCTTCGGCCAGAACCGCCAGCGCCAGCGCGCTTAATGGGGTGTCTTCGGCGGGCTTGACAACGGCAGTGCACCCGGCGGCCAGCGCCGGGGCCACTTTGCGGGTAATCATGGCGGAGGGGAAATTCCACGGCGTTATGGCAGCGATAACGCCGATAGGTTGTTTAAGCACCAAAAAACGCCGGTCCGCGCCGGTGGCCGGGATAGTGTCGCCATAAATACGTTTGGCTTCTTCGGCGTACCATTCAACAAAGCTGGCGCCATAGATCACTTCACCACGCGCCTCTGATAATGGCTTGCCTTGCTCGGCGGTAAGCAGCGCGGCCAGCGCATCGGCATTTTGCACAATCAGCTCAAACCATTTGCGCAGGATTTTAGAGCGTTCCCCTGCGGTGCGTTTTGCCCAGGCGGGAAAGGCGGCATGGGCGGCGGCAATAGCCGCTTTGGTTTCACTGGCCCCCATGTCGGCGACCTGGGTTATGTCAGTGCCATCGGCGGGGTTTTGCACCATAAAGCGTGCGCCATTATTGGCATCAATCCACTGACCATTGATATACCCTTGTGTGCGCAAAAACCGGGGATCAAGACCTGTCATTATTGGCTTCCTTCATTGGCGGCGCGGTGTAGTTTAATCAGGCTTTCGGGCATTTCTTTATTATCCCGCACCTCATCTTCCGACAGGCCGTCCAGCTCGTGCGGGAACACCAGCCATGTCTCGGTTTCATGGACGTAATAATCCGGTGTGCGGTCAGTTTTGTTTTTTGTCGGTTTGTAATAAACCGTGCCGGTGCGCACATCAGCGGGCATGTTGCGCCGGCAAAGGCGGGTCAGCTCGCTGATGATGGCATCAATAGAGCGTCCCGAATCGAACACATCATCAAGGATCAAAAGGCTGTTTTCAGCGCTCATGTTTTCAACCAGATAATGCAGGCCATGTACGCGCACATTATCGTCCTGTTGCTCTATGCCATGATAGGATGAGGTGCGAATAGAGATATGGTCCGAAGGAATGCCACAAAAATCCAGCGCTTCCTGCACCGCAATGCCGACCGGCGTGCCGCCGCGCCAGACGCCAACGATATAGTCCGGGTGAAAGCCGCTTAGCACAATTTTTTCGGCCAATATGAACGAATCCCGCAAGAGTTCCTGCGCGCTGATAAAATCTTTTTCGATGGTCATGATGGTGCTTCCCTTACCCACATGTTTCACCTGCGTTATATGGCCTTCCCAGCGCGCTCTGTCATCCCGCTCATGCACTATAATGCGGTGGCAGGCCTCATAATTGAATAGCTTTCATGCACAGCGTCATTTTATGGAGCAAGGCAGTGTTTTTGAATATAATCTGGGTTCTGTTGTAGCGGATACAGGTCAGCGCGGAGGACAGAATGACACTTAACGGTATAAAAGATCCGTTTCATGACGGGGAGAAGTTTTTACAAACCCGTGCGGGCGCGCGCGAAATTCTGGCTGATGTTGCGCACAATTTTGTCAAAACAGAAATGCCTGAACAGCATCAGGAATTTTACCCTTTGCTATCCAGCCTTTATTTGGGGTTTGCTCAAAAAGACGGCTCCCCCGTCGCCAAACTTCTGGTTGGCAAGCCGGGATTTGTCAGCATCAGCTCCGCCCGGTTTGTGAACATTCAGTCTCCGGGCGAGCATCTCTCGAACGCGCTTTTCATTGGCCAAAACGTTGGCGGCCTTGGTTTGCTGGCCTCGGTAAAGCGCCGCAACAGGTTTTTTGGCAAAGTGGTCAAAAACACACCGGATCTTCTGCAAATCGAGATTGATCAGGCCTATGGCAATTGCCCCAAATATATTGTGCCGCGTGAGTTTTCTCCCCTGCCCGCATCGCAGTCCATGACATCCGGGATAAGTTTTGAGACCTTTCCTGCCGAGGTTAAAGCGATCATTGCCAAGGCCGACACTTTTTTTATCGCTTCGGCGTGTCAGGCTATGGACCCCGAACATGATGGTGCCGCTGACATATCGCATCGCGGCGGCCCGCCGGGGTTTATCGAAATAATGAGCGACCGCAAGTTTCGCGTGCCTGATTACCGGGGCAATTATTTCTTTAACACCTTTGGTAATTTACAAACCAACAAGCGCGCCTCCATTTTGTTTGTGCAGTGGGATAAAGGCAATGTGATCGAGCTACACGGAAATGTGGAAATTCATTGGGATGATCACAGCGAGGTGGATGGCCCGCACAAACGGTATTGGGAGTTTGAACTGGTGTCCGGAAAAATTATCCAGAATATGTTTCACAATCCACATGCCGGTTAGGGACTGAACCTACCTATTCACACCCCCCTTCCATGGCGTTTATCCAGGCGGTAATCAGCGCCACGCCATCTGTGTCGGCGGTAGAGCGGCCCAGTTCTGGCATCATCGCCGCCGGGTTGGTGGAGGCCATACGGTAGACAAGGATAGATTGTTCTGCCTTGCCGGGCACAATGGAGAAACGATAACCGCCCGTGCCTTGCCCGGCGGCAACCGGCGGCTTGCACAGGCCGGTATTGCCGGTGGGGTAGGTATGCTCTGGCCGGTCAAGGTATAATGCCGAGGTATCCGCCGCCCCCACCGGGTTGTGGCAATGCCCGCAATTTATGTCCAGATAAGCCCGTGCGCGGCTGTCCAGCGTCTCGTTTTCATCGCGCCAGTTTGCATTGCGCGGTGCCGCCTCGGCACTGTCAAAACCTCTCAAATATCCAAGCCGGGCCAGATGTTCCAGCTGATTTTCCACGCCGCCGGCATAAGTATAGGGTTTATTCAGATGGCGCGTCGCCGGGCCAATGGGTTTGATGGCCTTGGTGGTGGCGTTGGGGGCGTGGCACCCGGCGCACTGATTGGTATTGGGCACCACATAGGTAAAATCTTGCATTTGCCCATCACCCTTTTGCAAGCGCAAAGCCATGGCACCGCCAGTGCGTTCCAGTACAGCATCGGTTTGTGCCTTGTTCCAGATATAGGGCAGGGCCACCCAGCCCGTTTCGCGGTGAACCAGAAGCCGGGTTTCAATCAGGCGGACGGCGCGCAGGTTTAGCCCTTCACCAGCAAAATCTGTGCTCATGTCATAGGTGTTAAGCAGCGTTCCAGCATCGTCCTTGGGGTAATAAAATGTTTTGGAAATGATGGTGCCATGCGGAAAATCAAGTGCCTGCCCTTCTTGATATTGCGCCGACTTACCGGGTGGTATCCACAAATTGCGCAGCTTGTGCGCTGCATCGGTATAAAGCGGCGTATTGAGATCGTAAGGTACAACATCATGTCCAAGCGCCAGCTCATCACCACGTACCGCGACAATACCCCAGGCGCTTAACCTTTCAGGGTTTTCCTCCATGTGAGGCGTGACGGTGGGCGGCGCTTCGGAACAAGCCACCACAAATACCAACAGGGTCAGCCAAAGCCGCATATCAAAGTTTGACTTCGGGCAGGGCAGGCAGGGTGCAGGCGTAGGCGGCTTGTTTCATATTGGGTTTTTTATACCCGCCCGGGCCATCGGCATTGATAACTTGCGCCGCGCCATTTTGCACACACAGGCGCTTGGTATCCGCGGGCAGTTTTTCATTGATATAGCCGTCCCACAAAATATCCGGCAGGCGGCCTTTTAGGCCAAACATGGCCAGTTTTAAGGCTTTTAACTCCAGCGGGGCGGGCGCATTGCCACCGCCTTCAAAGATATTATCATGAATAAATATGCCCTCAGGGTAGGGATCAAAGCTGCCCTTAATGCCTTTTTTGTTCATCGAGCCAATGGAGAAATAACTGGAAATAACAATGTTAGAGGTTTTATTGTCCTTGATGACATTATTAAAAATTTCCACCTCGTCATTGGCGCTGATGATAATGCCGGTGCCCGCCGGAACGCTGGCGACAATGGCCCCTTTATGGGCAAAGTTTTTGAGGTTATTGGCAAAAACCTGATTGTCATGCACCCGGGTCTGGTAACCACGCTGTTCCAGATTAGGCAGGTTAAAAACTAAAATACCGCCTGTGTTATTGGTGGCGATATTATCATAAACATCGGCATTGATAGAGTTTTCGACCTCCAGCCCGGCGACGTTTTGTTCTACCCGGTTGCGCCGCATAATGATGTTTTTCGACTGGCCCACATAAATGCCCGCATCCGAAGCGCCAATAGCTATGCTGTCTTCGATCAACACGTTTTGCGTCTGCACCGGATAAATACCATAGGCCCCGTTGTTCACGTCCGGTCCGTTCGTCCATTCGGTACGCACGGCGCGAATAACAATATTTTTTCCTTCATTGATTTTCAGGGCATCGCCTTTGGTGTCTTCAATGGCAAGGTTCTCTATGGTAAAATCACTGGCGGTGACCAGAAGTCCCTCGGCACCGGCGATCTGGCCCTTGAACGATAAAATGGTTTTGTCATGGCCCGCGCCGCGAATAGTCACCCCGTCAACGGTTAGTGATAACGAACGATCAAAGGTGAATGTACCTTCAGGAATAGTGATGACATCACCGGGTTTGGCATCCAGTAATTGCGTTTGTAATTTTTTCTGAAAGGCAGCGCTTTCAGAACTTACGGGCGCTTTGGCAGATTGCTCCCCGCATCCCGCCGCTATTAAGGCCAGGGCGGCAAACCCGATAGACAGACGCACAATGTTCATCTTTAATCCCCTTTCCCGGGCATTGTGGAACCGCGCCGAACAAAAAGCCAGAAAAACCTAAAAGCTGTTCAGTATGTAATGCGCTTGCGGGACATAACGCGCCGGGTCAGTGCCTAAATGGCTGCGGTACAGGGCGAAACTATCCACCTCAAATTCCGGAGCAATAAAGCCCGCCGTTCGTTCCATAAACCGTGCCGCATCCACATCCAGGGTCCCCCGACAATAGGCAAGGGTAATATGCGGCAGGTAAGATTTGCGTCCGATCTTTATGCCCAGCCTTTGCGCGGCCTGTTTACAGGCATCGGCCAGCTCTTCAAGCGCCGGGTTTTGTGCAAACCCTATCCACAGGGCGCGGGGTTCGCGCCCCCCGAAAACCCCGATTTCCCCCAGTTCCAGATGTAACGCAGGTGCATTGATACGGCTTAGTTCCTCGTCCAGCTCTTTGGCGATGGCCGGGTCAGAAACGTCTCCAAAAAAGCACAAGGTAATGTGAAAGTTTTCCCGGGGACGCCAGCGTGCGCCCGGCACTCCGTGTTGAAGGCCCAAAAGCGGCTCGGCAATTTCATCAGGAACTGGCAGGGCAGCAAACAGGCGCATCAGCGTGGGTTTTCCTTTTTAAGGGCAGGGCGAGCGGTGAGCGACATTGAGCGCGTTTGCCGCCACTTCCAGTTCATCACTCCAGGTCACATCAAAGGCCTCGATGTTTTCTTTGAGCTGGTCCATGGTTGTTGCCCCGATCAGGGTTGAGGTGACAAAGGGGCGTGTGTCACAAAACTTCAACGCCAGTTGCACTGGACTAAGCCCATGATTGCGGGCGCAATCCATAGAGGCCTTGATCGCCGTCTCGGCACCCGGCCCCTGATAACGCTCCAGCCGTCCAAACAAGGTGCCGCGTGCGCCTTCCGGTCTGGCACCGTCCAGATATTTTCCGCTTAACACGCCTTGCCCCAGCGGCGAATAAGCCAGCAGGCCCACATCTTCGCGTAATGATGTTTCTGCAAGGCCGGTTTCAAACGAACGGTTAAGAAGATTATAGGCGTTCTGGATAGAGGCAATGCGGGGCAAACCGCGCTTCTCTGCCTCATTCAAATAACGCATCACCCCCCAGGCGGTTTCATTGGAAACACCAATATGGCGGATATTACCCTTTTGCACATGGCGCTCCAGCGCTTCCAGAATTACCGCAAAGGCGGTAAAGTCCTCCGGGTAGTCCGTGTACCCATGGCCCCCAAAAAGTGCCAGTTTGCGGTCAGGCCAATGCAGTTGATAAAGGTCGATATAATCGGTTTGTAATCGCTTCAGGCTTTTTTCCACGGCCTCGTCAATTTGTGCAGGGACAAGGCGGGTCTTGCCGCCATCCTCACGAAACCAGTTCATCGGTGAACGCCCGGCAATCTTGGTCGCCAGAATAATTTTATCACGATTTTGCCGCGCCTTGAACCAGGTACCGATAATGGTTTCGGTGCTTCCTTGGGTTTCCGGCTTTGGCGGTACGGCGTAAAGCTCGGCAGTGTCAAAAAAATTCACCCCGCACGCTACGGCATAATCCATTTGTTCGTGGCCCTGGGCCTCGGAATTTTGCTGGCCCCAGGTCATGGTGCCAAGACCAATTGAGGAGATATTCAGGCCGGTGCGGCCAAGCGGACGGTATTGCATAAAATTTCCTGTTTCGTATCGGGTAGAGGGAGATTGTGTGGTGTTTTCAGCTGGCGGGCAAGCCAGTCTGACAGGGCATGGCTAATCCGTGTGTTTGGCACGCCTGACCCTGCGTTGCCGGGCATTACAGAAAAGTGAGGCTTGAAGCCTTGAATCTGGTGCTAAAAACACCGATATTGTTACAAAGCTGCCACAGGGCAGCACCATATGAGGAAGATCACCATGAACGATTTCAATCGTGCCCCAAATCGTACAATGACAGGCGTACAGACAATGGACACCAGCGTGGACGCAGGTTTGCGCACCTTTATGCTGGGCATTTACAATAATATGAGCATTGGTCTGGCTATCACCGGGCTGGTGGCATTTTTTGCATCGCAAAGTCAGCCCCTCATGCAAATGGTGCATGGTACGCCCCTAAGGTGGGTGGTGATGCTGGCTCCGCTCGGCTTTGTGATCTATCTGTCCGCACGGGTGATGAAGATGTCCCCGGGTACGGCGCGCATGTGGTTTTTCGCTTTTTCTGCAGTGATGGGGCTTTCGCTTTCCTATATTTTTCTTGCCTATACCGGGCTTTCCATCGTCAAGGTATTCTTTATCACGGCGGCATCCTTCGGTGCGTTAAGCCTGTGGGGCTATACGACCAAAAAGAATTTATCCGCTATGGGCAGCTTCATGATGATGGGGCTTTTTGGCCTTATCATTGCTATGGTGGTTAATCTCTTCCTTAAATCCTCGGCCATGGATTTTGCCATCTCGGCCATTGGTGTTGTGGTGTTTGCCGGGTTGACCGCATGGGATACCCAGCGCCTCAAACACAGCTATTACCAAATCGGGGCTAATGCCGAAATGGCGGGCCGGGTTGCGATTATGGGGGCGCTGAGCCTCTATCTTGATTTTCTCAACCTGTTCCTGTTTCTGCTGCGCTTTATGGGTGGCAGCCGCGGCTAAGGTCCACTTTCATTTTTTCATGAAAAGCCCGGTCGAGAAGCCGGGCTTTTTTGTTAGAATTTAAACACTCATTATGGTAATCAGCACCTATGAACAGATTTGGCAAAAGTTTTAGCGGTGAAGCGGACCTGACTTACGGGGATGGTGAGTTTCTGATTTTGAAGGCCGGGGCTTATGTCGTGTGTGCCGAAACCGGCAAGCAGATCCCTTTAGATGAGCTGCGCTATTGGAGTGCCGAGCTGCAAGAAGCCTATGTGGATTGCACTGCCGCGGTCACGCGCTGGCGCACAGTTCAGAAAACATCCTGATGTCCCTGCTTGCCGCGCTGGCCATGTTTATTGCCAATAGTGCCGACCCGACCCCGGTTTGTCATGGTGCGTATGAACAAGGCGCGCTATTGGCGTGCCGCACTTTGCCCGACGCCACGATTACCATCAGTGATGCCAGGGGTTTTCAGGCGCACCTGACAGCGGATGCGAAGGGGCGCTTTGTGCTGGGGTTTTCGCGCGATGCCGCACCCAACATGACCTTGCGTGTGTGCGCACCCGGTGGCTCTTGCGCGTCTCTGCCGCTGGCCATTGCGGCGCATGATTACAAGATCGAGCGCATAGATGGTTTGCCACCCGGGAAGGTATCCAGTTTTACCGAAACGCAATTGGCCCATATCCGTAAAAGCAGCGTCCGGAAAAAAACCGCTTTCGCCACCAAAGTGTCTGTGGATGATTTTCTTGCCGGGTTTTCCAGGCCGGTTGAGGGCGCTCGCATTAGCGGTTTCTACGGCTCGCAACGGGTGCTTAATGGCGAGCCAAAACGCCCGCATATGGGCATGGATTTTGCGGTGCCCAAAGGCACACCCATTGCCGCCCCGGCGGACGGTGTGGTGACACTGGCCGCCCCGGATTTATATTTTGAAGGGGGCACGGTGTTTCTTGACCACGGGCAAGGTCTGGTCAGCGTATTTATGCATATGAGTGCACTGGATGTGAAGGACGGTCAGCGTGTTCAAAAAGGCGAAGTGCTGGGCAAAGTGGGGGCCACGGGCCGCGCCACGGGGGCGCATTTGCACTGGTCGTTAAAATGGCGCAACCGATACTACGTCAATCCGGATGCAGCGCTGTCTTTGGATTTATCGCCTTTGCGGTAAATCTCTTTGGGCCAGCGCCGATGCACCCAGAACCAGTCTTGGGGGTGGGCGCGAATTTGTTCTTCCAAGAAGCCATTTATGGCGACAACTGTTTTGGCGATGGCTTTGGTTTTATCGGGGTCTTTATCGGCGTGCAGGGGGGGGTGAAACGTTACTG
This sequence comes from Robiginitomaculum sp., assembly GCA_021776515.1. GTDB lineage: Bacteria > Pseudomonadota > Alphaproteobacteria > Caulobacterales > Maricaulaceae > Robiginitomaculum_B. The sequence goes on along the minus strand of JAJFFS010000009.1, from coordinate 36,312 downwards.
CAAAGCGGGTGCCGGGCAAGCGCGTTACAGAAACCGGCAGCAAAGGCGCATTAAAACGCCGGGCCAGTCGCGCCGGTCCGGGCGCCGTCATAAGTTGATGGCCAAAAAACGGGGCCTCAATACCCCGGTTAAATTTCTGGTCGTTCAGAAACGTCACGCTCTGGCCGTTTTGCATGGCAATTAGCATTTCCCGTGCGCCGGTCTCCCCCTTGGCGCTTAGTTCCGGGACGCCATAACCATGGCGGATAGTATTGATACGTTTGTCGATATGCGGGTTGTTGGCATGGCGGTAGGAGACACGGGCGTTCAGTCCGCCAAGGCATATAGCGGCGGCCATGACCTCCCAATTGGCAAAATGCCCGGTAACAATGACCGCCGGTTTGCCAGAGGCGATAATGGCATCCAGATGTTCGCGTCCACGCACCTCAACCCGGCCATCGGCCTCGTATGGTCGCATTTCGTGCAGGTGTGGAAACTCGCCCCCCAGACGCCCCAGATTATCCCAGGCGGCCATGGCCAGTGCCTTTGCTCTCACATCATCAATTTCGGGAAACACCAGTTTGGCATTGATAAGCGCGGCACGGTGCGCGGGCAGAAGCGGGCCAAGAACGCGCAAGGACCAGCCGCCAAGGGCCGAAGCCTTTTCAACAGGCAGGGCTGAAAATACACCCATCATTATGTCCCACAGCAGAGCCTCCAGCCGCCAGCCAATACGTTGCCATAATGGTTTGTGTGCGGTCATGAGGACAGCACCTGTGCCAGCATGGCCATAAGTGTTTCTGGGTTGGCAAAGCGGGCTTCTACCGGCCAAGCCTCTATGTTGTCGCGCTGGTTTGACCTCAGGCGCACAAAATCTTTTTCCGTGGTGATCAGTTTGGCTTTTTCCTTTGCGGCCCAGTTATGAAGGCTTGCCACCTCGGTTGCGCTATAGACATGATGATCATCAAAGGAAATTTCCTGTTTTAATTCTGCGCCGCCGGCGCGTAGCGCATCAAAAAACTTGCCTGGCCTGCCAATGCCGGCAAAGGCAATTAATGACCCGCCGGGCGGTGGTGCCAGGTTGAGCAATTGCGCCGATAAAATCGGTAGGTTCGTGACCGTTTCAAACCTTCCCTCGCCCATAGCAATCACTGCATCGGCACGGCCAAGGGCGTCGGCTAGCGGCTCGCGTAATGGCCCCGCCGGGAACACCCGTCCATTGCCAAGTCCGCTGCCGGTTTCCAATACAAGCAATGAGAAATCCTTGAACAGGTGCGGATTCTGAAAGCCGTCATCCATAATGATAACGCTTGCCCCTTGCGCTGCGGCCAGCTGTGCGCCAACAACACGGTCACGGGCGACAATAACCGGCGCGATACGCGCCAGCAGCAAGGCTTCATCGCCCACATCACGGGCGCTATGGCGCAACGCATCAACCAACACCGATCCACGTGTCTGGCCACCATAACCACGGGTGAGAAAGGCTGGGCTATGCCCTGCTTCTTGCAACATCCGCCCCAGTGTTATGGCCAAGGGGGTTTTGCCGGTTCCGCCCAGGGTGACATTACCAAGACAGATCACCGGCACCGGGGCGCGTGTTGATTTTACAGCCCGTTGCCGTCCGCGCCCTACCAGTGTCACCAGCCATGATAACGGGGTTAGCAAGGCGCGGGTGAGCGGCGCACTTAACGATCCGGTTTTATGGTTCCAGAACTCTGGTGTACGCATCAGGACGTCTCCCCAATGAGGGGTAAAACGGCGGCCAGTGTTGTTGCCAGCGGTGCTTTGACGTTTTGTTCGGTAAGTGATTGCGCAGCATCGGTCATGGCTTTGGCATAATTGGTATCGTCCCAGATGTTGAGAACAGCCTGTGCAATATCTTTGGATGTATTGACCTCAAGCGCCCCTTTCTCTCTTAGCAGGTCCGTATAAAGGGTCGCAAAACTGGTATGATATGGCCCGGTTAAAACAGGTGCGCCCAGTTTGATAGCTTCCAGAGGATTATGGCCGGTAAGGGCTGGCAAGAGAGAGCCGCCAATAAAGGCCGGGCTGGCAAGGCGTAGCCATAACCCCATCTCGCCAATGCTGTCGCCGATATAAACGCTGGCTTTCTTATCAGGTGTTTTGCTGGTGCTGTGGCGGTTGCAGGGTAGTTCTGATTGTTTGCACAAGGCGGCAATGCGCTCTGCCCGTTCCGGGTGCCGGGGAACCAGAATGAGGGCGGCACCGGGGTGATCAGTGCAAATTTTCCGGTGCGCGGCGAGCACAATTTCCTCTTCGCCCTCATGGGTGGAGGCCGCCAGCCAGACAGGCCGCGCGCCAAATGCTTTTTTCAGATGGACTAGCGTGCTTTTATTAACGGGGGGCGCGGGTGCTGCCTGTTTCAAATTGCCGGTGTTGGTGATGGTCTGGCTGGTAAGGCCTTGCAGGCCTTGTGTGGTTTGTTCATCGGCAGCACCGATCCAGTCAAAGGCACCCAGTAAATGAGCTGCGCTTGCCGGTGCGTGTTTCCAGCGGTGCAAAGAACGGGCATTCATGCGCGCATTGACCAATGCCAGCTTTATGCCTCTTTCTTGCGCGGCCAGAATGAGATTGGGCCAAAGTTCTGATTCGATAAACACCCCTGTTTCCGGGTGCCAATGAGATAAAAACCGCCGCACCGCACCGGGTGTATCCAAAGGCAGATATTGGTGCCGGGCATTTTTGCCCAGCCGTTTGGCAATCAGTGTGGCCGAGGTCCGCGTCCCGCTGGTCAGTAAAAACCGCACATCAGTACGCGCTGCGCCTATTTCCTGCATCAGGTTAAGCGCCATTTCTGCTTCGCCAACACTGGCACCATGCAGCCAGACAAGCGGGCCATCGGGGAAGGCATCGGGGCGGCCAGCGCCGGGCTTGCCTGTTCTTTCTCCAAGGCGTTCTGCGTCTTCCTTGCCGTGCTTGGCCCGGTGTTTTAGCCATAATGGTGCCAGAGGTGACAGCAGGCCCGTAGCTGCGCGATAAAGGTTCAGCCCCAAAGGTCTCATGACGTCACCTCAAGCGGGGCATGTCCGCAGGCTTTGTCGGCTTCACAGGTGGCGTCTCGCAGGAAGTTTTCCAGTTGTTGCCGTCCTTCCTCCAGCATTTCATCATCTGCATTCTTGGGGACAGTGATGGCTTCTTTCCAGACAATCACGCCGCGCCCAAATGGTAAGGGTAGTACAAAACGATCCCAGCTGGAAAACACTTTGCGCCAACGGGTGGACCAGGAAAGGCACAGTATCGGCGCGCCGGTTAGTCTGGCCAGTCGCACAGCCCCCATGCCAGCGTGCATAAGCGGGCCACGCGGCCCGTCCGGGGTCAGCGCCATACAGCCGCCGCTTTGCACATGTTTTATCATTTGGCGAAAAGCCGCGCTGCCGCCCTTGTCCTTGTCTTTACGCTGGTTTTTGGCTGAGCCGCGAATAACCTCTGCCCCCAGCATTGTTGTTGCGCGGGCGATAAACCTACCATCAGGGGAGCGTGAGATTAAAAATGCCGGGGCTTGTTTATCTTCGGGCCATGCCGCCATGCTCATGAGCACCCGGCCATGCCAAAGTGCGCCAATGACACCCTCGTCCTTGTCCCAAATCGGTGTGACGTGCTCTAACCCGCGCACTTCCCAGCGCGTCGTTGCCTTGACCAGACGCATGTACCCCGCCAGCAATACGGCCAGCAGGTTTTGCACTATTGCGGATCTAAAAATCTGTTTCAGCATGGATTAGCCCGTTTACACAGGTTATGACACGTTTTGTGTTTATATGAAGTGTGACCTGATGCGTTTTGATCTTTCTACCCCAAAGGGCCGTCGCCGGGCAAATCATGATCTGCTGTGGCGCGATCATGGCTTTTTACGCATCTGGTTTCAAAACATCCACTGGATTTCCGATGAGATGGTGCGGTCCAATCAACCAAGCCCCCGCCAGATTGCCCACTGGGCAGAGCGTGGCATTAAAACCATCATCAATTTACGCGGTGGCACCACGTCAGGGTTTCATGCGCTGGAGCGAGAGGCCTGTGAACGCCATGGCATAAAGCTGGTCAATTTTACGGTTAAATCCCGCGATGTGCATCCAGCAGAGGTGATCTTTGCTGCCCGTGACTTATTTGAAAATATCGAATACCCGGCTTTGATGCACTGTAAATCCGGCGCTGACCGGGCCGGATTTATGGCGGCATTATATATGCACTTTCGTAAAAACGAACGCATAGAAGTGGCTGCACAGCAGCTTAGCTTGAAATACCTTCATGTACGCCAGGGTAAAACCGGCATGCTGGATTTTTTCTTTCAAGGCTATCTGGATTATGCTCAGGAAAACCCGATCAGCTTTGCCGACTGGGTGCGTGATGTTTACGACCCCCCGGCGGTGAAGGATGCGTTTATGGCATCATGGCTTGGCAATACGCTGGTTGATAAAGTGCTGCGCCGGGAGTGATCCGCAAAGTCTGGGTTTTCTAGCTTTGGCGATATGCAAGCATCGTTAAACGGGTATGGTCATACAAGGATTGCAGACGGTGGCGCAGGGGCACTTGCAGGAGGAATAATCAATGACTTGTTAGATCCTGGATGCCCCAATTGGCCTCATACCAATCCTATCGGTGGGTAGTTTATATTTGAGTATTCAGATATATGTGGTGAGCACCGACGAGTGCTCGGTGTATTGATGGCAAGGGTTACAGGGTTTTAACAATCCGTATATTCAGGAAAATCAGTGGTTATAAAATACAGAAAATCAGTATTTTTCATAGTGGCGGTTTTCTCCATTCTGTCGTGTAGCGTTGAAAAAAAACAGAAAGCTGGAGAAAATTCTCCTGCAGAGGGAAAAATAAATTCGTACTATCTTGCGGGCCCATTGCGGGAGAGGGTAAAAAACTCGGTTCTCTCTTTGGAGGACGGATATAAAGAGTTGATATTTATATCGCCAGGTGGACTGCCAAGTGATGCCTTAGAGATTGCAAACGAAATAATTGATAAAAAATACAAAATCATTATTAGCCAGCTATGTCTGTCCGCTTGTGCAGAATACATATTGCCTGCAGCAAAATCTATTGAATTTCGTTATCCTGCGCCAAAGGAAAATGTTCCCACGCCTCATGCTCCACTCATTGGCTTTCACTGGAACGCCATGATGATAGAGCATTTAATGAGGGAAAATGCTGAATACGGCCTTGAACATTGTACTTTTTCTGATTCAAAAAACCTCAATGCGCTACAATTAAACGCTGGTGTCAATAACGAGTTTTGGAAAGAGGTGCTGGTCAAATTAGGGCGCAGTGACTTCACCGTTGATTATCGTGCCAACGAATGTCCCTGGAAAATAATGGAATTTGAAAATGACTTTTGGTTCCCTACAAGTAAGCAATTAAGAAAAATGTATAAATTGAAATTCAAGGGATCAGTTTGTGCCGATGATTATGAGTCATGTACACAAGCGATAGATAGCCTTTGGCCAAAAGGTCACCGGTTTGTCATTGGAGATAGAGTATACGTTTCGCAAGATAAAGGCTGATGCCTCTTTTCCGCTCCTAAGCCATTGAACACCGCCGCCGTAAAATTCGTAGGTTTGGTGATAATTGCCCAGCCGGTGCGCTTTGGGGTATGACCGCTGTATTGGCGCTCTTCACCCTGGTGCTTGGCGTCTTTCTCGTGCGCGCCCAACTTGGCGGGCGATTGGCGCAGGTGTTTGTGGAAGAAGGCGCGCAGATCAACCCCACAGCTCCGCCGTGGGCGGATGCACCAGAGCGCCATCATAATGCAGGCCGTTTTCCCGGTCGCTTTGCAGCAATAGCGGCCCGTCAAGGTCGATAAAATCTGCCATACTCCCCAGCATCAGGGACGGGGCCATGCCCAGCGATGTACCCACCATACAGCCCAGCATAATCTGTAAGTTCATCGCCTTGGCTTCTTTTGCCAAAGCGATGGCTTCGGTGAGGCCGCCGGTTTTATCCAGCTTGATATTTACCGCATCATAAAGCCCGGCAAGGTGTTTCAGATCCGCGCTGGTATGCAGGCTTTCATCGGCGCAAAGGGGAATGGGCGAACGCAGTCCGGCCAGCGCATGATCCTCACCCACAGGTAAAGGCTGCTCGATAAGGGCGATATTAAACTCTGCCAGTTTTGGCAGCAGCTCTTCAAGCTGGGTCATATTCAGCCCTTCATTGGCATCCAGTATCAGCTTCGCATCGCTGCGCACGTTATCAATGGCGCAAAGTCGCGCCAGATCCTGGCCATCACCTGCCAGTTTCAACTTCAGAAGTGGAAACGCCTTTGCCGCTTGTGCCTTTTTTGCCATGACAGCAGGTTCAGCAATTGAAATGGTTAGTGCGGTTGGTGCTGGCTTTGGCCCCGCTAACCCGGCGCGCTGCCACACAGGAATACCGCTTTGTTTGGCCTCCAAATCCCATAGTGCGCAATCAAGGGCATTGCGCGCAGCCCCGGCGGGAAGGGCAGTTTGTAATGCCTCGCGTGTCAGCCCGTTTTCCAACGCCGCGCGTACGGTTTCTATCTGTTCGGTGACGCTATCCATGTTTTCGCCATAACGGGCATAGGGGACACATTCGCCGCGCCCGGTTGTCCCGTTTTCCTGCAATAAGGCGGTCAGGGTATGGGCGTGAGTTTTGGAACCTCGGGCAATACGAAAGTCGCCAATGATGGGCCAGCTTTCCTGAATAAGCTCAAGTCGGCGCATTATATCTACTCCTTTTGCTTGACGCTTCGTCTCTGGCCTGATTGCGTGGACCAATGGGAGCAAGGCGAACAGATAGAGACCCTATCGACATCTCTGTAAGCAGGGAAGACGGGCGTGTTGTTCTGACCCCCATTGGTGACTGGGTGACAGATAATCTGGCGCAAGTGGACAAACGCCTGCGGGCGCTGGAAGCTCAAATTGGTGAAAGGTCGGCGGTTTTTGATGTGCGTCGGCTGGGCCGGATTGACCTGGCTGGTGCCTTTGTTTTGGGCCGCACCGTGCGTTCCTGCGACCGGCCCCATGTGCATTTTGAATTTATTGGCGAACACAGTGTTGCGCAAAAGCTGATGGCCGAAGCAGATGCCAATTCCGAAGTTTGTCCCTCATCGCATCCGCCGCGCACGCTTCTGGATATTATCCTTACACGCTCTGGCCGGGCGGTTATGCATGCCTTGCATGAAGGCGTGGAGACGGCAGCCTTTTTCGGGCAATTGCTAATGACGTTTGGGCGCGTGATCATGAACCCGCGCCGCATTCGCTGGAACGGCATTATTACCGTTGCCGAGGAGGCTGGTGTAAACGCCTTGCCGATCATTGCGCTTCTTGCATTTTTTATTGGTGCTGTGGTGGCCTTTCTGGGGGCTAACCTTTTGGGCCGTTTTGGCGCTTCGCTATTTACTGTGGATCTGGTGGCGCTGGCGGTTTTGCGTGAATTTGGCGTGATGATGATGGCGCTTATTCTGGCCGGGCGTTCCAACTCTGCCTTTACCGCCCATATCGGGGCCATGAAAATGCGCCAGGAAATTGATGCCATGCAGGTGTTGGGCATGGATACGTTTGAGGTGCTGGTTCTGCCTCGTGTCATCGCCTGTATTATTATGGCCCCGGTGCTGGCCTTTGCCGCCACTATGGCCGGGCTGGTCGGTGGTGGTCTGGTGACCTGGGCGGTACTGGATGTTTCCCCCTCGTTATTTGTAGCCCGTATGCAGGAAAATGTGCCGCTTATTCACTTTTGGGTCGGCATTGCCAAGGCACCGGTTTTTGCTCTGGCCATTTCCCTCATCGGTTGCCGTCAGGGCCTTTTGGTGGGCGGCAGCGTGCAATCGCTGGGTGAGCGCACAACGGCGTCTGTGGTGCAGGCACTTTTCACCGTTATCTTTATTGATGCCGTCTTTGCCATGATTTATCTGGAGTTGGACTGGTGAACACTTTGGGACAGCAAAACGTGATTGAAGTGCGCGGTGTTACCAATGCGTTTGGCAAGCATGTGGTTCATCAAAACCTTGATCTTGATGTTCATCGCGGCGAGGTGCTGGGGCTGGTGGGCGGTTCCGGCACCGGAAAATCAGTGTTGATGAATACTATACTGGGTTTACGGTCCCCGCAGGGAGGCACAATTGAAGTGTTGGGGCACAGCACCCGAAGTACACAAGCGCGCCGTGGACTGGAAAGTCGCTGGGGCGTTCTTTTTCAAAATGGTGCACTGTTTTCATCCCTGACGGTGAAGGAAAATGTGTTGCTGCCTCTGCGCGAGCACACAAACCTGTCTGAAACACTGATGAGCGAGCTGGCCGATATGAAAATTATGCTGGCCGGGCTGGAGGCCGAAGCCGGGGCTAAAAAACCGTCCGAGCTTTCAGGGGGTATGCTGAAACGTGCCGCACTGGCCCGCGCCTTGGCTTTGGACCCTGAAATTGTTTTTCTGGATGAGCCAACCTCGGGACTGGACCCTATTAGCGCCGCCGCCTTTGATGAACTGATCGCTGATTTACAGTCCACGCTTGATCTGACCGTCTTTATGATAACCCATGATCTGGATAGTCTGTATGCAATTTGCGACCGTATAGCGGTGCTGGCTGATAAAAGGGTGGAAATTGTGGCACCCATAGAAGACGTGTTACTGTCTGAACATCCGTGGATACGATCGTACTTTCATGGCAAACGCAGTCGGGCTGCCAAAGGTGAGGGGAGACTAAATAATGGAGGCTGAATCACGTTATGCGCTGGTTGGTGCCTTTACGCTGGCTATTATTGCGGCGGCGGCATTCTTTACCCTGTGGCTGGGGCAAGTCAGTTTCGATCAGGAATTTGTCGAATACGATGTAGTATTTGAGGGGCCAGTGCGTGGTCTTTCAAAATCTGGTGAGGTGCGTTTTAACGGTATCAAGGTTGGTGAGGTCAGTAATTTGGGACTTGATAGGGTGGATCCCAATAACATCGTGGTCGCCCGCATCAGAATTTTTGCAGAAACACCGATCAAGCAAGACAGCTATGCCCAGTTAGAGCCACAAGGTATTACCGGCCTTTCCTATATCCAGATCAATGGGGGCAGTGCTGCCAGCCCGGCATTGAAAATGAAACCGGATGAGCTTTATGCAAAAATCCCGTCTCGCCAGGCCCAGCTTGATGAATTGTTTGCTGGTGCTGATGACATGATGCTGGCGGCCAACGCTGCCCTGGTGCGTATTAACGTACTTTTCAGTACCAAGAATATGACCGCATTATCTAATGTGCTGGATAATATGGAAATCGTTACCACTCGGCTGGCCGATGAGGAGACATTATTTGCAGATTTTGGAGCGATGATACGATCAGCGGGCACAGCAGCGGACGAGGCGGCCAAAGCGGCCGTGACGGTTCAGGATATTTTGATAAGTGGTAACAAGGTCATATCTGAAGATGCCAAGGCGATGATTTTGGCCTTTACTGATGCAGCCATACAATTGGAAGAAGCCTCCACTAAAGCCAATGCCTTCATGGATAATGTTGGCGAACCGCTGACGGAATTCAGCAAGGAAGGGCTAAGCGAACTGACCCTGACATTATCGCAATTGCGCTCTCTTACCCAAACGCTTGAGCAGATTATGGAGGAGATCGACCGTAATCCGGGTGAATTTATTTCCGGCGAGCCTATAAAAGAAGTGGAGGTGCCACGATGAGGGGGTACATAACAGTTTTAGCAGCATCAATAATGCTGGCATCGTGTATTTCGGTCTTGCCCAAACCGGGGCCGGATCCGGATATTTTCAGGCTTAGCGAAATAACCTTGCCCGAAGATTTGGCTGCCACACCTGTGGTGCTGGTCGAATTACCACGTACGCCCAAGGCCTTGCGCAATAATCGCATTGCCGTTGTGCAGGGCGAGCAGGGCATTGCCTATACCGCCGGCGCACGCTGGGCTGCACCGGTACCACAAATTATGGCTGAGTTATTGGGGGATTCGCTGTTGGCAACGGGCAGGCTGAATGTGGTTGCCCCGCAAGAGGGGGTGCATCCGGCCTTTGGTATGATGGCTGAGATCCGTCATTTTGAAATTGTCTACGATAACGGTGATGAGGCCGCACCCCTTGGTCGGGTGACCATCCGTGCCAAGTTGATTAACCGGCGTTCTCGTACCTTGATTGCCCAAAAACAGTTTAACGCTACCGTACGGGCTAGGGAGAACCAGCTCAGTGCCATTGCGGCGGCAATAGATGAAGCCGCGCATAGTGCCGGGCGTGAGCTTGGAGAATGGGCCGCTGATGAACTGGCTAAAGCCGAGAGCGATTAATCGCTGAACTGTTCCTTTGCCAGACGGGCATAAAGCCCGCCGCGGGCAAGCAATTCGTCGTGACTGCCTTCTTCCCCTATGCGCCCCTCGTCAAGAACAAGGATATGGTCTGCCTTGCGGACGCTGGCCAGACGATGGGCGATCATAATGGTCGTGCGGCCCTGGCTTAACACCGCCAGCGCTTTTTGTACCTTGACCTCCGCTTCTGCATCCAGCGCGCTTGTGGCTTCATCCAGTAATAAAATGGGCGCGTCTTTAAGCAGCGCACGGGCCAGGGCTATGCGCTGTCTCTGCCCCCCTGAAAGCCGGTGGCCATGTTCGCCAACCTGCGTTTGGTAACCTTCGGGCTGGTCTTGAATAAACTCATGGGCGGCTGCCTTTTTGGCTGCGTCAATCACATCATCCTGCAAGGCACCAAGGCGCCCAAAGGCGATGTTCTCATAGATGCTGCCGTCAAACAGAACTGCATCTTGCGACACCAGCGCAATTGTTTCGCGTAATGAGGCCAATGTGACATCGGTTATGGGCGTGCCATCAATGCAAATACTGCCCGCATCGGGATCATAAAGCCGGGGGATAAGATTAAAGATGCTGGTCTTTCCTGCCCCTGATGGCCCCACAAGCGCCAGGGTCTTGCCCGCCGGGGCGCAAAAGCTGATGTCAGTCAGTACGGCATTGCCGCCGTCATAGGAAAGCCTCACATCATCAAAACGCACCTCGCCTTTGGTCACGTTCAGGGGCGTTGCATCGGGGCTTTCGGTTATTTCCGGTTTCTCATCAAGCAGCGCAAATACCCGGTCAAGCGCTGCCGCCCCTTCCTGCCAGACCGCATTTAGCGTGCCAATGGCCCGTACCGCCGGGGCCATCACCGCCAACGCCGTTATAAAGCCGATAAGATTGGCAATGGGCGCACCATTAGTGCTGGCCCGCCATCCGGCAAAGGCCAGAACGGCGGCAAAGGCGATACCACCGGCGATTTCCAATAGCGGGTCCACTTGGGCTTTTTTGGCCATAACCTTAAAGCCAAGTATCCGGCGTTCCTCAAAGCTGTTGTCGGCACGTTGTTGTTCATGGTCTTCCAACTGATAGGTTTTGACCATACGTGTTCCTGAAAGGCTTTCGGTCAAAAGCGCAGTTAACCGGCCAAGCTGGGCCTGCCCTCGCGTTGAAAGGCGGCGCACGGTCTTGCCAATATGTATCACCGGCAATGCCGCCAGTGGATAAAGTGCAAACACCAGTGCCGCCAACAACCAGTCTATCCAGATCATGACGGCAATTGTACCGATAACCGTCAGGGCATCGCGCACCAGATTGGTCAAGGCGCGGGATGAAGCCTCGCGCACCAGATTAATATCATTGGTCAGGCGTGACACCCACTGCCCCGTTGGAACGCGGCTGGTCTGGCCAAAGTCCGCGCCCAGCAAATGCCCAAACAACACATTTTGCAAGTGCGTGGCGATACGCAGACCAAGCGCATTAGTGACCAAAGTTTGCCCGTAAAGCGAGGCCGCCTTGAAAAGTGTCAGTGCTATAATACCAAGAGGAACCACACCCAGTATGCGCGGATCATTTGCCGACAGCAGGGTAACCGCCCAGCGGACGATAACGGGGTAAAGCGAGTTTGCCCCGGCAACCAACACCATAAGGGTACCCGCCAGAACCAGTTGTGGCCAATGTGGCGCTACCCATTGCCGCCAGAAGCGAAGAGAGGAATTTCTATCAGTTGTCGTGATGGTCGTGTTCCGGGTCAATCAGGCGGTGGGCATGGATAATAAAATAACGCATATGGGCGTTATCCACGGTTTGCTGGGCGGCAGATTTCCAGGCGGCATAGGCGCTGGCATGATCGGGGTAGGCACCGATAAAATCCAGTTTGCTCAAGTCCTTGAAATAAACCTTGTTGACGTCATTCAGCTCGCCGCCAATGACAATGTGCAGGAGTTGTTTTTCATCTGTGCGCTGACGCGGAGTGTTCATGGGGTTTGTCTCGATTTTTTTGAATTACGAACGCGTTCTAATATCAGGGTGTGCAAAGCGGGGCCAGCGCAAATCACGCCATCTTTTACAGTCTTTGGCAGGTCATAACGAAAGGCTTGCCCCGCCGGGTCAGTAATTATGGCCCCGGCCTCTGTTGCGATCAGCTCGGCGGCGGCAATGTCCCAATCCGATTTTGGCCGCAAGGTCAAGGTAGCATCCCATTGCCCGGCACCAACCAATGCCATGCGATAGGCCATGGAATTGCGTGTGCCGGTGTGCATTTTTGGCCAGGGTTGCGCCCAGTTTTTATGAGCGAACAAACCATCACTGGCCAGCATGTTTATGCCTTCCAGTTCGCAGGTGTTGCTGACAGCAACAGGGGTGTCATTACACGTCGCCCCTTTGCCCGTTTGTGCGCAATACATTTCATCCAAAGCCGGATTATAAACCACGGCGGCAATTGGGCGCCCAGCCTCAATCACGGCAATACAGACGGTAAAATGCGGCTTGCCCTGAATAAACGCACGCGTGCCATCAATGGGATCCACCACGAAACTGCGCCTTGCGATTAACCGGGACCCATCGTCATGGCTTTCTTCGGATAGCCAGCCATAGTCTGGCCGTGCAGCGCTTAAAAAATCACGTAGCAGGGCGTCAGTTTGCAGATCGGCCTGGGTCACCGGATGGTTATGGCTTTTCTGGGTAATTTCGCCAGGGTCTGAGAACCAGCTCATGGCGCAGGCACCGCCGTGCCGTGCCGCCTCGTGCAACAATGTCAGGTCAGATATGTTGTCCGCGTTCATTGCCCGGCGACGCTAAGGTCTTCGACCATTAGCGAAGGTGTGTTGGTGCTGCCAAGAAATTCCAGATCAGAAGCGGCAATAAGACGCGCATAAATATCCATCAAATTACCGGCAACCGTCATCTCATTGACCGCCCCGGCACGAACCCCGTTCCTGACCTCAAACCCGGCAATACCAACCGACCAGTCGCCCGTGCCAGCATTAAATGAGGGTCCAAAAGCGTCAGTGACCAAAATACCCTTGCCCATATCCGCCATTAGCTCTTCCGGTGTTTTAACCCCGGCAACAATATGCACATTGGTGGTGCCCACCCCTGGTGGTCCGCCCAGGCCCAGTGCGCCGTGGCCTGTTGGTGTTTCGCCCAATTGCCGGGCTGAAGACAGCGAGTGAAGCCATGTGGTCAAATGACCATCTTGGACCAATTGCCACTTTTGCCTTGCCAGTCCTTCGCCATCTACGGCGGAAGAGCCAAGCCCGCGATGGCGAAACGGGTCTTCGATGATTTCAAAGCCCGGTGCAAAAACCTGTGCGTTCATTTTATCTTTGAGGAATGAAATACCACGGGCAACACCGGGGCCGGATATGGCCCCCAACAACATGCCCAGCAGAGCGCGTGCGGTGCGTGGCTCAAACATCACCGCCATACTGGCGCTGGGCAGTTTAACAGCGCCAAGGCGTGCCGCAGTGCGCATTCCGGCCTCCAGGCCGACATCTTCGCATGTGCGTAAATCTTCTGCCCAATGGGCTGTACTTTGCGCCCAGTCGCGCTCCATGGCACCATCTTGCTCGGCCAGTACCATAACGCTGCGCCCATGCGAGGTTTTGCGCCGTGCCGTCTCAAACCCGTTGCTGGCATATACATTAACTGCCGTTGCACTCCAGCCAGATGAAGCACCGCCGGACTTGCTGACTTTTTTGACGCCCAATGCTGCCGCCTCGGTGGCAAGGGCGGTTTCGGTCAGGTGTTCAATATCGGGCACACCGGGATCAAAAAGATCAAAATCCTGATTTTCTGCCGCTAGTTGCTCCGGGTCCGCCAGACCGCAATAGGGGTCTTCCGGGGCGGCTTTGGCCATGGCGCAGGCACGCCCGGCCAGTTTTTCAAGACCGGCAGAAGAAAGATCAGAGGATGAAATACCCGCCTGACGTTTACCGATCAGCACCCGCAGGCCCAGGTCCTGACTTTCCGCGCTTTCCACTTCTTCGCGCACACCTTCGCGCACAGAAACATCCACGGCGCGTGATTGTACAATGACCGCTTCGGCGGCTGTCGCACCATTTTTCAGGGCCAGTCCAACAAGCTCTTTGACAAGCGGGGCAAACTGCGCCGTTTCCGGCGACTGATCATTTATATCATCCATGGGCGAAGGTGTAACCCCGCGCCCATGGTCTCGCAATCAGCTTTAGCCGAGGAAGATGAAATACAGCAGCGCCAGCGCTTCGGCTAAAATCGTGAGGCCAGTAAAAATTATACCATAAAACCGGCCAAGAGGTCTGCCTTCACCCGCTGAGGTAAAGCCAAAGGCGTGCGCATAACGGGCCAGTGTAAAGACGATGCCGAATACGTGGATGACCATAGCGGAGGCACCCAGAGCGCCCAGCGCAAAAAGCCCAATGAGGGGCAAAGGTGCATATTCAGCAAAATTGGCATGGATGCGCATGGCCCGCATCATGTCTTCATTATCGCCATGGCCAAGGCCAATACCGGTGGTTTGCCGTGCCTTGATGGCACGAAAGCCCAGAATAAAAAGTAAAATCAGGTTAAGTGCCAGGTACAGCCCTGCCGCTTCGTGTGCCGTAAAGTCAAACATATATTATCTCCCCTGCCGGTTTGGTCCGGCATTTTATGCAAGGTAGGATCATTGTCGTGCCTGTGCGCAATCGTCAAGTAATAGGCACCAAACAAATATGAATGGCGGTTGCCCTGCTTGACGACACTGGCGCTGTCTGAAAAGAACCGCACCTTCAACCGGAGCGCGACCATGGGATTTAAATGCGGCATCGTTGGTCTACCTAATGTAGGCAAATCGACACTGTTTAATGCACTGACGCAAACGGCGGCGGCGCAGGCGGCAAATTATCCGTTTTGTACTATCGAGCCTAATGTGGGTGAAGTGGCTGTGCCGGAGCCGCGCCTTGCCAAACTGGCAGCCATTGCCGGTTCAAAAGAACTGATCCCGGCACGGATGAATTTTGTCGATATTGCCGGTCTGGTTAAGGGCGCATCCAAGGGCGAGGGGCTGGGCAATCAGTTTCTGGCTACCATCCGCGAAGTGGATGCGGTGCTTTATGTGCTGCGCTGTTTTGATGATGACGACATCACCCATGTTAACGGTCAGATCGACCCCCTAAGCGATATGGAAACCGTGGAAACGGAACTGATGCTGGCCGATCTTGAAAGTCTGGAGAAGCGCGTGGCCAGTGCCGAAAAAAAGGCCCGCTCTGGCGATAAGGAAGCCAAGGCTGCCATTGCGTTGATGGATTTGGCGCTGGAACAATTGCGCGAAGGCAATCCGGCGCGGCGTGCCAAAGTGCCCGATGATGACCGCAAGGCGTGGCGCGCTTTGCAATTGCTGACCGCAAAACCCATCATGTTCGTGTGCAATGTGGACGAGGCCAGTGCCGGTACCGGCAATGCCTATTCGCGCACCGTCGAGGAATTTGCCAAAACCGAGGGCGCGCCGGTGGTGGTGATCTCGGCGCAGATCGAGGCCGAGCTTGCTGTGCTGGAAGCCGGGGAACGAGACGAATATCTGGCTGAGCTGGCACTGGAGGAACCGGGACTGGATCGCCTTATCCATGCCGGTTATGAGCTATTGGACTTGCAAACCTATTTCACCGTCGGGCCAAAAGAGGCCCGTGCCTGGACCATTAAAAAAGGCGTTAATGCGCCAAAGGCCGCCGGGGTCATCCATGGAGATTTTGAAAAAGGCTTTATCCGCGCTGAAACCATCGCCTATGAAGATTTTGTTGCCTGTGATGGCGAACTGGGTGCCAAGGAAGCGGGAAAAATGCGCGCCGAAGGCAAAGAGTATATCGTCGCCGATGGCGATGTGTTGCATTTTCGCTTTAATGTATAGCGTTTAACCAGATGGGTCGCTCATGACCAAAATTGACGCCAGCGTCTTTATCATCACCTTGAATGAAGAGCGCCATATTGGCCGCGCCTTGCGCAGTGTTGCGGATTTTGCCCATGTGGTGGTGGTGGATTCTGGCAGTACAGACAAAACCCTTGAGATCGCCCGGCAATTCACCCCTCATGTGGTGCATCATGGTTTTGAAAATTTTGCCGCGCAGAAAAATTATGCTCTGGGTCTTTGCGAAAAAGATTATGCGCTCACCCTTGATGCCGATGAGGAAGTGACGGCGCAATTACGCGAAGAACTACGTGAGTTCATAACGGCGCCGGATTGTGCCGGTTTGAGCATTCCGCGCAGAGATATGGTGCTGGGTAAACGCCCTCATCCCTGGACACACGGGCAAAGGCAAATTCGTTTCTTTCGCAAAGATGTAGCCCGTTTTGCGCCAAAGCTGGTGCATGAATCCATTAGTATGAAAGGTAAGGTGCGCGATGCCAGGGGTGCGATCATTCATTATGGTGATGATGAAATTGGTTTGCGTTTGGGTAAAATAGAGAGCTATTCAAGGCTAAGGGCGGCGGAAAAATTTGAGGCAGGCAAACGCCCAAATCTACTAAAACTCGTTCTTGTCGGCCCGTTGATTTTCGTAAAGACATATCTCTTTCGCCGCCATTGTTTAAATGGACTGGGCGGCTTTATCTTAAGCGTTATGAACGGCCATTATGCTTTTTTGAAAGAGGCACGGTTGTTTGAGTTATGGGCACAGAAAGATAAGGCATAATGGAGCTTGTTGCCGAAACCCTGATTGGAAACACCGTGCGCCTTGAGCCTTTGGTTGAGGCGCATCGTGAGGCCATGCGCGAAGCCGCAGATGTGCCTGACATGTGGCGGTTAATGACTATTCGCGGTGATGGTGAACACTTTGATGCCTGGTTTGATGACCGTCTGGCAGAGCAAGCCCGAGGCAGTGCCATCAGCCATGCGGTTATTATTGGTGATGAGGTGATAGGCCATAGCGCCTATCTGGTCATCACACCTCAATTTGACCGCGTGGAAATTGGCTGGACCTGGTATGTGACGGACCATCGCGGCACGATGGTCAACCCGGAGTGTAAATTGCTATTACTGGATCACGCGTTTGCATGTGGTGCAGAACGCGTAGAGTTAAAAACCCACATTAAAAATGTGCACAGCCAAAATGCCATGATCAAATTGGGTGCTGTGCGTGAAGGCACACTGCGCCACCATGTCAGGCTGTGGGATGGTTCCTGGCGAGATTCAGTGTTTTTCTCAATCCTGCGTGAGGAATGGCCGGGGGTGAAAGTCGGGCTAGAGGCGCGGCTAAAGGCTTGAGTTTACTCCGCCGGGTGGGCGTGTTTATCACGTTCCACCGCCGCCGCATCGCCCCATAAGCGCACCAAAGCATCAGCCAGATTTTTCCGGCTGGCACGTAAATAGATAGAATTATCGCTTAGCCCGTCGCGCAGGCGCACATAGGCGTGGGGTAGATTATGATAGGGCATGCGCGGGTATAGATGGTGGGTGGCGTGAAAGCGCAAACCCACCGGCGCCCAAAGGGTGGTGATGACCGGGTGACCCGGTACATCAACACTATCCAGAAATTGCTCGGCCATGCTTAATTTTTCGGGACCCGGATTGCGATAGGCGTGGGCGGCCAAAGTGCGCAAAGAGTTAAACAGGAAAATCAGCACGGCCACCGTGTACCAGATGGCCAGCGCCTTTATCGGAAGAATATTCAGCCAGACCAGCGCCAGGGCGGTCCAGCCATAGGCGAAGGCCATAAATTCCTGGGCAAACCACAGGGTTTTGGGATCGCCTTCCTTTGGTGTAGCGCGCACGTAAGTCAGATCAATGGTGAGCGATGATGCCCGCCCCCAAACCAGTTTACGCAAGGGTGGCAACAACCAGCCGAGCGGAGCCAGCACCAAAAACCTGACCACAAAAAAAGCCGGCAGGATAAAGATCAAAAACATATAACCAATAATGCCAAAAGGATTACCCGCGCCAAAGGGCAGATATTCGCCATCTTCGGACGTGCCATAAACACTGTGTACATGATGGTGCCGATGCACGCCGTGATAGGTGAAGCTGGGGATCAGCATGGCAAAACCGCACAGGAGATTCCACACAAGGCGGAAAAGTTTGAATGTGCCGGTTTTCAAATGCGCCAGCTCATGAGTGAATAATACAGCCCGATAAAGCGCCAGCGTTGAGATCAGCACGGCGGCTAGCCCGGCAAAAGAAAATGTCGGGGAAATGACGGCAACGGCAAAGGCGGCCCAGCCCAGTGTGACCGAGATGAGAAAATCCGGCCAGTAAATGCGCGGGTCCGGTTTCATCAGATCCGCCACCAGTTTATTGGCTTCGCTCATGGGAAAGGCGTTGTTATCGCGCTCAATAGGCATGGGAGTAACATCCATTTATGGTCAGGGCATTCACATAAGGAATACTGTTACTCTGGGCAAGCGCAGTCAACAAAATGTGCGGCTTTGTCGCATCGCCCTCAACGCCCAAACCGACCAATACCTGTATCAGCCTTCATCATCCATTGACGCTAAAAAATGCTCCGCTTCCAGCGCAGCCATGCACCCCATGCCGGCGGCGGTGACGGCCTGGCGGTATTTGTCATCAGTGACATCACCGGCGGCATAAACCCCGGGAATTTGGGTGGCAGTGCTATCGGGTGCGGTGACCAGATAACCGCCTTGTTTCATTTCCAGCTGGCCATCGAACAGGCTGGTTTCGGGCTTGTGGCCAATGGCAATAAAGACGCCATCAAGCTTGCGTTCGCTTGCCTTGCCGGTTTTGACATTTTTCACCCGCATGCCGGTAACCCCCGGCGGATTGTCGTCGCCCAGTATTTCTTCCAGTACATGATCCCAGAGAATTTCTACCTTGGGGTTTTTGAAAAGCCGGTCCTGCAAAATCTTTTCTGACCGCAATTCATCGCGCCTATGCACCAGCGTTACTTTTGAGGCAAAGTTGGTGAGAAACAGCGCTTCTTCAACCGCCGTATTACCACCGCCGATAACGGCCACCTCTTTGCCACGATAAAAGAACCCGTCGCATGTGGCGCAAGCGGAAACGCCAAAACCTTGAAATTTTTCTTCGGACGGCAGGCCCAGCCACATGGCTTGCGCCCCGGTGGCGATGATGACCACATCGGCGGTGTGCACCTGCCCGCTATCGCCGTGCAGTGTGAAAGGCCGTTTATCAAGCTCAACCTTGACGATGGTGTCTTCGATGATTTGCGTGCCCATAGCCAGTGCCTGTTCGCGCATTTGATCCATCAACCAGGGGCCCTGAATTTGCTCGGCAAAGCCCGGGTAATTTTCCACTTCACTGGTGATGGTTAATTGCCCACCCGGTTGCAGTCCGGCAAAAACCACAGGGGTTAACATGGCGCGCGCGGCATAAATGGCGGCGGTATAACCGGCCGCGCCAGAACCGATAATGGCAATGCGGTGGTGCTTAACTTCAGACATGAGTGTGATCCATATTTTTTACAAAAAGGTATGATGATTTGGAGAGCATCTGGCGCAGCATCAGGTTTTCCCACTTTCCTGCCAGCGCAAATAAAGGCGGCGCACCACTTCCTTTGCCGCCCGTGTAGTCTCATCCAATGGCTCTACAGGCCAGGTGGCAAGACTGCCGGTAAAGGGTCGTGCCAGGCCTTTGCCAGCCAGAGATTCGTAAAGCCGGTTAAACTTTGTATCTTTGCCTTTTAGGGAGAACAGAAGGATTGGTCTGCCTGCGCTGGCCGCTTCTGCCAGCATATTAGTCGAATCATTGGTTACCAGTACCGCATCGGCGGCTTGCAAAAAGGCAAAGTACGGATTTGGCCCGTCTTTGCTTGCACCGGTCCATAGCCATGCCTGATCCTTTTTACCAAACTGGCGGCGCAAAGATTTAATCACATGCTTGGGCGTGCGCCGGGAGGTGGTAATGAGCAAGGAAACTTTGCTGCCATGAAGGTTTTGCAGGGATTTAATCAAACGCTGGCAATTTTTTTTTGTAAATTTATGGTGGTGTGAATTGCCCCCAAGCATCACGGCGAGACGGGGGCGGGGAAAGCGTGCCATGTCTTTGGAAAATTCTTTCGCTGCGTCGGCCAGTGTCCCGGAGTTCACCCGTGTGGGGGCGCCCAGAATGGGAAAAACATTTTCACCCTCAAGGCGATCATGCTCGGGCGGGATAACCAGATCAAACAAGGCAGACTTACGCCGTGGATCCTGAAGTTGAACTGTTAAGGTGCGCCCTTCAGACCATTCTTTCACGGCCTGAAGATAAGGAATGCTGGCACGGCCACAACCAATACAAATATCCGGCCAGGGTGCGTTCATGCCAGCGGCGGGTTTGCGTACCTGACCAAAGGTGAATAATTTTCGCCTGACCACATGGGTGCGAATATTGGCTGCAACCAGTGTATTGACGGCTTCGGCCAGCCCCAGAGTTTGAGCGGCAAGGCCTGCCCGGCCATCATCGACCGTCCAGATGTTCAGTTTTCCTGATGCGGGGCTCACACCCAGTCAACAGCGAGAACTTCCAAGGAACGTGCCCCGCCGGGGGCCACCACTTCGACCACATCGCCGCATTCCTTGCCGATCAAGGCGCGGGCAATAGGCGAGGTCACAGAGACCTTGCCTTTGGCCACTTCTGCCTCGTCTTCGCCAACTATTTTATAGGCGACCTCTTCCTCGGTATCTTCGTCTATAACCCGTACCGTTGCACCAAACTTGACGGAATCGCCACCAAGTTCGCGGATGTCAATCACCTGCGCGCGGGCCAGTTTGCTCTCAATATCTTTCACACGAGCTTCAACGAAACCCTGACGCTCTTTGGCGGCATGGTATTCGGCGTTCTCGCTCAGATCACCATGCTCGCGTGCTTCGGCAATTGCCTGAATGATAGCCGGGCGCTCATTGGTTTTGAGAAATTTAAGTTCTTCGTCAAGGGCGTCGCGGCCCTCGGCGGTCATGGGGACTTTATTCATAGTATCAGAATTCTCTTGTGTTCACGTGGGTAGAACCGCAACACGCCAGCCCTGATCCTCACCGAAGGCGTCAATATAACCATCAAAGGCAAAAGGTTCAAGATGGTAGGTGAACAGGATTATATTATTCTATGAAACAAACGCCGACCTGTTGCTATGGTGAAGATTGATTAATCGGTTATAGGCTTTCTCTTGTAGGTGCCGACAAACCAATCATTCCATGTTTCCGTTTTGGAATTATATTGCTGAAAGTGCTGGGTGACCGTCCCCTCTTCATTTGGTGTCCAAACCCCTTTGAAAGGGGATTTGGTCCCGTTACGGTTACTTATCGTGCCTTTTAACACCATGGCACCATCTGCATTAATGCCGCCCGTGTAATCAATGACAGAGCTTTGGCTGATCCAAACCTGTCTCCACTTATCAACAGTTAAGTCGTAGAAATTATAACTCTGTCCGGTTCCGCCACCTGCTGATGTCCATTTTTCCAGTAATAAACATCCATTTTCCTGCACAGTGATAGAGTTCTCACCCGCTTTTTTACCTTTTTTGTTAAAAACGTCCCATTCGCCAACCCAGAAATCAAAGGCGTGATATATGTCTGCCTGACAGGGAGGCGGTGGTGCCTGAGTTTGTTGCGCGTAGGCAGAATTTGCCATTAACGAAGCAGAAATGAACAATAACATTTTTCTCATGACAATCTGGCCTTCCAAGTATGTCAGCGCGTTAGATCAAAAAAATATTTTTATTTCGCCTTGCGAAACCGATAGACAAAGCGGTCGGTTTTACCGCGCACCGCCGGGTCAAATACGTTTTTCGTCCGGTCATCGTCCGGATGGCTCAGGGCATCGGATTGTCCATCCAGAATAAAACCGGCAGCTTCCACTTCGGCGCGCACCATTGCCGCATCAATGCGGTGCAAATCATCGATCGTGGTATCGCCGCTGCCGTCTGTCGCATAATGGTCGGTAATTAATAATACACCGCCAGGTTTTAGTGCTGTGAAAAGGTCAGCATTCATTGTTGTGCGATCAGCTGTTGCAAGCACAACATCATGATAAATTAGCGCCATTGTCACCACATCCAAAGAGGCATCATCAAACCCGAGTGCATCAAACCCTGCAGTTAATGCCTGCACATTGGCCCGGTCTTTGGTCAGAATTTCTAATGCGGGCGCAATGCTTTTGTATTTTTCTACCCATTCTGGCGGGTTTTGCGCAATCACCGTGCCATTCTCGCCTACAATGCTGGAGATCAACTGGGTGAAATACCCGCCGCCGGCACCCAGATCAGCAACCGCATCGCCCGGTTTGATGGTGCTAAAGGCTAATACTTTGGCGGGCTGGCGCGCAGCATCCCTTTGGGTCTGTCTTTCAGGCCGGTCCGGCGCGGCTAGTGCGGTCTCTATTCGCTCGGCAATGGCGGGATTGGCACTGGCAACACCCGGTATCAATAAAGCGGTGAAAATAATGACTAATAATGTACGCATGGTCATGGTTTGTCCCCAAAATCAGTTTGCAGACAGATAAAGCGCAGGTTTAATCAAATTTTCAAATTTAGAAAAGTTCAGTTTCTGGAAACGTAGATAAGCGCCTCACCCATACTCCTGCAGCGCCTGCACATCCAGTTCACCCTCGGCAAGACCGCGCAAGGCCTGCACCGTTGCCGAAGCCGCCGCCGCTGTGGTGAAATACGGAATACCCATTTCCAGCGCCGTACGGCGGATGGAATAGCTGTCGATATGGGCGCGCTGGCCCTGAGTGGTATTAAAGACCAGCTGCACTTCGCCATTTTTCATCGCATCAACGATGTGCGGGCGGCCCTCATAAACCTTGTTAACGCGGCGTACTTTTATATCCGCATCATCAATGGCACTGGCCGTACCGCCGGTGGCCATCAGGCTATAACCTTGCGCTACCAGATCGCGGGCAAGGGTAATCATCGCCTTTTTGTCTGAATCTTTTACCGAGATAAATACCGTACCGCTTAAGGGTAAGTTCACCCCGGCGCCCAATTGGGATTTGGCAAAGGCGCGGGCGAAACTGGTGTCCAGCCCCATCACTTCGCCGGTCGAGCGCATTTCTGGCCCCAGCACCGGGTCCACCCCGGCAAAACGGGCAAACGGAAATACCGCTTCCTTAACCGCCACATGGGTGTCCGGCATTGCGGGCAGGTCAAAATCCACCAATTTGGCACCGGCCATAATGCGGGCGGCAATGCCCGCCACCGGTGCACCAATGGCCTTGGCCACAAACGGCACCGTGCGCGAAGCCCGGGGGTTAACCTCCAGCACATAAATAATATCGCCCTGAATGGCGTATTGCACATTCATCAGACCGCGCACGCCAAGCGCCCTGGCAAGCTGGACGGTTTGTTGACGAAGCCGCGACATCATCGGCGCATCCAGCGTATAGGGCGGCAAGGCGCAGGCGCTATCACCTGAGTGCACGCCCGCTTCCTCAATATGCTCCATAATACCGGCGACCCAGACCTCATCGCCATCGCCAATGGCGTCCACGTCCACTTCAATGGCTTCATTAACGTAGCGATCCAGCAGAAGCGGGCTTTTACCCGACACCTGCACCGCCTCGCGCACATAACGGCGCAGGCCATCCATGCCGGAAACAATCTCCATGGCCCGGCCACCCAAAACATAAGACGGGCGCAGTACCAGAGGAAAGCCAAGCTTTTCGGCCGCCGCCAGGGCTTCTTCTTCGGTTTTGGCAATGGCGTTTGGTGGCTGGGTCAGGCCCATATCCTCCAGCAATGCCTTAAATCGTTCCCGGTCTTCGGCCAGATCAATAGCGTCGCGGGATGTACCCAAAATGGTTACACCATCACGTTCCAGTGCCTCGGCCAGTTTCAAGGGCGTCTGCCCGCCAAACTGCACAATTACGCCCAGCAATGTACCTTTGGATTGCTCCACAGCACATATTTCCAGCACGTCTTCTTCGGTCAAAGGTTCAAAATACAGCCGGTCAGAGGTGTCATAATCGGTCGATACGGTTTCCGGATTGCAATTGACCATAATTGATTCAATACCGGCATCTTCCAGCGCAAAGGCGGCATGGCAACAGCAGTAATCAAACTCGATCCCTTGCCCGATACGGTTGGGACCACCGCCAAGGATCATCACTTTTTTGCGGGTGCCGGGGTCGGATTCGCAGGCAGACATGCCAAGTTCTATGTTCCCACCCTTCGAGGCTCCTTGCCGTCGCACCTCAGGATGAGGCGTTAAGGAAAGCATATCTTGTTCTTCCTCAGCCCTCGTCCTGAGGTGCGCCCCGCTCTTTGGCGGGGAGCCTCGAAGGGCGGGAACATCCAGACGCGAGAAGAACGGCGTCTCATAGGTTGAATACATATAAGGCGTTATGGCCTCGAACTCGGCAGCGCAGGTGTCTATGCGTTTATAAACCGGGCGCACACCTTGCGCACGCCGCGCCTTGCGCACCTCGGCCTCGGATACATCAGCCAAAAGCGCCAGGCGCATATCCGAAAAACCCTGGGATTTTAACGCCCGCCATCCCGCCGCTGTCTTGGGAAGGCCATTTTTGCGAACACGCGCTTCCTCACCGATGATCGCCTCGATCTGGCGCAAAAAGAACGGGTCATAAAAACAGATGGCATGTATTTCCTCGGCGCTGAAGCCTTCCCGAAATGCCTGGGCGATAACCAGCAAACGATCCGGTGTCGCTTTGGCCAGCGCGGCACCCAGCGCCCGTATATCATCGCCTTCGCCCATGCCCTCAATATGTATTTCATCCAGACCCGTCCGATCTGTTTCCAGAGAGCGCAGCGCCTTTTGCAGGGATTCTGCAAAGGTACGGCCAATGGCCATAGCCTCGCCCACTGATTTCATCGCGGTGGATAATACTGGCTCTGCACCCGGGTATTTTTCAAAGGCAAAGCGGGGTATTTTGGTCACCACATAGTCGATGCTGGGCTCAAAGCTGGCCGGACTGGCTTTGGTGATGTCGTTTTCCAGCTCGTCCAGCGTATAGCCCACGGCCAGTTTGGCGGCAATTTTGGCAATGGGGAAACCTGTGGCTTTGGAGGCCAGCGCCGAAGAGCGCGACACACGGGGGTTCATCTCGATAACCACCATGCGGCCATCCGCCGGGTTGATGGCAAATTGCACGTTTGAGCCGCCGGTCTCTACGCCGATCTCGCGCAGCACCGCGATCGAGGCGTTGCGCATGATCTGAAATTCCTTGTCCGTCAGCGTTAACGCCGGGGCCACGGTGATGGAATCGCCGGTATGCACGCCCATGGGGTCAATGTTTTCGATGGAACAAATAATGATGCAATTATCGGCATTGTCGCGCACCACCTCCATTTCATATTCTTTCCAGCCCAAAACTGATTCTTCAATAAGCACCTCATTGGTCGGCGAGGCCTCAATGCCGCTGGATACAATCTGGCGATATTCCTGCACGTTATAGGCAATCCCGCCGCCGGTGCCGCCCAGCGTGAATGAGGGCCGGATAATGGTGGGCAGGCCAATGTCGTCAAACACCGCCATCGCCTCATCCAGATTATGCGCCAGATGAGAGCGCGGGGTCGCCAGCCCAATGGTTTTCATGGCGGCGCGAAACTTCTCGCGGTCCTCGGCCTTGTCGATAACATCAGCCTGCGCGCCAATAAGCTTCACGCCATACTTTTCAAGCGTGCCATCCTTGTTCAGTGTTAGCGCCGTATTGAGCGCCGTCTGCCCACCCATGGTGGGAAGCAGCGCATCGGGGCGTTCCTTGGCAATAACGCGGGCCACCATTTGCGGCGTTATCGGCTCGATATAGGTGGCGTCAGCCATATCCGGGTCGGTCATAATCGTGGCCGGGTTGGAATTGACCAGAATAACGCGATAGCCCTCTTCCTTGAGGGCTTTGCAGGCCTGAACTCCCGAATAATCAAACTCACAGGCCTGACCGATCACAATCGGTCCTGCCCCGATGATGAGGATAGAGGAAATATCATTTCGTTTTGGCATGAGAAGCACCGCTCAGATTTTGGCGTGTTTACCTGTCCCACCCCGCAAAGCCAAGAGCAGATACATAAATTGCTGCGCTTCTTTATTGGCGTGAAGTGCGTTATCATTGTGCAGATCCAATTCAAGGCACCCAATAATTATGCACACCCAATCGACCATCACCTGCCCAAAGTGCGGACAAGAAACAACCGAGACCATGCCCTCCAACGCTTGCCAGTATTTTTACGACTGCAAACATTGCGCGGTGGTGCTTAAACCTCTGGCTGGTGATTGTTGTGTATTTTG
Source organism: Robiginitomaculum sp. (assembly GCA_021776515.1). Lineage (GTDB taxonomy): Bacteria > Pseudomonadota > Alphaproteobacteria > Caulobacterales > Maricaulaceae > Robiginitomaculum_B. The sequence goes on along the minus strand of JAJFFS010000009.1, from coordinate 9,936 downwards.
TTCTTATGGAACGCACCCCTGTCCGCCCATACAGTTGCAACGCGATACCGGCGAAGCAGCCTGTTGCTCATCTGGCCAGATTAAACCTTAGGCATTAATATTGCAGCGAAAACGTAAACTGTGCCGTAATGGGCACAAGTGCGCGACATTTCAGGTATGAACATGGTTAATCCAGTCATTTGCAAGCATTTTCGTCATGTCACGGCCATTTGTTCAATAATGGCACTGGGCCTGGGTGGTATTGCTCCGGCAATGGCTGGCTCCCCGGGTGCTTCGCCGTTTGATGACATACCTGATGCTCGCGCCGGTGAATGTTTTGCCCGCGTTATGGTGCCTGCGCAGTATGAAACCAGCTATCGGGATGTGGTGGTGGATGAGGGGGGAAACCGTATAGAGGTTAGCGAAGCGCAGTTTGCAACGCAAACACAACAGGTTTTAGTTCGTGATGCGGGGGTGCGTTATGTTGTACGCCAGCCGGTTTACAAAATGGTGCAGGAACAGGTTCTGGTCAGCCCGGGGTATGAGCGCCTTGTTGTTGAACAGGCACAATACCGCATGGTAACCGAACAGGTGCAAACGGCGCCGGCGCGCACAGCCTGGAAGCCGGGCAAATCTCTGACTGACTGGTCTGGTGTAAAGGCTACAAAAAATAATCATGGCGAGGTTTATTGCCTGGTTGAAATTCCACCAGAGAGCAAAACTGTCAGCAAAAGAGTTCAGGTTCGCCCTGAGATTGTCCGCTCGGTTTCTGTGCCGCCTGTTTATCGTAATATTGCCCGCCAGATACTGGTTGATCCGGGCGGCGTACAGGAAATTCCGGTGCCGGGACAATATGCCAGTTTTGCAACGCAGGTTTTGACGCAGCAAGCAGGCCAGCACAGCATTGCCATCCCGGCCCGCCACAAGAAAGTTGCTAACCGAACGCTTGTTGCGCCTGAAAGGTATGAGTGGATCAAGGTGTTGTGTAAAACCAATGCAACGGTTGGTGCCATTACGGGTGTGCAAACCCAGTTGCAACAGCTTGGCTATTACCGTGGTCAGCTTGACGGACGCCTTGGCCTTTCTACTGAAAACGCCATTCGGGATTATCAACACGCTGTTGGCATCCCTCATGGTGGGTATTTATCCCTGGATACCGTTGGTGCGTTGCGTGAAGGTCGCAGCGAGCCGGTGCGCAGCTTTGCTCACGTTGAAGCTTATGCCAATGCGAGCATGAATAATGAAACTGTTGGTATAACGAAGGGTAAGTTCCTGCCTCAGCACCCTGTCTATCGGGAAGGTGAGATCATATCCCGTATTCTATCGGGCGAAGTACCTGCCGCGGTTACCTCTGAATATAACACACCTTTTTCGGGCACCTCTATTCCCCGGCGTCATTTAACCTGGGCCGGTAAATCCTGAAAACTTACCTTTATTAACCCTAAACTAAATGCGTTTATTATAGTGACTATCAGTTAATACTATTAAGATATAAAAAATGGGTGGGTGCTCATCGCACGGCAATAGAGAGAGTTTTTGTATCCTATGTCCAGTCTTGAAAAAGTGACTATTCTGGTACTTGAGGATAACTCCCACATGGCGCTTATCCTGCGCGAGATCATGCGCGGGTTTGGTCTGCGGGACATTCGTGAAGCCCGTGATGCGGCCACTGCTTTTGAGATTATCAAAGATAATCATATCGATATTGCATTGGTGGATCAGAACTTGGGTGATCTGGATGGTACCGAGTTTGTGCAACTTATACGCACCGCCGAAGACAGCCCTAACCCTTATATTCAGATCATCATGGTGACGGCTCATGGTGATCGCAAAACGGTGATGGAATCGCTGCGTGCCGGGGCCAATGAATTTATGGTCAAGCCGGTAACGCCCATGGATTTATTCAAGAAGCTGGTTTCCTGTATTGACCGTCCCCGTCAATTTGTACGCACAAAATCATATTTTGGCCCAGATCGCCGGCGGCGGCAGGATGCTATTTATCGGGGACCATGGCGGCGCAAGGACGATCCCCCCGAGGGGATCAACAAAGAGGGCGAGCGCAAGGGTTCTGGCACCCGCCCGATCGTCATTGAGGGCTAAATCTTTCGTTTATTCTATTCGGCAGCCTCGGTATTTTCTCCGGCTTTTTCGTCACGTCGCTTTTGTTGATCTTTTCTGGTCATGGCAAAAATCATTCCTGACAATCCCAGAAGTGCAATCAAGTTAGGCGCGGCCATCATGCCATTGCCAATAGAGGCCAAAGTCCAGGCCAGATCGCTGGTATAAACGGCACCCAAATACACCACAATGCACCAGCCAACGCGATAAAACGGGATAACTTTTACGCCAAACAAAAACTCCATTGAGCGTTCCCCGTAATATGCCCAGCCCAGAATGGTGGTAAAGGCAAATACGGCCAGACCAATGGTAACAATCCACTCACCGCCCGGTATAGCCGCACCAAAGGCGCTGGCGGTTATTGTTGCGCCAGAGGCAATGCCGGTCTGCCATATAGGCAAGACGCCACCCTCTGCACCACCGATGGCAAACATCATGGGCGCGGTGAGGATAACCAGTGCGGTCATGGTGCAAACCACCAGCGTATCAATAAAGGTACCCAGCATGGCGATGGTGCCCTGACGTACCGGGTCATTGGTCTTGGCTGCTGCGTGAGCGATAGCGGCTGAGCCAAGCCCGGCCTCATTAGAGAACGAGCCGCGATTGGCACCCTGACTGATGGCCATCATGACAGAGGCACCAAGGAAACCGCCGACAGCGGCAGAAGGCGAGACAACACCATGAAAAATTTGCCCGAACGCTGCCGGAATAAGGTCAGCATTCATGCTGAGCACGATGAGTGCGCCGCCAATGTAGAAAAGCGCCATGATCGGCACCAGAAACGAGGCTGCACGAGCAATAGAGCGCACGCCGCCCATAATCACCATAAACACCAAAGATGCCATCACCAGACCACTGACCCATTTGGCAATACCAATATTTTCATGCAACAGCGCCGCCACCTCGTTGGCCTGCACCAGATTACCTGTGCCGGGTGCTGCGATAGACGTGAGAATGGCATAGGCAAAGGCCAGCCAGACCCAGTTTTTACCCATGCCGTTTTTGATATAATACATCGGGCCACCAACGTGCATGCCCCGTTCGTCAACTTCACGAAAACGCACCGCCAGCAATGCCTCCGAGTATTTGGTGGCCATGCCGACAACAGCGGTCATCCACATCCAGAACACCGCGCCAGGCCCGCCAAGGGAAATGGCGATAGCCACACCGGCAATATTGCCGGTGCCGATGGTGGCTGACAGCGCGGTAAACAGCGCCGCAATGGGCGAAATTTCACCCTCACTTTTTTCACCAGAGGTTTTTTTCTTGCCTGCAAACAACAAGGAGATGGCATAAGGCAAGCGGCGGATCGGCATAAAACGCAAGCCGATGGTGAGGTAAGTTCCCGTACCAAACAGTAAAATGACCAGTGGGGGTCCCCAAATCCATCCATCTACAGTATCAAGTGCGGCTAAAATGTTTTCCATGCTTCCCCGTGGCCTTTCTTTGTGGCGTTTAATTGGGCGCGACCCTAGACGCTGTGCCAAGCAGGAGCAAGTTACCTTTTGGATGATAACAGCATCCCCAAACGCTTCATTCCTGAAAATGCGCCACACGGTATGTTAACTATCTATGGCTTTTATAGAAAACCACTTTTTTTATAAAACCAAGATTGAAAATAATGACAAAATACATCCCGGCAAAAATTCTTTTTCTGGCAGCCAGCTCTCTCGTTCTTAATGCGTGCTCATCACTGGGTATGAAAACTCCAAAGTTTATAACTGATACGTTTGCGCCGCAGAGCGTGGAGCCCAATGCTCAGCCCGCTGTTACTCCAAAACCTGTGCAAACAGCCGATGATTATTACCAAACAGGTGCTGCACAGCTGAACGCCGCGCTTGATCAGCGTGCGACCAAAGGCCGTGCTAAAAATATCATTTTGATGATTGGCGATGGTATGGGCATGTCTACGGTTACTGCCGGGCGTATTTTTACCGGCCAGGCGAAAGGTCTGGATGGTGAAAGCCATATTCTGGAAATGGAAAAGCTGCCCTATACGGCCCTGTCGCGCACGTATGCCCATGATGCGCAAGTATCAGATTCTGCCTCAACCGTTACCGCGTTGACCACCGGGGCCAAAACCAGCATACGCACCATCGGCGTGGATCAAACTGTACCTTATGATGATTGCGCTGCCTCGAAGGGCCATGAGCTAACCACGCTATTCGAGTTGGCCGAAGACGCTGGCCGTGCCACTGGCATGGTCACCACGGCACGTATTACTCATGCAACGCCTGCCGGGGTTTATGGCCATGTGGCCAACCGTGGCTGGGAACGCGACAGCCTGATGGGGGCGGAAGCCAAGACCGCAGGCTGCATTGACCTGGCGCGCCAACTTGTTGAATGGCCCCATGGCGACGGGTTGGAGATTGCTCTTGGGGGCGGGCGGGAAAATTTCCTGCCTGAGGCAAACCCTGATCCGGAATATGACGGCAAAAGCGGTAAACGTGGTGATGGGCGCAATATCGCGGATGAATGGGCGCAAAAACCTGACCATCAATGGATATGGAACAGCGCCCAGTTTGCTGACATTGATTTTTCCGGGCCGCAAAAAGTGCTGGGTCTGTTTGAGCCATCACGGATGCAATATGATGGGGATCGTCCTGAAGATGGAGCAGGGGAGCCATCATTGGCAGAGATGACACGTGCCGCCATAACCCGGCTGTCGCAGGATGAGGATGGTTTTGTGCTGATGGTCGAAGGCGGCCTTATCGATTTTGCCAATCACGCCAATAATGCTGCCCGGGCTCTGGAAGATGTTATGGCTTTTGATGCCGCAGTTAAAATGGCCCGCGAGATGACAGACCCTGGCGAAACACTGATTATTGTCACCGCCGATCACAGTCATGGTCTGACCATTAATGGCTACCCCAAACGTAACAACCCGATTTTAGGACTGACAACTGCGCTGGATGGTAACCCTATGAAAGGTGCCGATGGCAAGGCTTATACAACATTGCTTTATTCCACCGGGCCGGGCTCAATGTTTGCCACACCGGATCAATACCGCACTATTGTTCCCGGAAAATATTCGCTAAACGCAGATGACAAAAAAGATGCCAGTGGTTTGGTGACACGCCCCGACCCGCAAGATAGTGACAGCCACGATCATGATTATGCGCAACAAGCCCTGATCCCGGCGCGTTATAGTATGCACACGGGTGAGGATGTGCCGGTTTTTGCTGATGGTCCCTCAGCCTGGCTGGTTCGTGGTGCCATAGAAGAAAACACACTGTTTCATATCATGGCGTATGCCGGCGGTCTTGCTGGATACATGCCTGACGAATGACAATTACGCGATGATGTCTGGTGTGAGCTGAATTTCAAGACGGTGAATATGGTCTTTCAAGGACAATTTTCTTTTTTTCAGACGGGCAATTTTTAGCTGGTCTTTATTTTTTGAATCAATCAGGGCGTTTATAGCGGCGTCCAGGTCTCGATGCTCTTCACTCAATTGTAACAGGCGCGCCCTTAGAGTTTCGTCGCCATTAAAGCTCATGGGTTTACTCCTTGGTGACCGGGACGTTCCCATTGTAATGACTCACCGTTCTGCCCGGCATTATGGGCGCAGAAAACCAGGGTAGGCAAGGTTTCATTCACCTTGGAAAAATAAGTGAGGTGACGCCGCTGTGTAAATATGACATACTGCAACAGTCAAAAACATGGAGGAGCTTATGGCTGTGGATGCGCGTATTCGCGAATTAGGTAACAAACACTCTCACCTTGAACATGAAATCGAAAGAGAGCTTAAACACCCTGCCCATGATCCACTGCACATATCCCTTCTGAAAAAACAAAAACTTAAGCTCAAAGAAGAAATGCAAAGTCTTCGACAGACATAGGGTTCGCCCCCTAGCATCGACCTCCGCTTCCTTTATAATCTGAAATAAAGCCTGCCCAGCGTAGGCAAGGCTGTTCTATTGCAAAGGAAAGTTTATGGCGGACCAACGAGTTGTTATTGTTACAGGTGCAGCTAACGGAATAGGGTTGGCCTGTGCGCGGCGCTTTGCCGAGGAAAAATGCAAGCTTGTACTTGCAGATATTGATACCGAAGCGGGAAAGCAGGCTGCCGAGGATCTGGGTAGTGCCAATGGCAAGGCCCTGTTTGTTGATTGCAATGTTGCCGACCCCCTGTCGGTACGTAATTTGTTTGCCGAAACCCGATCTGCCTTTGGGCGTGTTGACGTACTCGTCAACAATGCTGGTATGGTCCGCGCCGGAAACATTCTCGACCTTAGTGTTGAGGACTTTGACGCGGTTCTGGGGGTTAACTTGCGCGGCGCGTTTTTGGTCGCCCGCGAGGCCGCCAGGCAGATGGTTGCCCAAATAAAAGAAGCAGAAGGGCGCGCCAGCGAAGCCCGCCGCCGCTATGCCATCATCAATATGACCTCTATAAATGCAGTGATGGCTATTGCCAATCATACAGCTTATGTCGTTTCCAAGGGCGGACTTAACCAGTTGACCAAGACTATGGCTTTGGCGCTGGCCCCCCATGGTATCCGGGTCAATGCTATCGGACCCGGCAGCATAAACACAGATATGTTAAAGGCTGTTGTCGATAATCCGGAGGCGCAACGTAAAATACTGAGCCGTACACCTTTGGGCCATATTGGCGATCCTGATGAAATAGCCTCGATAGCCAGCTTTCTGGCCAGCAAGGACGCCAGTTATATCACCGGACAATGTCTCTATGCCGATGGTGGCCGTCTGGCGCTGAACTATACTGTGGATGCAGATTAGGCCTCTTCGGGCTTTTCCTTGAACGAGCCAAAAACAGAGGCGGCATCAACAGGTTTGTTTGCCATTTCCCGTATTTTTTCCTCTTCGTTCTTGGCCGCTTCTTCCTGTGCGGTTGCTTCGGCGGCTGCGCGCAAGGTATCCAGATCTTCGCCGCGCTCCAGCGCTGCTTTTTCGTCTGCTTTGCGCTTTTTCGCAGCGGCTTTGACAACCACGGCATCCAGATCAATTTGCGTACACAGCGCCAGGCTGACCGGATCAACGGGTTTGATATTATTGCTGTTCCAATGATTGCGGGTTCTGACCGCATCAATGGTGGTTTTGGTTGTGCCAATCAATTTGCCGATCTGGCTATCAGGAACTTCGGGGTGATTACGCAGCATCCAGGCAATGGCATCCGGGCGTTCCTGGCGGCGCGACAGCGGGGTGTAACGCGGACCTTTGCGTTTTTGTTCCATTTTGTCGGCGTGCTTGGGCGTAACTGCTTGCATATCATAAGATGGGTCTGCTTCGGCTTTCTCAATCTCGTCGCGGGTTAATTGCCCGGCGCCAATAGGGTCCAGCCCGCGCACGCCAGCGGCAACATCACCATCGGCAATGCCTTTGACCTCAAGGGCGTGTAATTGGCAAAACCGGGCAACCTGGTCAAAGCTGAGCGATGTGTTGTCAATTAGCCAGACGGCAGTTGCCTTGGGCATCAGGATGGTGGCCATTTATCTACTCCATAAAAAAAGCCCGGCGCGCGAGGCGTCGGGCGGACGTCTTGCCGGTCTGATTGTGCGTACACGTTCCAGACCTGTTAGGCCGTATATAGTCGGCTTTTGAGATAAAGAAAACACCCCTTCATCAGGGAAACAGCAGCAGTTTTACCCTGTTTGACAAGCGGGCTGGCATAAATGTCAGCAAAAGCGTAAAATAACCCGATAATTACGGAGCGCCAGATGTTTGACGAGGAAAAACAGAGCCCAAAAGGTGAGATTGTATTGGGTGAAGATCTTTATGATTTTTCCGTTGAAGACCTGTCAGAACGCATTTCTGACTTGAAAGAGGAAATCATACGGGTGCAGGGCGCACGGGATAAAAAACGCCGTGGATTGGATGATGCTGCAGCAATCTTCGGGAAATCTTAAAACAAAACGGCAAGACCATTGCATAGGACCAGTACGAATCAGTCAAAGTGATGCGAGATGAAACATGAGCAATGAACTCTTTACAGCACGCCTCGGAGATTTTGCCGGATCAGAATTGTTCCAGCGTACTTTTCGAGAAGGTATGGACCTGGTTGAGGAAACCGCCGCCTACCTTGATGGGCCTGGACGTGAAGAATCCCGTGCCCTGTCTCGTTCCGGTGCGCTGGCCTATGCCGGTGAAAGCATGCGCCTGACCACACGCTTGATGCAGGTGGCATCATGGTTACTGGTGCAACGGGCGGTGCGCGAAGAAGACATGACAGCCGAAGATGCCCGTGCTGATAAATACCGTATCAACGATGCCAATTTAAACCGCAGCCTTGCCGGTAATGAGGAATTACCCTCTGCCTTGCAAGACATTATTACCCGCGCAGCCAGAATTTACGAGCGCACGCGTCGCCTGGATGAAAAGTTATATGGTGACGGTCAGGAAAATACCGGGGCCAAAGCCGTCTCGGACCAGATGGCCCGGCTGAACGCTGCCTTTAGCAGTTAGAGCTATTAGCTTACAAAACCTGCAAACTTGTCCTTGAAACGACTGAGGCGTCCGCCACGGTCGATCAGGTGCTGGTTGCCGCCGGTCCATGCCGGGTGGGTTTTTGAATCAATATCCAGATTAAGGGTCGCCCCTTCCTCGCCGTAGGTAGAACGGGTCTGGTAGGTGGTGCCATCAGTCATAACCACATTGATCATGTGATAGTCCGGGTGCGTATCTTTTTTCATCACTTAAATCCAAAAACTGGCAGTTTGGAGGGCGTACCCTCTCAAGAAGCGGGGCTTATACCCTCACGTCTGGACAAGCGCAAGTATGATGGGCTGTAATATGCGGGCGGGAAAAGAAATGACTTAGCCAATACCCTTTTGTGGCATTATTGCATACTAAACAAACGTGTCACCCCGGACTTGATCCGGGGTCTATGGTGCAGTTAAGGGTGCACAATGGCTACAGTAAAATAGGCTTGTTCTTAGGTGACATAGATTTAGATGAGGGAAAAACTATGTATGCTAATTTGTTCCTAGATATAGATTACGCAATGTGTTGAACAACATCATTAATTCGCTTACAGTCATCATAATAAAAAATTATCCGCTATAATACAAGGTGTTATGGGTTAGCGGAGCGGGTTGGTGGCATGACAGACGACAAAATTGAGAAGTTCTATTGTAATGCATGCAAAGGTGAAACCAACCATTTTGTTCGTGGGTTTTATGAAAAGCTGATTGTTGAAAATGATTTTTGGCTAGATAACAATTTACTTATCATTGAATGCTGCGGTTGCGAGAACTTAGCCCTTGTCAAGAAAACGCTGTTTTCCGAAGATGTTTATCAAGTTGGTGAAAACGAGCGGCAGGGCGATTGGGATACTTCCATTTACCCACCGGTTAGCTATCGGACAATTCCTGCGTGGTTTGATGATTTGCCAGACCCAACATTGCAAGAAATTCTCAAAGAAATCTACAAGTCGCTGCAAACTGAATCTCATTATCTGGCAACATTCGGTTCGCGTACTCTTATTGACCGGCTGATAGTTCTAACGGTTGGCGATAAAGGTAATTTCTTCCGAGGCAAGCAGGCTTTGATTGATGAAGGCAAGTTATCAGAACACGAACACGAAATTCTCAAGCCGGTTCTAGAAGCCGGACACGCAGCAGCACATAGAGCGTGGGCACCATCTAAGGAAATGCTGACTACTATTTTAGATACTGTTGAGAGCCTTATCCATAGGCTTTTGGTTTTGCCAAAACTAACCGAAGAATTGGACGAAGTGCTGCGGTAATACCCCCCTTTATAGAGGGCATCGTAAGTAGAACGGTTATGCGGCTATGGACATGTCCATGGCCGATTTCTGTTTTGGCGTGATACCGCCGATAGCCATATTGGGTCTTTCGTTATTGTAAGTCCAGAGCCAGT
>JAJFFS010000008.1 GCA_021776515.1 Robiginitomaculum sp. | reverse complement strand
ACTGGCTCTGGACTTACAATAACGAAAGACCCAATATGGCTATCGGCGGTATCACGCCAAAACAGAAATCGGCCATGGACATGTCCATAGCCGCATAACCGTTCTACTTACGATGCCCTCTATAAAGGGGGGTATTACCGGACCCTGGGATGAATTACCACCAACGTCCACACCACAATAATGACGACCATGCCAGCCCTCTCCTTCAGACGAGGTGCGTTCAAAATCCGCTGTACACACTTGGATCAAACCCAATTTTTAAGAAAAATGATAAACCAAATTATTCCAACGCCTTAGAGACGAAATGTTGTCCGCACGTTTAGAACTGGTGCGGATGAGAGGACTGACCTCGAACCGCACCCAAGGGTGCGACTGCGCCCCGGCGATCGTTCGCCGCCCCGTCGGGGGCGCTTCTTCGCGCCGCGAGACAAAAATAATGGCGCACCTCTAAAGGGGAGCTTCGAACCAGTTCTGGGATGAATTAGAGGACTGGGAAAAGATCATTTATCAACGTAGACACCGATTTACTCTCAAAGAATGAAACCTCTTGTCCCTCTACTCCTCAAGTCCGCTTAAGTCATTTTTGATGAACGCATGAATGAGACCTTCGCGCATACCGGGCGCGCGTGTCTGCATGTGCCGCGCATCAGTATGCCGCGTTACCTGCAACCGAAACATGGCGGGCGCCCTTTCTTCAAAAAGCGCAATCAACTGATTAAAACGGGGTTCTAACTTGGGTTCATTACCAATTGCTATGGAATATGAGATCGAAAGGTCTGGATTTTGGATGATCATGTTTGTTGATTGCGTTAGATAAAATTGGCTACGTTTTTTGGTTATCATTGGGCTTTGCGCAAGGTATCCGTCAAACAAAGTCGGCTTTGCCGTCATTGCGTACGTACTGAACAACCCGCCCCACGAGTGCCCAGAAAGCAATCGATAAGACGACGTTCGATATTTACTATCCACAAACGGTAAAAGTTCTTTTTCGATATGATCAAGATAGCGTCTAGCTCCAGTATTTGCGTTTGGATCAGAAATCTTTGGAAGGTAGTCTTTACCACGCGTTTTTCCCGCATCTAGGCCAACGATAACCATCTCTGGGATTTGGTCGCTATCAACCAAGGCATTAACAACAGAGCTTGCTATATCAAGGTTTTGATCTCCATCAAGGATATACAGAACAGGGTAGCGGCGATCAGGAAAATTCTCGTAGCTCGGTGGTAACCGCACAAGAATTACACGATCCTGTTTTGGGTATTGAGAATTGATCGTATGTTCTATTGTGGGTGCACCCTTTTCTGTTGTCGTTTGAGCAGATGTTTTTGGTGAACACGCATTCAGCGTTAAAGCGCCCATAATTAGAGCCGCTAACAAAAAGGGCCAAGCCCTCGATTTATTCTCAATTTTGTTGTGATTTAACATGCTGTCCTGACGCATAGTTTTTGTGAACTTATCTTGACATATGATTTTTGAGAACTGTTGGATAGAATGATTGTGCGTCAATTTAGATGAGCGAATAATGTGAGCCATGAATTTGGCGTTACGCCATAGGTTTTTCTGAAATGCCTATTGAAATGACTTTGATCCGAGAAAGAATAGGCATATGCAGCATCGGTAATGCTATGCCCATTTAAGAGCATATGTCTCGCCTGTTCCAATCGCCTCATGATCAAATATCGATATGGGCTGGTCCCCAGAAACGATCGAAAGTTCCTTGATATTTGCCAGCGTGATTGACCTGTTTGGTGTTCTAGGTCTGACATCGTAAAACCTTCGATGATATTCTCATCTATGTATTCTTGTGCAAGTTTTACAGTTTCATATTCAACGGAACGTATTTTTTCTCGTGCGCCTGAGAGCGTCATCAACTCGGTCGCAAGGTCAAAAATAGTATCGTCAAACTCGGCGCCATCTAAATTTGTGTCCAACTCGGACATCAGTATGTTCAAGATCGCAATTAATCGACGACTTTTACTCACACCTTTCTTCACAAAGGGAAGTGCACGCCCTCCGAGTGCATTTTGGATTTCAACGGGAGAAATGCAAATTGATCGGTATCCAAAGCCATCACGAGTGCCTGCTTGACCATCATGCAATTCATCCGGATGGAGAATGACGGCTTTGCCGGGTATTGAATGCCGTAATGAACCTCTATAATTGAAGCTTTGTACGCCATGTGTTGTTAACGCGAACGTATAGGTGTCATGTCGATGAGGCGAATAGGCCGTTCCATAGAAAAAAGCTTCAATACACTCATGCGAGCCCGCGAATTCTCTCACTCTATTTTGTTTCTTGTCAGGCATCATAACTTTACAAAACCTCAGATACATCGGGCATAAATACATATGCCCCAACTAGGTGAAAAGCATCAGTAGCCGTTAGGTGTACCCATAAGACGTCATTATAGGCCATTTTAGATGTATAAACGTGCACTTTAAATCCGGTATATGTAATCGGGCTCTGAACGGACCGGCCTATATATTACGCTGTTCTATTAAACTTACCGTCCATTTTTAAGATCTGATCAGAGTTAGAAGCATAAAGTTACTAAAAACAAAGGCTTAAAATTTATTTCAAAATTTATTGTAAAGTAAATTGTTTGTTTTCAATGGTTAATGCAAATGGTGCCTGGAGAGGCATCACGTTTTGGCATTAACGCATTGATTGTTTTACGTTAAAAATATTGCTGCTTTCAACATACCCCCAATTATACCCCCAAAACCTTCTAGATCAAATGCTATTTCTAATTGATTGAGCTTTCCCTATTTGCAGATGGCATATTAGTTTGCCCATTGGGGTAGCCTTGGTCCCCTCTGGTATTAGGAATCAAAAAAGCGCATGTAACGGCAAATGCCTTATCTCTAAATAGAAAACGAAAGCTGCTTTTTCCTTGGAAGGATTCTGCCCTTACCTAGATACGATTTGAAGTGACCTGAGCTGGGATTTTTTTCTTGAAACACGCTGCATAGAACTGGCTTGCTTGGATATGCGTTATTATCTTTCGACACGAGCACATCCCAGCCGGAAATATCTATTCGGTCACATATATAGTCCACTAGATCATCAGTTGCGCTAAGGTTACAAAGCCACATGCGCCTAATAGCCCTAACTGCGGCACCATCTGGATGGGGATTTTGCTTTAAATTGATATCAAGAACTTTATCTTCAATACCTCTGTGAAAACTATCTTTTATATACACTTTTTTTTCGGGTAGGACATAAATTGCTGCGTCAAGATTGAAGAAAGTTGTATTCATAAGGCATTCCAGCGTATTGACATTAACCAATGTCTCATACTGGTTTACCCATGTGTTTCTAACGTCCCAAAAATCTACTTTACAACCATTGATGCTAGTTCGAAACCCTCCAAAAGAATTCTGGATTGGATTTAATTCCTTCACTAATTTATTAAACTTGGACTCGTTTTCAACTTCGATCACAAAATCCAAATCCGACGAAAAATGAGAGGCATTTTGAAGCATTAAATCTCTAACAACACCGCCAAACAAGCATACTCGACCAACCTCCATCATTGGGGCAACAAACTCTTTGTAGATGTTTGATTTTTTGGCATACCAACTTGAGCTCAAAAAATAGCCAAGTCTTTTTTCCAAATTTCTGATTTTGCTCTTTGATATCATTTTAGCTCTGGATCCAAAGATTTGAAGTGTTTCAACGTACGCTCAGCGAAGTCCTCTGTCATCCCCGAAATCATATCGGTCAACAATAGAAGCTTGTAGTACAATTTATGCTCACGTTTAGAGTTGGCGATTGATTGCTCAGCGATGGCTCTATAATTCCTTGAAATATATTCATAAACATAATCGTCAAAAAAACTCACATCTTCTTTAGCTTGTGTAAAATGACTATCAATTGCTTTCCAATAATATCCCATTAAGCAGTGCAAAATATTGGCACCATTCACCTCAAGAGCGACAACAGACCTTGCCTTATAGATATTTTTATAGGCAAATTTCTTCAACTTTTTGCAAAATTCCGAAGCGGCACTACTGGAAATTAGATCAGATCCAAAAGAACCATCAATCAATTTTTCTTTATGATCAATATATGATTTTGTTGCAGCGACAACGAGCTCTCCAATTGCAAATGTACGAAAATATTGTCGTGCTATTTCCTCTATCTCTGGCAGACTTCGATTGTCTGTCCGCATTGCTTCAATTTTTTCTTTAATTTTATTTGCAACTGAAACTGAGATAGGGTCGGTTTTGTCGTCATCATCTTTTTGCCGAAGCATCTCAATAATGTCATTAAGAGATACCAGTTTTTTCTGGATGCCATCCTCTATATCTATAACAGAATAGGCCACATCATCACAAGCTTCCATTAGGTAAGCTAACGGATGTCTTTGACCCTGCTTGACCGTGGCCTCACACAAGACTTTTGACGCGACTTCGGCATCAGCTTGGAAAAAGCCGAATTTCTTTTTGGCAGGGTGTTGCCCATTGACAGTTTCATTAGATGGGCCCGTGTATTTCATAAGTGCGGCCATGGTAGCGGCTGTGAGGTCCAGTCCGAATTTTCCTTTCGCTAATTGAAGCTTGGATAGCAACCGAAAGGCTTGTGCATTGCCTTCCCATTTCAACAGGTCCTTCTGCATTGCCAAGTCCATTTTGTTCCAATTTGCCTTATAGTCAGAGTGTCCCTCGATATTCTTTTTTATCCAAGTTCCAATAGCAACTTCGCCCATGTGACCAAATGGCGGATTACCAACATCATGCGCCAAGCCCACTGCTGTTATAATTGGGATAATTGTTTCTTGATCTATGTTCTCACCAAAGGGATTCTCAATGTTCTTTCTATAAATTTGCAACACCAAAGACCGACACAAATTTGAAACTTCGTGGGAGTGTGTTAGTCTGTTTCTAACACTGTCATCAATCTCTTGCGGAAAAACTTGGGTCTTATCCCCAAGCCTACGGATAGGAGCCGAGAATATTATTCTATCAAGATCAATTTCGAATTGATTTCGTTCATCTTCTTTATTCGTGACGCTGGCTCTAGCATTGCCAACAAGAACGGAAAGTCGAGTTTCAGAGTACAATGATGGCATGCGGCTACTACCTTTCTAGAGGATGTATTGCAGATAAAATTTTACGAGCGTTCCCAAATCTACTGCCCAAACTGTCCATATACATATTCATACGCCCGCTCACATTTTTATTGAACATTTGAATATTACTTAATAAATACAATGAGATTTATAACATACCCCCAAATCATTTCGCGAATCCACTTTTATCTGTTCACTGGTGCCTGAATACAACAAGAGTTAAGCGAACATATCTGCCTGATCGCCTGCTTTTGGCTTGGCTTTTGGGGGCTTGCGCTCTTCTTCCGTTGGCGTGGGTAACTCGTCTGCCTTGAAACATTCGCCTGCTACAACCGCGTCCAAGACCTTGGAGAGTTGTGGCTCCATGTTCAGGGTTTCCTCTAAAACCCATAGGAGTTCTAAAAACTCATCGGTCATTTTTGGTGTCCACCGCTCTGGCCGAATATCATCAAGGGGAGATGATTTTTTACCTGAACGTTTTTTCATGCGGTAGCCAAGCCAGGATTTAACCACTTTGAGGCCTGAAACTTCAAACTCCCAGACCTTGGCGGACACAGGCCCGAAAACACCGTCCCCAACCCGAATTTCTTTTGTGTCCTCAATATAAGCGTACCCTTCGGGATATTTTGACGGTTCGGAGGATATGCCTTTTATGCTCTTGGTCTTTCCTGCGGGAACTTCATTGCCTAGCCCATCCCCGCCGAACCGCTCTGCATAGGTATGTAGCCAAATAAGACGGCGGCCAAGCTTAGCGGCTTTAGAGAATAATTTGCCATCTTTGGTAATCGGCACACGCGGCCCCGGCGTTTCAAGCTCGTTCCAAAAACGGCTGGTATAAGATTGCCCGCCGAGCACCGCATAAACATAGCTGGCCAATTCTTCGGGTGTTGGCATTTTGCCGTAGGCAGCACCAAGCACCTCTAACAAACCGCCCGTAATATTCGGCTGTGTTGCGCCTGCATCGCGGTAAAGGGGGATGATGTCTTTACCGCCACGACCACAAAAATGATGTTGGTCAGGGATGTTGGCTGAAGCTGTCATTGCAGGGCCATGTGCCATCTGTAATGAATCCAGTGAAACCAAAAATAATTGTTTCGCGCTATATAGTTTATAAAGAGTGGGCCGAATATAATCACCAAGCCTGAAATCATATAGAACATATTGTCGGTCAAAAGCGCGAAACCCATAACGCATGCAATTAGGTTGAGGGGATTGCATATTTGATTGGGCCACCGATTTTTGCCCGCCTCCCGGTAACGTTTTATCGCTTACTACATGCATGATTTTTCTATCGCGAGATTCTTTGAATAATGCAGGTTTCTCTGATGCTGGCGCAGAAACCAATTTCTCCCAACGCCCTTCTAATACTTCGCGGGTAGACCCAATTGGCCATGTTCGATAGAACACGGCACCTGCGGTGTGATAAGGAAACAATTCCGTCACTTTTGGCCAACTAAAAAAGTCGCCAACGCCTTGAGGAAAAAATGGTGCCTGCCAATCGTCAGGGCAGTCCTGCCAATTAAGCCCCTTTAAATCTTCTATTTTTTCAATCTTTGCTAATTTATTTTTTCTATCGGAAGCCAAGATATTAGTATATTTGACCTGTGCGGGCGCATCTGATTTTGATGCCCTCTTACTAATCCCTATAGTAATTGCAACGGGTGTTTGAATGTTAAATACATTAGGCGTTTTTCGTGTTCCTAAATTGTCGCCCCCTAAATCTATTATCCAAATCTCATCGAAAGTTTTACGCATAACTTCACGCATTCCCACAAACCCCGGCCCCGATATAAAACTTGATGCTGTAATAAAGGAAATGATGCCACCGCATTTCTGTTGCTCAAACAAACGCCAAAGCGCCCAACGCCAAAAATACACATAATCGTTATAGATAACTTGCAGATATAAACCTTTGCCTGCTTCCTTCGCGGGGTCTAAAAAATCTTCAAATATTGGTCTATTGCCTTGCTTTTCTTGCTTTGCCGCGCCTTTAATTTGGTCACCATTGCGCACCCAGCCACCCTTCTGTTGATTTTCGTTCTTATCACCACTTTGGTTGCGATCATAAGGCGGGTTGCCGAGGCAGACCAAAACGTCGCCTTCATTCTTGATTTTTCGCGCCGCTTCGTGTTCTTCGGTCAGGGCTTTATAGGTCAGCGACAGGCCACCGGGCGGCTCGGCATTAGGGCTTTCCAGAGTATCCGCCAGATAGATATTAAGCCTGTCTTTAATCTCCGCCCCCGCACTTTCTAGCGCCTGTGAAATGCGCAAATGAGCCACCGAATACGGCCCGACCAATATTTCGAACCCGTACATGTTGCGCGCCATTTGTGCCGCTCGCCCCGCAACCGCACCCTTGCCTGAGCGCGCCTCAACCTTTTTTAGCGCGTGCTTCACGGCGGCCACGGGATAGGTTCCCGTACCCACCGCAGGGTCGAGGAAAACAACACCGTCATCGGCAAAGCCAAGTTTTTTGCCAAACCGTGTTTCCAGCAATTCGCTGACAAGCCTGACCTGCAACTCCACCACTTCACGGGGCGTGTAATACACCCCATAATCTTTGCGTAGTTTCGGGTCATAAGCGGCTAGAAAATCCTCATAAAAATACAGCCAAAGGTCAGGCTCGCCCTTGAGGAATTTATCTTTGTCCAAAGCTTCCAGTGATCTTTGCAGCAGCTCAAACCCGACCCGCAAGTCTTCTCTGGCACCTTTTTGTCCTAAAAGTTCAAGCGCTCTGCCAAGCAAATTATTACCTGCCGCCAAAGTTTTTGCTGCCTCGTGCGGATCAAGGCTTTGCGCCCCCAGAAGCCGCGCCAACAGCATGGCATAGGTGACGGTTTGCGCATACGCATCGGCAAATTGGGCATCATCGGCATTGGGGAAAAAGAACTGTCGCCATTCTTTAGCCAGTAAACTCACGCTCGAATTTTCGTTCAGTAAGGCAAAGCTTACCTCTTCGCGCAAAAATTTGGTCAAGGGCGCAAGATAGGCGGCAAGTGCAGACGGTTTGTGCGGCACAATTGGTTGCCACAGGATAAAATCACGAATGAGCGCATCAAGCGATTGGACAAATTCAGGACTATATGCTTGTGCCCCGTCATCAACCGGGTTGCCATCCATGCGCAAGACTTTGCCCGCGCGTTCCCCGGACCGG
This sequence comes from Robiginitomaculum sp., assembly GCA_021776515.1. Lineage (GTDB taxonomy): Bacteria > Pseudomonadota > Alphaproteobacteria > Caulobacterales > Maricaulaceae > Robiginitomaculum_B. The sequence continues at coordinate 223,665 of JAJFFS010000008.1, read as the reverse complement.
TAAAGGCAAATTTCACGGCCATCCGTATAGATAAGATTGGGAAGCGCCTTTAGCTTTGCCCATTGCTTCTTGTTGTGTTTCCCCTTTAATCGCGGCGCGTCCGCCCCAAGCCCTGGTGCTTTAAGCTCTATATAGCCGCAAATAAGGCCGTCTATGTAAATGGCAAGGTCAGGCCGCACACCTTCGTCACTTAGAGTCACCTCTGATTGCACTTGAATTGTGACAGCTAAATCATCGCCGAAGCTTTCAAAGAAAGATTTAAAAATAGGTTTGAGTTGATCTTCCGGCCCCGCCGCCGAAGATATTGAAAATATTTCTTTCTGGTCATTTGCCAGTTTTTCTAAGCATTCACAAATTGTCATCAAATAGTTCCTATTAAATGCCTTTGTCCTTGTGCATTTCCAGCGGGCGAAACGGCACCGATAAATGGTGATTATAGACAAACTCCTTGCCCTTGAAACTGATCTCCGTCACGGCTTCCCCTTATGGATTTATAGCTGCTTTGTCCCATACAAGGGGAAGCCGCCCTTTATGGCAAGCCTGTATTACTAACTACCCCCGCATAGCTTTGATCAGCTCGCCCTGGCGCTGCACGCTGACCGGCATATAAGCGCTAATTGTTGTTGCGATATGCTCATGCCCCATATTCAAGGACCAGGCTTTCATTTGTTCGGGGGTTTTGCATTTATCATTGAGCAATAACCCAAGTGTTTTACGCAGGCTATGGTGTGTGTAAGCGGGCATTTGCACCATGTTGAATGCCGTTTTCAATACGGTGTTGAATTTCGCCGCGCTACGGTAGCAGTCTCGTGACAATCCCAAATTGGTAAAGCCGCCATTTGGCCCCAACCCCATTTTGGGTTTCGGTAACAGCGCATCTTCGGGGCCAAAGAGTTTCTCTTCTCGCAAATAGCGCACCCAGCGGCCAAAAACATCAAAATAGACTTGGTCGACAGGAAAAAACCATGAGGGAATGGTTTTAGCGTTCTTAGTTGTTACATCACGGGCATCTTGCAAAACATAGCCCTCTTCTATGTCGATATGTTTCAACCGCAATGTAGATACAGCCTTTATGCGCGCCCCTGAAAGCATGGTAAGCGCAAATGCAGCCTTGTCCCGCATTTGGGTCTCATCGGCCTCTGGCATAGCCTCAAACGCTCGCTTGCATTGCTCCAGGGACGGGTAGGCAGTGGTGCGTTGTGTGTGAGCAATCCGAGCATTTTTGCGATTATTATTGAAATATTCCGCATCAGTATAACTGATCCGCGATTTATATCCCGGTTGTTCCGAGAGCCAGAGAAAAAATGTTTTGACCAAGCGCAGTGTGGCGTCAATTGTGGCATGGCTGAGCGGGCGCTTGGTGCGCGGGTTTTTGGCTTTTTCAAGATAAACTCTAAACTTGCCGCCCTGGTCAATATGGAACTTCTTGAACGGTTTATAGCCCGTGCTGTCTTCAAACTTTCGTATAGCTGCCGCCACTTTGTTTATGGTTTTTTCATCCCGTCCCTTTGGTCCTTTCAGATAGGCCGTGTATCGGCGCTTTATCCGCTCGTTTTCTTCTATGATTTTAGCCATGTCAGCCTCCGTGACGTAAGTTATGTTTTAGGTGGGGATTAAAAGGTTCCATTAGGCTCATCAGCGCTTACGGTGGGCTATGTCGAGAATGTTGGCATAAAGGGCAAGCTTAGCCTGCCCAATGAACAAACTGCATGTGCTTTCACAATCAGCACACAACGCCGCAAGGCGGCCCCGTGAAGGCGTTATGGGGACATAATCAGCCATCAACCCCAAAGGCTTTTTGCTAACCCCACACCCAAAACATCGTACTTGCCCAATTTCCAGTTTCGGGCGTTTTCTTTTCGCTTCCCTTGCCTGCAAAAACACAACCAGGTCTGCGCCATTTACAAGATGCGGACGTCTACTCATTAAGAGTTTTAGACCCTCATTTTCCCATTTACGCAAAGTCTGCGGACACGCCCCAATGATCTGGGCCGCTTCCTCAATCGTATAACTTCGGTGCTTGCTTATTCCGCGTGCGCTGAACCTCTTAGCCATTGTGCGGCTCTTCAAATAAGGCACGCACGTCCTCAACCTTCCAAACGGTGGTGCGCGGTCCAAGTTTTTGGGGTTTAGGAAAACGCCCGTCCTTAACGCCCTGCCACCAGGTTGATTTTGAAACCGGGATTGGCCCACGCGGGGCCAGAATTTGAGACAGGCGCACAAGGCCAGTTTTGGGAAAATTGGGGGTGTCCATCTTGATAACTCCTTGCGTAATGCAGTGTGAAGTCATCCTGTTTGGTTTTATTGGGCTTTAGGGGAAGTTCCGTAAAAATTTAGGGAATTTCCCCAACCATTATTGTTATTATTGGTTTTTATCCTGAATTTTCTTTGCCTCGGAATTTGCTTCTTGGAGGTATTTGCGGATTGTCTTCTCTGACAGTGTTAGTCCTGCATTGATTACTGCGTTTTCAATGCGTTTTAAGGCCCCATTACGCGAATCATTGGGGTCATATGAAAAGGGGCTTTTGCAGCTCATTGCATAAATCAACGTCAGCAATGATGTTCGTTCTTTTTTGCTTAGCGCTTCAGGTGGCTTGCTCTCAACTACTGAAAGTTGGCTCTGGAAGTGTTTAACCCTGTCAGCAAGGCCATCCGGTAAATCAATCTCCATTTTCTCAACCCAGTTTATGATACTGATAGCCGTGGCCTTGTGTGTAGCATGAAATTCATAGCTGTCAGGAAACAGACCAGAATTGGTTAGGAGCCTGTCTCGTTCCTGAAATGCGTTGAAAAGTGGAAAATATCCATAAGTTACTTTTTCATTTATAGGTCTTAGATTATCCAGCAACAAGTTTTTAAAGTCCTCGTCATTATCGGCACCAACAATAAAACCAAGCGATAATAAGGCTGCTTCATATCTCTTCCATAATCTGTTTTTTGCCCATAAATCCAAATTTTCCAGACTCAAATAACTTGGCTTAAATCCATAGAGAAAATCTGGGTTCATAATAAAATTTTTGGACTTATTGTTCAAGCTATCCACATCAAGAGTGGTCAGCAAATGAACAGTCAGCATTACGGCGTTGTGGTCTGCATTTGAATACTTTTGCTCGCCCCTGTGCCTTATTGCAGATTGATATTTCAATGGTGGCTTTATCTGTTCTGGGTTTTCCATGTCGGCTCGACGCCATCCAATACTTTCGAATATCAGCGGTTCCGACGTAACCAATGAAAAAAGTAGTGGATGGATTAAGTGCAACGACATTGGACTAATATGCACTCTGTTTTTCTTGGACTCAACAGTCTGACATTATCGGTTTAATTCCTCCCCCCACCATTCGGCCATTTTTACCCGCTCTTCCCAATACTGGCTTCGGTTATAAGCCCTGCGCACGGCATTGCGATCCTGTCGGGCGCAATAGACTTCAATCGCATCTGGACTCCATAGTCCGCTTTCATTGGCAAACGTCGAAAAGGTAGAACGAAAGCCATGAGATGTGACTTCATCTGCTGTAAACCCCATGCGGCGCAAGGCTTGGTTTAATGTATTTTCGCTTATGGAATTCTTGGGAATGCGCTGTGAAGGAAACAATAGCTTGCTCCACCCTGTTTGTGCTTTTAGCTCGTTTAGCAATTTCAGGGCGTGGCTGGATAACGGAACACTATGCGGTTTACGGCTTTTCATTCGAGGAGCCGGGACATTCCAAATACAATCCTCAAAATCAAATTCTGACCAATGTGCTTTTCTTAACTCGCCAGGCCGCGTGGCAAACAATGCCAATAGCTCTAACCCGATTCTGGTCGTCACCTGGCCGCCATACGCCCTAATGGCACGCATAAGGCGCATAAGCTCATCCTTGTCCGTAATAGCGGCCCTATGGGTGACTGTGGGACGTATCAACGCCCCTTTCAAGGCAAGGGTCGGGTCATTGTCGCAAACTCCCGTGGCAATGCCATATCGGAAAACACCACCAATGACGGACCGCATTCGCTTGGCCGTTTCATAGTGACCCAATTTTTCACGTTTCTTGAGCGTTTTAAGCACAATGGGGGCCGTCACTTCTGATATTGGCATATTACCAAAATCGGCATAGGCCATATTCAATATCCACCGCATTTTCTTCAAGGTGATTTCAGCCAGACCTTCTTTTACCTTTTTTGCAACATGTGCAGCTGCAACATGTGCAAACGTATTGCCACCCTTTTCTATTGCTGTTCGTTTTTGTTCCTGTTTCAGTTGGCCTGGATCAACGCCCTTAGCGTGATTGGCCCTCGCCTCATCACGCATTGTGCGCGCCTCTTGCAGCCCCACTTCAGGGTATTGCCCAAAGGATAAAAGCTTTTCCTTGCCGGATGATCTGTATTTGAAGCGCCAAAGCCGTGATCCACTTGGATTAACCAACACATACAACCCAGAGAAGTCAGCAACTTTATAGGGTTTGTCTTTCGGCTTTAGTGCGCGAAGTTTGGCATCTGTCAGGGTTATGACTGGCTCCCGGTATTGGTGGGGATGAATTATACCCCCAATTATACCCCCAAATTCGTTGGATATACCCCCACGGCATTGGACGGTGTCGGACAACACTATTCCAGTAATCGTTATATTACAACGATTATCTGGACATTACCGGACTTAGAAAAATGAAGGTTTGGTGCCCTGGAGAAGACTCGAACTTCCACGGCCTTGCGGCCACTGGCACCTGAAGCCAGCGCGTCTACCAATTCCGCCACCAGGGCTGGTGCGATAGGGCGGGATAAGCGAAAGCCAACCCCGGGTCAATCACCGACCTCTGGCATTGTCAGCAATTGCACACACGACGCAGCCAAATGCGCATAGACAGAATCGGTCAATAACGATACGTCTGGTGACAGATTAAACTCAAGAGAGACGAGATGAAAGACAAACTGGTTGTTGTGTTTGGTGGTTCAGGGTTTACCGGAACCCATGTTGTACGGGCGCTGTGCAAGGCAGGATGGCGGGTCCGTATAGCCTGCCGCCGCCCCCACCACGCCCAGCATTTACTGGTTTGCGGCTCCGTCGGTCAGGTGCAATTGCTACAAGCCAATATCCGTATGCCAGCCTCTATAGACAGGGCTCTAGTCGGCGCCGATGCGGTGATTAATCTGGTTGGTGTCTTGTTTGAGCAGGGCCGGCAAAAGTTCTCCAGCCTGCATGGACGCGGAGCTGGCCTAATAGCAGATCGCGCCGCCGCACAGGGCATTGAAAATTTTGTCCACATGTCCGCGCTGGGGGCAAATGAGCAATCGCCTTCACGCTATGCCCAGACCAAGGGCATGGGCGAACGCCTGGTTAGAGAAGCCATATCAGACGCAATTATCTTGCGCCCCTCGGTTGTTTTTGGACCCGGCGATGGTTTGTTTGAACGCTTTGCCGCTATGGCTGTCATCGCTCCGGCGCTACCGCTTATTGGTGGCGGGCAGACCAGATTTAGCCCCGTCTATGTTGCCGATATTGCCTGTGCCGTGACCAGAGCCCTGGAAAGTGACGAGGCCAAAGGAAAGACCTTTGAATTGGGCGGACCAGAGGTAATGAGTCTTGAAGAAATATTGCGCGCCGTATTACACGTCACACGCCGAAAAAGGTTGTTGGTGTCGTTACCATTTTTTGTCGCCAACTTTTTAGGCTTTATAGGCGAGGCCATGGGCTTCATCCCCTTTGTGGACCCTTTCCTAACCCGCGATCAGGTGGTTTTATTGCGCGAGGATAATGTGCCCGATGGCACCCTGCCCGGCTTTGATGAATTGGGTATAACCGATCTGGAAACAGCCGAGGCAGTTATCCCCGGCTATCTTGAACGCTATCGTCATCATGGTCAGTTTAATGCCGAAGTCTCACTCTGAGTTACTGGCCCAGCCTGTACCCACCTGATTCGGTCAACAACAGCCGCGCTTGCGTTGGGTTGGGCTCGATTTTTTGCCGCAAGCGGTAAACGTGCGTCTCCAGCGTATGGGTGGTGACATTGGCATTATAGCCCCACACTTCGTGTAACAATTCATCGCGCGAAACAGGTTTGGGACTGGCCCGATAAAGATATTTCAAAATGTTGGTTTCTTTTTCGGTCAGGCGAATTTTCTTGTCTTCCTTGGTCAGCAATAGCTTGTGCGCCGGGCGAAATTCATAGGGACCTACCTCGAATACCGCATCTTCGCTCTGCTCGTGAGAGCGTAAATGGGCACGAATGCGAGCCAGTAACACAGCGAATTTAAAAGGTTTACAGACATAATCATTGGCACCGGATTCCAGACCCAATATCTGATCAGCATCCGTATTTGCCCCGGTTAACATAATAACCGGCGCCGTAACGCCCGCTTTGCGCATCAGGCGACAAGCTTCACGCCCATCCATGTCGGGCATGTCAACATCCAGCAAGATAATATCGGCCCGAATGCTCTTGGCCTGACTTATGCCTTTGGTTGCATTAGGACACAGTACCGTTTGAAACTCCTCGTACAACTCAAACTGTTCGCTAAGGGTTTCGCGTAAATCGTCGTCGTCATCGACAATCAGTATCGTTTTTTTCGCTGCCATAATGTAATGATGGGCCTTCTTCTGCTCTGGTGCAAGGGGTGCTTCGCCATGCAGCTAGTGATCAAATACGAGGGAAACAAGAAAAAATGCCAGTTATCACAATAAGTTCAGGTGGCGTGATCTCTTGGGAAGAGTTTCAGGCCCGATGCGCCCTTGGTGCAGGCGGCCTGTGTGCGGCAAAAAAGAAGCGCGAAGGGGATGGGGCAACACCAACGGGCGATTATTATTTACGCCGCTTGCTTTACCGCGCCGACCGAACCCCGCCGCCGCGAACAACACTGCCCGCAAGGGCCATACGTGAAGATGATGGCTGGTGTGATGATACCAACGATCCCGCCTATAATCGCCCTGTGGCTTTGCCCTACCCCGCCAGCCATGAAAAACTGTGGCGTGAAGATCATGTTTATGACCTCATTGGCGTCCTGTCACATAATGACAACCCGCCCGCGCCCGGGCTGGGCAGTGCGGTTTTCATCCATCTGGCAAGGCCGGATTATTCACCAACAAGGGGTTGCATAGCCCTTGCTGAGCCTGACTTGCGGGCGCTTTTTGCCTTTGCCAGCAAAGAGACATTGATCCGGGTTGGTTAACCCTCGCCGCGCGGCCCGAACAGCGCCGTACCCACACGCACATGGGTTGCGCCAAAGGCGATGGCGGTTTCAAAATCATGGCTCATACCCATGGAAAGCTGATCAAGACCGTTGCGTTGCGCTATCTTTCGCAAGAGGGCAAAGTGCATAGCTGGTTCTTCTGCGGCGGGGGGAATGCACATCAGCCCTTTTGGTGCGATGTCATAATTTTTACGCAGATCAGCAATAAACGCATCCACATCATGGGGTGAAATGCCTGCCTTTTGCACCTCTTCACCTGTATTCACCTGCACGAATATATCCGGCTGTCGCCCGGTTTTATCCATGGCTTTGGCTAGCGCACTCGCCAATTTCATCCGGTCCAGCGTCTCGATCACATCAAACAACTTTACCGCATCCAGCGCCTTATTGGTCTGCAACGGACCGATGAGGTGCAGGCGTAAACCGGCCATACGCCCCACATGCTCCTGCCAGTGGGTATAAGCTTCCTGCACCTTGTTTTCACCAAACACCAATTGCCCGGTAGCCAGCATGGCATTGATCCGCGCCTCGGTTTGTTGTTTGGAAACAGCGATGAGCGTGATAGCGTTCGCCGCGCGCCCAGCGGACTTGGCGGCGGCTGTGATGCGCGTCAGAATTTCGGCGCGGTTCTGTGCAATACTGGATGATGATTGTGTCATGATGACCTCCCCCTATACCGGCGCAGCGGCCCTCGCAAGAGAGGCGGCCATAATTGCCCAAAACGCCCTGCACATGGCGCCCGGTATTCCCCCGCTCATTGTTCTTACCGATCCCGCGCGCCTGCCTGACCCCATCGCGCTGGCCACGCACTTACCAAAAGGATGCGCGATTATTTACCGCCATTTCGGCGACCCAGACGCCAGAAAGATCAGCAAGGAAGCCAGCACAATTTGCGCCAAACGCGGACTTGTGTTTCTGGTCTCGTGCGCAACTGACGTACCGCCCGGGCCAGGCATGGGCGTGCATTTTCCGCAAAAGATGCATGACGCCATACCTGACTGGCGTAAAGGTTATCCCACCTGCATTTTCACCGCTGCCGCCCATGACACAAAGTCGGCCAAGCGAGCCTTGGCGCTTGGCGCAAATGCGGTGCTGCTCTCCCCTGTTTTTGATAGCAATAGCCCCAGCGCCGGTGCTGCACTGGGCGCAGATAAAGTTGCTCACATGAGCAAAAATATTCCTGGTCCGGTTTACGCGCTGGGCGGGGTTACAGTGCAAAATGCGCAATGCTTGTCGGGACACGCCGCTGGTCTGGCAGTTGTGAGCGGGATTATATAATTCTAACCGTTTTCGCCAAAGCCATCCTCGACCAGCGAAGAGAGTGCCGCAATGACTTCGGCGGCTTGCCTACCGGTTGCGCTAATAGTCAGACGGGTACCTTTGGCGGCAGCCAACATCAATATTTCCATTATGGAATCGGCTGAGACGCTTTGCCCGTTGGCAGCGATTTCAACCCTGGCATCATAACCTCTGGCACAAGTGACAAATTGCGCCGAAGCCCGAGCGTGCAAACCGCGTGCATTATTAATGATCACTTCGGCACTAATGGCCTCAGCCTCCGGGCTCACGATTGCCCCTGAATAAGAGCAGAGCCCAATGCGATATAGCGCGCACCGGCATCTTTACCCTGGGCTGCCAATTCATTCAGAGACACATGAGCGCGCGCTTCAGCAATTTTGATGAGCATGGGTAAATTTACCCCGGCCAAAACCTCTACCCTGTCTTTTTCTAAAAGCGAAAGCGCAAGATTTGATGGTGTCCCGCCAAACATATCAGTCAGGATCAACACCCCTTCGCCAGTATCAGTAGCGCCTACAGCCTTGGCAATATCTTCGCGGCGCTGATCCATGTCATCATCCGCACCAATGCAGATGCTGAGGGTGTGTTTTTGCACCCCGACGACATGTTCCATGGCGGCCAAAAACTCACCTGCCAATTGCCCATGAGTAACAACAACCAGTCCGATCATAAAGATTCCCCACACTGCCCTCACAGTGATTCGTATCTAAACCCATGTCGCTGGTCCTGCAAAGCGCTTTTTATGTTCTCATATCAACAGGTAGCTCGACGATGAAGCGTGCCCCGGTTTTGACAGGCTGTTCCGCCGCGTCTTCTTTTTTTTCTTCGGCTTTGTTTTCCGCCCAGATACGGCCCTTATGAGCTGTACAAATTTGCCGGGCAATCGCCAGCCCCAATCCAGAATGAGAACCAAAATGTTCACCCACTGGCCGGTCTGTATAAAATCGTTCGAAAATATTCTCCAGACTACCCGGCGGAATGCCCGGCCCCTCGTCTTCTACAATAACCCGAATTGCCCCTAAGCCGTCAGTTCCCGAAGCACTGCCCAACTTCAACCAGACATGAACCGCCGCCCCTTTGGGGCTAAACGTGCGCGCATTGTCGATAAGGTTTTGAAAAACACGGGCTAATGCCCCCTCAGCGCCATAGATGATTTCGGGTACATTAGCCGCAATATCCAATTTAACCGGCACGCTCGTACCAGTGCCCTTCTGCTCATAGCTGTCCACAATACTTTTTAGCATCAACAACAAATTAACCGGCTCTGCCCGCGTTCGGGCAAGGTCGGCATCAAAACGTGAAGAAGCGGAAATATCGGTAATTAACCGATTGAGCCGCTGCACATCGTTTTGCAGGATTTTCAGCAGCTTTTCCCGTTGCGCAGGGTTTTGAACGGCGGGCAGGGTTTCTATTGCGCTCTGGATTGAAGTCAGAGGGTTTTTTATCTCGTGAGCAACATCAGCAGCAAAACTTTCAATCGCACCAAGACGATCATATAGCGTTGCCGTCATGGCCTCAAACGCTTGCGAAAGATCACCAATTTCATCACGCCGCCGGGAAAGGCCCGGCATGGTACGATGTGGGCCACCTCGACGAATATGCTCTGCGGCACGGGCCAGTTTACGAATGGGCCGGGCAATCAAAACCGTCAGCAAAGCCGATGACAAAACCGTCACCAATACGGCAACCAGAATAAACGGCACCAGCGCCCGGCGTTCGGCAGCAATAATGTCGTCCACATCACCTGATTCAACCGTAACCACCCCCAAAACCGCAACCACCCGCTGTACTGGAACCGAAACGGATACCAGTTGTTCGCCATTGCGACCAAGGCGTTCTCCGGCCACTACCTCACCCAGAAGAGCAAGGCTTACCTCTTCCTGTGTCGTGCGCGTGTATTCGCTAATCTTGCGTTTAAAGGGGGGGGCATTACGAACCATATCGATGGCTTGCGCGATTTGTGTCTCAATGCGCTCACGCACACCTTGTGGCTGTGGGACAGGCTGCAGAGGCTCAACACGAACCTTGTCCAGCAGAATAGCGCTGTCTGCAATCAAGGCCCCCTTGGTGTCAAAAAGCCGCACCCGTGCCGCCTCGTCAGACAAATACAGCCCGCTCATAACAGAACGTGCCCGGGGAACATCAAGTGTGGGGGCTGGCTCGCCATAAGTTGCCGCCTCTTCCAAGACCCCGGCGATCAGCTCTGCCTGAGAGCGTAAATTGGCGATGCGCGCCTCTATCAACCCTTCGCGCATCTGATCCAGCACCAGTACACCGGCAAGCAGCACCAATAACCCAGCCAGATTAGCCAGTAATATCTGTGCCGAAAGACGGGACCAGACGCGGGGCCGCCGGCGCGAAGGGGCAGATGATGTCATTACGCAGTATAACGATAACCGACACCGTAAAGCGTCTCAATGGCATCAAAGTCAGAGGCAATGACGCGAAATTTCTTGCGCAGCCGTTTGATGTGCGAATCGATAGTGCGGTCATCCACATAAATCTGGTCGTCATAGGCCGCATCCATCAACTGATCGCGGCTTTTAACATAACCTGGACGCTGGGCCAGCGCCTGCAAGATTAGAAATTCTGTCACCGTCAGACGAACCTGCTTGCCATCCCACAGACAGGCATGGCGGTTCGGATCCATCGTCAAAAGACCGCGAACCACAATTTTTTGATCGCCAGCTTCGGCAACATCATTGCCCATTTCCCCTTGCGAACGGCGCAATATCGCCTTGATACGGCTGCCCAGAAGGCGTTGTGAGAAAGGCTTGGTGACATAATCATCCGCCCCCAAATTCAGCCCCAGAGCTTCATCAATTTCGTCATCTTTGGAGGTCAGGAAAATAACGGGAATATTGGATGTCTGGCGCAAGCGACGTAATAATTCCATGCCATCCATACGCGGCATTTTAACATCCAGAATTGCCAGATCGGGAGGTTGAGCCGCCAGTCCTGTCAGGGCTGCAGCTCCATCAAGGTAGGTTTGAACGCGATAGCCCTCACCCTCCAGAAATATTGAAACCGAGGTAAGGATATTCTGGTCATCATCAACAAGTGCAATTGTAGTCATGTGAAACCTCTTGAGCGGAACCTGTCATGCTTAGGCCATGAACGTATAGACGCAAAGCCGGTCTTAAAATTGGCGAAATTGAGGCCTTCACCAGACCTAAAGGAATACACTTTATATACGCCTTAGTCACGGGGGATTGTATGAGTACCGACATACATTTTGAAATTTATGTGAAGAAAAACCGCAAAACCGGGTGGGCGCTTTGCCAGGCTTTGTCATCTCGAGAAGAAGCGCTGAGGACTGCCAAAGCCCAACTGGAAACTCTTCCCAATGGGTCTGTACGCGTCACCAAGGAATCTTTTAATGACAGCCAGAATTCCTTTTTGAGTATTGCTATTTTTGAAGAGGGCGAAGAACGCCACACGCGTACAATCCGCGCCGACAACAAAATGGAACCCCCTTGTGCCTCGCCCGATGACCTTTACGCCGTGCATACGCGCCGCATGATGGGGCGGGCACTGGCACCGTGGTTAAAGCAAAACAACGTATGCGCACTGGAGTTATTGCACCGCTCTGACCTTGCCGAGAAACTGGCTGCTGCCGGCCATGACCGCCAACATGCTATTCAAAAAATTGCCATCGCCCAGGCTGGCGCACTGGAATGTTCAGTACAACACATTGTAAGGCGCTTAACCGAATTGGCCGATGCAGCAACCGATCAGTTGCGTCTCGCAAAACAACAGAACCGCATAGCGGCCTTTGATGATAAGGGTTTTGCCGCAACACTTGCCCGGATTAAGGAACATAAAGAGCCCGGATTTGCGCTCTGCTCTGCCCTTGCATCACGTTTGGCAAATATGGGAAACTGGCCAGATAAGGTTTCATTTCTTGCCAGTTGCGTCAGCGATGCCCTTGTCGAAAGTGAAGGCGAAAGCATTGGCCTTGCCATACTTGATAGCTTTTTAGCCGAAATCGTTACCCTTCCTGATGCCCTGGACATTTGTGCAGGAGGCGAAGAAGCAGGGGACAGACTGGATCGTATCACTGATATTCTATGTGGAAAACCACCTGAACATGCCAACAAAAGCGCGCATTTGCTTACCACAGCGATCAGTTCCGGGGAACTTCCCGAGACACAAAGTGCTTTGGTCGCCAGGGTTTTTAAAGAATTGCGTGGACCACGACGGCTCTATCCAGACAGGTTTAAAGATGAAATTGAATTAAACCGCTCTCTGGCCAACCGGTTGGTTAGACTGCCACAGGGTCTGGCACCGCCGGATCAGCTTAGTGAAGCTTTTATTATTCGCTCTTCACGACTGCTGGAAACTAGCGCCATCGAACGATTACTGAGCACTGCCGATAATCCAGGCGATGAAATTCTTATGCTCATTGACTTTGAACAAAGTATGGTCGGCGATCATAATAAACAAAAACTGGCGGATTTTTTACAAGCCATCATCAGTGCTCACAAGACGGAGCGCTGGTTCTGCAAAGAGGGGGGGCATGCTTTTCGTCGTTTGTCAGTTGGCGCCCAGGCACAGAAACTCGTCCTCAACGGTAGTTTTTGCAAAGAAGACAAACAATCTATCAGCACTGCGCTTGACCGCCTCTGCCATGAAGCCATGAAACAATCCAAAGCGTTTGAGAAAATCGAACGGCAGAATATAACCCCTATGCAAAAGGCTATTATTTTATTGAAACTGCCTGATCAAGGTCTTGTAACCATGGGGAATTGTTCCGATGAAGCAAACCGCCGCGCCAAGTATTTTTTGCGTACCAGCTCTACACGCAATGCCACGGAAAATGATAGCCCGGAGCATTTCAAGGAACTAAGTGGCTTATTGCTACGCGCCAAGGCTCACGTGGCATAATATTGGGCGTGTGGGCCTAATTTGGGCCGCTGGCAGTATTACGCTCGTTAAACATTTCCCATACACCATCGCTGCCATGCCATTCCCCCCGGGTAGCACCCTTGGAATATTCGGTGGCCCGCGCTTCAAAGAAATTGGCATGCTCAACCCCGTTCAAGATCTCGCTTAGCCAGGGCAGCGGATGTTTGCTGATACCATAAATGGTTGGCAAGCCAAGCTGGCCCAGTCGCCAATCGGCGATGTAGCGGATATAGCCTTTAATGTCGGCGGCGTTCATGCCCTCAACTTCACCCATCTCAAAAGCAAGATCGATAAATTTATCCTCAAGCCCGACCACGGTTTTACAGCAGTCCACAATATCATCCGCAACGGCCTTGGTGACACAGCCGGTTTCGCGCGCAAACTCGTGATACATCTTGATCATACCTTCACAGTGCAGGCTTTCATCGCGCACCGACCAGGAAACAATTTGGCCCATGCCCTTCATCTTGGAAAAGCGCGGGAAATTCATTAGCATGGCAAAAGAGGCAAACAGTTGCAGCCCTTCGGTAAAGCCACCAAACATGGCCAGGGAGCGGGCAATATCCTCATTGGTATCGGTACCAAATTCCTGCATGTAATTGTGCTTGGCGGCCATGCTTTCATATTCCATGAACGCCGAGAACTCACTATCCGGCATACCAATGGTTTCCAGCAACAACGCATAAGCGGCAATATGCACGGTTTCCATATTGGAAAACGCGGACAGCATCATTTTCACCTCGGTGGGTTTAAAGACGCAGGCATAATGCTCCATGTAATTATTGTTGACCTCAATATCACCCTGGGTGAAAAACCGAAAAATCTGGGTAAGCAAATTACGCTCGCCATCGTTCAGCCGCGTGGCCCAGTCAGAACAATCCTCGCCCAAAGGCACTTCCTCGGGCATCCAGTGAACCTGTTGCTGCTTTTGCCAAAAGTCATAGGCCCACGGGTAGCGAAAAGGCTTGTAGGCAAATGATGGCGTCAACAGACCCGGTAGTGAAGACGTTTTGTGCATTTTTACTGGCCCCTGCGATTCACAATTTGTGTCGCCTACCCCAACATATTGGGCTTAAACCCGGGTTAACCACAAGGGGCTGTGTATGTGTTATCCACAGATAAGAGCGGGTTAGTTATTTTTTGCGCAGATAAAATGCCTAGCGCATACGCCACAGGCTGAACAAAAGACCGAGCACTACGCCGGCACCAACGCCCGCGCCCATAGATACATCCGGCCCGGCACCCACCGCCGTGCCAACGCCAACGAAGAGGGGAAACCACGGGCTAAACGGCTTTTTGTTGCAAATCGCTTTTACGGTTGTACGAATATTCATGTCAGCCTCCCTGTTCATTATGGAAAGGAACCATGACATTTTGAAGCAATAATGTCAAGGGTAATTGACATAACGCATCACCAAGACACAAGGTTATTTAATTAGCCAAACAATTTGAGCAACTCATTCACCACAAGTACCGCGAGGGCGATGGACGAGAGCATAAACAGCGCCCAGCGGTGCATGATGGTGTGATAGATGCATTGCACCAGAGAATGGGCAACACGCAAACCCACATAAGCCCAGGCTGCATAAATAGCCACCGTGTCCACATGGCCCATCACCGCAATGGCCAAAGCCACGGCATAAAACAATGGCGGTTGTTCCAGCAAATGATTGTAATTTGCCGCGATCTGGCGGGCTTTTAAGGGCAAGGCCGTGCTGAGGTCCTGCGTGAGGGCATCATCGGGCTTGATCTTGGCGGCATTCATTGCCGGTATGCGCGTGGCATAGAGCCAGACCAGAATAACCAGTGTCCATCCGGCCAATACCATCACTGGCGTTAATATCTCTACAGCACCCATTTTTCTCTCCCCTTTTTGATGCGTGCATCATAGGGGGCAGAGCGGGCGCGGCAAGCGCGAAAATCAATGTTTCAGGGTTAGTGTCATGGCGGCAAGGTTCTGACCGTTGGTACCAGTATAAAAAGGAACCAGATCATTACGATCATCATCGTGGCGCAAATACCCCAAGGTGACACGCGCAGAACCCATATCCCGCGCCATCCCCAGTTGGGCCGTGCCAATCTTTGTTCGTTTTTGCAGACGCAAAACTGTCTGCTCAACCAAAGCCGGAGACAATAGCGCCAGTGTACCTGAACCTGCACCGGCTACAGCATACCAGCGCTCGCCGCTTTCCCCGTGGGCATAGCGTTGCACGATACGGGACTGGGGCAGTGCGGGCTGGACCTTTCGATCCTCGTTGACAAAATGAAGAATGATATTCACCGGCTTTGATTGAATGTGCGTTGGCATAACGTCTACATAAAAGACAGGAGCAACCCAGGTATCGCCACCCGCACCCTCTTCGCGCAAACCATCAGTAATACCCTGCGTTGATTTTGCCGTTTCACCAGCAGCAGGCGCTATCAGGCACACGCTGGCCATTAGCGACATCATTATCCCTGGCAAAACACCAGTATACCCCTGCTTGCCCTTTTCCATGGGCACACTCTAGCCAAAACCCGTCAACAAAGCGGTGCCGAGAATGATCAAATTGAGGGTGCTTAATTCACCTTCTCTTATCCATACGGTCCTTCAGGGAGGAACTTCATCCTTCGACAAGCTCAGGATGAGGCGAGCAAAAGTATTTCCTCACCCTGCGCCCGTTGAAGGGTGAGCGCATTAGGTTCTCTTCAAAGATCAGAGAAACTAGCCTTTAAGGGCTTCCTCGTCAGGCATGCCAACGGCGTGAAAGCCTGCATCAACATGCACCACTTCGCCAGCAACAGAGCGGCCAAGGTCTGACAAAAGCCATAGTGCCGTTCCCGCCACACCTTCCATAGAGGTATCTTCTTTTAAGAGGCTCCAGGCCTTGCCCGTGGACAACATGCCGCGCCCCCCCGATATACCGGCCATAGCCAATGTGCGCATGGGGCCAGCAGAAATAGCGTTTACGCGAATGCCTTTGGGGCCAAGGTCGCGGGCGATATAGCGGGTGGAGGCCTCCAGCGCGGCCTTGGCAACGCCCATGACATTGTAATTGGGGATCACACGTTCCGAGCCCAGATAGGTCATGGTTATCATCGCGCCGCCATCGGTCATCAGGGGCGCTGCGCGGTTTGCCGCCGCCACAAATGAAAACACTGAAATATCCATGGTCATGGCAAAATTATCGCGGGTGACGTTTTCCACGAATGAGCCTTTCAAGCCATCGGCACCAGCAAAGCCAATAGAGTGCACCAGAAAATCAAGGCCGCCCCATTGTTCTTTTACTTGTGCAAAGGCTGCATCCATACTGGCATCATCGGAGACATCGCAAGGCATAAAAATGCTGGCATCCACGCTTTCAGCCAGTGGCCGAACGCGTTTTTCCAATGCCTCACCCTGATAGGTAAAGCCAAGCTCAGCCCCTTGCGCATGAAGCTGTTGGGCAATGCCCCAGGCAATGGATTTTTTATTGGCCACACCCATTATGAGACCACGCTTGCCACGCATCAATTTGCCTTTGGGAAAGCCGCTATCAGTGTCATCGCTCATGGGGAGTCTTCCTTATGTTACTTTTGGTGGCGGCTCATAATGATTGAACCATTGGTGCCGCCAAAACCAAATGAATTTGACATAACGGTGTTTAGTTCCGCTTTGGTTGTTTCAGTAATGATATTACTGCCATCAATTTCAGGGTCGAGATTTTGCACATTGATGGAGGGCGCAATAAATCCGTCACGCATCATCAGAAGACTGTAAATGGCCTCTTGCGCGCCAGCCCCGCCAAGGCTGTGTCCGGTCATTGATTTGGTGGCCGATATTGCCGGCATGTTACCGCCAAATACACCACGAATGGCCTGCATTTCTTTTACATCACCCACAGGGGTCGAAGTGGCATGGGGGTTTATATAATCAATCGGCTCAGGGGTGGTTTCCATAGCCAGTTTCATCGCCCTTGCCGCACCTTCACCGGAGGGTTGCACCATGTCATGGCCATCAGATGTGGCCCCGTAACCCGTGACCTCGGCATATATATTGGCCCCGCGCGCCAGGGCGTGTTCACGCTCTTCCATGATCACAACACCCGCGCCGCCCGCAATAACAAAGCCATCACGGTCCACATCAAAGGCGCGGCTGGCGCGCATCGGCGTTTCGTTATACTTGCTGGACATCGCCCCCATGGCATCGAACAAGGCTGACATGGACCAGAACAATTCCTCTCCGCCACCAGCAACCATTACGTCCTGCTTGTTCCACTGAATTTGCTCGGCCGCCGCCCCCATGCAGTGCAGCGAAGTGGTGCAGGCCGAAGAAATGGAATAGCTAAGCCCCTTGATTTTTAGCCCCGTGGCCAGTGTGGCAGAGCCGGTAGAACTCATCGCCTTTGGCACAGCAAACGGGCCAATACGCTTGACACCTTTGGTGCGGGCAATATCGGCTGCCTGTATCAGGGTTTCGGTGGATGGCCCGCCAGTGCCAACAATCAGGCCAGTGCGCGGATTGGACACTTCATGATCTTCCAGACCCGCATCCTTGATGGCCTGCTCAGCGGCAAGCCAGCACCAGGCAGAGCCATCGGCCATAAAACGCAACAAACGCTTGTCGATCAGTTCTTTCAGATTCAGGGCCGCAGGGGGCGCAGAAATTTGGGATCGAAATCCCATTTCCATAAATTTTGGGTCAGCCTTAATGCCAGATTTTCCAGCGCGTAAAGATGCTGAAACCTCATCAATATCCAGACCAATGCTGGAAATAATGCCCATGCCAGTGATGACGACGCGTCGCATGCTATTATCCTGTTATTGTCCGTCAGGTTGAAACAGGCCAACCCGAAGATCTTTAGCTTTATATATGATCTCACCATCCGCTTGCATGGTTCCATCTGCGATACCCAGTACCAGACGACGATTTATCACACGTTTGAGGTCGATATGGTACTTCACCAATTTTACGTCTGGCGTTACCTGGCCGGTAAATTTCACCTCACCAACACCTAAGGCACGACCCCGTCCGGCGCCGCCCACCCAGCCCAGAAAGAAACCCACCAATTGCCACATGGCATCAAGGCCGAGGCACCCTGGCATCACCGGGTCATTCTCAAAATGGCAGGGGAAAAACCAATGATCAGCACGAATATCAAGTTCGGCTTCGATATAGCCCTTGTCGTACTCACCACCTTCATCGGCAATGTTACTGATACGGTCAAACATCAACATGGGTGGCAAAGGTAATTGCGCATTGCCAGGGCCAAAAAGCCCCCCATGTCCAGAACGAATCAATGCTTCATAGTTGAAGCTATTGTCAGGGTTCAAACTCATGAAATTTCCTACCTACAATGACCATTAATCTTGTAATATTCTGATAACCAGCATCATCACAAATAGTTTACGTGCACCTTGTATTAGCTTGTGCTACGGAGCGCCAATATTGCATGACCATGCTGGCCAAGACAATCTCGCCTAGCATGGTCAAGACGAACACTCAAGCAGGGTTCAGGGGGAGGGTACAGATGACGAATTATAATTGCACGAATTGCGATAGCCAAATAACTAGCAATGAACAGGCTATGTTGGTGCTTGAAAAGGCAGGGGTCAGAGCAACGGCTCCGCGGATCATATTGCTCTGCCTTTTGCATTGCAAAGGCACCCCTTGCCATATGACTGCCGAGAAACTTTATGAAAAATCTATTATAGCCGATAGCAAGGTTTCCCTGGCTACCGTGTATAATACTTTGCGTACATTCACCGCTGCTGGAATTTTGCGTGAAGTTAATACGGATTCTTCACGCGTATATTTTGATACCAATGTCTCCGATCACCACCATTTCTATAATGAACGTACAGGCGAGCTGGCAGATATAAACGAAAATCTGTTACAGGGTATCAAACTGCCCCCACTTCCGGCAGGCTCAAAATTACAAAGCATTGACCTGATGATACGGATCCGCAGCTAGGGTGTGGCACGGGCCAAGGCAGCCTCAGGAGTGAGCACAGCAACATCGACGCCCCAAAGAGCATTTTTTTTCACCCACCCCCGAACACTACCTTTTTTAACCTGGCAGCTATCGCCCAAACACGGCCCCAGGCGTAACAACGCATTGGGATCAGCATAGGCAATGACAGTTTGCCCCTCCCCCTCCGTGCGATAGAGCGCCACGGGTGTTTCAGCTTTCACCATAACCATGGCCCGGGTTGAAAGGCGGGATTTGTGCATCCACACTTTTTCACCTTCCGGGTCTATGACCTGGCACCACAAAACCGTTTTATCAACAACCAGTAACGGCAATCCCAATCGCCTGTATTCCCACATTACCGGTTGTTCGTAAGAAGGCCCACGACGCCCCCATACCTCGTCATATCGCAGACTGGCAAAGTACGGAAGATCAGTTCGTACAGAGCTTTGCTTGCGGGGGTTACAGGCGCCAAACAAGACAAGCGTGCCTAAAACTGCAAATATGACACCCGTTCGTCTGCATGAATATGGTAGAATAAAATCTGGCACCTGGAAAACACCCTTGCCTGCCCAATTGAATTGAATGAGTTTAATCAGCATGAACACGAGAACCAAGGTAATTGTCACACGTCGTCTGCCAGAACCGGTGCAGGATCGCCTGAACACCCTTTTTGACGCACGTTTGAACCTGTCTGATAAACCCATGCCACATGCAGAACTGATAGAGGCCGCAGCAAATTGCGATGTACTGGCTCCCACAGTGACAGACCACATTGATGACAAAGTGATTCGTGCAGGGGCCGGACGACTGAAACTGATTGCCAATTTTGGTGCCGGTACAGACCATATCGATCTTGATACTGCCGCCAAAGCCGGGATCGCCGTTACCAATACACCGGGCGTTCTGACCGAGGATACAGCTGATCTGGCCATGGCCCTTATTCTGGCTGTACCGCGCCGTCTTGCTGAAGGCGCACGGGTGATGCGTGCGGGTGATTTCCCTGGCTGGTCGCCAACCTGGATGATGGGACATAGTATTGGCGGTAAAAAACTGGGCATTGTTGGTATGGGCCGCATTGGCCAGGCGATTGCCCGGCGCGCCCGGGCATTTGGGCTTGAAATTCATTATCACAACCGCAACCGCGTCAGTGCAGCAATAGAAGAAGAGCTGGGGGCATTATGGTGGGATGATCTGGATGCCATGCTGGCAAATACGGATATTATTTCGGTCAATTGCCCCAAAACACCACAAACGCATCATTTGCTTTCACGTGACCGCCTTTCAAAACTGCCGCACCATGCGTTTCTGGTGAACACATCACGCGGTGATGTTATCGATGAAATTGCTCTTGCTGATTTACTGGAAAACGGGTCTTTGGCCGGTGCTGGCCTTGATGTTTACGAGCGGGAGCCCGAAGTGGAACCACGCCTTCTGATGCTGGATAGCGTAGTGGCACTGCCTCATATGGGTTCATCCACCATAGAGGCACGTATTGCCATGGGCGAAAAAATGATCATTAACATCAAAGAATTTGAAGACGGGCACCGCCCGCCTGACCGGGTCATTCAGGAGTTGACCTGACCATCACGGCTTTGTGTACATTGCCGGGCAGAAAACACGTTAAACAGTAAGCAGACAAGAGTGAGGAAACCCATCATGAAAAAATCACTATCGAACGCAATATTTGCCGGCCTTGGTGCCATGACACTTGGCATTACGCCCGCACTGGCGCAGGAAGATCCGTACGCTAATGTGAAAATTGAAAGCACTGATCTTGGCCATGGCATCTATATGATGGTGGGTGCTGGCGGCAATCTGGGCTTGAGCACAGGTGATGATGGTGCGTTTCTGATCGACGATCAGTTTGCCCCCTTGTCAGAAAAAATTAGCGCCGCGGTGGCTGATGTTAGCAAGAGCCCGGTGCGTTATCTGGTCAATACCCACTGGCATTTTGATCATGCAGGCGGCAATGAAAATTTTGGCAAGAGTGGAGCGATCATCGTTGCCCATAACAATGTACGCCAGCGCATGTCCACTGATCAATTTATCAAGGCTTTTGACCGCGAAATCAAAGCTGCGCCCGCCGAAGCCCTGCCAGCCATAACCTTCAGTGACGAGATTAGTTTCTTTCAGAACGGCCAAAATATTCATGTTTTCCATGTAGAAAATGCGCATACAGATGGCGATGCCATGGTCTATTTTGAAGGTGCCGATGTGTTACATATGGGCGATGTGTTCTTCAATAAAATGTATCCCTTTATTGATACCAGCAGCAAAGGTTCCATCAATGGTGTGATCGCTGCGCAGGAGCGGGCGCTGGCCCTGATCACGGAGACCACCAAAATCATTCCGGGTCACGGCCCACTGGCCAATAAGGCCGATCTTGAAAACACACTGGGTATGATAAAAGCTGTACGTACAGCAATATTACAAACCATAGCCGAGGGCAAAAGCGCCGACGAAGCGGTTGCCGCTGATCCTTTAAAAGCACTCAACGAAGAATGGGGGCAAGGATTTATCAAGCCCCAAGCCATGGTACGTATTGTTTACGGCGACCTTTCCGGAAATTAGCCACCACAAACAGGACAGGCCGGGTCCGGTGGCAGGTCAAGCGTACGGCACTGCCCGGCCAAACCATCATAAAGCATCAAACGCCCCAAGAGCGGTGTGCCTGTTCCTGTTATCATTTTTACTGCCTCAAGCGCCATCATTGAACCGATAACACCGGTGAGCGCCCCGACAACACCAAGGCTTTCACAAGTATCGCCCTCATGAGGCATTGTTGGCACAAGGCATTGATAGCAGGCGGTTTTGCCGCCCTGTGAATCAAAACAGGCAATTTGCCCTTCAAACCGAATTGCTGCCCCGAACACCAGTGGTTTGCCTGCTTTGTGGCACGCCGCGTTAATGGCAAACCGGGTGGCAAAGTTATCAGTGCCGTCAAGCACCAGATCATAATTATCAAGCCGTTCGGCAACGCTTTGATCAAAGCGGCACTCATGAGTATTGAACCGTACGTGCGGATTAAGAGCCCCCAGTGCTTTGGCGGCAACACCGGTTTTTGCCTGTCCCTTATCATCGGCGGTAAACAGCACCTGACGCTGTAAATTGGACAGCGAAACCACGTCATCATCCATAAGCCCCAACACACCAACACCAGCCGCCGCAAGATACAACGCGGCGGGCGCACCAAGCCCCCCTGCGCCGATGATCAACACTTTGGCCGCCTTTAGTTTTTGCTGACCCGGTCCGCCAATTTCCTTGAGCACCAGATGGCGCGCATAGCGTTCAATTTCTTCAGGCGATAAACTCATCACGAAGAGGCAAGGCTTAAATAAACCAGAGCACGTTGGCGCGCCGCGTCCAGCCCTTCGTTTTCAATAAGTTCAAGGATTTCCTGAGAGCGGGCCTTCATGGCACTATCGTAAGCAACCTCACTTCCAGTGAACTGGCTGGCCTGCTGCAAAGCAGCCACAGCTTCATCTTCAAGGCCTGCAGGGCAAATCAGAAGTGCCATAGCGCACTGGGTTCCCATGCCAATATCATAGCGTTTGCTGTTCATCGCCAGGGCGCAGGCTTCAATGCCTTCATTGACATTCGCACCGGTCACCCTGGCACCAAATTTACCGCCTCGCCTGATAATCTCCAAATGCCACATCCCCAACATGGCCTGCGCCCAGGCCGATTCCGGATCCAGAACAAGGGCGGCATTTATATGTTTGCGGCTTTTACTGGCTATGCCCTTGCGAAAGCTTTTCATCCGGCTCATACCGCGCGCCAATATACCAAGGGCGGCAACTTTCATGAGGTGGGCTTCGGCATTTTGCGGGTCCAGTGCCATGGCTTTTTCTGCGTTGGCCAAAGCAGCCTTGGCATCGGCCTTGCGGGTTTGACTGCGACCCAGATCTATCAATGCCAGTTGTGATCGCGCCGCCAGTACCAGAGCTTCAGCTGTTGCTTCGGCTTCCCCCAGAGTAATCGCCTCACGGTATTCCCCGCCCTCATAAGCGAAA
The DNA here is from genome assembly GCA_021776515.1 of Robiginitomaculum sp. Lineage (GTDB taxonomy): Bacteria > Pseudomonadota > Alphaproteobacteria > Caulobacterales > Maricaulaceae > Robiginitomaculum_B. The sequence goes on along the minus strand of JAJFFS010000008.1, from coordinate 200,351 downwards.
AGCGCGTTGGTATGCGCCTGTGTGCTCAGCCCGGCAAAGAAGAGGGCGCACAAAATGACAATAATCTTCATGAGCTATAGTTAGCAAAATCAATTTCAGTCGACAAGAACCAGTATGTCAGGGTATTTTACCGTTATGAGTCTTTTACAAGCTACAACATTGTCCATGCAGAGCGAAGAACTGACCGAATTGGCAGAAATGGCTGACAAGGGACAAACGCTTTTGCGCAAAGCCATGGTCTGGGCGCAAGACACGCTGGTCAGTATTGACATGGCAATACAGGCCGGTGCGTTGCTCAGCGCTCTGATAGTTGCGCTTATTCTATCGCCTTACCTTAAAGCACTGGCTTCGCACGTTACCGGGGGTGATACACTAAAGCGCTTTTTAACGCCTTTGGGGACGTATTTATCACCCTTGACCAAGGCCATGCTTTTGTTGGTTGCCCTTCTGGCTGCACAATATGCCTTGCAGTTGACGGAGCGCCCCTTTGCGCTGGTACGTACTGGTGTTTCGCTAACCACAGCATGGGTGGTAATCCGACTGGTTTCCAACCTTATCGCCGAGCCATTTTGGGCGAGAACAGCGGCCAATTCTGCCTGGGTACTGGCGGCAATGAATATTTTTGGCCTGTTAGGCCCGATCAGTGCATTCCTTGGCACCCCCCTTGGTTTCAAAATCGGCACCAAGGATTTTTCTGTCTTGCTGGTGCTGAACGGGATGGTTCTGGCTGTCGTGCTTTTGTGGCTGGCAAGCTGGCTTTCAAGAATGTTGCGCCAACGCATCAACACCTTGCCCAGCCTGACGCCTTCAATTCAGCTTTTGCTATCCAAAGCGGTGCAGGTGACGCTGCTAACCGTGGCCGTGCTTATTGCCCTGACCTCTATGGGGTTTGACCTTTCCTCTCTGGCCATTATTGGTGGTGCCTTGAGCTTTGGTATCGGCTTTGGGTTGCAGCGTATTTTTGCCAATCTCATATCCGGGGTGATTTTGCTGGTGGACCGCTCTATCAAACCCGGTGATGTGATCGAGGTGGATGACACCTATGGCAAAATTGGCTCACTGGGCCTGCGTTATACCTCGGTCATCACCCGCGACCGCAAGGAACACCTTATTCCTAACGAGAGCTTTGTTACCGGCAAGGTGGTCAACTGGTCATATTCAGCACCTGAAGTGCGGGTTAAAAGCCCGATCGGCATTGCCTATGGTGCCGATGTGCATGAGGCTATCGCTCTGGCACTAAAGTGCATGGATGAAATACCCCGGGTTCTTAAAGCTCCAAAACCAACCTGCCTCCTCAAAGGCTTCGGCGATAATTCCGTCGATCTTGAGCTACGGTTCTGGATACGCGATGCTGAAAATGGCGTCAGCAATATTTCTTCAGAAGTGTTGCTGAAAATATGGGATGTCTTCAAAGAAAACAGCATCGAGTTTCCGTTCCCGCAGCGCGATGTGCATCTTCATGCCGAGGAACCTTTGCGCGTCATACTGGATAAATAGGCTCTTTGCCCCCCCTCTAGCCACTAAATGAAAACGGCACAGCAGACCGCTTGCTTTCGTCTGCATACAGCCGTTTTTGCAAGGGCGGGAAGGCGCGCTGCGCACACGCCGGGCGGTCGCAAAGTCGGCAATTAAGTCCAACCGGGGTCAGGGTATCAGGGTTTTCAAGGTTCAAGGTGTCCGCGTAAACGAGCTGGGCAGCCTCTTCCAGCGGGCAACCCAGCATCAATATGCGCTGGTCACGAATTTGTGGGTCATCTTCATTGGCTATTCTAATAGCGCACGACAGGGTGAAGGTTCGGGTGCCATCCCCAAAGACAATGGCTTGCGGCAGTATTTCACCAGAGCGCATAATACTACGCCACATACCAAGTCGGGCGCAGGAACCGCCGGTTTTGGCATAAGCAAAACCCTTGCTGCCAAAGCGCTTGGTGATGTTTCCTGCCATATCAGCCCGCAACATAAAAAAATCAACACCCCGCGCACCCGGTTTTTTCAAACTGGTCAGACGGTGACAAAGTTGCTCATAGCTGACGCCAAGGCGGCGGCGTAAACTCTCCAGGTCATAGCGCAGACTTTGCGCCGCTTTTAGCGTTTCATCGTAAGGCATAATGAGGGCGGCGGCAAAATAATTGGCCAGCGCCATCCGGTAAAACCGGCGGGAAACTTTTGCCGTCAGTGCTGTTTCCATCTCCATTTGATCCAGAAGATCGCGTTGCTCCAGCAGCGCAATTTGTACTGCCAGTTGAAACTGGTGCGCCGGATGATCCATAAGTTCATTGAGCATCAGGCGCTTTGAATGACGGTCATAACGGCGCAAGACCCCCTTCATCACCTCCATGGGCATAATGCGCGTGCGTACGCCATGAACCTGTAGTAAATAAGCCTGCATCCCGGCACTTAAATCAGTGCGGTCCAAATGTGCCTCTTCGGCAAAAATCTCTGCCGCCTCCTCCAGATCAGGGAAATAATTATCATGGTCCTGCAACACATTGCGCACCTGTTGCAATGGTTGCTCACCTGATTGGTCCAGCCCGCCCTGACGATCATCAAAACGCTCTGCCAGACTGGCAAGATCGCTGGCGGTGCCCCGGTGACTTTGATGCAATTGAATGAGCGCCTGAGCAGCCCGGGGGTGCGCATCAGCAAGCTCTTTTATGTCCTGAACATCAAGGCCAATATCTTCAATAGCCGGGTCGGCGGCAGCTTCGCGTAAAGACAGCAAGGTGCTCTGATCCGGTGCGGCAGCAAAGCTTTTCAGGTCAAACTCAAAGGTTTCGGCCAACCGGATCAAAACCCGCGCACTTAACGGGCGCTGATTGCGCTCCATCAAATTCAAATAACTTGCAGAGACACCCAGATCAGCGGCCATACCGACCTGGGTCAAGCCCAGATCCTTGCGCAATCGTTTTAACCGCGCACCGGCAAATAATTTTTTTTCAGTCATGATGTAATTTACAAGGTTTACAATATTACAATTACCGTATCATACATAAACGACACGTAAACGCTTATTTTCTGTCAATTATACGCATCACCTGACATTATTGTCATAACAGTAAAGCTAATACGCCGCCTACCTTTCCGGCATAAATTATGGAGACAAAAATGAGCAGTAAAGAATTTGAAGCCCTGGTTCCCACCGCACCTGCCGGACGCTTTGACGGTATTGAGCGCAATTACACCCCCGAAGAAGTGAAACGCCTGCGGGGCTCTGTACAGATTGCCTATACGCTATCTGAACGCGGGGCCAACCAGTTGTGGAAACTTCTGCATACCGAGCCTTATATTAATTCACTGGGTGCCATGTCTGGCAATCAGGCCATGCAAATGGTGCGGGCGGGCTTAAAAGCCATCTACCTTTCCGGCTGGCAAGTGGCGGCTGACGCCAATGTGGCCGGAGCCATGTATCCGGACCAATCACTTTACCCGGCCAATTCCGGCCCGGAGCTGGCCAAGAAAATCAACCGCACTTTGCAACGCGCCGATCAAATTGAGTGTTCAGAAGGCGGCGCCAAGCGTGACTGGTTCGCCCCCATCATCGCCGATGCCGAGGCTGGCTTTGGCGGACCGCTTAACTGTTTTGAGATCATGAAAGCCTATATAGAGGCCGGTGCTGCCGGGGTTCATTTTGAGGACCAATTGGCTTCCGAGAAAAAGTGCGGCCATCTGGGCGGCAAGGTCCTGATCCCGACCAAAGCTCATGAACGCAATCTGCAGGCAGCCCGTCTGGCCGCCGATGTTTGTGGTGTATCCACACTGGTTGTTGCCCGAACGGACGCCGAAAGCGCCAAGCTGTTGACCTCGGACGTGGATGAACGTGATCATGAATTTATCGATTATGATGCCGGGCGAACGCCAGAGGGTTTTTATCGTCTGAAAGGCGACGGCGTTGCCCATTGCATCAAGCGCGGCATGGCCTATGCCAAAGTTGCTGATTTATTGTGGTGGGAAACGTCCAGGCCAAACCTTGACGATGCCCGCCGTTTTGCCGAGGCCATCCACAAGGAATTCCCGGGCAAACTACTGGCTTATAATTGTTCGCCCAGCTTTAACTGGGAAGCCAATCTCGACAAAGACACTATTGCCAAATATCAGCGCGAGTTGGGAGCCATGGGTTATAAATACCAGTTTGTCACCCTGGCCGGGTTTCATAACCTTAACCATGGCATGTTTGAGCTGGCTCGCGGTTATAAAGAACGGGGCATGGCCGCCTATTCAGAACTGCAACAAGCCGAGTTTGGCTCTGAACAACATGGCTATACGGCTACACGGCACCAGCGTGAAGTTGGCACGGGATATTTTGATGCTGTGGCTAATGCTGTCTCGGGTGGTCAGTCATCGACTACGGCATTGGGCGAATCCACGGAAAACGCACAATTTACTTCTGCCGCAGAGTAAAGTTCGGTCGACGTATAGGTCTCGGTGGGTGAAGGGTTGAAACTATCCGCCTGCCGGGGCACATACCAAACCCGCGTACTTTTTCAGGAAAACTAAATGACAACACATGCTTTTTCATGCCCGGATGGCGTGACCATAACCGGGTCGGCAGAACCAGAGTTTAACACAATACTGAACCCGGACGCCCTTGCCTTCATTGCTGATCTGCATAGGCGGTTTAACCCGGCCCGCACAGCCTTGCTGGAGGCCAGAAAAACCCGTCAAAAAGCACTGGACGCGGGTCAGGATCCTGACTTTTTAACTGAAACTGCCGACATTCGCGCAGGCAACTGGCGCGTACGCCCCGTGCCTGCGGACCTGCAGGACAGGCGGGTGGAGATCACTGGCCCGGTGGATCGTAAAATGGTCATCAATGCACTGAACTGCGGCGCCAAATGCTTCATGGCTGATTTTGAAGACGCCTCAGCGCCGCAGTGGACAAACATGGTGCAGGGTCAGGTAAACCTGCGCGATGCCAATGCCCGCACCATAAGTTTTGAGGACACAGCACGAGGCAAATCCTATGCGCTCAATGCCAACCCGGCAGTTTTACTGGTGCGGCCACGTGGTTGGCACATGACGGAAGCGCACATGCAGGTTGATGGCGAAGAGGTCTCCGCCTCGCTTTTTGATTTTGGGCTTTACCTGTTTCATAATCATGAGGCGCTTAAAAACCTGAATAGCGGGCCTTATTACTATCTGCCCAAGCTGGAAAATGCTGGCGAAGCACGATTATGGAATATGGTTATTCTGCACGCGCAAGAAAAACTGGGTCTGCCCGTTGGCACGGTACGCGTTACCGTTCTCATCGAAACCATTCTGGCCAGCTTTGAGATTGATGAAATTCTTTATGCCTTGCGTGATCATATCGTCGGTCTTAATTGCGGGCGCTGGGACTATATTTTCAGCTATATTAAACGTTTTGCCAACCGCGCCGAACGAATTCTGCCAGACCGCGCAGAAGTCAGCATGACCTCGCCCTTTATGCGGGCCTATTCGCGCCTGGTCATTGAGACCTGCCACCGGCGCGGTGCTCATGCAATTGGCGGTATGGCGGCACAAATTCCGGTTAAGGGCGATAATGCGGCCAATGATGCTGCTTTTGCCAAAGTACGCGCCGACAAGGAACGCGAAGTAAAAGACGGCCATGATGGCACCTGGGTGGCACATCCGGGCATGGTCGCTCTGGCAAGCGAGGTGTTTGATGAGCACATGACACAACCCAATCAGGTGGAACGCCTGAACGGTTTCTCAGCCAGCGCCGCCGACCTTCTCTCGCCCAGCACCGGGGCCATAACCGTAGGCGGTGTGCGCACCAATATCGAGGTGGGTATTTTGTACATTGCCTCATGGTTGCGCGGCCAGGGTGCCGCGCCCATTCATAATTTGATGGAAGATGCAGCAACGGCGGAAATCTCCCGCGCACAGCTCTGGCAATGGCGCGTGCATGGCGCGACGATGGGTGATGGGAAAACTGTTGATGCCGCGTTTTTGCAAAATCAGTTTGCTGAAGTGCTGACAGAATTAAAGGCTAATATGAGCAGCGAAGACTGGGTTTCCAGCCGCATTGAAGACGCCGCAAAGGTTATGCGTGCGCTGGTTATGGATGACAAGTTCACTGAGTTTCTGACGACACCAGCCTATGAATTAATTAAGTAACTTAGATAAAATCAAAAAAAGCGCCGCAGTTTCCTGCGGCGCTTTTGTATTCCTGTTTGTGTCTAGGACTAGCGTAGATCAACCTTCAGCTCGATACCGATAATCCGGCCCTTGTTCAGTGGTGCAAAAGAACCACCACCAAGCGTAGCTGGTAATTGTGTATCACCACCGTGGGTCACTTCATTCAAGATGTTTTTCCCATAAAGAGAGACGGTAACGTCATTCTCGGTCGTCACACCCAGATTAAAGTCCAGCATGTTTGCGCTGTTCAGCTCACCCAGATTGTTATCCGTGTAGAAGGAATGATCACGGTGGCTGTAATTGGTCCGCAAAGACCATGTGCCCAGACCGGGTACTTCGCTGGTGAACAAAAACCCAAAACTGTAGGTCCATGGTGCCAGGCGCGGAATTTTCAAAGCCTTATCCGCGGCATCCAGGACACTGTCACCATTGAGGTCGAACGCCACACTGTCATAGCTGCCATCGGTATAACCAACCGAGCCCAAAAGTGTCAGCATGTCCATTACATAGACTTGCAGTTCCGACTCAAAGCCCCAAATTGTGGCATCTGCGGTATTGCGTATAAACTGCACCACACCGGCCAGAGGGTCAGCCAGGTTAATCTCGCGCTGCATGTTGGAAACATCATTATAGAAAATGGCTGTATTAATACGAGCCTTGCCATTGGGCTGCCCTTTAAAGCCAACCTCGAATGAACTGACTTTTTCCTCATCAAAAGGTGTGGGCAGAAAAGCCGCTGACGTATTGCGGAAATTAAAGCCGCCTGAACGGAAACCTTTGGTCCAGTGACCATAAACATTCCAGTCGTCATTCGCCTCATAGGTGAAACCAACCTTGGGAGAGAAGTTAGACCATGAATCCTGGCCACTGAAATCAAACGGGCAGGTGCCATCACGAACATCGCAAGGTGTGCGATTAAAAATCAGTGTGGCAATATCAGCTACTTTCTTCTCGTGGGTGTAACGCCCGCCTAGAATGACATTGAACTGATCAGTAACGGCATAATCACCCTGGGCAAAAACACCATAGGTTTTCTGATCCTGTACACCACCACCAAAGAAGTTCAGCGTCCCAAAGGCAATGTTACGAGCCTCCTGATAGACCGTATCTTGCGTGAAGTAATAAACCCCGGTGGTCAGATCAAACTTGTCACCAAAGGTGCCAGCATAACGTAGCTCATTACTCCACTGATCCTGATTTGTACCAAACGGAGCGTGGAACAAGGCCAGAGGTGTCGCATCAATATCGCTGCGGCCTGAACTGGTGAAGTCCCGATAACCAAAGATATTGGTAATGGTACCATTACCAAAAGCTACATCCACATTGGTCTCAAAGATAATCTGGTCCCATTCATTGTCATAAAAACCATCTTCATCGATCGAGAAACTATCTGAATTGCGATCAAAGCTGACGAAAGCATTGGGGAAGGTTCCATTAACACCCGGATGGTTTTGCGAAGCCGGGCCATCGCCATCGCTTTCACCATGTTCATAACGCAGAATAAACTCTGCATTGTCATTAGGTGTAAAGACGATTGATGGGCGGAACAAAATAGTTTCAGATTCGCCAAAATTGCTAAACGCATCGGGCTGTCCAAAAGCCGGGCCACCTTCATAATTTTTGAAATAGCCATCATCTTTATTGTAATAGGCCGCTAATTTTGCATACAGGCGATCCTCGACAATAGGGCCCGAAACAGTACCCATTAGATAATAATTACCACCGGTGTTTTTAAAGCCGGATTCAGCAGCCGCCTTGAATGAAGCTTCAAACTCATTACCCGGTTTTTTAGTATTGATCAGAACTGCGCCGCCGGTCACGTTACGACCAAAGAGAATGCCCTGTGGTCCGCGTAAAACCTCGATGCTTTCCAGATCAAAAACATCCATCACGATCCCGCCATTAATGCCGAGATACATACCGTCGACAAATACACCCACTGTTGGATCAATGGACGGGATAGAGCTGTTAATTCCCAGCCCACGAATGGAAAAATTAGCCACGCCTGGTGTTGTGCCAACATCTTCCAGCGAGACATTTGGAACTGAATAACTAAGGCTTTGCAGGTCCGTTACGTGCAGAGCTTCGATTTGCGCCTCGCCAAAAGCAGTGATCGCAACAGGAGCTTCCTGAATGTTAACGCCGCCCGCTTTTTTGGTGGCCGTAACAATAATCTCGTCTTCCAGAACATTGCCCGCTGTCTGCGCCTGTACGGCAACGGCACTGGTTAGTGCAAAGCACGAAGCCGCGCAAAGCATTGCCGTTTTCATTGCATGTTTCGTTCTCATTGGTTTTCCCTTCAAGGTACCGGATTTGATAAAATTGGTGTCTTATTGCCCCCCACAGGGTGTACACTTCATAAACGCATTTATCATACCTAGCCAATAAAACGCTGTTTTTGCAGTGTTTGACCCGGTAGAAGATTGCGACTGTGGCAAATTTACAACGTTTTGAGCGTTCCAAATGAAAAAACGCTATTTTATATTTTTATGGAAAATATGTTGAACAAACACATCTTTGTTTGCAAATTTTATGAGCGAGATCTGTGCAGATTGGAAATTTCCCTTGTCCAACCCCAATCTCAGGAGGTTGATAAAACCGGCGTTTGCGTGTTGTCTTTGAAGAGCGCTATATAGTATAGTCCTATGCAGAAAGTATAACTCACAACAGAACTCAGGCACCATGAATACGAACAAATGGGATTTACCCGAACCCTTCATTCATCGGGTTTCGGCAAAGCCTGAGCACATTGATGCCTTCGGTCATGTCAACAATGCGGTCTATAACATCTGGCTGGATGAAACCGCCTGGGCGCATTGGGACAGTTTTGGTTTTGATAAACAAACCTGTGCTGCCGCCCGGCGCGGCATGGCGGTAATGCGCGCTGAAACTGACTATCTGGCCTCCAGCTATTCCGGCGACGAACTGGATGTAGCTGTATGGATTGTTGCATCAGATGGACGCTTGCGGGCTGAGCGGCGCTATCAGATATGCCGCGCAGATACCGGACAAACCATTTTTCGCTCACACTGGAAACTGGTATGTTTTAATCTGGATACCGGCAGACCGGCACGAATGAGTGAGGAACTTGTTGCACATTACGCGGTAAAGGACCAAGTTAGAGATGCTCTAGATAACAATGCGAATATAGAATAATGACTTTTACCGAAGCCGCCGATGCCCCGGCCGGGCGTACGAACATGATTAAGCTGCACCCGGCAGAAGATTATGAAGGCATGCGCAATGCGGGCCGCCTGGCGGCTGAATGCCTTGATATGCTTTGTGAACACATGCTTCCTGGCGTCCTTACCGAGGATCTGGACCGCATGGCCCGTGAATTCATGCTCGATCATGGCTCTACGCCGGCCTGTTTATATTATCGTGGTTACCCCAAAACCTTGTGCATTTCTGCCAACCATGTGGTGTGTCATGGCATACCTGGAGAGAAAACACTCAAAGATGGCGATATTGTCAATGTTGACGTGACGCTTATTCTGGATGGCTGGCACGGGGATACCAGCCGTATGTTTGCTATAGGAAATGTCAAACGGCGGGCACGCCGCCTGATTGATATTACCTATGAAGCCCTTGAGCGCGGCATAGCGCAAGTCCGACCCGGCGCTTACCTTGGCGATATTGGTCATGCCATTCAATCCTATGCCGAGGCTGAGCGCTGCGCCGTGGTACGTGATTTTTGCGGTCATGGTCTGGGTCAAGTATTTCATGATGTCCCCAATGTGTTGCATTATGGCCAACCCAAAACGGGCGTGGAGTTAAAAGAGGGGATGTTTTTCACGATCGAGCCCATGCTTAATCTTGGTAAGCCGGCGGTAAAAATTCTCTCTGATGGCTGGACAGCAGTAACCCGCGACCGATCCCTGTCTGCGCAGTTTGAACACTCTATTGGTGTGACGGCGGACGGGGCTGAAATTTTCACCACATCCCCGGCAGGGTTGCATAACCCGGCCCAGCCGAACCCCGCATGAGCGACAAAAAAACCAAACCTCACTATCACGGTCACCGCGACAGATTACGCAATAGATTTAGCCAAAACGGACCAGATGCACTGGCCGATTATGAGCTGTTGGAGCTATTATTGTTTCGCGCTATTCCGCGCCGCGATGTAAAAGCACTGGCAAAAGCACTGGTCGAAACTTTTGGCGGTTTTGCTGAAGTATTGGGAGCCGAGCCAAAGCGCCTTGGCGAAATTACCGGCATGAGTGAAACCAGCGCTCGCGAACTTAAAATCATCCATGCCGCCGCCTTACGCGTGCATAAACACGGCGTTATGAACCGCCCGGTGGTATCGAGCTGGACGGCATTACTGGACTATTGTCGTGCCGCGTTGGGGCAGGAAACCCGGGAGCAGTTCCGGGTATTATTTCTGGACCGCAAAAACCGCCTCATCGGTGATGAGGTGCAAGGGCAGGGCACAGTTGATCACACACCGGTTTATCCGCGCGAAATATTACGCCGAGCACTGGAACTGGGTGCCTCCGCAGTCATTCTGGTCCACAATCATCCCAGTGGTGATCCCACGCCTTCCAAAAATGATATTGAAATGACACGCGAGGTGATTACCGCCGCGCGTGCCTTGAAAATAAGCGTCCATGATCACATCATCGTTGGCCGCGATGATGTTGCAAGTTTCAAGGCTCTTGGCTTGATGTAAGGTATACAACCAGTTTGGAAAGCACAGCTATCCCGTCCAGACGTTACCCGTAAAAACCACCAGAGCACCTTCCCGGCGATCCCATGAGGCAAGGCCAAGATTAGCTCGCTTTGCTGTTTCAATAGCGCTGGCAGAGGGAGCAGACAGGGTCAGAAGCGCGCTAATGCCAGCCAGAGCACATTTTTGTGCCAGCTCGAATGTGCAGCGGCTGGAAAGCAGGGCAAAACCTGTTTCAAAATCAATACCATCTCCAGCACAAGCGCCGATGAGTTTATCCAGTGCATTATGGCGGCCTATGTCCTCACGCACATGGGTGATTTCGCCTTGGGTGTTTACCCATGCTGCGCCATGAACACTTTTATTGAGACGCCGTAATGGTTGTTTTTTTCCAAGGTTTTGGGCTGCTTCTGCGGCCATGGTATAGGGTATGCATAACGACGTATCAGGTAGAGTGGGCAAGGGACGTATGGCATCCTCCAGCCGGTCGACACCGCAAAGCCCGCATCCCGCCCGGCCAAAATGCGCCCGTCTCTGCCCGTGAAGTTTCAGGCGTTCCATGCGCTTGTCCGGGATGCGCATGTGCAACTCTATGCCGTTCTCAAGGTGTTGGAAGCTAAGGTCTTGAAGCTCATCAGCCTGATTGATAACACCCTCCGCCAGCGCGTACCCAACAGCAAAATCCTGTAAGTCCTCTGGTGTCGCCATCATCACCGCATGGGGTGTTTTGTTATAAACCATGCCAATGGGCACTTCGGCGGGCGCGCACCAGTCAAGCTCTTGCTGCCCGTCTGGCCCTAGCCGCGAGGCACGAACGTATTTGTTTGCTCCCTCATTACTCATCAAATTTACTCAGCGGCATCTATGACGGCGGGTTTGCGTTCATGGTCATGATCATTTTGCCAATCCGAGAGATGATTGGCCGGATGAATTTGCACGGCGGTGACTTTATATTCCGGGCAGGATGTTGCCCAATCGGAAAGTTCTGTCGTGATGACATTGGTGCCTGATTCCGGATGATGGAATGTCGTATAAATCACGCCCGGCTGTACGCGCGTCGAAATGCGCGCCCGCAATGTTGTTTCGCCCTTGCGCGAACGAACAGAAACCAGATCGCCGGTACGAATACCGCGCATTTGTGCGTCTGATTCATGAATTTCCAATTCATCCCGTTCCGCCCAACGCTGGTTTTGCGTGCGCCGGGTCTGCTGGCCAACATTATACTGGCTAAGCAATCGCCCGGTGGTCAGAAGAAGCGGGAACTTGCGGTTGGCGCGCTCTGGCGTCGGGGTAAATTCAGTGAGTACAAACAATCCCTTGCCGCGAACAAATTCATCCACATGCATGATGGGGGTGCCATCCGGGGTTTCCTCTGTGCAGGGCCATTGTACCGAGCCTTTTTCATCCAGCATGGTAAAATTGACATTGCTCATTGTGGGTGAAAGGCGCGCAATTTCATCCATGATTTCAGAGGAAGAAGCGTAGCTCATTTCATAGCCCATGGCTGTACTCAGCCCTTGCGTAACTTCCCATTCTGCCAAGCCGGTAGGCGAAGGGGCAACCGGGCGAACGCGATTGATACGCCGCTCGGCATTGATGAAGGTGCCGTCTTTTTCAAGAAACGACGTTCCAGGCAAAAACACATGGGCAAAGCGTGCGGTTTCATTGAGAAACAAGTCCTGCACAATCACGCATTCCATAGCGCGCAAGGCCTTTTCCACATGCAAGGTATTGGGGTCGCTCTGGGCAATATCCTCGCCTTGAATATAAAGCCCCTTGAACGTTCCGGCGCAGGCTTCATCCAGCATATTGGGGATGCGCAGGCCCGGCTTCGCATCCAGTGTTACGCCCCAATCCGCCTCAAATTGTGCGCGGGTCACGTCATCGCTAACCGGGCGATAACCGGCAAACTCATGAGGAAATGAACCCATATCGCATGAGCCTTGCACGTTATTTTGACCGCGCATGGGGTTCACGCCAACCCCCGCGCGACCAATATTACCTGTTGCCATAGCCAGATTGGCCATGCCCATAACCATGGTCGAGCCCTGGCTATGTTCGGTCACACCCAGACCATAATAAATGGCAGCATTGGGCGTAGTTGCATAAATCCTGGCGGCAGCACGAATGTCATCCGCCGGTACGCCGGTTATTTTTGAAACGGCTTCAGGGGTGTTTTCTGCGCTGGCGGCAAAACTGCGCCATTCATTAAACGAGGCCGTGTCACAACGCGCTGCTACAAAGGCTTCATCAACCAGACCTTCGGTAACGATGACGTAGGCAAAAGCATTGACCATGGCTACATTGGTGCCAGGCAATAGTGCCAAATGATAATCAGCACGAATATGCGGCGCACTGACCAGCTCTATTGCACGTGGGTCCAGTACAATCAGCTTTGCCCCTTCGCGCAGCCGTTTCTTCATGGCCGAGCCAAATACCGGATGTGCTTCGGTGGGGTTCGCGCCAATGACCATGATGAGGTCTGTTTCACGCACTGAATCAAAATTTTGCGTGCCAGCACTTTCGCCAAATGTTTGCTTTAAGCCATAGCCTGTGGGCGAATGACAAACCCGCGCGCAGGTATCAACATTGTTATTGCCAAAGGCGGCACGGATGGTTTTTTGTACCAGCCATACTTCCTCATTTGTACAACGCGAGGAGGTAATTCCGCCAATGGATTTTGGTCCGTGTTTTTTCTTGATAGCGTTCAGGCGTTTGGCGGCAAAAACAAAGGCCTCATCCCAGCCAACCTCGCGCCAGTCATCGTCTATGCTCTCGCGGATCATGGGTTTGGTTTTGCGGTCCGGGTGGTTGGCATAACCCCAGGCAAAGCGGCCCTTGACGCAGGAATGGCCATGATTGGCCTTGCCGTCTTCATCCGGCACCATGCGGACAACTGTATTGCCCTTCAGCTCGGCGCGAAATGAACAACCAACCCCGCAATAGGCACAGGTAGTTTTGACCACCCGGTCCGGCACGCCCAGCTCTATGACACTGTTTTCCATCAATGTTGCGGTTGGACAGGCCTGAACACAAGCACCGCAGGAAACACATTCGCTGTCGAAAAAGTTTGTGCCGCCCGCGCTAACCTTGTTGTCAAATCCGCGCCCTTCAAGGGTGAGCGCCAGTGTGCCCTGCACCTCGTCACAAGCCCGTACACAGCGCGCACAGACAATACATTTGGCCGGATCAAAAGTGAAATACGGATTGCTCTCGTCTTTTGGGCTATCCAGATGGTTTTCGCCCGCAATTCCATAACGCACATCGCGCAGGCCAACACGCCCGGCCATGTCCTGCAACTCGCAATCGCCATTGGCGGCGCATGTCAGGCAATCAAGCGGATGATCGGAAATATAGAGTTCCATCACACCTTTGCGCAGACGGTTCAGGCGTGTGGTTTCCGTGTGAACAACCATGCCCTCCCTTACCGGGGTGGTGCAGGAGGCCGGCGTATCTTTCCGCCCTTCAATTTCCACCAGACATAGTCGGCATGACCCCAGGGGTTTAAGGCTGGAGATAGCGCACAGGCTAGGTATGTCAGTGCCAATAATACGGGCAGCACGTTTCAGCGTAGTGCCTTGCGGCACACTGACCTCAATACCATCAATGCTCAGAGTTACCGTATTTGCAGGCGGCTCTTGAGTGTTCAGCTTTTCCATAAGGCCTCTCCTATTCCGCTGCGACGCGCTGGGGCGTACCGAAGTCATCGGCAAAGTATTTGATGGCCGATTGCACTGGCACTGGCGTCATACCGCCCATGGCGCAGGCGGAGCCATCAATCATCACTTCGCAAAGGTCATCCACAAGATGAAGGTCTGGTGTATCTTCTGCCAGCACCTCTGCCCCCCGAACCGAGCCAATGCGGCACGGCGTACATTTGCCGCAGCTTTCATGGGCGCAAAACTCAAACGCATAACGGGCTTGCTGGCGCATATCTGTGGTCTCGTTATAAACCACAATGCCGCCATGACCCACACCCGCGCCCAAGGCTGCCATAGCCTCATAATCCAGCGGTGTATCGAACAGATGAGGAGGCAGATACGCCCCTAATGGCCCGCCGATCTGTATTGCTTTCACAGACAGGCCGGAACGAGTGCCGCCACCAAAATCTTCAACAAGTTCGCGTAATGAGCGCCCGAAGGGCAGCTCGACCAAGCCGCCATACTTTACATCGCCAGCAAGTTGAAACGGCAAAGTGCCGGTGGAGCGGCCCACGCCAAGTGCGCCATGCCATGCGCCGCCCCTGGCAAGAATATCCGGCACAGCGCACAAAGTAATCACATTGTTGATCAGCGTGGGTTTGCCGTGCAGCCCCTCCAGCGCCGGTATGGGGGGTTTGACACGAACAATGCCGCGCTTGCCCTCCAGACTTTCCAGAAGTGCGGTTTCCTCGCCGCACACATAGGAACCACCACCAACAAAAACGCCAAGGGTAAAGTCCTTGCCACTACCCTGAATATTGGTGCCTAGCCATCCGGCCGCTTCTGCGCGTTCAATGGCTGTTTCCAGCACCCGCTTTGCAACGGGATATTCAGAGCGCAAATAAACAACGCCCTCTTGCGCCCCTGTGGCCAGGCCGGCAATGACCATGCCTTCGATCAGGCGAAACGGGTCGCCCTCCATAATCAGGCGGTCGGCAAAGGTGCCTGAATCGCCCTCATCAGCATTGCAGACCACGTATTTTTGCGAAACATCGACATCCAAAACCGTGCGCCATTTTATCGCCGCCGGAAACCCGGCACCGCCGCGCCCGCGAAGGCCAGATGTCTGAACCTCGTCAACGATTTTTTCTGATGACAGGGCAAGAGCCGCGCGTAGACCTGCAAACCCGCCATGAGCCTCATAGGCCACTATATTGCAAGGGGCATATAGCCCGCAGGTTTTGAAAATAAAGCGTTCCTGCGCTTTCAAAAAAGGTATTTCCTCTGTTGCCCCGAGGCATTTTTCATGCGCACCGCCTTTAAGGAAATCAGCATCAAACAAACCGCCAACATCATTTATGGTAATGTTGCCATAGGCTATGCGGCCCGTATCGGTTTGCACTTCCACCAATGGTTCTGCCCAACAAAGGCCACGTGAACCATTGCGGATAATCTCGATGGCTTCACCCCGTGCATTAGCCTCACTCGCCATTGCAACAGCAATTTCATTGGCACCCAGAGCAATGGCCAACATGTCGGCAGGTATGAAAATGCGTGTGTTCATAATGTTCTCCTCATGCCGGGCTTGTCGAAGCAGAGAGAGACATTAATGATTTTATCCTTCGACAAGCTCAGGATGAGGTACGAAAAATCTCTCATTTAGTAATCTCCGCCAGTTTGGCATCAATGGATTTTTCATCCAGATGCGCGGCAGGTTTGCCGTTAATATCGGCCGCCGGACCGTTGGCACAAAGACCGAGGCAATAGACAGGTTCCAGCGTGAGTTGGCCATCGCCCGTGGTTTCACCCAGGGCAAGGCCGGTTTTTTTACAAACATGGGCAGTCAATTCCCGCGCACCAACGGCCTGACAAGCTTCAGCCTGACAAAGACGAATGACGTGCCGCCCCGGTGAAGATTGGCGAAAATCATCATAATATGAGATTACGCCCAGAACTTCGGCGCGGCTACGCGCATAGGTCTGCATGAGGGGGGCAATCGCCGCATCATCCACATAACCAAAGGCATCAACCAGCGCCCGCAAGGCCCCGGTCAGGGGTGCACCCCGGGCATGACTGTTTGTCATCACCGCCTTGGCTTTATTGTCATCCCAATGGGTCATGTTTGTCATCACACACCTTCCGGTACGGACCAGCCTTCACGCGCACAAGCGGACAGTACAGTGTTGCGAAGCAAGCAGGCGATAGTCATTGGGCCAACACCACCCGGCACCGGGGTTATAGCGCCGGCAACGTCCTTGCCTGCGTCAAAATCCACATCACCCACAAGGCGGGTTTTACCCTCCCCGCGCTCGGGCGCATCAATACGGTTTATACCCACATCAATAACACAGGCACCCGGTTTTATCCAATCACCTTTAACCATCATCGGGCGGCCAACGGCGGCCACCAGAATGTCGGCCTCACGGCAAAGGGCAGGTAAACCCTGCGTGCGGGAATGGGCTATGGTAACGGTGCAATTTTGTTCAAGAAACAAAAATGCGGCGGGCTTGCCAACCAGAATTGACCGGCCAACTATGACGCAGGATTTGCCGGTTAAATCGCCCAGCACTTCACGCGCCAGAATTACACAACCCGTGGGGGTGCAGGGCCGCAAACCCGGTTTGTCCAGCACCAGTCGCCCAGCGCTAGCCTCGGTCAGGCCATCCACATCCTTGGACGGGTCAATCTGTTCAATAACCGCCGCTTCATCAAGATGGTCTGGCAAGGGCAATTGCACCAGTATGCCATCAATGAGCGGATCAGCGTTCAAGGTCTGCACCAGATTAACTAGAACGTCCTGAGGCGTATCATCATCAAGACGGTGTTCGATGGAACGCATGCCGACCTCTTCGGTCTGGCGGGCCTTGTTGCGCACATAAACCTGACTGGCGGGATCATCGCCAACCAGCACCACGGCCAAAGCCGGTGCGCGTCCGTGCGCCGCTTGTAAACTTGAGACTGCCTCGGCAAGGCGTGATCGCAGTGATGCCGCAATGGCTTTACCGTCAATAAGTTCTGCACTCATTTGTTTGTTTCCTTTAGTTTGGCCCATTACCTGTGACCATTATCTCGTTAAGGGGTGTTAGCTGATGTTGGAATCCTCAAAACTATTTTTTCTATCGTCTACGAATTTCAGTAGCTTTTTATCCAGTTCCGGGTCTAATTCCGGGGGGGCGTAATCAGCAAGCATTTGTTTGTAGATTTTCTCCGCCCGCATCTGGGCATCCTGTTCGCCGTCTTCTTGCCATTGTTCATAGCTGTTATTATCGGCAATGGCAGAGCTGTAGAATGCCGATTTGAAGTTGGCTTGCGTGTGGGCACATCCCAGAAAATGCTTGCCCGGACCAACCTCCCTAATGGCATCAAGCGCCTGCCCGTTCTCCGACATATCTACGCCATTGGCATAAACCGCCATCATGCCAGCCTGATCAGCATCCATGATAAACTTTTCGTACCCCATGGCCAATCCACCTTCCAGCCAGCCTGCGGTGTGGAGCATGAAGTTTACACCAGCCAGCAAGCCGGCTTGCAATGTATTGGTGGCTTCATAAGCAGCCTGTGCATCGGGAACTTTTGACGACGTAAACCCGCCACCACTGCGAAATGGTACACCCAGTCTGCGTGCCAAAGACGCACCAATATTGATTACCTGTGAAGCCTCGGGCGTACCAAAAGTTGGTGCACCGGACTGCATGGACATGGAGCTGACAAAATTACCATAAATAACCGGCGCACCTGGGCGAATGAGTTGCGCCAGCGCCATACCAACCATGCCTTCGGCCAGACTTTGCGCCGCAACCGCAGCAACGGTAACCGGCGACATGGCACCGGCCACAATAAACGGGCTCACCATCGAGGCCTGATTATGTCGTGCATAAACTTTAAGTGCGCCCAGCATCACAGAATCAAAAGTGAGCGGCGAATTGGCATTGATCAAATTGACCAGCACACAATTGTCTTCAACAAAATCCTCGCCAAAAACGATCTTGACCATGGATACAGAATCTTCGGCACGTTCAGGCGCTGTAACTGATCCCATAAAGGCTTTGTCAGAATATTTGATATGGCTGTAAACCATATCAAAATGGCGTTTATTGACCGGCAGATCCAGCGGCTCGCATACCGTACCACCAGAATGGTGCAGGGTTGGCGACATGTAGGCCAATTTTATAAAATTACGGAAATCCTCAATCCTTGCATAGCGTCGCCCCTCTTCGCGGGAGTAAATAAAAGGCGGGCCATACGCCGGTACAAGCACCGTATTATTACCGCCGATAACGACATTATTATCCTTGTTACGGGCGTGTTGCGTAAAAATTTCCGGGGCACTTTTCTGGATTATTTCCCGGCACATGCCGCGCGGGAAACGCACCCGTTCACCATCAGCCGATGCACCAGCGGCAACAAAAATATCAATGGATTCCGGATCGTCTTTTATGTCTACACCAATGTCTTCAAGGATGGTGTCGGCATTATGCTCTATCTGTGCCAGATCGGTGGCCCCTAATATCTCATAGGGCGGAATTTTCCGAACAATATACGGCGCAGCCTTTGGCGTAGTCCCTTTGCCCTGCACTCTGCCTCTACGTCCACCTCGTCTATGCTCTCGTGACATTATGATCTCTCCTGCGTGTTACGCCGTCGCCGCCGTGTTTTGTTTTTCTGGTTTGCCACCGGGGCTGTTGGAAACCGCATAGCCCCAACAAAATAGCCCTGAAATTTTGGCTCCATCGCCGTTTCAAGCTTTTCTATGTGCGTGACTGCCTCAATAATTTTCGTTTTTTCATCAACATTCAAAAGCGCCATAGCCGCCCCCATACCAGCGGCATTGCCAATGGAACGCGTATTCTCAGCCGAAGCACCCGGAATAATACCAATCTGCACCACATAATGCGGATCAAGATGCGTACCAAAAGCACCGGCCAGCAGCACTTCGTCAAAGGCATCGCAAGAAAGGTATTCAGACAACAGACTGACCCCGGCGCTCAGTGCAGCCTTGGCAAGTTGTACCGCCCGAATATCGGTTTGCTTAATGGTTATCGGGTTTTCAGGCCTGTTTGCCAGCACATATTTCCAGCTTTTCCCATCTTTGATAAACCGGTCCGGGGCGGCATCCGGTACAAATAAACCGCTTTCGTCGATAAGGCCCGCATTGGCCAACTCAACCATGACCTCAAAAATACCGGACCCGCAAATGCCAGTGATATTATGAGTTGAAAAATCAGGTGAGAGGTCACTGAGCCATTCATCATAGCCGATTACTTTGAACTTTGATTGTTTGGTGTTCGCATCAATACGTACCCGTTCGATGGCACCAATACTGGCCCGCACGCCGTGGCTGATCTCGGCACCCTCAAAAGCCGGGCCTGTGGGTGATGAGGCGGCAGCAACACGGCCCTTATGGCTCAATACAATTTCAGCATTAGTGCCAATATCCACAAGCAAGACCGAACGGCCTTTCATCGTATCGATTTGTGTAAGATAGGCCCCGGTTGTATCTGCGCCTACATGCCCGCCGATCAAGGGCAGGAAAGAAATGCGCGCCTCCTCAGACAAGCCAAGATCAAGCTTCCGCGCCGACACATCCACCCAGTCCTTAACGGTCAGGGTGAAGGGTGCCTGGCCAAGCTCAACCGGAGACAGGCCCAAAAACAAA
Source organism: Robiginitomaculum sp. (assembly GCA_021776515.1). GTDB lineage: Bacteria > Pseudomonadota > Alphaproteobacteria > Caulobacterales > Maricaulaceae > Robiginitomaculum_B. The sequence goes on along the minus strand of JAJFFS010000008.1, from coordinate 180,268 downwards.
TGGTGCATGATCGGATTGCCGACAGCCGTAACTTCAAGCAATTGTTCAGGCTTGATCTCAAGCGCAGCAACAGCCTCTTTAAGCATGATAGCCATTTGTTCCTGAATGGCGGCGGTTAGTTTGTGCTCGCCGCCCTTATTCATCATGATGTAAGAAACCCGGCTCATCAGGTCTTCGCCAAAGCGAATTTGGGGGTTCATCGCCGCCTTTTCGTAAACCAAAGTGCCGTTTGCCAAATTATAAACATAAAGCGCAACCGAGGTTGAACCGATGTCGATCGCGGCCCCATAAACATCAGAGGCAGAGGGCGGCCAAACATCAATGACCTGGTGACCATCGCGCACAACAGCTATTAGCGAACGCTCATTTTGCGCCAGAACACTTTGCAATTTCACCAGTACACTGTGCACGGCTTTGGCATGTACACCAAACCCTTCAAGGGCATGGCTTAGTGCCTCGGCATCACTGGGATTATCTTCCAGGCTGGGAACCGCCAGCCTGCACATATACAATTTTACGGACGGGTTGATGTCTGTGGTGATTTGCGTGCTTTTTTTGGAAATGCTGGTTTCATGCTCCCGGCTGTCATCGGGTACGTCCACCACCACATCACCATATACTTTTGCCCGGCAAGCAAGGCGCCGGTCTTCGGTTAGCTCCCCCTCAGCCATAGCCTTTTTCTCTGTTGGCGTTAGCCTGCCCAAATGGGTTTCCAAAACATCAACCTTAAACTTAGCATGCTTACCGGGTGAAAGCTTTACCTGACAGCGTTTGCAAAGCCCCTTGCCACCACAGATAGAGCGCAGATCAACCCCGGCACGCAACGCACTGTCATAAAGGCTTTCACCCTCATTGGTTTCAGTGCGAATGCCTGATGGGGTGAACAACACCGTATGTGAAGGCACAGCATTCATTGTCGAGTACCACCTTCGGGGAATTGCTCAAATTGAGGTAAGTCATCACCTATTTCATAGTAATCCGGCTTTTCACTAACAAAAACATGCCCCTTGACCTCCAGCCCTGTGGGGTCTTCAAGGTTACCGACGAGAATACTGATCGAGTGGCTATCTTTTTTATTCCAGAACATGAAACTATTGCATTTCACACAATGCCCGGAATCTGTGCGGCTAGAAACCGGCGACCACCGTATATCACCTACATACCTCAGATTTTTTTGATCAACACCAGCGGCGGCAACAACATATCCTGTGAGGTGCTGGCATTGATGACAATGGCAATACCAGATGTCAGAAACCCCTTCTGCAGCAAACGTTACTTCGCCGCATAAACAGTTGCCATGGTAAACTTTATGCACCGCGTCTGCCCCTGCGTCCGCGTCGCCCTCCTTCGCCCTCGGCAGGTGGCTGACGATATGTTTTAATCCAGTTTGCACAGTGCGGATCAACACCGTTCAGCATATCAGCAGCCTTGATCGCCGGGACCAGCCCTTCATGCAACGGGTTCAAAATTGCTGATGTCATACCGGCACTGGCCAGCATGGGAAGGAAGGCGTTGTTAATGGCATGGCGGTTAGGCAGACCAAAACCAATATTTGATGCCCCGCACGTTGTATTGACTTTTAGCTCTGTTTTGAGGCGGCGGATAAAATGAAAGACATCCCGGCCCGCCGTGCTGATGGCCCCGATAGGCATGACCAGAGGATCAACAACAACGTCTTCAGACTTAATGCCATGATCAGCGGCACGTTCTACAATCCGCTTGGCAATTTCAAAACGCTCGTCCGGGTCTTCTGAAATACCGGTGTCATCGTTTGATATAGCAACAATGGCCGCACCGTATTTTTTCACCAGTGGTAACACCTGTTCCATCACCTCGTCTTCTGCGGTGGTAGAATTAACAAGGGCCTTGCCCTTATAAACTTTCAGACCCGCTTCCAGTGCGCCAATTATTGACGAGTCGATACAAAGCGGCACATCCGTTATGGATTGAACCAGCTGGATCACCTCTGCCAGAATTTTTGGCTCATCCGCCAGAGGAATACCCGCATTCACATCCAAAACCTGCGCCCCGGCAGCAACCTGCGCCAGTGCGTCTTGTTCGACCATTGAATAGTCGCCCTCTTTCATTTGTGCTGCCAGCACTTTGCGACCGGTTGGATTGATACGCTCGCCTATCATAACAAAGGGTTGGTCAAACCCTATGACGACCTCTTTTGTGGCTGAGCTTATTACGGTTCTGGTCATTTTTATTTTCCTTGTGAGTGGCTATTCGCCAAAATCAACTGACAATTCCGATAGACGTTTTCATTTGCTCCGGTGCCCAGGGTTGCCTGCCCCCCAGCACACCTGATCGTTTTACGACATCAGCAACATATTTTTCCTGGCGGTATGCCATAACGTGAATGCCGCTAATGCCGTTGATTTCTTTTATCTGCTGCATCAGCTCGACACAGATATTACGCCCCTCTTGTTTGGGGTCTGTGGCACCATCCAGTCGATCAATGATAGCATCAGGAATGTGAACACCGGGTACATTTTCACGCAACCAGCGCGCCGTTCTGGCAGAGGCCAGCACGCCAACGCCGATAAGGATATAACAACGCTCGGTCAGCCCCATATCCACGGCCCGCGCCATGAAGGATGTTAACAAATCAATGTCAAAGCAATATTGAGACTGGATAAAATCAGCACCGGCATCAATTTTCTTGGCCAGTTGATCGATGCGGTTTTCAAGGGGCGGCACAAAGGGATTGATCGATGCGCCCATAAACAGGTTGGGAGCTGTATCCAAAACCCGGCCACTTAAAAACTGCTTCTCATCCCGCAGGGTTCGTACGGTCTGCAATAGCGAAACACTATCCAGATCAAACACAGGCTTGGCTTCGGGATGATCCCCCGCGCTTACATCATCCCCGGTCAAGCACAACAAATTGGTTACCCCAAGCGCCGCAGCGCCAAGAATATCGCCCTGAATGGCAATCCGGTTCCTGTCCCGGCATGACACCTGAATAACAGGCGAATAACCAATGCGGGTTAGAATAGCGCAAACGGCCAGGCTGGACATGTGACAGTGTGCACCAGAACCATCGGTGGCATTAATGGCATCCACAACCCCGTCAAATAAATGCGCACGCTTTAGAATTTCATCCGGATCGGCAGAGTCCGGGGGGGCGATTTCCGTGGTAATGGCAAAATGTCCGGCGCGCAAAACCTGCTCAAACCGGCCATGAGATTTATGCCCCGGTGGTTGTGGTAAAGGATCCCCAGGGTTAAGGCCTTGCCTTGTTGTTATGCCCTCAACCTTACTCATCACGCACCATTCTTAACCACGACGAAGTGCCTTGGTTTTGATTGTTTACGGCAAACTGAATATCCTTGATTGCCCCCCCATTTTTCATTTGCGCCGCGCCATTCCAGGCATCCACCCAGACACAGCGCATGTTGGGATTTACCTCGCACATGCCGTTCGCCCGCACGCCGCCGCAGGGACCATTACGAATGGTTTTTGGACAGTTCATCGGGCAGCTCATACCCGTCTTGGACAAGATGCAATCACCACACATCTGACAATCAAATAAAAAGCCCTTGGCCATACTTTCCAGTGCCGTAATCGGCTTGTCAAAACGGCGACCAAATAGTTTGCTAACGCCACGCAAAACCGATAAAAGCGAAGGGTTTACAGCGTTGTAAACAATCTCAAGGCCACGTGAGTGGCGGCTTGACCAAAGCCTAGCATGATACATGGTCTTCATCCTTGGTCTTCAGCTGCCGGGTTTGCTGATCTTTATGTGCAGAACCACACAGCCCTTCTTCTTGTACGAAAGCTTCAAGTTCTGTCGCAAGGTCGCCATAGCCCACTCTTTTGTAGAGAAAATCAAGATCGAGCTGTCGGGCAGCACCCAAAGCCTTTTGTTTCAGGGCTTCATCTTCATTTTGAGCCAGATAAACCACTTGCTTATAATTGTTAAAATAAACACTGGTCAGCTCCGGATAGCGATCCAGCCCCAGCCCTTTGATGACCAGACGGTCAAAGTTTTTCACAAGATAGTCCGTCAGAAAGAAACTACCGATTTCGGCCTCTACAATCTGTTCAAATTGTGCGGCTCCGGCAAAAAATTCATAACAATGCGCGCCGGGCAACCGCTCGGCATCATATTGCTTTAACAAGGTATCCAGCGCACCGCCGGTTCCACATTCACCATAGGCGACCAGCACCCGATCATAGTGCTTGCGATGCTCTTTAAGCAAAGCCTCTACGCCCGGGGCAATTTTTTGCGGCGTATTATGAAATTCAGCGGGCAAGCATTTTAGCGTAAGCGCCTCATCAGCAACGCCAAGATGACGACGCAAATAAACGATTTCCTTTGCCAGTGCGCCACAGGCAATGATCAGGCATTTATGGCGCTGCGCGGACATGTCAGGAATTCTTGCCGATTATGGTTCTGGCCATTTCGGCACTCATAGCAGCATCGCGGCCGTAAGAATGCGCATTGATGGCATCAGCAAATTCCTGATTAAGCGGTGCACCGCCAACCATAACCGGCAGTTCTTTTAAGATATTGCGTTTGTCCAATTCCTCAATCACGAGGCCCATATAGGGCATGGTTGTTGTCAAAAGTGCCGACATGCCCAATATATCAGGCTTGTGCTCATCTATGGCGGCCAGATAGTTTTCAACGGGGTTATTGATACCCAGATCGATCACTTCAAAGCCGGCACCTTCCAGCATCATACCCACCAGATTTTTACCAATATCGTGGATATCCCCTTTCACAGTACCAATGACGAACTTGCCAACGCTGGTCTGTGCATCACTGGCGGCCAGTATCGGGCGAAGCTGACCCATGCCGCCCTTCATGGCACCGGCACATTGCAGTACCTCAGGTACAAATAAAATACCGTCACGAAAGTCGATGCCAACGATGCGCATAGCCTCGACAAGCACGTCGCTCAGTATGAGGTTTGCTTCCCACTTGCGCTCAAGGAGAATTTCAACACCCTCAAACACTTCATCCTTGAGACCGTCATAAAGGTCATCCTTGATCTGATCGACCAGGTCATTATCATTCAAATCCCTGAGGATGATGTCTTCTTCGTCACTCATAATTCACTCCTGCATCTCAGGCTTAAGACAGCCCGACGATTTGCCCGTCTTCATCCAGGCCGATATTCAATGCCGACGGTTTTCTGGGCAGGCCCGGCATGGTCATGATGGTACCGCAAACGGCCACCACAAACCCGGCCCCGGCGGAAAGCCTTACCTCGCGTACTTCCAGTGTATGTCCCTCCGGCGCACCACTAAGGGCCGGGTCAGATGAGAAGCTGTACGGAGTTTTAGCAATGCAAACCGGCAAATGGCCAAACCCTAACGCCTCAATTTCGGCCAAACTTTTGGCGGCAGGGCCGCTAATGGAGACATCACCAGCGCGATAAAATTTGCTGGCCACAGCTTCGATTTTATCTTGCAAGCTTTCTTCGTTCTCATAGAGAAGCGTGATCTCGGGAGAGCCATTTTCAATTTGCTTCATCACGGCCCTGGCCAGATCTTCGGCACCGGCACCGCCTTCTGCCCAATGTTTTGACACGGCCATAGAGACACCCTGTTCGGCACAAATGCGCTCAATAACAGCGATCTCATCTTGTGTGTCGGCAATAAAATGATTGAGGGCAATAACTGGCGTTACGCCCACGGTTTTCATATTCTCAATGTGGCGAACCAGATTGACACAACCGCGCTCCACAGCCTCTGGGTTTGAGGCGCCAAGGGCATCTTTGGCAACACCGCCCTGCATTTTCATTGCCCGTATGGTGCACACCAGAACGATGGCATCCGGGCGCAAACCAGACTGGCGGCACTTAATGTCGAGAAATTTCTCAGCGCCAAGGTCTGCACCAAAGCCAGCCTCGGTTACCACCACATCGCATAGCGACAGCGCCGTGCTTGTGGCCATAACACTGTTGCAACCATGGGCAATATTGGCAAACGGGCCACCATGGATGAAGGCCAGATTATGTTCGATACTTTGAACCAGATTAGGCTGTAGCGCATCTTTGAGTAAAACCGCCATAGCACCATCGGCACCAAGATCGCGCGCCGTAACCGGCGTTTTATCGTGGGTGCGTGCAACAATAATGTCACCAAGCCGACGTTGCAGGTCGGCCATATCTGTTGCCAGGCAGAAAATCGCCATGATTTCAGAGGCAACTGTGATGTCAAAGCCGTTCTCGCGGGGTATACCGTGAACCGGACCACCAAGGCCCACAACAATATTGCGCAAGGCCCGGTCATTCATGTCCACAACCCGGCGCCAGCTGACCTGGCGTGGGTCAATACCCAGCTCATTCCCCCAATGGAGGTGATTATCCAGCATGGCAGACAGCAGGCTATGAGCTGCGGTAATGGCGTGAAAATCACCATTAAAGTGAAGGTTTATGTCCTCCATCGGGATAACTTGTGCCCGGCCACCGCCCGCGGCACCGCCCTTCATACCAAAGCAGGGGCCAAGTGATGGCTCGCGCAGGCAGACCATGGACTTAACCCCGATTTTATTCAGGCCATCATTCAAACCAACACTGGTCGTGGTTTTGCCTTCACCGGCTGGTGTAGGCGTCACGGCGGTGACCAAAACCAGCTTGCCCTTGGGGCGACCCTGAATAGACTTGATATAGTCCAGCGAAAGCTTGGCTTTGTGATGCCCGTAAGGCACCAGTGCTTCTGGCGGGACATCCAGACGATCCTTGGCCAAAGACAGAATGGGCTGCATCGTTGCCGCCCGGGCAATATCAATATCGGGTGCGCCAGGCGCAGGTAATGTGTCTATTGTCATGATGGTGATGGCCTATAGGCCGGCTCCCTGTTTTGCTGTGAGGCTTATCATTTGTGGTGAATTATCCACACCTCTTATCCTCTCAGCATAGGGAATAAAAAAAATGTGGTGTTTTCCTCAGGCGACGTTAAGTTTAGTAATTACGACATAATCGCCACATTTTTGTTATACAAATGGCATGAGGATTTTTAACAGGTTTGGCTGTAAAGCCCTGATTTCATTTCCAGGGTTTTACACAACCTCACATTGTTTAACTTGGGTTTAGGGTACAGATGTTCGGCCATCACACGCACAAGAAAAATCAGACCATAGGGTTTTTGCTATTACCGCATTTCTCCATGCTTGCCTTTACATCCTGCATTGACCCCTTGAGGATCGCCAACAGAATGAGCGGGGACAATCTCTACCAATGGAAAACCTATAGCGTTGATGGAAACAATGTTGCTGCAAGCAATGGTGTCCACATCACACCAGACGCCGCTTTTTCAGATGCCATAGACGTTGACGTTTTGTTTGTTTGTGCAGGCATTTATGCCAACGAGTTTCACAATCAGGCCATGACAGCAAAACTGCAAGCCTATGCCAGAGCGGGGGTGTCGCTTGGCGGTGTTTGCACCGGCTCTATTGCCCTGGCTAACGCCGGATTGCTGGATAAATGCCGTTGCACAATACACTGGGAAAATATTGAAGGCTTTGTCGAGGCCTATCCCGGCCTTGATGTTACCGCCACCTTGTTTGAAATTGATGGTAACAGATACACCTGCTCTGGTGGCACAGCGCCGCTGGATATGATGATTTATTCCATAACACTGGATCATGGGAAAAAACTTGCGGCCAGTGTTGCAGAGCAAATGCTCCATAGCCTAGTTCGTCAGCCCCACGACCATCAACGCTCCTCCATCCAGTACAGAACCGGCATCAGTCATCCAAAATTGTTGGCTGTCATTGCCTATATGGAAGCCTATATTGAAACACCACTAAGCTTGCCTGAATTTGCAGACCGTTCGAACATTTCCTTGCGGCAACTGGAAAGGCTTTTTCGTTCATTGTTAAATACAACGCCCTCACAATATTATCTGGCCCTTCGGTTGCAACGCGCCAGGCAATTACTGACTCAAACCACAATGTCCATATTGCAAATCGCCGTGGCCACAGGCTTCAAGTCTGCCGCCCATTTTACGCAAGCCTATAAGCATCATTTCAAACACCCGCCCCGTACAGAACGGCTGAAGGCGGTGAATTAACCGAGGCACCGGATTTGAATAAACCTGTTTGAAACGACAGGGTCATGTGTCTTCTGCTTCAGTACTGATATTACGGGGGTCGATTTCAAAGATGGCAGGGGTTGTACGCGGAACAGGTACATAGTCTTCCTGATATTCGACAGGTATTGAATAGCGACGGGTTAACCGATACAGGCCAAAAATTGCAAGCAAAACATGAACCAGCGCCGTATAGGCAAACAACCATTGCGGTGAAGCGGCCTGCATCACCAGAGAAGCCAGCACAGGGCCAATAATTGATCCAATGCCATAGAGCAAAAGCAAACCGCCACTGATCGCGACAAACTCATCGTCCTGAGCGTAATCATTGGCATGAGCAGCGCTTAGACCAAAAATTGGCATGGCAAACAGCCCGTATAATCCGCTGCCGATAAGCAGCAATGGTAGTGAACTTGTCGCATATACACTCAAAAAAATGCCACTAAAGGTACAGGCACCGGCAACCGCTATCAAAACAATACGTCGATCGACCAGATCAGAAATATAACCAACGGGCCACTGCGCCAAAGCGCCACTGATGATGGCCACGCTCATAAAAACTGGCACCATCATAACTTCATAGCCAAGTTGTTGCACAAAAACAGGCGCAATACCCCAGAACGCGCCGTTGGCCATACCAACGCTAAACGCCCCGACAACGGCTATGGGCGAAACCTGTAAAAGCTTGGGCAAGTTCAAAGATGTTTGAGTGATAGGTTCTGGCACCATGGCTTTTGTCATGGCGATAGGCACAATTGAAATTACAATAAGCATGGTTACCAAAGAAAACAGGATAAACCCTGCCGGATTGGCAAGGATCAACATGTACTGGCCAGCCGTTACCGCAACCAGATCCACAACCCTGTAAATAGACAAAACCTGGCCGCGCATTTTGTTTGTGGATTTTTCGTTAATCCAGCTTTCAACGATCATATAAAGCCCGGCAAAGCTAAATCCGGTTATCAATCTCAATATCAGCCAGATAATAACATTTTGAGAAATGGCGTGGCACAAAACTGCCGCTGCAGCCAACGCTGCCAGCGCGGCAAAGGCACGAATATGCCCAACACGGGCAACCGAATAGGGCGTGACAAAACAGCCGATAACAAAGCCGGCATAATAACTGGACAACAGCAAGCCGATCAAGGGGAGGGCGAAGCCTTCACTTTGCGCACGAACGGCAACCAATGTGGAGAGCAGCCCGCCGCCAGTAAGCAAGATGGCCGCAGAAATTAACAATGCACCGACAGAGGCTAGAATTGTCCGCATGAGATCGCCACCTGATTGCACGAGATATGAGTGAGCCCGTCACATCAATAATCAAGCGCGCTATCACACCTTATTTAGGCCAGCAATCAATTTAAGCGGTCTATGGATTAAGTCTTGCCCTTAAATTGCTCTCTCTTGGCCCTGGCCAGGCCTTTGAACAGACCAACACACATGATGCCGATTATAATCATAAAAGGCAGGCCTGTTATAATTGATGCTGATTGCAGGGATTTTAAACCTCCGCCGATCAAAAGCGCACTGGCAACAGCGCCAACAATAAAGACCCAAAAAATACGCTGCCTTTTATTGGTACCGATTTTACCGCCTGCCGAGATAGTATCCAGAACCAGAGCGCCGGAATCCCATGAGGTTACAAAAAAGACCAAAATCAACACTATGCCAACAAACGACGTAATTGACGTCAATGGTAATTGCTCAAGCATCACAAACAGTTTGAGTTGCAACGCGGCATCTGCCAGAGCGGTATGGCCATTGGCCACCTGGTCTATGCCAACCGTGCCAAAAGTTGTCATCCACAATGTACTGATCAATGAAGGAATTAACAGCACATAAAAAATAAACTCCCTAACCGTACGCCCACGTGAAATGCGCGCTACAAACATGCCTACAAAAGGCGCCCACGCACTCCACCACGCCCAGTAAAACGTCGTCCATTCATTAAAAAAGGGCAGGTCCGTGCGTCCGAAGGGATTTGATAACGCGGGAAGTTTTTGTACATAGGCAATGGTGTTACCGATTAAATCTGAGAAAATAAGAGCCGTCGGGCCAACTACAACAACAAAAAGCAAAAGCAGGCCGGCAAGCGCCATATTTATCTCGCTTAATCGCCGCACACCTTTTTTCAGCCCCAGATACAATGACAAAATTGTTATGCCTGCAATCACCAGGGCCAACACAATCTGATTAAATATATTAATCTCTATACCAAAGAGGAAGTTTAACCCTGACAGTGCCTGTTGCGCGCCCAACCCTAGCGATGTCGCCAGACCAAAAACGGTAGCAATAACGGCAAGGGTATCGATAAAATTACCCAACGGCCCCCAAACCAGATCTCCAAAAACAGGATGAAACCCGGATCGAATAGTCAGCGGCAGCCCAAAATTATAACTTGAAAGCGCCAGGGATAAGGCCACAAGTGCGTAGATTGCCCATGGGTGAAGGGTCCAGTGCGCTATGGTGGCAGTCATGCTAATGCGCTTGGCCTCAACAACATCTCCGGCAGAACCTCCCAAAGGTGCGTAACTACCTATCTGCCCTGCATCGGCGGCAACAGAACTTGTATAATGAGACAAAGGTTCGCTAACACCAAAGAATACAAGGCCAATGCCAATTCCGGCGGCGAACAGCATGGAAAACCATGCCATGTAACCAAAATCCGGCTTTGCGTTGGCCCCGCCCAAACGCACTTTTCCGTAAGGGGACAGCATAATAACAATAGCTACCAGGATGAATACATTCGCCAATAATGTCATCAACCAGTTGAAATTTGTTGTGACGGCCTCCAATGAACCAGCAAAAAATGTTGCCGCAATATCAGGGTGCAGAAGCGTAAGAAAAACAAGGACAAGTATCAAAGCTGCAGAAACTAAAAAGACAAATGGATGAATATCAAACCCCGCAAAACGTATGTTTTTGTCATTAAGCCCTGCATCAACATTTGATTCTTTAGTCATAAATTTCTCCCCGGTTTTTCTTTGACTTAACCTTGTGCTTCTCTAATTGCAAATTTCCTCACAATCAGGGCCTGGATATTTTGCATATAATTCAGGAGCAGGGCTGCCCATTTATTCTGACGGAAAACAGCCACATTGAGCAACAAAAAGGGAGAGCTGGCGGTTCCTTCGGGCGAGGCGGTTGATACCGGCCCTACTGGTCCTGCCAGGTGAGCAGAAATAGCGATAACCGGCATACCGCCATAATACGGAATACCCTATTGGGCAATTTGTCTGGCAAAGCAATCAGTCTTTATTGGCCGTTCCGCGATGAGACAGGCATATCATTGTTCATGAAACTCATTCATACCTAATACGGACCCATGCGCCCTTCCCGCAGCGAGAGGGTGGCGGCTTCTGTAATTAACGCCCATGCCTGACAGTATTGATACAAGTTGGCTGTTATCTGATCTCTGGGGCATGAGTTTAATTGTATGCCCTGTTGTTGACTAATTTGTCACAGTCAGACTTATTTTTTGGCAAAACATTCTGGTCTTTCTATAAATTATTGACAAATATGGGGTGAGCGATTATGGGTTACTTACTAATTAGTCAGTTGCAAAATAGCCCCGGGGAAATTTTTATGAATAAACTTTTAGTTGGCGCCTCAGTAATCGCCATTGCTTCTTCTGTAAGTTCGGCTGCGTATGCCCAGCTTGATGAGATTATTGTTACGGCGACCAAGCGCGCAGAAAATGCACAGGATATTCCTGTTGCGGTGCAGGCACTTGGACAGCGCGCCCTGGATGAGCTGGGTGTCGACGTTTTCACGGACTACCTTTTACAATTGCCGGGCGTGACCGCTGGCGGCAGTGGTCCCGGTCAGGGAACGATTTATATTCGTGGCCTCGCGTCTACGACACCTAACCTGACCACCGCCGGTGTTGCCGGGCTAGCGCCTAATGTTGCCCTTTATCTGGACGAGCAACCTGTAACCCAGGTTGGACGTAATCTGGATGTTTATGCGGCCGACCTAAGTCGCGTTGAAGTGCTGCCTGGACCACAAGGTACCTTGTTTGGTGCCAGTTCACAGGCCGGCACGATCCGCTTGATTACCAACAAAGCCGATACGGGCGAGTTTTTCGCAACCATGAATACCGGTGTTTCATTTACCGAGCACGGGAGCATGAGTGAAAAAGTTGAGGCCGTCGTCAATTTACCCATTATTGAGGATAAATTTGCCGTTCGTGGCGTGTTTTATATCGATAACCAGGGTGGTTATATCGACAATGTAGCGGGCACCGTGAGTGCACGGGAAAGCGCCCGCTTTCAAGGCGTAACGACACGTAGCAATGGTGTTCCGACAAACCCGGGCTTTCAGGCTGGCGCAGATTTCTCTGGCGTTACCTTTTTGGACGCAAACAACCTTGATCTTGTCGAAAACAACTTCAATGACACGACTTATACAGGTTTCCGTGTCGCAACGACATACATCATAAACGACGACTGGAAATTAAGCGCCACACATGCGCGTCAAAAAATTGAGACAGAAGGGGTGTTTTTCTATGACCCTGAACTGAATGACCCAAATCAGCTATCTGTCCAGCGGTTTTCGCCAGATGAAACCAATGACAAGTTTAATAACACATCCTGGACACTGGAAGGCCGCATGGGTGCCCTTGATGTGGTTTACACCGGTGCTTATCTGGACCGCGACGTAAATCAAACGGTTGACTACACCGACTATTTGTTTGTTGGACAGTATTTGCCCTATTACATTTGTGACGGCTCGGTTACTTATCCTGGAGGCGCACCATCTGGTACGTGCCAGGCACCAAACCTGTTTGTGGACTCAACCACAGAAACAGAAGTCTTTACCCATGAATTGCGCTTTACCACACCTTCGGAAAAACGCCTGCGTTTGACCGCTGGTGGGTTTTATAGCGATCAAAAACTCGTAGAGCGTAATAACTTTACCTATCCGGGTTCGATTTTTGCCGAAAGCTTCACACCTGGCGTGTTTGGTTGGCCTCAAAATGGACCACTACCTGGATCATCGGTTAGTGACCCTAATCCGCGTCCTCTCGGTGTCATCTTCTTTAATGACATTACCCGCGATGACGTGCAATTGGGTGGTTTTGGGGAAGTCACGTATGATGTTATCCCGGACGTGCTCTCTATTACCGGTGGGGCTCGTTACCATGATGTTCGTGTGAGCCTTAAAGGTAGCGCGAACTCATCATTCTTTAACTTTGGTGGCGTTGACGTCAACGCCTTTGGCACCAATCTGGATACACAATTTGATGGTACCCAGGTTATCAATGGTGTTGTGGTGCCAAAGAAAGCGGTGGCTACGGGTACGGTTCTTAAAGGGAACATTTCCTGGACACCATCATCAGATATTCTGCTCTATGCAACCTACTCGGAAGGCTTCAGACCTGGCTTGCCAAACCGGCCTGCCGGTGCCGGTGGCGGTGCTGTTCCTGCAATCGTTAGAACCGATACGGTAAAGAATTACGAGCTTGGCTGGAAAATGGACTTGGCTGACGGTCAGGTTCGACTAAACGGTAGCGCATTCTTTGTCGATATTGGCGATCTGCAAACGACAATTTTTGATACATCTGTATCCAATCTGCTCTTTTCAGATAATGCTGCGGACGCAGAAATTACAGGTGTTGAAGCCGATCTGACATGGGCTCCGGCTGATATTGGTGGCTTAACTGTCGTTGCTGGCGTTTCAATACTGGATACAAAAATTACCAAACTTGTCGGTGCCAGTGTGGCCATTGCCGGTCCAGGTGAAGACCTTGCCTACGCCCCTTCATTCCAGGGTAATTTACGCGCCCGGTATGAGTGGACGATGGAAAACGGGTTTGATGCTCATATTCAACCTTCAATGTCTTATTCTGCCTCATCATTCAGCGACATTGTTTCCATTAACCGGGCCAAACAGGATAGTTACTTTCTCCTTGGCCTGACAGCAGGTATCGCTCATGACCGGTGGTCCATCGAGCTTTATGGCGACAATTTGACCGATGAACGGGCGCAGCTCAATAACAACTTTGGCTTTGACCGTGAGCGCATTTCTGTGAACCGCCCACGGACCTGGGGCATGCGCATGTCCGTGGATTATTAAGTCAGTCATTCTTCGTTTTAATTGACTAAATTTAGAAGGCGTTCCACTATCGGAACGCCTTCTTTTTTAATTATTATCACAGGTTGTCGATATCTATGTCTTTAGACAATGAAGATTTTTCAGACATAATCAGAACGGCACAGTCACAGCTTTATAACAGCCAGTTTGATGCCGCACTGACAACGCTGTCCGGTATATTGGATAAAGCACCTGAGCATTTGGATGCGCTCTATATGAGCACTGTTTGTCAACGGTATGCCAAACGATCCGAAGCTGCATTTCATATCATAGAAAAACTAAAAAACTTATCGCCTGAATTTGGTCGAAATTTTCAGGAAGAAGGCCATTTATATCGTGAGCTCGGCCAGACGGAGAATGCACTTCGCGCTTTTGCGCAGGCCTGTTTGCTTAACCCGGCCCTTATTGCGAGCTGGCGGGCACAATCTGATCTATTAAATGAGGGCGGGCGTAAAGAAGAAGCCGCTCAGGCCAGTGCTCAGGCTGATAGACTTGCTGCCCTACCCAGAGAATTATTAAGCGTTACAAATTTTATTTATGAGGGAAAAACCCTGAAAGCCGAGGCTTTATGCCGACATTTCCTGAAAAATCACCCCCACCACATTGAAGGCATGCGCCTGCTTGCTGAAATAGGCGTTCGTTTTGGCGTGCTTGATGAGGCCGACTTTTTGCTTGAAAGCGCCATAGAATTTGACCCGGAAAATATCCAGCTACGCCTTGATTACATTCAGGTGTTACGCAAAAGGCAGAAAATTTATGAGTCTGTTAAGCAGGCCAGATACCTTTTGGACAAAGATAATAAAAACCCTGTTTTTCAATCAACATTTGCCATTGAAAGTCTGCAGGCCGGTGACTTCGATACGGCATTGGCAATGTTCGATAAAGTTCTTGAAAAACTGCCCAATGATCCTTCTACACTTACATCGCGCGGGCATGTGCTGAAAACTTCGGGAAACCAGAAAGAGGCCATAACCTCCTACCGTTTGGCCTATCGCGCAAAGCCAGATCATGCTGACGCCTATTATTCGCTGGCCAATCTGAAAACCTATCAATTTAACGACGAAGAAGTGGCGGCAATGCGCACCCACGAGAGCCAGAAAGGCACCCTTTATCGTGACCGCATTCATTTTTGCTTTGCGCTAGGCAAAGCTTACGAAGACCGCCGTGACTATGAAAAGTCATTTTTATTCTATGAAAACGGTAACCGGCTGAAATGTGCGCAAAGCGGTTACACAGCCGAAACAATGGGTGAAGAACTTAAAGCACAAATCGCTACATGTACGTCGGCATTTTTTGAAAACAGCAAAGGACATGGCTGTCAGGCCCCAGATCCCATTTTCATTGTTGGCCTCCCCAGGGCCGGTTCCACACTGCTTGAGCAAATTCTGGCATCCCATTCACAAGTGGATGGAACACTTGAGCTACCCAATATTCTGACGCTTTCGCACAATTTGCGTGGCCGCAGCCTTGCCGGAAGTGGAAGTCAGTACCCAAAAATTATGTCAGAGCTTACCCATGAACAATTATGTAAATTTGGAGAAGCATACATTCAGGATACGCAATTTCATCGCCAGGGGGCCCCGTTTTTTACCGATAAAATGCCCAATAATTTTCGCCACATAGGGCTTATTCATAGCATTCTGCCCAATGCAAAAATCATTGATGCGCGCCGCCACCCCATGTCGTGTTGTTTCAGTGGCTTTAAACAACTTTTTGCTGAAGGACAGGAGTTTACATACAGCCTTGATAATATAGGGCGATATTATAAAGGCTATGTAGACCTGATGGATCATTGGGACCGGGTCTTGCCCGGTAAGGTTTTGCGGGTGCAATATGAAGATGTGGTGGATGATTTAGAGGCACAGGTGCGCCGTATCCTGAAACATTGCCATCTACCTTTCGAGCAATCCTGCATCGATTTTTATAAAACCAAACGTGAAGTGCGCACGGCCAGCTCGGAACAGGTGCGCGAACCCATCAACACCAGGGGGCTGGCGCAATGGGAAAACTATGAGCCCTATTTAGGTGAACTAACAGCGGCACTGGGTGATAGTCTGCAAAATTACCGGGCATAAAATACGCTATTTTACGCGAACTATACGCACCCCGACATGTGTGGTTTCTTGAATTGCCCTGGGCTTGGAAACACGAACATCAACGCACAAAACCCTTTGGAAGTTTAGACAAAGACTGGCGATATTTTCTGCCAGCGTTTCAACCAGGTCTATATGACCACTATCAAGAATAGCCTTTACACCACGACAGATCTGGTCGTAGCAAACAATATTGGTGATTGCGTAGCTTGCCTCTGTCTGTAAGGGGGACAGGTCAATAATAATATTAATTTGCACAGGCTGTTTTTGCGTTAATTCATGCTTGTAAACACCAATAGAGGCCTCCAGAATCAGATCTTCAATAAACACCTGATCAAGGCTCTGCTGCGTTTTTGCAGAAGGCGATATGTCTGTGTTCACAGCAAGAAACTCAGCCCGCATTGCCTCACTATTTGCCACCACCGGTCTCCCTTTGAGGTACAGATACGTCCATCATGAATTTTTCAAAAAAATGAGAAAGATACGGTGCAAATGACCGCCAAACTTCAACATGAAACTCTGCCTCACCTTTGCGCAATACTATAATCTCGGTGCTTTCATAAACCGTGCGGGTACATCTTCCAATGGGAAAAACACGTATTGATAGATCCAGCGGACAGCCCGTGTTGATCATCGTTTCTGCGTATGGGCCCCGTATGCTAAACCCTGTATTGCGATGAGAAACATCAACTACGCTACAAACAAATTTGCTGGAAATTCGTTCAAAAGTTTGTTGCAATTCCTCTTTTCTGGAAAGGTCAGCAATCAACAACCATTCATCAGGGCCTAAACACAGCACCATTTTGTCATTCTTTATTGATGATACCCCAATTTTTTCCGGCAGGTCAATTTTACTCAATTTCTGTACCGCGACCCGGTCTTCTGGCTTGAAACGCAAGCTGTAGCGAACCTGCACATTTATGAGTGTGACACCATCCGCTTCGGTCTCACCAGACATGATCGGGGCTAGGTGCACCCCCTGATCCATGAATAAAATTGTCCTGTTTTTCTCAGACAACATTTAACCGCTCCCCTTTGGGATCATAAAACACTGCTGAGCAGATTTTAGCTTCATGGGTTTTCTTGGGCATAGGTATATAAATACTCTTGCCTGTCAGTGCCCGACCATCCTTTATAACCGCCATGGCAATTGAGCGGTTCAATGCGGCACTCCAATAAGAAGACGTGACATGGCCGATCATGGTCATCGGCACCGATTGGCCAGATGTGGCGACAATGTGCGCCCCTTCTTCCAGCACAATGTCGGGATCGTCGGTCAGCAAACCAACCAACTGCTTGCGCCCCGAAGCTTTAATATCGGCACGGTCCAATGACCGTTTGCCAACAAAGTCCAACTTCTTTTTACCAATGGCCCATGACATTCCGGCATCATCAGGGGTTATGGTCCCGTCGGTGTCCTGGCCAACAATGATGAAGCCCTTTTCCGCACGAAGAACATGCATGGTTTCTGTGCCGTAAGGTGTGATGCCATAGCCTTCTCCGGCCTTGATTAATGCCTCCCACAAGTCACGGCCATAGTGCGCCGGTACATTAATTTCAAAGCCCAGCTCGCCAGAAAAACTGACCCGGAACAACCGTGTTTCCACGCCCAGAATTGTCCCCTCGCGTACCGCCATATGGGGAAAGCTTTCCGGGCTTAACTCTATGCCGTCCACCAAAGGTTCAAGCAGTTTACGGGCATGCGGGCCGTTCAGCGCGATCACGGCCCATTGCTCTGTTGTTGAGGTGAGCCAGACATCCAGCTCTGGCCATTCTGTTTGCAGATAGTCTTCCATCATGCGTAAGACACGCGGCGCACCGCCGGTGGTGGTGGTCACATGGAAACGGTCATCGGCCAGGCGGCCAATAACACCGTCATCCATGATATAACCATCCTCACCCAGCATCAGACCATAGCGACATCGTCCTGCAGCCAGCATCGTCCACGGGTTGGTGTACATCAAATTCATAAATTTGGCGGCATCCGGGCCAACAATTTCAATTTTCCCCAAGGTCGAGGCATCAAAAATGCCTACCCCCTTGCGCGTTGCTTCACACTCGCGCGTAACCGCGGCGTGCATATCTTCACCACCCTGCGGGAAATATCTGGCCCGTCGCCACAGGCTAACCGGTTCAAAAACGGCACCATTTTCTTCTGCCCAGCCGTCAATAGAGGTTTTGCGGGTGACTTCAAACATATCACCCGCCCGATACCCAACCAACGCCCCGAAGCTTGTTGGCGTATAGGGAGGCCGAAAGGTTGTAAGGCCAACCTGCTGAACAGGAGCCTGAATGGCTTTTGAGGCAATTTGCACCGCGTTCAAATTAGAGGTTTTGCCTTGATCCGTAGCCATACCCGTTGTGGTGTAGCGTTTGACGTGCTCGATAGACTTAAAACCTTCGCGGATCGCAAGATTAATGTCTTTTTCCGTCACATCATTTTGAAAATCTACAAAAGCCTTGATCTTGGATGGGTCACGGTCAGTGGGTAATGCTTGCCATGTTTGCCCCCTACCAAACTCTGTTGCCGAAGTGCTGAACTTGCCTTGGCCACCCCCGGCAATAGCCCCCTCGTCCAACCCGGCTGTTAATCCAAACGTGCCGTTGCACGCGCCGACAGATACAGCGTTTTCATTGGGCAAATCGGGAACAGATGCGCCAATGTCATCATGCCATTTTAATGAACCTTTAGAATGAGAGAACAGGTGTACGCTTGGCGTCCATCCCCCCGCCATAAGCAGGCAATCACAGGCAATATGCGTCGGGCGGGTAATGATGTTTTGATCTTGCATTTGGGCAATGTGAACACCCGTTATTTTAAGCCGCCCCTGGGTTCTGCATACCACGGCACGGCTCTGAACGGTGATGGCGCGTTTACGCGCCTGTTCCAAAAGGACTTCAGAAACTGTTGGGCGCACGTCAATAATCGATGCGACATTGACACCGGCATCTGACAAATCGAACGCCACTTCATAGGCGCTGTCATGAGAGGTAAAAACAGCCACATTATTGCCTACGGCAACACCGTACCTGTTCAAATAAATTTGCGCGGCTGATGCCAGCATCACGCCCGGCCTGTCATTGCCTGCAAATACCAGCGGCCTTTCTATCGACCCTGTTGCAAGGATAACCTTGCCAGCCCGGACCCGGTGCATGCGCTCCCTTGGTTTATCGGGGTTTAAATTTTTCTCATGGTCCGTCAGGCGTTCAACAAGCCCCAGATAATTATCATGGTAATAACCGATAACCGTGGTTCGGGGCAGCAAGGTCACATTCTGGCGAGACTTGAGTATCTCAATACTTTCTTTCAGCCATTGCCAGGCAGGTTGACCGTCAATGATGGTGCCCGGTGTGCAAAGCAGGCTGCCGCCAAGTTCATTTTGCTCATCAGCCACAATGACCCTGTTGCCTGTTTCAGAGGCTGCCAAAGCCGCCGCAATCCCGGCAGGCCCAGCACCGGCCACCAGAACGTCGCAATGCCTGTAGATGTTGGCATAATGATCCACATCCGCCGCTGTCGGCGCCGGGCCAAGTCCAGCCAGTTTGCGAATGACCGGCTCGTAAACTTTATCCCAGAATGATTTGGGCCACATGAAGGTCTTGTTGTAAAAACCCGCTGGAAACATCATTGAAAAGACGTCGTTGATCGCGCCAAAGTCAAATTTCAGGTTTGGCCAATTGTTTTGGCTGCGTGCCACAAGGCCGTCAAAAAGCTCCAGCGTTGTCGCCCGTACATTGGGGGTGACCCGCCCCGGCCCCCGGTCAAAGGTAACCAGCGCATTGGCTTCTTCAGAGCCCGCGCCCATAACCCCGCGAGGGCGATGGTACTTGAACGATCGCCCCATGAGGTGCACCCCATTAGCCAGCAAGGCAGAGGCCAGTGTATCGCCCTTACGGCCTTCATACTTTTTACCATCAAAAGTAAAGTGTATGACTTGCGCCTCGGCAATGCGCCCGCAGCCAGTTTTACGAAAGCCCGTCATTGTTGGCCTCCGTAATTTCTGCGTCCGTTGGCCGGGGCTGACCCATTTTGTAGGTCATTGAAAATTTATCACTGACGGTGTCACGTACCGCATTAAAAAACCGCGCACAGCCGTAAATATGATACCAGCGCTCGTAATGTCTGCCCCGCGCATTATCACGCACAAACAAATATTCTGCCCAGGCCGCATCATCCATCAGGGATGGATCTACGGGACGCACAATATGGGCTTCACCGGCATAAGAAAACTCGACCTCTGGCCGGTCTTCTTCGCAATACGGACACCGAATTAAAAGCATGACCCCACCCCCTAATGTGCCACGGCTGCGGCGGCAGCTTCATCTATCAGGCGCCCGCCCTGAAAACGCTCCAGGGTATAGGGCGCATTAATCGGGTGAGGTTCATCCTTGGCTATGGTATAGGCCAATAAATCACCGGCACCCGGCGTTGCCTTGAAACCACCCGTACCCCATCCACAATTGACATAAAGCCCCGGTACCGGGGTCTTGCCCAAAATTGGTGACCGGTCAGGTGTTACATCCACAACCCCACCCCATGACCTGAGCATGCGCATACGTTTGAATATCGGGAAAATCTCGCAGATCGAAGCCAATGTATGCTCCAGAATATGAAGCGCCCCACGCTGGCTGTAGGAAATATACTGGTCCGTCCCGGCCCCGATGACCAGTTCCCCCTTGTCAGACTGGCTAATATAGGCATGGACACTATTTGACATCACCACACAGGGCATAACCGGCTTTATTGGCTCAGACACCAACGCCTGCAAGGGATAGCTTTCCAGTGGAAATCTGAGGTCCGCCATCTGCATCACAACCGAGCTGTTACCTGCCGTCGATACGCCGATCTTTTTTGCACCAATAAAGCCGCGTTCTGTTTCCACGCCCTGAACCGCACCATCAGCACCTCTTCTGATCCCGGTCACCGCGCAGTTCTGGATAATATCAACCCCCAGTGCCGCCGCGGCGCGTGCATATCCCCAGGCAACCGTATCATGGCGCGCTGTGCCAGCCCGCCGTTGCAGAGCCGCACCCAGTACCGGGTAACGCGCACCGGGTGAAATGTTCACCGGAGGGCAAAATGCTTTGGCCTGTTCTGGTGTTAACCACTGGTTATCAACGCCATTTAATCGATTGGCATGAATATGGCGCTGGAAACTTTGTACGTCATGAACGGAATGGGCCAGCATCAAAACCCCACGTTTTGAAAACATGACGTTATAGTTCAGCTCCTGGCTAAGTCCGTCCCACAGGTCCACCGCATGATCATAAATGCGGGCGCTTTCATCATAAAGATAGTTAGAGCGAATAATGGTGGTGTTACGCCCGGTATTGCCGCCGCCAAGCCAGCCTTTTTCAATAACGGCGACATTGGTAACGCCATACTTTTTGGCCAGGTAATATGCAGCGCCAAGCCCATGTCCACCGGCCCCGACAATGATAACATCATAAGCCTTTTTAGGAGCGGCATCAGGCCATTGCTTT
This sequence comes from Robiginitomaculum sp., assembly GCA_021776515.1. Classification (GTDB taxonomy): domain Bacteria; phylum Pseudomonadota; class Alphaproteobacteria; order Caulobacterales; family Maricaulaceae; genus Robiginitomaculum_B. The sequence continues at coordinate 158,546 of JAJFFS010000008.1, read as the reverse complement.
GGCCATTTTTTATGACCGTGCAGCGCGTTGGCAAAAAGTGAAGCTACTGAATACTTTACCATTCACAGCCCCTAAGACCTCAGTTTCACATTTTGTGGGTCATATGGGCTTTCTTCCAAAACCACAGCAGCATAGCGCTTGCCGAGAATGTCAATTTCCAGCTTTGTCCCTATGGCTGATTGACTGGGGTGAACCATCCCCAGAGCCAATGATTTGCCAATGCGAAACCCGTAATTCCCACTTGTTGCGCGGCCAACAACATTACCATCTGCGTAAATCGGGTTGTTGCCAATAACATCCGCATCCTCGACATCCAAAACTTCAATCGTGACAAATGCGTTATCAGCCCCGCGCTCTTCCCAGGCAAACAGGTTATCGCGCCCAATAAAATCATCTTCTTTTTTGCGAGAGACAAACCGGCCAAGTCCAGACTCATACGCTGAATATTCAATCGACATTTCCGTACCAACCAGACGGTAGGATTTTTCAACCCTCATGCTGTCCATGGCGCGAATACCAAATGGTTTTAATCCATAGTGCGCACCGTGTTTCATCAAAACATCAAAGATGTGATTTTGATATTCAATCGGGTGATGGATTTCCCAACCGAGCTCACCAACAAAATTCACCCGTAATAATTTCACAGGTGCATGGCCAATTGATGTTTCCTGCCCGGTGAGCCAGGGAAAGGCCTCATGTGAAAGATCCGTGCCGCATAAGGGCTGCAACAGATCCCGCGCCTTCGGCCCAGCCACGACCAGCACCCCTTTGGCGTTGGTTAAATCTTCAAATTGAACAGACCCATCCGTTGGCATATGTTTTTTGAGCCAGTCATGATCCAAACGGTGATAGGCACCGGCTGAAACCAGATAATAACAATCCTCGGCTTCGCGTTGCACAGTAAATTCTGAATGAACACCGCCGCGACTGGTCAAACCATGCGCCAGCCCCACGCGGCCAATTTTGACCGGCATTTTGTTGGCGAGAAAATAATTCAGGAAGTCCGTGGCACCAGGGCCGTATATGCGGCATTTGGCAAAGGCCGTCATATCCAAAAGGCCAACATTGTCCTGAACATTCTTGCACTCATTACCCACATGCTCAAACCATGAGGAGCGCCGGAACGACCAATCGTCTTTTTGATCAACACCCTTTGGGGCAAACCAGTTGGGACGTTCCCAGCCAAAAAGCTGACCAAAAACGGCGCCGTGCTCTTTCATGCGATCATAGCAGGGCGATGTGCGTAATGGCCGGGCTGCTGCCCGTTCTTCATCCGGATAATGAGTGGAAAATACATCGGCATAAGCTTCTTCATTTTTTTCAATGAGATAGCTCTTGGTTGCATATTTACCAAAGCGCCTGGGGTCTACGCCCAGCATATCTACGCTGGGTTCACCCTCTACGATCCATTCTGCCAATTGCCATCCGGCACCACCTGCGGCGGTAATGCCAAAGCTGTGCCCTTCATTGAGCCAGAAATTGCGCTTTCCCCAGGCCGGGCCCACAATGGGGTTCCCATCCGGGGTGTAGGCAATCGCGCCATTATAGACCTTTTTCATACCCAGGTCTTCAAAGATGGGAACACGGCGAATAGCAGATTCAATATACGGGATAAGCCGGTCTATATCTTCCTGAAACAATTCATATTCGGCATCTTTGGCTGGCCCATCCACATAGCAGGCCGGCGCGCCCTTTTCGTATGGGCCAAGGATTAATCCCCCTGCCTCTTCGCGCATATACCATGAACCATCGGACTCTCTCAAGACGCCGAGTTCTGGCAAACCTTGTGCTTTGCGAGCCACAATATCAGGGTGCGATTCTGTAACAATGTATTGGTGCTCCACCGGGACAACAGGAATATCAAGCCCGACCATCGCACCGGTCTGACGGGCAAAATTGCCCGTTGCAGAAATCACATGCTCGCAAACAATATCGCCCTTATCAGTGGAAACTTTCCATTCCCCACCGGGCAATTGCGTGATCCCTGTAACCGTCGTCTTGCGGTATATTTTTGCACCTCTGGCACGGGCACCAATGGCAAATGCCTGGGTTAAATCGGCGGGCTGAACATATCCATCATCAGGGTGGCGCATAGCCCCCACCAACCCGTCTTTTACAGCAAATGGCCAAAGGTCAACGACCTCATCCGGGCTTAGAAATTCAACATTCACACCTATGGTTTGTGCCACGCCTGCATATTGATAGTACTCGTCCATCCGGTCCTGATTAGTCGCCAGGCGAATGTTGGACACAGTGCGCAATCCCACATCCTGCCCGGTTTCCTCCTCAAGGCGCCCATATAAATCGACAGAATATTTATGTAACTGCCCAACGGAATAGCTCATATTAAATAAGGGCAGCAGCCCCGCAGCGTGCCAGGTTGATCCGGAGGTCAACTCATTGCGCTCGCACAAGACAACGTCTGACCAGCCCTTTTTAGCCAAATGGTACAAGGTGGAAACACCCACAACACCACCACCAATAACGACTACCCGTGCATGAGTTTTTATTGTTTGAGCCGCAGCGACATCGCTCATTACAGACTTCCTTGTATGGTGGTTTTACCGTTTGACTAAGCAGTGCTTTTTTCTGCTTCAGCAGTCAGATCCATTAAAAGTGTATCAAAAATTTTCCAGCACTCACCCGGGCTTACGTTTTTTGAAATTTGTTTTTCAACCCAAAGACCAATAATTAAGGCCCGTATTTTTATCGCCGCCGAGCGGGCCTTACGACGGCTAAGGCCAGCCTGACATAGATCATAGGTGAAATTAGAAATCATACGGGCGCCAAAAACCTTAAAAAGGCGAGCTGTTTCCGCGTGATATGTGGAATATACCCATAGTTGTGGCCAGATACTGGCGGCTTCCTGGGATAAATGGGTTGAGCTGAAATGCACTCTTATGGCTTCTCTTACCCGATCGATGGGGTCTTTTTCAGCCTTTCTCACCCGAAGCATTTCTCGGCGTATACTTCTGATGACAAAAACAAATGAATGATAAATCAATTTTTCTTTTGTTTCAAAAAAATAGTGAATTGCAGCAGTAGAAACGCCGGCCTTCTTGCTAATAGATTTTGTGGTCAGGTTGGATATACTCTCATCTGCCATTGCAGAAAGCGTTCCGTTTATAATCGTCTGCGATGTATCGTTGGCGCGGCCTCTATTGGTCATAAAATATATTTCAGCCTCTGGTTGATCCTGTAGTCTACAATTTTGCCGAAATGGTTTTCATCATTGCGGCTATGTTGAAAAAAATTTACAGACAATGCAATAACCGAGCATAGTAACTAATCAATTAGTCAGCTCTAGGTGATCTATAATGCCCTGTCAAGAAATTGTTGGCCAATTACCACATATCTGCCCGTGATTTTTCAGGGCGTTTGATGAGCTGCATATCTTAGAGTTTGCAGACAAAAATCCTGCCCCGCACCTCAAGATACTTTCCGGAATTATCATGAACTTCGCAAGAAATTCAGGGTAATTCAGGTCAAAAGTTTACCAGGTATCTTGCCAGATGTGCTTGCACGCTTTGCCCTGCCCGGCCTGCAAAGATAAGCTTCAGGCGCGCACTACTTTTTCTATTTTTTGTTTAATGGCATTACGGGTATCCACCACCAGATCAACCGCGCGCAGAAGTGGTGCATAATCAACATTATCATGGTCAGTAGCAATCAGTGCCACATCAAACTTGCCAAGCGCTTCCTCATTCCATTCGATTGATTGCATACCCTCGACTTCCGGGTGTTCACGGATTGATGGCGCAATGGGAATATAGGGGTCATAATATTCAACCTCCATGCCGCGCTCCCTTAGTTTATCAATGAATTCCAGCGCAGGGCTTTCCCGCATATCGTCTACATTTTTCTTATATGCCAACCCGATAATCAATACCTTGGCCCCCCTCATCGCAAGCCCAAGCTTTTCATTCATGGCCTCAGCCAGCCGATCAATAACATGCCCCGGCATATTCGAGTTTATTTCCCCCGCAAGCTCTATAAAACGCGTATTTAGCCCGTACGCGCGGGCTTTCCATGTCAGATAAAACGGATCAATAGGAATGCAGTGCCCCCCAAGGCCTGGGCCAGGGTAAAATGCCATATAACCAAACGGCTTGGTTTTTGCGGCCTCAATAACTTCCCAGACATCAATGTCCATGGCGCCATAGACAACTTTAAGCTCATTCACGAGGGCAATATTGACAGCGCGAAAAATGTTCTCGGTAAGCTTTACCGCCTCTGCCGTTCGCAGATTTGGCACCGGCACAGTGGGGACAATGGTGCCATAAAGCGCGTTTGCCATGGCCCGCTCATAATCAGAAGACGCGCCAACCACTTTGGGAATAGAAGAGGTGCCATACTCCGCATTACCCGGATCTTCACGCTCAGGTGAATAGGCAAGGCCAAAATCCACACCTGCGCGAAGGCCGCTACGCTCCAGAATAGGTTGCAAAATTTCTTCAGAAGTACCCGGGTATGTTGTTGATTCCAGGGCTATTAATTGACCAACTTGCACATGTCTGGCGATGGTTTCTGTTGTCGCTATTACAAAGGAAAGATCCGGTTCACGATGCGCGCCCAATGGGGTTGGCACACAAATCAAAACAGCATCAACCTGACGAAGGTTATTAAAATCCGTTGTTGCTAGAAATTTCCCACTACCATACATAGCCGAAATTCTTTCATCCGGGATATGCTTGATATAAGATCTTCCTTCATCCAGCACTTTGACTTTGGTCGCATCAATATCAAAGCCCACGACGGCTAAACCCTCGCGTACAAAAGCCTCGGCCAGCGGCAAACCAACATAGCCAAGCCCTACAATGCCAACCCGCAATTCCCTGTCTGTCGCTTTACGAACAAAGTCCTCGCTCAAAGCTTTAAGAGGCACACTGGCCTGACTGGTATCTGGGGCGTTCATTAATTTGTCCTTTTGATTTGTTCTATTTTATTCTGGCACATTAATGGTGATTGAAACCACACACAGCCTGTATAATGGCATCTTGGGTGTTTATATCCAGATAGGGATGCATCGGCAATGAAATCACACGTGTTGCCTTGGCTTCCGAGACACTCAACCCACCAGCACCAACAGGAAACCCTTTATAGGCCATCTGCATGTGCATGGGTTTAGGGTAATATATTGCGCTTGGCACGCCATGGGCTTTTAAGTGTGCGGCCAGACCATCGCGATCATCATGCTCGATAGTAAATTGCGCCCATGTTGAAATACCGCCCTCAATGATTGTCGGCACATTGCCAACAACGCCTTGCAAATGATCGCAATAGCGCGTGGCGATCACATTACGGCGCTCAATTTCGCTAGCAAAAATGGCAAGTTTCTCAATCAGTATCGCCGCTTGCAGTGTATCAAGACGAGAGTTCATGCCGATGCGGATGTTGTCATATTTATCATGACCTTCGCCATGAACGCGGAGAGAGCGAATAATTTCTGCCGTTTCATCACAATTGGTCAACACAGCACCGCCATCTCCATAGCAACCCAATGGCTTTGCGGGGAAAAAACTTGTTGTCGCAACATCGGCCCAATGCAAGGGGTGGTGGCCATTTAAGGTGCACCCGAAAGCCTGCGCCGAATCTGAGATCAGCTTCATCTGGTGTTTTTTGGCAATCGCAGAAAGGGCAGGGTAATCAGCGGGTTGCCCAAATAAATCTACGGCAATAATAACCTTGGGGGTTAACCTCCCCTCGGCCTTGATTTTCTCAATACTGGCTTCAAGTTTGACCGGGTCAATATTGTAGGTGTCCGGCAAAATATCAACAAAAACAGGTGTTGCACCAAACCAGGGAATAATCTCGCCCGTGGCGGCGAATGTAAAACTTGGGCAGAGAACCGCATCACCCGCTCCAACGCCCCAGGCCATCAGGGGAAGCGCCAGTGCATCTGTGCCGTTACCACACCCAAGGACGTGTCTGGCCTGACCAAAGCTGGCCAATTGCGCCTCAAAAGCCGCCACATGCGATCCCATGACAAACCGGCCTTCATCAAGCACATTGGCTATAGCGGCATTGATTTTATCTTCAATGCGGGCGCGCTGCGCCTGCAAGTCTATAAAGGCTATGCTCATTCTGAATACCCACATTGGCCTGCGCTGATGCCTTATAGCAGGGCAGTTTTATGGGTAAACCATTCTTTGCAAATCGGGGTACACATTAGATTGCAAATCACGACAAGCCGTGGCGCAGGCTATGCAAAAGCCCGCATTGCGTGCTTTTGTACAATGCTTTGGTGATGCGTCATCAATATGACAATGCACCAAGAAATGAAGCTATCAAACAGGCCTGAATAAATAGATTTCAAACCATATTGTTCGCACTGCGCCTTATTACAACTCCAACTCTTTTTTCATTTTTTTGCGCATGGCTCGCGGCGCTTCATCCTCATCATCTGATGCACGGATGGAAATATGTTTGAAAAACAGAAGCGGAAAAGCAATATGCACTTCATCATCATTGATTGAAAAAGCAAAGCCTTTTCCTTTACCTTCACCTATTGGGCCAAATTCATCCTCAGCCTGCGCCAGGACGTTCAGGCCAACTTTATCCTTTAACCAGCGTGCATCCTCGTCATCGTCAAACACCTCAATCGCCACGGTTTCGCCATCATGCGTGATTACAAAAATGGCACTATCGGTGTTTTCATCAGCAACCACAAATAGATTATAATCATGGTTACGGTCATGAGCGTGGCGGGAACCAGCAAACGCCGGTGCGGCAAGGACCAGACTTAATCCGGCAGTTATCAGTAATTTCTTCATCGAGCGCTCCAGTTATGGCGAAATAGATTCTGTGTCCATTCCGTATTGCGCTCCCCAGCCCATATCGAATAACAATAAATATGTAGTTTGGCAAGGGGCGAGTTTGTAATTTCGCCTGAAAAGGTAATGAAGATGCTCTTTATGAATCGACACCTTATTTAACTGTCGGCAACCCCTTTAATATATGGTTCGCAAGTAACTCATTTGTATGAGAGGATTTATTATAATTCCCTCCGGTCAGGACAATCACAGCGTTTTGCTCTTTCAGAACAATCACCTTCTGACCCCCATTGCCTGACATTTGTGGGATTTCAATTCGGTTCTTGCCGTCCGGAAATATGTAACGACCCCAAAAAAAGTAACCATATGGCGTGTCCCCAATTTTTGATTGAGCATTGGTCAATTCTTCAATCCACGCGCTTGAGACAATTCGTTGATCATTCCACTCCCCGCCATCGAAAATAAGGACGCCGATTTTCATCATGTCGCGGGGCCGCAACCATGCTTGCGTAAAATTGTCGACATTTGATCGATCTGGTCGAAAGTCCCATTGATAATCATGAATACCCAATGGCTCGAATAAAAATTCATCGGCAAATTCTTTAAGGGGTTTCCCGGTAGCTTTCTCAATAATTCGCCCAATAATAGCGACGTTTCCTGAGCAGTATGAGCCGACAGTTCCAGGTTCATTGGCCATCGGCAGGTCCAATATAAATCGCGCCCAATCATCCGAATATATCATCTTGCTTTCGTTGCCGACTGAGGTCTCGTCCCAATCATTGCACTCAAGCCCCGACTGCATTGTCAGCAAGTCCCGTATGGTGATGCTTGTTTTGCGGGCATCGAGGTTTTCTAAATTGGTATACTCATGAAAAAAGGGAAGCACCGGGTCATCTATCGTTGGAATGAGACCTTGATCGATCGCTATACCGGCCAAAAGGGCCATGAGCGTTTTTGTTGCAGACCGCAACTGATGCTGTTTGCTTTGATCGAATTCATAGAAATATTCTTCGTAAACCAGCGCGCCATCATGAAAAACCAAAACGCTTTGCGTATACGGGTAGGTCTCTTCATAGAGGGCGTTTGTCATTTCAGTGAGGTGAGGGATTAAGAGATCATTCCCATGCAAAGCTTGCACCGGCAGGCCGTCTTGCAAATCGTTTGGCGGGACGTAAAAATAGGGAAATGGTGCAGCGACGGGTTTGGCCACCCAAATGGATGGCGGTAATTTCTGGTTCGCGTCCAATAGCGCAAATACCGGATTATTTGCATCTTCTTTTGCTTTGTTCTCGCGATATCCCGTGATGCTACCCTCTGCATCCCGGACAAATTGAACTTCAACATCGCCAGAATTTAAAAAGATATCCTTTTTGGAAGGCCGGAGAGGATACCGGGCGTCATTAATCGATGCGTATAAGGCCTCCCGTTTTGGCCCGGCAACAAAAATGAGAGTGGTCTCATTTTCGTATTCATAAAGCCCTTCATACTCTGAAAGAGGCAGCGGCGCTGATGTACAGGCCGCCAGAGAAACAAATATAAAAGCGACCCAGCTATATTTCATAGAGATTTTCCCAACAGTCTTCAGATTGTTTTCATAGTTTTTCATTGTGCCCAAAAACAGTCCTGAAAGAAAGGAATTTCCCTGTACCGCCAAAACAAAAAGGGCGGCCCGTGATGAGCCGCCCTTCTGAATTGGTTTGGACCGGGGTGAACCGGAACGAACATGATTACATCATGCCGCCCATGCCACCCATTCCGCCCATGCCGCCCATGTCAGGCATGCCGCCGCCAGCAGCAGCGCCTTCCTTTTTCGGGGCATCGGCCACAGCCGCTTCGGTGGTGATGATCAGACCGGCAACGGATGCTGCGTTTTGCAAGGCAGAACGCACAACCTTGACCGGGTCAATAATGCCGGCTTCGACCATATCGACATAAACATCGTTTTGCGCATCATAACCAAAGGTCGCACTTTTCGAGTCAAGAATTTGACCGACAACGATGGAACCTTCAGCACCAGCGTTTTGAGCGATTTGGCGAACCGGCGCTTGCAAGGCACGGCGAACAATGTCGATACCGGCCTTCTGGTCATCATTGGCGCCTTCGGCGTTAATGAACTTGGACGCACGCAGCAGGGCAGAGCCACCGCCGGGAACAATACCTTCTTCAACCGCAGCGCGGGTAGCATTAAGCGCATCTTCGACGCGGTCTTTGCGTTCCTTCACTTCGATCTCGGTGGCACCGCCAACCTTGATCACCGCAACGCCGCCAGCCAGCTTGGCCAGACGTTCTTGCAGCTTTTCCTTGTCATAATCAGAAGATGTATCTTCGATCTGACGGCGGATTTGAGAAATACGGGCTCCAATGCCGTCCTTGTCTCCAGAACCATCAACAATGGTGGTGTCGTCCTTGGTGATGGAAACCTTCTTGGCGGAACCCAGCATGTCCATGGTGACGTTTTCCAGCTTGATGCCCAGATCTTCGGAGATCACCTGACCACCGGTGAGGATGGCAATGTCTTCGAGCATGGCTTTACGACGATCGCCAAAACCAGGGGCTTTGACAGCCGCGATTTTCAGACCACCGCGCAGCTTGTTGACAACCAGAGTTGCCAGCGCTTCGCCTTCAATGTCTTCGGCAATGATGATCAGTGGACGAGAAGCCTGAACCACAGCTTCCAGAATGGGCAGCATGGCTTGCAGGTTGGCAAGTTTTTTCTCGTGCAGAAGGATCAGTGGATCTTCCATGACAGAGATCATCTTGTCCGGGTCGGTAATGAAGTATGGGGACAGATAGCCACGGTCAAACTGCATGCCTTCAACAACGTCCAGCTCGGTATCCAGTGATTTGGCTTCTTCAACAGTGATGACGCCTTCATTGCCAACTTTTTCCATGGCCTTGGCAATCATGTCGCCAATTTCACGTTCGCCATTGGCAGAGATAGAACCAACCTGCGCAATTTCTTCGTTGGTTTTGACCTTTTTAGCCTTCTTGACGATGTCTTTGACAACTTCGGAAACCGCAGCATCAACACCGCGTTTCAGGTCCATAGGGTTCATGCCAGCGGCAACGCGCTTCATGCCTTCGGAAACGATGGATTGCGCCAAGACGGTGGCGGTGGTGGTGCCGTCACCGGCAACATCATTGGCCTTGGAGGCCACTTCGCGCAGCATTTGTGCGCCCATGTTTTCAAACTTGTCTTCCAGCTCGATCTCTTTGGCGACGGTTACGCCGTCCTTGGTGGTGCGGGGCGCACCAAAGGATTTATCGAGAACAACATTACGGCCTTTGGGGCCCAGGGTAACTCTTACCGCATTGGCAAGAACATCGACGCCGCGCATCATGCGATCGCGCGCCGCAGCTTCAAAGAGAACTTCTTTAGCAGCCATTGTAATTTCCTAACTTAATAATGTGAATGATTGTGACAGGTGCGGGGCGCTTAACCCAGAATGCCCAGAATATCGGATTCTTTCATGATCAACAGCTCATCGCCGCCCAATGTGACTTCAGAGCCAGACCATTTACCAAACAGGATGCGATCGCCAGCCTTGACGTCCAGCGCCGTAACCTTGCCATCATCATCTTTGGAGCCAGCACCAACGGCGACAACTTCGCCTTCTTGTGGTTTTTCCTTGGCTGTATCAGGAATAATAATCCCGCCAGCCGTTTTTTCTTCTTCTTCGATCCGCTTAACGAGCACGCGGTCGTGCAAAGGACGGAATGTCATAGTCATCGTCTCCGTGTTTTTCCAAAATTATAACCGTGGTCAACGCGCCGCAGGCAAAATTATTAGCACTCTACCCACCCGGCTGCTAACGCATGGGGGAGGTAGGAAAGAGTGGGTTGGGAGTCAAGGGATGAGTGTGGGGAAATTATCTTGCGGCAAAGCTATTTTTGCAAAAGCTCTTCTATAAACTCCACACTTGCCTCAACAAGCGAGCCATAGTTTTCAGGTTTGTAGCGCTCCCACAGATGCGCATTTTCCGGCCAGATGTTCAAAGTGGCCTCCCCCCCCGCCTTCTTGAAAGCGCTGAGCAACCGTTTTGAGTCTGCCAGCGTGAATGTGTCACCGCGGGCCTGTATCAACATTGGAGGCAAGCCTTCCATGGCGCCAAACAAAGGTGACGCCAACGGGTCACTTGCCGCCATAGGGGTCCCGTGAACACCCAGATAAAGCCATATGGCAATAGCCAGCAGTTCACGCGAATGCGCTGGTGTTGACATCCCTCTGAATACAATTGCCCAATTATCAAGCGTCAAATCCACCAGAGGGGAAAACAGCACCACGCCAGCCGGCATGGGCAACCCTTCTTTTTGGCATTGTTGTAAACTGGCAAGGGCAATGCAGGCACCAGCCTGCTCGCCGGTAAACACAATTGTTTTTGGGTCATGCCCCTGCTCCAGGGCCCAACTATAAATAGCCTGCACATCTTCTATCGCAGCGGGACACGGGTGTTCCGGGGCCAGACGGTATTCCGGCATGAGTACGTCAAAGCCGCTTTTTTGCGCAATTTCGCACACCATATTGGTGATTAATGGCGATGCCGCCAGTGTAAAAGAACCGCCATGAACATAGAGCAAAAGCCCTTTTGGTTTTATGCCCAAAGGGGTTATCCATTTTACCGGACAGGGTGTCTCTTTTACGCTTCGTATTTTTACAGCAACATCCATAAGGCTATGTAACACCAGATAACTATTCTCATCATCATAAAAATGTAATTTTGGAATTATTTAAACACGACAAGCCCAATCACAATAGTATAGTGATAGTGTAACATATTCTGACAAACGAGAGCATTACATTGAAAACGGCCAATGAAATGGGTGATGGTCTGAGCGATGACCAAACCAAGGCGTTAATGTCAATTCTGGAACGTAGTTTTTACTTTCGGAGTTATGTGAAACTCTATCCCGACTTTGAAGTACGGCTTGGTGAAATACTTGACTTCATCCCACCGGATTTTGAAACCGCTATCAACGATTATATCAAATCCATAGATAACCAGGAAAGTGATTTATTGCGCCTGCAAGACGCTATGGATTTAAGCCAGGCTGAGGCCAGTCTGGTATTGCTTCTTGTGAATGGGAAAAACCTTGTCGATATTGCCCGTGAGCGCAATGTCAGCCGCAATACCGTGCGCAACCAATTGCACAATATTTACCAAAAAACCCACGTAAACCGTCAACCAGCTCTGATCCGCCTGGCACTGGACGTGCTGGAACGGTAAGCATTTTATGTGCTGCAATGACAAATATTCATGGGCGAGCGATCTTCACAAACCCTTGCCCATCAACACCAGCGGTACCGGCACGCCAGTACTGGTGACCTCGTCCCAGGCGCGCATAGGCGCGTAGCCACAGGCTTTATAAAGCGGCACACCGGCGGCAGTGGCGGCAAGCTCGGCACGGGTAAAGTTTTCCGCCCGCGCCGCATCTTCGCATAGTTTAAGGATCAAACGCCCCACGCCTTTTCGGGCATGATCCGGGTCGGTGTACATGGCCCGTACCCGGGCGGCCTCGCCCACCGGGTCCAGCAGGCGCGGATTGCGCCCGAAGGTATGGTCGCCGCCAAACAGGGTTTCGCGGCGCGACCAGCCCCCGCATCCTGCCAGTGCATCCCCGTCAAACACCGTAAAGTACGTGCCATCTGCAATTAGGCGCGAATCCACGCCCATGATCTCGAAACTGGCCTCAACCTGCTCGGGCTCAAGAAAATCAGGCAGGAAGTTGGTCATGGCGCGCTTCATCAAATGGTGCAGAGCGGGCAGATCAGCTTCTGCGGCAAGTCGGTGGGTGAGGGCGTTTGTTTGCATGGTGCGATCTTAGTTGAAATGTACCACCTGCGGAAATTTTTTTGGCATTATCCGGAGTTTGAGTGTGGTTGCCATGTCACCTCGTCTTTCGACAAGCTCAGGATGAGGTCTGTATTTCTTTCCTCATCTTGAGCTTGTCGAAAGACGAGGAAAAGATAACAAAATTACAGCTCAGGCAACTCTTTTCTTGACGTTAACGTAAACGTAATATAACAACACTTCATGCTCAATAACGCATCAAAAACCTATTCCATTTCCGAACTGGCCGAAGAGTTTTCGATCACGGCTAGGGCGTTGCGGTTTTATGAAGACAAGGGGCTGCTAACCCCTTCGCGTCATGGGCAAACCCGCGTTTTTTCCGCCGCTGATCGCGCCCGTCTTCGCCTTGTATTACGGGGCAAACGGGTTGGTTTCAGCCTCGATGAAATCCGCGAAATGCTGGACCTTGAATCCATCACCTCGGATAGTCCACAGCATCTGGGGTTATGGCTGAAACGTTTTCGCACCCGCATCAACGCGCTGAAACAACAGCGCCGCGACATCGACGATGCCATAGAGGAATTAGAGACCGGCTGTGCCTGGATGGAAGCCCGACAGGCCGACCTGGAACCATCAGAAGAACTTAAATCCCGCGCCCGCGCCTTTGAGGCACTGTCCCGCGCCCGACTTGAACATTAGGAGAAACCCATGCCCAGTTATTCCCCCCCCGTCCGCGATATGAAATTCCTGCTTCATGAAGTGCTGGACATTGAGCAATATGGCGATCTGCCTAAATTTTCCGAAGCGCCGCGTGATCTGGCTGACGCCATCCTGGACGAAGCGGCCAAATTTGCCGAAGGGGTATTGCAACCCTTAAATCAGGTTGGCGATCAACAGGGCTGTGTGCGCCACGATGATGCTTCTGTCACCACACCGCCGGGGTTCAAAGACGCCTTCGATCAGTTTGTGGAAAATGGCTGGCCGCTATTGGGTGCCGAAGCAGAGTTTGGCGGGCAGGACTTACCCAGTGTTCTGGGCATAGCTGTTTCCGAGATGATGAGCACGGCCAACACAGCATTTGCCATGTATCCGGGCCTGACACGCGGCGCGGTCGAGGCCATTCTTGCTGGTGGCACGCCTGAGCAGAAAGAAAAATACCTGCATAAAATGACGTCTTGTGAATGGGGCGGCACGATGAATTTGACCGAGCCGCATTGCGGTACGGATCTGGGGCTTTTGAAAACCAGGGCCGTGCCTCAGGCCGATGGCACTTATAAAATCAGTGGTCAGAAAATATTTATCTCGTCCGGCGAGCATGATCTGACCGACAATATCATCCACATGGTGCTGGCCCGCATTGAAGGTGCGCCTTCTGGCACCAAGGGTATTTCTCTCTTCATTGTGCCCAAGGTGATGGTAAACGATGATGGCTCACTTGGCGAACGCAATGGCGTGTCCTGCGGCTCTATTGAGCATAAAATGGGTATTCACGGTAATTCCACCTGCACGATGAACTTTGATGATGCCAAGGGCTATCTCATCGGCGAGGAAAACAAAGGCTTGCGCCTGATGTTTGTGATGATGAATGCGGCACGCCTGGGCACCGGCATGCAGGGGCTTTGCCAGTCAGAAGCCTCATACCAAAACGCCGTCGCTTACGCCAAGGAACGCATACAGGGACGCTCGTTAACCGGACCCAAGAATGCGGATGGCCCGGCAGACCCCATCATTGTGCACCCTGATGTGCGGCGCATGTTGCTGGAAAGCAAATCCGTTACCGAAGGGTGCCGGGCATTTCTTTACTGGACCGCCTTGCATGGCGATCTGGAAGAACTGTCGCCAGACGAAAAAGTGCGCGAAAAAGGTAGTGATTACATGGCGCTTTTGACCCCGGTTATCAAAGCCTACCTCACTGATCGCGGCTATCACAATGCCACCAACGCCCAACAAATTTATGGCGGTCATGGCTATATTGAAGAATGGGGCATGTCACAATTTGTACGTGATGCCCGCATTGGTATGATCTATGAGGGTGCCAATGGCGTTCAGGCGCTGGATCTGGTGGGTCGCAAGCTGGCCATGCACGGTGGTCGTCCGATTATGACCTTTATCGGCGAGCTGGATGCCTTCATTGCTGAAAATGGCGATGATGCAGATCTGAAACCCTTTATTGATGGCCTTGGCGCTGCGCGCGGCGATCTGAATACCGCGACCACCTGGTTGATGGAAAACAGCTTGTCTAATTTCGATAATGCCGGTGCCGCCAGTCACGAGTTTTTGCACCTCTTCGCCCTGACAGCCCTTAGTTATATGTGGGCACGCATGGCGAAAATTGCCCTGGCCAAAGCTGGCAAAGAACCATTTTACGCCACCAAGATTAAAACCGGTGCGTTTTTCCTGAGCCATGTTTTACCGGCGACAGCCCTTCATCTTGGCAAAATCGAAGCTGGCGCAGAAAACCTGATGGCACTAGACGAAAGCGAGTTTTAATATGTCTGAAGCTTTGGATTTTCCCCTTCCCGATTGGTATTCTGAGGAAGATATCAACATCTTCCGCGATGCCACTTTCGGGTTTTATGAACGCGAATGCGCCCCGCATTCGGAGAAATGGCGCAAAAACGGCATTGTTGACCGCGAGGCCTGGAACAAGGCCGGGGCCATGGGCCTGTTATGTGCCTCCATGCCCGAAGAATATGGCGGCACAGGCGGTGATTACCGCCATGAAATGATCATCATGGAAGAGATGCCTCGCGCCGGTGTCGAAGGTTTTGGCATCTCGTTACACAATGCCATTGTCGCACCTTATATTTTGCATTACGGCACCGAGGAACAAAAACACAAATGGTTACCCAAACTGGCCTCTGGCGAGATGGTGGGTGCCATTGCCATGACCGAACCAGGTGCCGGCTCTGATCTGCAAGGCATACGCACAACGGCCAAAAAGTCCGGTAATGGCTATGTGCTGAACGGCTCAAAAACCTTCATCACCAATGGCGGCACCGCCAATTTGATCATCGTCGTGGCCAAAACCGGCAATGAAGACGGTGCCAAAGGCGTCTCGCTCATGGTGGTGGAAACCGATGGTGCGGAGGGCTTTAAACGCGGTCGTAATCTGGATAAAATAGGTCATCACGCACAAGATACGTCAGAGCTTTTCTTTGATGAAGTTGATCTGCCCGCCGATGCGCTTTTAGGCACCGAGGAAGGCCAGGGTTTTTTCCAGCTTATGGATCAATTGCCGCAAGAGCGCCTGAACATTGCTGTACAGGCGGTAGGTTCCATGGAACGTGCCTTGCGCGAAACCATTGCCTATACCAAGGAACGCACTGCGTTCAAAAAGCCGATCATGGCGTTCCAAAATACCCAGTTCAAACTGGCAGAATGCAAAACCATCACCACGGTGGCCAAAACCTTCACCTATCATTGCGCCGAACGCCTGATGAAGGGTGAACTGGACGCCTCTACCGCCTCCATGGCCAAATACTGGGTCACGGATGTGGAAGGCAAGGTGATGGACGAATGCCTGCAACTCTTTGGCGGTTATGGCTATATGGAAGAATACCCCATCGCCCGCATGTTCACCGATGCCCGCGTGCAACGCATTTACGGCGGCACCAATGAAATTATGAAACTGCTTATCGCGAGGTCACTTTGAATCAGATCAAATACCGTCATTCCGGCAAAAGCCGGAATCCAGAATTGAGTCACAACTGGATACCGACTTTCGTCGGTATGACGCAGACCTTCACTTTCCAACGAACACCATATCACCACTCCAAAGGAGATCTCCCCAATGACTGAAGCT
Source organism: Robiginitomaculum sp. (assembly GCA_021776515.1). GTDB lineage: Bacteria > Pseudomonadota > Alphaproteobacteria > Caulobacterales > Maricaulaceae > Robiginitomaculum_B. The sequence goes on along the minus strand of JAJFFS010000008.1, from coordinate 142,179 downwards.
TATATTTACGATGCCGTGCGCACCCCCCGCGGGAAGAAGAAAAATGGTTCCCTGCATGAGATTACCGCCCTGCAACTGGCCACCCAGCAATTAGAAGCCGTGCGGGATCGCAATGCGCTTGATACATCTCTGGTTGATGATGTGATTTTGGGCTGCGTTTCTCCCGTGGGAGAGCAAGGCGCGGATATTGCCCGCTCTGCGGTGATTAACGCCGATTACGCGCAAACCACTGCCGGGTTCCAGGTTAACCGCTTTTGCGCCAGTGCGCTGGAGGCGTGCAATCTTGGTGCCGCCAAGGTGATGTGCGGCGAAGCAGATTTTGTTGTCGCTGGCGGTGTCGAAGCCATGAGCCGCGTACCTATGGGCTCGGACGGTGGTGCCATGGGCGTCGATCCGGAAATTACCTTTGACCACAATATCGTTCCTCAGGGGGTATCAGCAGACCTTATCGCCACGAAATACGGTTTTTCCCGCGATGATGTGGATGCCTATGCCATGGAAAGCCAAAGACGCGCCGCGCAAGCCTGGAGCGAAGGCCGGTTCAAAAATTCCGTAGTGCCGGTCAAAGACCAGCTTGGCCTGACCATACTGGACAAGGACGAGCACATGCGCCCGGGCACCGACATGCAATCCTTAGGCGGGCTGAATTCTGCTTTTCAGGCCTTGTCTGAATTTGTCGGTCTCGACAATGTTGCCATTCAAAAATACCCCGAAGTAGAAGCCATTAATTTCGTCCATACCGGCGGTAATTCATCGGGCATAGTTGATGGTGCCAGCGCCATTCTTATTGGCTCCAAGGAAGCAGGGATAAAGGCTGGCCTGAAACCACGGGCGCGCTTTCGCTCCATGGCCAGCATTGGCTCTGAACCCACCATCATGCTCACTGGCCCTGTTGCGGTCACCGCCAAGGCGCTGGCCAAAGCCGGTATGGATGTCAGCGATATTGATCTTTTCGAGCTGAACGAAGCTTTTGCCTCTGTGGTTTTGCGTCACATGCAGGCCTTCGACATCGACCCCGCCATCATGAACGTCAATGGCGGTGCCATCGCTATGGGTCACCCGCTGGGGGCCACCGGCGCGATGATTTTGGGTACCGTGCTGGACGAACTGGAACGGACCGACAAGCAAACCGCGCTGGCCACATTGTGTGTTGGCGGCGGCATGGGCACAGCAACAATTATTGAAAGGGTTTGATCGTGATTCGCCTTAAAGCAGCATTCTCAATTGTTATTTTGTTGTTTGTATTTTCTTTTTTGATTTCAGCCTGCGGAGAATCTGAAAGTGAGAAACTAAGCCTTTCTGAAAAATATCCTAGCCCTTGGGTGGATAGGACACATACAGGCATTATCAAAGCTTTGATAAAAACACATACAACTGGCTGTGGTGAGTTTTATTTCCGCAAGAGTTCTTTCTCAGAACATGAATACCTCGTTGCATGCACCCGCGATGGTGAAACTTGGAAATATTATCTTGTATGGGATGGCACTCAAAAAGTTTACGGGCCGGTTTCACTGGAAGGAGAAATTCCTGATCCTAAACTCTAGTTTCCTCCCCCGTGAACGGGGGAGGTGCCCCGTAGGGGTGGAGGGGGTCTGTCAATAAGAGCAATGCGAGACTTAGAAACAAAATCGCGCAAACACGCCAAACAACTGCGCAGATCTTTGACCAATGCAGAGGTGATTATGTGGTCACGTTTACGTAAGAAGCAGTTGAATGGATACGGTTTTCGCCGACAGCACCCTATTGGCCCCTTTATAGCTGATTTTGCCTGTATCGCAAAGAAGCTGGTTATTGAAATTGATGGGGCGACACATTCAACAGATAAGGAAATAACGCATGACCAACGACGTACAGCGTTTCTTGAAGATAAAGGCTGGCAAATTTTACGTATTACCAACCCTGAAGTTTATGAAAACCTTGACGGTGTGCTCGAAGCCATAGCCGCAATATTGCCCCCTCCGTCAGCTTTGCTGACACCTCCCCCGTGAACGGGGGAGGAAAATAATGTTGCAAAATTTGAAAACAACACAACAGGACAAATAAGATGAAACATTTTACTATTGAAACAGACAAAGACGGCATTGCGCTCGTCACCTTTAACAGCCCCGATGTCACCATGAATGTCCTTAGCGCCGAAGTGCTGGCGGAAATGGTCTCGTGGGTAGAGCAAATCGGCAGCGATGAAGCCGTCAAGGGTGTGGTTATCACCTCTGGCCGGGATAATGCCTTTTGCGCCGGGGCCGAACTTTCCGGACTTGGCAATGCCATGGCAGATCTTGCCAAATTGCCAGCCGAAGAGCGTAACGCCAAACTCTATACCGAACTTTTCAAGATGAATGCAGCTTTACGCGCACTGGAAACCTGTGGCAAACCTGTGGCAGCGGCCATTAACGGCCTCGCCCTTGGTGGCGGACTGGAAATTACTCTGGCCTGTCATTACCGCATTGCCGCCAGCGATAACACCAAAATGAAGCTGGGCCTGCCCGAAGCCATGGTCGGCGTACTGCCCGGCGGCGGCGGCACACAGCGTTTGCCGCGTCTTATCGGGGCCATGAATGCTTTTGATCTGATGATGCAAGGCAAGATGATCACAGCCGACAAGGCGCTGGCGCTTGGTGTCATCCATGAAACCGCACCGGGTGCAGAGCTGGTTGAAAAAGCCAAAGCCTGGGTCAAGGCCAACCCGGACGCCAAACAGCCCTGGGATCAGGAAAAATTCAAAATCCCGGGCGGCGGCCCTTACCACCCGGCAGGCGCGCAAACCTTTATGGGTGTTGCGCCGATGATCCGCAAAAACACCTATGGCAACTACCCGGCGCAACGTTATATCATGTCGTGCGTGTATGAAGGTTTGCAGGTTGATATTGATGCGGGATTACGCATTGAGTGTCGCTATTTTACCAAGCTGATGCAGCGCCCGGAAAGCCGCAACATGATCCGCTCGTTATTCCTGTCCAAGCAATCGCTGGACAAGGGCGGTGCCCGCCCGGCCGGCCAATCAAGCGGCGAGATTAAGAATGTCGCCGTCATCGGTGCCGGCTTCATGGGCGCAGGGGTCGCTTATGTTTCGGCTATGGCTGGCATTGAGGTTGCCCTTGTGGATGTAGATCAGGCGGCCGCCGAAAAGGGCAAAGCCTTTGCTGCGGGCGAGCTTGGCAAACGGGTAAGCCGCAAGAAAATGGACCAGGCCAAGGCCGACGCTATTTTGGCACGCATTACCCCCACCACAGATTATACAGTGATGAAGGATGCTGATCTGGTGGTTGAGGCGGTGTTTGAGAACCGCGAGCTCAAAGCCAAAATCACCAAAATGGCCGAAGAGCAAATGCAGGAGACGGCGGTGTTTGGTTCCAACACATCAACCCTGCCTATCACCGGGCTGGCCGAGGCCAGCAAGCGGCCAGAAAATTTCATCGGCATTCACTTCTTCTCGCCGGTTCACAAGATGATGCTGGTCGAGCTTATTGTTGGTGAGAAAACCTCTGATTACGCGATCTCACGCGCCCTCGACTTTGTCACCAAAATCCGCAAAACACCCATCGTGGTCTCTGACACACGTGGCTTTTACGCCAATCGCTGTGTGATGCGTTATATTGGGCAGGGCATGGCGTTGCTTGCCGAGGGTGTCACCCCGGCCCTGATTGAAAATGCTGCGCGCATGGCCGGTATGCCTGTCGGGCCGCTATCATTGCAGGACGAAGTGGCCATTGATCTGGGCTATAAAATCATCAAACAGACCGAGGCAGATCTGGGTCCTGATGCCCTGCCTATGGGCGCAACGGCACCTATTCTGATTGCCATGATCGAAAAACATGACCGCAAGGGCCGTAAAAACAGCAAAGGCTTTTATAATTACAGCAAGGATGGCAAAAAGCGCCTTTGGGACAAACTGGACCAGTTTGCCATAAACGGTGTTCTGCCCGAGGACGAGCAACCAACACCGGCTTATATCAAGGAGCGCATTTTATACGCTCAGGCGATAGAGGCCGCGCGCTGCATGGCCGAAGGTATTGTTCAAGACCCCCGCGAAGCTGATGTAGGCTCGATACTGGGTTGGGGTTTTGCGCCTTATACCGGCGGTGCGCTTTCCTATATTGATACCATAGGGGCGGTTGATTTTGTCAAACGCGCTGATGAACTGGCGGCAACAAGCGGTGAAGCCTTTGACGTGCCCGATTTGCTTCGTGAAATGGCCAGCAAGGGCGAAAGCTTTTATGGCCGCTTTGGAAAAGATAAAAAGGCCGCTTAACCCTCAAATACCGCCCCGGAGATTTTGCTATAAAATGATCCGGGGCTATGAGGCTGTTGAACGCCGCTAGGGATCCCGGGCCTCATGCCCGGGGTCACGCAATCAAATGAGCAGGCATGCGCAAAGGCGTGTTCGCAAAACCTTACGGAACCACACGGGTATTTTCATACACTTTTATGCTGCCCTGATAGCCTGAATTAGATATTCAGGATTAATAGGTTTTGGTACAAAATCATCCATTCCGGCGCTTAAATATTTTTCCCGGTCGCCAGCCATAGCATTGGCCGTTATGGCAATAATAGGTGTCGTGGCATTGGGACCATTTGAAATGCGAATGGTTTTTGTGGCCTCAACACCATCCATATTGGGCATGTGTACGTCCATCAAAATAGCGTCAAATTTATCCGCCTCTGCCTTATTCACCGCTTCAACACCGTCATGAGCAAAGGTCAGGTCAAAAAATGCCTCCCCCAATATAGCCTTAAAAACCTTGCGGTTGCCTTCATTGTCTTCTGCCACCAAAAGACTAAGGCGGTGCGATTCAGAAAAGCTCTGGGTTACGCTCTCTTCTGCAATTGCCTCTGGTGCTTCAGTTTTATCAAATGTGCAGGTGAATATAAAGCACGCCCCATTTTTATAATCATGGTCGCATCTCAGTGTGCCGCCCATTAGCTTTGCCAGGTTAACACAAATAGACAAACCAAGCCCTGTGCCCCCAAAACGCCGGGTGATCGTCTGATCAGCCTGAGAGAAGGGCTTGAATATTTCCTCAATTTTATCACAGTTTATACCGGTGCCTGTATCCTCTACACGGAATTCCAAAATTTTTTGTGAGCTGGTATCATTCACGCTGACTTTGAGTTTAACACGGCCATTTTCGGTAAACTTGCAAGCGTTGGATAACAAGTTGGAAAGCACCTGCCCGAGACGAACCTGGTCGCCCATTAAAAACCCTGTTAAATCGCCATGGGTTTCGGTTTGTAATTCCAGGCCTTTTTGAGCAATGGGCTCCTGCCACAGAGCAATAGTATTGTTGATGACGTCATTCGGGCTAAAGGCACGGGATTCCAGGACAATTTTCCCGGCTTCAATCTTTGATATATCAAGGATGTCATTTAAAATGACCATAAGTGCATTGGCCGATTGTTTAATAACCTGCGCATTCTCATGCTGGTCTACTGACAGATCACCAGCCAGCATCGCCTCGGTCATACCAATAACACCATTCATGGGCGTTCGTATTTCATGGCTCATTGTGGCTAAAAAGTCCGATTTAATCCGGTTGGCGGCCTCGGCTTCTTCCAACGCTTTATTCAATGACTGGGTGCGCTCGGATACGCGCGTCTCAAGCTGTTCATTCGCTTCTTGTAGCCTGACACCCAGACGCTCTGCCCGTTGTACGGAGCGGGTCATTTGTCGGCCCAGTGTAATGGCCTGGGCCACTATATTGGTGATCAGGGCAACATAGACCATCAACCAGGTAGTTTCCCCGCTTAGGTGTTCTGTGGTGATGCCAATGGCAAGAAACACAAAAGAAACACTGAGTCCCAAAAGCAGAAAAACAGCATCATCCTGACGACGATAAGCGGCTAAACCAAGGCCAACAATCATCGCCAGAACCGTCAACATCATACCGGCTTCATAAAATAAAAGCAGGGATGAATATAGATAGGAACCAAGCGTGAATAATGAAATCACAGCAACAGCCGTATAAGAAAATATTATTTTATGAACAACCTTGTTGAAGTTTTGCGGGTAAAGACTGGCAATAAACAAATACCCCATAAAGGCACCCATAACGACGGCGAGATACTCGACACGTAAGAGTAACAACCCGGACAAGAAGGGGAAAAATTCAACAAAAACACCTTTGCTGGCCCCCATATGGGCAGCAATAGAGAGCAAAAGCATAGCAAAATAAAACGGGGCAGGAAATGTACGTCTGGTGCAATAGATAACCAGGCAATAGGCCATCAATGCCAACATCCCGCTGACCATAGCCACGATGAGCATCGTGTATTTAGTATGGCTCGTCATAACCACTTTGGCAGTTCCGAGCTGGATACTGGCTGTCATGCCGCCGCGTGCATGTGCATGGTTCGACATGTGAATAACAATATCCAGCACTTCGGTTTGAACTAATGCCGCCGGAAGCGGCACAGCATCAACAATATGGTAAGGTATTTCACTTTGGCTAGATTTACCTGGCTTACCAATTTCATGGATCAATTCGCCATTAATATAAATCGCTGTTGCATAGTTAATGCCGGGCAATTTCAGGGCCAGTGCGGGGTGATTTTCTGGCAAACGGATGCGTAATTTGTAAGTACCAAAGCCACGGCCATCGGATACTTCATCATCAAAATTTGCACCGCGCCAGTTATGAGGTACGGACACAGCCTCAAATATACTTTTATCCGTTGCGTGTTGCGGATCAACGAATTTCCGCCAGGCAAATTGCCATTCTCCCTCCAGCGGGAGGGTACTGTTTTCTGCCAAGAAATCCCACTCTCTGAGATCCAGAACACCCTTTTCCACTATGGGAAACTTATATTGTTCCGCATGGCTTGCACTTGCTACTAAACTGATTAGTAACAAAAAAAATATAGAAATATATCGCACCGTATTGCCTTCTTAATTGGGTGATTTTATCCGCCCAGCCCCGTAAACTTCTTACCTTCGTGTCAAGGCAAGTATTAGGTGGATACTAAAACAAACCTATTGATACCCCTTTAATAACAACCCGTTTTTAAATAAATTTGCGAGTGCATTTACGCATTTTTGAGGCGTATTTTGCTATTATTATGATTTGGTGATTCGTTGTCAGTGGTTTTGGGCCTAAGCTTTGGCCAATAAAATGGAGGGTCCGCCCATGGGCAAAGAGACCGAGCAGGAACAGTTCTGGCGAGGTAATTTTGGCGATGAGTATGTGGATCGTTGCCGCGGCGAAGCGGCTTTGGCTTCACGGTTTTCTCTGTGGTCCAAAATTTTACAAACTTGCCGCCCCATAAAAAACGTCACCGAGTTTGGTGCCAATATTGGTCTGAACATGAGGGCCTTGCACGCCCTGTTGCCTGAGGCCAAACTGCACGGTGTCGAGATCAACGCCAAGGCGGCGGCGGAGCTAAAGTCTTTGGGCTTTGTTGATGTAGAGGAAGGTTCTTTACTGGATACCGCACCAAAGCAAAAAAGCGATCTGGCCTTTACCTGCACGGTGCTGATCCATATCAACCCCAGCGAGCTGCCCCGCGCCTATGCACAGATTGCCAATGCCAGCCGCCGCTATGTGGTAATTTGCGAGTATTACAACCCCGTCCCGGTTGAGATAAACTATCGTGGTCATAATGAGCGATTGTTCAAGCGTGACTTTGCCGGCGAGTTCATGGATGCACATCCGGAATTTAAACTGCGTGATTACGGGTTTGTCTATCATCGTGATCCCAATTTCCCGGCTGATGATTTTTCCTGGTTCCTGATGGAGAAAAACTAATGAGCATATTGACGCGGCGAACTTTCCTGATTGCTTCTGGTGGTGCGCTTACCCTTGCCGCCTGTGGAAAAAACCCCGGTCATGCTGAACCTGACATCACCTTGCAAGGCGCCTGGATGCGCCTGCCACCGGGTGGACGGGACATCAGCGCCGCCTATCTCGTTATCAAAAACGATGGTGGTGCGGATACATTGCTATCGGCGGCATCACCAATAGCTGGTGATGTACAAATGCATATTCATGATATGGACGGGGAGGTGATGCGTATGCGCCAGGAACACAGCGTCACTATTCCGGCAAAAAGCACCATAAACTATCAACCCGGCGGGCGGCATTTCATGATGTTTGGTGTGCCCGATGACCTCAAGGCGGGCGATGAAATTGAACTAATCCTGAACTTTGAACGCGCCGGCGCAATAACCATTACCGCTATTGCCGGGAACGGGCCGGCTTAACGAACTAGGAAGAACCTTTTAGGCGGTTCTCAATGGCATCCCAAAACGGCATCATGGCATCAATGCCGGTAAAGCGTTTCAGTTCCTGAACGCCGGTGGGTGAGGTCACGTTAATCTCGGTCATAAAATCGCCTATCACATCAATACCGACAAAAATAAGGTTACGTTTTTTCAGCTCCGGCCCAATGGCGGCACAAATGGCGCGGTCGCGGTCGGTCAGGTCCACCGGCAAGGCCTCACCACCCACATGCATATTGGAGCGTGTCTCGCCCTTTTGCGGCACCCGGTTAAAGCCGCCGGTCAGTTCACCATCCACCAGTAAAATACGTTTATCGCCCTTGCTGACCTCGGGTAAAAAGGCCTGGGCCATAACCGGCTCACGGCTAATGGCAAAAAACATCTCCAGCAACGAGCTATAATTGCTGTCGTCTTCTTTCAGCCTGAATATTCCTTCACCCCCATTGCCATAAAGCGGTTTGATAATGATGTCCTTATGGCGCACCCGAAACGCACGAATAGCGCTTTCATCGCGGCTGATCAGGGTTGGCGGCATAAGTTCCCTGAACAATAGTGGAAACAGTTTTTCCGGCGAGGAGCGCACCCAGGCCGGGTCATTGATCACCAGCGTATCACCGCTGATCAGCTCCAGAAGGTGAGCTGCCGTAATGTACGCCATATCAAAAGGCGGATCCTGACGCATCAGCACCACATCCACACCTGTGCGCAAGTCCAGCTCTATGGCTTCACCCTCTTTGGCATGATTGTCGCGTTCGCGTGTAACGATAACCGGACGGGCGCGGGCAAATATCCTGCCCTCGTCATAGCTGAGATCCTGCGGCCCATAGGTCCAGACCTTAAACCCGCGTGATTGCGCTGCCTCAATCATGGCAAAACTGGTGTCGCCATCAATATCAACGCCAGAAACGGGATCCATTTGCACGGCAATACGCAAGGTCTTAGTCATTTTTCTTCCCTATGGTTTTTATGACGTGAAAACCTGATCTAGGGATTTGGTCCACACCCTGCAAGCGCTGAGCGCGACAAATACATAAATCTATGAACCGTCTTCCAGCCCGCCCAGGAGTTCATTTTGCGGTTGTTCAGCATTATTGTCGGCACGCCTGACAATGGTCAGATAACTGACCACTTTTTGCACGCCCGGAACCAGTCTGGCATGGCCGGTAATACGTTCAAGCTCGCCTTCGGTGCGCACAAGCCCCAGAAGGTACACTATTTTGTTGCGGGTTTCGATGTTCACGTTAACGCTGCGCGCTGATTTATCGGCAAGAATGCGGGTGCGAACCCGGGTGGTAATCCAGCGGTCCTTCATATTGCCTAAAAACCCGCGTTTTCCCGTGACCTCTATCTCATTGGCAACCTTGATGACCTTGGGGGCTGACCAGGCAATTCTTTCTGCTTGAAGCCGCAAGCGTGGTTCTGGCACATTGCCCGAAAGCAACACAAAACCATCTTCGACCGCAACACGTACGCCCGACAAGTCACCATCATGATAACGGCGAAACCGCGAACCGATGGCCATGCCGGCACTGGTATCATCAATACTGCGCCCGACGGATCGTTCCTTGCTGGTAGCGCCACTAATGGTGCTGACAGCACACCCTGATATGGCCAGCGCCACAACAACCAAAAGCATATTTTGCAACATCGTCATAGCAGCCTCCAATAATCCGAATCATGCCTCAGAATACCGCAGTTTTAGCCTCGCTGTCTGCCTGCCAGGCAGATTTGATGTGGCGAGGCCAGGAAAATCCGCCGGTCAGCACCACATCAAAGCGTACATCAAGCGCACAAAGATCGGGCGTTTTAGCTAAAAAAGCATTGCCCGCTCGTACCAGACGTGCCGCCTGCGCCGGATGAATGGCCTCCAGGGTCGCCCCCCCCTTGCGGTTTTTCACCTCGACAAATACCAACACAGAGCCGCGCCGGGCAACAATATCAATTTCGCCTGCCCCGGTACGATAACGAAAGTGCAACAGGCGGTAGCCTTTCATCAACAACAGCAATGCAGCCAGACGTTCTGCCCACACCCCGCTTTTGTAAGCCTGCCGCCGCGATTTAACATCGCGGGCCGTCATGAGCTTTGCCGTAAATCCAGCGCCCGGCGATAGACCTCTCTACGGGCCAGACCACACATTTGCGTGACCTCATCAACTGCGCTTTTCAGGCTTTGATCTGTAAGCGCCTCGCGCAGTGCCTGATCCACTTGTTCAGTATCCCATTGCGTGTTCTCATCCGGCGGGCCGACCACCACGACCATCTCGCCACGTTTTTCATCTTCGGGGATAAGCGCACCAAGCTGGTCCAGTGGCGCGCGATAAAGCGTCTCAAAGCGTTTGGTCAGTTCCCGGGCGAGCGCCGCCGGGCGGGGGCCAAACACCTCTGCCATATCGGCAAGGCTGGCCTCGATACGCGCTGGTGATTCGTAAAACACAAGGCTGGACGGAATGGATACAAACCTCTCAAGCGCCCGTTGCCGTGCCGCACTTTTGGGCGGCAAAAAGCCAGCGAAGAAAAATTTGTCCGTAGGCAGAGCAGAAACAGTCAAGGCCGCAAGGGCTGCGCTTGGCCCCGGAATGGCAAAAACATCTATGCCGCGCCGGGCCGCCTCGCGCACAAGTTTATAGCCCGGGTCAGAGATAAGCGGCGTCCCCGCATCACTGATCAGGGCTATGCGTGCCCCCTCTTCCAGCTCACCCAATACCTTTTCGCGGCGTTTGTCGGCATTGTGTTCATGATAGGCGGTGCATTTCGGAAGCAGGCCATGAGCATCAAAGAGCCGACGGCTCATACGCGTATCTTCGGCCAGCACCAGATCAACATGCCCAAGAACATCCAGAGCCCGCAATGTAATATCACGCAAATTACCAATAGGCGTCGCCACCAGGTAAAGCCCGGGCGCAAGCGCTGAAGGCATAATGCTGCCTTGCGGCAGGGCGGTGCTATCTTTACTATCGCCGGGTATTTTAGGGACAGATGTCATGTGTTTTAGATTGTGGACTGATTTTTACCGGGGTGGAAGAGGGGCTGTGGTTCTTGTGGTGAGCGCAATTGTGCTGGCTGGCTGCCAAACCCCCGCACCGCCGCCCGTACAGCCCCCGGCACCAACACCTGGCCCCGGCCAACCCGTAGACCCGCTTCCCACCACACCAACACTGCCTGAGCCTGAACCGCTCCCAACGGGTCCTGGTGGTCTTGTGCTGCCGCATATGGAAGGCCGTGATCTGGTGCGTATTGGTTTGTTGTTACCATTCAGTGCCAAAAGCTCTGCTCTGCGCGAAGAAGCACGCTCCATGTTAAGCGCTGCACAATTGGCACTTTTTGAAGCCCATGACCCCCGCCTTGTCTTATTACCAAAAGACACTGGCGGCACCGAAACGGGTGCGCAAAGCGCTGCCCAGGCGGTTATCAATGATGGCGCCAGTGTCATTCTGGGGCCAGTTTTAGGCAGTGCCGTTTTGGCCGCTGCAATGCCCGCTCGCCAAGCTGGCATTCCCGTGATTGCTTTTTCTACAGACCGCAGTGTTGCCGGAGATGGCATCTACCTTCTCAGCTTTTTACCCGAAGCCGACACACAACACATGATCGATTATATCAAAGCGCAAAACATGGCTGCATTTGAGACGTTCACAGCGTTGCGCCCTGACGCTGAACTGTCGGCTGAAGACAAAAGTATGCGGGCACTGGCGCTGTTACGCCCTGATAATGGCTATGGCGACCGGATTGAAGAAGCGCTGTTTACGCAAACGCCGGGCTCGGGTCTGTTCATCACTGATATTGCCCGTTATAGCCGCAACGCCGAAAGCATGAGTGCTCCGGCCAGACAAATTGCCCATGTGGATGAGCGCAATGCCGCCATTCAGGAATGGGAAAACGATGGCGGTTTTGGCGATCCGGGTCTTGATCCTTCATTTGTATTTGCCTTGCCCTATCAGGCTGTTTTTATACCGGAAAGCGGGGTTAAATTACGCTCATTAGCGCCGTTATTACCGTTTTATGATGTAGACCCAAAAATTACCCGCTTTATCGGCACCAGCCTTTGGTATGATGACGATCTCTTGCGTGAACCTGCGCTTTTTGGTGGCTGGTTTCCCGCATCAAACGCCAAAGACAAAACGGCCTTTACCCAAAATTTTGAACGTGCTTTTGACGAAAAACCCGGTCGTTTGGCCTCTTTGGCTCATGACGCTGTTTTGATCGTACCACAAAGCCTGATTGAAGGTGATAACGGACTTGAAATTGACCGTGAGCAAATAGAAAACCCCAGCGGGTTTCGCGGCGCCGATGGCCTTTTTCGGTTTGGCAATAACGGACTGGTAGAACGCATGCTTAGTATTTTCGAGATACGCCAGGGTGCATTCAAAGAGATCAAACCGGCCGCAGAGCACTTTGCATTGCCCATAGAGCTGCCCGCAGACGACGGAGATACGGCGGCGTTCTGATATAACAAAATTACACTTGAAAACCGCACTGTATTTGGTGTTATATAGCAATATGGAATAACATAAGGGTAACGATATGAAATTCTCAAACTTTGTATTAATGGGTTTTTTAATTACGGTGATAGGGTGTGCATCAGCGTCGACTACTGTACTTGAAGCACCAAAATTAAAATTAAACTCGGATACCATCAACATTATACATGCTGAGGATACAGTTGCTATTGAGGAAAATTTGGGCAGTTATTTTAGAAGAAAGCTGGCTGAAGAACTTTACAAAGAGGGGGGATTTAAAGAAGGAGCCGGCTTGACCTTGCGTTATCGGTTTATCCAATTAGACGCAGGAAGTCGCACCAAACGTTATTTTCTTGGCCCTATAGCGGGGAAAGGTAAGCTAACAATTGAAATTATTTACCTTGATGATGAAGGAAATGAGCTTTCAAAAATACATACTGGTGGTGAAATATCGGGTGGAGTGTTTGGAGGCTCCTTCAAATCTGCACTAGATAAATCTGCGAAAGAGTCGGCTGAATATGCAATAAATAATTATTTATGAAGAGGGTTATATCTTCATAATCACCTCAACCATTAAGCCAGAAGTTCGAGCACCAGACGGTCAATAAGTGCCTGCCCCTTTGGCAGCACCCGTAAAATATTATCTCTGGTATTCAAATACCCCTGATCGGTGAGGCTTTGCAGATTTTGCTGCGGCAAGACAAACCCGGTGGTGCTGTTGAGCGCTTCAAGGTCTAATCCGGCCTGAAGTCGCAAGCCCATGGATAATGCCTCCATGGCAACCTCTTCAGGTGACAAAACTGTATTTTCAATCACACCCCACCCCTGCGCTTTGACCACCGCACAATAATCTTCCGGGCGCGGGGCCGTTACCAAAGCTGTGCGGTTTGCCTGAATATGGGCGCGTCCATGTGCCCCCGGCCCAACGCCAACCCAGTCGCCATTTTGCCAGTAAATTAAATTATGGCGTGATTGTTCTGCCGTATTGCTGGCGTGATTGGAAACCTCATAGGCTGGTAATCCGGCTTTGGCCGCGTGTTTTTGCGTAAAGGCAAACAGGGCGGCTGAATGATCTTCTGATGGTCGTTTCAGACGACCTTTTTTGGCTTGATGGCCAAAGGCAGTACCAGGGGCAATGGTTAGTCCATAAAAAGAATAATGCGCCAAATCCAGCGCCAACGCCGCCTCCAGACCATGTGTCCATGCCGCCATGGTTTGATCGGGCAGATCGTAAATGAAATCAGCACTGACCCGCACACCAGCGCTTTGTGCAGCGTCTACGGCGCGCCGGGCATCATCGGCACTGTGATCGCGCCCCAAAAAGTGTAATTCCTCATCATCAAGGGATTGAATACCTATGGAAATGCGATTGATCCCGGCACTGGCAAAGCCCGCGCATGCCGCACGGTCCAGCACGTCAGGGTTAGCCTCCAGCGATATTTCAGGCGCGGCCACAAAACCAAACACCCGCGCCGCGGTTTCTATGACTGTTTTGATTTGCCCCGGGGCAAGCAGAGAAGGCGTACCACCGCCAAAAGAGAGACTGTGTAATGGCCCCGGCGCATCTATACGAGCGCCATGCCCCTCTATGTCCTTGAGGATGGCACGCAATAAATCATCATGCGCGCCACCACGATGACGATAGATATTAAAATCGCAATACGGGCACAGGCGGCGGCAATAGGGCCAATGCACATAAAGCCCAAAAGGTGTTTGCTTACTCATACCCACGGTTTGGCCGTAAGGAGTTTTTCAAAAGCATCCGCGCGGTGGCTCATAGCGTGTTTGGCGGTCTGGTCCATTTCCCCAAACGTTTCATCAAGCCCCACGGGCTGAAAAACCGGATCGTAACCAAAGCCCTGATTACCCCGTGGTGGCCAGATGAACGTGCCATCTACCCGGCCTTCAAAAACACGGGTTTTCTCACCGGGGACAGCAAGGGCCAGCGCACAGATAAAATGAGCGCGCCGATCCAGTGGCTTTCCCCCACCTTCTTTATGTAATTCATCCTCAATGCGGTGCATGGCAAGGTTAAAATCCTGATCCGGGCCTGCCCAACGGGCAGAATAAATCCCCGGCGCACCACCCAGCGCCACAACCTCCAACCCGGAATCGTCCGCTAATGCTGCAAGTCCAGACGCATCGCGGCAATGCTCAGCCTTGAGGATTGCATTTTCCGCAAACGTCACGCCGGTTTCCTCCGGCTCGACAATGCCTAACTCACCGGCGCTTTGCACCGTCAACCCAAAAGGCTCCAGCAATATGGCGATTTCTCTGACCTTGCCAGCATTATGGCTGGCGATGACCAGATTTTTTTTGTTTGTACGATCTTCCATAATGCGGAATTTAACGTTTTACCGCGTCTTTGTGCAAAGTGAATACAGCCAGAGGGCAAGCTTTTTCTTGATTGAAACTCGATATGTGTTTATCGATTAACAGGTAATTATTATGTTTTGCACGTACATCAGGTTACAGTACCCCTTGGTCATAAAGGAAAGAGCAAGAAAATGAAGGCGCTGGGACAAAAATCTTTTGCCAGTTTTTTATGTGCCAGCCTTGATGTCGTGCGCTGGGTTCTTATTGCCCTGCTGGCGATCATGGTTTTGATTGGTATCCCGGCCTATATTATTGATGCCTATGTGGATTTGTCATGGGTCAGCGCCCCACCGCCTGGCGTTGTCCTTTGGCCCGGAATGCTGGTTTTTGTCATCAGTTTGCTGGTTGCACTGGTCATTGTTTCGCGGTTGCGCCGCATATTTGCAACCTTGACCGACGGTGATCCGTTTGTGCCTGAAAATGCAGTGCATTTGCGAGTGATCTGGATGACACTGGCAGCCTATGAAATCATGCGCATGATTGTGACCTCTGGTGCGGTGTTATCCCTGAGTTTAGCGGGAAACACACCAGAAGCCTCTGGTCTTCAAGGCGGCCTTAGTATTAATGGAGGCTTGTGGCTGGCTGTCGCTGTACTGGTTGTTCTGGCTGAAATTTTTCGTGAAGGCGCACGGTTGCGCGATGAACAAAAACTGACGATTTAGGCGATTTAAGAGAGCACATGGGTATACGGGTAACATTAGACCGGGTTTTACTGGATCGGCGCATGTCGCTTACCGAGCTATGCGACAGGGTCGGCGTTACCATGGCCAACCTGTCCATCCTGAAGACCGGCAAAGCCAAGGCCGTGCGTTTTTCCACCCTTGAGGCCCTGTGCCGGGAGCTGCAATGCCAGCCCGGCGAAATACTCACCTATGAAGATGAGGCCGATGACACTGGTGGCCCAGAACAAAAGGCCGCGCAATAACGGCCTGGATTAATGACGAAAATGGCGCATGCCAGTAAAGACCATGGCAAGGCCTGCCTTATCTGCCGCGGCAATCACCTCGTCATCGCGCATGGATCCCCCCGGTTGAATAACCGCTATGGCCCCTGCTGAAGCGGCTTGTAACAAACCATCAGCAAAGGGAAAAAACGCATCTGATGCGGCCACGCAACCCTGTGTGGCCGAAATTGGGTGTCCCGCACTTTGTGCTGCATCTTCGGCTTTTATAGCGGCGATACGGGCGGCATCCACGCGGCTCATTTGCCCGGCACCTATACCAACCGTTGCCCCGTTTTTGGCGTAAACAATCGTGTTGGACTTTACGTGCTTGGCCACCCGCCAGGCAAAGATAAGGTCATCCAGTTGCGTATCGTCCGGTGCCAGGACGGTAACCGTACGCAAATCCACCTTCTCTATGCGGCCATTATCACGGTCCTGCACCAAAACTCCGCCGGCCACTGTTTTTACAGTGCGCCCCTGTTCGGCTGGATCAGCCAAAGCGCCGGTCAGCAGTAGCCGCAAATTAGGTTTTTCTGCAAAAACGGCTAACGCCTCATCATCGGCATCTGGCGCGATGACCACTTCGGTAAAAATGCTGGTAATACGTTTGGCCAGTGCAGCATCAATTCGTTGATTAACAGCAACAATGCCGCCAAAGGCGGATGTACCATCACAGGCCAGTGCCTTGTCATAAGCGTCCGCAGCGTGGGCGGCGACGGCAACCCCGCACGGATTGGCGTGTTTAATAATGGCCACAGCGGCCTCTTTTTGTGCATCAAACTCGCAAACCAGTTCAAAGGCGGCGTCGGTATCATTAAGGTTGTTATAACTAAGTTCTTTACCCTGCACCTGCCGGGCGCTGGCAATACCAGGCCGGGTATCACCCGTGGTATAAAAGGCGGCATTTTGATGCGGGTTTTCGCCGTAACGTAAACGTTGGCGCAAGCTGCCGCCAAGGGCGAACTGTGCCGGCGTTTCGTCGTCAATCTGCGTGCCATACCAGCGTGCAATAGCCGCATCATAGGTAGCGGTGCGGGCATAGGCGGCGGCGCTAAGGCTTTTGCGCAAAGCCAGTGGCACTTTGCCGTCATTCTTTGCCATGGCGTCCAGCACGTTGTGAACATCTTCAGCGCTGGTGCAACAACTTACCCAACCATAGTTTTTGGCCGCCGCGCGCAACATGGCCGGGCCGCCAATGTCTATATTTTCGACGCAAGTTTCAAAATCTGCACCGGCGGCAAGGGTCGCCTCAAACGGATAAAGATTGATATAAACAAGGTCGATCATGGCAATGCCATGCTCAGCGGCGGCACGGCAGTGTTCGTCATTATCGCGTAGTGCCAAAAGACCACCATGCACAGCCGGATGCAGGGTTTTTACCCGCCCATCCATCATTTGCGCAAACCCGGTCAGTTCAGATACATCACGAACCGGCAATCCATGTGCCTGCAATGCGGCATGTGTACCACCGGTGGAAACAAGTTCAACACCGGCATCATGCAGCCCTTGCCCGACGGCAACCAGACCGGTTTTGTCAGAAACAGACAGTAATGCGCGGCGGATAGGGACCAGATTTTGGGTGCGGTGGTTTGTTGGTGCAGAAACGGTCATAATTCTTCCGATTCGTTTTGAGAGCTGGCCCGCATTTACACCAAATACAGGGTAGGGAATAGCGACCATGCAGCTTCTTTACCCAAGCGCTGTAAATTATGATACACTGCTTCCTGCCTGGGCTGGGGCATGGTTTAAAAACAGGAGTATCGCTATGCGTTTCTTGACATTATTCATTACCATTTTCGCCTTTGGCATCCTTACAACTGGTGCTGCGCGAACCGCAGATTATAAATTTAGCACCTCTATTGAGGCAACAAATATAACAATTTCCTCGATTACCGTTTCTGCCAGCGATGACGTTATCAATGAGGATGAACTTTGGGGCCCTCGTGATATTGAACAATTGAAAAAAAACCTTGTCAAAAAAATATCCAGCCGTCTTGATAAAAATAAGTTGATGAATGATGGTGGTGCACGTCTTGAGCTAACCATCATTGACTTGGCACCCAACCGGCCAACGATGCAGGCCTATACCCGGCGCCCGGGACTGGACTTTCGTTCTTTTGGTCTGGGTGGTGCCGAGGTCGAAGCGCATATAATTGCTGCTGATGGAACCGATCTGGGCAAAATTCGGTATCGCTACTTTGCCAGCTATCTTGATCACCACAGCTCAGGCCTGACAACCTGGTATGATGCCCGGCGCAGTTTCGACAAGTTTTCAAGGCGGCTGGTCAAAGAACTGGCGACAGAACCTTCCAGCTGACAAGAAAACCCCCGCGCCATTTTTATGACGCGAGGGCGTTGATTAGAGCAGAGGCTGAGGTTAGTGACGCCGCGGCGTTGGTGCGCGGTAATTATAGCCGCGTGCCGGACGGTAATACCCCATATAGCGAACTAACTGCTTGGAGCCTCTAACCATTTTGGCGTCACCATAAGGGTCCAGACAATAGCGTACCGTTACGATAGCCGCTTCTCTTTGGTATTTGCCGGAGCGCTTGACCCGAAAACACTCACGATAAGTGCCACGACCATATTTTATGATTTTACCGCGCACGCCATAACGGTTGATGCGATCCAGCCGCGCATATTGATTGCGCGTATTATTCCGATAACCACGGTTTCCATAGCCATTGTTATAACCATTATTGTTTTCATAGGTCCGGTTTGTACGTGACCCGTTTGAATGATCTGCAAAAGCCGGGGCAGCTATTACAGTGCTAACGAGACCAAGGGCAGCAAATAAAACAAGTGATTTGCCCGGGTTTAGTTTTTTTAACGTCTTCATCATTTTTCTCCTTGATGTCCAGCTTGTGGCCATATTGCAAAAGCTCACCTGAAACTGACCTGAAGGGCGTGTTCATGTAGATGAAGGGCAAATCACCAGGCACCACAGGCTATGCAAAAATGCATAGGGGATGCGGCAATATGGCACTTTTATTATTATCAATGCTTACCTATATACTTCTACGAAGCTGCTTTTTTGCTGCTTTACCGTTTCCCCAGACGTTTTTCGTTAGAGACGGTTACCGCAGGTCTTTCCTCCCCCCCCTTTGAGAGGCCTTCGCGAGGACTTTAAAGCCGGGTCACTTTGTGTGGACCCGGCTTTTTCTTTGGCGGCTACGAATTTATCTCAGAGTGTTTTGAGAAAACCCTCAACTTCGCGTAAATCTGAAATGAGGTGCGCCCCCTCCCTGGCCAGACCATCTTCGTCTTTTAAAGTACCGCCGATATACCCCAGGCAGGTCATTCCGGCGGCGCGAGCCGCACGGGCGCCATAGCGCGAATCCTCAATCACGAGGCATCCGGTTGGCGAAACATTCATTTGCCGGGCTGCGTGTTGAAAAAGATCAGGGGCCGGTTTGCCCTGACTGACCATGGCTGAATTAAAGATCAAGCCTGAAAACTTTGCTTTCAAGCCGGTGCGTGCCAGCGTGATGTCCATTTTTCCCATGGGACCAGAAGAGGCAATGCACATTTGGGCACCGGCATGATGCACTGAGGCTATTGCCTCCATCGCCCCGGGCATAATCTGCACGTGCGCCCGCAAGGCTGCATAACTTTCTGTCCGATAATGCTCTGGCCAACTTTCTGCCAATGATTGCCCAAGGTGAGCCTCTATCTGGTTCATGCTATCGGCCAGGGAAAGCCCCTTAAAGCGTGCGCAGCACTCTTCAAAGCTTATCGGCCAGCCTGCTTCACTAATTAGTCTGGCAAACACCTGATTGGTAATTGTTTCAGAATCTACCAGCACGCCATCACAATCAAAAATGACCAGCTGTTTAGAGCCGCTCAATGGCGTTCATCACTAACAAGTATTTGTTTTTTTGCTGACGTTTCACTATCCAGGGGGGTGTCTGTCAGGAAAAAATGCAGATCGACAGCTTGCGAGGGTAAATTTCGCACCTCGGTGGTAAATTGTGTGCTGGTTTCCGCAGGAAGTTCAGTCAGACCCGTAGGTGTTGTCCATGTGTGTATCTCGGCGCCCGTTTCATCACGCATGCTGATGCGCACCAACGGTGCCGTACGTGTTTCCTTGCCCGGATTATAAAGCTCCCCTGAAATGCGCAACACATCCACACCGTTTATGGTCTGTAATGTTGCCTGCGCATCTTTTAACTCAACCCCCCAAGTATCGACCGGCATGCCTATACTGGCAAAAGTACCCGCTGTACGAGGCAAGACCCGCACCACCGTCTCTTTGTTGAAAATTGCCAATGCGGCGATCAGCACAAGGCTGGCCGCAACACCAAGCCAGGCACCCAAAGCCATCATTGTACGTTTGCGTTTGGCCTTGGCCTCCAGCTTGTTACGATAGACGCGGTGCGTTGGTGGTTTGATCGGGGCTTCAACGTCTTCTGCATTGGTATCTTCAGTGACCTCAGATTCCGGTGCCGGATCTGACGCCGCCTCTTCGGCATTGACTGGCTCGTCAGTCGTATCGTCATCCCGTTGAATACTGTCAAAATCATCCTCGGCCAAAGCCTCAACATCAACTTTGTCAAAATCATCAAAATCGTCAACTTCTGCATCAACAGGTGGAGCGACAATTTCGTCCTGCGGTGGCTCTTCCGTCGTGGGTGTGGCAAACCATACATGACTGCATGCTGCGCAGCTCACTTCACGGCCTGACTGACCCAATGTCTTGGCATCGACGGTATAGCGCGTAGAACAGTCTGGACACGTTATTATCATGTGCTAATCGAATCAGTCTTTCAGTCTCAATGCTTAAGAGGTCGCCCATTCTTTCACCGAAGTCCATACAATCGCAAGCCTCAACGCCAGATCAAAATTTCCCGGTGCTGGCGCTTCAAGGTTTATACATGCGGTATTCTCATGGACCGGATGTGCTGCACGACATCAATTTAAACCTGTCACCAGGGTCATTTCATTTTCTGACCGGACCATCTGGTGCTGGTAAATCCTCGTTATTGAAACTTATTTATCTGGCGCAAAACGGCTCAAAGGGGCAGGTGCAGCTTTTCGGGCAGGATGTGGCCCATTGTTCTCGCCGCGATAAAGCACTGCTGAGGCGACGTATCGGGGTCGTCTTTCAGGAATTTCGCCTTCTGGAACATCTTAGCGTATTTGAAAACATTGCCCTTCCCTTACGTGCTGCGGGGGAAAAACGCGAGAGTTACGAAGAGGATGTGGTTGAGCTGTTGTCCTGGGTTGGACTGGGTGATGCCATTAATAAAAACCCGCGCACGCTTTCCGGCGGAGAAAAACAACGCGTTGCCATTGCCCGCGCCGTCGTGGGCAAACCTGAACTGCTGATCGCGGATGAGCCAACAGGCAATGTTGACCCTGAAATGGGCATCCGGTTGATGCGCCTTTTTGTCGAGTTGAACCGGCTGGGCTCCACCGTATTGATTGCCAGTCATGACCTGCAGCTTGTCCGGGCATCGGGCGCACCGGTTCTGACCATTAATGACGGGAGGCTCAGCGGCCCCAAACCCGCCAGAAGGCCGGGCCGATCATGACAACACCCCTGCCAAACCCGACCCCAGCCTCACTGCTTCCCCGACGTTCAAAACAGGACGGTGCGTTATTTTTTGTTATTGCGATTATTATTTTTCTGGCCTGCATCAGCGCCCTGATTACCCGGGCCGCCTTTGTATCTGCGGCAAACTGGCGGGCTGATCTAAACGGCGCCATGACCGTACAGATCAAGGAAACCAAAGATCAGGGCACCAAGGTAGACCGGGCGGCAGCGTTATTACGGGCTATGCCGGGGGTTTCAGGGGTTGCCGTTTATGACCGCGCTCATGCGGCGGCCTTGCTGGAGCCTTGGCTGGGTAAGGGAAACATCCCCGATGATCTACCCTTGCCCATTATTCTGGCCATTCAATTAAACCCCAAGGCCCCCGCCGACAAAGAAGCGATTACATTTGCGCTAAACGCCAGCGACATTCGCGCCGAAGTGGATGATCATCGGCGCTGGTCAGCTGAAATGAATAATGCAGCCCGGTTTTTGCAAATATTTTTACTTACCGCACTGGCTTTGCTGATTAGTGCTGCCATTGCCGTTACCGGGTTTGCCACCCGTGCCAATCTGGCGGCGCGACGTGAGGTGGTCAACACATTGCACCTTGCCGGTGCCTTTGACGGGTTTATCGCAGCGCAGTTTGAGCGACGCTTTGGCGCCATAGGCTTGCGCGCCGGATTGGCCGGTGCGGCGCTGGCCGGCCTTGTTGTCGGCATTGCGCAACTTATGGCCAGTGACGGTTCCGGGCTTTTACTGCCGGTCTTCAGACTTGATCCCGTCGGCCTTGGCCTGTTGATTCTGGCCCCGGTTTTAACTGCATTTTTCGGGGCGCTGACGGCACGCCTGACTGTACTTTCAAACTTGAAGGAACAGGAATAATGTGGCGGCTAATCCTGTATTCCTTGTCTTTCCTGCTGCTGGCTCTGCTGATCGGCTTTATAATTTTTCTGGTTGGGTTACCGAAAACCCGTACCATTGAGACCATGCCGCAGGCTGATGCCATTGTGGTACTCACCGGCGGTGGAGGGACACGTATCCGGGCGGCCACGGCACTTCTGGCGCAAGAACGCGGCCAGAGATTGCTAATCTCCGGCGTTCATAACACCGTACAGCGTGACGATATAAAAAATCTGTTTCATCTGGATGAGCAGACCATGCGCTGCTGCGTCGACCTTGGCTACCAGGCCCGCGACACACTGGGCAATGCTGATGAAATAGCCAAATGGGCGCAAGCTCATGACTACCAGCACCTTATTGTGGTGACCTCTGCCTGGCATATGCCGCGCGCCCTGATAGAGCTGAGCGCCTCACTACCCGATACCAGACTTGTGCCATTTCCTGTAAAAGCCAGCAACCATACGGGCATGGAGAAATGGCGGCGCATACTTGTTGAGTACCTTAAACATGTAGTGATTTTAGGTCGAGAAGGACTTCTTGGCCTTGGCACCACAGAGGGCGAATAATGAACCGTCTTTTGCTCATCATACGATCTGTAATTTTCATGATCTGGATGTATGGCCTGATGGTCCTGATGGGATTGATCTGTCTGCCCTTATTGGCTGGTCCAAGGGCATGGGCAAAAGGGGTGGTTATACTGTGGATACGGTTGGTGCTTTGGGGCTTGCGCACCTTTTGCGGTGTTCATCTAAACATAGAGGGGCAACAACATTTACCCAAAGGCGGTGCACTGATCGCCTGTAAACACCAGGCTATGGTTGATGTATTGTGGCCATGGATCACATGCAATGATCCGGCGTTAATCTTCAAAAAAGAGCTGGGCTTTTTGCCTATTTTTGGCTGGTTTGCACTCAAGCTTAAAAACGTCATGGTGGATCGTAATGGCCATGCTACGGCTTTACGTAAAATGTTGCGTCAAGCCGGGGTGTTGGCCGATGAGGGTCGCCAAATTGCCATTTTCCCCGAAGGCACCCGCACCGCACCGGGGGCTATACTGCCCTATAAACCCGGCGTGGCCGCCCTCTATCAGCAAATGAATGTACCCTGCATTCCTGTGGCGCTGAACTCTGGTCTGCACTGGCCTGCCCACGGCTTCATCCTGACGCCCGGGATTATTACCGTACGGGTTTTACCGCCCATCGCGCCCGGGTTAAAACGCAAAGCGTTTATGAAAACCCTGCACGATCAAATTGAAGCCGCCTCAAAAGAATTATTGAGCCATAAACGCTGATAGAGCGGCCAACACAGCACGGTTTTCGGCTTCGGTACCAATGGTCATACGCAAAAACCCGGGTAATCCAAAACCGCGCATGCCGCGCAAGATTAATCCACGCGCCGTCAGGAACTGTTCGACTTCATCGGCGCGTTCCGGGGTCTCCATGCCAATCAGTACAAAATTGCCTGCACTGGGATATGTTTTTAGTCCGATCTTGCTGATCTCGGCCTCTAGCCATGGTGCCCAGTGGGCTACATGCCCGGTGCTCCTGGACAAAAATTCCTCATCATTCAGGGCTGCCAGCGCCGCCGTTTGTGCGACAGAATTGACGTTAAACGGGCTGCGCACCCGGTTTAGAACGGCGGCGATTTGATCCGGGCAATAGGCCCACCCAACGCGAAGCCCGGCCAGACCGTAGGATTTGGAAAACGTGCGCGTGGCCACCACATTGTCGTGCTTTTCCACCAGCGCAAAGCCGCCTTCATAATCATCCTCGCGCACATATTCCGCATAGGCACCATCAATAATCAGCAACACATCACCCGGCAATCCAGCATGAAGTTTACGCACCTCGGCACCCGGCATCAAAAACCCGGTGGGGTTATTGGGATTGGCCAGAAACACCATACGCGTTCGCGGGCTAACCACAGAGAGAAACGCGGCGGCATCAATACACATATTATTTTCAGGCGCCGCCACAGGTGCGGCACCATTTTGCATGGCGATCAGTTTATAGCTCAAAAAGCCGTTTTGAGCGAGGATAACCTCATCGCCTTCACGCAAATAGGCCTTGCCTAAAAGTTGCAAAATTTCGTCCGAGCCACACCCGCAAACAATTTGCTCTGCCGCCAGGTTATGTTTTTGCGCAAGGGCATCACGAAGGCGCTGCACGCCGCCATCGGGATAGCGTTCCAGACTGTTTTCCATTTTATGCACTGCCGCAATGGCCGCCGGGCTACAGCCAAAACAGTTCTCATTTGAAGAAAGCTTGGTCGGCGCTTCAAATCCGGGGGCGTCTGATACGCCGCCGCGATAGGGCTTGATGTCTAAAATGCCGGGGCGGGGTTTCGGGGCCATAGGGTTGTCCTGTCAAGTCTTGTCCAAAGGTTTGGCAAAAAGGCCGATCTGGCAAAAGCCTGCCATATCCTGTGGTGCAGCTTTGCCGTCAAAGGCAAGCAGATTCAAGTTTTCATGACGGGCCAGCACAGTGCCATGTGGCACATTGTCCGACCCAGGGCCCGCCACATACCATGCCCTGTCATTGCCCATGCTTTCGCGCGGCGCCATGGCAATGGCATAGGCCGCCGGGGGCGTATCGCGGGCAAAGCGTGGCAGGGCAGCCAAAACCGCCGGGGCGGGCGCATCTTCCTCGTTCATCCTTGCTAGTTCTACCCACCAGTCAGCCTGCGCGCCGGGGGCCGGCACAATGGCAATGGCCCCCTCTTCGCGTTGGCTGCGTCTGATTGCCTCGGCATCGTCAGCAACCATGCGCATAGGCAGCAGGCCAAAAAAAGTGCGAGCCAGGGTCGGTAATTCAGAATGAGATTTTGAAACCAGCAAAAATGCTGGTCCTTGCGCCTGAAGGCTCTGGGCAATAACGGTGCTCCACAAACGCTCCACTGATTGCGGGCTTAAGGTCGAGCTGGCCCGACCGATAAGGCGGGCAAACAATTGTGCCTCGCGCGCAGGGCGCCAGGCCAAACCACCACGTACTTTGGATTTTCCCACTTGCTCGGAAAGTGCAAGACGGGATTTGATCAGCGCCAGAATTTCATCATCGTGCCTGTCTATCGCCGCGCGCCATTGGCTCATGTCTAGGTCTGGCTCAGGTGTGTTCATGGTTTTAGTGTTCCTAATGCCGGTATTAATAAGGGGTGAGACGATGGTGGACGAGCCAACACCTGTTTGCTGGCTTCCACCATAATCACCCCGCCAAATGCTGGCCAGAGCCTTTCACCTGCCTGTTCCCATGCCCGCATGGAGGATATGGAGGAAATGAACCGGGTTGGCGGCGCATAGAGTGCGCGTGCCCAGGCATGCGGTTGTAATCCGCATTCACGCATCAGGCGGTGCATCTGCCCCCGCGAAAATGCCCGGCCATGTCCAAACGGGCTGGCATCATTATGCGCCCAAAGCCCGGACCGGTTTGGCACGATCATCATCACTCGCCCTTGCGGAGAAAGAATGCGGTGTGCCTCAAGCAACAGCTTGCCCGGGGCGCGGGCTTCTTCCAGCCCGTGAACAATCAACAGCCGGTCAAAGGAACTTTCCGCAAAAGGCAAAGTTTCATCATCAACCAAGAGCGATTTTACCTGCCCTGTCGCAGGCCATTGCTCAACGCCCTGCCGTGCCGGCATGGCCAGCGCCAACCGCCGAGGCGCACTATTGTGGTTGAAATAAGGGATGCCATAACCCAGGATCAGGACATCCTGACCGGTAAGGTCTGGCCATAGCGCATCCAGCCGCCGCATAATCATGGCCTGCACAGCCCGGCCTGACGCACTGCGGTAAAATTCTTCAAGATCAGCTACATTTGGCTGCATCAACCCTTCCTCTTTTGTAGCAATATACTAGGATTGCAAAACGCACATTCCAAGGAAAAGTCCCATGAGTTTACAAATAAAACAAATTCCCTGCCTAAGCGATAATTATGGCTATCTGGTTCACGACCCGCTCAGCGGCGAAACTATCAGCATAGATAGCCCTGATGCAGGCGCTATTCTGGACGCCTTGGCCGAAGAGGGCTGGACGCTAACGCAAATATGGAACACCCATCATCATTGGGATCATGCGGGGGGTAATGCCGAGCTGGCCCAAAAAACCGGCTGCACCATTTGCGCACCAAAAAATGAACACGTCACCATCCCGGATGCAAACCGTTATATTGCGGAAGGTGATGAGGTGAAACTGGGGGCTTTCACCGCCCGTGTGCTGGATACACCGGGGCATACGCTGGGCCATATTTGTTATGTATTTGATGAACAAAACATCGCTTTTGTTGGCGATACGTTATTCTCGCTGGGCTGCGGGCGGGTATTTGAAGGCACGCCGGAACAAATGTGGGAAAGCCTTGCGGCGTTAAAAACCCTGCCGGGGGAAACCCTCATCCACCCTGCCCATGAATACACCGCCGACAATGCACGTTTTGCCCTGACCATTGAACCTGGGAACGCGGACCTTCAGGCGCGGGTGGCGGCAATTTCTGCATTGCGGGAAAAAAATCAGCCTACCGTACCCATGCGCCTTGATCTGGAAAAGAAAACAAACCCGTTTTTACGACCAGACAGTGCCGCCATTCGGGCACAGCTCAAGGCAGGCGCGGCAAGCGATTCGGCAGTTTTTGCACAGATTCGCGCCCTGAAAGATTCGTTTTGAGCGGGTTTTTGTCTGTATGAACATGCACACCAAAAAGCCCGGCCAGTCCCGCATTATGGGTATTGGCATTAAAACTTAAATTCACAGGAGCATCTCCTGACGCGCCAAAACCGATTATCATGGGGCCTATACATACGCTGAGCAGGGCCTCAGGTTGCGTCACTTCAGCCTGCGAAGCCGCGGGCGCATCCGGGCCACCCAGGGACATGGTCATCCCCAAGATAATAATCGCCACTAATTTGATAAACATTTGCTTTTCCCTCGCAAAATTCGTGTCTCAATCCTAGGTTTCCAGGTCACGAAACTGCCGTCTTAGTTTCCATTCTTTTGATGTTACGATGCGTTCCAGATCAGCAAGGCGGTCTTCAAGGTCACGAAATTGATAGCGTAAATTTGAAAACGTAACCTCTGGGCGGCGCTCAACACCGCGCCAGAACTGATCTTCCTCGGGTTTCATCTTGGGCGTTTGTTTGCCCCGTGTCGGCAAGACAAAACAGGCTATAAAATACGCCAGAAAAATAAACGGCCCGAAAATGAAGAAGGACAGGGCAAACCCGATGCGAATGATAACTACGTCAATATTGAAATAGTCCGAAACACCGGCACATACACCGCACCAGGCACCTTTGCTACGATTGCGATAAAGCCTGTGTGGGTTAGGGGGGCGTGAAAAATCTTCACTCATCTTCTTTTTTCCTCCAGCCGGGGGCTTCGGCATCCAGTATGGCTTCCAGCGAAGCAATACGGCGTTCCATACGCCGCGCACTTTTCCAGACATCTTCAAGCATGTGTTCATCATCAGCGGAGAGTGATTTTTGCTCCCGCCATTTGGTGATGTGGTGAAACAACACCGATGGTGCAATGACCAACACGATGAAAAGAACGGCAATAACTGTCATATCCATGAAACTCGCTTTCTTTTGCTTATATCGAATTAGTCAGCGGCAGCGGCTGTTTTTACGGCCTTTTTTACGGTGCCTATTTTTTTACGCAAAGCCGCCAGTTCTGTCTCGATGGCCTCTTCGGCTTCAAGGTCCATGAACTGACCTTCCAGGCTTTTGCCGCCGTTAAGGTCATAGGCTTCCACTTGCGCCTCCAGCTCATCCACTTTGCGTTCTACCACAGCATAGCGGGTCATGGCATCCTCGATTTTATTGTCGGAAACCGTTTGACGAACCTTGATGCGCGTTTCAGCAGATTGACGACGGGCCGCCAGCGCCTTGTGCTTGACCTTGGCCTCATCCAGCTTGTCTTGCAGCTTGCCCATATCTTCCTCGGCCTTGCCTATGGCTTCTTCAACAATGGCCAGTTCCTTCTCAAGAACCGCAACCATTTGCGCCGCTTTGGCTTTGGCTTGCAGGGCACCCCTGGCCAGATCCTCACGGCCTTTGCTGACCGCCAGCTCGGCCTTGGCTTCCCAGTCTGCCTCTGCGCTTGAGTAGCGTTCCAGCTTGCGCTCGACATCTTTTTTGTCAGCGATGGCACGAGCCGCAGCCGTGCGCACCTCAACCAGCGTATCTTCCATTTCCTGAATAATCAGGCGGGCGATCTTCTCCGGATCTTCTGCCTGTTCCAGCATGGAATTAATGTTTGAATTGATGATGTCGCCCATACGCGAAAAAATACCCATTGTTACTCTCCTTGGAAATAAGTGGGGAAACGTCCCTTAAGAAAATGCCTAGAAAAACATGCCGCCGACAATTAAACCGGCCACAAAAAAGCCCCAGCATTCCGCCGGGCGTGTACGCAAATAACGCCAGAATCGCGAACTGGTTTCACGCCATTCCGATGCTGCTGCGTCAGCTTTTTCGTTTCTGACTTCGTCATAGGGGTCATATTTAGTCATGTTTTTCTCACAATTTTTAATATTCGACCGACCGGGTATTTTCCCGTTTACCCTTTAGGAATTGCAAAGCGTGTGCCAGTTTGCATAAAAAACTATAACCATTTGTAATATAACAATTAAATTATTTTTTGACATAAAAAATATATTCATTACTTGTGTTTTTCACTTATTTTATGTAATTTACACTAGATTAATTTGGTGTTTTTCACATGATTTCTCCTGATAGCTTACCCCCCTTGATTGGGCAAAGCCCCGAGTTTCTGACCCTGCTGGACCGGGTATCGCAAGTAGCACCAGTGGACCGGCCCTTGCTGGTCATAGGCGAGCGTGGCACAGGCAAGGAACTTATTGGCGCACGGCTGCATTTTCTGTCTTCACGCTGGGCCAGCGAATACGTCAAGATTAATTGCGCGGCCTTGTCAGAGGATTTGCTGGAGTCAGAGCTATTCGGTCATGAGGCGGGGGCCTTTACCGGGGCCAGGGGCCGCCATGCCGGGCGTTTCGAGCGCGCAGAAGGCGGCACGATATTTCTTGATGAGATCGCCAATGCCTCGCTTCGCGTACAGGAAAAAATCCTGCGCGTTGTGGAATATGGCGAATTTGAACGCATAGGCGGTGAAAAAACCCTGCACACAGATGTGCGGGTGGTGGGGGCAACCAATGCTGACCTTCCGGCGCTGGCAAGGGCTGGAAAATTTCGGGCTGATTTGCTGGATCGCCTTGCCTTTGAGGTCATTACCCTGCCCCCCTTGCGGGCACGGTGGGAGGACATACCCATACTGGCCCAGCACTTTGCACAAAACATGGCCAAAGAGCAGGGGCAGGAACGGTTTGCAGGGTTTGGTATGAACGCCATGCGCACATTGATGGAATATAACTGGCCCGGCAATGTCCGCGAGTTAAAAAATGCTACCGAACGCGCCGTAACCCGCGCCCTTGCCCAGGGCAATCAGGGCGTGGTGGATACAATTGTGCTGGACCCCTTTGCCCAGCCCTGGAACAAGGTTAATCAAGAGACCGCCAGCGCAAAAATAAAAACAGAGACACCACAGCCTTTACCAACAAGTCCATCGGCACCTTTTGCCGAACAGGTCAACGCGCTGGAGCGCTCACTTATTGTCACCGCCTTGCAAAACCATGGCTGGCATCAGGGCCGCGCCGCCAGGGCGCTAAACCTGAGCTATGATCAGCTACGCCATTACAGGGGCAAGCATGGGGTGAAGCGCCCAAAGGTAGAGACACACGAAATCTAGCAATCTGAACTCACCATCCTTTGGCATGTCATTACCGGGCTTGTCCCGGTAATCCAATTGTTCTTCACCCCTAGATTACCCGAACCAGTCGGGTAATGACAAAATCAGGGTTGCCGGAAAGGCATTAGCCTTATCCGGTATCCATAAGTCCATAACAAAGATGGGTTCCGGTAGGGGTTCCTCCATCCTTCGACAAGCTCAGGATGAGGCTTCGACAAGCTCAGGATGAGGCTTCGACAAGCTCAGGATGAGGGTGTTGTTTTCCCCCTCTCCCTGATGGGAGAGGGACGGGGTGAGGGCTGAGGATGGTGATCGTTACCGCTTAGGCATTCAAACGCGGTGCACCTTCGCTGTCATCCAGAGGGTGTTCCAGTTTTTGCAACATCTCGATGGGGCAGACCTGTTTGATTATCTTACGGCTGGTTTCCCATTTACTTAGAATATCGCGGGCATAATTCGAGCCAGTTGCCTGAGCGTGAGCTTCGATCAGGGCACGGCACTGCACCTCCCAATGCGAAGACGCCAACGGTGCCCAGTAAACGGTTTCAGGATTGATAAGCTGATCCAGCGTATCTTGCGGATCATAAACATAGACCATGCCGCCATTCATACCGGCGGCAAAGTTATGGCCAACGCGCCCCAGAATAACCACGTTACCGCCGGTCATATACTCACAGCCATTGGCCCCGCAGCCCTCGACCACCGCATCAGCACCCGAATTACGCACGGCAAAGCGCTCGCCGGCCTGCCCGGCAGCGTACAGCGTCCCGGCGGTTGCGCCATAAAGGCAGGTATTGCCAATAATAATATTGTCCTGACTGACCAAAGCCGCCGCACCCGAAGGGCGGACAATAATATCAGCCCCCGAAAGCCCCTTGCCCACATAATCATTGGCTTCGCCGTCCAGCACCAGCCGCAACCCCTTAACCGCAAACGCACCCAAAGATTGCCCGGCAGCCCCCCTGAGACTCAGGGTTAAATGTCCGGATTGCAGGCCATCCAGCCCCCATTGGCGATAAATTTTTGACGATAGACGCGTGCCAATGGAACGATCAGTGTTGCGCACTGAATAGGTCAGATCCATTTTTTCCCTGCGGGTAAAAAACGGTATGGCATCCTTGATAATATTTTCATCAAGCGAGGCGCTAACCGGATTGCGCTGCACCCTGGTACAATGAGTTTGTGCCTGACCTGTTTCAACGCGCAACAATAAGGGGTTAAGGTCAAGATCATCCAGATGACCGGCACCGCGATTGACCTGCGCCAGAAGATCAGCCCGGCCCACCACTTCGTTCAGTGTTTTTACGCCTAGCCCAGCCAAAATTCTGCGCACATCCCCGGCCAGAAACGTCATCAGATTGACCACCCGTTCCGGACTGCCCTGATACATGGCACGCAAGCGTTCATCCTGCGTGCAAATACCCACCGGGCAGGTGTTGGTATGGCACTGGCGCACCATCAAACACCCCAGCGCCATCAGCGCCATTGTGCCAATGCCAAATTCTTCGGCGCCCAGCATCGCGGCAATAACAATATCGCGCCCCGAGCGAAGACCGCCATCGGTGCGCAAACGAACCTGCTCGCGCAGACCATTAAGCGTCAGCACCTGATTGGCCTCGGCCAGACCCATTTCCCACGGTGCGCCAGCATATTTGATCGAGCTTTGCGGACTGGCACCCGAACCACCACTATGACCGGAGATGGTAATAATATCGGCCTTGGCCTTGGCTACACCGGCGGCAATAGCGCCAATGCCGGCAGCAGCCACCAGTTTAACGCCCACGCGGGCATCAGGGTTGATCTGTTTGAGGTCGTAAATCAGCTGTGCCAGATCTTCGATTGAGTAAATGTCATGGTGCGGCGGCGGCGAGATCAACGTCACTCCCTCGATGGAATGGCGCAAGCGCGCAATCATGGCATTGACCTTAAAGCCCGGCAATTGCCCGCCTTCGCCGGGCTTGGCCCCTTGCGCTATTTTAATCTCGATCTCGCGACATTCATTTAAATATTGCGCATTGACCCCAAAGCGGCCAGAGGCCACCTGTTTAACCGCAGAGTTGGCATTATCGCCACTTGGCAAAGGCTGGTAGCGCGCCGGATCTTCACCGCCTTCGCCTGAAACCGAACGCGCACCAATGCGGTTCATAGCTATATTTAACGCGCTGTGGGCTTCAGGGGACAACGCCCCCAGAGACATGCCCGGCGTTAAAAACCGCTTGCGTATTTCATTGACAGACTCAACCTCATCCACCGGCACAGGCGCACCATGAGGGGTATAATCCAGAAGATCGCGCAATTGCGCCTGCTTTTGCCCGGCCACAATATGAAGGTATTGATCAAAATCACTGTCTTTGCCGGTTTTGCAGGCGGTTTGAAGCGCTGTGATTGTATCGGCGGTATAGGCATGGCGCTCGGCACCAGCACGAACACGGGTGAGCCCGCCAATGGGAAGACACGCCGCACCAGCGCCAAAGCCGCATATATGCTGCTCACAAACCTTGGATTGCAAACCGGAAAGACCAATGCCGGAAATTCGAGACGGTACGCCGGGGAAAAACTCGGCCATCAGCGCCCGCGAAAGCCCCAATGCCTCAAAATTACAGCCCCCGCGATAGGAAGAAAGCACCGATATGCCCATTTTGGACATGATCTTCAAAAGCCCGTTTTCGATGGCGGTTTTATAATTTTGCACCGCTGTTTCCAAACCCGTTGTCCCCAGCGTTCCGTTTGCATGACTACGGGCGATCATTTCCTGAGTCAGATAGGCGTTTACTGCCGTGGCCCCCGCACCCAGAAGCACTGCAAATCCGTGGGAATCCATGACATCGGCGGCGCGCACAATAAGCGAGCAATGCGTGCGCAATTCCTCTGCCGTCAACCGCGCGTGAATGCCACTAACCGCCAGTGCCATGGGAATGGCCGCGCGGGTTTTGCTGACCGCCTCGTCACTCAGCACCAGATGCCCATAGCGATTTTGTACGGCATGAACCGCTTCATCGCGGATGCGGGTCAAGGCGTCGGGTAAACTTTCACCACCTTCACAGCCCGCAGATATATCAAATGTGCAATCAATAGAAGCAACATCATTCGCACCAAGATAATCAATCAGGCGTGCTGTTGCGCCATTGGTCAGCACCGGCGATGACAGCGTTAGCACGCCCTTTTGAGTATTTTCATTGTCCAGAATGTTACCCAAATTCTTGAACCGGGTAATCAGCCCCATCACCCGGCCTTCACGCAGGGGATCAATCGGCGGGTTCGTAACCTGGCTAAAGTTCTGGCGGAAAAAATGATAAAGCGGGCGATAATGTTCTGACAAAACCGCCAACGGCGTATCATCTCCCATAGAGCCCAAAGGCTCTTTGGCATCCACTGCAGCGGGTTTTAGCAAAACATCGATGTCTTCCAGTGAGAAGCCGGCCGCCAGCGCCTTGCGCATTAATACATCTTCATCAAAAAGACGCGCCTCTGGTCCTTCTCCAATGAGGGGGTCAAGGTCAGTAAGGTTATCCAGCCAATTTTGATAATCATGCGACTTGGCCAGCTTGTCGATCAATTGCCCCCCCGAGTAGAACCTGCCCTCTTCAAGATTGATCCCGACCATCCGGCCCGGGTGCACCCGGCCCCGGGTGATAATCTCATCCTCATTAAGCGGGCACATGCCTGCTTCTGAACCCAGAGCCAAAATCCCTGAGCGGGAAACAGCATAACGCAGGGGACGAAGACCAGAACGATCCAGCCCGGCAATGACCCAGCGCCCATCGGTAGCCACCAGCGCCGCCGGGCCATCCCAGGGTTCCATCACCGCATTACAATAGGCGTACATGGCTTTTTCGGCTTCGGGCATGGTATCGCCGCGCTTTGACCAGGCTTCAGGAATGAGCAGCGATTTGACCATAGGCACAGAGCGCCCGGCCCGCACCAGAACTTCAAAGGCAGCGTCCAGAGCGGAGGAATCTGATGCGCCGGGCTGAACAACGGGTTTTATCTCATCGCCGGTATCGCCAAATGAGGATGATGCCATCAATGTTTCATGGCTGCGCATCCAGCCCAGATTACCTTTTAGCGTATTGATCTCGCCATTATGGGCCAGCATGTGAAAGGGCTGGGCCAGTCGCCATTCAGGAAAGGTGTTGGTGGAATAGCGTTGATGGAACAGAATGTAGGGCGAGACAAAGCTCGGATCTTGCAGGTCCGGGAAAAACACATCAATTTGTTCGGCCAGAAACATGCCCTTGTACACCAGCGTACGTGCACTAAAGCTGCACACATAAAACGTGTTGATGTGCGCGGCCAGAACGGCGGCCTCTATACGCCGCCGAACAAGATACAAGTTGCGCTCCAGCTGATCCTCATCGCTGATGCCGGGCGCATAAAATAAAATCTGTTCGATCTCGGGGCGCACCATATTGGCGCGCTCGCCAACGGCGGAAACATCAACCGGCACTCGCCGCCAGCCATAAAGAAGAAACCCGGCCCCCAGAATTTGCGTTTCGACAATAGCCCGCGCGCGTTCCTGTGCTGCGTAATCTGTTCTGGGAAGAAAAATCATCCCGACGCACAACGGTTCATCAGCCATATCATGCCCGGTACGGGCGACAATTTTGGCAAAAAACGCCTTGGGGATTTGCACCATAACACCGGCGCCATCACCAGTTTTGCCATCGGCGGCAACGGCGCCGCGATGCCAAACCGCCTTCAGCGCGCTAATACCAGCCTCAACTACATCACGGCGCGGCTTGCCATCAATGGCCGCAACACAACCAACGCCGCAACCGTCTCGCTCATCAGCAGGGTCATAAAGCCCTTGTGGTGCGGGTAAACCAAAATGCGGGCTCATGCGGCCAGTTCCTTTGCGATAGTATTGTGAATAATTTGTGCCGCAGCATCCCGGCCTTCACGAATGGCCCAGACCACCAAAGAGGCACCGCGAACACAATCACCAGCGGCATAAACCCTCGCCAACGACGTTTCATAACCCTTGCGCCCCACCGACAGGGTTCCCCATTTTGTCGTTTCCAGATCGGGGGCGGCGAATTTTGAAGGTAAATCTTCGGGGGAAAACCCAAGGGCAGCGATCACCATATCTGCCCGCACCTCAAAGGCACTGCCCGGCATCTCCTCTGGCTGCGCCCGACCATCGGCTTGCGGTGCCCCCAGTTGCATGCGCACAGCCTTAATCTTGTTTGGCACAACGTTTTTGCCATGTATCGCCTTTGGTGTTGCCAGCCATAAAAACTCCACACCCTCTTCGCGGGCATTTTCCAATTCCTGGCGTGAGCCTGGCATATTGGTTTCATTACGGCGATAAAGACAAGTGACTTTACTAGCACCCTGACGCACAGCGGTGCGCACGCAATCCATAGCTGTATCACCGCCACCAATGACCACAATTTGCTTGTCCCGTGCGTTTAACCGGCCTTGCGAAAAGGCCTCAACCGTATCGCCAAACCCGAGGCGGTTCGCGCCAATAAGGTATTCAAGCGCGGGCACGACCATATCTTCACCCGCCCCCGGCGTATTCAGCCGCCGGGCCTCGTAAACGCCACCAGCAAGCAATACAGCGCCGTGCTTGCTGCGCAGATCAGCAAGCTGCACATCCGCGCCCACCTCACAGTTCAGATGAAAGTGAACACCGCTTTGATCAAGCCAGTCCGTACGCCGCAGAACAATATCTTTTTCCAGCTTGAACGAGGGAATACCATAGGTCAGAAGACCACCCGGGCGGTCAGCGCGTTCAAAAACTTCAACCTGAAACCCGGCTTCACGCAGCATGGCTGCCGCTGCCAGTCCCGCCGGACCAGAACCAACAATGGCGACTGAATGTTCCAGCTCCTGCTTTGGTTTGATGGGGGTAATCCACCCCTCATCCCACGCGCGCTCGCTCAACGCCGTTTCAATAGCCCCGATTGTAACGGCACCAAAGCCGGCTTGCCCGGGTACGCAAACCCCTTCACATAATTTATCCTGCGGGCAGATACGCCCACAAATTTCCGGCAGGGTATTAGTGGCCGCACTTAAGTCCCAGGCATCACGTTCCTGCCCGGCCGCCGCAAGGTTCATCCAGTCGGGTATGTTATTGTCCAGCGGACAGCCAGATTGGCAAAATGGCACCCCGCACTGGGCGCAGCGTTCGGATTGCTCATGCAGTTTTTGCATTTCCAACGGTTTATATATTTCATCAAAATCTGTGACTCTGTCGGTGTTTTTCCGACGCGCTGGCGCGCTACGACCTGTTTGAGCAAACGTAAGCAATGGAAACTCCACGAAAAGAAAGACCGCCAAATGGCGGCCTGGGAAGAACAATGGTCTTCCGGGCGTTTCCTCTCATTTGTCGGCGGCCTTTGCGGCTTTTACTGCGCGCTACTTTTATAAAAGCAAACACGGTATCGCTTCGACAAACAAGAACGACACCTTAGATGACCGCCATCTATCTGGCAAGTTTACGCCAACAACAGTGCCTTAAATGACACAAATATGCGCCAAAACACAAAAAGACATAAAAAAGGGATTGATTTTTTCCCTGGCTTGCTTTTAGAGAGCCTTAACCTGTCGGTCTCACACTGGCTGCCAGAACCAAATAGAAGAGAGAAAACTATGCGCCAGGCGCACTCTATTTCGGGAAACACCTTCGGCGGATGCTCTATGCATTCGCTATCGATTATTCTTGGCACCACAACAATTATGACAACATACCTCACACGGGGCGGCCTGGAATGATCTGAAGTTTCTAACATTTGATCGTTTTAACCCGCTCCGCCCCGCGAAGCGGGTTTTTTTATTATGCTACCATCTCTAGGAATTTTATTATGCGCCCCATCATCGTCACCGATAAGTCAGCAAACCCGTCCAATCTTGCCGTACTGAAGTTTGGCGGGTCTGTTCTGGCGGATGCCCAGGCTGTCCATGCGGCAGCTCATGAAATTTACCGTTATCTCAGAGCGGGCGAAAAAGTGTTGGCGGTAGTTTCCGCCCTTGCCGGTGAAACCGATGAACTGGTTTCATTAGGCGCGGATATTGGTGGTTGCGAAAATGCGCCAGGCGCTTCGGCCCTGTTAAGACTGGGCGAAATACGTGCGGCGGCCCTTTTGGGATTAGCGCTGGAACGTATCGGCGTTGATGCACGCGCGGTTGACCCGGCACAGATAAATCTGCGCGCTGCCGGCAAGCCTGATGATGCACGACTTTGCGGCCTTGATCATGCCCATCTAACCACCCTGCTTGCCCGACACGAAGTATTGGTGGTGCCAGGCTTCAGCGGTATATTGGAAGATGGCCAGCCAGCCCTTTTAGGGCGAGGCGGTACAGACCTAAGTGCTATATATCTGGGCGCAGCCCTGAATGCAAAACGGGTTCGTCTCATCAAGGATGTTGATGGGCTTTATGTAAGCGACCCTAAGGCTGACCCGGTATCCCGCCGCTTTGGTCAGATTAACTGGGAGGATGCCTACAAATATTGCGGAAAATCCATTCAACCCCGCGCCCTTGAATATGCCCGGCAGCATGACCTGCGCCTTGAAATTGCCGCCCCGGCGCGCGGCTTTGATACGTGTATCTCGCCTAATGGATTGTCCTCGCATGCCAGCGCACGGGTCAAGCGTTTGAAAGTTGTGCTTTTAGGATTTGGGACGGTTGGCGAGGGTGTTTATGCGCATTTGCAGCGCCATCAGGATTTGTTTGAAGTGAGCGGCATTCTGGTGCGTAATGCCACCAAGGAACGCGCAGAAGGAGCGCCCGAACACCTCATTAGCGATGATGCCAGTGTCGTCTTTGCCACCCGCCCGGATATTGTGGTCGAGATGATTGGCGGCGTTGAAGCAGCGGATGCCTTTATCCTGAACGCATTCTTTGGCGGTGCCGATGTGGTTTCTGCCAACAAGGCAGTAATGGCTGCCAATTATGACAGCTTGCACAAAGCGGCGGCAGGTGCCGGGCGGGCATTGCGCTATAGCGCTGCTGTCGGCGGTGGTGTGCCCATGCTTGAGGCACTGGATCAGGCCCGTGAAGCGGGCAGTGTCAAGAATGTAAACGGTGTGATTAATGGCACGGCCAATTTCATTCTGGATCGTCTGGCGGATGGCTGCGCGTTTGACGTGGCTGTACGCGAGGCACAGGAAGCCGGGTTTGCCGAAGCTGATCCGTCTGCGGATCTGGATGGTGATGATGCTGCGGCCAAATTGTGCCTGATGGCGCGCCATGGCTTTAACACGCCCTTGCGCCCCTCGCAGATTAGTATGGAAAGCCTAAGCGATCTTGATCCCAAACGGGTCGAAGCAGCCCGCAATGACGGCAAGGTTATTCGTCAAGTCAGCCAGATTAAACGGAATAGCAAAGGTGCCTTGCAGGCCAGCGTTGAGCTAAAAACCCTTCCAAAAGATCATTATCTTGCTGGTGCCAAAGGTGAGCGCAACCGTCTGGTTATTGATATGGACGGTGGTGACGATGTGCAGTTGCGCGGCAAGGGTGCCGGACGCTGGCCCACGGCCGAAGCGGTGATGGCTGATCTTTTAGATATTCATCGCTTGCGCGGACAGGATGAGGAGACGATAACCGTCTGTGCGGCAGAGCCTGCCTGCGCCTGATTATCAATACGACCCGAGCGGATAAAAATTGTGAACACCCGAATGAAAACGGCCCGCGCACCGGCCAGTATAGGTAATGTTGGCGCCGGTTTTGACTGTTTGGGTCAAGCCTTTGGTGCGGCCTGGGATAGTGTCACCGCCCATAAAGGCGAGGATGATGGCGACGACGTTCCGATTATCAGGCTGGACCGCATTAGCGGTCTGGTGAAAACCCTCCCTAAGGATGTTGCGCGCAATACGGCGCTTCGGGCGGGCAAGGCCGTTCTGGATAAAGCCAATGCCTCATTTTCTGTGCACCTGGATATTACCAAAGGCATACCCATAAGCGCTGGCATGGGCGGCTCGGCGGCTTCGGCGGTTGCCGCAGCATTGGCGGTCAATGCGCTTTTGCCCACATCACTGTCACAAGACGAGCTTTTTGCCTGCGCCATGGAGGGTGAAACGGCCTCTTCTGACCCGCCGCCGCCGGATAATGTTGCCGCCGCGCTTTATGGTGATTTGGTGTTTATCGGCGAGGGCATCGCACCAACAATAACGCCCATACCTCTGCCGGAGGGACTAACGTGCCTGTTGTTTCACCCGGATTTTACCGTCAACACGGCGGATGGGCGGGATATTCTCTCCCCCGCTGTACCATTGCCCACAGCCATCACCCAAATGCGCCATGTGGGCGGCCTTGTCGCCGGATGTTTTTTGAATGACACCACACTGATTGCGCAAAACCTGCGCGATTGTTTGATAGAGCCACAACGGGCTGCTTTGGTCCCACCTTTGGCGGCTGTTAAAGCCGCGGCCCTTGAGGCAGGCGCACTGGGCTGTTCGCTTTCCGGTTCCGGACCTTCGGTTTTTGTCTGGGTACAAAATGCCAAAGCACCTGCGGTTCGTACTGCCATGAGGGCTGCCTTTGAGGCGGCTAATTGCGACACAACCCTCTATGAAACACCTTTGGTACCGTGCTGCGCAGAGGTTATATCCTGATGCGCTTTGTCAGCACCAAAGAACAAAGCCCGGACTTGTCCGTATCCGAAGCCATGTTAATGGGTGCAGCCCCTGATGGCGGACTTTATATTCCGCAATCATTTCCCCAATTTACCGCCAGTGACTTTACTGATCCGGGTGATCTGACGGGCATAGCCAAAACCCTGCTAGCGCCGTTTTTTGAAGACGATACGCTGGCCCCGGAACTGGCGGACATTTGCGAGCAGGTTTTTAATTTTCCCGCGCCGCTTATCGCCCTTGATGACAAGCACTATGCACTGGAGCTGTTTCACGGCCCTACGGCAGCGTTCAAGGATTTTGGTGCCCGGTTTCTGGCCGCCGCCATGGATCGCATGGCCAGTACAGACACGCCGCTAACTGTGCTGGTGGCCACCTCTGGCGATACCGGTGGGGCGGTGGGTTGTGCCTTCGCCAACGCCCGCGCTGCCAAAGTGGTGATCCTCTACCCCAAGGGACGGGTATCCCCGTTTCAGGAACGTCAGCTCACCTGTTGGCCCGATAGCGTCACCAGCTTGCGCGTGGATGGTGACTTTGATGACTGTCAGGCTTTGGTCAAAGCCGCTTTTGCCGATAAAACCCTGAAAACCCGCCACGGGCTTAGCTCGGCAAATTCCATCAATATTGGCCGCCTGTTGCCGCAAATGGTTTATTATGCGGCCAGTGCGGTGCAAATATTTCGTGATACAGGCGCACCCGCAAACTATGTCATTCCCACCGGCAATCTGGGCAATGGTATGGCCTGCCTGTGGGCGCGTGCGTGCGGTTTGCCCATTGGCAATGTGGTGCTGGCGCAAAATGCCAACCGCGCCTTAACCGATTATTTTGGCGGCAAGGCCTTTGCCCCTGCTGCATCAATTCCCACCATTGCCAATGCCATGGACGTGGGTAATCCATCAAACTTTGAACGCTTCAAAACCAGCCTCGATGCCCTTAATCATGATCTGCATGCCATCAGTGTGGATGATGAAACCATCGCCGCGCAAATCAGCCATGATGCCCGCAAAGCCGATCACATCTGGTGCCCCCATAGCGCCATTGCCGCCTATGCCTATGACCAGCTAGGTCTTGTCGAAAAAAATAAACCCTGGATTTTGGTGGCCACCGCACATCCGTTCAAGTTCAAGGAAATCGTCGAGCCGCTCATCCCCGGTGAAGTAGAGCCCAGCCCGGCATTAGCCGCCATTGAAAACCTGTCTATGCAGGTGATCGATATTCCGGCTGAGCTTGCGGCACTGGCGGAGGTTTTAGCGGGCTAGGAAGCCGCTTTGAAGCCAGAGCGGCGAGGTGCCTTGCTGCGCACTTCATTTTCATCGAACAGATCCGCCAGTTGTTCGGTTATTGCACCGCCCAACTGTTCCGCATCGGTCAGCGTGACGGCCCGGCTGTACCAGCGGGTGACATCATGACCGATGCCAATGGCGATGAGTTGCACATCTGAATAGTTCTCAATCTCGGCAATCACCGTTCGTAAATGCGCCTCAAGATAGCCGCCGGGATTATGTGACTGGGTGGTATCATCCACCGGCGCTCCATCCGAGATAACCATCAGGATACGCCGCGCTTCCGGGCGCGATTGCAGGCGCGTATGCGCCCATAAAAGCGCCTCGCCATCGATATTTTCTTTCAAAAGACCTTCGCGCATCATCAGGCCGAGATTATTTTTGGCCCGGCGCATGGGCACATCAGCAGCCTTATAGATAATATGGCGCAGGTCATTAAGACGGCCAGGGTTTAAGGGTTTGCCAGCAGCCAGCCAGTCTTCCTTGGATTGTCCGCCTTTCCATGCCCGCGTGGTAAAGCCCAGTATCTCGACCTTGACGCCGCATCGCTCCAGCGTGCGCGCCAGAATATCGGCGGTAAGCGCCGCAATCATGATCGGCCGCCCGCGCATGGAGCCAGAATTATCCAGCAGCAGCGTCACCACAGTATCACGAAAATCCGTCTCGCTTTCTTCCTTGAAAGAAAGTGGCGACAAGGGATCAGTGATAACCCGTGTTAGCCGCGCCGGGTCCAGCACGCCTTCTTCGAGGTCAAAAACCCACGAACGTTGTTGCTGCGCCATCAAGCGTCGTTGCAGCTTGTTGGCCAGCCGTGCCACAGCGCCGCGCAATTTATCAAGCTGGCGATCCAGATAACCGCGTAAGCGCTCCAGCTCTGGCGGTTCGCATAAGTCTTCGGCGCGGGTGACTTCGTCATGCTTGGTGGTGAAGGTCTGATAGCGCGCACCCTCGCCGCCGCCGGGCTGGTAATTCGGGCGTACAGGTAAATCTTCACCGGCACCATCCTGCGCATCGCCAACATCGCTTTCATCATCCAGCAAAGCAGCCTGTTGTTCGCTTTCGTCTCCCTCGCCCTGATCTGTTGAGCCATCGGGCGGTGCATCTTCACTATCGCCTTCATTATCGTCGCCGTCCTGCGCACTGGGATTACCTTCACCCTCTTCCGCGCGTTCCTCTTCTTCTTTTTGTTCTGGCAAGGCCTGCATATCGCCAATATCCAGATCGTCCAGCAGCACTTTGGCCAGTTCAGCGAAAGCGCGCTGGTCATCAAGCCCGCTGCGCAATTCATTTAAGGCTGCACCGCCTTTTTTCTCGACCTCACCGCGCCATAAAGACAGCAAGCCCTGTGCTTCTTTTGGTGCCGGTACGCCGGTAATGCGTTCGCGGGCGAGCAGCGCCACGGCGTCTGCCAAAGGTGCCGCTTCGCGGTCTGTCAAACTGGCAAAGCCTTGCTTGACGCAGCGTTCCGAGAGGGCCGTGTGCATATTTTCGCCAGCCCCTTTTAAGGCCGCCGCACCCAGGGTTTCACAGCGCACCTGCTCCAGTGCTTCAAATACGGCTTTGCCTTGCGGGTTGGCGGGGCTGAGCCGTGCATGGGCGCGAGGGTTATGGTGGGCAAGACGCAAGGCCAGCGCATCAGCACGCCCGCGCGCTACGGCAATTGCCCGGGCACCTGGTTTG
Organism: Robiginitomaculum sp.; assembly: GCA_021776515.1. Taxonomy (GTDB): domain Bacteria; phylum Pseudomonadota; class Alphaproteobacteria; order Caulobacterales; family Maricaulaceae; genus Robiginitomaculum_B. The sequence continues at coordinate 99,467 of JAJFFS010000008.1, read as the reverse complement.
GCAGATGGCACCGGCAGGTTAACCCCATCATCAATCAACACGGCCTGATCACCGCCAAAACGCACATCAAGCGCACGCTTGCCCGATAGCGCCCGGGTAGTGGCGCTCAGGGCGCGCTTGAAAGCATCAATACGGGATTCGCGCTCACTCATGCGTCTGCCTTATGCGACTTGTACCCGCGTCGCGCTTTCGGGCAGATCTTGCGCAAACGCACGCTGATAAAACTCGGATATGACCGGGCGTTCCATCTCGTCGCACTTGTTGAGGAATGTCAGGCGAAAGGCCTCGGCGGTATCGCCACCAAAAATCTCGGTGTTTTCTGCCCATGTCAGTACCGTACGCGGGCTCATCACGGTGGAAATATCACCGTTCATAAAGGCGTTCCGGCTCATATCAGCAACCCGCACCATGGCCTTTATGGTTTCACGACCCTCAGGCGTTTGCATGACAGGCATTTTGGCCAGGATAATTCCTTCCTCAACATCGTGCTCAAGATAATTCAGCGTGGCAACGATGGACCAGCGGTCCATCTGCCCCTGATTAAGCTGTTGGGTGCCATGATAAAGCCCGGTGGCATCACCCAGCCCTACAGTATTGGTGGTGGCAAAAAGCCGAAAGTGCGGATTTGCCCGAATAACCTTGTTCTGGTCCAGCAAGGTCAATTTGCCGGAAGCTTCCAAGATACGCTGAATGACAAACATCACATCAGGACGACCTGCATCATATTCATCAAACACCAAAGCCACCGGGCGCTGCAAGGCCCAGGGTAGCAGACCTTCGCGGAACTCGGTCACTTGCTGGCCGTCTTTAAGGACAATGGCGTCCTTGCCGATGAGATCAATACGGCTGACATGGCTATCCAGATTAACCCGCACCATGGGCCAATTCAGCCGCGCAGCCACCTGTTCAATGTGCGTGGATTTACCCGTGCCATGATAACCTTGCACCATCACCCGGCGATTATGGGCAAAGCCCGCCAAAATGGCGCGGGTGGTCAGGGGGTCGAATTTATAGGCCGGGTCCAGATCAGGTACAAATTCATTGGGCGCAGAAAAAGCAGGAACCTGTTCCTGACTATCAAAGCCAAAGGTTGCGGCGACGGAAACTTTTGTATCCGGTGTCCATAGGGGAAATGCGGGATCGTGTTCAGACATTTTTGCTACTCTTAATTTTACATGACCCTGTTTATGGGGGTATGGCCCAGGCTTCAAGCCAGTCGTGACGTTTTCAGGACCTGATAGGCGCGAATTACCTGTTGCAGGCGTTCCTCGGTCGAACGATCACCCTTGTTGGCATCCGGGTGAAACTGTTTGACCAGTTTCAGATAGCGCGCACGCACTATCTTGGGGCCGCTATCATGTTCCAGCCCAAGGCTGTCCATCGCCAGGCTTTGCAAGCGACCAAGACGACGTTTGCGTTCCCCGGCCTCTGCCGAAACCCGCTCCCCCATAATACCAAAGGTGTCTTTAAAGCGGGCCCCTTTTGCGCTTTGACCCTTGCCATCCAGATTGCGGTTCATATTCCAGGTCGGGCGATTACCAGTGGCTTGATCAGCCTGATAGGCACGCACGGCACCATCATTCATACCATGAAAGAAATTCCAGGTTTTATTGTACTGGGCGGCATGTTTTTTACAAAAATAAAAAAATTCATTTATCTTGTCCGGTGATTGCGGGGCCTTGCAATCACCCTTGGTGACACACCCATCCCATTCACAGGTCTGATCGCCTTTTTTGGCATCATCTTTTCCCGGCGGTTTAACCCGTATGTCAAAAAGCTTGGGCTCGTATTCAAAATCATCATCCATAACCCCATATATGCCACAGCATTTACCAACGTCTACGGGGCAATACACCTATGTTTGAAATGGCACGTAATATAGAAACAAAACTTGAGCGTGCCTTTGCGCCGCAAAACTTGACTGTGCGTGATGTATCCAGCCAGCACGCTGGCCATGCGGGCGCGCGCCCTGGCGGGCAAACCCACTTTGAAGTGGAAATAACCGCGGCCCATTTTGATGGCCTCAGTCGCGTTGCCGCCCATCGGGCCATCATGGCTGAGCTTGGCGAGGAATTTGCAAGCTCACTCCATGCCCTTAATATCAAGGCAAAAGGCCTGGGGTAATTATTGGCTTGCGTTATGAGGCTTACCCCCAAGAAGAAAAAATAATTCAGACAGAGCACCCCAATGGTTGTTTTGATAATAAACCAGTTCTTTGATTTCATCATTACGTCTCTTCCTCACCCTCCGCCAAACGCAAGAGCATATCGGTCATGTGTTCCCGTAAGGAGTCGTCCTCACCTTCAAAATCATGAATATCATCATTGCCCCTCTGGCTTTGCACTTTGGCCGATTGCTGTTTCTCGGCGTCGCGTAAACGCCCTGCCGCCATGGATAGTGCCGCTGCCAGGCGCGTGGTCACTACTGTGTCGGAAACATCGGTATGGTCCAACGCCTCTTCCAGTATGCTGACCGCGCGGCGCAGGGCATCAATGCCCCGGGCGTTGGTGCGGCTCCAGTGTTCACGTAATCTGCGTTTGCGCAATGCCGAAGCACTAACACCATATTCCGTAGCCAAAGCACGATCCGGTTTTCCCGCCTCCCAGGCATCGCGGATACTATCCCAGTCAGGCGGCTTTGGGGCGGGCCAGCGTTCTTGCGTAGCGCGTGTGGTAATGGCCGACGGCAAGAGCGACGTAATATGGGCAATCTGGCGCGCCGTGCGCCCCTCGGCATAAAGTATGCGGGCCTGTTGCCAGATACTTGCTGTCTCTTGCGGATTTGGATTTTCAGCACTCATCGAGGTGATTATACGCCCGGCACCAAGGGGCGCGGATAAGTTTGGGTTATGCTTTCATCGTCATTCCGGCGTAGGCCGGAATCCAGAGCAGAATCACAACTGGATACCGGATCAAGTCCGGTATGACAGTAAAATTTATTATCTTCCCCCTGAACCCTCTTCCCAACGCAAAATGGGGGAGAGGAAGAAAGACAGCTATCCCGTGGATAATGTCATTACTCACCTACAAGCATCACCCCCTGCCCCTTATACGCCCCACATCTGTCCCTGAATGTGCATCATTGTGGGCATTTGCACTCATTAATGCCCCTATTTTGATGCTTATTCACCCTTTTTGCCCCTAGACTGTGCCGATGAGCGAAATGATTCGCATTTTGGGGATTGATCCGGGCCTGCGCCGGTGCGGCTGGGGTCTGGTGGATGTGCGCGGCACGCGTCTCAGCTTTCATGCGTGCGGTACAATTATACCTGACCCAAAGGCGGAAATGAGCACGCGACTTCTAAGTATTTTTTCGCAAATGAACGATGTGATTGATCAACACAAACCGGACCGCGCCGCCATTGAAGATACTTTCATGAATACCAACGCTGCATCAGCACTAAAACTGGGCGCTGCGCGGGCGGCAGCCATGCTGGCACCGGCGCAAGCGGGGCTTGGCGTTGAAAATTACGCCCCCCGGGCCATTAAAAAGGCACTGGTAGGCACAGGGCGCGCCGACAAGGGCCAGATGGCCGCTATGGTAGCCATGCTATTACCGGGCTGTCAGGCGAAGGCTGACGAGGCGGATGCGCTGGCCATTGCCATATGTTGTGCCAACCATGCGCCGTTAGCGAGCGCACTGGAGCAGGCCTCATGATCGGCAAGCTAAAAGGCGTGGTCGACACCATTGGCGCGGGCGAAATGATTCTGGACGTAGGCGGGGTCGGCTATCTGGTGCAATGCGGGGCCAGCACCTTGCGCACACTGATTGTTGGCGAAGCGGCGGTCCTGCATATTGAAACCATATTACGTCAGGACATGCTCAAGCTTTATGGATTTGCCTCTGAGGAAGAACGCGCCTGGTTTATGCGCTTGCAGGATATTCAGGGGGTTGGCCCGAAAGCCGCATTTGCAGTGCTGGATGCATTGTCACCGGCGGAACTGATGAACGCAGCGGCACTGGAAGACAAGGCCAGCATAGCCAGGGCGCAAGGCGTCGGCCCGCGTATTGCGGCACGTATTGCCGGTGAACTAAAAGATAAACCACCGCCCATGGGAAGATCGCTGGGTGGCCTGACGCCCACAGACGAAGCGGCACCTGTTGCAACCCCATTATCAGCCAATACCGAGGCGGTATCAGCACTGGTTAATCTGGGCCTGGCGCAACCCGATGCCTTGCGCGCTGTAGCCAGTGCCCAAAGGGCGTTAGGCGAAGACGCAACACTGGATAGCCTTATCCGCACAGCGCTGAAGGACATGGGTAAATGAGTGACGCCCAAAACGAACAGCGCATTATTGACGCTGACACTCAGGGCGATGATGGACGCGACAAAGCCTTGCGCCCGCAAAGCTTTGACAGCTTTGTTGGCCAAAGCGCACTGGTCGATAACCTCAAGGTATTTGTCGGCGCAGCTAAAGGGCGCAATGATGCGCTGGACCATGTGCTGCTTTCTGGTCCACCGGGGCTAGGCAAAACCACACTGGCCCAAATTGTTGCCAGAGAACTTGGCGTAGGATTTCGCGCGACCTCCGGCCCGGTCATTGCCAAAGCGGGTGATCTGGCGGCGATCCTGACCAATCTGGAACCCCGTGATGTGTTGTTCATTGATGAAATTCACCGCCTGGCGCCTCATGTTGAGGAAATTCTCTATCCGGCCATGGAAGATTTTGAGCTGGACCTCATCATTGGTGAAGGGCCATCGGCGCGGACCATCAAGATTGATCTATCACCCTTTACGCTGATCGGGGCGACAACACGGGCGGGTTTGCTGGCAACACCACTGCGCGATCGTTTTGGGGTGCCGGCACGGCTGGATTTTTATAATGTGGCCGAACTAACGCATATTGTAACCCGGGCTTCGGGAAAACTGGGGGTCAACCTCAATAGCGAAGGCGCACACGAAATTGCCCGGCGGGCGCGCGGAACACCGCGTGTTGCCGGGCGGTTATTGCGCCGGGTGCGCGACTTTGCCGAGGCCGACGGAACGGCTGTCATTGATGCCCGGGCAGCCGATGCGGCGCTAAAACGACTTGAGGTAGATGCCCTGGGTCTGGATGCACAGGACCGGCGTTATCTCTATGCCCTGACAGAGAAATTTTCCGGTGCTCCCGTAGGGCTGGATACTCTGGCTGCATCTCTTTCAGAAGCACGTGATGCCCTGGAAGAGGTGATCGAACCATTTCTCATCCAACAGGGTTTTTTGCAACGCACCCCGCGCGGGCGTGTCGCCACGGGGCGCGCTTATGAACATTTGGGCCTGAAACCACCAGCGCAAACAGAGACCGACCTTTTTAGTGGTGGAAAATAACCATGTTTGCGCCACCCGCAGGGCAACTTGTCGATAAAACCCACCATCTGCCGATACGCATCTATTACGAGGATACGGATTTCTCTGGCGTTGTTTACCATGCGTCCTATTTACGTTTTATGGAACGCGGACGCACAGAATGCTTACGCCTGACCGGAATTGGACACACAGAATTGCTAGAAGGTGAAACCCCGCTTGTCTTTGCTGTACGGCGTATGAATATTGAATTTTCCAGGCCAGCCAGAATAGATGATGTGATAAACGTACAAACGCGTTTTACCGCTTCGCGTGGTGCACGAATTGAGGTTCAGCAGAAAATTCTGCGCGCTGATGAGGTGTTGATCAGCGCCCAGGTGCAAATCGCCTGTATTGACCTTAATGGACGCCCCAGAAGACTTCCCCCCGCACTTGGAACACTTCTTGCTTCATTCCTGAGTTGAAATTGACCGCATTATGGTCACAATTTCAACTCAACATTAAGCTGGACACGTCACTGTGCCCAAAAACAAATAGACAGGACCATTATGGATATTGCACTTGCCCTCGCCGTTCAGGCCGATACTGATTTTTCTTTTCTGGCGCTGTTCTTGCGTGCCGATATTGTCGTTAAGGCGGTGATGGGGGTTCTGGTTTTTGCCTCCTTCTGGTCATGGATGGTTATTGGTGATCGCCAACTTGCCTTTATGGGCCTGCGGAGCAAAGCAAAGCGTTTTGAGAACGCCTTCTGGTCCGGGCGCTCACTTGATGAAATGTACAAACAGATTAACGAAACTTCGCGGGACCCCATGGAACGAGTTTTTGTCTCGGCCATGCGTGAATGGACAGACGGGCGCGGTAATGTCGGCTCGGACCTGCAAATTGTCTCGCTTAAAGAGCGTCTCGACCGGGTTATGGCGCTAACCGTATCGCGTGAACTGGGCCGGGCAGAGCGCGGACTGGGTGTTCTGGCGTCCATTGCTTCGGCATCACCATTTATTGGTTTGTTTGGAACAGTCTGGGGGATTATGAACTCGTTTCGGGCCATAGCCGCCTCTCACGATACAAATCTGGCCGTTGTGGCACCAGGGATTGCCGAGGCATTGTTTGCCACAGCATTGGGCCTTTTGGCGGCTGTGCCAGCGGTAATTTTTTATAACAAGTTCTCAGCAGACACCTCTCGCTATGCCACCCGTCTGGAAGGCTTTGCAGATGAACTTTCAGCCATTTTCTCTCGTCGCATTTCAGGAGGGAAATAATGGCCGTCATCCTTACCGCCCTTAGTGGTGCCGGGCGACGCAGAGGGCAACGCTACCGGCCCCGGGCCGAGATCAATGTCACCCCCATGGTTGATGTGATGCTGGTGCTGCTGATTGTTTTTATGATCACAGCGCCATTGCTGGCCGTTGGCGTGCCCGTGGAGTTGCCAAAAACAGAAGCTCGTTCGCTCAATGCCGAAACAGAACCTTTGACCATTACCGTGCAACCTGATGGCAGCGTGTTCTTGCAAGAAACGCCGATCGAGCTTGAAGTGCTGGTTCCTCGCCTTACGGCCATTGCTGGCAATGGCTATGAAGAACGAATTTTCCTGCGGGCTGATAAAACCACTGATTATGGAGAAGTGATGAAGGTTATGGCGCGGATACATGCTGCCGGGTTTACCAATATCGGCCTGGTCACGGATCCCTTGTCACAATAATATGCGCTTTGGTTTTCTCATATCGTTAATACTTCACGGTGCACTGATTGCCACCGGGCTGATCGTGCTGCCAACGCCGCAACTGGCCATTATTGATACGCCGGATGTTGTTCCTGTCGAACTGGTGACGCTGGCAGAAGAGACTAATGTCCGCGCGAAAATACCGGAGCCGGAACCTGAGCCTGAAATTTCACCGCCAATGAATACACCACCTCCGGCTGCACCAGAGCCGGAGCCAGAGCCGGAACCCATTGCTGCGCCACTAAAACCAAAGCCGGAGCCAATAAAGCAAAAGGCGGCACCAAAGCCCAAACCAAAAAAACAGACCAGCCCAAAGAAAAAACACAAACCCACACCTCCGGCCTTTGATTTGGCACGGCTGGAAAACAAACTGGCCAAATCGGCAGCGAAAGAAACGTCTGAAATGGATGCTTATGAAAGTGTCCGCGAAGCCATTGGTGCCGGTGATGAGATGACGGCCAACGAGATAGATTTTTTGCGGGCGCAAATGTATCGCTGCTGGCGGGCACCTCTGGATGCACCCTATCCGGAAAAACTGAAAGTTACGGTCCGCGCACGGCTAAACCCCGATGGTACGCTTAGCAATGCGCCCGAAGTTCTTAATCTGGGACAGATCAATCGTTCTGCTGATCCCTTTTGGCGCGCTGCGGCGGACAATGCCCGTCGTGCCGTGTTAAAATGCCAGCCTTATAAACTACCACCTGAAAAATATGCATTATGGCGGGAAACTATTATGCACTTTAATGCCGCAGATGTGCTAGGGAATTGATAAAGATATGAAAATGAGAAAAACCATGCGTCTCCTTCTGACTTTCTTGCTGATAAGCTTTGCCACACCAGCCCTGGCTACTCTGGAAATTGATATTTCCAAGGGGCATTTAGATCCAATGCCCATCGCCATACCCGATTTTGTTGGCGCCAGCGAACCTGAGCGGGAAATCGGGGCACAAGTTGCCGAACTGGTGCGCACCAATCTGGAACGATCCGGACTTTTCCGGCGTCTTGATCCCGCTTCCTTCATTGAGCAGCAAAATAACATTAATATTCAACCACGCTTTGCTGACTGGCGGGTGATTAAGTCTGACGCCTTATTGTCAGGCCGTTTAGTGATGGAAAGCGATAACCGTATGCGCATCGAGTTTCGTCTCTGGGATGTGCTGGCAGAGACTCAACTTGTTGGTTTGCAATTGGCCACCACACCCGAGAACTGGCGGCGGATTGGCAATAAAATTTCTGATGTGATTTATCAAAAACTTACTGGTGAAACGGGCTATTTTGACACACGAATTGTCTTTATTTCTGAATCCGGCCCGAAAACTGACCGGGTTAAACGCCTGGCCATTATGGACCAGGATGGCGCTAACCCTACGTTTCTTACCTCCGGCAAATACACCGTATTAACGCCGCGGTTTTCCCCGACAGCACAGCAAATTACCTACATGTCCTACGCGACGCGTACGCCTTCGGTGTTTTTGTTCAACATAGAAACCGGGCGGCAAGAAGTGTTGGGTGATTTCCCCGGCATGACGTTTGCACCACGTTTTTCACCCGATGGCACCAAAGTCATTATGTCACTGGTACAGGGTGGTAATTCCGATATCTGGGTAATGGATTTGCGTACCCGTCAACGCCAGCGCCTGACCAGTTCACCCGCCATCGATACCTCACCATCTTTTTCCCCCGATGGGTCACGTATTTCTTTTAATTCAGACCGTGGTGGCTCACCACAGCTTTATGTGATGAACGCAGATGGCTCGGGAATTCACCGCATCAGTTTTGGTAAAGGTCGTTATAGCGCCCCGGTCTGGTCTCCGCGTGGTGACCTGATTGCCTTTACCAAAAGCCTGAATGGCAAGTTTCATATTGGCGTTATGCGGCCAGAAGGGGACGTGGAACGCATCCTGACCACGGCGTATCTGGACGAAGGACCAACCTGGTCACCCAATGGTCGAGTGTTAATGTTTACCCGCGAGCCACGGCCGGGCGCAGGACCCCATATATGGAGCGTTGATTTAACAGGCGCCAACTTGCAGCCTGTGACGACGCTGGGGGATGCTTCGGATCCCGCCTGGTCGCCCTTGATACAATAGCTATTCATGATAAGGTGTCTGTAGTCTGCGGGGGGAAAAGCCGACGCAGGTGTGATACTCAAGTTTGACACGAGGACCAAAGAACATGAAATCTGCATTTGTTTCGCTTACCGCCGTTTTGTTCATAACTGCTTGCGCTTCAACACCGCCAGCTGAACCTGCGCCTACACCAGCCCCTGCTCCGACACAGCCAACACCACCACCAAGTACAGGCCCGATTGCGCCTATACCTCCCGTGCCAGGCTCCGTTGATGAGTTTAACAAAACCGCAGGAAATCGCGTGTTTTTTGACTATAACTCTGCTCAACTGACCCATGAAGCGCGTGCCGTACTGTCCCGGCAAGCTGCATGGTTAAACCATAATGGCACCACACGTATTCTGATTGACGGCAATTGCGATGAACGCGGTACGCGCGAATACAATCTGGCTCTTGGCGCACGCCGTGCCAGTGCCGCCCGCAATTATCTGGTTAATCTGGGTATATCGCCATCTCGCATTTCAACCATATCCTATGGCAAGGAACGCCCCATTGACGGAAACTCCAACGAGGCTGCCTGGTCAAGAAACCGCAATGCTCATACGGGCATTGTTTCTGGTGCAACCAGCTAAGAGTAAAAAACACTCTCTTTGCCATGATTTTGCCGCTTTGAATTGAAAGACTGCGCCTTATTATGCGCCATGCTATACTCTTTGTGTTGATTTTCCTGCTGGCAGGCACTGTTGTGCCTGCCAATGCTGCAGAATCCAAAAAAGAAATTGCACTGCGTCTTGATGGCGTACAGGGCAGGGTAGATAAAATCGAAACCCGTATGCCAGCAGCCGTCAATATGCAGCAACGTCTGGATGATCTGGAAACACAATTGCGCAATCAAACCGGGGCGAATGAACGTCTGGAGTTTGAAAACCGCAAACGCCGTGACGAACTTGCCGGTCTGCAAAGCGCCGTTAAAATTCTGTCCAAGGAAGTGCAGCTTGCTCTTGGGGCGGCGCGAAATGCCAATGCCATGCTGGGGCGCTTTCTTATTGGCGAAGGTGTGCCTGTACAAGAAGAGCAGAGCGCTGCAAACGCAGCAGCTGATGATGAGGCCGCCCTGATGGCACAGCAACGCTATGGGGAAGCGAAAACCTATCTGGAACAGGGTTATTTTGATCAGGCAAAAGTAAGCTTTGAAGCGTTTGTTGCAGAATATGGCAGTGTTGAGCTGACTGGCCCGGCATTGTTCTGGCTTGGTGAAATCGCTGCGGTTCAGGGAGATTTTCGGGCGGCAACTAATGCTTATATTGAAACCCTGAAACGGTTTCCCAAAGGTTCCAAAGCCCCCGAGGCAATGGTCAAATTGGGGGCATCCTTGTTTGCACTGGGCGACCAGGAAGAAGCATGTCGCACACTGAAAGCTTTCCCCGGTCAGTATCCAAAAGCGGCCGCAGGAATACGTGCCCGTGCCGGGATTGAACGCCGGCGCGCCGGGTGCGGGTGAACACGCCACCTTTGGGCGCACATTTTGTCCAGAAAATGGACGCCTTGCCCGGGCTAAAAAATCAACCATTGGTTATTGCATTTTCGGGGGGCGGTGACAGCCTCGCTTTATTGGCACTGGCGTGTGAATACGCCCCTTCGCAACAAATAGTTGCATTAATTGTCGACCACGGTTTGCGTAAAGAATCGGCACAGGAAGCCAGACAGGCAGCCCAAACTGCCTGTGAACTTGGTGCGCAGACGCAAATTTTACACTGGCAAAACCCTCGACCCGGACAAATGAACGCCCGCCAAGCCCGCTATTCCTTGTTGGCAAAAGCATGCAGGGGTGTTGGTGCGCAGACACTTTTCCTGGCTCATACAAAGGATGATCAGGAAGAAACCTTCGCTATTCGGCTCTCGCGTGGCTCTACAGTACGTGGCCTGGCCTCTATGAGTGCAACGGCGCCCTTTCCGCTCTGGCCTGAAGGGCGTAATTTATTACTTGCCCGCCCTTTGCTCGGCGTGACACGGCAGGAATTACGCCATTGGTTACAAACAAAAAAATATAACTGGATTGAAGACCCTTCCAATTATGACAAGCGTTATGCCCGTGTGCGTGCCCGTTTAGGGCTAACTTTGTTACAGCAAAATGGACTGGCCGCAGGCCGTATTGCCCGCTCGGTCCGTTTATTGGGAGAGCTGGAAAATACACGAAGACAACAGGCAGAGGCGCTGCTGACTTCTGCAGTAAAATGGCACCGCGCAGGCTTTGCGGTTTTGCGCCATGAGCTTCTGACTATGGCTGAGCCAATAATTGCCCAGGCCACGATTGCTACTATCCTGGCTGCTATTGCTGGTAATGGCGGGCGGCCCTTAGCGGGAAATACTGCCCGCAGGGTGATCACACGTATGAATGAAAAAAAAGCGGCGGCTTTTTGTATGGCGGGCTGTCGACTAGAGCATATAGGTGCCGATATGCTGATCAGTCGAGACCCGGGGGCTGTGTTGGGGCGCGCCCCTGACAGGAAAAGTCTGAGTATGCCAGTACATGAAAACCAAATAGTACTTTTTGATAACCGCTTTGAGGTTATTGCGCCAAAGGGGGGCTGGATAGAGGCATTGGGGCAGCGATCAAAACAATTGCCAAAAAGGCAACGTGATGCCCTTTATACGTTGCCGGCTGCAACGCGCCCAATGGTACCTGTTTTTTGCGATGAGACGAGCGCGCTTTCTTCTCCCGTTCTAGGCGGCTCAGGAGAATTGAAATTTCTGGGAAAAGAGATTACGGCACGTCTTTTGGCACCATTTTCGCATATTACTGAATGATTCAAGTGTTGGTGACGCTTTACGGCACAATCAGTCATTGCCATATCGCATTTTCATCCCCATCTTGTACCAACACAAGAGTATTTCCGGCAGGCTGTTGAAAAGCCAGCTAACAAAAACGAGGATTTATCCATGCAAATGCGTAATTTGCTGCTTTGGGGCGTTATCATTCTGGTGGTATTCGCACTGTTCAACATGGTGCAAAGCACGACGGCCAAAAATGGCGCCGAAAGCATTAGTTATTCAGCCATGATGGATCAGGCAACCGCCGGGCGAATATCCACCATTACCATTCGCGGTGAAAATGTCTTTGGTAAGTTTAACGATGGAACGTTCTTCTCAACAACGGCCCCTTATGATCCACAAATGGTGACAGAGCTACGTAGTGCAGGTGTCAATATTACCGTCAAACCGCAGGAACGCGGCATACTCTTTTCAATTTTGATGAATTTTCTGCCCATTCTCTTGCTGGTCAGCGTGTGGATTTTCTTTATGCGGCAAATGCAGGGCGGCGGCAAAGGCGGGGCCATGGGCTTTGGTAAATCCAAGGCGCGGCTGCTCACTGAACATCAGGGCAAGATAACGTTTGACGATGTAGCTGGCGTTGATGAAGCCAAGGAAGAACTGGAAGAAATTGTCGAATTTCTGAAAGACCCATCCAAATTTCAGCGCCTGGGTGGTAAAATCCCCAAAGGGGCATTGCTGGTTGGCCCTCCGGGTACCGGCAAAACCCTGCTGGCACGCGCCATCGCCGGTGAAGCCGGTGTGCCGTTCTTTACCATTTCCGGTTCTGACTTTGTTGAAATGTTTGTGGGTGTTGGTGCCAGCCGGGTACGCGACATGTTTGAACAGGCCAAGAAAAATGCACCCTGCATTATCTTCATTGATGAAATTGATGCCGTTGGCCGCTCCCGGGGCGCTGGTCTTGGCGGCGGCAATGATGAACGCGAACAGACCCTCAACCAATTGTTGGTGGAGATGGATGGTTTTGAAACCAATGAAGGTATTATCCTCATAGCCGCCACCAATCGCCCGGATGTACTGGATAGTGCATTATTGCGTCCGGGCCGGTTTGACCGACAGGTCGTCGTGCCCAACCCGGATATTGTTGGCCGCGAAAAAATTCTCAAAATCCATATGCGCGATATCCCGCTGGCCCATGATGTTGAACCCAAAGTCATCGCCCGTGGCACGCCCGGATTTTCCGGTGCGGATCTGGCTAATTTATGTAATGAGGCGGCCCTTTTGGCGGCACGGCGTGAAAAACGCATGGTCACTATGAGTGAATTTGAAGACGCCAAGGACAAGGTGATGATGGGTGCTGAGCGCCGGTCCATGGTGATGAGCGACAAGGAAAAACGTAATACCGCTTATCATGAAGCTGGCCATGCTGTGGTTGCCTTGAAAGTACCCGGCACTGATCCGGTACACAAAGCCACAATTATCCCGCGTGGCCGCGCGTTGGGCATGGTTATGCAATTACCTGAAGACGACAAATATTCGCAAAGCTTTGAAGAAATGACCTCGCGCCTGGCAATTTTAATGGGCGGCAGGGTTGCAGAGGAAATGGCATTCGGGGCAAAAAATGTTACTTCGGGTGCCTCATCGGACATCAAGGTTGCAACTCAATTGGCCAAGGCCATGGTCACCAAATGGGGTTTTTCCGAATTATTGGGTAATATTTCTTATTCTGATGATGATGGCGAGGTGTTTTTAGGGCAACAGATCATGCGCCAATCATCGGTTTCACCCGAAACGGCGAAAATTATCGAAGCTGAAACGAAACGTTTTGTCGATGAAGGTGAAGCCACGGCCAGAACAATCCTGACGAAATATAAAAAGGCATGGAAAACCGTAGCCGAAGGGCTTCTGGAACATGAAACCCTTACAGGCGAAGATATTGCCAACCTTATTGCCGGCAAACCATTAAAACGACCTGATGGTGATGACGATGCCAAACCCAAAGGGCCAACCGCTGCGGTACCCATAACCAAGACGCCAAAAAAGCCTAAAAAACCCAATGGCAAACCGTCGCCGCAGGGGGTCTGAACGCCAACGTCATGGTCTTGACCAAAGCCACATCCCGCCCTTTGGTCATGGGTATTGTTAATGTCACCCCGGACAGTTTTTCTGACGGGGGGCGGCATGGCAATACCGAGGGGGCGATCGCCCATGCACGAACCCTCATAAAGGCGGGCGCTGATCTACTGGATATTGGCGGTGAAAGCACAAGGCCCGGTGCCGCGCCAGTTTCTGCCAGCGAAGAGCTTGACCGGGTTATCCCGGTCATCGAGGCACTTTGCCCGAAATCATCCGTTCCTGTCAGCATCGATACCATGAAACCGGAGGTCGCGCAGGCAGCCATCCGTGCCGGTGCGCATATTTGGAATGATGTCAGCGCCTTGCGGGCATCACCAAACTCGCTGGCAATGGCCGCCGCGCTGGGCGTTCCTGTGGTTCTGATGCACATGCAGGGCGAACCCGGCACTATGCAGAAACAGCCGCATTATGAAGATGTGGTCAGTGAGGTCATTTCTTTTCTGAAAGCGCGTGCCGAAACAGCAATCAAGGCAGGCGTGCGCAAGGAAAACATAATTGTTGATCCGGGTATCGGGTTTGGCAAACGCCTGGATGATAATCTGGCCCTTATGCGCGATTTGCCGCGTATCATAAATGAAACCGGCCACCCCTTGCTGTTTGGCGCATCGCGCAAACGCTTTATCGAAATGTTAAACCCGGACACCGCAACCGATGACCGTCTTGGTGGCTCGCTGGCCAGCGCCCTGTGGGCAGCGCAGGCAGGGGCAAGCATAATGCGCGTTCATGATGTATTTGAAACTGTGCAGGCGCTAAAAACCTGGCAGGCGATAGAGCAGGATGAGGTATGAGCACGCATACGATAAAGCCTGTTCGTGTGCTTAGTATTGCAGGTTCAGATAGCGGCGGTGGAGCGGGTGTTCAGGCCGACATCAAAACCATTAGTGCACTTGGTGGTTATGCCATGAGCGCCATCACCGCCATCACCGCGCAAAATACGGTGGGTGTAGAGGCGATACACATGGTGCCACCAGAAATGGTGCAGGCGCAAATCAGGGCTATTATGGATGATATTGGCGTGGATACCGTCAAGGTCGGCATGCTGGGCAATACAGCTATTGCCAATGCTGTTGCCGATGTCCTTAAAGACGTGGAAGTGCCGATTATTCTGGACCCGGTCATGGTTTCCTCCAGTGGGGCGCGTTTGCTTGATGATAAGGCGAGAGATATTTTGCGCACCCGGCTTTTCCCCATGGCGCGACTTGTCACCCCCAATATACCCGAAGCCGAGGCATTAACCGGATTATCTGTCACAGACCTAGCCGAACAACGTGTAGCGGCAGAGGCCATTCTGGCGATGGGTGCCAAGGCTGTGCTGATCAAAGGCGGACATGGAAAAGGCAATAATCTCGCTGACTTCCTGTTGTGGGAAAAAGGCGAAGCCGTGTTTGAAAGCAAACGTATCAACACCCGTCATACTCATGGCACAGGCTGCACGCTGGCCAGCGCCATTGCCGTATTTCTGGCTCAAAACATGAGCCTAATAGAGGCCATTCGTGCGGCACGGGCTTATGTGCGCGGCGCCATTAAAAACGCACCGGGTTTGGGTGCTGGGCATGGCCCGCTGGACCATAACTGGGCAAACAGGGAGAACGCAAAATGAAGCTGGATATTTATCAGATAGATGCCTTTGCTGATCAACCGTTCACCGGCAATCCGGCGGCTGTTGTGCCGTTAACAGCATGGTTGGAAGATGATGTTTTGCAAAATATCGCCATGGAAAACAATCTGGCAGAAACGGCCTATATTGTGCCAACAGATAATCCATCTCACTGGAAATTACGCTGGTTTACGCCAACGACAGAAGTGCCTTTGTGCGGTCATGCCACTTTAGCCAGCGCAGCTTGTATACTGCGCCATATTCACCCTCAATTAAGTGAGGTCAGATTTGAAACCTTGAGCGGTGAGCTAATCGTGCAGCGCGATGGGGCAAGCTTTATTATGGACCTGCCTGCGGGCAAGCCGCAAAATTGGGCCATACCCGAAGCGGCGCTAACGGCGCTGGACGTCCCGATTGTAACCAGCGGTATTAGCACCTATCCTTTTGTGGTGCTGGAAAATGAAACCGCCGTGCGCAGCCTTGATGCCAACAAAGCCATTGCGGCGGCAAAACTAGCCCATGAAAGCAGTGAACTTATTGTCTGCGCACCCGGCCAGAATGATCTGGATTTCGTATTGCGGTTTTTTGCACCCGGCGTTGGTGTTGACGAAGACCCGGTAACCGGCTCTGCCATTACCTATATTACGCCATACTGGGCCAAACAACTTGGCAAAAATAAAATGAAGCTGTTTCAAGCCTCACCACGCGGCGGTCATGTGAGCGTCGAGATGTGTGGTGATCGGGTGCGCCTTGGCGGGCAGGCTTGTGATTATATGCGCGGAAAAATCACCCTCATCAACCAAGGCCCATAAAGACGCAATTCAGATCAGCAACATCCATTGGGGTATCGAAACAATGATGCTGGCATTCCAGTCATGTGCCCCTGTTTTTTTGTCGGGCCAGCGTCAATCCGGCAAGAATAACGGCAAAGCCCAACCAGACCGTTACCCCGATATGCTCGCCAGCCAAAACACCAACCAGTACAGCGACCAAGGGCATAATATAATTGGAAAGGGATAAAAAACTGGGGCCGCTATCTCGGATAATGGCCATCATGATAATTCCACCAAGACCGGTGGCACCAAGGCCCAGAGCAAGTACAGAAAGCAGCGCCTTCGTGCTGGGCATATCGGTTTGCCACGCTGCATAAAGGCCAAACGGGGTAATCATTAACGCGGCGCACAATAACAGGCCCGCCGCCGCAACCGAGGGTCTTGTCTCTGGTAGTTTGCGGGCAATAATCGCTTGTATTGCGTAAAATATAGCCCCCAAAATAACAGCAAATTGCGCCAGACTTTGGGTGCCGCCAAGATGATGCAGGGCATCGGGCCCCATCAACAAGGCAACGCCCACCATGCCCAATGCGAACCCTGAAAATTTGCGCACTGTCATGGTTTCACCTGGTACAAAAACATGCGCCAGTGCCGCCGTGGTTAAGGGCATGATCGCCATTAAAATACCTACCAGTGCAGAATCAAGGCTTTGCTGCCCCCATGATAAAAGCATAAAAGGTATTGTGGCCCCGGTAAGACCCAAACCCGCAAACCAAAGCCACCGCTCGTCCAGTTTAGGGATCAGAGGCGGTAATTTATGCCCCCGAAACGCCATCCAGATAAGCAGGAAAAGCGCGCCAATCCACAACCGTGCCATGACAAGTGTTGGCGGTGGGATTTCTGCCACGGCGGTTTTCAGAAGAATGAAGGCCGTGCCCCACAGTATGGCTACGAACAACAGACGCGCCCAGTCAAACAGGCTGTGCTGACCTGTTGCATGTGTGGGGGGAAGTGAATTGCTCATATCCCCATGTCGGGGCAATCGAGCGGCCTGTCAAACACATTATCTTTATGGAAATTCCATTTCACCGCTTGATTACTGCTTGCGAACCACCTATGTCCGCCATGGGCCACGCTTCCCCAACGAAGCGCGCCTGTCTGTAAGGATAGGAGTACATGATGACAGACATACACCAGCCGGCCATGCGCCCGGCTGATCCACGATTTTCGTCCGGACCATGCAAAAAGCATCCGGGCTGGACATTTAATATACTTTCCAATGCACTTTTGGGCAGGTCTCATCGATCGGCACCGGGTAAAGCGCGTCTGGCGCACGCCATAGATGAAACACGGGCTATTTTAGGTGTGCCTGATGATTATCGTATCGGCATTGTGCCTGCCTCTGATACCGGGGCCATGGAAATGGCGCTCTGGTCATTATTGGGGGAACGCCCGGTGGATGTCCTGTCCTGGGAAAGTTTCGGCAAAGGCTGGGTCAATGACATTACCAGTCAGCTCAAGCTTGATGATGTGAATGTGCTGGAGGCCGCTTATGGAGAGCTGCCGGATCTGGCCAGTGTTCGCCCTGAAGCAGATATTGTTTTCACCTGGAATGGTACGACATCCGGTGTGCGGGTGCCCAATGCTGACTGGATCAACGAGACGCGCAAGGGCCTGACAATTTGTGATGCTACGTCCGCTGCCTTTGCGCAGGAACTGGATTGGCCAAAACTGGATGTGGTGACGTATTCCTGGCAAAAAGTGTTAGGCGGTGAAGCAGCCCACGGCATGTTAATCCTGTCACCTCGTGCGGTTGAACGCTTGGAAAGTTATACACCGCCCTGGCCGCTTCCTAAAATCTTTCGTCTCACCAAAAATGGTAAATTGATCGAGGGCATCTTCAAAGGCGCCACCATCAACACCCCCTCAATGATGGCGGTTGAAGATTATCTGGGCGCTCTGAAATGGGCGACACGGCGGGGTGGATTGCCCGGGCTAATTGCCCGTGCCGATGCCAATCTGGCTATGGTTTCCGAATGGGTGGCGCGTTCAAACTGGGCAGATTTTCTCTGTGCGGACCCGGCATTGCGTTCCAATACCGGGGTTTGCCTGAAAATCACCCATGGCGCGGTGACGGCTCTGACGGATGCAGACCGCTCTGCCTTTGCCAAAGCGCTGGTTAAACATCTGGAGCGTGAAGGCGTGGCGCTGGATATTGGCTCTTACCGTGATGCGCCGCCAGGGCTTCGTATCTGGTGCGGGGCCACTGTGGACGCTGATGACGTGATGGCGCTGATGCCCTGGCTCGACTGGGCCTTTGCCCGCACGCTGGCTGATTTTGAGCTCTGAACGCTCTTTTCCTGTCTTGATTTCTAAAGGAGGGCATTATGCCCAAAGTACTTATTGCTGATAAACTATCTCCTTCTGCGGTTGATGTATTTACCGACAAGGGCATTGACGTTGATGTTCGCACCGGTCTTGGCAAGGATGAACTGATTGCCATTATTGGTGATTATGATGGCCTTGCCGTGCGCTCGAACACCAAACCTGATGCGGATGTTATTGCTGCAGCGACAAACCTGAAAGTCATTGGCCGCGCTGGCATTGGCGTTGACAATATCGACATCAAGGCAGCAAGCGCAAAAGGCATTGTGGTGATGAATACACCGTTTGGTAATGCCATCACCACCGCTGAGCACGCCATTGCCATGATGTTTACCGCAGCGCGGCAAATCCCGGAAGCCAATACCTCCACACAAGAAGGCAAATGGGAAAAATCCCGTTTTGTTGGTACTGAACTTTATGGCAAAACTCTGGGGCTGATTGGTTGTGGCAATATTGGCTCTTTGGTAGCCGAGCGTGCACGTGGCCTGCATATGCATGTATTGGCCTATGATCCGTATTTGACGCCGGAAAGAGCCATTGATCTGGGAGTGGAAAAGGTTGGCCTGGATGATGTACTCAAACGGGCGCAATTGATTAGCCTGCACACACCATTGACTGATCAGACCCGTAATGTCTTGTCTGCCGAGGCCTTGGGGAAAACCCGGGAAGGGGTAATTATCATCAATTGTGCCCGTGGTGGCCTCATTGATGAAGCGGCTTTGCGTGAAGGATTAAACTCTGGCCATATTCGCGCCGCCGCCCTCGATGTTTATGCGAATGAACCGGCACGGGAAAATGCCCTTTTTGGTACACCAGGGCTGATAGCCACGCCGCATTTGGGTGCCTCTACCCGTGAGGCACAGGAAAATGTCGCCTTGCAGGTTGCCCATCAAATCAGTGACTATTTACTATCTGGCGCTGTGACCAATGCACTTAACATGCCTTCGGTAAGCGCCGAGGAAGCACCGCGCTTGCGCCCGTTTATTGATTTGGCTGAAAAGCTGGGACTGTTGGCAGGCCAGCTTATATCTTCTGGCGTTAAACGCATTGAGGTATCCTACCTTGGTGACATTGCCGGATTGAATACTAAACCCATAGCCTCTGCCGCTCTTGCCGGGGTGCTCAAGCCCATGCTGGGTAATGTTAATCTGGTTTCTGCCCCGGCACTGGCTGCCGAGCGTGGTATTGTTCTGGCCCAAACCAGCCAGGAACAACTTGGCGATTATGAATCAGTTATTTCCATTCGTGTTGAAACAGAAAACACTGTGCGCATTGTTTCCGGCTCTTTGTTTGCAGGTCAGCCACGGGTGATCCAAACCAATGATGTGGTGCTGGATGCTCCTTTCAGCCCTCATATGCTGTTTGTAGAAAATGAAGATACGCCAGGGTTTATTGGTGCCCTGGGGCAAACACTGGGCGAACGCACTGTTAACATAGCCACTTTTAACCTGGGACGTACCGAGCAAGGGGGGCAAGCTATTGCTCTGGTTGGTATTGATCAACGTATTAGCCCAGAGGAGCTTGCCTCTGTACATGCCTTGCCCCATGTTCGTTCTGCCAGCGCCCTGCAATTTTGATAGTGGAAAAGGGTCACAGGTCACGCATTCTAGGCTTTCCAGCCATCAGATCAGACGCTAGAATGCAAACAGAAATTGGCAGGGGGTTTGCTATGAGAACTAATATTTTGATTGTAGTGCTGGGCTTTGCGCTGGCTTTTTTTGTTGCTGGTAATGTTATTGCTGGTGAGCTTGAAGAGGTGAGACTTAACGTGCTGGTTCATGATGTGAACCTCACAGGCAATGGCGCTGGCGGTAAGGAAAGCGGGGCTGATATTCAAGGTGAACTGGTTTTTTCATCGCCGGGCTTTCTTTCCTGGGCCGGGTCGCCGCGCCCGTATCTGAATGGCTCACTTAACACCTCTGGTGAAACAAATTTCGGGGGTTTTGGTCTTGCCTGGCAGCAGGGTTTCACCTCTTCAATTTATGGTGAATTTGATTTTGGCCTTGTCATTCATGATGGCATTGTCAACCTGCCGACAAATCCGGGTGACCCGGAGCGCATCCGCCTTGATGCAACACGGGTGATTTTGGGCTCCAGAGCCTTGTTTCGATCAACCTTTGTTCTTGGGTTACACCTCAATGAGCAATGGGATGCTGCCTTTGTTTTCGAACACCTCTCACACGGGCAAATTCTGGCCTCTGGCCGCAATGAAGGCCTTGATAATTTAGGCATCCGTCTTTCCTATAAATTTGGCCGTTAGGCCGTAATACACAAACAGGATCATTATTATGGCCAATGTGGTGGTCGTCGGCTCGCAATGGGGCGACGAAGGCAAGGGCAAGATAGTCGATTGGCTCTCTACCCGCGCCGATGTGGTGGTGCGTTTTCAGGGCGGGCATAATGCGGGCCATACGCTGGTTGTTGATGGCGTCGTTTACAAGCTGAGCCTTCTGCCCTCTGGCATCGTCCGGCCTGAAAAGCTTTCCATGATTGGCAATGGCGTGGTGCTGGATCCGTGGGCGCTTCTGGCTGAAATAGACAAACTTGCCGGGCAAGGTGTGGACATTAACCCGGAACGACTTCGCATCGCCGAAAACATTGCCCTCATCCTGCCTTTGCATGGTGAGCTGGATGTCGCCCGCGAGGGAGCGGCAGGGTCTGACAAAATTGGCACAACCAAACGCGGCATTGGCCCGTCCTATGAAGACAAGGTAGCCCGGCGCGCCGTGCGCCTGATTGATCTTGCTGATGCCAAAACCCTGCTTGGCCGCGTGAAGGGTCTTCTCGCCCACCATAATATTTTGCGTGCCGCCTATGGTCTTGGCGAAATAGACGCGCAGACGCTCACCGATGAATTGTTGGCACTGGCACCCAAAGTGATGCCCTTCGCAGCGCCGGTCTGGCAGGAACTGGACATGGTACAGCGCGCCGGACGCAAAATCCTTTTTGAAGGCGCGCAAGGGGCAATGCTGGATGTGGATCACGGCACCTACCCTTATGTCACATCCTCCAACACGCTTGCCGGGCAAGCCGCCGCCGGTTCCGGCGTTGGCCCCGATGCACTGAACTTCGTTCTGGGCATCACCAAGGCCTACACCACCCGGGTTGGCGAAGGCCCGTTCCCCACAGAACTGGATGACGCTACCGGCAAAAAACTGGGCACACGCGGCAACGAATTTGGTACTGTTACCGCCCGCCCCCGACGCTGTGGCTGGTTTGATGCGGTGATGGTGCGTCAGGCTATTATCACCGGCGGCATTTCCGGCATTGCGTTGACCAAGCTGGATGTGCTGGATGGCTTTGCCGAACTGAAGGTTTGCGTGGCCTACAAGCTGGACGGTAAACGCATTCGCCGTCTGCCAGCCAGTGTTGCCGATCAGGCCCGTGTCGAGCCTGTTTATGAAAGCTTTGAGGGCTGGGATCAATCCACCCGCGGCGCACGTAGCTGGGCTGACTTGCCAGCCACCGCCGTTAAATATGTGCGCCGTCTTGAGGAACTCATTGGCGCACCTGTGGCCATGCTCTCCACAAGCCCGGAACGCGAGGATGTGATCCTGATGCGCGATCCGTTTAAGGGATAGCATCGCAATACCGACATAGTTTTTATCCAACATCTCTTCAGTATACTCAAGGTAGAGAGGGGTCGGATATGTTTTACCCTTGCGTAACCCATCCTTCGAGGCTTCGCTTACGCTATGCACCTCAGGATGAGGTGAGTGTTGTTTTGAATACTAGATGACATCTGAGGTTGGCTCAGGCGTCCATCAAACCCTTTTCTTTGGCTTGTTCCAGCATTGCCACCTGTATTTTTTCAAACGCCCGCACTTCGATCTGGCGTATGCGTTCACGGCTAACGCCATAAACCTGCGCCAGTTCTTCCAGGGTTTTGGGATCCTCGGAAAGTTTGCGCTGCTGGATTATGTCCTGTTCGCGCTCGTTCAGATCCGCCATGGCGTCCTGTAATAATTCCATGCGCGATGAAAACTCATCTTTTTCGACAACTTGCGTTTCCTGGCTGACATAGTTCTCATCTTCCAGCCAGTCCTGCCATTGGCTTTCGCCTTCGGAGGCTTTTAACGGCGCGTTGAGCGAAGCATCCGGTCCGGACATGCGCCGGTTCATCTGCACCACATCATTTTCGGTAACGCCCAGTTTGGTAGCAATGGTTTCCACCTGATCGGGGTGCAGATCGCCATCATCAATGGCTTTCATTTGCCCCTTCATGCGGCGCAGGTTGAAAAACAGTTTTTTCTGTGCCGCCGTGGTGCCCATTTTAACCAGCGACCAGGAGCGCAGGATATATTCCTGTATAGATGCCCGTATCCACCACATGGCATAAGTAGCCAGACGAAAACCCTTGTCCGGGTCAAATTTCTTGACGGCCTGCATCAGGCCCACATTGCCCTCGGAAACCACTTCACCAATGGGCAGACCATAGCCGCGATAACCCATGGCAATTTTCGCCACCAGCCGCAAATGCGATGTCACCATTTTTTGTGCGGCATCGGCATCATCATGCTCGGCCCAGCGCTTGGCCAGCATAAATTCCTCGCCCTTTTCCAACATGGGAAATTTGCGTATCTCTGTAAGGTAACGCGACAGGCTGGCTTCGGGCGTTGCCGCGACGGGTAACATGGTGGCCATAAGGTCTCTCCAACGGGTGCGACTTTTCATCGTCTTAACAAGGTAAACGTACATTTAGGTCTTTTTGAGGCTGATTAAAGAGGTTGATTTTGATTTTTTTGGATAAGGGCAGCCCTTTCACGCAATTGTTATAAGGAAAACCTCGTATTTTTCCGTCGTTTTCATTTCAAAATATGGGTGTGGCGCCCTTATTTCTTAGAGTTTATGGGATACAAAAACCTTTATTTACAATGCCTTTGCGCTTATTTAGGAGGAAAACTCCTCATCAGTACAACCCTATTTTGCACCTGTTTTGGACACCGGGGATAAGTTCGCCCGGCGCACCATCACACAAGGGGCAATAAGGGACGTTTTAGCCGTATTTTATGAGACACAAGTCATGTTTATGGGGCGATTAAGGGGCCGTTCCGGGAGGGGCTGCGCGGGACAAGTGTCCCTTATGTGCAGGTAAGGGGATAGATTGCTGCTTATCCCCTCCACTCGTCATTACGGCGCAGGCCGTAATCCATTTTTATGCATCAAGGTAGATTGCGGCCTGCGCCGCAATGACACCATGCTGAACAAGCGTAAAACACTCCAACTTATCCAACCTTTGGTGCAGATGGTGAGTATTCACATCCTTCGAGGCTCGCCTTCGGCTCGCACCTCTGGATGAGGCTAAAAATAAGCATTAAACTCCTACCTCACCCTGAGGTGGCGCGAAGCGCCCTCGAAGGGTGGATAACGCCAAAAACAAAAAACCCCGGCGCGAACACCGGGGTTTTTCAATTGTGAACAATCAGTTCAGGGGTTAGACAATCAGCCTTCTTCCTGAACGATTTCTTCGCCGGTTTCCTGATTGACGACCTTCATGGAAAGGCGAACCTTGCCACGGTCATCAAAACCAAGAACCTTGACCTTGACCTTGTCGCCCTCTTTGACCACGTCGGTGGTGTTATTGACGCGCTCGGCGGCCAGCTGGCTGATGTGAACCAGACCATCTTTGGGACCAAAGAAGTTTACAAAGGCACCAAAATCCATGGTTTTAACCACGGTACCATCATAAATCACGCCCAGTTCCGGCTCGGCGGCAATGCCCTTGATCCAGTTCAGTGCGGCCTCGATGGATTTGGCATCCGAGGACGCTACCTTGATCACGCCATCATCATTGATGTCGATCTTGGCACCGGTTTCTTCAACGATTTCGCGGATTACCTTGCCACCGGAACCGATCACATCGCGGATTTTATCCTTGGCGACGGTAATGGTTTCAATGCGCGGGGCAAATTCACCAACTTCGGCACGTGAAGAGGAAAGCGCCTTGTTCATTTCGCCAAGAATGTGCATCCGCCCACCTTTGGCCTGTTCCAGCGCCGTTTGCATAATATCTTCGGTAATGCCGGCAATTTTAATATCCATCTGTAAGGATGTGATGCCTTTATCGGTACCGGCAACCTTGAAGTCCATGTCGCCCAGATGATCTTCATCACCCAGAATATCGGAGAGAACAGCAATGCCGTCTTTTTCCTTGATAAGGCCCATGGCGATACCCGAAACCGGGCGGCTGATCGGCACGCCGGCATCCATCAGCGCCAGCGAACCGCCACAAACGGTCGCCATAGAAGATGAGCCATTGGATTCGGTAATCTCCGAAACCAGACGCATGGTGTAGGGAAAGTCTTCCTTGGTTGGCAGAACGGCACGCATGGCGCGCCATGCCAGTTTCCCGTGACCAATTTCACGCCGTCCCGGAGGACCCATACGGCGGGCTTCGCCAACCGAGTAAGGCGGGAAGTTATAATGCAGCAGGAAGTGCTCTTTGGTAGTGCCGGTCAGGGCATCGATGAACTGTTCATCATCGCCGGTGCCAAGCGTGGCAATAACCAGCGCCTGGGTTTCACCCCGGGTAAAAAGCGCCGAGCCATGGGTGCGCGGCAGAACAGCGGTTTCACCAATAATCGGGCGCACTTCGTCCAGTTTGCGACCATCAATACGCTTGCCGGTTTTGATGATGTTGCCACGAACCACATCGGCTTCAAGCGATTTCAGTACACCACCCAGTATGTCGGAAGAGATACCATCGGGTTTATCTTCGCTGATGCCCAGTTCAGCACGGGCCTTGTCCTTGGCGGCGCCAACAGCGTCCTGACGTTCCAGCTTATCGGTGATTTTATAAGCCTTGGTCATAGCCGCACCAACCAGTTTTTTGGCAGCCGCTTTTTCCTTTGAATGATCTGGCGAGGTAAATTCAAAGGCAGGCTTGGCTGCCTTTTTAGCCAGGCGTTCGATCATTTCAATAACCGGCTGCATGGCGTCATGGCCGGCCATAACGGCGCCCAGCATATCATCTTCTGAAAGTTCCTTGGCTTCGGATTCAACCATCATCACCGCGTCACTTGTACCGGCAACCAGAAGATCCAGTTCAGTCTCTTCCATTTCGTCTATGGTTGGATTGACGACATACTCGCCATCAATCAGGCCAACACGGGCACCGGCTATCGGGCCCATGAACGGAGCGCCGGAAAGCGCCAGTGCGGCCGATGCGGCAACCATGGCCAACACGTCCGGGTCATTTTCCTGGTCGTGGCTGAGCACGGTGAGGATCACTTGAACTTCGTTTTTAAAACCCTTGGCAAACAGCGGGCGGATCGGACGGTCAATCAGGCGCGAAGTCAGGGTATCTTTTTCAGTTGGACGCCCCTCGCGTTTGAAAAAACCACCGGGAATGCGCCCGGCGGCATAGTATTTTTCGGTGTAATTTACGGTCAGGGGAAAGAAATCCATCCCCGGTTTTGGTTCTCGTGCATAGGTTACAGCAGCCAGCACGCTGGTTTCGCCGTAAGTGGCCAGGACCGAGCCCTGTGCCTGACGGGCAATACGCCCGGTCTCAAGGGTCAGCTCGCGGCCTTCCCAGTCAATCGTTTCTTTTTGGATATCAAACATTATGTATATTCCTCTTATGCCACACACCCCATGTGCGTGACCCTTGCATGAGTGGTTAATCCTGCCCCCTTAGCGGCGCAGGCCCAGCTCTTTAATCAACGCCTGATAGCGAGCTTCATTCTCGCCTTTCAGATAGTCAAGAAGGCGGCGGCGCTGGGAAACCATTTTCAACAATCCGCGACGCGAATGGTTATCCTTCTTGTGAGTTTTGAAGTGTTCGGTGAGGTTGGAAACACGCTCGGACAGGATTGCAACCTGTACTTCGGGCGAACCGGTGTCACCTTTGGTTTGTGCGAACTTCTTGATAAGTTCAGCCTTGCGTTCGATCGTAATCGACATGTCTTCTTACTCCTCGGCATCGTGAAAATTATGGCCATGCCGGGACGCCGTCCAGCACGGTCATTCAATGGATCGGGCTTATGGGCGAAAACCTGAACAATAGCAAGGGACAGAGCAGCGCAATTAACTGTCAGCAACAGGCAAATATACAGTTATCAATCAAGCCACTATTACCTTGGCAGGAAAAATGCGCTATGCGGCTTTTCATCCTTGGATAGCGGTTTACCCTCATGATTGTTTGCAAAACCAAAGAAGACGTCAGGGCCATTATCCAGCCATGGCTACGCGAAGGCATCAGCCTTGGCGCTGTACCAACAATGGGCGCACTGCATGAGGGCCATTTATCCCTTTTGGGTGTGGCGCAACAGCAATGCCAGCGCACGGTGGCGAGCCTTTATGTAAACCCGCTTCAGTTTGCCCCCCATGAGGACTTCGGTACTTATCCGCGCACTGTTGAAGCCGATGCTGCCATTTTGGAGCGCCGGGGCTGTGATGTTTTGTTTGCCCCGGAGCCATCAACTTTTTTTGCCACGGATTTTTCCACCCGTGTGCTGGTCGAAGACGTTACACAAGCGTATTGCGGCAAGGCGCGGCCACACTTTTTTGAAGGGGTGGCAACCACCGTCACCAAACTTTTGATGATCCTGTCGCCAAGTGTGGCTGTCTTTGGTGAGAAAGATTATCAGCAGCTTGTGACGATAAAGCGTCTGGTACGGGATATGGATATTCCGGTCACCATAATAGGCGCACCGACGGTGCGTGAAAAAGACGGCCTGGCCCTGTCTTCGCGCAATCAATACCTCACCGGGACTGAGCGCGCCTGCGCCCCTAAATTATTTGAAATTCTGCACATTGCTTCTGATAAGATTGCAAAGGGCGGTGACACCCCTGCACAGGTAAATGCGTGGGCAAAAGCGCAGCTTCTATCGGCTGGCTTTACCAAAGTTGACTATTGTGAACTGGCCGATGCCGATAACCTGAAACCGCTGGACAAGGCTGATAGACCCGGGCGTTTGCTAGCGGCGGCCTGGCTTGGAAAAACCCGTCTTATCGACAATATTGCCGTTAAGGCTGTTTAGGGTATTACGGCTCATTATATGTCTCGGCGTTTGTGGGAAACTGCCGCGCATTGACATCATCCGCATAGCGCGAAACAGCCTTGGTAATGATGCCACGCAAATCAGCATATTCGCGTACAAATTTTGGTGTTTGTTCAAAAAAACCAAGCAAGTCCTCGGTAACCAGAATTTGCCCATCACAAGCCGGTGACGCGCCAATGCCTATGGTCGGGATAGTGATGGCCTGTGTGATTTCTGTGGCGACATCCTCAATAACGCCCTCCAGAACAACGGCGAAAGCACCGGCTTCACACACGGCTTTGGCATCTTTCATCAGGTACGCCGCTTCTTCTTTTCCCCGACCAACTACCTTATAGCCACCTTTGACCAGAACAGACTGGGGCAGAAGGCCGATATGCGCCATAACAGCTATGCCCCGCGATGTTAGAAACTGTATTGTTGGTGCCATTTCTGTACCGCCCTCAAGCTTTACAGCATCAGCGCCGGTTTCTTTCAATACACGCGCAGCGGTTTCAAAGGCAGCCTGCGGGCTAGCCTCATAACTGCCAAAGGGCAAATCAATCACAACCAGCGATTTTGGCTCAGCTTTCATCACCGAACGGCCATGAAAAATCATGTCTCCAACACTGACCTGCACTGTTGTTTTTGCGCCGTGTAATACTGTGCCAACAGAATCGCCAACCAGCAGAAGCTCAACATGCTCGTCCAGCAATTGTGCCATCAGTGCCGTATAGGCCGTCAGGCAAACAATTGGCTCTTTGCCTTTTCGCGCCCGAATTGTGCTCACGGAATTACGTTTCAATGTCTGGTTTTTTGACATGATTGATCGCCACTTCAATTTTGTTGCACTGCACCAAAGCTCATATAGCCCGGCCTTTACTTTTACAAGCCGGTTCTATTAATGAGGCAGAGGGTTTCAGTTTGCCTGTGGAGATCATTGCCATGAAATATGTCATTTTTGGCCCGGGCCGTGTGGGGCAAAACATTGCCGCGTACCTGCAATCACTGGGGCATCAGGTCTGCCTCATTTCACACACAGAAGCCCGAACACACGAGAATGTTTGTACCGCAAAGATAGAAACCGCCGATATTGTTATGGCCGCCATTCCCGATAGCAGTCTGGCTGACTGGTTCAAGGCGTGGCACCCTTTTATCGGTTCCAAACCTGCCATCCATTTCTCAGGGGCAATGACCGTTGAAGGCATGTACGGTTTTCACCCGCTTTATTCCTTCCCGGAAACACGTCTCTCTTGCGAAAAATTTGCCAATATCTGCTTTGTTATACCCGAAGGCGGGCCTGCATTTAGCGAGATTTTTGCCAAGGCTCACAATCCACATTTCGTGATCCCCAACGCCAGCCGCGCCCATTATCACGCCCTGGCTGTATTGGGCGGCAATATGGTCGGCTTTATCTGGAACCAGATAGCCAAAGAACTTAATGCCCGGTATCCGGATGCACCGGACGATATGCTGGCGGTTTATTTTAACAGCATCCTAGATCGCTTTATCGAAAGCCCAACTAATTCCCTGACCGGACCAATGGCCCGGCGGGACCGAGCCAGCGTAGAAAAAAACCAGGCAGCTCTGGTGGATACACCGGAACTGGCAAGCCTTTATACAGCGTTTTTAGGTTTAGCCTGGCCAGATTACGAACCCAAACCTTAGTTAAATACCCGCACCGGCTTGAAATGAGTACCCTCTACCATGCCAATGGCAATGGGTTCATCGTCACAATGGGCATACACCATCTGTGCGGCTTCCGTTGTCTCTAACCCCTGACGGTGAAGCGCAATCGCCCGGCCATGGCGTAAATCCTGTGCCTGTTCGACGGTAACGATCAATGCCGGAATGTCGCCCAGCGCTGAGGCAAGAGGGGCAAGTTCCGCAACAGCACTGTCCTTAGCCACCATATCTTCCAGTGTCTCAAGGCTTATGGCCTGCTCCGCATCAAATGGCCCCACACGGGTACGTCGCAAACGCACTACATGCCCCTCTGTTCCCAGTGCCGCAGCCAGATCACGGGCCAGCGAGCGCACATAGGTACCTTTGCCACAATGCACCTCAAAGCTGGCATGATCCAGATCAGGTATGTCCACAAGGTTAAGGGCATCGACACGTACCGTTCGTGACTTCAGCACCACGTCCTCACCGGCACGGGCAAGGTCGTAAGCACGCTTACCTTCTACCTTGATGGCCGAAAACTTAGGCGGCATTTGCTCTATATCGCCGATAAAACGCGACAATACAGCTAATATGTCATCTCTGCCCGGGCGCACATCAGAGCGGGCAATGACCTCCCCTTCGGTATCCAGTGTTGTGGTGGCGGCGCCCCACTCTACAGTAAATTCGTATGTTTTTCTGGCATCCATCATAAAATTGATGGTCTTGGTCGCTTCACCAAAGGCAAGTGGAAGTACACCGCTGGCCAAGGGGTCAAGTGTGCCAGCGTGCCCGGCCTTTTTGGCATCCAGTAACCAGCGTGCCTTGCCCAGCGCCTGCGTGGATGACATGCCCAACGACTTATCCAACACCAGCCAGCCTGTGATGTTTTTCCCTTTTTTCCGTGAACGACCCATCGCGTTACCCTCTATCCTTCGACAAGCTCAGGATGAGGGTATCAGGCTTGGCGGGCTTATTCCTCATCCTGAGCTTGTTTCTTCTTCATCCTGAGCTTGTTTCTTCTCCATCCTGAGCTTGTTTATTCCTCATCCTGAGCTTATTTCCTTCCTCATCCTGAGCTTGTTTATTCCTCATCCTGAGCGTGTCGAAGGATAGAGAAATATTTGCGCTAATGCCCCTCATCGCCAGGCAGGTCTCTGGCCACATCCGGGCGGTGCAGCAGATCGCTAATGTGGCTGGCTTCGTCAAAACTGGCATCGCTTTCAAACACCAGTTTCGGGGTAAATTTCATTTCAATCTCACGACCCAGCCGTCCGCGCAAAAATGCCGAACACCGGTTCATCGCCTTAATTACTGTTGCTGAATCCTTGCCGTCAGTTTTTCCCCCAAGGGGTGCACAAAAAACACTGGCATGCCGCAGGTCGGGCGAACACCGCACTTCGGTAATTGTCAGTGTTACGCCTTTAAGGTCCGGGTCGCGCAGTTCCTCACGGGATAACACGTCCACCAGCGCATGGCGCACCAGTTCTCCAGCGCGCAATTGACGTTGGCTAGGGGCTTTGTTTTTCTTATTCATGGGCGTCTGCATAATCCCATGCCATGAATTGGACAAGCGGTTCATTACACATTGGTGCGGCGACAAGCACGAGAAAAGTAGTTTAATTTTTCTGCATCCAGGGCAAACCCGTGTCCGCGAAGCCCTGAACATACATCCAGTGCATAAGGTGATACGGCTTCACACGCCGGGCTCGCATTTTGCGGGTTCAGCCCCCCTGCGAGTATAACCGGGACCTCAAGTTCACGGACAATTTTTGTTGAAACCACCCAGTCATGAATGCGGCCCGTCCCGCCCAGTTCTTTCACCGCACCATCCGGTCTACCCGAATCCAGCAAGATCATGTCACAATGCCGTGCCGCCGCTTTGGCTTCATCCAGCGCCTTCCCGTTTTGCACATGGATCACTTGCACAATGGCGACATCCGGGCAGAAACGGCGCAAGGCCGCATAGGTTGCCACCGGAACAGCATCAACCAGTTGCACCACATCCGTGCCGCAAACCTGAACATGCTCAATAACCGCATCAGGTTCGGTTTGAGAGGTCAGCAAAAACTGCTTTACCCGCCCCTTGGTCGCCTTGGTAATCTCGCAAATTTTATCGTCAGAAATTGGTCCCGGCCCTGACGGCATTTGCGCCACCAGCCCAATAGCCCATGCACCTGCCTCAATAGCCATTTCGGCTTCGGCGACAGAGGTTATACAGCAGATTTTGAAACGCATTCTTCGGTCCAATATTTAGAGCATTCCTGACACAGGCTCCCCGGGCGTTAGACCCGGGATCCATAGTGCGTTTCATAAATCAAGCTGGACCCCGGATCATCGTCCGGGGAGCCTGATATTGGCCTTAATGCACAGTGTGCACTACAGCTTGCGCTCTATCTCGGTCACATCAAAGCACTCGATCCGATCGCCTTTTTGCAGATCGTGGTAATTGAGGAAACCCATGCCGCACTCCTGCCCGGCATTGACCTCTTTAACCTCGTCCTTAAAGCGACGCAGCGTGCTTAACTCACCCTCATGGATCACCACATCATCACGCAGCAACCGCACTTTGGAGCCCCGACGCACCACACCTTCGGTAACCCGGCCACCGGCAATTTTGCCCAGCTTGGAAATATTGAATATCTCCAGTGCCTCAGCATTGCCCAGAAATGTCTCGCGCAATTCAGGGGCTAACATCCCCTCCAGCACGGCCTTGATATCATCCAGCAGATCATAAATGATCGCGTAATAACGGATCTCCACGCCTTCACGTTCGGCAAGCTCACGGGCCTGTTTACTGGCACGAACATTAAACCCGATTACCGGAGAGTTTGAAGAACGGGCCAGCAAAATATCAGATTCGGTAATACCGCCGGCGGTAGATTGAATAACCCGCGCCCGTACTTCCTCATTACCCAGCTTTTCAACAGCCTGTTTGATAGCTTCGGCTGAACCTTGCACATCGGCTTTAACGACCAGGGTAACTTCGGAAATATTTTTTTCCTGCAGGCTGGCCATCATCTGTTCAAGCGAGGCCACGGCAGAGGGGCTGGAACCGGCGTCGCTCTGGCGGCTCCGGCGTTCACGATATTCGGTAATTTCTCTGGCACGGGCTTCGTTTTCAACCACGGCAAACGGCTCACCAGGTTCTGGTGCACCGTTCAGCCCCAGAATTTCCACTGGCAAAGAGGGACCTGCTTCTTTTAATTGCTGCCCGCGCTCGTCCATAAGCGCCCGCACTTTGCCCCAGGCCGTACCGGCAACAACGATGTCGCTACGTTTCAAAGTACCACGTTTCACCAACAGCGTAGCCACGGGGCCACGTCCTTTGGCAATCTGGCTTTCAACAACCACACCTTCGGCTTCGCGGTCCGGGTTGGCCTGCAATTCCAGCACCTCGGCCTGCAAAGTGATGGCTTCGACCAGATCATCCAGTCCGGTTTTTTTCAACGCGGAAACTTCAATAGCCTGTACATCACCACCAACAGATTCCGTCAACACTTCGTATTGCAACAAGTCATTGAGCACTTTAGTTGAGTTAGCGCCCTCCTTGTCCATTTTGTTGACGGCAACAATAATCGGCGCACCCGCTGCTTTGGCATGGCTGATGGCTTCAATGGTTTGTGGCATCACACTGTCATCAGCGGCAACAACCAGAACGACAATGTCTGTAGCTTGTGCACCGCGCAAACGCATGGATGAAAAGGCGGCATGACCCGGCGTATCCAGAAAGGTGATTTTGTCGCCAGATTTCAGCTTAACCTGATAAGCGCCGATATGTTGAGTAATACCACCGGCTTCGCCAGCAGCCACATCGGTTGAACGCAGCGCATCAAGCAAAGACGTTTTCCCGTGGTCGACATGGCCCATAATGGTCACCACAGGAGAACGGGGTTGGAGGGACTCTTCGGTATCGTCTTCGTCAAGAAAACCTTCTTCCACATCAGATTCAGCAACGCGGCGCACTCTGTGGCCAAACTCTTCCACAATCAGCTCAGCAGTATCAGCATCCAGCACATCCTCTGGACGTTTCATGTCCCCTTCTTTCATGAGGAATTGCACAACATCGCGGGCGCGTTCGGTCATGCGGTTTGCCAGTTCCTGCACCGTTATCGATTCGGGAACGACCACTTCACGCATGACCTTGTCACGATCACCAGCGCCGCCGGTCAGACGACGTTCTTTTTCACGCTCCCGCGCCCGGCGCATGGAAGCGAGCGAGCGTTGGCGTTGCCCTTCATCGCCATCAAGAATGTTGGCAATGGTCAGCTTGCCCTGACGACGTTTGGGTTCAGAACGATTGCGTGTGGCGGGTTTTTGTTCAACCCGTTTTTTCTTGATACGACCACCAAATTTTTCCAAAGCGGCATCTGGACCAGGGGGTGTTTCAACTGTCGGGGTACGGTCTACGCGCGGTCTCGATGCTTTCACATCGGCTTCGGCTGCTGCCTCGGCAGCGGCACGTTCAGCAGCCTCAACCGCCTGACGTTCTTCTTCTTCACGTTTTTTACGTTCGGCAATCAGTTGATCTTTTTCTTCCTGTTCGCGTTTCGCCCGCTCAGCAGCTTCGATGCGCGTGCGCTCTTCACGGCTGGCGGCTTCAGCTTTGGCTTTTTCAACCGCAGCTTCGCGTGCCAGAAATTCAGCCTCGGAAAGACCAAGTGCTCGTGCCTTGGCAGCCGTATCGGACTTAACTTCGGCCTCAGGCGTTGCCGCCTCTCCCGTAGCTTCATTGCCCTCAGGGGCCGCTTTGCCAAGAACACGTTTGCGCTTTTTCTCGACAACCACGAATTTGGTACGACCACGCGAAAAGCTTTGCTTGACGGTTCCCGCCGCAACATTGCGTTTCAGCGTCAGCGGTTTGCGTCCACTGGAGGCTGGTTTGTCAGTATCGTTCGCGTCGTCACTCATTCGTATTTCCCAAAGTCCGCCACGGCACCCACACAGTGTGGGTCTTTGGCAGTCAATCCTATTTCCGTCGCCCGAAGGTCGTCAGTTTGGCCGTAAACTAACGGTCTTCATGGGCGATTCAACTCCTCATGTCGCCTCATTCGTCAGAAAAAAGCAGACGAAAGGCGCATAAGCGTTCCCCATGGAACATAAATCGTGTCGCCAGCCCCCCTTCACGCAGGGCCATGTGTGTACTTTCAGCGCGGCCTATGGGCGCGCCCAACTCAGTTTTGGCGAAACAACCCATTACAGGTATTTCGCCCCATTTACCCAGCGCCAGTGCCAGCACCTTATTGCGCCCGTCTCTGGCCCCGTCCGTTGCCTCAACAAGACAGGCCGGACGCTGGTTTTGCAACAGGCCACGCACCTGGTCAAAACCACAAAGCAACTCACCCGAACGCTTTGCCAGACCCAGTATGTCCAGCGCGGCCTGCAAGAGCGCAGCTTCGGTTTGCGCCGGTAAATCCTCCGGCACCTGAACCTTTGCCTTCGCCGCCCGCAAAAAACTGCGCTTCGCAATAGCCGCCGTCAACACATCCCGGTCAGCCTTTAACCAAAGGCCTCGCCCAGGCGCCCGCGCCTTGACATCCGGCACAATGGTTTCATCCGGCGCAATGGCGAAACGAATGAGCTTCGCCTCGGGCAGTATCTCGCCCGTCTGGATACATTTTCGTGTACGCATTTGTGCCGTCAGCTCAGGTGTCTCAGGCCTCAGTCTCCGCTCCCTGCTCTTCTGTTTCTTCATTCTCAAGGGCCGCAGCCGCAAGTTCCTCTTCGGTAACCCAGCCCGCAATTACCCGTGCGCGCATGATCATGTCATTGGCAATTTCGACACTTAGTTTGTCATCTTCAAGAACGCCCGGCTCACGAATACGCTCGCCGTCTTTGGTTTCAAACCAGCCCCGAAGATCATCGGAAACCAGTCCGGCAAAATCCTCAACATTTTTGACATCAGCTTCGCCAAGCTTGACCGCCATGGCAGCTGTTATGCCCTCCATCTCAAGAAGATCATCGGCAACACCCAGCTCTTTACACCGGGCATCCAGTTTTTCAGCCAGTTTTTCCAGATGTTCACGGGCACGGGCCTGCAATTCAACGGCAGTGTCTTCATCAAAACCTTCGATAGAAGCAACTTCCTGCATATCAACAAAAGCCACCTCTTCAACAGTTTCAAAGCCTTCGGTGGCCAGCAATTGTGCAATAACCTCATCCACATCCAGCGCCTTCATGAAGGCATCCGTACGGGTAGAAAACTCTTTCTGGCGACGCTCGCTCTCTTCTTCTTCGGTTAGAATATCGATGGTCCAGCCGGTCAACTGTGAGGCTAGGCGTACATTTTGCCCGCGACGCCCGATGGCCAGTGACAACTGCTCTTCAGGAACAACCACTTCAACGCGGCCATCATCCTCATCCATCACCACCTTGGCAACTTCCGCCGGGGCCAGTGCATTCACCAGAAATGTGGCCGGGTCTTCTGACCATTGGATAATGTCAATTTTCTCACCTTGCAGCTCGCTGACAACAGCCTGTACACGGCTGCCGCGCATCCCCACGCAGGCACCAACCGGGTCAATGGAGCTATCATTTGAGCGCACAGCGATCTTGGCGCGACTGCCCGGATCACGGGCAACGGAGGGGATTTCAATAATACCCTCATAAACTTCAGGCACTTCCTGTGCAAAAAGCGCAGACATCAGTTTGGGATGCGCGCGGGAGAGGAAAATTTGCGGACCACGGGTCTCTTCGCGCACTTCATAGATATAGGCGCGGGTACGATCGCCCTGTTGCAGGTTCTCCCGCGGGATGCCGTCGTTGCGCCGTATAATCGCTTCGGCGCGGCCCAGGTCCATAATGACATTGCCATATTCAACACGCTTGATAATGCCATTGACCACCTCGCCCACACGGTCCTTGAACTCTTCGTATTGGCGGGCGCGTTCGGCTTCGCGCACTTTTTGCGTAATCACTTGCTTGGCAGCTTGTGACGCCACGCGACCAAACTCTACCGGCGGCAATTCATCTATCAGCGCACCGCCGATCTCGATTTCAGGGTCAGTTTTCTTGGCTTCTTCAAGACTGATTTCAGTGGAATCATTTTCCACTTCTTCGACAACGGTAATGTAGCGCATCAACGCCATACTGCCGGTTACCGGGTCAATTTTGGCGCGGATGTCCAGCTCGCTGCCATAGCGCGAACGGGCGGCCCGCTGTATCGCTTCTTCAATGGCTTCAAGAACAATTGATTCATCAATAGATTTTTCTGCCGCGACCGCTTTGGCGATTTGCAACAGTTCCAGTCGATTGGCGCTAACGCCTGCCATGCTCATGTTTTCATTTCCTTGGTATCCTCAGTCTTGTTCATTTTCAGTAGGGCATCACTCATCACCAGATGAGCATCGCTGATCCAGGCAAAAGGCATCAGGGCACTTTCCTCTTCGCCTTCCAGGTCAATCACGATGTTATCGTCATCCACACCGGCCAAAACGCCTTTGAAGCGGCGGCGACCTTCGACCAGACGATCAAGTTCCAGCTTGATGGTATGGCCTTGCCAGCGTTCAAAATCATCCCGAACCGTCAACGGACGCTCGATACCGGGCGATGAAACCTCCAGCTCAAAAGCACCATCAATAGGGTCTTCAACGTCGATAACCGCCGAAATCGCACGGCTCAGTGATGTGCACTCATCAATGCCTATTTGGTGGTCAGAAGCCCGTTCTGCCATAATTTGCAGAATTTTTCGCTTTTCGCGCCCAAAAAGGCGCACGCGCACAATCACCAGACCAAGCTGTGTTGCCGATGGTTCAATGACGGCGAGAACTTTTTGTTCAATGGCGGTTTTGGCGCGCAAAGTATTTTCCTAAATCGTTTGCCAATGCAAAAGCGGAACGGCCATGAAAAAAGCGGCCTCCCCGGGGAGCCCGCCTGCATGCCATCCAGCACATCAGCGATGTTGTTAAGCGGTATATAGGGGCGTTTACGCCCCAGTGCAATCGGCTTGCTCAGTGGGTGCGGGTAAAGTCCAGATAGACGCAAGGACGTCCAGCCTTTTTAGCTTTACCCTCATAGCGTGTGGGGACATGGTCATCAGGGGCCACGCACCAGTCATCTGCGTGCTCGGCGGTCCAGCTAAAATGTCCGTTATCCAGAATATGGCCCAGCGCCCAGGCCTGATAATGATCAATGTCCGAGGCAAAGCGCAGCCGCCCGCCGGGCCGGATCAACCGGGCCAGTTCGGTCACAAAACCAGCTTGTATTATGCGGCGCTTCCAATGGCGGGTTTTGGGCCAGGGGTCCGGATAGAGGATAAACGCCCGGTCCAGCGACGCATCCGGCAATGTACTCAAGACTTCGCGGGCATCACCGCGCACCAGCCGTATGTTTTCAAGTTTATGATCCTCAACACCGCTCAGGGCTTTGGCCACGCCGTTCAGATAAGGCTCTATACCCAGCAAACAAACGTCCGGGTTTTGTTGCGCCTGAGCCAGCAAATGCTCTGCCCCGCCAAACCCTATCTCCAGCCATAGCGGCATATTTTCGGGCAGAATGTCAGCTCGGCTCGATATAGTTTCTGGCAAGCCCAGCGTCGGCAACAAGGTTTCTACAAGATGCGCCTGACGGGGCTTTAACTTATGCCCCTTGGCGCGCCCATAAAGGCGCAGGCCGTGTGTTTCAGTCTGCAAGAGATTTAAGCTCATCAGCCAGGTCTGTTTTTTCCCAGGAGAAACCACCGTCAGCATCAGGTTCACGGCCAAAATGGCCATAGGCCGCCGTGCGTGCATAAATGGGCTTGTTCAACTGCAAACGCTCCCGAATACCGCGAGGGCTAAGGTCCACAGCTTCACCCAATGCTTTTTCCAGGCGCGCCTCATCACAACGACCCGTGCCGTGGGCATCCACATAAATACTCAAGGGTTTTGCCACACCGATCGCATAGGCAAGCTGTATGGTACAGCGATCCGCAAGCCCTGCAGCCACCACATTTTTAGCCAGATAGCGGCTGATATAAGCCGCCGAGCGGTCAACCTTGGTAGGGTCTTTACCCGAAAAGGCACCGCCGCCATGAGGTGCTGCACCACCATACGTATCAACAATGATTTTGCGGCCTGTAAGCCCGCTGTCACCATCGGGACCACCAATGACAAAATTGCCGGTCGGATTGACGTAAAACTCACCCTCGGGACACATCCAGCCTTCTGGCAGAACAGCCTCAACATAGGGGCGAACAATCTCGCGTATATCGGCAGGTGTCAGACCTTCGCGGTGCTGAGTTGAAAGAACAACCGAAGTAGCGCGTACCGGCATCCCGTTTTCATAGGCCAGCGTAACCTGACTTTTGGCATCGGGCTCCAGCCCCAGTTCCGGATTGGTTTTGCGGGCCGCGGCCAGATCGCGCAAGATATGATGTGAGTACTGAATAGGGGCCGGCATAAGCTCGGGCGTTTCACGTGTGGCATATCCAAACATAATCCCCTGATCGCCTGCGCCTTCATCCTTGTTCCCGTCGGCATCCACACCCATGGCAATATCACTGGATTGCGCGTGTAGGTAATTTTCAAACACGGCATTTTTCCAATGAAAGCCTTCCTGTTCGTACCCAATATCACGTACGGCAGCGCGAACGGCGGCCTCTACCTCGGCCCCATCAACTGGTTGATTACAACGGACCTCGCCAGCCAGAATAATACGGTTGGTGGTCGTCAGGGTTTCACAGGCGACACGCGCCTGAGCATCCCGGGCCAAATACAAATCGACAACAGTATCGGATATGCGGTCACATACCTTGTCCGGGTGACCTTCAGAAACGCTCTCACTGGTGAAAATATAGGATTGACGGCTCACGATTAGCTCCTCACATTACCATATAAAGATTTCTTTATATGCCCTTAAGGCGCACAAAAGCCCATCCTGCCCATAAAGGCAATGGTGATTATGCAACATAAGCACATAAGGCTGTGAATTCAGTTAAACTACGGTGACAATATTATTGGGTGAGCCTTAGGGGCAGGGTCTCATAAAATCTGCCTTATTGCGCAGATTTTTCATCCTCAGCTCCCGCCTCACCAGAAAGGGCGCGAACAAGTTGAAGCACCTGACGGCGCACTTTCGGATCCGTGATGCGTGAAAAGGCAGCAGCAAGCTGCACGCCATCGGGTGAATTTATAAAATCATAGACCATTGGTGTCTGGTCATTATCTGAAAACCCTTCGGTCACCATTTTTTCAGCCAGACCCTCAAAAAAATACTGTACCGGCACGTTCAAAATATCAGCCATGCCCCAAAGGCGGCTGGCACTAACCCGATTTGCGCCGCGTTCATATTTTTGAACTTGCTGAAACGTAACACCCAGTTTCTCTCCAAGTTTGTCCTGGCTCAAACGCAGCATAAGGCGTCGCAAGCGGACCCGTGCGCCAACATGGACATCAATTGGATTTGCTGAATTTTCTGACACAAAATTCCCCGATACTCATCACTGTTATACCCACGTGAACAAACGCAGTGCGGCTTTACTTACGCCACTCTCTAAACATGTTCAATAACATTCTCGCTCAGATTGTGATTTAAGTTTATTTAAAATATACACGTTTTATAAAAAAGGCGAGTTAAAATTTTTAAAACCTCCAAATAGTAACTAAAATGAATATAGACATTAAAATAAGCAGTATTACCCCTCCATACTGTGTGTTTATAGTTGTATTTAACGGTAATGGGATACCAATATCACCTGCCCGGTCAGCATCCTGGTTAAGGCGAAGCAGCATACGGCCATAGGGGTCTATCACACCTGCAATGCCAGAGCTGACTGAACGAACGACAGGCAGGCCTTCTTCTATGGCTCTGAACCGGGAATGATCGAGGTGTTGATGGGGGCCCGTGGTTGAACCAAACCAGGAGTCATTGGAAATATTGAGTATCCACGCTGGTCGCCCCTCATCCCGGGGGGTAAACCCGGAATAGGCAATTTCATAACAGATCTGTGGTGAAAAAGCCGGCAACCCTTCAATCTGCATACTGGAAGGCGCCGGTCCGGGTGTATAACCATCGCCGAGGGTGGCCAGACTTTTAACGCCCAAAGCCGAAAGGGCATCACCAAAAGGTATATATTCACCGAACGGAACCAGATGGTGTTTGTCATACACAGTTTCCACCCTTGGCAAACCATTCGCAAAACTAAGGGCAATAAGAGAGTTTCGGTACAGGGTTTTCCCTGTTTCGGCCCGTTGTCGGCGGGTAAGTCCAGTGAACAGCGTTGGGCCATCCCTGAAGGCCTCTGAAATACTATCCAACGCATGTCTGTCTTCCAAAAGCAGGGTCGGCAGCGCCCCTTCCGGCCAGATCACATGACTGATATTATCCAGAGATGTCGCGGTTGAAAGACGCAGGTAATGCTCCAGTACCGCTTCGCGGTTTTCCGGCTGCCATTTTTCTCGTTGATTAATCGCTGATTGAATCACCCGCAACCGTACGTTGGGCTGTTCCCCACCAACGGCACCAGACAATCGGGTCAAGCCAAAGACCAGCAATATGGCCAACAATCCCGACCCGACAATACCCGGCAATGCCCGCAACCAAAGGGCGCGCCCCTTGTCGATTAAAGTCGCCGGTGCCGCAAAAAGAAACAACGTCACCAGTGACAAGCCCCAAATGCCAAAAATGGATACCGATTGGGATACGGCCCCGCCGGGGCTCCAGACCATACCCGGTAAATTCCAGGGAAAGCCGGTAAGAAAATGCCCTCTGACCCATTCAGCCCCGAAAAAAGCCAAAGAAAAAACGGCAATACGGCGATGATCCACGCCCCAAAAAGGCATGGCAATAGCACCAGCCAATGCCCAGATAAGCGCCAGGCCGGCCATCAAAAAAACCAGGGCAAAGGGCATAAGCGGGATATATTCCGGGCCGCGACTGATGAAAGCTGAGCCAATCCAGTATAGCCCGGCAAAAAACTGCCCGAAAGCAAAACTGAAGGCCCGGGCGGCACCGGCACGTACAGGGCGCTGCTGACGATATGCACCGTCCAACAACCAGACAAAAGTCAAGATACCCAGCGCGGTAACAGGCCAGAGATGAAAAGGGGCGTGCCCCAATACGCCGACAGCACCGGCTAGCAATGCTACAAGATGCGCCCGCCAACCGCTCACACTGGTAATATAGGCGGGCAGACCTTTGACATGCCGCCCTACTGAAGCCGCGATATTATCCTTCATGATGATGGCGAACCAAAAGGCGACGCAGACGACGCGGATCAGCCTCCATAACTTCAAACTCAAGACCAGCCGGGTGTTTGAGAATTTCACCGCGCTGGGGAACACGTCCGGCGAGTTGAAATACCAACCCGCCCAGTGTTTCCACATCATCTTCATCTTCGCCCTGGATAAGGGCAACACCGCTTGCCTCTTCCAGTTCTTCAATAGAGACACGGGCATCCGCATCCCATTTACCAGCGCTGATTTTTGTCAAAGATGGCGCCTCACTGTCGTGCTCATCCTCAATTTTCCCGACGATTTGTTCGACAATGTCTTCCAGAGTCGCCAACCCGTCAGTGCCACCATATTCATCCACAACCAGTGCCATATGAATGTGGGTACTTTGCATTTTCAGCATCAAATCATCCGCATACATGCTGGGCGGGGCAAATAAAACCGGGCGAACAATCTGTTCCAGCACCTTGGCATTGATGTCCACTGGTGCGCCGTCCTCGGGCACCAAAAACCTCAGAATATCCTTGATATGAACCATACCGCGCGGATCATCGAGGGTCTCGTGATAAACTGGTAGGCGCGAATGTGAGGATTGGATGAAGGCACGAGCCAATGCGCCAAGGGTCGTATCTGCACTGACCGCAACAATATCGGCACGTGGTACCATCAGATCATCAATGCGAACCAGATCAAATGCGGTGGCATTGTCAATCAGTTCCTGCGCTTCCTCATCAGGAATAGAGGGTGCAGCAGATTGTCCGTAAAAAAGACGGGCGAAAAATCCATGTTTGTTTTCAGACATGAACCTCTCCTGTTAAAAGATAAGGATCATGCAGATCAAGTATTTCCATGACATCTCGCTCCACTGTTTCCATCACCGTTGCATCATGGGCGGCTTCATGATCATAGCCTTGCAAGTGCAATAAGCCATGCAAAACAAGATGACGAGTATGGTCCCCAAGCGCAATACCGCGCATTTTGGCCTCGCGGGCACACACACCATCGGCAAGCGCAAGTTGACCAAAGTGTTTACAATGCCCCGTTTGCAGGCCAGCAGGAGAAGCAAAGGAAAGTACATTGGTGGGCATGTCCTTACCGCGAAACTCATGGTTCAAAGCGTGCAAGTCCTGGTCAGCAGCAAACCAGACCTCTAAAACACCGGCACGCAACGGGCCAAGGTGTTCCTCAAGGGCTTGTAAAACCTCGCGCACAAGCCTTTCGGCTTTATCGTCCTGAATATCCCACTCTTCGCCAGAAATGCGCACATCTATTTCGCGTTCATGAGCCCCCATCAGTCCGGTTTCCCAACCGAGGCATAAGCAGCGACAATGCGGGCCACCAGAGGATGGCGAACCACATCTTTTTGTGTAAACTGCGCCATCGCACAGCCTTTGACGCCGTTCAGGATTTCCAGAGCATGAGATAACCCGGATACTTGTCCTGCTGGTAAATCCGATTGGCTGGGATCGCCGGTGACAACCATACGGCTACCTTCACCAAGGCGGGTCAACACCATTTGCATCTGGCCCGTGGTTGCATTTTGTGCCTCGTCCATAATCACAAAAGCATGGCTGAGCGTGCGCCCGCGCATAAAAGCAAGAGGGGCTACTTCAATGCGCCCCTCGGCACGGCGCTTCAGTACCGTTTCCTGCCCCAGCGCCACATCAAGCGCATCCCATACGGGCAACATATAAGGATCAATTTTCTCTTCCAGAGC
The DNA here is from genome assembly GCA_021776515.1 of Robiginitomaculum sp. Classification (GTDB taxonomy): domain Bacteria; phylum Pseudomonadota; class Alphaproteobacteria; order Caulobacterales; family Maricaulaceae; genus Robiginitomaculum_B. The sequence goes on along the minus strand of JAJFFS010000008.1, from coordinate 56,223 downwards.
ACCTGGTAAAAACCCCAAACGCTCTCCCGCCTCAACCGCCGGACGGGCAATAATCAGCTTATCAATTTTACGATCAGCCAATAATGAAGCCCCATAACATACCGCCAGAAATGTTTTGCCGGTACCGGCAGGACCGACACCAAAAACCAGATCAGCATCCGCGCCTTTAAGAAGGTTCAGATATATTTTCTGCGCCGGATTACGCGGGCTGATCAAGCGCCGGGAGCGGGGTACATAAAATCCATCCTTGGCACTAAACTCATCGCCTTTTTTAGCAAAGGTAATGGCTGCGCGAACACTGGCCGCATCGGGGCTTTTCCCGGTCTTCGCCTCAATAACCAGTGTTTTCAGAACTTCGATGGCGCCGTGTTGCCCTTCGGCGGGGCCATGTACAACAAACCCATCGCCCGGCGCGTCAATAAGTACGTCAAAGGCTTTCTCGACAAGCACAAGATTTTCACTATTTACACCGCAAACATTGGCGGCCAGCGCAGGTGTTTCAAGGGCTATGCGCATGGTTTTACTCATGCCGAACTCACCGCCTCCTGACACAAGTTTCCGCTTAGCGCGTTGCGCCCCGCGCCGGTTATATCCACGTTCTGAATACTGCCGATCAAAGATGCCGGGCCTTGCACAAAGACGCTTTGCAGATAGGGGCTTCGCCCGCAAATTTGCCCTTCATTGCGTCCGTGCTTTTCAAAGAGTACTGGCAATGTACGCCCGGCAAGGCTGGCGTTAAAATCTATTTGCTGTTCCACCAGCAGATCTTGCAAAATCGCCAGGCGGTCAATCTTTACCTCTTCAGGCACCTGATCCTTGATTTTGGCCCCCGGCGTGCCAGGGCGACGCGAATATTTGAATGAATAGGCAGAGGCATAACCAATGTCGCGCACCGCTTGCATGGTCGCCTCAAAATCCGCATCTGTTTCACCGGGAAACCCGACAATAAAATCACCTGACAAGGCAATGTCGGGGCGGGCGGTTCGTATTTTGGCAATAATACGCTTATAGTCATCCATATCATGACCACGGTTCATCGCCTTGAGTATCCGGTCAGAGCCAGACTGCACCGGCAAATGCAAATAGGGCATCAGTATGTCAATTTCACCATGGGCGGCGATCAGCCTGTCATCCATATCCCGAGGGTGCGAAGTGGTGTAGCGAATACGAGCCAGTCCGTCGATTTGCGCCAGATGGCAGATGAGCTCGCCCAGCCCCCAGCTGTTGCCGTCATCCGGGCCTGATGACGTCCAGGCATTGACGTTTTGTCCCAACAGCGTCACTTCGCGCACGCCCTGACGCACCAGCGCACGTACTTCGGCAATAATTTCCTCAGCCGTTCGTGAATGCTCTGCACCGCGTGTATAGGGCACGACACAAAATGCGCAAAACTTATCACAACCCTCCTGCACAGTGACAAAAGCGGCTGGTCCTTGCTGAGCGCGCTTTTGCGCCAGACGTTCAAATTTTTCATCCACAGCAAAATCTGTGGCCAGTGTTTCTTCTTCGCCGGCCAGCATTTGTGGCAAACGCTGATAGCTTTGCGGGCCAACGACGAAGTCCACCACGGGTGCCCGGCGTTTGATCTCGGCACCTTCGGCCTGTGCCACGCAACCGGCAACGGCAATTTGCATCGGCGCTTCATTCTTCCCGCGCGCTTCCTTGATCTGGCGCAACCGGCCCAGATCTGAATAAACTTTCTCGGCAGCCTTTTCACGAATATGGCACGTATTGAGCACCACCAGATCCGCCTCTTCGGCACTGGCCACTTCGTCATAGCCCGCGGGCTTCAGAAGATTAGCCATCTGCGCAGAATCATAGACATTCATCTGGCAGCCAAAAGTTTTGATATAGACGCGCTTTTTAGAGCTACTCATCGGTCAGGACTTATCCCTTTTGCCGTAAAGCTCAAGGCGGTGATCGACCAGTTTATAACCAAGTCTTTTGGCAATTTTTTCTTGCAGTTTTTCAATTTCTTTATCAACAAATTCGATAACTTCACCGGTTTTGACATCAATCAGATGGTCATGATGGTCGTCTGGAAGTTCCTCAAAACGGGCACGGCCATCACCAAAATCATGGCGGGCGATAACACCAACCTCTTCAAAAAGCCGCACAGTGCGATAAACGGTTGCCAAAGACATATTAGGGTCCAGCGCCCGGGCCCGGGCATACAGCTCTTCGGCATCCGGGTGGTCTTCGGCGCTACTGAGCACCTGGGCAATAATCCGGCGCTGTTCGGTCATGCGCATACCTTTTTGCGCACACTGTTCTTCAAGGCGGTTTGGCACGTAAGCTCCCATAAAACAATTGTCTCTCTTTACTGGTGTCAAAACATATCTTTGTCCATCCCCGATGGCCAGATGATCACACCAGTGCGCGTTTAAAAACAAGCGCATCGTCCCCATTGGCATAATAACGGGCGCGTATGCCAACGCGCTCAAAACCGGCGGTTCCATAAAGCCGGCACGCCGGTGTGTTGCTGTGCGCTACTTCTAAAAAGATTGTGCTGGCTCCATTTTTTTGGGCCGCTTCTAAAACGCTATTCAAAAGTATGCGCCCCAGTCCTTGTTGGCGGATATCTGGTAAAACAGCAAGACTTAACAGCTCTGCTTCATCAACAGCCATACGGATAATGGCCAAGCCGCAAACCTTGTCATCAGCATACCCAAGCCACGCCTTTGCCCCATTATCAAATAAAGATTGCATGGCTGCTTCATCCCATGCTGGGTTAAAACAGGCCGTGTGCAAATGAGCTAATATGCTGACATCTTTTGTGCTGGCCGCTTTGATCAACGGCGCATTCACGAGGTAATGCCACCCGATACTTTGGCAGGCAACTTGGCGTCCGGTGGGCGGTGATACCAGGGAAAAGCGTCTAAATCCGGTAATTCGTCTGCGAGCAGAAAATCGGCAATACGGGCCATATCCAGATCATGCTGTCCGGTATCATGCAAGCTATCACCGCTGATCTGGTGCGCCGCAGACCCCGCCAGATAAACCGTTTTATCCATCCCGAAGCTACGGATTTTCGTGATAGCTTCTTGGGTGGCAGCCGTTCCATAACGGCCCTCTAAAACACCGGCACGCGCCAGACGAAAGGCCGTCTCACCCCGGCCAATATCGCACACCCCGGCGGTATATTCCTTATCGCCGCAACCCAGCGCAAAAACATCCAGGGCATTAATTCCGCTTACTGGTATATCCAGCGCCAGCCCCAATCCACGAGCAAAGGCAACACCAATGCGCACCCCGGTAAAGGCACCGGGACCGATAACAACGCCAATTCGGGTAATGTCTTTTGGGGCAAGTTCTGCCTTAGCCAGAATTTCGCGTACCATGGGGGCCAGACGGGCATCCTGCCCGCGTACACCAATTTCAATTGTCTGGATGGTTTTCCCGTCCACCCGCACAAGAACAGCACAACGGGCGGTGCTGGTATCAATCAGTAAAAGTGCCATCGTGTGCACATTCAGAGTACGGTACAGGCATCATCAAAGGCGAGGCGAGGTGAGCGCGGGAAAAGCGCCGAATCATCACCATAACCGATGGAACAAATGAAATTTGACTTCCAGTTTTTCATTTTTTTGTCCACAGCAAAAAATTCAGCATCCACAGCATCATTATCAAAACCCGACATCGGCCCGCAATCCAGCCCCAGCGCCCGCGCGGCCAGCATCAGATACGCCCCTTGCAATGTGCCATTACGAAAGGCGGCATCAAAATGAGCCTCCGGGTCAGAAAACCAGTCTTTGGCCTCCGGGTTATGGGGGAAAAGTTCCGGCACCTTGTCTTCAAATTTTCCATCCCAGGCAATAATAACCGTCCACGGCGCACTTAACACCTTGGGAACATTGCCTTCCATCAAATGAGGCTTTAGCTGCGCCTTGGCGGCATCAGAATGTATCCACAAAAACCGCGCCGGGCATATATTGGCGCTGGTGGCTCCCCATTTCATTAAATCATAAACAGCCCGCACCATAACTTCGGGCACATCCCTGTCCTGCCAGGCATTGGCGGTTCGGGCTTTGCGAAAAAGCTGGTCAAAGGTTAGATCGGCAAGAGGGTCGGACATAGTTGGCTCCATAGTCTAATAAGCCTGTTCGACGGCACTGACCTCAGGCACATAATGTTTCAACAAATTCTCGATACCATGTTTCAATGTCATCGAGGAAGAGGGGCAACCGGCACACGCCCCGCGCATGTGTAAATAAACCAGACCACTGGCAACGTCAAAACGCTGAAAAACAATGTCGCCACCATCACGAGCCACCGCCGGGCGCACACGGGTGTCGATCAATTCCTTGATCTGGGCCACAATTTCGGCGGCCTCGCCCTCGTATTCCTCTTCATCTGCATCCGCATTTTCGCCGCCAAGCACCGGTGCGCCAGACTGAAAATGATCCATAATCGCCCCCAAAAGCGCAGGTTTTAAGTGCGGCCATTCATGGGCTTCATCTTTGGTGATGGCGATAAAGTCCGGCCCCAGAAAAACACCGCGAACGCCATCTTGCGCAAACAACACCTGCGCCAGCGGAGATGCCTTTGCCGCTTCGGCATCCCGAAAATCATGCATTCCCGCCGGAGAGACCTCGCGCCCGGGCATAAATTTCAGCGTCGCCGGGTTTGGTGTGGACTGGGTTTCAATAAACATATTTTTTCTCTGTTTCTCTTGGTGCCGATATTCTATCCATAGAAATGGCGTGAGACCAGTGGAGCTTCAAGGGTAAGATGTGGAAGATCAACACATAATGTGAAATTGGCAATCACAACAAAATATGCTATATAGCACCAATAGTATGATGTTTGTTTTTGGAGACTAGAATGGCAACTTTGCGAAAAACCATCACCGTAACTGATCAGCAAGGAGCGTGGATCAAGTCCCGCATAGCGGACGGGGATTTTACCAATGATAGTGAATATCTTCGCGATCTCATCCGCCGTGACCAGGAGCGGGCGCAAAAAATTGCCAACATGCAAAAACTGGTAACAGAAGGCATTGAAAGCGGGATCAGTGACCGAACTCCGGAACAGATTATGGAAGAAGCACGGAAAAGTGCTGGTGTAGACGTCTAGGCTATGGGCTATGAAATAAGTGAATTGGCTAAGGCCGATATTATCCGTTTATACGCGGTAGGTGTAGTAAATTTTGGTGTTCTGCAAGCGGAGGCGTATTCATTAGGGTTGTTTGAGAGTTTTGAGAAAATTGCTAAGAACCCAACACTCTACCGGGAGCGTTCAGAATTATCGCCAGCCGTGCGCGTATGCTCTTATGGTTCCCACGTTATTATATATACGATCAAACATAATCAGATTTCGATCATCCGCGTTCGCCATAGCCGTGAGGATTGGCGGTAAAAAGCTAACCCATGCCCTTGAACGCTTGACCATATCGCATGGCATGTTTACCCCGGGCACTTAAACCGGGAACCTTATTCATGTCTGACATCGCCGCCCTCGCCGCATCTGCCAAAGCCTGGCCCTTCGAGCAAGCCCGTGCGCTTCTCAAACGACTGGAGCAAATGGAAAAAGCTGGTCAGCCCAAGCAAGGTCCCGTGGTATTTGAAACCGGCTATGGCCCGTCGGGCCTGCCACACATCGGCACCTTTGGTGAAGTGGTGCGCACCTCCATGGTGCGTCATGCCTTTCATGTGTTGACGGATAATAAAACCCCCACCCGGATGATCTGCGTTTCCGATGATATGGACGGGATGCGTAAAATCCCTGGCAATGTGCCTAATCAGGAAATCCTGGCTGCTCATTTGGGCAAGCCGCTGACGGCTGTGCCAGATCCGTTTTCCAATGAGTATGAAAGCTTCGCCCACCATAATAATGCCCGCCTTAGATCCTTTCTCGACAGCTTCGGTTTTGAGTATGAATTTCTTTCAGCGACAGAACTTTATAAATCCGGCGTATATGATGCGATGCTCTTGCGGGCGTTGGAGAAATTTGATGAGATCATGGCGGTAATGCTGCCCTCATTGGGCGCGGAACGTCAGGCCACTTACTCACCGTTTCTGCCCATCTCGCCCAAAACCGGCCGGGTGCTTTATGTGCCGATGAAGTCTGTGGACGCCAAGGCCGGCACCATCACTTTTGATGATGAAGACGGCACCGAGGTCACCATCGCTGTCACCGGCGGGCAAACCAAGCTGCAATGGAAGCCGGACTTTGGCATGCGCTGGGCGGCACTGGGCGTCGATTTTGAAATGTTCGGCAAGGACCATCAGGATAACGCACCGATTTATTCCAAAATCTGCCGCATTTTGGGCGTGCGTGCCCCGGCGCAATATGTCTATGAGTTGTTTCTGGATGAAAAAGGCGAAAAAATATCCAAATCCAAGGGCAATGGTATTTCTGTCGAGCAATGGCTGGCTTATGCGCCGCAGGAAAGCCTGTCGCTGTATCAGTTCCAAAAACCCCGCGTAGCCAAAAAGCTGTATTTCGATGTGATCCCCAAAGCGGTGGATGAATATCTGCAACATCTGGCCGCCTATCCGGATCAGGATGCTACACAGCAACTCGCCAACCCGGTCTGGCATATCCATAATGGCGACGTGCCTGAGCACAACTCGCCCATCTCGTTTGCGCTTTTGCTTAATCTGGTCAGCGCCGCCAATGTCGAGAACAAGGAAGCGCTGTGGGGTTTTATTTCGCGCTATGCCCCGGAGGCTTCATCAACAACACACCCTCTTTTAGATCATCTGGCAGGGTATGCGGTTCGTTATTACGAGGATTTTGTTAAACCAACCAAAACCTATCGCGCACCCGACGACAAGGAACGTGCGGCGTTAACCGACCTTGCCGGGCAATTGCGTGAACACGAAGCAGAGACAGATGCCAAGGAATTGCAAAACCTTGTTTTTGCCGTGGGCAAGGCCCACGAATTTGAAAATTTGCGCCTGTGGTTTCAGGCTTTGTATGAAATTTTGCTGGGGCAAAGTCAGGGGCCACGGTTTGGTTCGTTCATTGCCATTTATGGCGTGAGCGAGACCATAGCGCTTATCAAGCAGGCACTGGCAGGTGATCTGGTAAAGAAATAGGCGTTTACCCTCACAAAAGCGCGAGGGGGTCTGCCCATAGGGGTACGCAGGCGCTATAGGGCGTAAATTGACCTTTGGAGTTTTATTCATGCGCGTTTTATTGGCCCTGTTTGCCTTGCTAACCTTTGGGGGTGCGCCCGCCCTTGCCAGCACCGCCACGACGGAAAATGCGACCGCGCAATTAGAGGCCGATGTTACGACCATTGCGCCCGGCGACAGCTTTAATGCCGTCCTGAAAATGGACCTTCGTGAACATTGGCACACATACTGGATTAATCCGGGCGATGCGGGCGAACCCACCCGCATTCATTGGACATTACCGACCGGCATTACGGCAGGCGATATTCAATGGCCCGTGCCCCAAACAATCGCGCTGGGACCATTGGTCAATTATGGTTATGAAGATGAGGCAATTTACACTGTGCCTTTGCATGCCGCCGCTGATCTGGCATTGGGGCAAACGCTTACCTTTGCCGCCCATGCTACCTGGCTGATTTGCGAAGATATTTGCATTCCCGAAGAAGGCCATTTCACCTTCACCGTGCAAACCGGGGAAACAACCACACCCAACTCAAAATGGCACGAGACGGCGCAAGATGCCCTGGCTAAAATGGCAGCGCCTGACAGCAGTATTCAAACAGGGGCGAGCCTAAAAGGTGAAACCCTGACCTATAGCTTCGCCGGGCCGGGTTTGAAAAACGTGAAAACCGCCTACTTTTTCCCCATTGATACCGGCGCCGTCCGCCATGCCGAACCGCAATTACTATCGCGGGGGCCAGAGGGCTTTACCTTGTGGACCAAGCCGGGCTATCGGGCCAAAAAAGGCTTAAACGGGCCGATAGAGGGCGTTTTGGCCCTTGGCGACAAGGCGGTCTCCCTTACCGTGCATCCCGGTGTCGCGCTGGCGGGTACTGGTGCGGATACCATGCCCGGTACAGAACCAGAGGCTCAAAGCGGCGCAGCGTTAATTCAGGCGCTTTTATTTGCTTTTATTGGCGGTGTGATCCTTAATTTGATGCCTTGCGTATTTCCGGTCCTCTCCATGAAAGCCATGGGGTTTGTCACCCGCGCCCACGATGAGGCCAGTGAAATCCGTCGCCACGGAATTTTGTTTCTGGCTGGTGTGCTGATTTCATTTATGGCGCTTGGTGGACTTCTTATTGCGCTAAAGGCTTCGGGCCAGCAAATTGGCTGGGGCTTTCAATTGCAATTCCCGCCCTTTGTTGCCGCTTTGGCACTGTTGTTCTTCATTCTGGGCCTGATGCTGCTGGGCTTTATGCATTTTGGCGAACGCATGATGGGGCTAGGCAGTGAACTGGCGGGTGCGGGCGGTAATACCGGCGCATTTTTCACCGGCGTTCTGGCGGTGGTGGTGGCGTCCCCCTGCACGGCCCCGGCTATGGGCTGGGCGCTTGGTTATACATTAACTCAGGGACCCGGCATCACCATGGCTGTGTTTGCGGCTTTAGGTCTTGGTTTCGGTGCGCCATTTTTTGCCCTTAGCTTTTTCCCGGCGCTTTTGCGCTTGCTGCCCAAGCCCGGCGACTGGATGGTGCGTTTTGGCCAATTGATGGCCTTTCCCATGTTTGCTGCTGCTGTGTGGCTGGTCTGGGTGCTGGATGGTCAGGCGGGCTCCATCGGTGTTGCCGCCGTTTTGGCGGCCATGGTGCTTATCGCCTTTGCGGTGTGGGCCGCCAAGGGTGAACGTGCGGGTAAAATCAGCGCCGTTATCGCCCTTATCGCCACTCTCTGGGTGCTATGGTCCGGGCTGAACGGCAAAGATGCCAGCGCACTGGAGCCGCAAGTGTGGGCACCGGGGCGGGCCGTCGAATTACAAGCCGAAGGCCATGTGGTGTTTGTCGATTTTACCGCCAGCTGGTGCGTGACCTGTCAGGTCAATGAGCGCCTTGCACTTTCCAGCAAAAAGGTCAGCCGCGCCTTCAAAAAAGCAAACGCTGTTTATCTTGTGGGTGACTGGACCAACCGCAATGACGATATTGCCCGGGAACTGGCACGCCATGGCCGCGCCGGTGTACCGCTTTACCTTGTCTATCATCCGGGTGTGACCCAGCCACAAATTCTGCCGCAGCTTTTGACCGAAGGCATGGTCATTGATGCCCTTATGGCGCGGTAAAGCACCCCATTTAGAGATTGGGTAGATTGTCTATTTTTTGACCGGGCGCTGTCGGGCATTGTCCTGCCCCTTCCTCATGATGATCTGCCAAGGCGGTTTTACTGGCCGGTGTTATTTCAACGGCATCAGAAAAAAGCGCGTTCAAATCCTTCAGGATCACCGCCTGCGCGCCGGCATTTTTAGCATGCTGTAGCGCAGACAAACGTTTTTTTGCATCCTCTGCCATGCCCCGATAAATGCAACGCAGATCTCTGGGGCCATTATTCAACTCTAACTGTGCGCTTAACGCTTTGGCCAGATCGCTAAAGTTTATAATGCCACGGGCAAAGCCGCCTGCCATATCAAAAGCCTCTGGCGGGGCGAAGGGGTGCGCACTTGCCATTGTCGTCGCCTCAGCTGCCGCCTCTACCAGCGTCTGTGCACTCATCTGAAATTCCTTGAAATTGTCCATAAGGTCATCGCTGCGTACCGGAGAGGCAAATCCAAAAAGCGCGATCAGAAAAACGGCATATATAATTCTTAAATCCGTAAAAACCCTGCCAAAAACTTTGGGAGACACCTTGTTCACCTCTTGCATTGCCGGTCCCGGCGCGGGAAAAGGACGTATGAGTGAAAAATCTATCATCGGCGAGCTTTCTGATCTGGCGGCACGATTGTCAACACACACTTTGGTGAGCCTGTTGAGCGATGAGTCGCAACGCATGGCGCACCTTGGTATTCAGGCACCGGGCATATTTGCTGACTTTTCAAAACAAAAGGTTGATAACGAAACGCTCGAATGCCTGTTGAAACTGGCTGAGGTGAGAAACTTAACCGGGTTCTTTGCTGCCATGGCGGCGGGCGATGTGGTCAACACATCCGAGAGCCGCGCCGCGCAGCATATGGCATTGCGGGCACCGGATGGTGCCGGGGCCATGGCATTGGGCAAAAATATTTCTAAATCGGTCAAGGCAGAACGCACCAAAATGCGGGCCTTTACCAACAAACTTCGGGCTGGCGAAGTAAAAGGCATTACCGGCAGACCGATCAGCACTTTGGTGCATATCGGTATTGGTGGCTCGGATCTGGGGCCGCGTCTGCTGGCGCAAGCCCTGCATCGCCATAAGGCACCCGGCATTACCGTGCGCTTTGCCGCCAATCTTGACGCCGCCGACATAAACGATGCGCTGGAAGGGTGCGACCCGGAAGCAACCATGATTGTGGTGGTATCCAAAACTTTCTCTACCCGCGAAACTCTGGCTAATGCCAATGTGGCACGGGCCTGGCTGGTCCAGCATTTGGGTGCCGATGCACCCGCCAAACACATAGCCGCCATTTCCTCCAACCTTGAAGCCATCAAGGCGTTTGGCATCAACGAGGACAACGTCTTTGCCATGTACGACTGGGTAGGCGGACGCTATTCGCTGTGGTCTGCCGTTGGGGTAAGCCTTATGGCCGGACTATCGGGCGGTGCCTTTGACGAATTATTAGCGGGCGCAGCGGCCATGGACGCTCACGCGCTGAACACCCCGGTGCACGCCAATGCGCCGCTTTTGTCTGCGCTTATCCAGTTCTGGAACCGTAATTTTCTGGGCTTGCAAGCCCGCGCCATTATCCCCTATGCAACGCGGCTGGCTTTGCTGCCATCCTATTTGCAACAGCTGATTATGGAATCAAACGGCAAAAGCGTTAAGGCCGATGGTACCCCTGCCACACTGGCCGCTTCGCCGGTTATTTTTGGTACCGAAGGGACCAATGCCCAACACGCTTTCTTCCAGCAACTTCATCAGGGGCCGGTACCGGTGCCGGTAGATTTTATCGGCTTTGTACGGGATCAGGAACACAATCCGGCCCAACACAAGGGCGTGCTGGCCAATATGTTGGCCCAGTCCCGCGCCTTGATGACCGGCACGCCGGAAAACCCTGCCGAACCCCATAAGAACTTCCCCGGCAATCGCCCTTCGACAATACTGTTGCTGGATGAACTTTCGCCATTTTGCCTGGGCGCATTGCTGGCCTTTTATGAACATGAAACCGTAGCTCAGGCCGTACTTTGCGGTATCAACCCGTTTGACCAATGGGGGGTGGAACTGGGCAAGCATGTGGCGCTCGACCTGCAAGACCGCCTTGAAAACACAGACACAGACGGTATGGACCCCTCAACGGCGACACTGATTAAGCGGATAACAAAACCATCATGAGCAAAAAGACCAAATCCTTTCGCCCCAAGGCCAGACGCCCCAAAGGTTTTGAAGATCGTTTTGGTGCGCTGGCCAGTGCTGAAAATGCGCTGATTGCGGCGGCAGCGGATGTTTACGCCAGCCACGGCTTTGAGCCGCTAAGCACTTCGGCTCTGGAATATGCTGATTGTTTGGGTAAATTTCTGCCCGATGATGACCGGCCCAATGAAGGTGTTTTTGCTTTTACCGATGACGACGATCAATGGATGGCCTTGCGCTATGACCTGACCGCACCTTTGGCGCGTTTTGTCGCCGAAAACTATGACCCGCTGCCCAAGCCCTTGCGGCGGTTTGCCGTGGGGCCGGTCTGGCGCAATGAAAAACCCGGGCCCGGGCGGTTTCGTGAATTTATTCAAATTGACGCCGATACTATTGGCGCACCGGGCGCGGCGGCAGATGCCGAAATGATCATGCTGGCCGCCGATGTTATGGATGCCGCCGGGCTGGCACGCAGCGAATATGTAATCCGCGTCAATAACCGTAAATTGCTGGATGCCATTTTGGGCAATATTGGCGTGCCGGACACCGATGAGGGTGCCTTGCAACGCTTGCGCACGTTACGCGCCATCGACAAGCTGGACCGTTTGGGGCCAGAGGCTGTTGCCCGGCTATTGGGCGATGGCCGCAAGGATGCCTCGGGCGATTTTACCAAAGGCGCCGGACTTAGTGCCCAAGGCATTACCACCGTGCTGGCCTATACCGAGGCAGGCGCTGATGATCTGGACGCCACATTATCAGCATTGGAGCCGCTTATGGGCGTTTCCGAAAAGGGCGCGGAAGGCCTGGATGAGTTGCGGGCCATTGCCGCGCTGTTGCAAGCCTGCGGTTATGATGATGGCCGGGCCATCATTGACCCCTCCATTGTGCGCGGCCTTGGTTATTATACCGGGCCAGTGTTTGAGGCCGATTTGCGCATTGAAACAGTCAATGAAAAAGGCCAGCCAACACGCTTTGGCTCCGCCGGTGGCGGCGGGCGTTATGATGATCTCATCGCCCGGTTTCGCGGCCAGCCCGTACCTGCAACCGGGTTTTCCTTTGGCGTTTCGCGCTTTGCCGCTGCCTTGCACAGCCTTGGACGTCTGGGAACAACCGAAATTGGCCCGGTAGTTATTCTGGCATTGGAAGCAGACCAGATGGCCCGCTATTTTGCCATGGCAACCGCGCTGCGCGCCGCCAATATTCGCGCCGAGGTTTACATGGGCGGCAGCGGCATGAAGGCGCAAATGAAATATGCCGACAAACGCAATGCCCCGGCAGTGGTTATCGTTGGCGAAGATGAACGCCTTGCCGGTCAGGTTACGGTCAAAAACCTGGTGCTGGGTCAGCAAATGTCCGGAGACATCAAAGACAATAAAGAATGGCGCGAAGGCCGCCCGGCGCAAACCACCGGGCCTAAAGAATCCCTGATTGAAATGGTTGAACAAGCACTCAACTAGACGTTGAAATGATTACCAAATCATTGTGCGAGCTTGACTCCGCCTGCCTACTCCTCAAGGATGCGGTTAGACGAAGCGCTTGGCGTTTCGTTTGGCGTTTTCGGGGAGGAAACGTCCCTCATCGACCGACCTTAAAAAGGGCTGGCGCTATATGCGTCAGCCCTCTTTTTTGGAGATTGTTTTTCAAACTCAATTGATTGTGAAGACAAACGTATTCTCTAATCACAAAGCATGTAGTAGCTTGCGAACAGGAGTTATAAAATGAACAAATTTATCCTGACCACCAGTGTCGCCCTTTTTGTTGCGGGCACTGCCCAGACCCACGAGGCCCATGAGCAGGCGGCAAAGGCACAAACTGCCGCAGCCGTCGTGTCGCTGGCCGACATCCCATCCGGCGCGTATAATATTGATATGAGCCATGCCAGCCTGACATGGAAGATTAGCCATTTTGGCCTGTCCAATTATACCGCCCGCTTCACCAGCTTTGATGTTGATCTAAATCTGGATGCGGGCAAGCCTGAACAAAGCACACTGGCGGTCACCATCGACCCGACATCCATTCGCACGGATTATCCAAATCCGGAAAAAACAGATTTTGATGGTGAACTGGCCAATGGCGAGCAATGGTTTAATGCCGGTGAATTTTCTAAAATCACCTATAAGGCGACAGGCATTGAACGCACGGGCGATAATACGGGCGTCATTACCGGAGACTTTACCATGTTGGGTAAAACTCATCCGGTAAGCATGCACGTAACCCTGAACGGTGCCTATGCCAAACATCCCATGGCCGGTAGGCCGGCGGTCGGGTTTTCCGGCCATGGCAAACTGAAGCGTTCCAATTGGGGGCTGGTCGCTTATGTGCCTTTTATTGGTGATGAAATAGAGTTCTTCATTGAAGCCGAATTTGGTAAAGCTCCATAAGCATGGGCCCGGCCCTCACTACGGCACGTTATAACCGTGTCGCCATTATACTGCACTGGTTGATCGCCATTTTCATTCTTGGTCTGGTGCCTGTGGGGCTGTGGATGGAGGATGCACCAAAGGCGATACAAATTAGTGTTTATCAGCTGCATAAAAGCTTTGGCCTGATGGTGCTGTTTTTGTCACTGGCGCGGCTGGGGTGGCGGTTTATGAACCCGCCACCCCCCTTGCCGGACACGATGAAAGCCTGGGAAAGGCTGGCGGCACAGGGCACGCACATTGTGTTTTACGGGCTGATTATTGCTATCCCTTTATCCGGCTGGATGATGGTTTCGGCGTCACCAAAAAACATTCCAACCATGTTTTTAACACAGATAAACTGGCCGCATATCTGGTTTCTGGCGCAGATGGGCGCGGAGCATAAAAAAGGGATTGCTGGCGGGTTGCACGAGGTTCATGAATTACTGGCCTTTGGCACCATTGGCCTGTTGCTCTTGCATGTAGGCGCAGCGCTAAAACACCAGTTTATCAACAAAGATAATGAGATGACCCGTATGATCCCGGCCATGGGGGAAAGCACGCCACCCGTGCGTAAACCACGCGGCGCATTGTTGGTGTTTGGTGGCACGGCTTTGCTTTTTGTGACCATGGCTTTGCTGGGTAATTTACCCGAAAAGGCTATCCCGGCCAATAGATTAGGTGCGCAGGCAAACACACAGGGCAATTGGATTGTGGACCCGGCAAACAGCAAGCTAGCTTTCGCCTTCACCCATTCAGGCCGCACGGTTGAGGGCAATTTCACCCGCTGGAATGCCGATATATTATTTGACCCGGACGATCTGGCATCGGCCAATATCACCGTCCACGTTGATCTGGGGTCGGCGCAGACCGGCGATGTCAGTTATGATAAAAGCCTGCCCGAAGCAGACTGGTTTGATATTGCCAGCGCCAGCGAGGCGGTGTTTCAGAGCCAAAGCGTTCGCAAAAATGAAGATGGCGAATATATTATGGTGGGGCATTTAACATTGCGGGGTTTGCGCCTGCCGCTTTTCCTTGTTTTTGGCCTTGATATTAATGGCGATGAAGCCTTCGCACAGGGCGTTGCCTCGCTTGACAGGCTGGCCTTTGGCATTGGAACCAATGCTGACCCCGGTGCCGGTACGGTTTCAAAAATAGTGCAGGTTCAGTTCCGGGTGAAGGCCAAACGCCGCGCCGCCTCTTGAGACATAGAAGCCAAAGCGCTCTAATGCACACATGAATAAACACGTAAATGAAGCTTGTAGCGCCTTGCGCGATGGTGCGCTGGTTATTGTCCCCACAGACACGGTCTATGGGCTGGCGGCAGATGCCCATAACACCAAAGCCGTGCAGCGTCTTTATGCCTTGAAGCAGCGCCCGGCGGATCAGCCGTTTAGCCTGTTGGTGGCCGATAGTGCTATGGCTGAACGATACGGTGTTTTTGATGACCGCGCCCGCGCCCTTGCCGCACGGTTTTGGCCGGGCGCACTGACCCTGATTGTGCCTAAACGTGCCGATGCGCTACTGTGCCCGGCAGTGACAGGCGCGGTAGGCACCATTGGTCTGCGCGTACCTGCCCATGAAAAAACGCAAAGCCTGATCGCGCACTTTAATGGTGCGCTGGCGGCCCCCAGTGCCAATATTGCCGGTGCGCCCGCGCCAACACGTGCCGAAGATATTGCCTCTGAAATTATGGCCGGTGCGGCGCTATATCTTGAAGATGGCCCTTGCCAGAAGGGCGTGTCATCGACACTGGTGAACCTTAGTCATGGCGAGGTTCATGTTTTGCGCGAAGGGAACATTACGCAACGCGAAATAATGGATGCTCTGCCCCCCTTTCAAGGTAAGACAGAAACGCCATGAGCATCAATGATGAGCATCTTGCTGACATAAAATCCATTCTTGGCTCAAAAGGCTGGAAAGAGGATGCAGATGAGCTTTTGCCATATTTGCATGAATGGCGCGATCGCTGGCAGGGCCAAACCCCGCTATTGGCACTGCCAGACAGTACAAAAAAAACCTCTGAACTGGTCAGCTTTTGCGCCCGTCATAGCATTAAAATAACACCGCAAGGCGGCAATACTGGCCTTGTCGGCGGGCAAATACCCCAAGGTGAATTGCTGCTCTCCACCAAATGCCTGAGCCGTATTCATACACTGGATGTCGAAAATGCCACCCTGACGCTGGAGGCCGGGGTCACACTGGCAGAAGCCCGAGCGGCGGCGCGTGAAGCGGGGCTGCTTTTCCCGCTATCTCTGGCCAGTGAAGGCACGGCAACAATTGGCGGGGTGCTTTCAACCAATGCCGGAGGGATGGAGGTACTGCGCTATGGCAATACCCGCGATCTCACTTTGGGGCTGGAAGTGGTGACAGCAACGGGCGATGTCTGGAGTGCGCTTAACGGTCTGCGCAAAGACAATACCGGCTATGACCTCAAACACTTGTTCATTGGTGCAGAGGGAACATTGGGCATTATTACAGCCGCGGTGCTAAAACTGTTTCCGGAACCGCCCATCCGTAAAAGCGCATGGTGCGGCCTGACCAGTGTTAAGGATGCCATTCTACTGCTGGCGCTGATGCGCGCAAAAACCGGAAATGCCCTTTCAAAATTTGAACTGATCCCGCAAATTGGCGTGGACTATACGGTTAAAAACGTGCCCGGAAATCAGGCACCATTGGCAAAACCTTCACCATGGCAGATCTTTGTAGAGTTTGGGTTTTTTGACCAAACACAAGCCGATGGTCTGGTGGAAGCCGTGCTGAGCGAGGCGATGGAACAAGGCCTTGTCGAGGATGCCGTCATCGCCCAGTCTCATACGCAGGCAGAGGCATTTTTACGCCTGCGCGAATCGCTGTCTGCGGCGCAAAAAAATGAGGGCGCGGCCCTAAAGCACGATATATCTGTGCCGGTTTCTTCCCTTGCGCGTTTCATTGATGAAGCCTCGGGCGAGGCCATACGCATCGTCCCAAACTGTCGCGTGTTTGCCTTTGGTCATGTGGGCGATGGCAATGTGCATTTTAATATCCTGCAGCCCCCGGGCATGGACCCCGATGAGTTTACCCGACAAGGCGCACGCCTTACCCAGGCGGTCTATGATCGCGTATCCGCCCTTGGCGGTTCTGTATCGGCAGAGCACGGCATCGGTATTTTGAAAAAACCAGAACTGCTCACCCAAAAAAGCGATGTGGAAATGCAATTGATGCGTGCCGTCAAAACAGCTCTTGATCCCGATAATATCATGAATCCCAGAGTGCTTTTTTAGAGAGTACTTTTTTAGAGGGTTCTTTTTAGAGAATGTTGTTTTAAGGTTTGGGACCGAATTGTGCAGCGATCTGGCTGTCAAGAAAGTTCCGGCAATCCCGATAGGCCTGTATGCGCAAATCCCGTGGTCCGAACATTTCATCGGTAGGGTTGGGAGTTTCCCAATACTCTGGCGTAATCTCACTGTCTTTCAGAAATTCTTTGGCATTTTCTTCGGCATCGCGGGTTAGCACGATAACGCGATCAAATGCGGATGGGTCCAGGTCTGAGAAACTTTTAGGTTCATGTTCTGCCAGATCAACTCCCCATTCTTCCATAACCTGCACCATAAACGGGTCTAGATAACCTTCATAAACGCCGCAGGAATCGGCCTTTACGGCCTTGCCATAACGTCGCCGTAACAGCGCGGCTGCCATGGGCGAGCGAATGGAATTCATCGTGCAGGAAAACAGTACGGATTTTGGTTTTGTCATTAATTCAATTCCTCACATGCAAGGCGCTGATCAGTGTGAATAAACGTCGTGCAGTATCAAAATCCATGTCCACCTTGTCCTTTAATCGTTCTTCCAGCAATTCAGAGCCTTCATTATGGATACCCCGCCGCCCCATATCGATGGCCTCAATCTGCGCCGGGGCCGCCGTACGAATGGCTTCATAATATCTTTCGCAAATCATAAAATAATCCCGCACAATTCGCCGAAACGGCGTCAGCGATAAAATCAAGCGCCGCACCGGTGCGCCATTCACAACCGAAATGTCAAACACCAGCTTGCGATCCACAATTGATAAATTTACCGCATAGGGGCCATCCGGTGCCCCTGTGGGCCGAAAGGTGTTTTCCTCAAGCAAGTCAAAAATAGCCACCCGGCGTTCATGCTCTGAATCCGCCGAAAGCGCCGAAAGCGATCGCTCGTCCAGGTCCAGTTTGGCAATGCTGTCTTTTTTACTATCCTCAGCCATCGTGTCCATGATCCGGCTGATGGCGGGTTCGCCATGTTTTGCTGACATCGGCAAGGGTCACATCAATGCACTCGACGTTCAGTTCTATCTGGCCACCGCCAGCCAATACAATACACAAAACCCCTGCGGGAGGGTTTTTCTCGTCCGGCGTAAAACTTAGCGATAAAACATCAATTACGGCATCTGGGTTGGCGCGGCTTAATTGTTGTGTGCGCACAGCGCTCACCCCTTCAATCATCAAACCTGTGCGCACGCGGGATGGTTGTTTGCCCTCGCTTACCATTTCCCAGCGAAACCGGTTGAGCCCCAGGGTAAAACGCCGTGCCGCCACGTCGCGTTGCAGGTCACGAATGCGGGCAACGCCATCCTGAACCAAAGCTGATACCACCTGCAGGTCATCCGCGCTTGCCGCCATCAATTGCATTTATGTGTCTCCCGGGCTCGTATAGACTACACGCTAAAGCAGAGGTGCCGTTTTGTCAGAGAAAAAGTTAGCTGGCCTGCCGGTCCTGTTCACAATACGCCAGAAATTCGGCGATGGCAGCAACGGCTTCGGGTTCATCAAGAATGGGGGCGTGGCCCACTTCTGGTACGGTGACAGCGCGAGCATCAGGGTGGCGGCGCACCATGGTGCTCATGGTTTTTTCGGCGAAAAGATCCGAAATTTGCCCGCGTATGACGAGCAGCGGAGACGCATACATGGATTTGAATAGCTGCCACATAAGCAACCGTAGCCAAAGGCTGATCTTGCCCTTACCAAAGGATGCGGCAATGGCCGGGTCATAATCAAGCACCACCTGACCATCATCCCGTTCACGAAAGGTCCGCCGGGCAAAGGCCATCCAGTCATCCGCATCCAAAGCGGGGAAAAATGGCCCTTGCATATTCTGTAGTCTATCTGCCGCCTCTGCCCAGTTCTCAATCGGTCCGCTTTTGCCGACATAACCGGCAATCCGTTTCAGGCCAGCCTTGTCCACCGAAGGGCCAATATCATTCAGGACAACGCCGCAAATCCGCGCAGGCATGGCCTTCATCATCAACATCGCCATCAATCCGCCCATGGACGTACCGACAAGCGCAACCCGTTTTAAGCCAAGGTGGTCAAGCAATATCTCCATGTCCTTGATATAGACCTGCGGCGTATAATGCGTAGGGTCGGGGTCATAAGCCGAGCGCCCACGGCCCCGCACATCAACGGCGATAAAGCGGTATTGATCGCCAAGCGCCGCTATCATGGGTTCAAAGTCCTGATGGTTGCGGGTCAAACCGTGCATACATAAAACGCTCAGCGGCGCATCCACTGGACCATAGGATTTGGCAAACAGTTTCAGACCGTCGGCAGATGAGTATTCAATATTTTCAGTCACGGCATATTTTCCTGTTTATAGGTGTATGACTTACCATTGGGGTTGCGCGGCAGGGCGTCAAGACACATTCTGACCCCCGGTTTGGTTAGAATGGCGGGAAACGTAAATGGTGAGCATTATCGGGCTGGCTTTGGCCCTGGCACTTTTGGTTTATCTGGCCATGCGCGGTATGAGCATTCTTGTCGCCGCGCCGCTTTGCGCGATCCTGATTGCCCTAACTTCGGGGCTGGCGCTTTTGCCACAAAGCGGCTCAACGGACGCCTCCTTTGCCGTCAGTTACATGACCGGCTTTACCGGGTTTTTCCGTGACTGGTTTTTGATGTTCCTGCTGGGGGCCATCTTTGGCAAGGTGATGGAAGATAGTGGCGCCGCCCATTCTGTTGCCCACTGGATCGTTGACAAACTGGGGGTCAGGCACGCGGTGCTGGCGGTGGTCGCAGCCTGTGCAATTCTCACCTATGGCGGGGTTAGCGTTTTTATTGTGGCGTTTTCGGTTTATCCCATGGCGGTGGGGCTTTTTCGTGAAGCCAATTTACCGCGCCGGTTTTTACCGGGAACCATCGCCTTTGGTTCGGTCACCTTCACCATGACCTCGGCTGGCTCGCCTGAGATACAAAACTGGATCCCCATTTCCTACCTTGGCACCACGCCTTATGCCGGTTGGCAAGTCAGCCTCATCGTCGCTATTTTTATGGCTCTTGCTGGTTATTACTGGCTGTCCCGGATGATGCAAAAGGCCATTGCCAATGGAGAAAGCTTTACGGGCCGGGCAAATGACCCGGAACCCAGAGGTCCGGGCACAATGCCACATCCGCTTCTGTCCCTGTTACCATTGCTTGCGGTGTTGGTTTCTACCAAAGTTTTCCATGATGCCTATGAATCGTTTGCGCTTGTCATTGCCCTTGCTGCCGGTATTGCTGTGGCCACGGCCTTTAACTTCAGGCGCTTTACCGATTTTGGTGGTGCCGTTGCCCTGGGGGCAACCGGTGCCGTTATCGCTATTGCCAACACCTGTGCTGTCGTCGGATTTGGCTCGGTGGCCAAGGGCGCACCGGCCTTTCAAATAGCGCTGGATGCGGTAACGGCCATGCCCGGCTCGCCGCTGATTGCGGCGGCGCTGGCCATTACCATCATTTGTGGCCTCACGGGTTCGGCCTCGGGCGGACAAACCATCGCCCTGCCTCTGCTGGCCCCGCATTATGTGGGAGCCGATGCCCCCCAACCGGTGGACCCGGAGGCCTTGCACCGGGTGGTGGCCATTGCCTCTGGCGGGCTGGATAGCTTGCCCCATAATGGTTATGTGGTGACCACCATCCGCGCCATTTGCGGCGAAACCCATAAGGATGCCTACGGTGTCGTTGGTGCCTTGACGGTTATTGTTCCGGCCATTGGCACCGTCCTCGCCATTGTTTTGTTTTCGATACTTTGAACCTTGGGTGTTGAGGTGCAATCTGCACCTAAGGACGCCTTGCGGCACAGCCCTTCATGCGTATAGTGCGCGGCGCAGGTGAGGTGGCCGAGTGGTCGAAGGCGCACGCTTGGAAAGCGTGTAGGCGGTGTTCCCGTCTCGTGGGTTCGAATCCCACTCTCACCGCCATTACTTCTGTCTCGCGGCGCGAAAAAGCGCCTCCGACGGGGCGGCCGATAAGGCCGACGCGCAATCGCGCTTTGGGCTCTGAGGAGACTATCGCGCATCCATTTTCAGTTCTATACGCCGATTACGTGCCAGAGCCTGGACAGAACGACCACGGTCTATGGGGTGAAATTGACCAAACCCCGCCGCGACCAGGCGCTTTGGTGGCACACCAGCGCGGATGAAAAACTTCACCACAGAGATGGCCCTTGCCGCCGATAGTTCCCAATTAGAGGCATAGCCGGTGCGGATAGGAATGCTGTCAGTATGACCATCAACCCTGATGACCCAGGCAACATCGGCGGGAATTTCTTCTGATACAGAGATGATGGCCGCAGCAATTTGCGCCAGCGATTGTTCACCATCCGGGTTCAGTTCTGCCGATCCGGAGGCAAACAAGACATCAGTTTCAAAGACAAATCGATCACCAACCACACGCACGCCCTCACGATCGCCCAGAACCTCCAGCAGACGACCAAAAAATTCGGACTTGTAACGCGCCAGCTCTGAAACTTTTTGCGCCAGTGCCGCATTCAGGCGTTTACCCAGATTGACGATCTGGGTTTTTTGCTTTTTGTCCAACAGCTCTGCTGCCTCCAGGGCTGCATTAAGCTGCGCCAGTTGCGCGTTCAGGGCCGCGATCTGCGCGTTCAGGGTAACGATCTCATCACGAGCCTGTTGCGAAATTTCCTTTTCCTCATCAAGTGCTGTTTGTATTCCCAGTGATGCCTCTTGCGCGCCTGCCAGCGCGGCATTCAAAGTATCAACTTCGGTGTTTTTCTTCTCCAGCGTGACCAGCAACAAGGCGATGCGTTCCTGTGCGCTATTATTCTTGTCCTGTTCCAGTGCCAGCATATTGGCAAGATCAGACAACCGTGTGTTCAGGCGCGATAACTCCGCATCGCGGTCTGAGAGCGCCCGGCCCAGCGTAAACTGCGCGGCAATAAACAGTGATAACAGAAACACCACCACCAGCAACAGCGTTGCCAACGCATCAACGAAGCCCGGCCAATAGTCCTCGGCCCCGGCCCCGCGCCGCGATAGTCGCGGACCAGCCATTAGAGTCTCTCACCTCGTGACAAGGTTATCATGGTCTTGGTCAGGATTTTTATCTCCTCACGCACCGCTTCTATTCCTGCCGCACGATGCTCTTCGCTTTGGCGGATAACCTTTTCCAGTGCCGAGATATTTTCTGCTGACTGCTCCAGCAAAGCCGACGTATAGGCCGGACTTCCGGGGTCTGCCTCTTTACCCGCCACAGCCACACGACTGATCGTTGCGGTCCAGTCTTCGATCTCGTTAAAGAAACGATTTTGTGCCTGGCCAGCTTGCAGATCCAGAAAGCCAATAACCAAAGATCCGGCAAGCCCGAACAAAGATGAGGAAAACGCAGTGCCCATGCCCTTGATAGGCTCTTCCAGCGCTTGCATTAGCTTTAGTATATCTTCCTCTCCGCCTGCTGATCCGGATAGCGCGCTAACCGCAGAACCAACGGAGCTGACGGTTTGTAACAACCCCCAAAACGTCCCCAACAACCCCAGAAAAATCAACAGCCGTCCGAGATACCGGGTGATTTCCCCGGACTCTGCCATACGCGATGAAACCGCATCCAGTATGGACCGGGTTGAGGCGGAGGATAATTTCAAATGTCCCGGCGTTTCCGATAACAGCACCGCCATGGGGGCTATCAGCCCTGGTGGACGATGTAAGTTGGAAAAATCATCAGCAGCCGTCAGTCGGCGGACCCACCGTGCCGCAGGACCAATGGCGAGGGTCTGGCGAAAGGTGTAAAGAACAGCAACCACAAACACCACGATGATGAGGCCGTTAATGGCGCGGTTGCTTTCAAACGCCAGAAGTATCTCGGTTTGCAGGGCATAAACCAGCGCTCCGACCAGGCCTAAAAACCCCAACATCCATGTTAGATATTGGCTTGGCCCGGTAAAACGGATCCTGTGCGTGTTGGCATTATTCATGTGTGTCCCCACAATTTTACCTGTCAGAATACACACTATAACGTCTATCTTGTCAGATTTTAGGCGTTTTTTACATTACGCCGTGTTTTTCTTCGTTGTGCTTATGAATATCTTAAAATAGCAAGATCAAATTTCAATATTTTACAGTTTTTACGAGACGCTTATTCCCTCTCGCTCGTTGTATCACAAAACTCTGAAAGAGTACCACATTTGTAGCACCATTGCTTTTGTGGTGCAGAATGGTTTGTGCCTTGCCGGGGTACCTGCGAAGCCTTCCGATGAAACAACCAGACCCTGACAGCACTTGCAAGGCCGCTTTTCTCGTTACTTTCCTCGCGGGACTTATCGATTTGCGCAACAAGACGAGCCACGGGCTTACCTTCTGTCAATGCTGTCTGCTCCAGCACTGCCCAAAATTCGGGTTCAAGCGCTAATGAGGTGCGATGACCAGAAATCGAAAGAGATTTTTTTATAAGCACTAACAATTCTCCCGAATTAACTTTAACAGCAGTTAAATATTTTTTTCAACCTAGATAAATAAGTTATTCCAATTGTGGTAATATTTTATGTTGTTGTTAATTAAATAATTTCTTATAGTTATGAACTAAAAACATACATTAAAATACAAATTGTATTTTTCTTCGAATTATGTTTTTTAAAAAAACACTATAAACATAATTATTTATAGTATTAAACCAACAATTCAATTTTTCATCGTTGTATTAAAATACGGTTTGGCATGCCATCTGCGTCATTTAGTCGAAACTATATCTCTGGTTGTAAATTTATTATTTTTATAAAAAGTTGAATGTTTTGATAGAATATGGGGGTTCATCTGGGTTTTTTTGCTGTGCAGGAGAAATAGATGATAAACACCATTGCAACGGGTCAAGATCAGCGAACCAGGCATCTCCTGGAAAGTCTGCATCAATTTCAGTGAGATAGACCCGGTCTGCAAACGGCAGCGCGCACGCATAGAGCATGGCACCGCCAATAACCATAACCTCATTCGCACCACAGGCTCGCGCCAAAGCCACACTGCGTGCGTGCATGGTTTCAAAGTCAGTAAAACATTCTGCACCAATCGCTTTATAGGTTTTATCGCGTGTCAGCACCAGATTATCTCGCCCTGGCAAAGGCCGGGTGTGAAGCGAGTCCCATGTTTTACGTCCCATCAACACGGGCTTGCCTAACGTCGTGCGTTTGAAATGCGCCATTTCCGAAGCGATACGCCAGGGCATTTTGCCCTGATGACCGATGACCCCGTTTCTGGCGCGGGCGACAATCAGGGATAGACGTATTTTATCTTCGGGTTTCATCGGTTAGGTTCAAATTGCTTTTAAAGGAAACGATATGCCCCCTCTTATCACGCGCATGGGCGCGATCAAATGGACGCTGGTTTATATTGCCATCATTCCCCTGGTGAACTGGTCGTTTACCTGGGCGCCCAACATAACCTTGATGGAGGGTTGGTCGTTTAATCCGGTGACGGTGGTGACCGGGCTGGTGCTGGTGGTGCGCGATTTTGCCCAGCGTGAAATTGGTCACCGTGTGCTTATCGCCATGGTCATCGCCCTGGGTCTGACGGTATGGCTGGCCGGGCCGGAACTGGCCCTGGCCTCTGGTGCGGCCTTTGCCATTGCCGAACTGGTCGATTGGGCAATTTTTACGTTTACCAAATGGCCATTATCGCGCCGGGTGTTTGTTTCCAGCCTCATTGCCGCACCGATAGATAGCACAGCCTTTCTTTACGGCGCGAATTTCATCCGTACAGGCTCGTTCACTCTGGCCAATATTGTGATGTCGGTGGCGGGCAAGATGGTGGGGGCCGTTGTGGTGTCCTGGGTGGTTTGGCGCGGCGAGCGCAAGGAAAGCTAAACCGCAACCTTGGCGGCGATGTGGGGCTGCGGCGCATAATCGCTGAGCGTAAAATCATCATAGGTAAAGGCAAACAGGTCGGTGACGTTCTTATTGATGGTCATTTGCGGCAAAGAAAGCGGTGTTCGGCTCAGCTGTTCCTCGGCCTGATCCAGATGATTAAGGTACAGGTGCAAATCACCAAAGCTGTGCACAAACTCACCAGGTTTAAGCCCCGTGACCTGCGCCATCATCAAGGTCAGCAGTGCGTAAGAGGCGATATTAAACGGTACACCCAGAAAAATATCGGCAGAGCGTTGATACAACTGACAGGACAATTTCCCCTCGGCGACAAAAAACTGAAACAGACAATGACAGGGCGGCAGGGCCATTGTGTCCATATCGGCCGGGTTCCACGCCGAGACAATGATGCGGCGCGAATGAGGGGTGTCACGTATTTGCGCAAGAGCGCCGGTTATTTGGTCAATCACGCGCCCGTCAGGGGCGGCCCAGCTTCGCCATTGCTTGCCATAAACCGGGCCCAGATCACCATTTTCATCGGCCCATTCATCCCATATACGCACACCGTTTTCGCGCAAATAAGCAACATTGGTACTGCCTTTGAGGAACCATAAAAGCTCATGAATAATGGATTTCAGATGCAGTTTTTTGGTGGTCAGCATGGGAAAGCCGTCATGAAGGTCAAAGCGGACCTGCCGTCCAAACACCCCGCGTGTGCCGGTGCCGGTGCGGTCACCTCGCTCAACACCGTGCTCATAGACATCGCGTAAAAGGTCCAAATAGGGCTGCATTCTTTACTCTCGCAACAGATCGTTAAT
Organism: Robiginitomaculum sp.; assembly: GCA_021776515.1. Lineage (GTDB taxonomy): Bacteria > Pseudomonadota > Alphaproteobacteria > Caulobacterales > Maricaulaceae > Robiginitomaculum_B. Next base: position 30,555 of record JAJFFS010000008.1, on the reverse strand, counting down.
CGCGGTTTTCGCGCGGGTACGCTCATCTACGGTTTTAACAATAACCGCACAGGCCAAAGATGGCCCGCCTTTGGGGTCGGGCAAACTGCCCGGCACGACCACCGAGAACGGCGGTACTTCACCATAGCGAATTTCGCCGCTGGCCCGGTCAACAATCTTGGTGCTTTTGGTAATAAAGACCCCCATGGCCAAAACCGAGCCGGTGCGCACAATGACGCCCTCAACCACTTCAGAGCGGGCACCAACAAATACATTGTCCTCGATGATGACCGGATTGGCCTGCAAGGGTTCCAACACGCCGCCAATCCCCGTGCCAGCAGAAATGTGGCAATGCGCCCCCACTTGCGCGCACGAGCCGACAGAGGCCCAGGTATCAATCATGGTTCCCTCGCCCACATAGGCACCGATATTGACATAAGACGGCATTAACACGGCACCCGGCGCGATATAGGCACCATGGCGCACTGTGGCGGGGGGCACCATGCGAAACCCGGCCCGGGCAAAGTCATCCTCACCCCAACCTGCCGTTTTCAAAGCGACCTTGTCCCAGGAATTTCCAAGGCCGGGCTGTTCAAAAACCTGCATTTTATTGAGCTTGAAACTTAGCAGCACGGCCTTTTTAAGCCAGGCGTGAGTGATCCAGCCGCCTGCGCCATCGGATTCCGCAACACGAAGGGCACCCTGATCAAGCGCATTAATAACCAGTTTGACCGTGGCCTTTGCTTCGGCCCCCGCGTCATTACTGTCCCAAATAGTGTGAATTGCCGTTTCCAGCTGTTCTGTATCCATTACAGAATTATTCCTCTTCTTTTATGGCATCAACCAGAAATCCGGCCAGATCCCCGGTGGTAAAATGTACGTGGTCGTGTTCATCATCGGCACTGGCCGGGCGGGCGCCTTCCGGCTCATGACTCCAGTCTTTTTGTGAATGCACCAAAATGGTAACAAAGCCCAGTGCGTGGGCAGGTTCAAGGTTGCGGGCCATGTCCTCGATAAAGGCGGCGCGTTCCGGTTTGACATTCACCGTTTCCAGCAAATGCGTATAGGCGGGTGCTTGCGGTTTTGGTACATAACCGGTGTCTTCAATACCGATGACCTCATCAAAAACACCATCCAGCCCCCGGGCACCAAGAACGCGGCTGGCATGACCACGTGAGCCATTGGTAAATACAATCTTGCGGCCTGGCAGGGCGGTGATCGCCGCATGAAGACCGAGGTCTACATCAAGCGGGGACAGGTCAATATCGTGAACAAAGTCGAGATAGCCGTCCGGCTCGATGTCATGGTTGTTGATCAGGCCGCTCATGGTTGTGCCATGTTCGGCATACCAGGCCTTTTGTATCTTGCGGGCCTGAACAGGCGGCAAGTCCAGCAGTTCGGAGACATATTGTGTCATCCGCTGGTCAATCTGTGCAAACAGGTCAGATTCAGGCGGATAAAGCGTGTTATCAAGATCAAACACCCATTCGCGGGTCTGACGCAGTCGTTTTTTCATTTCCGCAACCCCGCCACCACATCAGTTTTGGCAAAATCTTCTATGACAAGGTCAATGGCAATCCCTTTGCCACTTTCATTGTTGTAAAGGGCAAAGTTACGCTCAGAATAACCTCGCAGAGCACACTTTCCCCGCCCTTCAATAGAAAACAAAATATCAGATACACAAAACTTTTCCTTGGCCGCCATTAGTGGGCGCTCAATGCCATCCTCCTCAAGCCCGGCGTAGATATAAACATTTTTGTCTGTAAACCGTCCGGACACAAGTGTTGTGCAAGCCCCCGGGGTAAGGTGCCACCATCCCCTGCTTTCCCAGCCTTTTCCTTTGCGTCTACCAAAAGCCGTCCAGGCCGCCTCGGTCGTCTTATTACATATTTGCAAGCCTGTTTGCGCCAAATTATCTTTAGCAGCTGCTTCCAGCGCATCAATCAGACCCGGGTTTTCAGGTCTTGGTGAAATTTCGTGATTTTTCAGAAATTTTCGTATCGCAGAGCGTGTACGCCGTCCATCATAACCATCAACAACCCGCATCGGGTATCCATTATCCTTGAGCAAGCGTTGAATGCCGGCAAGCTCAGCGCGCGCACCAAAGTTTGACGGTTCGGATAAAACGGTGCGACCGCCATTGGGCGGATTGACATTGATGACGTTAAACTTGCGCATCTGCAGACCCAGTTCAGCGCAACTCCCATGCCCGTCCAAAGAGAAATCACCGCTCTGGTCAACGCACAAGGTTTCACGCCCGCCCCATTGCTGGCGACCACCAGCATGAACCGCAGAGGAATGCCCATAGGCAAAATGCGACGCTTTGCTGAACGGTGCTGGCAACACAATACGGCATTCACCCGGGCGCAAACGTGCCCACCCTTCGGTGCGTATGGCTTTGCCTTCGGGAATGCCGGTGGCCAGATAAATGATATAGCTGGTTTCGTTGCACATCTCTTGCCCGACCGCCTGGGCACGCCCCGGCATCATGCTGGCAATTAACGCCAGCAGGCAAAAACCAAAAACCTGAAATAGAAAATGAGTGCGCATATATGGTTCGTCAAACTGATTTGGCCCAACAGGATAAGTGTATTCCAGCCTTTAGACCAGAGAGAAAACATCGGCGCGCAATGTGGCCATACCATCGCCTTTAACCGCTGAAACGGCTGCGATGCGCGGAAAAGCCGCCGGGCGTTTCTCAATCGCTTTTTCTGTCTTTGCCACTACTTTATCACGCTCGTTTGTTTTGATTTTATCCAGCTTGGTCAAAACTATCTGGTAAACGGTGGCCGCCTCATCAAGCATATTCATCACCGCCAGATCACTGTCCTTTATGCCGTGACGCGAATCGATCAGGACAAATACCCGGCGTAAATTTGCCCGTCCGCGCAAATAATCACGGGTCAGCGCACTCCACTCGGCAATGGCAGATTTAGAGGCCCGCGCATAACCATAACCCGGCAGATCGGCCAGCATCAGGCGTTCATCAAGGTTGAAAAAATTAAGCTCGCGCGTACGTCCCGGCGTGTTGGATGAACGGGCCAAATTTTTGCGATTGGTCAGCGCGTTCAAAAGACTGGATTTGCCCACATTGGAGCGTCCGGCAAAAGCCACTTCGGGCAAATCGCCAGACGGTAAGCTGTCAAGTGATACCGCCCCCAGAACAAAATCGCAGGGCCGCGCAAAGAAAACCCGCGCCGCCTCCAGTTCCGTAGGGTCAAAGACATCCTCGCTCAGCGTGCCTCTCCCTTGCCGATCTTGTTTAGCAATATTGCCAGATATTTGTCGAACGGGGTTTCGACACCATTTTTACGAGTGATGAAATATTGCTGGATCAGCGAGAGAAAATTGTTCCATGCCCAATAGATCACCAGACCAGCGGCAAAAGGCGCCAGCATGATGGTAAAAATCACCGGCATGAAGGCGAAAATGCGCCGCTGAACCGGATCGGGCGCTGGCGGGTTTAGCAATTGTTGTGCGGCCATGGTGATACCCATAAGCAATGGCCAGACGCCAACGGCCAGTACCGCACCCAGCACGGGAATGCCGGTGGGATCCCACGGGATCAGCCCAAAGAGGTTGCCGATATGGGTTGGGTCTGGCGCGGATAAATCCTTGACCCAGCCAAAAAAGGGCGCGTGGCGCATCTCAATGGAAATATAAAGCGTTTTATAAAGCGCGTAAAAGATGGGGATTTGCAACAGCATGGGCAAGCACCCGCCAACCGGGTTCACCTTTTCACGCTTGTACAGCTCCATGGTTTCCTGCTGCATACGTTGCGGCTCATCCTTGAACTGCGCGCGCAGCTCTTCCATTTTGGGCTGCAAGGCCTTCATCCGCGCCATAGAGGCATAAGAGCGGTTGGCAATGGGAAAGAAAATGATTTTGATCACCAGAGTGAGGATCAAAATGGCAATGCCGAAATTACCAACAAGACCATAAAAGAAATCCAGTGCATTAAAGTAGGGCCGCGTCAAAAACCAGAAAATGCCCCAGTCAATAGACATGTCAAAGCGCGTAATACTCAGGTTTTCCTGATAGGCTTGCAGGACTTTATATTGCTTGGCACCGGCAAAAAATCTGTTCTCGGCGGATATGCTTTGACCGGGCGCAATTGTCTTGGCATCCAACTGATAGGAGGCTTCAAAAACAGTGTCGCCAGAAACGCCGGTAAAGGTGCGAATATCGGAACTGATACTGGCATCGGGCGGCGGCACCATGGCAGAAAGCCAATATTTATCGGTAAAACCCAGCCAGCCGCCGGTGCCGGTGTTTTTGGCACCACCATCTTTGGCAAGCTTGCGGTATTTGATCTCCACCAGTTTCTCGCCAATAGCCCCAACCGCGCCTTGGTGCAAAATAAAGCCGGAGCGGTTTTTCATTTTTTCTTCGCGGGTGGCATTTTCAGATAATTCAGTGGGGTTGCCATAACGGCGCACCATACCATTTGGTGCAATAATGCGGGTCGCGGTACCTTCATTGCGCACGGTGTCACTGATGGTGAACATATACTGTTCATCGACACTGATAAGGCGTTCAAATACCAGACCTTCGGGTGAGCTATATTGCAAGGTTATGGGGGTAACGGGTGTCAGCACCTCACCGGCAACAAGCGTCCAGTGCGTATTCAGGCCCGGCAGTGTGTTGTTGGCACCCTCATCAGCAGCGCGCCAGCCAAAATTGGTAAAATACCCACCCCGGGATTTGCGCGGGTCCAATAACATAACCTCAGCACTTGCCGGGTCCAGATGGGTGCGAAACTGGCGCAGGAAAAGGTCATCAAAGCGCGCACCATCAAGGTTGATCGAGCCATCCAGCGCCGGGGTTTCAATACGCACGCGCTGGTGGGCCGCGATCGCATCTTCTCGGCTTAGCAAAACGGGTCCGGCATCCACTTCAATGTCGTTTTGTGCCACCGATACGTTTTGCGTTTGGGCAACCTCTTGTGCGGCACGTTGACGACGGGCAGCGGGATCAACAACCAGCATCTGGTAAACCAGCAAAACAACAAGTGACAAGCCGATGGCGAGAAATAGATTTTTTTGATCGCCCATGGACGCAAATTCCTTAACTGTGGACCACGCAAATTTTACGCACGCCGGTTATTGGCAGAGGTCTTCTTCGCCTTTTTTTTCGATACGCTTAACAATGCCCCTTTGACATCGTCAAGCAATGCTTGCCATGGCCGTCGTGCTGTACCAGCTCTGGCGATGAACACATAGTCGTAACCGGGCTGTCCATAAAGGGGTAAAAGTGTACGCACTGCCTCTCGGAGACGTCTTTTACAGCGATTGCGGATAATCGCATTGCCAACCTTGCGTGAGGCGGTAAAGCCGGCGCGCAATTGTTCGCCATCTGCCAGAGAGAGGCGCGACTGTACAACAACACCCGGACGGGCGCTGAACGCACCTTTGGCAACAAACAGAAAGTCTTTGCGAACTTTTAGACGCGCGAGCGTCAAGGCCTTACGCGCTTAAAGTTTTGCGGCCACGGGCGCGGCGACGAGCCAGAACCTGACGACCGGCTTTGGTGGCCATGCGGGCGCGAAAACCATGACGGCGCTTGCGCACAAGTTGGCTTGGCTGGTATGTGCGTTTCACGAGCTTGTCTCCACGGGTGTTCGCAATATTGCTAACGAGCGGCGGCTTTTACGCCACGCACCCGCGTATAGTCAAGCGCCTTACTGAAACTTAAAGTCCCAAATGACAAGGAAATACATGCCCGCTTTTCACGCTACCCACAAATTTTTGCGCCGCTTTGGCCCTATTGTGTTTATCGCTTTGGCGTTATTGGTTTTTTATGGCTTGGGGTTTGATGATTATCTGGGCGCGCGCGGGTTTGGCGAACACTATGATAGTATCATGTCATGGCGTGCGGATCATCCCGTTTTAAGCGCTCTTGTCTTTACTGGTATTTATATAGGCATTGTTGCCATTTCTGTACCCGCCTCATTATGGATGAGCTTGCCCGGCGGTTTGCTTTTTGGCTGGTTTTTGGGTGGGTTATTAAGCTGGGGGGCGGCACTTTTAGGGGCCATTTTGGCGTTTTTGGCGGCCCGCACCGCCATTGATCCCTCAACACCCGCCAAAGCAGGAAGCCGCTATGCCCGCTTCAAAACAGGGTTTGAGCGCAATGCTTTCAGTTATATTATTATTTTGCGTCTCATGCCGTTGCCATTTTTTGTGGTCAACATGGCCGCCGGTGCCTTTCACGTTAAAACGAGGGTCTTTGCGGCGGCCAGTGCTATCGGGCTAATCCCCGCATCATTTTTATTTGCGGCGCTGGGTGAAACGGCGGGCGACATACTGCGTAAGGGCGAGACACTGGATATGAGCTTCTTCGCCCAGCCAAAAATAATGGCGGTATTTGTGGGGTTTGCCTTGCTGGCCCTTTTGCCGTTCATTGTTCGTTATTATCAAAAAGACAAAAATTTATAAGCCCTGATCTTTCGCTTTCTCTTATCCGCACTAGTTATATACTGGTCATGGAGGTTCCGGGTGAGCGACGCAGCAGACAATCAGGTACGGCAACAAAACCTGCCAAAGTTACGGGGCAGCCTGGGGCAGCGGCTTCTGGTGCTAACTGTACTGTTTGTGATGCTGGCTGAAATTATGATTTTCCTGCCCTCGGCAGCCGCCTTTCGCAGTAACTGGTTGCACTCTCGTGTCGAGGCCGCACGTCTTGCCGCCATCGCTGTGCAGGTGGCCCCGGATATGCACGTCAGCGATGAAATTGCCACACAGCTATTAGCCACCGCCGGGGTCAAGGCGGTGCGCATCCAGCGCGATGGTATCAGTGAAATGATCCTGCGCGCCCCCAGCCAGTCCATGCCCTATGGCACGGTGGATATGCGCAACCCTTCGACAGGTCGCGCCATTATTGATACGTGCGACGCATTGTTTATGCCAAAAGAGCGGTTTTTACGGGTGCTCGACACTGCCGCGCCGGGCAGCGAAGACATTATTGACGTGCTGGTTTCCGAAAGCGATTTGCGTGATGAACTCATCGCATTTTCCATCCGCACCCTTATTTTTTCAGCCATTATCTCGGTTATTACGGCGGCGCTGATTTATGCAACGCTGAGCCTGTTCTTTGTGCGTCCCATGCGGCGTTTGTCCTTATCCATGGCAGATTTTCAAAAAACCCCGGAAAATCCGCAAAGCGTAATTGTTCCCTCGGGCCGAAGCGATGAAATTGGCCGAGCTGAAGAAGATCTGGCACACATGCAAAACGAGCTGCGTGCTGCACTGGGGCAAAAAAATCACCTTGCCGCTTTGGGCGAGGCAGTGGCCAAGATCAATCATGACCTGCGTAATATCCTCACCAGCGCACAGCTGGTTTCAGACCGCCTGGCCGGCTCGGACGATCCCAAGGTGCGCACCATGGGCGAGAGGCTGGTGCGGGCGATTGATCGCGGCGTGGCGCTTTGCCAAAGCACCTTGCAGTTTGGCAAAGCCGAAGAACAAAAACCGCAAAAAACCAGTGTGGCACTAGCCGCTACGCTGGGTGATGCCTTTGCCGATGCCTGTTCCGGCGCGTGTGGGATCGAATTTGAAAACGGGGTCAGCGACAGCGTTTCAGTTCATGCGGACCCTGACCAATTGCATCGCATCGTGCTGAATTTAATGCGCAATGCGGTGCAGGCCATGGATACAGGGGGCACCATGACCGCCAGAGCAGATGAGAGGGAGCATACCATTGCCCTTACCCTTGCGGATACGGGCCCGGGCATCCCTGAAAAACTGCACGACAAGTTGTTCAAACCCTTTGGCGCCAGCACCAGCAAAAATGGCTCAGGCCTCGGGCTGGCCATCGCCCGCGAACTGGCCCGCGCCAATGGCGGCGAGGTTTCACTGCTGCGCACCGGCAAAAGCGGCACGGTGTTTGAATTGGTTTTGCCGAAAAGCGGTTAAGGCACCAGCGCCACACCTTCGCGGCGCGGATCAGCACCACCGATAAGGGTGCCATCGGCCTGCTTGAGTATCACATGGAGACCAGAATTTTCGCCCCGCGTTGCCTGAACCTGATGCCCTAGGGTGATCAAGGCCGGAACCAGATTGGGGTCAGCAACTGTGTTCTCCACACGGGTAACGTCACCGCGCGCCACCACATTGGGCAAGTTGATGGCGTCTTGCGGGCTAAGCCCCCATTCCAACACACCGACCAGAGTTTTGGCGGTGTAGGCAATAATGGAATTGCCGCCCGCTGATCCCGTGGCCATGACAAAACCACCATCCTTGTCCAGCACCAGTGTTGGCGACATGGATGAACGCGGGCGTTTTTTGGGTGCCGGGGCATTGGCCAAAGGCTTGCCATCTTCGTCATACGGGTATTTGGCAAAATCGGTCAGCTGATTATTCAGTAAAAAACCGTTGGTAAAGCGTTTCGAGCCAAAGGCGCTTTCCACTGTGGTGGTCATGGAAACCACATTGCCCGCCCCGTCAACAATGGAAATATGAGAGGTTCCCGGCACTTCATCGGTATTGTCCTTGCCCACTTCGCGTAAATACTCCGGGTTGAACACCTCTTCTGGTGGCCCGGCCTCGGCATGAACTATGGCCTGATCTGGCAAGATCAGCGCCGCCCGGCGTTGCAGATAGTCCGGGGCTAATAATCCTTCGATTGGCACATTTACAAAATCACCATCGGCAACATAACGATCGCGGTCGGCATAGGTCAGTCTTTGGGCTTCGATGAAATAATGCCAGTTTTGTGGATCCGCTGCGCCTTTGTCTGAAAAACTGATGTTATCCAAAAGTCCCATAATGCCGTTCATCGCCATGCCGCCCGATGAAGGCGGCGGCGCACTGCATATTTGCTTGTCCTTGAAGGGACGGCAAATGGCTTCGCGCTTGCGGGGTTGGTAGTTTTTCATGTCTTCTAGCGAGAGTGTTCCCGGGCGTGGGGCCAGATGCGCAGCAGCAATGATGTCTGACGCAATTTTACCCTCTAAAAGCGCCCGGGGGTTGGTGCTAATGGCCCGCAATGTCGCCGCATAGTCAGGATTTTTGAGCCAATGCCCTTCTGGTAAAGGTGTGCCATCGGGCAGGAAAAAATAATCGCGGGATGCCACATTTTGGTCCAGCTGCGCGCGGTGACCATAAGCTTGTAACAGACCAGCCATCCGAGCGGAAACGGCAAACCCGTTATCGGCAATATTAATGCCCGATATAAACGCGGCCTCCCACGGCAAAAGCCCAAATTCGCTATGAGCGAGCGCTAGCATAGCTACGGCCCCCGGCACCCCCACGGCGCGGCCAGAATTGACCGCTTCCAGATAAGACAGAGGCTGGCCATCTGTATCCAAAAACATCTCGGCGCTGACCCCGCTGGGTGCCTCTTCTCGCCCATCAAATGCGGTTATCTTACCTGTGCTGGCATCATAATAGAGCAAAAATGCACCGCCGCCGAGGCCAGAGCTTTGCGGCTCTACAAGGCCCAGCACGGTTTGCACGGCCACCGCCGCATCCAGTGCGCTGCCGCCTTGTCGCAGCATATCAAGCCCGGCCTCAACCGCCAGTGGGTTGGCCGCGGCCACCATACCACCAACGGGCAGGAGGTCAGCTTTGACATCATGTTTTTGGTTTTCCTGCGGCCCGGAACAGGCCACAAGGCCCAGAAAAAGGCAGACGATCAGGTGTTTCATGTCTTGCTCCCGCGGATCATTGACGACAAACATAACGTGCTTGAAGGCAAGGAAAACCGTCATGTACACAAAACACACCCTTTTAGGGCCAAATAACCCCCTTGCGGCAATGAGTATTTCATGAAACCCGAAGAATCTATCAGCCCGTTTAAGGCATTGGGCAATCGCGTGCTGGCCTTATTGGACAACTATCGCGATAACAGCCGTAAGGCTCAAGGCAAGGTGTTACAAAATACCGATGCCGCCCTTTTGGCGCAAACCCTGAATGTAGAACACTGGATTAGAAATGGCGGGCTTGATCACGACAAAATAGAGGCCTTTCTGACCCCCTATCTGGAGGCTAGCCAGCACCTGCACCACCCCGGTTTTATTGGTCACCAGGTTGCCACACCACACACAGGTGCAGCGATGGCGGATTTGATCCACGGGGCCATTAACAACCCAATGGCGGTTTACGAAATGGGACCGTCCGCGACCGTTATTGAACGGGTTGTGGTCAACTGGATGCTGGAAAAAGCCGGGTGGTTCACGGCGGATAACCTGTCTGATTTTTCATACGACAAAAACAATGGCGCCGGCGTGCTGACCCATGGTGGGTCATTGGCCAATTTAACGGCACTGTTGGCGGCGCGGGCAGCGGCGGCGCCAAATGCCTGGAAACAAGGCACGCCTGATAATCTGGCGCTAATCACCCCGACAGTAACGCATTACTCCATGGCGCGCGCCGCATCGATTGCCGGTCTGGGCCAAAACGCAATTATCCCGGCACCGGTGAATGACCTTGATGTACTGCAAGCAAAGCATCTGGAAGCCACATACAATCAAGCCACTGATGCTGGTAAAAATGTGTTTATGGTTTCGCTCAATGCCTGCGCAACCGCCACCGGACTTTATGACCCCATTGATGAAGTGGCTGATTTTTGCGCGGCCCATGACCTGTGGCTGCATGTGGATGGTGCCCATGGTGCCAGTGCCCTGCTTTCAGATCGGGACCGGGCCTGTATGAAAGGCATTTCCAGGGCCGATTCCCTGACCTGGGATGCCCATAAAATGCTAAGGACGTCTGCCCTTTGCGCAGCCATTTTGTTCAAGAATCCACAATCACTGGCCGATGCCTTTAGCCAGGAAGGCAGCTATATATTCTACGATGATAACGCCGCCGGGTTTGATATTGGCCGCACAACTGTTGAATGCACCAAAGCTGCGCTGGGTACCAAATTGTTCTGGGTGCTGGCTATGGATGGCGAAAAAGAACTGGGCCGCTTTGTTGAAAAACAATACAGCGATACCCACGGTTTTTATAAGCTCATTACGGCTCAACCCGATTTCGATTGCCCCTGTGCACCGCAGTCGAACATTTTGTGCTTTCGATATCTGCCGCTGGCAAACAATGATGCACAAATGGCCCTTCGTACCGAAATTGTCCGGCGCGGAAACTTTTATATCACCACCGCTGTGGTCAATACGACACGGTATTTACGGTTGTCCGTCATGAACCCGCTCACCACGAAAGCCACAATAACCGCCTTGCTGGATGAAGTCAGAGACTGTGCTAGGGTGTTATCATGAACCAACCCGGACCCAATAATTTAATCACTGATATTGTCGGCGTACGCGTTGGCAATGCCAATGACGAAAACGTACGCACCGGCGTTACGGTTATCATATGCGATGAACCCGCTATTGCCGCGGTTGATGTACGCGGTGGTGGCCCCGGCACCCGCGAAACCGACGCCCTTAACCCTGAAAACCTGGTTGAACGTATCGACGCATTGGTTATCTCGGGTGGTTCCGCTTATGGTCTGGGTGCCGCCGATGGTGTTGCCTCTGTTTTGGGGGCTCAGGGGCGCGGGTTTGCCTTGATGGATACGCCCGGCGTGCCGCGCTCACCTATTGTGCCTTCAGCTATTTTATATGACCTGGCCAATGGCGGGGATAAAAACTGGGGCGAAACCCCGCCTTATAATGCACTGGGCCGACAAGCTCTGAAAAATGCCAGCACCGGTTTTTCCCTTGGCAATGCCGGGGCCGGTTATGGGGCAATGGCTGGCAGCCTGAAAGGCGGACTGGGCAGCGCATCCATCGTCACCAATGATGGGGTAACCGTTGGTGCACTGGCGGCGGTAAACAGCTTTGGCTCGGTTCTGGTGCCCGGCACACGTCATTTCTGGGCAGCGCCCTATGAGGTGGGCGGTGAATTTGGCGGTGTACCCTGGTCAGAGGACATCCACGTTGCCGCCGATGACTGGGGCGCGGCAAAAATAAACCCGGGCACCCGGCAAAATACAACACTTGGTGTGGTGGCCGTTTCTGCCAACCTTAGTTCTTCGCAAGCCAGGCGTCTTGCGATTATGGCGCAAGATGGTCTGGCGCGGGCCATCCGCCCAGCCCATTCTCCCTTTGATGGCGATATTGTCTTCGCCATCACCACCGGGGCAAAAAACACGCCGCACCCGGATGAATTTATGCTGGCGCGACTGGGCAGTTTGGCGGCTGATTGTCTGGCCCGTGCGGTGGCCCGTGGAGCTTATGAAGCGCGGAACCTTGGTGACGCCATAGCCTGGAACGATTTTATACCGGAATAAACGACAATCCATGCGGGAATTTTTTAAGGTGCAATGTCTGCGAAATTGCCGCAAGCAACGCTTGCTTTGGCGCACGCGCGGCGTTAGCGTGCGCGCCTTCGCCAGAGGACACCTCTGGCCTATAGGCGCCGATAGCTCAGCTGGATAGAGCACCAGACTACGAATCTGGGGGTCGGGAGTTCGAATCTTCCTCGGCGCGCCATTATTTCAATGAGTTAGATGAAACGGCCCTGCTTGTAATTCCTTATAGGGAAGCAGGGGGAAACATTGGAAGGGGATAATCCATAGTGAACATGCCGATTATAACTAGTTCTTTCACGGCCCCTTAAAACAATGATAGCTCTATCATTTTATCATTTTTCTGCAGCATTATTTTATTGCGCTCAATGCGGGTGAGTTTTCCAAGGGGTGAGTCTTCACCCAGTTTTACCTCCAAGGGGGCCGGGTCTCCATCAATAGAAATTATGGCGCGACGGAATTCCCCGCGTCCAAGTATACCAAGAAGTTTGCCTGTTTTTAGCTGGGAAAGGGGTGGTTTTACAACGGCCCGTCGCGGCTGTTTTTGTGGCCTTACAGGCGCCACCTCTCGAACAAATTGTTCACGTGCTGGTGAAAATGGTGATTTTTCCAAAATACCCGCCCCCATATTGTCCTGATAGTCAGGGCTTAGTAATTCTTGAGTGGGTAGCGCGTCCGAAGTTTGAAAATTTTGCGCCCTGCCATTGCCCTTTTTTGGGGCAGTGGTCGGATTTTCGCCAAATAGAAAAATGCGTAGCGTAATCAAAACCATTATTGTGCAAAGCATAGCTATTGAGAAGGGGGAGATAAAACGCGACGGGATCATCTGGCTACGCCTTCTGATTTGACCAGTCTTAGCAAATGCATCTGTATGATCATGCGGGCACCGGGACGATCACGCCCTGTTGGCGTGATCTGGATATGGTCGACAAATACGCTTGGTTGTTCGCTTTCCAACAATTTCATAAAATCAGTAAAGGCAATGAGGTCACCACGAGCACGTAAGGTAACAGGTATGGTTTGCGTACCGGGGCTAAAAGAGTTTGATTGTTCTGCCCTCATAAGTTCCAAATTCAATTGTGATTGACGAGCCAGCGCCCCCAGCCGTGCCTGAAAAGACAACATTTGCTCGGAAGATACGCCAGAGGCAAATGTGTCCTCTGGCAAGCTGGGTAAAGGCAGCCGTCTTGCGGATAGGCGAGACAATGTGGTTTGATAGCCATCGATGCGCTTTTCAACGGCTGTTCGTTCCATACGCTGAGTGATGGCATTACCCAGAGAAGACCACACTTGCAAACCAATAAAAAAGCTAATCACGGCCAGGATAGCAGTGGTCTGCAAACGCCATTTGAGAGCAGCATTCATTGTTGTGCGCCCTCTAAACCGCTGGCAGTGGCACGTATGCGCACGTTTTGTCTGTTAGAAGTCGTTGCGGTTATGTCGCTAATCACTTCAATCTCGAATGGGCTGTCTTCCTGGGTCATTACGCGCACAACATCTGCTCCGTCTTTTGCATTTAGCTGGACCGTCAGGGCTTCTGGTGTCCACTCCGCCCCTCTCCAATAGGCCGCATCAGGGGTTAGTGAGTTTAATGTGCTGATATCAAGAATGGCCTTGCCGGGGCGCCTGAGCAATGGTGTTGCCGCAAGCGCATCTCTGGCGGCGGCGTCTGTGCGCTCCTGAATGATGGCACTGCGTGCCTCTTTGCTTAAGCGGGCATCTATCTGCCGCGCTAAACCAAGATGCTGCGTTTCATATTTTTCCCAGACCCCGCCAAACCAATAGAGAGAGCCAATTGCAATAAGTACCAGTGTCAGATCGGCAACCAATCTGGTTTTGTGGATGATGATATCTGTGGGTGCATAAAGATCAATTGTTTGTCTGGCATCATGACCTTCAACGATAAAACGTACATCTTTGGCACCCTTTTTTTTAGCGGTGCCAGATAAGTGTTCGAGGTCTTTGCGCCGGGCCATGGCGATACGGTATGTTTGCGCACCATCTTGTTTTCTGTCCATTGTAACGCCAGTGCACATCAATGTTTGTGGATTGGTCGGGGCTAGGGAATGCAGCATCAAATCAACCATTCGCTCATGGCTTTGGGCATTGCTTTTTGGGATGGAAACAGACCGAGTATACACATTCTCTGGTGCACACAGGCGAATAAATACGCGTTCTCCCTTGAAGGTGACTTGTTCATTTTTTAGGTCTTTCGCGAGGATATGAACTTCCGTGTTCCGCATTGACCCAGGCACAAGGGCAACGAGGTGGGAGCGTATCCAGTGAAGTACGCCCCCAAGCTTTGATTGACGATCCAGGATGACTCCAGGAGTTAGTAATCGAATAGCAAATCCACCAAGCGCGCTCATGTTAAATGCACCGTCTACCGACAAGGTCATAACGGCAGGTGCTATCTGCCCGCCGTCGACCCTGACCAATCTGGAGAATATCATTACTGTCAGTAAAATAGACCAAACCATTATTGATACTGAACTGACCTATCGGGTCAGTAAAGGTGTGCCCTTGCTGTTTTGAACCAACCCAATATTCCAACGTCTCCTGTTCTACATCAAAGCCTGGCTCAGCACGCTCCAGAAACCGTAATTCACTGGCGACCCTGCGTGATTGAGCAATGTAGCCCATATCCTCTCGCGCAGAGGTCAGGGCAATACCAGCAATGCGAACAAATCCACCGATAGCCGAAAAAAGTAACGTTAATATCGCCAGGGCAACCATAACGTCAGTCAAAACATAGCCATCTTTTGAGTTGGCATAATATTTCCCTTTTGACCTAGTCCTAAGCCGGGCGCAGCGCCGAAAGGTGTATGGATTTTTCACGCTTTCTCCCCTCATATCTAACAATGACATTAACGACTTGCAGAGTGACACCTAGTTCACCATTTCCTATATCCCATGGTGAAATGTTTACTTCTATATCGAGGTCCTTAGCAAATTGGCCGGGATTTATAGTTGTTGTCGGGGCATATAAAGCCTGCTTGAGAATTGCCTGACCGGTTCGCAAAGCGATTTCCTGTTGTCTGGTTTCATCGGCGATGCGTGCCGCTAAAATCAACGTCTGCAATGCTGCCGTTCCCACCAGTGCTGCGACAATAAAGGCGACCAGAACGTCCACGGTTAAAAATCCGCTTTTGGCATCATATCGTGTTTGAGGCTTCTGCATCAAAATGCCTGATCCCCGATGCTGGAAAGTGCACCCAGAATTGTACTCATGGCGCTGCCAGCACCAAGTCCAAGAATAATAATCATTGCTGGACCTACCATGGTGCTGAGCCGGTCCAGCCTGCGCTCTGCACGGTTAAGCAAAATATCACCAGCTCTATCCAGCATAGGTGATAGTGCGCCGGTGCGTTCTCCGACAAGGGCCAGTCTGGAAATTTCTGATGGCGCCAAAGACAGACCTTCCAATGTGGCTGCAACTGTATTGCCATTGGCAAGCCGATGCCCGGCGCGCACAATGTCATCCCTGATATAAGGGTTGCGTGAAGCAACAGAGGCCAGTGAAAATGCCTTGTTGGCAGATACACCGCCGCTTAAGAGTGCGGCCAGGCACTGCGATACCGCTCCGTAATTTGTGTCAGTGATGATCGGGCCAATAAAGGGTGTTCTGACAATGATATGAGAGAACACGCGCTGCAGTGTTTTTATTTTTGCTGTGAAAAATATGGCTGTGACAACACCTGCCAGCCCCAAAGGGATAACGGTGCCATATTGTTTTAGCCATTTGGAAAAACGAAACAGGTCGTTGAGTTTATTATTTTCTTGTCCCTGCAAAACGGGCGCAAGCTCAGGGATAACCACCAGAATAAGAACGAGCACACCGATCACACCAAGCGTAAGGATAAAAAATGGATACGCCAACGCCCCTAAAACCTTCTGCCGCGTTTTCGCCTGCCGCTCAAAAAGACGTGCGCCAAGCCTTAAGGATTGAGGTAATCGCCCGGAAAGCTCGCCTGCTTCGGCAAGACCTGACAATAACTGTGTCCATTCTTCGCCTTCACTGGGCACGGCAGACGATGCAGTTGCCCCTGCATCTAGACGGTCAGCCATCAGTGCTGTCATTTGGCGAATGCTTTTTGAAGGGGCGGTCTGACCACAAAGCGAGAGCGCCTCGCGTAAAGGTACACGTGCGTCCAGTAATGCGGCCAGGTCCAGCAAAAAAATTGCCATCTCTTTTGTTGAAGGTTTGGCGCGGTTTCTAATATTCTCAAGGAAGCGTAAGGGACCAACAGTGTCGCTAATCTGTGTAATTGACTGTGGGGTATTGCCCTTCGCCAACAACGCCTGGATGGCTTGGGTTTTTGAAGGTGATTCAATGATGCCATTCGCACGTTGACCATTTGCTGTCACACCTTGGTAGCGCCATTGGGGCATCAGGCTTCCAGTGCTCGCTCAATTTCACCAATGGTGGTCAGTCCTGCTTGCACTCGTTCCAGCCCATAGGCCAGGAGTGATTGCGGCATAGCCTTGGTAATAAGTTTCGTAAGGGTCGGGTTCCCGTTCTCTTTTATGGCGTCAAATATTCCTTCATTTGAGGTGAAGGATTCTGCTATCGCCATCCGGCCAGAAAACCCGGTGTGGTGACAATCAGGACATCCGGCAGAAGAGAAAATCTGGGCTGGTGGGTTCAGGTTAACAGAGGAGAAGAGTTGTTTCTCATATGAGCCTGGAATTTGTGCTTGACGGCATTTCATACACAGCTTTCTGACCAGCCGTTGCGCCATTGCCCCTTTGAAAGCAGGGGCTAGTTGGGCACCAGATACGCCTATATCGAGCAATCTTGAAGGCACACGCCCCGCATCAATGGCGTGAACTGTTGCCAGCACCAAATGCCCGGTTAGTGCTGCACGCACCGCAATTCTGGCAGTTTCCTGATCGCGGATTTCACCAACAAGAATGACGTCAGGGTCCTGACGTAGGAATGATCTAAGCGCGGTCGGAAAGTCCAGACCAATAGTGGATGCCACCTGCACCTGGACCACATGGTCAAAATAATATTCCACCGGATCTTCGACGCTTAGTATCTTACGTCCACTGGAGCGCAAGGCCTGCAGGGCACCATAAAGCGTTGTGGTTTTACCAGAACCGGTCGGGCCAGAAACCAGATAAAGCCCTGTGGCACTAGAGATCGCAGTATCCAGCCAGTTTTGGGTTTGGGTTGAAAACCCAAGTGTTTTCAGGTCCAGTTTTACCGCGTCTTTATCCAGAAGGCGCAATACGGCAGACTCTCCGTAAACCGTTGGAATAACTGAGATGCGCACATCAATCGGTCGGCCGCGCACAACGATCGAAGTGCGCCCGTCCTGCGGCAACCTTCTTTCACCCAAATCAAGGTCGCCCATTACTTTTATCCGGGCCATGGCAGCAGGTGCCAGCTCTATCGGCTCAAGAGCAATATCCTGCAATACGCCATCAATTCTAAAGCGCAGTTGCAATCCATTATCCTTTGGCTCAAGGTGCATATCGGATGCGTTTCGCTCTACGGCATCAATCATCCAGCCAGCAATTTTACGGGCAACGGGCGCATCGCGCGTTTGCTCTAAAAGAGTTTCCAGTGCAGGGTCTGACGAGGCGTTTTCCATATCACCCGGCAATACCTCCTGCTCATACCGCATCGCAAAGGCGCGGCGCCAATCGCCCATTGATATCAATTTTGATTGTACGTTTAGTCCCGTTGCAAAGGAGGTGCCTTCACACACATTCGTGTCTAAAGGGTTGACCACGCCCAAGGTTAGTTCCGTCTTGGTGGCAGACAAGGGGATGGCGTGGTGTTTGCGCAAAAAAGCTATGTTCAGGTCGTTTTCAACATCAGGAACATTCTGGGAAATCTCTGTGGTGCGGCTGATATCGCACAGACTTGAATACGCCTCAAGTAATTGCTCGTCCGTAACAAACCCTAATTTGTTGAGCGTTATTTCTATATCAGTATCAAGGGATAGCGAAGCCTTTTGGGCCCGCTCCACCTGACGTGGCTCAACATACCCTTTCGTCAGAAGGTAATTTGTCGGTGCGCCAAAATCAGCTGTGGCATTGTTTTCAACTGTTTCAAGCTGTTGAGAATTTGCACCTTGATGGGGGACATCCATTTGCATTGCTTACTTTTCACCAAAGACGGCTTCACTAACAGTACCTTCGGCCGGTTGCCACCCCAGGGCTTCGGCTTCATTAAAGGACCGGTCGTTTTCTCCAGCAAGAAATTCAAAATATCGGATTTGTTCTTTTGGGATATCTGCCGGGTTTGGATATTTGTCGAAAAATTCGCGTTTCATAATGTAGTGTATTGCCGTGCCACGGCGTACCTTAATAGAAGCATAGTTCGGGTATGCCTTCAAAGTAGCGTCAGCCGTTCGCGCAGCGTCAACATAGTATCCTTCTTGTAAATAATATTCGACCAAAACACTAGCCATGGCAGCCATTGTTTCCTTACGAGTGAGCGTGGCCAGAAAAACCCGGTTTTCCACTGCCAAATCAGAAATGGGAGCGTTCTGGCGATACCACACATCACGTGATGGCCATCCTCCCGAGGTGGTCTCCAGGTTATGCGCTTTACCATTATCATCAATGTATTTCACCATCACATGCAATGGTGCTGTTGATGCGATCATTTCAAGCCCAAGGCGCTCACCAAGGCTCATAAAAAGGAATGGCATGGAAATGCAATTGCCACGATGACTAACAAGATAATTGGACAAGAGCTTGTTACTTATCTTTGTCCCCTTCGGGTCTGTATGGTCATAGGAAAAAGCATTTTGGTTGTTCCATGTACCGTTTTCATAAATATACTCCCTTAGCGCCCGCAACAATTGTATATTGGATGGTTCTGGCCCTGCCATACTCTTAATATCGGCAACCATGCCTTCAATTTTTGCAAGGTTGGCAGCAACATCAATGCTTGGATCAATGCGCTGATCGATCAGCAGCTTTGCCTCGGCAAAGCTCAAACCATCATCAACCCGCGCAATAAGATCAGAAACGAATTGCGGCGTGGCGCGAGAGGTCGGTGTGCTTTGCAGGGGGGTGGGGCTTTTCCCGGTAACAGGCGATGTTTGTGCAAGTGCAATACAGGGCAGCAGGAAGGCAAGGCATAGCGTCAAAATATAAATATTTACCTGCCTGAGTTTACCTTGAAAAATTTTGTTAAACTGAAATATTGAGATTATCAATCACCTCACCATTACTAAGCACCAGATCAAATATACAATTTTCCGCAGGAATATAAATCATTTCATTTTTTTTGAATTTGGCATCCTCAAGGCACGCTAGCATTACAGTATCAAATGGATTTTCTGAGGTGGAAAATTTTACAAATGCATTTTTGTTATTACTGATATTGCTAACTGAAAAATATGCACTCCCTTTGTACGACGGAATGAGTATATCGTATGGAGCTAAAGGTGTGTTATCCGGGCATTCTTTTGCATATTGAATAGAACGTGCAACCATACTTTTAAATAAGGCTGATGAAATATTATCCCAATCATCATAAGCATCACCATCTTTCCAGGGTATGCCCAAAGTTTCTGCGTGTGGCACTAATGAAGATAGGGCATCACGAAAGGTAAGCAATAAGGTTGAAATTGATAATTCTAAAAAATCATTATTTTCCATTAATTGTTTCCGTGGATTTGATCTATCAAATTCAACTCTTGCTGAGTGGGAGGCCTCTTGTTCCCGAAACCTTTACCAGGAGTCACAGGTTTTGCGCGAGCTTTGGTGACATCTAGAATTACCTGCCCATCACCATTAGTTATAAACACTCGACCGTTGCCCCCTTTAATGGCACTATTTGCTGGTCCTGTCAGGGTTTTAACCTTTGATCCGCTCCTTCCTCCACTAAGAACAATGTTATTCGCAATGCTTAATTCCTTAACGGATGCCCTAGCAAACCCTGCCAAACCACCACTAAGCTGTGCGCCTTCCGTCAAGACAAATCCAAGGTTTTCCCCTTGTCTTTGGCTTTCGTTTCGGGGAAGTCCTATGGATGCATTAAAGCTATCCGAAATAAGTGACCCTTGACCCGTGAATGCTAGTGTTGGGTTGCTTATTATTCGTCCAAAGTCGGCAGTATTTGCCAGTGATCGCCCGGCACCTCGAGCTAATCCCGATCCAAATGCCCTCGGGTCATTATTAATCGCTTGGATTCTATCAATTGAATCAATCAAGCAGATATAGCACTGCCCAGTGGGGTCGACATTATTGATCGGGTTATTCCCCACATAAACGTAGAGGTTCTTTTGGTCTTTATAACCGATGGGGTCGACTTCAATGAAGCGGGCTGATGATGGCATGGAAAACAAGACTAGGCCCAAAACCACGCCAACAAACAAAAACCGATTTGTGTAATGCATCGTTTCACCCTCCTGTCGTTGATGGTCCGGTGATGGGAAACACCAGATCGGTGGCATCTGCGGTGCCGCCATCGGCTTTGTCGACGCCAAGGGTTTTCAGTTGGTAGCTGCTTAAGACAGAGTCTGGTGGAATATAGATAAATTCAACGTTCCAGGGGTCGCTAAGGGTGCTTTGCTCTCTTACATAAGGGCCAGTCCAAGCATTGCCACCAACATCCGCCGTTGGCGCAACCCACAGAGCATTTATGCCCTCAGCTTCGGTGGGATAGCGCCCCATATCCACGTAAAACATATCCACGGCGGCACCAATGGTTTGCATTTGTAACATGGCGGATTGTGATTTTGAGCGTCTGAACCGCCCTATGATCTGTGGTGTTACGGCGGCTGCAACCAGGCCCAGAACAACAATGACAACAACAAGCTCTGTCAGCGTATACCCGGCATTAGGCTTCATCTTTCTGGCCTGAACCCTCGTTCTAAATTTCATCAACATCACAATCTTCCATTTTTTTTGTTGCAATCCACCGCCAGTCCATTGTCCAATACGGATCACCCTCATCACCGGTTATTAAAATAGTAACCCGTGCTCCGCGCTGATCGCTGTCATTAATGTATGCCATTAGATCGAAAACCCTGCCCGCTGTCACATTTCTGCCAATAGGGGTGGGCGGGGCATATCCGGCTCCTTCAATTTGCCCATTAAAAACGGTGAATCTGTTACGCAAGCAAGCTTTTGTGTTTTGCGAAAAACTGGTGCCTAGCCATAGATCGTCGAGTAAACGTAAGGGTGTGATGCTGACCTCGTCTAGTTTGCTCTGAATATTGGGCGCTTCTGCCGGTGTAACAATATTAGTAAGGATGGTTTCTATCAGCACGGGGTCTGCCTCATTGATATCCAGTTTTGCTTCTTCGGAGCGAACAACAACGTTCATGGCATAACCATTAAAATGGAGTGTAGCCATGGCTTTGTCGACAAAGTGTTCTTTGGCACGCAATTCGGGGGCAGCAGCAAGCTCGTTGGAGGCCCAAACAATCGAAGCCTCCAGCGCGCTTTCCTGGCGAGCCCACTCAACCTCAATGGCACCACGTCTATAGGCAGCCATACTCATTGTGAGGATTGCGGCGGCGGCAGAGCTGATGATAACCATTGTTACCAAAGTTGCTACAAGGGCATAGCCATCTCTTGTGCCAGAGGGGTCAATGACTCTCATTTTTTACTCCGAACCGATCTGAAAGGCGCTGTAAAGCCTCTTTAAGCCTATTGGTTGCCGACACCGCTTCGGCGGGGTTTGGTAAAATGGTGGGGCGTAAAAGTACAATCAACTCGGTTCGTGAGCGTGATGTGTTTTGGCTTTTGAACAAGGTTCCCAGGAGCGGTATGTCCTTGATAAAAGGTACACCAGAATCGCTTACACTTACGGTTGAGCTCATCAACCCACCTAACGCGACCGATTGTCCATCAGGCACAATAAGCGTGCTTTCAAAGCTGCGTCGGCGAATGGTTGGTGAGTCAATACCTGAGCTTGTCGTTTGAATTACATCGCTAACTTCTTGGGTGACAGCAAGTTCTACCACGCCACCCGCACGAACCTTTGGCGTTACATTAAGCTGCACCCCGGTATCGCGGGTGCTGATGGTGTTGACCAGTGTGGCGTTTGAAGTGGCAACGTTCACCGCACTTTGTGATATAATCGGCACCTGGTCACCAATTTGCAAACGTGCCGTTTCATTACTCAAGGTGATTAGGCGCGGGCTGGAAATAATCTCAATATCATTTTGAGAGGCCAAGGCATCAATAATGGCAGATATATCTTGATTGATATAGGTGGCTGAAATTCCAGGTGCTCGTGGCTGAATTGTCCCGTTTTTGCTATTTGAAAATAGCAGATCAACTTGCCCCTCACGTCCTTGCCATTGAATCCCCAGTGAATCATTTTGCGTTAGCGAAACCTCCAAAATCACAGCCTCAATCAACACTTGGGCGCGGGGTTTATCCAGTAATTTAAGAAGGTCGTGGAGCTTTTGTAGTTCTGCCGGCAGACCCTGGGCAATAATTATATCCTGTGATTCATCTACAGAAATAGAAAACGAGCGACCAAAGTCATTCCTTCGTGTCTGCTGTCCAGCGTCAACCCCTACGCCCCGTTGTCGTCTAATTGCAATTTGACTATTGTGAGTTCCGGGCGAATTCACATTGTTTGCAACCTCGTTTTGCAAGAATGAATCGTTAGAATTGGTCGAAGAAACTATAGCAGAAAGCTCGCTCGCGGAGCGATTGAGAGTCTGATAGATCAACATATCGTTCGTGCCCGTTGAAATGGCACGATCCAGACGTTTGACCCAGGTTTTGGCCGCCATCAACCCCCTTTTTCGAGGAGACAACAACACCACGGCATCAAGCCTTGGCAGGGCGGCAACGTCGACATCAGGTGCCGATTTGGCGAGGATCGGTTTTATCTCAAGAACCAAGGTTTCAGGAGAGACATTTTCAAGAGGTATAAGTGAAACAGAACCAGCATCAAACCAGTCAACATCAAACATTTTCAAGGTATCAGCTGTTGCGCCAGCAAGAACCGGATCACCAGTAATAAAGATTAACCCCCTGTCTTTTTGTACGCTTACCGAAACACCTTGAACGGCAAAAGGGCGAACCAACTCGGCAAGCTGCGTTGCTGCGGCACAGCATGGAGAAAAAACAAGTGCACCGGAAACGGGCGTGCTTTGCAAAGATGGGCTGATCAGCTCCGGGGAGAATGCTTCGCTCTTTTGCTCATTGGTGCGCTTTAAAGCGTATAATTTATCTTGTTGATCAAGAAACCAGCCCTGTGGTTCAAACGCGCTGTTGAGAACAAAAAGGACCTGATCCGTATTTATTAGGCTTTTTGCACTAAGCGTAACCTTGCCCTGCGCTTGAGGCGGTAACACATAGTCAGCGCTAAGAAGCTCACCAATGACAAAATCAACAACATAGGAAATATCTGCATCGCGAAAGGTAAAATCTATTGGTTCTTTCAGGTTTTGAGCGGTGCTTGCAGCCTTCTTAGCACCAGGATTGCGAACAAAATTGCCATCTCCGATCGCGCTCCATTCAGCATCTCTATTTTTTGTATTTTTGGTTTGCCCTATAGGGGGAGCGTAGTTTTTTTTAGAATTTTGAATGGCACCTATAGGCTGTGTTGATTGCGCCCCATCATTGAACAGCGGAACTTTGTCAGGGCGGCTCACGTTTGCACAAGCTACACAAAGGGCACATAGCGCCACAACATTGAACTTCGTAACTGTTTTCATATAAATATCAACGAATTAAATAAATTAAACGCGTTTAGCGTAATCAACCATGTAAAAATAAACATGTTTAGTGAAAAAAGTCAACATAGAGCGCAATTATTAATCATATTGTTTTTGTATTTACAACTTTTAACTGATAAATTCATTAAAAAAATAATATATGCTTGCAATGCAGCAAAAAATGATTAATGAAGCATGTGGTTTATAGAAAATAACGAAAACAACGAAGAAAGCGGGGTGCTTTACTGGATGATTATAGGTTTTTTATCGGTATTATTTACCAGTTGGGCACGCATCTGGCGCATATTTCAAACAACACCGGGAAATAAAATTATTAACCCCAGAAAAGTGTTTCGTACCATCCTGAGCGCCGCGGTTTTGTTGAGTGCGCCATCTGTAATTTTCGCACAGCCCGTTACGTCTGATTATGAGTATGACGAGCATGGTCGATTGAAAAAAGCCACTTACGACAGTGAATTCCAGTTAGGGTTTGAGTATGACCTGCAAGATAACAGAACCCAATTAAGTGTGGTGTCTCTAATGCCGCCCAATCAACCTCCAATCCCACGACCGCCTTTTACAAAGACGGTTATTCAACAGGGCAGTGTTGATCTTCTTGTTTTAAATGGTGCAAGTGATCCAGATGTTGGTGATAGCTTGTCTGTAGCAGGCGTTTCTAACGTTGATGCCGCTGCTGGCAATGCCGCTAATGTTACTGGAGATAAAATAGTCTTTACGGCAGGCTGTACGGTGGCCTCTGACCCTATAAACTATACCATTACAGACAACAATTATACTGTGGACGGCAGTGTTACGGTTAATGTGCAGGCCTCGTCGAACACGGTTCCAACTCCAACTGGACAGGCCTATATTTATCCAGATGGTTGGTGGGCTTTGCCAATTGCTGCCATCCATGTTGCCAGTGACCCTGATGCAGGTCAGGTTATGACCTTCATCTCAGTTTCTGGTGCGCTTTCTGGAACTGCAGAAATTATCAATAACAACCCACTGCCACATATTCGTTATATACCGAATGCGGTAATCACTGAATCCTCTGAGCTTCTGAATTTCACCCTTACCGATGGCAACTGCGGTACTATGTCGGGAAGTGTGCTCATTTATCTTCCTTCACCGACGGGTCTATTTTTCTCTCTTAATTCAAATGATCCGTCTCAAAAAAGCGGGCCCCAATCAGGGAGCAAAACTTCAGGCAAGCGCAAAAGAGAAGTCCCGCCGTATTTGAAAGTTTTTGAAGCTCAATACGGTCCAGAGGCAGCAGAACGCAGAAAGAAAAACCGTGGGAAAAAGCCGGGGGGAGATAAATGATCAATGGTATCAAATTATCTCTCAATGGTTCAATGGAAGCGAAGATAAAGGGACACCAAGTGATGGATTTGGACGTAATTCACCAGATGGTCAGAATCTTAAAATATAGCTTGGGAAGAAAAGTGGATCATAAAACACAGCAGAACCGCAAGACCGGGTTGCCGACGTCACTCTCAACATCTGTGGGAAAAATCGTACCCCACACCGCCCATGTGTTTATGGTTTTGTTTTTTCTGGCTGGAATAGCAACAAATATAGAAGCGCAAACACCACCAGACTATCAATCGAATCGTCTTGGTGTGGCACCCGCCGTTACGCCAGCATCAGCATGGGCTTATTATCAAGCACAAGGCGTTTCTAGTCCCTCAATCGATATTTCCCGCCCAGTGCGCATCAACGATTTGGCGAAAAACCTACATAATGATCCTGATGAAATTTACGCGTTTGTGCATGATGGCATAGAATATGAACCTCTATTTGGTCTCAAAAAAGGGGCATATGGGTCGATTGTTCATAAATCCGGTACAGCCTTCGATCAATCTCACTTGATGGTAGAGCTATTAAGGGCAAGTAATATTACGGCTGAATATGTTTATGGCAGCATAACGGTCAGTAAGGTTGAACTTGAAAGCTGGCTGGGTGTTTCAGCGTTAACTGGAGAGGCAGCAGAGAGAATATTTGCAAATGGCGGTGTTCCAGTTTCAGTAACCGGGTCAGGTCTTAACTTTACAAATATCACCATTGCTCATGTTTGGGTTAAAGCAAAAATTAATGGTATTTTCTACCAGTTTGACCCTGCATTCAAACAACACACCGTAATTACGGGTGCAATACACGATGGGTCACTCAATCTCACGACTGTGATGGGCGGCTCTGCTTCCAATATCATTTCTGCCGCAGCGCCTTCAGGGCTGACCTCTTCTTTTGTACATCATGTAAATGGCGATGGCATTGAGGCTAGCATAAACGGCTATGCACAATCTCTTTCAAGCCATTTTAAGGCTAATTATAGAGAGAATACAATTGAGAGCATTGTAGGTGGAAAACGACTGATCAGAATCAGCGGTAAAGAGCCAGTCCGTCAAACAAGCAATTCTCATCAAGCTAGTGTTTTGGCAACATGGGCAGGAGAAATACCGGGTCCGTTTAGAACGCAAATAACGATCAACATCACAAGCCCCGATTTTTTTATAGGCCCTCCTCCACAAACGGCCGATACTGTTTTGGTGCAATTATCGAGTGAGAAGCTTGCTGGGCGGCGACTTTCACTTACGCATGGCATCCCAATTCATTCTGGTGTTGATGTTCCTGCGCTGGCGGCCTCTGGAAAAATCCAGTTAATGTTAGATAATCAAATACTGGGCGAAGTCTCGTCTGAAAGTTACAAGCTTTGGAATTTTCCTTTTGCAGCTATTGCCTTAACTGTTAACCACCCTTACGCAGCTGATGCTGGCGCTTTTATGGATCAATTGAGCGGTACGCAAGCCGATCTCAATGGGGCGGTTGCAATTGTTATCTCAGTGGGTGCTGTGGCACCTGACTATTCCAATGAATTAAGCCGTAAATTACCGCTCGACGATTTTAATCCCCGCGCGTATCACGATACGGACGGTGACGGGGATCCAGATGGCGGCTGCGTTCTTAATATTGACGTATGCGGGCCACCACTGGGCCAAGAAAGTCTGATAGCGACCAAGCATACGGGTAAGGTGGTGTTGGGGGCGAGCTATTTAGCACAGACACAGTCAGCCATGGATGTTCATGCCCGAATGTTGCAAGGTGTCTCTACCCATCACCATTCCTTAGGGGTTGTGACATCCAGATTTAATATCTGGCCGAATAATACAGTCCGTGAAGAGCAGGTTTTTCTTGATATTGAATCGAGTTGGAGTTTTTCAAAAACGACAGGAACGCAAGCTGAGGAGGTTGCAGCAACCAGAAAATTTCTTCACGCCTTGGGTGGTACGCTTAATGCGCTTGAGGCAGGTGTCGCTTTACAGAACATGGAGCAGCCCGATGCTATAGCGGTTGCTGCAGATTATAACTGGTTCAATGATAATACCGTTGCTCCTGGCCAATGGGCTAATATCAATGAAGGTTTTTATAAAGTAGATGCTGCAAATTATGCTTCTGTAGCCAGCACTTTGGCTGCACGAGGACAATCAGACGCAATGCCCAATAATGCGCAAACGTTAGTGAATGAAGGGTTCACCCTTGTTTTTCCTTCTCAAAGGGTTCTCGGTCCTTTGGAAAAACCGTGGAGACGCGGGGAAGATCGTCATTTCCTTGGGCGAGCGATAATTTCCATAAATGAAACCAGCGGCGAAATCGCACACCTTTTACAGTTTGATAGCTTGGGTCTGGGAAATTTTAAAGGTGGCGGTGCTCCAACTTTGGATGCGATGCAATTGCCATCAATAGATGGAGAATTTTTAGAGGACCAGTTTGAGAGTTTTGCAGGATCGTTTGATGTCGCGCTTGACAGCGGCGAGATGATCATGACCCCTCCACCTGATTTAGTGGTAGGTAATGATGAGTTCCCTAATGCTTTATCATTTCAACGCACCTATTCCACAGCTTCCAAAGGACGAGAGGGGCCATTAGGTCTGGGTTGGACACATACCTATGATATACGGCTAGATTATTCTTCAGATGGTGGCATTGTTTACGGAAATGGAGAAGCTGTGCACGCTGCACGCACCCTGGCCGCATTTGCGATTATGCATGGTATTGCAAGCCCGCCTACCATCAGCATTGAGCATATGTTGGTCAATGCCATTGTTCAAAACTGGTGGAGCCAGTCGACGTTTAATAACGTTGTCACCGTTCACCGGGGCAATCAGAGTGAACGGTTCTTTAGAGGCCCTAATGGCATCTATTTGACACCTGCGGGCTCTGTTAGCAGTTTAGTTCAAACCAATGAGCCGGAACTGGTAAGAACAGAGGTGGCGGGCCTTAGTACAAATGCTACATTCCACCTTAATATATGTGGTTTAGAGACAACAATCATATGCGATGGGTTTTGGACTTCGGTTCAAAAGGGTTATCGTTATAAAGATGTAAGTTTTACTTATACCCTTGGTGATCGATCCACAATCGATTTTATATTCGGCCCGGCCCCGGATTACAATCGCGAGATCAATTGGTTCTCGGCTCTTAATCCAGGTAGCTTCCCTGCTGACCTTGGTAAAGGTGTTGGGCGATTCAAGCCTACTCTTTGGCATTTCCCAACAGGAATAGACGTTACGTTCAATTATGATGTTCCCGGATCGCTAATAGGCGTAAGTAATTCACTTGGACGGATAATAAACTTAGAGGTGACCGAGAGTGCGGCAGGCATGGGCGTGACCGCGGTTTCTGATAACTACAACCACAGTGTCAGTTTCAGCTATGAAACCTTGGCCTATCTAGATGACCGTCAAATAAGTAACGATAAAAACGCCAAGCTTTTGCGCTCTGTCAACGGTCTTGAGAATAATACGCATACCTATGAATATGAAGACCCAGATCATTACTTCCAACCTGTGTTGCGCGGGATTGGTGGGGTGTCAACCGGCCTGGTTGGCGGCACACTTTTAAGCCCATTGCTGACCCGGGTTTTTCTTGCTGATGGCGATCCGGCTAATGATAATACCGCGCACCTCAACATAAAATATAACGACCATGGCCGGGTTGAGAGCGTCACCAACAAAAACGGCGACAAGCAGGAATACTATATCGCCGAAGGTGTGCGTGGTGAAAGCCGTGATCCAATACAGCAGGCCGGTGATGTTGGCGGCTTTACGGAATATTTTAACGAATTCGGCAGGTCTGTACGCACCCGTGATGCGTTGGGCTGGCTGACTATCAACGATCATGATGATATTGGGCGCGTGATTGAGACCCGGCAGGTGCACGAGGACGCTCTGGCGACCAATGCCAATGCCTTTTCCCGCCGCTCCACCTTTGCCTATGATGCCAACGGCGCGCAGGTTTGCGCGGCGCAGCACGCGGCGGGGGATGTTTCTTCCACCTGTCTTTCCCCTGCGGGCAGCGCACTGATCACCAGCACTCAATACGCCAACGCCACCTATCCCCTGCAACCGACGAGAACCACCAGCCCGGGCGGGGCGGTGCAGAATTTTAGCTATTTCTCCAATGGTCTCACCTCGCAAACCACCGGCCCGCAAACCACCACCTATACCTATGACGCCTTCGGGTTGATGCTCACACAAACTGAAGCTCTGGGCGCGCTGCAATCTGGCGGTGCCGGTGCCACCCGGACCACGACCTTTGGCGGTTATGTCAAAGGCTTGCCAACTACCAAAACCGTCAGTTCCGGCGCGCTCAGCCAGACCAGTAACTTTACCTGGTCGCCTGCGGGTGATCTGACCCAAATCACCTCACCGGCGGGGCGCATCACCAGCGCTATTTATGACGACGCCCGGCGTATTACCAGCACGGTCAACGGGGCGCAAAACGCCAGTGCAAAAACCACCTCTGCCTTTACCTATGACACCAATGGACGGCTGGCCTCGATACGGGAGGGCAAGGAAGGCATTGCCGCGCCGGTCATCACCAATGCGGCCAACTGGTACAGCACCTCGGTGGCCTATGGCACCAATGGCCGGGCCAGCTCGATCACCGATCCTTCGGGCGATGTGCAGAGCTTTACCTATACGCCGGCCGGACGGCTGTTACGCACCACAGATGGTGCCGGTCAGATGAGTGAGGTGATGTATAATCTTCGCGGCGATATTGTGGGCGAGATAACCGGTGCTGGAACAGCTAATGCCATCCAGCGCCATGAGAGCAGCTTTACCCTGCCGGGTGAGCGCACGCGCTTGCGTCAGGCCAAGGGCATCTTCGGCAATTTGGGTGTGGCGGGTGATAATTCCAGCTACGATACCAATTGGGCCTATGACGCCTTTGGTCGGGTCAGCTCGATCACCTTCCCGGGTGGCTCATCAGAGAGTTTCACTTATGATAAGGATGGTAATCAGCTGAGCCACAGGCGGCGCAATGGCGAGATTATCAGCAGCACCTATGACACTTACGGCCGTATTTTATCCAAAACCTTCCCCGGCGCATCGCAGAGCTTTGGCTATAACGCTTCGGGCATGGCGCTTTCTTCCTCCAAAACCTCTGGCGGGCTCACCGAGGCTATTGCGCTCAGCTATGACGCTCTGGGCCGGGTAGCGCAGCACGAGGCGACCCGCACGCCAACTGCGGGTAGTGTGACCAGCTATGAGCAGGCTTACGTCTATGACAATGACAATTTACTGAGCACGCTCAGCTATAGCGCTTGTCAGGGCGCCTGCGCGGCCATGGCAACTTTAAGCTATTCTTATGACGCACTGGGCCGGGC
>JAJFFS010000007.1 GCA_021776515.1 Robiginitomaculum sp. | reverse complement strand
ATCAATCGCATCATACGCCTTGAACTCACCAAAATACTTCGTAATCGCCGCCGTCAACGTCGTCTTACCATGATCAACGTGACCAATCGTACCAACATTTACGTGCGGCTTATTGCGCTCAAACTTCTCTTTAGCCATTTCAACTTCCCATAGTTATGGGCGCCCGGAATTGCCGGGCGCCGTGTCGTTTATTCGTGTCTTACGTGTACGCCGCGTTTGCTGGCGTGAAATTCACCTTCATAAGAGGCCAGAGTGATATCACCCGAACCAATTACGCGCGCATCTACTCCATTTGCGTGGCCTTGAAAAGCCACATCACCAGAACCAATTACACTGGCCTTAAATGGTGAAGCTGCTCCTCCCTTAATAATGATGTCACCAGAGCCATTTATCCCAGCAACAACCCGGCCATTAATCGAGTTAATTTGCACATCGCCAGAACCATTGACTTGTGCTTCTGCTGCACCAGCAACATTTCCAACCGTCAAATCACCAGAACCATTGACCTGTGCGTCCAGATCGCCAGTCACAGCGCCCGCAATAAAATCACCAGAGCCATTAACCTGCGCATCCAGATCTCCGGATACATCACCAATGATAAACTTGCCACAGCCATTAACTTGCAAATCAGCCTCGCCCAGATCACCGGCTTCGCCAAACACGCGGCCACCACTGATTTTCAGGCTCGTTCCGACAGGCACAGATACGGTCACTGTTGGAAAATCTTCCAGTGAGTGCTTTTTGCCGCTGCGGTACCAACGCTTTCCTATCGACAGCCGCACCTTGTTATTACGGGTTGAACAACTGGAATTGCGAATTTTTTCACCGCGCACCAGCACTTCACCATTACGAAAGGATACTTCCGGGGCATCAACAAGGCCGGCACCATCATCAACATCCACGGTAATTTTGGATACATCAGCGGTGCGGATATGCACGCTGCCGGTTACCTGCTCCAACACCAGTTTGTGCGAATCATAGCTGTCTGCCCCAAGCGCAGAACCTGCGACAAGAGCGAAACCGGCAATGATGCCCGTACTGGTGATTGTACCAAATAGTTTCATCGTCTTCATAACACGTCTCCATTTTTTATGTTCTTCACACAATCCAGATGCGCCCTAACGCGCCAATGGATGCAAGATGAACAAACTTTTAGAGACCCTTTACTGTAAGACAGGTGGCGCTGGAGCGGGTAGCGGGGATCGAACCCGCATCTTCAGCTTGGAAGGCTGTGACTCTACCATTGAGCTATACCCGCCGCGCCTGCGCCATTTGCCTTACCTGTACATGTGAAGTGGTGGAGGGGGCTGGATTCGAACCAGCGTACGCTCACGCGGCCAGATTTACAGTCTGGTGCCTTTAACCACTCGACCACCCCTCCGCAATAAAATCCTTAGCAGAGGACCGCTTCACATCACGGTAAAGATGTGCGTTATTCTCCCATCAAAAAAACAGCCTCCGCCCCCTGCCCAAACAAAAAGACAGAAACAGCGAAGACTTAAACAGAATCCTGAACCGCGATGTATAACCATTGTCCTTATGGCTGGCAACGCCAAAAACAGAAAATTTCATCATTTAAGGCAGACCCGTGAAACATACCAGAAAACACCCCAAATCATCACACAAAAACGATGGCGCAACCCCGGCTGATAATACAATTTGGCTATGGGGAACCCACGCCGTATTGGCCGCGCTCAATAACCCGGCGCGTAAAACCCTAAAACTCTATGCCAGCAAAAATGCGGCCAGCCATCTGCCTGCCACTATCGCGGCAATACCAGCCAACCCCCATGAAATTGACCAGCTGTTACCAGAAGGCGCGGTGCATCAGGGGTTAGCCGCGCAGGCATACCCCCTGCCCGCCCCGGCGCTGGAAGACGTTTTGCAAAGCGAGCATGGCGTATTGCTGATGCTGGATGGGGTGACCGACCCACGCAATATCGGCGCTATCCTGCGCTCTGCCGCTGCCTTTGGGGCCAAAGGCGTTATCCTGCAAGACCGCAAGACCCCTCCTCTTGGCGGTGTATTGGCCAAGGCCGCCGCCGGGGCGCTGGAAACGGTGCCCGTATTTTCGGTGGTTAATCTCTCGCGGACACTGGAACAATTGGCCCAGGCGCACTGGCATAGTGTGGGGCTGGCCGGGGAGACCAAAACCACCATTAGCGATGCCGTGGATACAGAGCGCCTGTGTCTGGTGATGGGCTCGGAAGGCAAGGGCCTGCGCCCTAATGTTGCCAAGCATTGCGACCAACTGGCCCGCATCCCCATTAGCGCAGAAATGGAAAGCCTGAACGTCTCCACCGCCGCCGCCATCGCGCTTTATGAGGCAGGGCGGAGATAGTCTGTTAAAACCTGCCTTTTTATGATACAATGACGCATCTGCTGGCCATGTTGGCAATTTCGTTTGTGCCTTACCCACCTTGGCAAATGCTGATCGATTGGGGGCAAATATGACAATACCCTTTGCAAAAGTGGCAATAATAACAGCCCTGTTGGCAGGCTTGTTTTTGACAACACCAAAAACAGTCCGGGCAGGCACAACACCACAGAGCTGCTACGATGGTTATGCTTTATTGCAATCAAGGGATTTCAATAAAGCTATCAAGGCTATCACCCGATGTTTGGGTAAGCGCTCGCTTGATGCCGAAAACAAGGCGATTGCCTATCACAACCGTGCCACTGCCTATTATTATCAGGGTCTTGCTACACTGGACGCGGATGTCAACAATCAACGGGGGAAAGAAATTTACGGTTATTATGAAAACGAAAAACTTATACCCGGGTATTTTGATAAGGCGTTAGAGGACATAGAGAAATCCATTAAAATTGACCCAACTAACGCTGCTGACGGATATTGCCTCAGAGGTCACATATGGCTTGAAATTTCCTGGGGTGATGTCGGCTGGGACGACCTTGAAAAAGGTCTAATCATGGGCGCTGACGAAGAAAACTGTAAAACATGACCACCGTCACCGATTGACACAATAGGCCCTGCTTATTCCACGCTTTCCCGAATAGCCTGAATATTGGCCACGTAATGCGCCGGTGTGCCGCCAGCAAAAACCGCAGAACCGGCGACCAGTGCCGTTGCGCCCGCAGCCACAACAGCCGGGGCGGTTTCGGGCTTAATGCCGCCATCAACCTCTATGATGATGTCCCGATCACCGATTATGCTTTTTAGCGCACGGACTTTGTCCACAGATTGCGGGATAAAGCTTTGCCCGCCAAAGCCCGGATTAACGCTCATCACCAGTATCAGGTCCAGCTTGTCCAGCACGTTCTCGATCGCGCTAACCGGCGTGGCCGGGTTTAGCGATACACCGGCCTTTTTGCCAAGGCTTTTAATGACCTGAAGCCCCCGGTCCAGATGCACCCCGGCCTCGGCATGCACGGTAATGTAATCGGCCCCTGCTTTGGCGAAAGCTTCCAGATATGGCTCATAAGGCTCAATCATCAAATGCACATCAAAAACTTTGTCCGAGTGCGGGCGAAGCGCCGCCACCACATCCGGGCCAATGGTGATATTGGGAACAAAATGCCCATCCATCACGTCCACATGGATCCAGTCTGCGCCCGCCGCATCAATGGCGGCCACTTCTTCGCCGAGACGCGCAAAATCAGCAGACAGAATGGAGGGCGCAATGATGATGTCTTTAGTCATTTTTCAGTCCTGTTTTCCCCACAGTGTCATTCCGGCCCTCGCTTTCGCAAGGGTAAACTGGCCGGAATCCAGTTGGGCCTCACAATGGATCCCGGATCAAGTCCGGGATGACAAATAAAGTATAGCCTGAAACCTGTCATTACGTCCTGACAATAAGCGATTTGGCCGTTTCTACCAAGGCTTCTGTGGTGATACCAAAATGCTTATATAGCTCAGGCGCAGGTGCAGAGGCGCCAAAGCTGTCCATGCCAATGAATACACCATTGTCGCCCAGCCAGCGGCCCCAGCCTTGCGCAATAGCTGCCTCAATACCTATGCGGGGCGCGTTCCCCAGCACACTGGCCTGATAAACCTTGCTCTGCTGCCCAAACAGCTCGAAACACGGCATGGAGACCACCGCCGCGTTTACCCCACCCCTGGCCAGGGCATCTGACGCCGATATGGCAATCTCAACTTCGGAGCCGGTGGCCAACAAGGTTACATCACGTTCCCCATCGGCTTCTCGCAATACATAAGCCCCCTTGGCGCTAAGGTTTTCTGCTGTGTGTTCTGTGCGCACAAGAGGCAATCCCTGACGGGTGAGGCTCATAATGGAGGGTGTGTGACTGGCCTTCAGTGCCAGCGCCCAGCATTCCGCCGTTTCCACGCCATCGGCAGGGCGAAAAACAAGCGTATTGGGCAAAGCCCGCAAACTGGCCAGAGTTTCCACCGGCTGATGGGTGGGGCCATCTTCACCAAGACCAATGGAATCATGCGTCATGACATAAATAACGCGCAGCCCCATCAATGCGGAAAGACGAATAGCCGGGCGCATATAATCGGCAAATACCAGAAATGTGCCGCCATAAGGGATGAAACCACCATGCAAGGCAAAGCCGTTCATCGCTGCCGCCATGCCAAATTCGCGCACGCCATATTCAAGATAATTACCGCTGGCATCATCGGGGGTTAGCAACACCATCCCATCGGCCAATGTGCCGTTGGAGCCGGTTAAGTCAGCCGACCCTCCCAGTATGTTTGGCACGGACTTGGTCAAGCCATCCAACGTCATTTTAGAGGTAATCCGGGTGGCGATCTTTTTTGGCTCATCCACGAATGCCTGCTTGATAGCATCCACAGTTGCATCAAAATCACCCGGCATCATACCAGAAATATCATGGACAAAACGATTGGCATTTTTATTGCGATCAAAGCGTTCCAACCAGTCTTCACGCCTCACACCGCTGCGCATTCCCGCCGCACGCCAGGCATCCATAATATCATCGGGAATATCAAACGGGGCATGGGGCCAACCCAACACCTCACGGGCGGCGGCAATTTCCGCATCCCCCAGGGGCGCACCATGAACCCCGGATGTGCCTTGCTTGTTAGGTGCGCCAAAGCCGATAATGGTTTTGCACGCGATCAGGGACGGCCTGTCTGTTTCGCGCTCGGCGGCAATCGCCGCCTCTATCGCATCCGGGTCATGACCATCAACACGGCGTACAGACCATCCATAAGCCTCAAAACGGGCGCAGGTATCCTCGCACGTGGCAATTTCAGTAGACCCATCAATGGTGATGTCATTATCGTCCCAAAGGACAATCAGCTTGGACAGGTTATGCCGTGCAGCCAGCCCCGCCGCCTCGTGGCTGATGCCCTCCATCAAGCAACCGTCGCCAGCGATAACGTAGGTGTCATGGTCAACCAGATCATCACCATAACGGGCGTTTAACATACGCTCGGCAAAGGCCATACCAACCGCCGTAGCCACACCCTGCCCCAAGGGTCCGGTGGTAACCTCAATGCCCGGCGCATGGCTGTATTCAGGATGGCCAGCGGTTTTGGAACCAAGGGTACGGAAATCTTTAAGATCGTCCAGCGTCCAGCCTTTATAGCCTGTCAGGTATAACAGGGAATACAGCAACATGGAGCCATGCCCCGCCGAAAGCACAAACCTGTCACGATCGGCCCAGTCTGGATCAGAGGGGGCAAATTTCAGAAATTTGGTAAACAATACACTGGCCACATCGGCCATACCCATGGGCATTCCCGGATGGCCAGAATTGGCACGTTGCACCGCATCCATTGAAAGCGCACGAATGGCATTGGCCATGTCTTTATGTGAGGCTGTCATTTTCCTGTTTCCCTTGTGCAGTATTAAATTCTAATATCTGCCCATAGACTCAATCAAACCATCATCTGCCCGCGATCACCCCAAAAGGCAATCCTAGGTTTCAAACTCGTTCAGATAATTTGTCTCACAAGTGCCAATTTTACACACAAAGAGTCCCGTTAAAAGGAAAAGCAAGCCTAAAAGGTGCCCGTTCTGTCTAGGTGGGCACCGCCCTCTTTCGAGGCTTGCAAAGATGCGAGCACCTCAAGATGAGGATATAGTGTTATCCATCACCTCACCCTGAGGTGCGAGCCGAAGGCGGGCCTCGAAGGGTGGATCACGCCAACCAGCCATAACTATACCCCACCAGCGCCCCGGTGGGATAAGATTGTAGATATTAGGCACATTGTAAACTCAGCGTCATTGCGGGATAAGCCACAATCCATTGTGAGGCATCAAAATAGGCCCCGGCCTTCGCCGGGGTGACGCAGTAAAAAAACGGGGGCAAGTCTGCCGTTATACCCAAGGGTCACGCCTGCGTCCCTTAACTGTCCCTCAGCCGCCCCCCAAGCATGGCTTATGACAGGCTTATGGCCTCATAAATGACTCTCTATTAAGGCTTATCGTCCCTTAATGCCCCTGCAAAACCGGGAGTAAATCATACTAATCCCCGTCCCGGCCGGTGCTATTATAATTGTGTGATTTGAAGGCTAAACCATACGGCTTTGTTCAAGAGCTGCCGATATAAAACTGGCGAACAATGGATGCGGTTCAAAGGGGCGGGATTTTAATTCCGGGTGAAACTGCACACCAACAAACCAGGGATGGTCCGTCAGCTCCACTACTTCGGGCAACACCCCGTCAGGGGATAAGCCGGAAAAGACTAGACCTTGGCTTTCAAGGCGTTCCTGCCAGGCGATATTGACTTCATAACGATGCCGGTGGCGTTCGCTAATATTCTCGCTTCCGTAAATACTATGGACCAGACTACCGTTTTTCAGACGTGCCGGATAAGCGCCAAGACGCATGGTGCCACCCAGGTCATCAGCTTCACCGCGCTTTTCCCTGGCATTACCCTTGGCCCATTCCGTCATCAGGCCAACAACATGGGTGCCAGCATGTTCAAACTCGCTTGAAGTAGCGTCTGTGGCACCTTCCATATGGCGGGCAGCCTCGATAACCGCCATTTGCATACCAAAGCAGATACCAAAATATGGCACTTTATGCTCGCGAGCAAATCCTACTGCGCTGATTTTACCTTCCGCGCCGCGCTCGCCAAAACCGCCAGGAACCAGAATACCGTGCACATTGGCCAGTGCTGCCAGCGCTGTATCCTCTTGCTCGAAGGTTTCGCTTTCGATCCATTTGATCTTCACTTTGACATTATTGGCTATGCCGCCGTGTACCAGTGCCTCCATCAAGGACTTATAGGCATCAGGTAACACGGTATATTTGCCAACAACGGCAATACTGACTTCACCATCAGGGCTATGAATACTGTCCGAGATTTTTTCCCACCGGCTTAAATCCGGCTCAGTCTCATCGGCAAGGTCAAAATGCGCTAATATTTCGCGGTCCAGGCCTTCGCGGTGATAGGTCAGTGGCACGTCATAAATTGAGGCCGCATCCAGTGCGGGAATAACTGCACTTTCACGCACATTACAAAAAAGTCCGATTTTGCGACGCTCACTATCAGGAATAGTTTGCTCGCAGCGGCACAGTAAAATATCAGGTTGAATACCAATGGAACGTAACTCTTTGACCGAATGCTGCGTCGGTTTGGT
Organism: Robiginitomaculum sp.; assembly: GCA_021776515.1. GTDB lineage: Bacteria > Pseudomonadota > Alphaproteobacteria > Caulobacterales > Maricaulaceae > Robiginitomaculum_B. Next base: position 110,022 of record JAJFFS010000007.1, on the reverse strand, counting down.
TTTCATTTCCCCGGCGGCGGCAATGAAGGGCAACAAGGTAACGTGGATATAAGCGGTTCGACTTGGGCCAAGTTCCAGCCCGACCTGACGAATACTTTCAAAAAACGGTAGCGCTTCAATATCACCAACTGTACCGCCAATTTCGCACAGCACAAAGTCAACATTTCCTGCATCGGAAAGGATAAATTCTTTAATTGCATCAGTAACATGAGGGATAACTTGCACGGTGGCCCCCAAATAATCACCCCGGCGTTCGCGCTCTATAATCTGCTGATAAATCCGCCCGGTCGTTACATTGTCGGTCTGCGCCGCGGCCACGCCGGTAAAGCGTTCATAATGACCAAGATCCAGATCCGCCTCAGCACCGTCATCGGTGACATAAACCTCGCCATGCTGGTAAGGCGACATGGTTCCCGGATCGACATTGAGATACGGATCAAGCTTGCGCAGCCGGACCGAATAACCTCGGGCCTGCAGGAGCGCTCCCAGAGCGGCTGAAGCGAGGCCTTTACCTAATGAGGAGACCACGCCGCCAGTGATGAATATATAACGCGACATGGGCGCAGACCCTATTCCCGATTCGCCAGAAATAAAACACCCCATTGTGCTTTATGGGTGATTTATCTCATTCTTCTTCAGGCGCCGGCACTGGTTTTGCCTCGGTTTCGGCTATTTCAGGCAGAGCTTCGGGCAACACTGAAAGTGTATCAGTAACCGACGCGCCGATCACCACACTATCGTTGGAGTCTCCAAGATTAGGAATAACTGTCAACAACACGCTAGTGCCAAAAAACAAGGCCCCAAGAACGGAGGTGGAATTGGTCAAAATGCTGGTGGCCCCACGCCCGGACATCAAAGCGCCTGGTCCACCGCCAATACCTAACGCTCCACCCTCGGAGCGTTGCAGAAGAACCGTTGCAACCAGAGCAACACAAATCAGGAAATGGATAGTCAATAAAACGGTAGTCATGGCGATGGCATCTCAAGAGCAATTACAGCAAAGACCAGCACCTTCATGAGCTGGTTCGATAGCTATGTAGCGCAGGTCAACTCTCGGCGCCAGTCCCGCACGCTTTGCTCTTGCAGTTTACCTCGTAAAACATTTACGGTGCGGTCCACTTCGCCATTTGAGCGTTCAAGCGACTCCCCATCAGCAAACGCTGTAAACGCACCTAATGCCAGCTCTTTTATCAAGCGCAACCTTTGATTTGTCTCCCCACCCGGCTCTAACGCCTCGGTGGTAATTTCTATCAGTGCGCTGGCCAGTTCAACAGCATCAGGAGATCCCCGTCCTCGTAACCGGCGGCGTAATTCCCGCGCCAATCCGTCAATTTCTTCCGGATTGATACTCGCCCCCGTATCGGGGTCATCCAGCTTAAGTTCAATAACGACGAGAATGCGCATCGCCAGAGTTCTGATACGTTCCCGGCTCATTTTCTGACGTGCCGCATCAATGGCTTCATTGTGAGCAACCGTTTGGCTCTGCTCACCATCTGCACTGTTTTTCAGTGTGTTGGGGGGGTGAAAAATTTCAGCGCTTTTGTCTCTATCAGCAGATCCCCGCCTGTCTGGGCCAACATAATCGCCTGCTACAATAAATCCTTTGCGTGATGTTACCGCAGCATGAACACGTGCAGCCAAATCCCGAGTGGAAAACGGGCGCAATAATAAATCATCGACACCAGCATCGACAAGCTGGCGTACATTATCCACCTGCCTATCCCAACTGGTTGTAATAGTTACAACAAAAGGGTTTACCCCAATGTCACCAGTACGCAATTTTTTCATAAGGTCGGCTACACCACCACCGGCATTATGCACTTCAGCAATAATCAGATCATAATCACCATGCGACACATGTTTGCTGAAACTCTTGAATTCCTGAATAGATTCAATTTCACGAAACCCAATCTCAAAAAGAGCGGCCCTTGTGACGCGCATATTGGTTGGCTCGGTATCAAATAACAGAACTTTGGCGTCCTGAAACTTCTTGTTTTGACCCATTTCCCGATGCCTCCACTGCACAACTGACACGTTGGCAATCAGGCAACATAATGCCAAGGTATTGATATTCCTTTACTGCAAACGACAAAATTGGATCTATTGTTGAGCTTTGATAATGCCATAAAAGTCTGTGGCCGACAGGCTTGCCCCGCCAACCAGACCACCATCTACGTTTTCCAGGCTGAAAATCTGTACTGCATTATCAGGCTTAACAGATCCCCCATAAAGAATACGCGCTTCAATCAAACTGGCACCGCCTGCCCCTTCAAGTTTTTGCCGGATATGGGCGTGCATGGCGGCAATATCATCAAGCGTGGCGACTTTACCTGTGCCAATAGCCCAAACCGGCTCGTAGGCAATCACACAATTTGCGGCACTGGCCCCTTCGGGTAGCGAGCCATCAACTTGGCCGCCAACAATATCAAATGCGCGCCCGGCTTCACGCTGGGCCAGAGTTTCGCCCACACAAACTATCGCAATCAGGCCCGCAGCCAACGCTGCTTCTGCCTTTGCCTTGACGATTGAATCGGTTTCGCCATGATCAGCCCGCCGTTCCGAATGCCCGACAATAACATAGCTGGCACCGGCATCTTTGAGCATTTGCGCGGCTATATCGCCAGTGTGAGCCCCTTTGATTTCGGTATGACAATCCTGCCCGCCGATATGAATACCTGTTTCCCCGGCATCCCGTACCAAATCAGCAAGCAAGGTTGCTGGCGGGCAGATCAAAACATCCGCTCCTGCCGGGGCGGCACCTCCCATGTGGCTGGCAAGGTCTGCAATCTCTTTTCGCGCACTTTGCAAGCCATTCATTTTCCAGTTTCCTGCAACCAACATCCGCCGTGTCATATCTTGCCCCTGTTCTAAACTTTTCACGAATTGGTTTCCTAGCAGCATGGGTGATATTGGGCAATTGTACGTCTTGCCGTACGCGCAGCAGCCGCCTACATTCGCGGCTCTTTTATCCCTGTCCGGAGACTGAAATGCTCGAACAAATGCGCTCAATGGCCAAGTCACCCCTGGCTGTTGTCCTCATCGGCCTATTGATTATCAGCTTTGCCGTCTGGGGCATTAGCGACGTTTTCAGAGGCGGACAAGGCGATGCGGTTGTTATTGTTGGCCCCAACAAGGTCACTGTTCAGGATTACGCGACAGCCTGGCAGCGTGAACTTAATCGCGTTATTCAACAAAGCGAAGGCAAGATAACCACCCAACAGGCCCGCGACTTTGGACTTGCTGAGCAATTATTACAACGCTTGACCAGTGAAGCGGCGCTGAATGCCAAGGCTACGCAGTTAGGCATTGGTACGTCAGACAAGCTTATCGCCAAAGCAATTCTGGATATTGAAGCATTCAAAGACCCGATCACAGGAAAGTTTGGTGAGGAACAATACCGTTCAACCCTGGCAAGGGTTAATTACACCCCGAAACAGTTTGAACAGGATGTGCGTAATGATCTTTTGCGTGCGCAAATGACTGAACCACTCATCAGTGGCATCATAGCGCCGCAATCAATGGCCCGTATTGAACTTGGGTATCAGGGTGAGCGACGGCACGTCGTCGAGATTATCATACCGGAAACTATGGCACCTGAGGCGGGCGAACCCGCAGAAGAAGAACTCATTACGTTTTTAACTGAGTACGAAGAAACTTTCAAAACACCAGAACTTCGCGTCGCCACCCTTGTCACCATATCGGCCAAAGACCTTGCTGCTGAAATCGAAGTGCCTGAAGAAAAAATAATAGAGCTTTTTGAGTTTCGCCAAACCGAACTTTCCGAGCCTGAAACCCGAAGCTGGGTACAGGTTAGCACCAGAGATGAAACCACAGCAAAAATAGTCGCTGATAGACTGGCCAATGGTGAAACGACAAACGAAATCACAGCATCTTTGGGGCTGGATGCACCTCTTGTGTTTGAGAGTACTGAGTTAATTAACACGCCCGATGACCAAATTGCAGAAGCCGTATTTGCTGCCAGCTTAAATGAAATTGGTGTCAGCGAGGGGCGCCTTGCCTGGGCAGCCTGGCAGGTTAACACCATCACGCCTGTGGTTGAAAAAACACTTGAGGACGTCAGGGAAATCCTGCGCGAGGAGTTCATTAAGGAAGAAGCTGCTGATCAGTTATATGAACTGGTCGGTAATTTTGAAGATGCCAGAGCCAATGGCGCCACAATAGAAGAAGCCGCAGAAGTTGCCGGTTTATTACTCCTGACTTTGCCCCCGGCAGATAAATTTGGGTACGATAAAGATAACCAGCCCGTTTCTTCACTGGTTGATGAGACGGAAATTCTGGTAACCTTGTTTGAAACCGAAGAGGCGGTGGAATCTGAAATATTGGAAACTGCCGATGGTGATTACTATGCGGTACGAACAGACGCCATAACCACACCACAAACGCCCGTTCTGGATGACATTCGAGAAGACGTAACAGAGGCCTGGAAATCCAATAAACGTGCTGAGGGTGTCAAGGCTATTGCTGATGAGATAGAGGCTGCCCTGAAAACCGGCGAAAATGCCAATGACATCGCCACACGTTTCCCTGGCACTCTGGTTGAATCTGCAATGTTGCAGCGCAATCAGGATATGGCACCATTAACACCACGTCATGGAGGGCAGATATTTGCTATTAACAAAGGTGAAATTGCCATGGCTCCGGATCAAACAGGCCAAAAACTGATTATTGCACGCCTTGAGGCAATTCTGCCCGCAGGAGCAATCCCTGCTGATTTGATTGAAATGCGCCGATCATCAATCGGCAATGCACTGGCCGCTGACCTGCAATCAGCCTTTATGCAAGGGTTGCTCGTTCAATATAATGTGCGGCAGGATCCACGGCTGAAGGCCCTGGCTCTGGGCGACAACCCTGACGGCTAAGCAACGTGACACCTGCCACTCAAGCCCCATCAGATCGCTTTTGCGAGCGCTACGCCCTTGGCAAAGCGCAAATCCTTACCCGTACAGTCATTGATGATCTGATTACGCCTGTGGGAGCTATGTTACGGCTTGGCCCTCAAAACCCGAACATTTTTTTGATGGAATCTGTACAAGGTGGTGATTGGCGCGGGCGTTACTCGATGATCGGGTTAGCCCCGGATGCGCTGTGGCGCGTTCGCAATGGCAAGGCTGAACAATCGTATGATGGATCACCATGGCGAACTGTAGATGAACCTCCGGTTGAAGCACTGAAAGCATTTGTCAACGATGCCCGCATTGACCTGCCCCCGGACCTGCCCCCCATGGCCGCCGGTGTTTTTGGTTATCTGGGGTATGACATGGTGCGCCATGTAGAGGTGTTGGACGAACCAAACCCGGATGCTCTGGGGCTTGATGATGCGTTATTGCTGCGCCCGACCCTGGTGGCCATATTCGACAGTGTTGCGCAGGAAATAATATTGGCTACACCGGTGCGGCCAACACCGGGTTTAAGCGCTGAAGCGGCCCATCAAAAAGCCATAAAACGGCTTGATGACCTGGCGCAACGTCTTAGTGTTTCTTCAGGTATAGCCAATATATTACAAGGAGAGGACACCCCCGACAGCCCGGAACCTACGAGCAATACTGATCCCGCTCACTATCGGGAAATGGTTGAACGAGCCAAGGAATACATAAAGGCGGGCGATGTTTTTCAGATGGTGCCAAGCCAGCGTTTCAGCGCCCCCCTGGATGAGCCAGCCTTTGCGCTATACCGTTCTTTGCGGCGCATGAACCCGTCGCCATTTTTATATTATTTGAATTTCGAGGATTTTTCGGTAGTTGGTTCCAGCCCGGAAATCCTGGTTCGTGTCCGCAACAACAAAGTTACCATCCGCCCGATTGCCGGCACCCGCCCGCGAGGTGCCAACCCAGCGGAAGACGCTGCACTGGAAGCCAATCTGTTAGCTGACCCCAAGGAGCGGGCAGAACATTTAATGTTACTTGATCTTGGTCGCAATGATGCCGGGCGGGCCTGCAAGGCCGGCACTGTGAAAGTCACTGAACAATTTGGCGTCGAACATTACAGCCATGTGATGCACATAGTTTCCAATGTAGAGGGCGATCTGGACGACAACAAGGACGCCATAGACGCCCTGTTTGCCGGCTTCCCCGCTGGTACAGTTTCCGGCGCACCCAAAATCAGGGCGATGGAAATTATTGACGAACTGGAAGTGGAAAAGCGAGGCCTTTACGCCGGTGCCATCGGGTATTTCTCTGCCGGTGGCGATATGGATACCTGTATTGCCCTGCGTACCGCCATAGTCAAAGATGGTAGGATGTACGTTCAAGCGGGCGGCGGTGTGGTCCTGGACAGCGACCCGGAGGCTGAACGTATGGAAACGGTGCATAAATCTCGGGCATTATTTCGTGCAGCAGCGCAAAGCTGGCGTTTTGCCCCTAAACTCTCAAAGCCATCAAAGCCCGACAACACGCGATAACAGGCCACGTTCCAGCGTTTGTTTGCGAAGCATGGCCTCATGCAGGGAAACCAGCTCTATTCCCTTACCATCAAGACTTTTTAACCAGTCTTGCAATGCGGCAATGCTGTCTGGTCTTGGGTGAGCGATCACAACCACCACACCATTTTCATGGGCTAATTGTTCGGCCCTTTGTATCTGAACAGCAATAGCAGCCGGCGTATTGATGTCATCTAAAAACACATCTCGTCTAATCACTGGAACCCCGCTGCGTTCCACTATACCTGCCGCAGCGCTAGCCGGACTGGTCACGGAGTCCAAAAAGAGGAGATCTTGCTCATACAGCATATCGGCCACTTGTTCGATGCATTTTTTACATGAAGTAAACCTGCTACCCATGTGATTATTAATACCAATCACACCTGGAACCCTTGCCAATGCTATTTTCAGGCGCTTGCGATTTTGCACCGCTGGCAAGGCCCGTAGCAATGCCCCCGGCCCCGGGTCTTCCAACCCTAAAGGCTCCATAGGCATGTGAAGGAGAACATCATGCCCCGTTGCCTTGGCGCGCACGGCCCATTCTGCAGCATCACTAACATACGGTAGCACCGCCAGCGTCACAGGCGCAGGAAGTCCGATCGCCATTTCCGACCAATAGCGCGCGGGTCCAATATCATCAATCACCAGGGCGATCATGGGGCCGTTGCTTTGTTTGCTCTCTGGTCTTGCGATAATTGCGGTCATTACCCCTGCCTGCATCTCTGTCTGCGGGGCGGGAACGGGGGCGGGTAGGGAAAAAGGGGCTTGGGTTTTGGCGCTAGCCCCGGCACGCATAGGTACAAAGCTGGCTAGCGCAGACGCAAGCACCACAACACCAACCAATATCCCTATCCACGCAAACCAGCCAACGCGCCGTTTGGTGTGCAGCGTTATTTCGCCATCATCATAGACAAGCTGGGCATGAATTTTATTCAACCGGGCAATATTGATGTTGCCAGAATCATAAACGTGTCGGACCATTCACCAATCAGGCGCGTTTATGGTTACCAAAAAGTTATGACTTGCCCGTCCAGTCACCATTCAACATCTGGATAATGCCGGAAAAGTCGGTTGAACCACCACCCAGGCTATCGAACATGGCGTAAAGCGCCTGTGCCTCGGCCCCCAGGGGGGTGGATGTACCCGATGATTGCGCTGCGTCTTGCGCCAAGCGCAAATCTTTCAGCATCATTGCCGCCGAAAACCCGGGTTTATAGTCATTATTGGCTGGTGATGCTGGCACCGGGCCAGGTTCCGGGCAATAGGAGGTCATTGACCAGTTCTGCCCCGAAGCCTTTGAGGAAATATCGAAAAAGCGCTGCGTATCCAGGCCAAGTTTTTTTGCCAGCACAAAGGCCTCGGCTGTGCCGATCATGCTGATACCCAGCAACATGTTATTGCATATCTTGACCGCCTGCCCTGCACCGCTTTCGCCCGCATGAAGCACCGCCTTGGCCATGGGGTCCAACACACTTTGTGCCGCATCAAACGCCGCATCCGTGCCCCCTACCATAAAGGCCAGAGTTCCCGCACTGGCAGCCGCCACGCCGCCTGAAACCGGGCTATCCACCATGGCATAGCCCATTTTTTCTGCATCAGTCGCAACATCGCGGGCGCTTTGCACATCTATGGTTGAACAGTCACAGAAAAGCGCCCCGGCCCTGGCACTGGCAAAAACACCATCAGGGCCGCCATAAACGCTACGCACATGCTTACCCGCCGGCAACATGGTGATAACGGCATCTTTGCCACCAACCGCCTCGGCAACGCTTTGTGCCGTAGCGCACCCGTTAGCCTTGGCCAGCTCAAGCGCGTCTTCGGAAAGGTCAAAGGCGGTGACTTCAAACCCGGCCCCAGCCATATTGGCCGCCATTGGCCCGCCCATATTACCCAGCCCGATAAAGGCGACCGTTTTAATTGTGCTCATATCAAGTTTCCCCATCCAGGAATGTTAGGTACTGATTTTCCGGCAGTGGTATAAAATACCCCGCCACATCATCCTTGTTAATTTTATCAAGGCGTGAAGGCCGCCATAATGGCGCGTTATCACGATCAACAAGAAGCGCACGCACACCTTCGGCAAAATCATTACCGGCCACAAACGTTAAACTAAGCCCCAGTTCCATCGCCATACAAGCGCGAAACCCCATATTCTGCCCTTCGCACATTTGCTGCAAAGTAACCTTCAGCGCCATTGGTGATTTGGAATTAAGAAATTTTTTCTGCACCCGCGCCCAGTCTCCGTCATCTTCCTCCAGCGCATCAATAATGCCTTCCACAGTGTTAGCAGCGAAGGTCTTGTTGATGAGCGCAAGAGGAACTCTCCCGGCTTCCGGGCGCCCTGTCAGGCTGTCAATAATTTCGCCAATGTCTGTGCTGACCCGCGTATCCTCAACCAGGCGGGCAATGATTTGCCCATGTTGGTCAGAGGGGGCGTAATCGGTAGCAATACCCAGTGCAAAAACGTCCGGTGCTTTCAGGCGAGCCCCGGTAAGCGCCAGCCACGTACCCACCTTGCCCTCCAGACGGGGTAAAAAATACGTGCCGCCAACATCAGGGTAAAACCCAATGCCGGTTTCCGGCATAGCAAACAGAGTGCGGTCGCCACAAATGCGCCGCGTGCCATGTACCGAAACACCAACGCCGCCGCCCATAACAATGCCATCTATCATGGCGACATAGGGCTTGGGGTATTCCTTGATTAGCGTGTTGAGGCGATATTCTTCGGCATAAAACATGCGCGGATAAGAAAGGTCGCCTGCGGGCGCACTGGTCAGCGCCAGAATATCGCCGCCCGCGCAAAATGCTTTATCCCCGGCGGCATCCACCACTACACCAGCGATATTTTCATCATCGCGCCAGCCGAGCAGCGCCGTAGTCATCGCCCGGATCATATCCAGATCCAGCGCATTTAATGCCTTGGGGCGGTTCAGGGTCAGACGGCCAATGCGGCCATCCACACGGGAAATTACGGATGCGTCATCAGTCATACTACCGTCCCAGCTCATGGCGCGCGATAATCACGCGCATAATTTCATTGGTGCCTTCAAGAATTTGATGCACTCGTAAATCGCGCACAATGCGCTCCAGCGGATAATCCTTCAAATACCCGTAACCGCCATGGAGTTGCAGGGCATCATTAGCCACCTTAAAGCCCACATCGGTGGCAAAGCGCTTGGCCATGGCGGCGTATTTGCTTTTTTGCGGATCGTTTTCATCTATCGCCGCTGCACCGCGATACAGCATCATCCGCGCCGCTTGCAACTCGGTCGCCATATCGGCGATTTTAAACTGGCTGGCCTGAAACATTGCAATTGGTTTGCCAAACTGGTTACGGGTCTGAATATAGTCCTTGGCCAGAGCCAAAGCCTCGGATGCCCCACCCAGTGAACATGAACCAATATTGATACGCCCGCCATCAAGGCCCGACATGGCAATGGTAAAGCCCATGCCCTCGTCCGACAGGCGATTTTCCACCGGCACCTTGCAGTCTTCAAAAATTACCTCTGCCGTGGGTTGGGCGTTCCAGCCCATTTTACGCTCATTAGCCCCAAAGCTAAGCCCGGGCGTATCCTTTTCCACCACCAGTGTTGATATGCCCTTGGGGCCGTCACCGCCGGTGCGCACCATCACCACATAAACGTCTGATACCCCGGCGCCAGAGATAAACGCCTTGGTGCCGTTCAACACATAGGTGTCACCATCTCGAACCGCTTTGGTGCGCAATGCCGCCGCGTCCGACCCAGAGCCGGGTTCGGTCAGACAATAGCTGGAGATAAGATCCATACTCATCAGCCCTGGCAGCCAGCGCGCGCGCTGATCGGCATTGCCATACGTATCAATCATCCACGAAGCCATATTGTGGATGGATAGATATGCCGCCGTGGCCACACAGCCCCTGGAGAGCTGCTCGAATATCAGTGCTGCATCAAGACGGCTAAGGTGAGAGCCACCATGTTCCTCGCCCACATATATACCGGCAAAGCCCAAAGCCGCAGCCTCGCGCATGGCATCAACGGGAAAATGCTTGTCCTCATCCCACTTTGCAGCATGGGGACGCAACTTGTCTGCGGCGAACCCTGCCGCCATGTCCTGAATTAAAGTTTGTTCTTCGGTAAGGGTGAAGTCCATGCTTCTTGCCCTTTCATGCTTGATGGATTTTGATACCGTGTGATAAGCAAGACAGCTTACACCGTCCAGATGGAAGATGCACATGGCCAGCTATCCTTATACCCGAATGCGCAGATTACGACAGGCCAAATGGTCACGGGCACTGGTTCGTGAACACCATTTGCGCACCAGCGATCTCATTTGGCCGATATTCGTGCATGAAGGCAACGAGTTTGAACCGATCGCCTCCATGCCCGGTGTTTCACGCTACCCCCTGAACAAAATTGGCGATGCGGCGCGTGAGGCGCGTGATCTTGGTATTCCCGTCATTGCCTTGTTTCCCAAAATTGATGACGGTTTGAAAAACCTCACCGGCGACGAAGCGGCCAATCCGGATAACCTCGTGTGTCGCGCCATTGCCGCGTTAAAATCTGCTGCACCAGAGGTCGGCGTGATGGCTGATGTGGCGCTGGATCCGTTCACTGATACGGGCCAGGACGGCATTGTGCGAGATGGCAAGGTGGTCAACGACGAAAGCGTGGAGATGCTGGTAGCCCAGGCTTTGGTGCAAACGGCGGCGGGTTGCAACATCGTTGCGCCTTCGGACATGATGGACGGGCGCATTGGTGCCATACGCGAAGCGCTGGAAGGCGCAGGCCATACTGACACGCTGATTATGGCTTATGCGGCTAAATATGCGTCCGGGTTTTATGGCCCGTTCAGGGATGCGGTAGGCTCCGGCGGGGCGTTAAAGGGCGACAAGAAAACCTACCAGATGGATCCAGCCAATGGCGAAGAAGCCATGCGCGAAATCGCCCTGGATCTGGATGAGGGTGCGGACATGATTATGGTCAAGCCCGGCATGCCATACCTCGATGTAGTAGCGCGGGTGAAAGATGCCTTTGGTGCGCCCACATTTGCCTATCAGGTGTCCGGCGAATACGCCATGCTTATGGCCGCAGCACAAAATGGCTGGCTGGACGAAGAAACTGTGATGATGGAAAGCCTGCTTTCGTTCAAACGCGCCGGTTGCGATGGGGTGCTGACGTATTTCGCGCCCAAAGCAGCGAAGCTTCTTGGTGGGTAATAGTTGTTTTTCCCCGTCATAGCGAATGACAGTAATATTTACCTCTCATCCTGAGCTTGTCGAAGGATGGTAGCCAGAGCGCCCTCTTATCCTTCGACAAGCTCAGGATGAGGATGAGGATGAGGATGAGGCGAACTCAAAGCCTAAACATGAATGACCTTGCCATAGGCGTCCAGCACGCTTTCGTGCATCATTTCTGATAGTGTCGGGTGCGGGAATACGGTTTCCATCAGCTCAGCTTCGGTGGTTTCCAGCGTGCGGCCCAATGTATAGCCCTGAATAAGCTCGGTCACCTCGGCACCAATCATGTGCGCACCCAATAACTCCCCGGTTTTGGCGTCGAAGATGGTTTTAACAAGCCCTTCCGGCTCCCCCAGGGCTATGGCCTTGCCATTGCCCATAAACGGAAAGCGGCCAACGCGCACCTTATGCCCGGCGTCCTTGGCAGCGGCTTCGGTAAGGCCCACCGAGGCCACTTGCGGGCGGCAATAGGTGCAGCCCGGGATATTACCATGATCCAGCGCGTGCGGTTTGTTGCCAGCGATTTTTTCTACGCAAATCACCCCTTCATGGGATGCCTTGTGCGCCAGCCAGGGCGGCGCGGTCAGATCGCCAATGGCATAAAGCCCCGGCACGTTGGTGCGTGAAAATTCGTCCACAACCACATGGGTGCGGTCGGTTTTGACGCCCAGCGCCTCAAGGCCCAGATTTTCCACATTGCCGACTATGCCGATGGCCAGAATGATGCGTTCCGCTGCGATATTTTGGGTTTTACCGCCCTTGGTTTTGATGCTGGCGGTGATGGTATCCTTACCGGGTTTAACGCCCTCAACTTGCGCAGATGTCAGTATTTTCATGCCTGACTTCTCGAATGACTTTTGCGCCAATGCGCTGATCTCTGCATCTTCTACCGGCAATACCCTATCCAGCATTTCTACCACGGTTACATCCGCCCCAAGGGCGTTATAAAAGCTGGCAAATTCAATGCCGATAGCACCGGACCCGATAACTAGCAGGGATTTGGGCATTATATCCGGGGTCATGGCCTCCTTGGCGGTCCAGATAAATTTACCCTCAGGGGCCAAACCAGCGGCGGGGATAGTGCGCGCCCGTGCACCGGTGGCCAGGATGACATGGGCGGCGCTATAGGCGGCCTCTTTTCCTGCCTTATCCTTAACGATAACCTTGGGGGCTTTGGCCCCTTTTTCCAGCCGGGCAGTGCCGTCAATCACGGTAACCTTGTTCTTTTTCAGCAAGTATTTAACCCCGCCGGAAAGTTGCCCGGCGATCTGGCGCGAGCGTTTAACCACGGCCTCCAGATCAAAATCAGGCTTGGTGCAGCTCAGGCCAAAGTCCTTGGCATTTTCCATCAGGTCAAACACTTCGGCGGAGCGCAGCAGCGCCTTGGTGGGGATGCAGCCCCAGTTCAGACACACACCACCCAGATGCTCGCGCTCAACAATGGCGGTTTTCAGGCCCAGTTGCGCGGCGCGAATGGCCGCCACATAACCGCCAGGGCCAGCGCCCACAATAATCAGATCAAAGCTTTGCGTGCTCATCATATTATTCCTTTATCAAAGGTGGTGCTTTTGTCGGCTTACCATCCTCACCCAGAGCCACCATAACAAATTCGCCTTCCGTGGCCTGACGGCGTGCCCCGGTTTGTAAATCCTCTGCGCATAACCGCACCGCAACACGCATGGAGGTACGGCCAACGCGGGCCACTCGCGCGGTAATCTCGATCATTTCGCCCACATGAATAGGGGCGGCAAAGTTAATTTCCTTCAAGGCCGCCATCACAACCGAACAACGCGCATGACGGCTGGCCGCAACAAAGGCCGCCTTTTCCATCAGGTTAAGCGCCCTGCCCCCGAACAAAAGCCCGCGATGATCTGTATCGCCCGGAAATACCAGCTCCGCTGTGCGCGTTACACCCTTTGGCTCTGGCGCATAATCCGGCACAGGTGGCAAGGGAGCTTTGTTGGTTTTGCGATCCGTGGCCACCATAATAAAATCACCTTCGGTGGTCAGACGGCGTATCCCGGTCAGCAGGTCTTCGGCCCAAAGGCTGACCCGCACGTTCATCGACGTGCGCCCGACGCTGCGCACTTCGCCGCTAAGATCAACCAGTTCACCCACCAGTACCGGGCTTTTGAAATCTGTGCGCTCTACGGCGGCGGTTACAAAGCCGCGCCGGGCCAGACGTGCAGCGGCCAAAAACGCAACCTTGTCCATAAAGGCCAGCGCCGCACCGCCAAACATATCGCCCTGATGGTTGGTTTGATCCGGAAACACCAGATCAGCCAGACGCACCTTGTGAGGGTGTCCGCTCATCCGCCAAAAAAGACGTTTTTCACGCCATCAAAAATAAGCTGCACCGATAATGCCGCCAAAATAACCCCGAACACCCGGGTAATCAGCGCCCCTACCGTATGGCCCATAACCCTTAGCAACCAAGGCGCAATCAGAAGCATAATCAAGGCAATCAGAAGGTTGGTCAGTGTGGCAGCCACCACCACAAGCTGCCCCATGGGGTCAGAATGCTGCTGGGACATAAAAATCATCACCGCCGCAATGGAGCCCGGCCCGGCCAGCAAGGGAATAGCCAAAGGAAACACTGAAATGTCCTCTGGCCCGTCATCATCGTCAAGCATGGTCTCGGCGCGGGTTTCGCGCCGGGCCTGACGTTTCTCGAACAGCATTTCAATGGACATCAGCAACAGCAACAATCCGCCAGCAACGCGAAAGGCATCAAGGCTAACACCCATACGGGTCAGCAGCCATTCACCGCCATAGGCAAACGCCATCAGTAACATGGTGGCATATATCGTCCCGCGAATAGCCATGCTGCGGCTATGCGCGGCACTGGCACCAGCGGTCAGGGTGGCAAAAATAGGCGCAACACCCAAAGCATCGATCACCACAAACAGGGTGACAAATGAAGCTATAAAAAGGTCCAGCATGGCTACGGTCATGGCTTATTTTCGCTCCTCATCCTGAGCCTGTCTAAGGGTGCGCGGCAGTTTTCATGGTTCGACAGGCTCACCATGAGGGCATACCCTGTTTCCAACAGGAGCATAAACGCGCCGAGTGCCATGTCCACCTGACAAATGTAAGCATTAGAGCGAGACAGGTCTGCATTTTTGCATATCTGCGCATTACGCTGGCTCCTAAAGCAACATCATTGCCGGGTTTTCGATAAACTGTTTGAAATATTTCAGAAATGATGCGCCGATGGCCCCATCCACCACCCGGTGATCACAGGTCAGCGTTACGCTCATGACAATGGCAATGCCCAGTTCGTCACCATTAACCACCGGGCGCTTTTCACCAGCGCCAACGGACATGATGCACCCTTGTGGCTGATTGATGATCGAGGCGAAGGATTTAATGCCCATCATCCCCATATTGGAAACCGTGAATGTGCCGCCCTGATATTCTTCGGGCATCAGTTTGCGGGCCTTGGCGCGTGCGGCCAGATCTTTCACCTCGGTGGAAATGGCCGCCAGACCTTTATGCTGCGCCTGCCTGACCACCGGGGTTATTAGCCCGCCATCAATGGCCACCGCCACGGCGACATCGGCATCATGCCAGTGTTTCAGCCCCTCGGGCGTATAGCTGGAGTTTGCCGCAGGCTCTTTTTTAAGCGCCAGCGCACAGGCACGGATGATGAAATCATTGACCGAAATTTTTATGCCGTCATCTGCGGCAGCTTCGTTAATGGCTTTGCGTGCCGTCAACAGCGCATCAAGGCGGCAATCAATGGTGAGCGGGAAATGCGGCACATCCCGAAAAGATTCGGTCATACGCGCCGCAATGGTTTTGCGCATACCATCCAGCGCAATAAGGTCATAACCACCGGGCGTAGACGGTGCCACAGCCATAGATGCTTGTGGAGCAACGCCCTCAACATCGCGCTTCACAATGCGCCCGTTCGGGCCCGTACCGGTAATGCGGCTAAGGTCCAGCCCCGCCTCTTTGGCAAGACGCCGCGCCAGCGGGGAGACTTTCAGGCGGTTTCCCTCCGCCACCGACTTTACAGGCACCTCTCCTTCGACAGGCTCAGGATGAGGCACTGACTTTACCCCCTCTTCTTTTTTTCCCTTGGGAGGAGAGGGTTGAGGTGTGGGGGTATCGTTTTGCGCAGGCGCAGAGACATCAACCCCATCAAGCGCAGATTTATCCTCGCCCTCTTCCAGTAAAAGCGCAATGACCGTGTTAACGGCCACATTTTCACTATTGCCGGGGATCAAAATTTTAGCCAACGTGCCTTCCTCGACCGCTTCAACCTCCATAGTGGCTTTATCGGTTTCGATCTCGGCAATCACATCGCCAGAGTTAATCATATCACCCTCACTCACCAGCCATTTGGCCAGGGTTCCCTCCTCCATGGTGGGGCTGAGGGCGGGCATGAGTATCTTGATCGGCATGGCTTGTTCCTTACGCCAGATGGGCCAGAGAGCCCGCATTGGTCTCCCAGTTCTGGCCGTCAAACGGCTCTATGGTAATTTTGGAGAATTCTGTGCGGTCAAGGCAGCGCAAATTAACTGACCAGCCATCCGGGTTGGAACGCGGTACATAAAACGGCTTCACGCCACAGGTTTTGCAAAAATAATGCCTCGCAACACCGGAATTAAAGCGATAATCCGTTAAATTGTCTTCACCGCGTTTAATCGAAAAGCGATCCTTGGGCACGATCACATGTAAAAACCCGACTTGGGCGCAAATAGAACAATTACACTCGTGAGCCTCAATCTCGTCTGGCACGGAAACAGAAAACTGTATAGCGCCGCAATGGCAGGCACCGTTGTGCCATTCATATGCGGTTGCCTTATTCGGCATAACACACACCCTTAGCGGCACGCACAATGTCGCCTGGCCCCGGCAATGCCAGCTTTTCCAGATTTTCCGCATAGGCCAGAGGGGCTTCAACCTGATGCACGCGGGCAGGCGGCGCATCCAGATAATCAAACGCCCCTATGGTAACGGCAGCGGCAATTTCTGCGCCCACACCCATACAACCCCAGGATTCCTCGGCAGTGACCAGACGGTTGGTCTTTTTCACCGAATTGATAACCGTTTCCATATCCAGCGGGCGAATGGTGCGCAGATCTACAACTTCGGCATCAATGCCCTCTGCGGCCAGGCTTTCAGCCGCCGCCAGGGCATAACCGACCATACGTGAATAGGTAACTATGGTCACGTCGCTGCCCTTGCGGGCAATCCGTGCTTTGCCAATAGGCAACACCCAGTCATCAACGTCCGGTACGTCAAAAGTTTCGCCGTAAATCAGCTCATGTTCAAGAAATACAACCGGGTTAGGGTCACGTATGGCGGCTTTCAGCAATCCCTTGGCATCCGCCGCACCGTAAGGCGCAATGACGATCAATCCCGGCACATGACCATACCAGGGCGCATAGTCCTGACTATGCTGTGCACCTACGCGGCTGGCCGCCGCATTGGGGCCACGAAAAACAATCGGACAGGACATTTGCCCGCCGGACATATACCTTGTCTTGGCCGCAGAATTAATAATATGATCAATAGCTTGCATGGCAAAGTTAAAGGTCATAAACTCAACAATCGGGCGCAATCCACCAAACGCCGCGCCAACCCCAAGTCCGGCAAATCCATATTCGGTAATGGGGGTGTCGATGACCCTTTTGGGGCCAAATTCTTCCAGCAAACCACGGCTGACCTTATAGGCACCCTGATACTGGGCGACCTCTTCGCCCATAAGAAAAACCTTGTCATCGCGGCGCATTTCTTCGGCCATGGCATCGCGCAAGGCATCACGCAATGTAACTTGCACCATAGCCGTACCTTCGGGAAGATCAGGGTCAGATACCGCAATGTGAGGTTGACTTTGCGGCCCTTCATTTGATGGCGCTGGTTCAGCAGCCGGGGCAGAAGGCGCTGCTAGTGCATCAAGATCACCCGCCTCCTCACCTTCTTCAACCAATATCGCAATAGGGGCGTTCACCGCCACATTTTCACTGCCACCCGGGACCAGAATTTTAGCCAGAGTGCCTTCATCAACGGCCTCAACTTCCATGGTGGCCTTATCGGTTTCAATCTCGGCAATCACATCACCGGCACTAATTGTATCCCCCTCGTTCACCAGCCATTTGGTCAAGGTACCCTCTTCCATGGTGGGCGACAGGGCGGGCATAAGAATGTGCGTTGGCATATTTATGTATGTCCTATTTTAACAAAATTCGCAGGCAGTCTGTCATTGTGCGGCCTTAACCAGATGTGAGCGCAGAAAATCCAGTTCGTGCTTGATCCGGTCAATATCACGTTGTGATTGTCCAATTGCGCTCTGCCCTCCGACAAAAACAATTTCCTGCAACGCCTTCAAATCTTCGCCGACCTCTCGCTCTATACAAGTTGCGAACGCATTTTGTGCCGACACATAGGCCTCATAAACCACTATCGAGGCATTATATTCCTCAAGCGTATCACCTTTGATTTTCGGGTTGTCAGGTCTCTCACATTCCGTGATTTTATATGTCATTTCTGGTTTTACTTTTTCACCGCTAAATTTGCCCGCAAAGGCCAAACCCGGCGCGCATATAAGAAAAGCAACACTACAAAAGGCCAGTATGTTTTTCGGCATGATCATATCTCCTCCAGCGCCAGAATATCGCTCAGCAGCTCACTATCCGCTGGCAGTGGACTGGTTTGCGCAAAATCCGCAGCATCGTTAACAATCATACGCACAGCCTTATCAATGCCTTTCAAGGCAGCCTCATTAGCCCAACCTTCGCCCTCTAGGCGCGCCTTGGCATGGTCGATCGGATCATGGTGCTGGCGCATTTCATTGACCTCATCACGGGTGCGGTACTTGGCCGGATCAGACATGGAGTGTCCCCGGTATCGATATGTTTTCATCTCCAGTATCATTGGCCCCTTGCCAGAGCGGGCATGTTTGACAGCCTTCAGGCCAGCATCACGAACCGCCAAAACATCCATGCCATCCACTTCTATGCCGGGAATGCCAAAGCTGGCTCCGCGCCGATGCAGATGCGTTTCCGAAGATGAACGTTCAATCGAGGTGCCCATGGCATACTGATTGTTCTCTATGACAAAAACTATGGGTAAATCCCATAATTTTGCCATGTTGAAACTTTCATAAACCTGCCCCTGATTAGCCGCACCATCGCCAAAAAACGTCAGACAAACATTGCCGTTTTCATTATATTTATCCGCAAAAGCCAGGCCGGCACCAAGCGGCACCTGCGCCCCGACAATGCCATGACCGCCATAGAAGTTCTTCTCTACGCTAAACATGTGCATGCTGCCGCCCTTGCCGCGCGAATAGCCGCCGGAACGCCCCGTAAGCTCGGCCATAACACCCGCCGCATCCATGCCCAGCGCCAGCATGTGACCATGATCCCGATAGCCGGTGATCATCTGGTCTCCATCCTTGATGGCCGCCTTCATGCCCGTAACGACAGCCTCCTGACCAATATAGAGATGGCAAAAACCGGCAATCAGGCCCATGCCATATAATTGCCCGGCCTTTTCTTCAAAACGGCGGATCAACAGCATTTGCTGGTAATAGGCCAGCATTTCCGCCTTGCTGGTTTTTCCAGGTGCCCTGGTCTTTATGGAAGATTGTTTCTTGGGAGCATTCGCCATTATTTCACACGTGAATTAAATTAAGCATATCCTCGTGTCTAACGCAGGGCTCCTCCCTCTTCAAGTCAACAATTTAATGGGTACAGTGCCGCAAAGTAAAAAAGTATGGGCAAAAAAAGAACTAGCCTTGGCTGCAATCCTGTTTTTTTTGTGTGCCTGCACCGTCCCCGACACCCAAGGGCAAAACAATATCCTTGGGATCAGCAAGATACAGTATGCTATGTGCTCGCTCTTCCAGATAATCCAGATCAAGGCTTTGGTCACCCAATAATGATATGCGCGTTTCAATAGACGAGCGGCAATGTTTCAAGTGAACCAGCCGTTGGCCAAGCACCTGCTCACGCTGCTGGTAGATCATCAAATTACGCAAGCCCTGATCACCCGTCATCGCATGATAGGCAAAGTAAAACATGAGCCAGGCAAACCCGGCAACGGGTAACAAGCGTTTGAGACGAACCATAACGAACCATTCACCGCTTCGCTTTCTGCGTTATCCGGCTTTGTTTGCGCAAATTTCTAGCGCTCTGGCAAAGTGGCGGGAAAAGGTAAAAAAGAGGTTATAAAGAATAATATTAATGCGTAAAAAAAAGCCCGGCACATGGCCGGACTTTTCAATATTATACGAGATAAAGAATTACTCGGCAGCCGCTGCTACCTCTTGCGCACGCGGCCAAACTTCAGAGCGGCACATAATCTTCATCATGCAACCTGACATTTTCAGGGAGTTTTCATCGATCATGGTGACGTGGCCAGCATAATCTCCGCCATCTGTAGGGTTATACATTGCCCCTTTCCAGCGATGATCATCAATTTTTTCCAAATCAAACAACATGTTGACGCCAACGACCGATCCACCGGTTTTCTTGTCTTCACCCTCGCCAGAAATAACCTTGCCGCAAAGCTTGTCCCCGCACATATAAAAATTCACAACCCAGCCTTCTGATGTACGCGACCAGTTACCAAGGGCTTTATCGGCCATATCGGCATAAGCCGCGCTGGCAGCGAACGTTGTAAGTGCAAACACTCCGGCCAGCATTATTGATTTCAATTTCATTTTATGTCCTCCCAAACACATTTATTGCGTCTCATATCATGAGCGCATGTATTCATAACACCTAATATTAGAGAAAACAAATATGAAAAACTATCTGCTCATTTCAGACAGACAACGCATCACTGCCCGCATAAACGGCCATATCACCCAGCTCTTCTTCTATGCGCAAAAGCTGATTGTATTTTGCCAGACGTTCAGAGCGGCATAGCGAGCCCGTTTTGATCTGCCCGCAATTGGTCGCAACGGCCAGATCGGCAATGAACGTATCTTCGGTTTCGCCTGACCTGTGCGACATCACCGCGCTAAACCCGGAACGATGAGCCATGTCCACAGCATCTATTGTCTCGCTTAGCGTGCCGATCTGGTTGACCTTGATCAGAATGGAGTTTGCTACACCCTCGCTAATACCTCGTGCAAGACGTGCAGGATTAGTAACAAAAAGATCATCACCGACCAATTGCACTTTATCACCGATGGCCGTGGTCAGGGTGGCCCAGCCATCCCAATCATCTTCGTCCATGCCATCCTCGATAGAGACTATGGGGTAGCCCGCGCAAAGGTCGGCCAGATAATCGCTCATGCCCTGCCCATCCAGGCTGAGGTTTTCCCCGGCCAGCTCATAGCGGCCTTTTTTGTAAAATTCAGATGCCGCGCAATCCAGAGCAAGTGCAATGTCTTCGCCAGGTTTATAACCAGCCGCCTCTATGGCACCCAGAATAAAATCCAGTGCTTCAGAGGCCGAGCCGATATTGGGTGCAAAACCACCCTCATCGCCAACATTGGTATTCATGCCTGCTTTGGCGAGGCGCTTTTGCAGAGTGTGAAAAACCTCAGCCCCCATGCGCAAGCCCTGCGCAAAGTCCTCTGCGCCCACGGGCATAATCATAAATTCCTGAATGTCGATGGGGTTGTCGGCGTGCTCGCCGCCATTGATGATATTCATCATCGGTGTCGGCAAAACCCGCGCACTCACGCCGCCAATATAGCGGTAAAGCGGTGTGTCCTGAGATTGCGATGCGGCCCGCGCAACGGCCAGAGATACGCCCAGCATGGCATTGGCCCCAAGGCGAGCTTTGTTTTCTGTTCCATCCAGTGCAATCAGCGTCTCATCAATGCGGCGCTGATCTTCGGCATCCATGCCGCCAATGGTGTTGTAAATCTCGACATTGACGTTCTCGACAGCGGTTATTACACCCTTGCCGCCATAACGCTCCCCGCCATCACGAAGCTCCACCGCCTCATGCTTGCCGGTTGAGGCACCGGAGGGCACCGCAGCGCGGCCCATGGCCCCGTCATCCAGAACCACGTCCACTTCCAGTGTCGGATTACCCCGGCTATCCAGAATTTCACGTGCAATAATATCTTCAATACCGGCCATGCTTGCCTCCATTGGGGTTTGCATGCCGGATATGGTGAAATTGCGCCGTAAGCAAGAGAAAAAACACGTGAATTAGGCCAGACGCAAGAAAATAACTTGCTTTAAATTAATCCTTGGCCTCAAGGATTTGCTTGCCGCGATACATGCCGGTTTTCAAATCGATATGATGAGGGCGACGAAGTTCACCTGAATCGGCATCTTCGATATAAGTGGCAGCGGCCAGACGGTCATGACTGCGGCGCATGCCCCGGCGGGATTTGGTGATTTTACTTTTGGGGACAGCCATCAGACCTATCCTTTATCTATGAGAATCCAGTAAGCGGCACTAATGCCCGCCAAGCGCGCGGACATAGCGCAAACCCTGACATTTCACAAGCGCCAAACTGCACGTTTTCTGAACGGCCAACCACAAACGTGCAATGCAAGTCATTTTATGTTACTATGCACGCTGGTCGCCCCCTCTGACGCGCAATCGCAAACGATCCAAGGGACCCAGGATTGTCGCGGCTCAGAGAGGCGGCCTTTCTTTTTTATGCTTTTTGGTTGGCAAAGCAGTGATTTACTGCTCCTCTTGGATTTGCAATCCGGAGCACCACACCATGTCCTTTATCCCAGCAGACAATACCCTGGCCGTTATGGCTGTATTATTCGTGGTTGCCTCTTTGGGCTTTGCGGCTGAAAAAACCAAATGGGGCAAAACCCTGACCGGTGCTGTGTGGACAATCCTCGGGGTTATTCTTCTTTCCAATCTCAACGTCATCCCCAAGGCATCGCCGGCCTACGATTTTGTCTTTAGTTATCTTGTGGCCATTTTGATCCCGCTGTTTTTGTTTCAGGCTAATTTGCGCCGTATTTTTATGGAAACAACCCGCATGGCGCTGGCCTTTATGATTGCCAGCCTAGGAACCGTACTTGGCGCCATATTGGCATTTAACCTCGTTAGTTTAGGCCCGAAAAGCGCTGAGCTGGCGGGTATATTCACCGCCTCTTATATAGGGGGATCTGTTAATTACGCCGCGACTATTGAAACCCTTGGCTATGCCAATGCCTCCATGATTTCTGCTGCAACGGCGGTGGACAGTCTGGCCAGTGCATTATTTCTGGCCATGCTTGCCGTCTTGCCGGCATGGCGATGGCTGGCCAGCCGCTTCGTAACTATCGACCATAGTGAGGCCACTGACACTAAAGAAGCGTCCATGGAATCAGAAGCCATTACCAGCATATCATTGTCATGGTCTGTCAGCATCGCACTGGTGATCGTTGCCGTTGGCACAGCGATCGCTGATGCGCTGGATGTACCATCGATGAAATACCTGGTGATCACTGTGCTGACCGTTATTCCTGCGACCTTATTTCCAGGGTTAATGGCCCGCCTTAAAGGCGCGTTCGAGGTTGGTACGGTTTTAGCTTTTGTATTTTTTGGTGCCATTGCCGCCGGGGCCGATATTGGTCAGTTAATATCGGTTGCCCCCATGCTATTGGTATTCGTTCTGATTTTACTGAGCGTTCATAGCCTTGTGACCTTCGGGCTTGGCTCCATTCTCAAGCTTTCCCTGCCTGAGCTTATCATTGCTTCCAACGCAGCCATTTTGGGGGCAACGACCGCACCCGCACTGGCCGCCGCCCAGGGTTGGCGCGGCCTTGTCACCCCCGGTGTTCTGGTCGGTGTTTTGGGTTATGCCATCGGTACATTTTTAGGTGTTGGTGTGGCTGGCCTATTAGGTTAACGCCCCTGCTTTGACTCCACATAAAAAAATATGACATTTATGAGTATTATCGCTTGTCGATAAACATTTTATCGTATATCAATGTTTTTTTATCGAATCCCTGCATCGCAACTGACAGGGTCATAAGCGGGGCAGAAGCGTGCTAAGCATTACACATATCTCAAAATCATTTGGCAAAATTCAGGCATTAAATGATGTTTCTCTTGATTTAAAACCGGGCATGTTTGGCCTTTTAGGTCCAAACGGGGCCGGAAAATCCACCTTGATGCGCGCAATCTCGACCCTGCTGGAGCCCGACAAAGGCACCATAACCCTGAACGGTACCAATATTTCCAAAGACCCGCAGGTCATGCGCCAAACGCTTGGCTATCTGCCGCAGGATTTTGGTGTTTACCCGCGCATGAGCGCATTAGCCCTTCTGGACCACCTTGCCATTCTCAAAGGCGTTACCAATGCCAAGGCGCGACGCAAACAGGTTGAAAGTCTGCTACGCGCGGTGAACTTATGGACCATGCGCGGTGCTGCCGTGGCCTCTTATTCCGGCGGCATGAAGCAGAGGTTTGGCGTTGCCCAGGCTCTGCTTGGTGATCCCAAAGTTCTCATCGTTGACGAACCCACCGCCGGGCTGGACCCGTTTGAGCGACAGCGTTTTCTCGATCTTCTTAGTGAAGCTGGCGAGGACAAAACTATCATTCTTTCCACGCACATTGTTGATGACGTACGCGATTTATGCCCGGACATGGCCATTATGGGCGATGGGGAAATTGTCGCGCGCGGCGCACCGGAGGATTTGATCGCAAAAATCAAGGGCAAGGTCTGGCGTAAGAAGGTTGAGAAGGCCGAGGTTGATACTCTCAAAGAGAAATACAAGGTGCTCTCCACCCGCCTGCTCATGGGCGGCGTTATCGTCAGTGTGCTGGCCGACAAAGCGCCGGAGGACGGCTTTGAAGCGGATGAGCCAAATCTGGAAGATGCCTATTTCGCTCATTTGTATCGCTTGGTCTAGGAGAGCGACATGTTGGGTAAACTTATTGGATTTGAGATTAAATTCCACACTCGCCAGGTCGGGTTTTGGATCACCGTCGCGATTATGTTTCTGGTTGGCCTGTTGGTCATCTCCACTGATGTCATAAATATATCATCGGCAACAGGCGAGCGGGTAAAAGCCAATGGCGCGATTACACTCGCCTTGCAAACATCTGTATTCAGCCTGTTTTCAATATTTTTCGGTGCTATTTTTGTGGTCAGCGGCGTTATGCGCGATTCTGTCCACAAAGCCCTTGAAATGGTTCACGCCACGCCTGTGACCACACGGGATATGACATTATCGCGCATGATCGGAGTTTATGTTGCCACGTTCCTGTGCATTACAGGCACTGTTGCTGGATTGTTTGCAGGCCAATTTGCGCCCTGGATAGACAAGGAAGCACTGGGACCAATAAACCCTCTTTATTTTCTCCAGCCAACGCTCGTTTATGTGGCCGTAAACACCTTGCTGATCAGTGGGTTTTTTACCACAATTGCGGCTGTGACCCGCGACAGGGCACTTGTTTATGTCAGTGCCGTTGCCCTTTTTATTCTTTACACAACAAGCGGTTTGTTCGTTGGCGAGGATGCTCCAGACTGGATAACCTCACTCGTAGACCCGTTTGGCTCAAACGCTTTGGCCCTGACGACAGAGTTTTGGCCTGCGGCAGAGCAAAATACACGCCTGTCACCCATCTTTGGCCTTATTGGTATTAACCGTCTGGTTTGGGGCGGCGTTGGTTTGGTGCTGTATCTGGCAACATTTGGCCTGTTCAGGCGCGGCCTCATTGGCGGTAAAACTAAAAAACTGGCACAGGAAACAGAGCAGGATACAGGGCGCATCATCCTGCAGAGCGTTACCCCGAATTTATCGTCTGGTGGGTCATTCACATCATTTCTGACACGCTTGAAATATGAATACCTGAGCATCGTCAAAAGTATCCCGTTTATTATCTTGACTTTGCTGGCTGTGACCCTGTTTGGCATAACGGTTTATGTGCAGATGGAATTTATTCCTAACCCTGTTTTACCAACCAGCATGCAAATGGCGCAAACGGTTATCGGTACACTGCTAATCCCCTTATTAATTATTATTGTCTTCTTTAGCGGCGAAATAATCTGGCGGGACAAGACTGCGCAAATCACTGAAATTCTGGATGCCAGCCCGGTGGCTAACTGGCCGCTTATGGCGGGCAAATGGCTGGCCCTGATTGGCGTTGCTGCAACCTTGCTTGTTGTTGGCAATGTGTTTGGCATGATCGCACAAACGGTTATTGGAGACATACCGGTAAACCTGATGTCGTATCTGCAATTTACTTTTGTTACCTTTGCACCCCGCATTTTCCTTTTTTGCCTGCTGGTGTTGTTTATACAAAACTTCATGCCAAACCGGGTGGTCGGTATGCTCGCCGCCGGGGCATTGGTTATCTTTTTCTTCTTTTTTGTTAGCAATCTGCCCTTTGCTCATCCGTTAATGCGATACGGGACCTTATTCGCTGGAGGGCCCTCAGAAATCAATGGCTATGCTGACCTGACAGCATCCAAATGGTTCGGGCTGTATTGGGGATCGTTAGGCGCATTATTTGCGATATTTAGTATCTGGTTCTGGCGGCGCGGGCTGCAAAGCTCCCTGTTTATACGCATCACAACCCTCGGCAAGCGCCTCACAATACCTTCAATGGCCATTGCTACATTATTCCTGGCAGGGTTTGTTGGCTCCGGTGCCTATATCTACAAAGCCTATAATATTGACAATAACTTCCGCACGACGAAACAAACCGAGCTGCGGCAGGTCAAATGGGAAAGTGTGCTTGGCGACGCGTTGAAAAAGCCGTTGCCAAAAGTGCGCTCTGTTGAGGCTGACATTACCTTTAACCCATCGGTACAAACCGCAACGGTCAAAGGGCGCTATATCATAGAAAACACCACGGGCGAACCTCTTGAGGAGGTTTATATAAACATGCCCGTACAACATGATGAGGACAATAAGAGCCTGTTTCTGGAAGGTGCCACTCAGGTTACCGAAGGTGAAAATATTGCCGAAACCAATGATTTTGGCTACCGGATTTACCGTTTTGAACCTCCATTGGCGCCCGGTGCCATGACGCAAATGGCGTTTGAAACTTTCATGCGCGCCCCCAGTCTGGGTGATCGCAGCCCCATTCAGCGCAATGGAACCTTCGTCAATAACTTTGCGGTCATGCCTCAAATTGGTGTTCAAGATGAGCGTATGACCAACCCTGACAAACGCCGCAAATATGACCTGCCAGAACGCGAAAAACGTGCAAACCGAACCGATATGGATGCACGACAAAGGCACTTTATCAGCGCTTCATCGGATTATGTGGATTTCAAATCCAAAATTTGTACGGACAAGGGCCAGATTCCCATAACGCCCGGAAAGCTAATGCGTGAGTATGAGGAAAATGGCAAAGCCTGCCGAAATTATCAGGCCATAAACCCGGTTTTGAATTTTTTCTCATTTCTCTCGGCTGACTTTGAAGTCAAAAAAGATGTCTGGGAAAATCCCAATGGCGACAACATTGACCTGGCAATATATTACCATAAAACCCATGGCTATAATATCGATCTGATGATTGAGGGAATGAAAAATTCACTCACCACATTCACCACAACATTCGGCCCATATCAGTATAGCCAGATCCGGATTATGGAATTTCCTTATGCCCGTTTTGCGCAATCCTTTGCTGGCACTATTCCCTTTTCTGAAAACATTGGCTTTGTCATGGACCCGGGCGATCCGGAAGATAATGAGAACGTCGATCTGGCCACCTATGTGGTTATGCACGAGATCGGGCACCAATGGTTCGCTCACCAGATTGTGGCCGCCGACACCAAGGGCTTTAATGTTCTCTCCGAAGGTCTGACTGAAAACACCGCCATGACCGCTTATGAAGATGCCCTTGGCTGGCAAAAGGCCCGGCGCGTATTGGAACAACGTGCCATTCAAACATACCTGACGGCACGCGCCGGTGACCGCGACAAAGAACCTCCCTTAGCCAAGGCAGAACAACAACAATACCTCGATTACAATAAGGCAAGCTGGGTGTTCTGGGGTCTCAAGCAGTATATGGGCAAGGAGGTTATGCAGGGTGCCATTCGCGGTTTCTTGCAGGAATATGGCTCTAAAGGTCCACCCTACCCCACCACTATGCAACTGGTTGATGCTTTGCGCGCTGCGGCACCAGCAGACATGCAGGGACTTATCACCGACTATTGGGACCGGATCACCTTTTGGGATTTGAAATTTGATGGCGACATTATAATCAAACCCAATAAGAGCGGTGGTTATACCGTCGACCTGACGGCCATTGTCGATAAAAAAATTGCTTCAGAAGAGGACGGTAAGGAAACCTCGGTAAGTGAGATTGAAGGTGAAAGCCTGAATGAATGGGTAGAGATTGGTTTCTATAAAGACGATCCGAAAGAAACCCTGGGTGATGAGTGGCTCGCACTGGAACGCGTGCGCATAACAGAGGCCACAACAACACTGTCCTTCAATCTTGAAGAACGACCCGGCTTTGTCCTTCTGGACCCGCGCCGTCTGCTGATTGAACGCAACGTCAAAGACAATGTAAAAACACTGCCAAAGAGCAAGCTTGCTTCCAATGAGTAAAAACTGCCCCTAAGATAAGAGCTGTATTTGGGGGAAAGTGTGTCCAAGCTCTATTTTAGTTATGCCGCCATGAATGCGGGTAAATCCACAGTGCTGTTACAGGCCGCGCACAATTATGAAGAACGCGGCCTGTCAACATGCCTGTTAACCGCAGCCCTAGACAGGCGCGCCGGCGCCGGGCGCATTGCCTCGCGCATAGGCATTGCCAAAAAAGCACACGCTTTTGATGATCAGGATGACTTGCGTGATCAAGTGCAAACCCTGCGCGCTAAAGCACCGCTGGATTGCGTGCTTGTTGATGAAGCCCAGTTTTTAACACCTGCACAGGTTTGGCAACTTGCCAGCGTGGCAGACGACCTTGGCATTCCGGTACTTTGCTATGGACTACGAACAGACTTTCAGGGAAAATTGTTTCCAGGTAGCGAAACCCTGCTGGCCATTGCCGATCAATTACGTGAAATTCGCACGATTTGCTGGTGTGGTGCCAAAGCCATCATGGTTTTGCGTCTTGATGAAAACGGCCAGCCCGTGCAGGAGGGTGCGCAAGTTCACATTGGTGGCAATGATCAGTATATTTCCCTGTGCCGACGGCATTGGAAAACGCAACAACTTTCTCAAGAATAAGCCAAAATCACAAGGGAGTGCATCATGCTCAAAAACATCCCTATTACCCCGCTTTGTCTGTTACTGGCGCTGACCGCAAACGCAGCTATGGCGCAAATCGATACCCAGGCATGCAATCAAATAACGACACAGGTTCAAACCGCGCAAAACAAAATCGATAGCACAGGCAAAGCCTATGACCTTCGCGCCGCAGAAATTGATACACGTACAAACCTGGTGAATGAAGCCGCGCAAAACCGTGAAAACCTTGACGTACTTTGGGCTGATGTTCTTGCAACGCGCGATGATATGCTACCGCTTGCTGAAAACGCCTTGCAAACTCTCAACGCTGGTTTTGAACTCATGCAAACTTATATTGAGGCAGGGTGCACAACAATCAGCGCAGAGGAAGTTGAAACGAGACGCATCGAAGGTGCACGCCGCTTTGAGAAGGGCATTACGGTGCTCAAAGCTATACCGGTAGACTGGCGCGAACGCTATGCTGAGCTGGTCGAAGACCCGGACCCTGCCGCTTGCATAGCTCTGGATAAAGCCCATAAGGATGCCGACGCCAGCGCTCAGGCCTATAGCCTTAGACATGACGGTAACATTGCTGCTTATGGCAAGGCCAGACAGGCCGTCAATGAGGCCATTGATCTGGGCCGTGACTTTGCCCAGGAATGGGAAATCTTGCTTGTGGCACGCAGCACCGCAATGCCCGGCATAAACATGTATGACAAAGTAATCATGGCTACCTTTGATCCGGTAAAACAAGGGATTGCCAATGGTTGCGTTCTAATGATCAAAGAGAAAAAAATAGCGTTTGAAAAAAATACAAATGCTATCCTTGAAGAAATTATCGATAGCAAAATACGCATAATTAACATGGTATTAGAAGCAAAAGCTTATGAACAAAACCGTAACGAAACAACATCAGCCCGAATTGGCATTACCAATAATACCGATCAAACACTTTGTATCTACCAAGACGGTAAAACCAAGGGGAAATGCATCATCAAGCCCAAGGGGAGCGAAATTGTAAAATTACAATCTGATGATGAACAAAAAACCGGCGATGAAGAAAATCCGGTGGTCTTTATTATTACCAACGCCAACCTGACCAATGCCGATGAGAAACCACTGTCACAAAAAACAAGTATTTGTGCAAAACGCACGTTTGACCACAAATATGGCAGTAAAGCCTGGATCATTGAGGCCGGTATTGAGGAAGGCTGCACAGCCCCGTCTGCCGAAGAGTAATGCGCCCTTAACGGCAAACCCTGGCTTTGGCCGCTTCATATTGCTCTGTCAGGCGCTCCACAAGGTCCCCCACGGCTGGCACATCGTGTATAGCACCAATACCCTGTCCACAGCCCCATATATCGCGCCACGCCTTGGCGTCTGAACTACCACCCGAGCCAAATTTCATCGTGCTGGGGTCGGCGGATGGCAGGTTGGCCGGATCAAGGCCAGCGGCACTGATTGATGGTGCCAGATAATTGCCATGAATGCCGGTGAAAAGCGACGAGTTGACAATATCGTTAGCATTTGAATCGACCACCATCTGTTTATACTCATCCTGTGCGCGGGCTTCCTTTGTGGCGATGAACATTGAACCTGCATAAGCAAGGTCTGCGCCCATAGCCTGCGCCGCTAAAATAGCACCGCCAGTGGCTATCGATCCGGACAGCAAAAGCGGCCCGTCAAACCAGTCGCGGATTTCCTGTATTAATGCAAAAGGCGACAAACGCCCCGCATGCCCCCCTGCCCCGCTGGCCACAGCGATTAGGCCATCGGCACCTTTTTCAATGGCCTTATGGGCAAAACGATTGTTGATAACGTCGTGCAAACAAGTTCCCCCATAGGAATGCACCGCATCAAAAACTTCCGGACGCGCACCCAGTGAGGTGATTACAATCGGCACCTTGTGCCTGGTGCACAGGGCCACGTCTTCCTCCAGTCGCACATTCGAGCGATGCACAATCTGGTTCACAGCAAACGGTGCAGACGGCGCATCCGGGTTTGCCGCATCATAGGCCGCCAGTTCTTCCCTGATTTGCACCAGCCAGTCATCAAGCTGCTCTATGGGGCGTGCATTCAGACTGGGGAACGAGCCAACCACACCAGCTTTGCACTGGGCAATCACCAGTTCCGGGCCAGACAGAATAAACATCGGCGCACCAATAAGGGGCAAACGCAGACGATCTTTAAGGATAGACGGCAAAGACAAATCACTTTCTCCATAAACACATTTTGTTATGCAACACCCTAGTCGATTTCCATGCTTCGACAAGCTCAGCATGAGGCTTTCTTGTACCCCCAACTAACCCTCATGCTGAGCTTGTCGAAGGGCGGGTAATCCAGTTTTACAATTATCCGGTAATATCATCCCATAAGTCACGCCAATCCGGGTTTATTTCTTCAATCAGGTTGAGTTTCCACTTGCGAGGGTATTTCTTGATGCGCTTCTCACCACGTATTGCCAATTCAATGTCTGCATACTCTTCATGCCAAACCAGCATGGATATGCCGTGCTTTTTGGTAAAACCGTCTGCCAGCTTTTCACGATGCTCATAAACGCGCCGCACAAGATTATTGGTTACACCGGTATATTTGGTTACACCGGTATATAATGTGCCATTGCGTTTACTGGCCAGAATGTACACTGAATAGATACGATCTTGCATCAGGAAAAGTCGCTCATCTGGATTACCGGGACAAGCCCGGTAATGACAATGTGGGGAAATACAAATTTATCTCTGCATGTCATTACCCGACTGGTTCGGGTAATCCAGAACGTCTATTCCACCAGCGCCGCAATTTCACGCACCGCCTTTTCTACCCCGCGCAGCCGGTGCACTGGTTCTGGCCAATTGCCGCGCATGACCAGTTTTTGGTCCGGGCGCAGTTTATAGGCATTTTTGTAACGCCCCATCAGTTCCACAAGCCCCAGCGGGTTGGCAAAGGCGGCCCCGCGGAATGTCAGCACCACGCCTTTTGGTCCAGCGTCGGCTTTTTCGATACCGGCTTTTTTGCATAGCGCCTTGATCTGCATAACCACAAGCAAATGTTTTGCTTCCTCGGGCAAGGGGCCAAAACGGTCAATCAATTCGGCAGCAAAGGCTTCGCGCTCCTCATTGCTGTCGGCACTGGCCAGGCGGCGATAAAGCTGCAACCGCACATCCAGATCCGGCACATAGTGCTCGGGAATGAGGACGCTGACGCCGGTGTTAATTTGCGGCGACCAGTCATGGTCGGTTTCCATGGTGCCGGTTTTCATCTCGGCCACGGCTTCTTCCAGCATGGCCTGATATAACTCCACCCCAACATCGCGGATTTGCCCGGATTGCTCCTCGCCCAGTAAATTACCACCACCGCGCAGGTCCAGATCATGGCTGGCCAGGGTAAAGCCCGCCCCCAATGTATCCAGCGATGAGAGCACCTTCAGACGGGCCTCGGCAGTTTTGGTGATTTTGAACTTTGCCGGAATGGTAAGGTACGCATAGCCGCGCACTTTCGAGCGCCCGACCCGACCCCGCAACTGGTAGAGTTGCGACAGGCCAAAGCGGTCCGCACAGTGCACAATCAGAGTATTGGCTGTGGGAATATCAAGGCCGGATTCAATGATGGTGGTGGAAAGCAAAACATCATACCGACCCTCATAAAAGGCGGTCATAATATCTTCCAGCTCAACCGGGGTCATCTGCCCGTGGGCGACGACATAACTGACCTCTGGCACAGAGTCGCGTAAAAAAGTCTCGATCTCTTCAAGGTCCAGAATACGCGGCACCACAAAAAAACTTTGTCCACCACGAAACCGCTCACGCAGCAAGGCTTCGCGTACCGTCACCGCATCAAACGGGGCCACATAGGTACGCACCGCCAGCCGGTCTACCGGCGGCGTGGCAATCAGGGATAGTTCACGAATACCACTAAGCGCCATTTGCAAGGTGCGCGGTATGGGTGTGGCCGTTAGGGTCAGCACATGAACATCCGCGCGCAGGGCTTTCAGGCGCTCTTTATGGCGCACACCAAAATGCTGTTCCTCGTCAATAATCATCAGGCCAAGATCACGAAATTTTACCTGCTTGCCCAATAGCGCATGGGTGCCAATAACAATATCCACCTGCCCGGATGCCAGCCCTTCGCGGGTTGCCTTGGCCTCTTTAGCGGGCACTAGACGCGACAACCGCCTTACCTTCACTGGCCAGCCTCTGAAACGATCCTTGAATGTGGCAAAGTGCTGACGAACCAGCAATGTAGTGGGAGCGACGATGGCCACTTGCCGCCCGGTCATGGCGGCAACAAAGGCAGCACGCAGGGCAATTTCAGTCTTGCCAAAGCCCACATCGCCGCACACCAGACGGTCCATCGGGCGGCCTTTGCCCAAATCCTCCAGCACATCGGCAATGGTGGAAAGCTGATCTTCTGTCTCGGCAAAAGGAAACCGGGCGCAGAACTCATCCCATGCCCCTTGCGGCGGTGTTATGACCTCAGCGGTGCGCATTTCCCGCGCCGCCGCAATCTTGATAAGCTCGCCCGCCATATCACGCAGGCGTTTTTTGGCCTTGGCTTTACGGGCCTGCCAGGCCACCCCGCCAAGCTTGTCCAGATTGGCTTGCGCCGATTCAGAGCCATAACGCGACAGCAGCTCTATATTCTCAACCGGCAGAAACAACTTGTCCCCACCCGCATAGTGCAGTTCCAGACAATCATGGGGTGCGCCATTAATGTCCAGTGTGTGCAAACCCGCATAACGGCCAATGCCGTGGTCCACATGCACCACCAGATCATCACTATGCAAACTACCGGCTTCGGCAATGAAATTGGCGGCGCGTTTCTTTCGTCTTGTGCGCGATAACCGATCACCCAGAATATCCTGCTCGGCAATAACCGCAAAGTCAGTTGTCTCGAACCCGTGCTCCAGTGGCAGTACCGCCCGCGCTATCGCCGTGGATGAAAGCGCACCAAAATCTGTAAACGCGGCAACATCCTTGATGCCGGTTACACCATGGTCTTCCAGTACGCCCGCTGTGCGCTCGGCGGAGCCCGTTGACCAGCCGGCAATCAGCACCTTCTTGCCCTGTTTTTTCAGGTCATGAATATGCCCACGCACGACATCATAAACATTGGTGTTATTAGTGGTCCTTTCTGCGGTAAACACCCGGCCCGTCTTGCCGACAGCATCCACAACATCACCGGCGGGGGGTAGGCTGAATGGTGAGAACTGGCGGGTATCCAGCGCTTTTGCACACGTCTCGAACGCCTCCTCATTCAGGTAAAACACCTCGGGAGCCAAAGCCCGATATGCCGGTGCCGATAAAGCATGAGAGGACACCTGTTCTGCACTCTCGCGCCGGGCATCATAATAATCTGCGACCATCTGCGTTCGCTCAGTCAAGGCTTCGCTGGCCAAATGGTCCATAACCAGCAAGGCTGAAGGGCCAAAATAATCAAAAACGGTTTCGGTATTCTCATAAAAGAGCGGCAGCCAGTGCTCCACGCCCTGTGGTCGCGCCCCGGCGCTGACCGCATCATAAAGCGCATCATCATGGGCCGGGCCAAAAGCTTCCACAAAACCAGAGCGGAAGCGTGAAATGCTTTGCGGGGTTAGCAAAACTTCGCTCACCGGGGCTAGTTCTACGGTTTTTAAATTTGCGACAGAACGCTGCGTCTGCGGATCAAAACTGCGCACGCTTTCCAGCGTATCGCCAAAAAAGTCGAGCCGTACCGGCTCGGCCCTTCCCGGCGGAAAGACATCCACCACACCGCCGCGCACCGCATAATCACCCGGCTCCATCACCGTTCCGGCACGGGCATAGCCATTGATTTGCAAGTGTTCAGTCAAGGTATCCATGCCAATACGCGCCCCTGTACGGGCTGCAAAGCCTGCCTTGGCAAGGGCAGCGCAAGGCGGCACCCGCTGGCTTAGTGCATTAATGGTGGTGACAACCAACCTAGCGGCGGGCTGTTCATCCTGGGTCAGCGCCCATAGTGCACCAGCACGCTGGGCGGCCAAATCCGCCGCCGGGGACACCCGGTCATAAGGCAAACAATCCCAGGCCGGCAGGCGCACTATATCCAGGTCCGGGGCAAAAAACCGGCACGCCCCGGCAAAAGCCGCCGCACGGGCATCATCACGGGCAACAAAAACGCTAAGACCACCGCGCGAGCGCGCCGCATCGCACAGCAACAGCGCGTCAAATCCCTCTGGCGCACTACCTACAACAAGCCTGCCGGGCGCACCCGCAATCTGCGCCAGAACGTGCCTCAGATCAGCCATACTTACCCGCTCCGACCATCTTTAAGTATTTCGGATAATGGTTTGAAATCACGCACCTCTGTCATGATTGCGTTGTCAAATTCTGGTGGCATGGCCTCTTTACCTGTTATCCACTGGTATAGCGGCGTATCTTCTGCATTCAGAATGGCTTCAAACTGGTCAAGTTCTTCGGGGGACAGCGCCGATAAACGCCGGTCTGCAAAACAGCCTAAAATCAGGTCCATTTCTTTAAAACCCCGGTGCCACGCCCGAAACAACATGCGTTTACGTCTTGAGTCTGTATCCATAACGCTGGCTATAAGCCAGAATTTACGCAAAACAAACGACAATCCGCAATAATTGCTGAGCTGATCCCACTTTATCACACTATTGCAATTGATTGCCCTTACCTTGCCACAACTATCTTGATAGTTTCGGGTGTTTTTAACTTGTGCCGTATGGCATACGCTTGCAAAATGGACGGGTAATGATGATGTTTCGCCGCCCCATTGTAGTTCTGATCGGTGCCTTGCTTTTCAGTGGCATCACCGGGCTGGCTATACAAAAAGCTCAGGCCGCAGAAACAGCATCCAACAAATTCAGTATTCTAACCTATAATATCAATGCCTTACCCAGCCCGGTAAAGTGGCACAAGACCTCCCGCCTGAACCGTATTGCAGAGATACTTAAAGAACGTCGGGCGAAAGGCACGCAACCTGATGTTGTCGTTCTGCAGGAAGCGTTTGGGGAACGGTGCGACGTCATAATAGAGCAAAGTGGGTACAAATATGTTGTACGTGGCCCAGGGCGAAAATCCGGCAAAAAACGAAGGGGCACATCCTGGAGTGTTGAGAGCAATAATTCCTATTCCCAAAGCACCAAGCCGCAAAAATTTATGGGCAGTGGCCTGATTATTCTGAGTGATTTTGAGATTAAAAATCCCGTTTTTACCACTTTTGACGGCCAGGCTTGTGCCGGTCTTGATTGCCTGGCCAACAAGGCCATCGTCATGACCGAGGTTTCTGTACCGGGAATAGATACGCCAATTCATCTGGTTACATCGCATTTCAATTCAAATCGCTCTGCCAAGGCACCGGGGGCGATCCGTATGCGCGCTCACCAGAAACAGACAGACATTCTGGCCAAGTTTCTGGCACGTACCGCCAGCACCAAAGCGCCTTTGATCCTTGCCGGGGATTTCAACACCAAGCTTACCCCGCGTTACCAGTACTTTCGTGAAGAGATCAACGCACTGGATGCGGCGGAGGTCTGCCTGCAAAGCGGCCAGTCCTGTGTACTGGATGCCCGAACTGAACAAGCCGAAATTCTTTATATGACCGATGACAAGCAGTTTTACCGCTCGGGTAGCGCGACGCTACTGACCCCGGTCTATATCGAGCGCAATTTTCGAGAGAGCTTACAAGGTCGCCCTCTTTCAGATCATACCGGATACGAAGTTCATTATGCATATAACGTGCAAAAGTACGCTGGTAACTAGACGTGTTTCCCTTGTCTCTAATTTTTAGAATTTGGCTCTATGCCCTGGTCCTGTTGGTGTTCAACACCACAAATGGCAATGCTGTTGACGTTCGCACCAACACGGCCGGGCCACCGATTTACTTAAAAGCCACCGAGTTAACACTGACCGACAACAAAGATGCCTGGCACGGACGTTATGGGGCCGGTATTGCCCTAACCCCTGATTTTGCCGGCTCAAAGGACTACACTTTCAATCTTGATCTAGATCTCAAATTATTTTGGAAAAACACAGTTTTCTTTGAAAATGGGACGCTGGGCGTCATTGCTTTTAACAATAGAATTTGGCGAGCGGGGGTGCTGCTACGCGGTGTGCAAGGGCGACGAACCGCCGACATGCCAATCCCCATAAAAGGGCTAGGCAAGGTTAGTGAACGACTGGATGGCGGCATATTTCTGGGTGCTTCATTATACAAGACTTATCTAACGGCTGAGCTATTCACTGATATATCCGGTGTCACCAAAGGCGAGATATTTAACCTGGAAGCCGGGTACACGATGGAGCTAAGCCGCCAGGCCCGGCTCGTGCCTTATGTGCGACTGAAATGGGGTTCTACAAAGCACTTGCAAGCTTTTTTTGGGGTGAATGCCCAACAGGCAACTGCCACAGGCCTCGCCCAGTTTGATGCCCGTTCCAGCCTGTATGAAAACGCCATTGGCGTGGTATTTGAAAATCATCTGAATGAAAACTGGCGTTTTAGCTCTAGTGCAAATCTTGGTTTATTAAACGGGGCAGCAGCGGACAGCCCGTTAACCCGGAGCCAGTTTGGTGATAGAGGACAAGTGACCCTGCGTGCAAAATTGCTGAAAACCTTTTAGGGCCTGAACCCGATGCGGCCACAAATTCTCTTTCCCCTGTTTGCTGACACCAGCGTTCTGTCTGGTGTGGGACCAAAAGTTGCGGAGAATTTGAAAAAGCTGAATGCGGCCCGCGTTCTCGATCTTTTATTCATGATGCCGGCCAGCCTGATAGACCGGCGCGCCCGCCCCGGCGTGGCCCATGCCCTGGACGGGCAAATTGCCAGTTTTGAAATTGAGATTGAGGACCATAAACCATCACCACGGCGCGGGCTGCCCTATAAAGTACGGGGGCATGACGACACCGGCTTTCTTACCCTAAGCTGGTTTCATGCCCGGCCTGATTATTTGATGCGTCAATTGCCACCCGGTGAAACCCGCATAGTGTGCGGCAAAGTAGAGCATTTTAACGGCGAAATTCAAATGCTGCACCCGGATTATATCGTCAAACTGCAAGACGCTGATGATGTTCCCGCCATCGAACCAGTCTATCCCATGACCCAAGGGTTGGCGAGCAAGACCCTTCACAAGGCCATTGCCGGGGCGCTGGAACGCGCACCGGAACTAAGCGAATGGATTGACCCCGGCCTTATGGACAAGCGCGGTTGGCCCGCATGGCGTGACGCATTACTGGCATTGCATCAACCCACAGATCTGCTGGTACTGGAACAGGAAAGCCCTGCACGTTGCCGCCTGGCCTATGATGAATTGCTCTCGCGGCAATTAGCGCTGGCACTGGTGCGTGCCCACCGGCGCGCCCGCCCGGGCATGGCATTGCGCGGTGATGGCAGCAAGGTACAGGCAATACTGGATACGGCGCCCTTTACCCCAACCGGCGCACAAACCCGTGTGTTTGCCGAGATTGAGGCCGACATGGCCGCACCGGAACGCATGATGCGTTTGCTGCAGGGGGATGTGGGGGCCGGCAAAACCTTTGTTGCGGCACTGGCGGCGGCACGTGCTATTGAGGCCGGTGGGCAATGCGCCTTGATGGCCCCTACCGAAATTCTGGCGCGCCAACATGCCGCCTCGCTAACGCCATTGCTTGAAGGGGCCGGGTTGTCGCTGGACATTCTTACCGGGCGGGACAAGGGACAGACACGCGCCGAAATTCTGGCACGGCTGGAAAGCGGTGAAACAGACGTTATTTGC
The DNA here is from genome assembly GCA_021776515.1 of Robiginitomaculum sp. GTDB lineage: Bacteria > Pseudomonadota > Alphaproteobacteria > Caulobacterales > Maricaulaceae > Robiginitomaculum_B. The sequence continues at coordinate 71,572 of JAJFFS010000007.1, read as the reverse complement.
GGCACGCACGCGCTTTTTCAGGAAGGCGTGACGTTCAAAAACCTGGCACTGGTTATTATTGACGAGCAACATCGCTTTGGCGTTTCCGACCGACTGAAACTTACCGCCAAAGGGGCGCGGCCAGATTTGCTGGTGATGACCGCCACCCCGATACCGCGCTCGCTGGCGCTTGCCGTTTATGGAGATATGGACCTTTCCAAGCTCGATGAAAAACCACCGGGGCGCAAGCCAATAACAACGCGGGTCTTGCCGCTTGCCCGGCTGGAGGAGGTGATTACCCGCCTTGGCCAGCTTATCAAGGATGGGGGGCGGGCATACTGGGTTTGCCCGCTGGTGGAGGAGAGCGACAAGGTTGACCTTGCCGCCGCCGAGGACCGCTATGCTGACCTTAATGCCCGCTTTGGCGATTGCATCGGACTGCTTCACGGGCGTATGCCGGCATCAGAAAAAGAACGGCTGTCGCTGGCTTTCAAAAATGGGGACATACAAATTCTGGTGGCAACAACGGTGGTGGAAGTGGGTATGGATGTACCCGAAGCCAGCGTTATGGTTATCGAACAGGCGGAACGCTTTGGTCTGGCGCAACTACACCAGTTACGCGGGCGCGTGGGCCGCTCGGAACGCTCATCTTCGTGTCTTTTGCTTTACCAGCCCCCATTGGGTAAGACGGCCAGGGCGCGGCTGGAAACTCTGCGCAATACCGATGATGGCTTTGTCATTGCCGAAACCGACTGGAAACTGCGCGGCATGGGTGATCTTTTGGGCATACGCCAAAGCGGTATGCCGCATAATCATTTTGCCCGCCTTGAAAGCGATACGGAACTTCTGGAAACGGCCAATGTCCAGGCCCGTATGATCGCACAAAATGACCCGGACCTGGTTGGTAAACGCGGGCCAGCCCTGCGCCAGCTACTTTATCTGTTTGAACAGGATCAGGCGGTGCGCTTACTGTCTTCGGGCTGAGTGCCATTACCATTGCCATTCGGATAGACCAGCCCCGCCGAGATGATCAGCTTGGCACCGGCCTCAACTGGCATATCCAGAAATATCAGATTTTCACGTTTCTCATAAATCAGAAACCCCGAGGTGGGGTTTGGTGCCGTTGGCACAAAGACACCGACCACATCAGTACCAAGGTGCTTTTCAATCTCGCCTTGCGCAGGGGCAGAAACAAACCCGACGGCACGAACACCGGGGCGAGGGTATTCGATCAGAACGACAGTATCAAAAGATTGTTCCTGTTGAGACAGGACCGTTTGAACAATTTGCTTGACGGTACCATAAATACTGCTGACCAGCGGCACCCGTTCAACCAAGCGTTCACCCAGACCAAGAAGGGTCCGCCCGAAAAAGTTTGCCGTTATCGCCCCAAGAAACGTCAGTACCACCACCGCAATCAGAAGGCCCAGCCCCGGAACGGCAAAGGGAAGATAGGTCTCCGGGTTATATTCAGCAGGAATGAGCGGTACTACGCGCCCATCCACCCAGCGCAGAAAACTCCACACCAGCCAGACGGTTGCACCAATAGGCGCAGAAACAACAATGCCGGTCAGAAAGCTGTTGCGCAGCCACAACAGCAAACCTTTATGCCGGGGTGGTTTAACCAATATTTCAATATCTTTATCGTCTTTGTCGTTGGCAGACATTTTCTTCACCGATGGTTTTTATCATAAATGGGAAGTACACAAAATCTTGCAAGGCAATTACCTTCAAAACTATGTGGACCCTGTGGCGCAATTATGCTCTGATTCGGGCCGAAGCAAGAGCAGGAATGAGACATGAGCATAACCAGACACACATTCATCCGCTTTAGTCTATTTGGGGGATTGGCATTTCTGTTTTTGGTGACAACTTTTGCAATACTCTCACGCGATAACCTCTTCCGGTTCCTGAATGATCCACGCATTCCCTTTCAGACCTATATGCCGCCATCTGCACCGGATTATTCCCAAAGTTCAGCCTGGGCCTTGGCTCCGGCGCAAACAGACGGCGTGAGTATATTTGTTGTCAGCCCAACCACTTATTGGGGGGGCAAGGACTGGAACACCCCGCTTGATGCGCCCGGACCACAAAAATATTTATGGAATGAAGCCATCCCCAATTGGGCGGGGCCGTTTCAAGGTGCCGGACAGGTTTCCATTCCCTATTACCGTTCTGCCTCACTGTTTTCTTTCCTCACGGTACGAAACGATGCGCGTGGTGCCCGCAAGCTGGCATTTGATGATGTTCTCAAAGCCTTTGATGCCTTTATCGCACAAACCAACGGCAAGGGGCCGATCATTCTTGCCGGGGCAGAGCAAGGCGGCCTGCATGTTCTGGGCTTGTTGCAAAAACGCTTTGACGACCCCTATTTGCGCGAGAGGCTGGCCGCAGCTTATGTTCTGGATTTTGCCGTTCCCCTGGACCTTTTTGATGGCCCACTTAAAGAATTTTCGCCATGCGCATCTGCTGCAAGTTCACGTTGCCTGATTACCTATGGCGCATTTCGGGAAGGGCAAACCAGGGAAATCAAACGCTTTGCCGAACGCACCATGGTTTGGGATGGACAAGGGAAATTAAAACAAACAAAAGGCCGAGCGCTGACCTGCGTTAATCCTGTCCTTGGCGCAGCAAACAACGAGTTTGCCCCTCAACACCTGCACAACGGGGCTGTTGCGGCCTCCGGGTTGGAATGGGGATTTGCCCCTGCCCCTTTCCCGGAACAAACCTCAACCCGATGTGTGGACGGTATATTACGAGTGGATCGCCCCAAATCACGCGCCTTGCGTAAGAAACTTGGGTTTGGCCAACGCTTTAAACCGGAACCGTTTAACCTGTTTTATGTTGATATTAGCCGCGATGTGAAAACACGGATAGATAATCTAAATTCCCGCTTTGAAATCGAAGGCCGCCTTGCACCACCCTTTGAAAATTCGATGGAAATAATAGATGCGCCGATACGCGGCGTGCCGGGTGGCTAAGGAATTTGCGGTGCTATTATTACATTTAGTGTACCTGCGACTTCATTAGTAACGTAGATTTTGCCACCCAGAACCCGCCGTCTGGTGCAGGGTGTACATCCAGCAGCGTATTGGCAACAGGAATTGAGGCTTGAAACTGCGCAATTGACGCCCGTTTAAGGGTGGCAGCCCCCTTTTCAGATGCACAGGCTGTCAGGAAAACCAGCGTAAAGGCTATGTATGCCCACCGCATAACAATCTCCCATAGTGTCAATTATTTGATGCCCATATTTTTAAAGATAGTGGCGAAAAACTCAACCGAGAACACTACACACTTTTGATAAGGCCTGACGGGTTTCGTCCTCGCATTCTGCTTTTACAAACAAATAATCCGTATCAAAAGTAGAAATGGCAAACAGGCTAATTCCCGCATCAGCCAGCGCGGCGCTTAACCGTGACAAAATACCAATTTCTGAAAATTCCAGTGGGCCTTCAACCATAAAACCAACCCAGCCCGCTTCGCATGATTGCACATCAACATCGCGGTCTTCGGGGTAGAGCAGAGACAACTCGTCCCCCGTTCTGGTCGCTGATACAAACCCGTCGCCATCAAAGAAGCCGGACGGCATAACCGCATCGGCTGCCAGACGCGCAACACAATAGCGCCCAGCCATAGGGCGCACATATAATGGCTTATTAGCGGACTTTGCTTTTGGCACGGGATTTCTTACGTGATTTTGCAGGGGCCTTAGGTTTTGGCTCCTCAGGGAAAATTTCAAACTTCAATTTATTATCGTCCTTAGGATCAGTATCAACCTTCACCAGGCCACCGTTTTTCAACTCACCAAACAGAATGGCATCAGACAGTGGTTTTTTAACATATTCCTGAATGGTACGCGCCAAAGGACGGGCACCAAAGGCTTCGTCATAACCTTTTTTGCCAAGCCATTCACGGGCCGCATCGCTAAGTTCAAAATTGATATTGCGTTCCTCAAGCTGGAACTCCAATTGCAACATAAATTTCTCGACCACCTTGCCAATGGTGTCCAGGCCAAGGGGAATAAACGGTATTGTTGCATCCAGACGATTGCGAAATTCGGGCGCAAACAGGCGTTTAATCGCGGCCTCGTCCTCACCTTCACGTTTGTCTCGCCCAAAGCCAATGGCGTTTTTGGCAGCGTCTGCCGCACCGGCATTGGTTGTCATGATGAGGATGACATTGCGAAAGTCCACACGTTTGCCGTTGGAATCTGTTAGTGAGCCATTGTCCATGACCTGCAACAGAATATTGAAGACATCTGCATGGGCTTTTTCAATCTCATCAAGCAGTAATACGCAATGCGGATGTTGGTCGACTTGCTGGGTGAGCAATCCACCTTGATCAAACCCGACATAACCGGGGGGGGCGCCAATGAGACGCGCAATACTGTGTCGTTCCATATATTCCGACATATCAAACCGTAGAAGCTCAACCCCCAGCACCGAGGAAAGTTGACGGGCAACCTCGGTCTTACCAACCCCGGTAGGGCCAGAGAAAAGGTAGCAACCGATAGGCTTTAGCGGTTCGCGCAGCCCTGCCCGGGCCATTTTAATTGCCGAGGCCACCTGCCCTATAGCTTCATCCTGACCAAAAACAACGCGACCAAGGTCGGCTTCAAGGTTCATCAAAGCCGCCTCGTCTGATTTAGAAACTGACTTGGCTGGTATGCGTGCGATTTTAGCAATAATCGCTTCTATATCTTTGACACCAATGGTTTTTTTGCGACGCGACGCAGGCAAAAGCCTCTGCCCTGCGCCCACTTCATCAATAACATCAATGGCTTTGTCAGGTAATTTCCGGTCATTAATATAACGCGATGACAGGGTAACCGCCGCCTTAATGGCATCCAGTGTGTAACGCACATCATGAAATTTTTCAAAATAGGGTTTTAGCCCCACCAGAATTTTTACCGTATCCTGCTCGGACGGCTCAACGACATCAATTTTCTGAAATCTGCGGGCTAATGCCCGGTCTTTTTCAAAATGCTGGCGATGCTCTTTATAGCTGGTGGACCCCATGCACCGAAGCGAACCGGATTGCAGCGCCGGTTTTAAAAGGTTGGAGGCATCCATCGCCCCGCCGGACGTAGCACCTGCGCCAATAACGGTATGTATTTCATCAATAAAAAGTATCGCACCTTCGATTTTTTCCAATTCCCCGACAACATTTTTCAGGCGTTCCTCGAAATCACCGCGATAGCGTGTTCCTGCCAGCAGCGCCCCCATATCAAGGGAAAAAATAGTACACTCACTCAGGATATCAGGCGTTTTACCTTCTGTGATTCTATAGGCCAGACCTTCGGCAATTGCTGTCTTGCCAACACCAGGATCACCAACCAGAAGAGGATTGTTTTTGCGCCGACGACAAAGAATTTGAATGCAGCGTTCCACCTCGGCATCGCGGCCAATCAGCGGATCAATATCCCCGTTTTTCGCCTTTTCATTCAGATTAACGCAATAGTCTTGCAATGTTGAAGTTTCAGATTTCCCTGATCCATCGTCTTGCTGGTTTTGATTGAGCAGGAATTGTGGAATCTCAAGATCTTCCTCGGCTGCACCATGGGAGAGATAACGCACTACATCAAAACGCGTTACGTCCTCCTCATGAAGAAAAAATACCGCATGGCTTTCCCGGGCGGCAAAAATAGCCACCAAAACATTGGCACCGGAAACCTCATCCTGGTTTGCGGATTGCACATGGATAACAGCGCGCTGCACGACCTTCTGAAAGCCTGCGGTTGGACGCGCATCGCCATCATTGTTTTCCACAACCAGAACCTGCAGGTCTTCATCTATATAATCGAGCACACTTTCGCGTAAGGATTCCATATCGGTTTCGCAGGAGTTGAACACCTCAATGGCATCCTCGTCATCCAGCAACCCAAGTAATAAATGCTCCAGCGTGACAAGTTCATGATTGCGGTCATTGGCATAGGCAACAGCACGTTGCAGGCTTTCTTCCAGAGCGGGAGTGAATGAGGGCATGTGATTGTCTCCGTCTCAGGCTTTTTCCATTGTACATTGTAACGGGTGTTCGTGCTGGCGCGCGATAGAAGCTACTTGCGCCACTTTGGTCTCGGCAACCTCAAAAGAATAAACGCCGCATACCCCAACGCCGCTTTGGTGTACGTTCAACATAACAGCAACCGCCTCTTCGCGGGATTTGTGGAATATCTGCTCCAGCAGCTCGACGACAAACTCCATAGGCGTGTAATCATCGTTCATCAGCAGAACCCGGTACATGGAAGGGCGCCGCGTGCGTGTACGCGTTTTTTCAACGACACCGGTTTGCGGACCGTCATCCCCGTCATGGCCATCGGGATTGCCGGGATCGCCGGGATTGCCGGCAAAAACATCTATTTCTTCGCTCACAACCAAAACCTTGTTCACTGGCAAATACAATTTCATCCTCATTATAAAATAGGAGTCTTACAATATATAAAAAGGGTGAATGCTGGCAAATTTACGGCAAAGACAGGTTTTATTGCCCGGGGGCATGCTTTATTACCGTACCGACACCCTTCCCTCCTTCGACAAGCTCAGGATGAGGGCGTTTTTTGTCAATTAGCCTTGGCTCTCATCCTGAGCTTGTCGAAGGAGGGAAGGTAATGAGCTTATATATATAACACCCACCCTCAACGATAGCGGTTTTGCAGCGCCGTCAGTTCAGCATTACCGGGACAAAGTTCATCATAGGGCATGGTATTTAAGGGCCGGGAGGCCAGCTTGTTCGTCGCCGCCATGTCCTCCTGGGTTTCATCCACATACAAAAGCCCGGTGACAATCTCGCCCTTCGCCGCACGCTCCACAACCTGTGCATAGGCCGCCCCGCGATCATAAGGGTCATAGTCTTCATCAATTTTTCGCAAGACGATACTGCCGCCATCATGCAGTTTCACTGGCACAGAGGAACCGGCATCATAAGAAGTTTTAATTTCCTTGGACATAGGAACATAATCAGCGTGCACCGCCTTATGATAATATTTGTAAGTGTGGGCATAACTTTTGGTTGATCCAGCGTGGTCATTAAAGCTGACGCAGGGGGAGATCACATCAATCAAACCAAAGCCGTTATGTTTCAGACCGGCCTTGATCAGCGGAACCAATTGCTCACGGTCGCCAGAAAACGCACGGGCCACAAATGTTGCGCCCAAAGACATGGCCAGGGTCACAGGATCAATCGGCGGGGCCAGATTGACCTCGCCTTTTTTACTTTTACTGCCCACATCCGCAGACGCCGAAAACTGACCTTTTGTCAGGCCGTAAACCCCATTGTTTTCCAGCATATACAACATGTTCACGTTGCGCCGCATGGCATGAGCAAACTGCCCCATACCAATGGACAGAGAATCCCCGTCGCCACTAACACCAATATAGGTCAAGCCCGAATTTGCCGCTGCTGCGCCGGTGGCAACCGAGGGCATGCGCCCGTGCACTGTATTGATGCCGTGGGCTTCATTAAGAAAATATGCGGTGGTTTTTGAGGAACAACCAATGCCGGATATTTTAACCGCGCGGTGTGGCTCGATAGATAACTCGAAAAAGGCCTTGGCCATGCAGGCCGAGACAGAATCGTGGCCACAGCCCGCGCAAAGCGTAGACATAGCCCCTTCATAATCGTGCCAGGTAAGGCCCAGCGCGTTTCGTTTGGCATTTTTCAGATTGATACTTGGTTTGGCAAAAGAGGTCATGCGCTTTGCTCCTTGCGGATACAAGATTTGATGTGCTCGTGCACAAAACATGAGGTTAGCGGCTCGCCGCTATAATGCAGAATAGACTCAAGTTTGACCCGGGGAATTTGCGTCTCCAGCATCATCAACCCACGCAATTGGGCATCGCGGTTCTGCTCAACCACAAACACAAGATCGTGGGCATTAACGAAGTCGTATATTTCATCAGAAAACGGAAACCCCCGAACACGCATATAATCGAGATGCAACCCATCTTTGGCCAGCGTGTCGCAAGCCTCAAGAACCGCACAATCAGAGCTGCCATAAGCGATAATGCCCCAGCGCGCCTTTCCACCTTTGGCCGATTTGACAATGGGCGACGGAACATGTTCTGCCGCGCCGCGCCATTTACGCAAAAGGCGGTCCAGAACTTCCTGGTATTCGGTTTCATTTTCCGTATAGGCCCCATCAGCATTATGGCCAGACCCGCGGGTGAAATACGCCCCTTTGGGATGGGTGCCCGGCAAGGTGCGATAAGGAACGCCATCGCCATCAGGATCACGATAACGGTAAAATTTATCCAGGTCTTTAATCTGGTCAACGTCCAGTACTTTGCCACGATCCGGCTGACGCGCATCATCCCAGGTCAGCTCGTCCACCATCCAGTCATTCATGCCAATGTCGATGTCAGAAAGCACAAACACCGGGGCTTGATAACGCTCGGCCAGATCAAATGCGTCTGCAGCCATGGTAAAGCATTCACCAGGGTCCGCCGGGAACAACAAAATATGGCGGGTATCGCCGTGCGAAGCATAGGCGCAGAGTTGCACATCGCATTGCTGGGTGCGTGTTGGCATGCCCGTGGATGGCCCCACGCGTTGCACATCAAAAAGCACCAGCGGGATTTCCGCGTAATAGGCAAAGCCTATAAACTCACTCATCAGGGAAATACCAGGGCCGGATGTGGGCGTGAATGAGCGTGCACCATTCCAGCTGGCCCCCACCACCATGCCAACAGCGGACAGTTCATCCTCGGCCTGAATGATGCAGTAGTTATGCTCGCCGGTTTCAGGATCAATACGAAACTTCTCGCACCATGATTTGAACGCATCCATTAACGAGGTGGAGGGTGTGATGGGATACCAGGCACCGACGGTAGCCCCGGCATAAACACAGCCAAGACCGGCGGCAGTATTGCCGTCAATCATTATCTTGCCAGCGGTTTTATCCAGCGGTTCAACGCGCATGGCCAACGGACACTCAAAATTGGTTTTTGCATAATCATAACCCAGCGCGATAGCCTGCATATTCAGGTCAATCAGCTTGGGCTTTTTGACGAACATCTCGCGCACCAGACCCCGGATCACATCAGGATCAATGTCCAGTAATGCCGCCACAGTGCCAACATAGGCCATATTTTTCATCAGCACCCGTGAACGCGCCACCGCGAAAGCATCATTGCACATTTGCGCAAAAGGCACGCCAAGCACGGTAACGTCGCTGCGCGATAAAACATGCTGGCGTGGCCATGTACTGTCATAAATCAGTACGCCGCCGGGACGCAGTTCGGCAATATCGCGCGCATAGGTATTGGCATTCATTGCCACCATAATGTCCACATCCCCGGAACGGGCACCATAGCCCTCGCCGGTGACACGGATTTCATACCATGTCGGCAAGCCTTGAATATTGGAGGGAAAAACATTTTTGCCCACCACCGGCACGCCCATGCGAAATATGGACTTCATCAGCAAGCCATTGGCACTGGAAGAGCCGGTACCATTGACATTGGCCAGCTTGATCACAAAGTCATTTACCACAGACTTGGTCATTGGCTTGCCCCCTCGGCCATATCCTCAACGTGATGGATGATGATTTGTGACTCCTGCATATCCCACGCTGCGGTCGGGCAGCGCTCGGCACACAGCCCGCAATGCAGACAAATATTCTCGTCCTTGATCATTATGCGCCCGGTTAACGGCAAATCATCCGAAACAAAAAGTGCCTGTTCAGCATCCAGCCCCGGTGCATCCAGTGTTTCGCGCAGATGTACTTCATCACCGGCCTGGGTAATCGCCAGACAATCCACCGGACAAATATCAATACAGGCATCGCATTCGGTACACAAAGGTGCATCAAAAATGGTTTGCACATCACAATTCAGACAGCGCTCCACCTCTATCGCGGCCTGCTCGGCAGTAAAGCCCAGCTCTACTTCTGTGCCCAGATCCTTGAACCGTTTCGCCAGCTCCACATGGGGCATGGCGCGTCTGTGTGCGTCGTCAAAGCTGTTGGAATAGCGCCATTCAAACATGCCCATTTTTGTGCTGGTCAATTCCAGACCATTGGCCGGATGCGCCAGTAAAAGCTGATCCTGACAATATTGGTGAATGGAAATGGCCGCCTGATGACCATGTTCCACGGCCCAGATAATATTCTTTGGCCCAAAGGCCGCATCACCGCCAAAAAATACGCGCGGCGTGGTGGACTGAAATGTTGTTTCATCCACCACCGGCATATCCCATTTGCCAAATTTCAGCCCGGCATCACGTTCGATCCATTCAAAGGCATTTTCCTGCCCGATGGCCAGCACCACATCATCACAAGGGATAGTCACCTCACCCGTGACGTTCTGGCTAAGAATAGCGCCCTTCTCGTCCAGTTCGTATTCCAGCGTCTCAAACACCATGCCGGTGAGCACACCATTTTCCACCACAAAGGATTTGGGGGAATGATTGACGGTGATCGCCACATTTTCTGCCTCGGCATCCTCCAGCTCCCATTCGGAGGCCTTGAAGAATGAGCGCGGCTTGCGGGCCATCACTTTAACATCATCGGCCCCAAGGCGCAGCGCCGTGCGGCAGCAATCCATAGCCGTGTTGCCAACGCCGATAATCAGCACTTTTTTGCCAATGGATTTGGTGTGCTCGAAAGCCACGGATTCGAGCCAGTCAATCCCAATATGAATATTGGCATCGCCCTCTTTGCGCCCCGGCAGGCTTAATTCCTTGCCTTTGGGTGCGCCCGTGCCAACAAATACCGCGTCATACCCCTCATCAAGTAAAGCTTTCATACTGCCAACCGGTGAGTTGAGGCGAAGCTCAACGCCCATATCAAGGATATAACCCAATTCCTCGGTCAACACGCTTTCAGGCAGGCGAAAAGCCGGAATATTGGACCGCATCAGGCCGCCCGGCACACCGTGGCGTTCAAATATTGTGCATTCATAACCCAAAGGCGCCAGATCATTGGCAACGGTAAAGCTGGCCGGACCAGCCCCGATGAGCGCGATGCGCTTGCCATTAGTTTTAGACGGTTTTTTGGGTAAGCGGTCAGTAATGTCGTCTTTATGGTCGGCGGCAACACGTTTGAGACGACAGATGGCCACCGGCTCTTCTTCCACGCGGGCACGACGGCAGGCTGGCTCGCACGGGCGATCACAAACCCGGCCCAGAATGCCCGGAAACACGTTTGATTGCCTGTTCATTATATAGGCGTCAGAAAACCGCCCCTGCGCGATCAGCCGTATATAAGCTGGTACCGGCGTATGCGCCGGGCAAGCCCATTGGCAATCAACCACTTTATGAAAATAATCAGGATCAGTCGTATCAGTTGGCGGTGCTGTGTCCTGGCGCTTCCACCCGTCGGGTGCGTTCATCCCGTATACTCCGACGGCTAAATGCCGTTCATTATTTACCCTCCTATGATTTACCCACCACAGGCGATAACTGCAAGCGCTTTCGCAAGGATGTGAGGAAAGTGAAACGATACAGCCTCATCTCGAGGTGCGCAGGTCAATATTCGAGCCTGCCCCTTATACACCCCTGATGCGCGGCTTATGGCATAAAAAATTATGCTGTTTTGTCCCAGAATGCCCCTGGCTGCCCTCGCACTTTGGCACACTTATCCCCGGTCAGTTTGGTGAGCGCATAATCATCATGTGCGGGGCCAGGTCTGCCTGGTTTTACGCGGCTATTTGACATTGTGAATCTAGTAAAGACACCCCACCCTTAGGGCAAACTCAGGGTGACGGCATTGTTATGTAAAGCCCTGTTCCGCAAGTGTCATTCCGGCCTTCGCCGAAATGACACGGTAAAAAATGCAAAGACCAGCTTGGAAACATCATAAGCATACGCGTTTATCCCCGCCTTATTTTCTTTTTTGCCGCCTGACCGGCAAAAATTCGGATTTGGCAAGGTCTTGTGCTTGCCCCATTGGCCTAAATTCGCATAACTTTTGCATGTGGAGTCATTTTAATGAGACTGAAACAACCCGTGATGACAAGACGGCAAGCCCTTGGGGCTGTTCCTGCACTTATGACAAGTGCGGGACTTGCCGCCTGTCAGCCAAACATAATGTCTGAGAAAAAGGATGTAACCATGTCCGCAAAGCAATACACCCAACCTTTGGTCATTGCCCACAGGGGGGCGCCCGGTTATCTGCCCGAACATACGGCTGAGGGGTATGATTTGGCCATCCGAATGGGGGCCGATTATATTGAGCCTGATCTGGTGTTCACCAAAGACGGTCATCTCATTGCCCGCCACGACCATTATTTATCCACCACCACCAATGTGGCCGACCACCCCGAATTTGCAGACCGCAAAACGGTTAAAGACGGCCATGAGGGCGCCGACTGGTTTTCTGAGGATTTCACCCTTGCCGAGATAAAAACTTTGCGAGCAAGACAAGCGATGGAAAAGCGCAGCCATGCTACCGACGGACTATTTGAAATTCTCACCTTTGCCGAAGTGATTGCCGTGGCACAGGGACGCACCTCCATGCAGGGCAACCCGGTTGGCATCTACCCGGAAACAAAATTACCCTCATATTTCGAATCGTTAGGTTATGATTTTGAAGTGGCTGTTTTGGGAGAATTACAAAAATCAGGATGGGGCAAACCCGGCTCGCCTGTATTCATTCAGTCATTTGAAGATGGTATTTTACGATCTTTACGCGGTAAAACTGGACTGCCGCTGATTATGTTACTGGCCGAAGCGGAAGGCGTGAACATGGCAGATATTGCCACGTACGCGGACGGCATTGGCCCCTCCAAGGCCTTGCTGGTTAACAAGGATGGCACATCATCGGGATGGGTTGAGGCCGCTCACGCGGCGGGATTAAAAGTCCACCCGTGGACATTTCGCTCTGATCAGTTGCCTGACACCTTTGCCAATGCCCAGGCCGAATACGATTTCTTTATTGACCTTGGTATCGACGGATTATTCAGTGATTTTGCCAATGATGCCCGTGCTGCCCTCTTGGCGCGGGCCTCTCGATCTGATTAACTGAACACTGTTCACTTTTTTCTGGAGACCCTATGCACTCGATCTTGCAAAAACAGCGCGATGCTTTTCGCACCGAACCTAACCCGTCTTTTGACGTTCGTGATCACCGCCTGAAACAACTGGCGCAAATGATTGGTGATAATAGCGATGAGATCGCGGCGACGGTATCAGAGGATTTTGGCCACCGCTCTACGATAGAAACCCGGCTGGCCGATATTACCGCACTGATGACCGAGATCAAACACACGCGAAAGCACTTGCGCAAATGGATGAAGGCCACACGCCGCCCGGTCGCCCTGCAGTTCAAACCGGCAAAAAATGAAGTGCGTTACATGCCCAAAGGCGTTGTCGGCATTATCAGCCCGTGGAATTACCCGTTCCAATTGGCTATTTCGCCGCTGATTGCCGCGCTTAGTGCGGGCAACCGCGCCATGATTAAACCGTCCGAGTTAACCCCGCGTACATCCGAACTGACCAAACGTCTGCTTGGCGAAATATTTGACGAAGACCTTGTTGCCGTTATCACCGGTGATGCCAAAATCGCGCAGGAATTTTCCACCCTGAATTTTGACCACATGCTGTTTACCGGCTCTACCAAGGTCGGGCGTTTTGTCATGGAGGCCGCTGCCAAAAACCTCACTCCGGTGACACTGGAACTGGGCGGCAAATCACCAACCATCATTGACCATGACTATCCCTTGAAAACGGCGGCGGAGCGTATTTTATCAGGCAAGCTGCTTAATTCCGGGCAAACGTGCATCGCCCCGGATTACGTCCTGACACCGCGTGATAAAATTGAAGCAACAGTGGATGAGCTGGTGCAAACGAGCCGTCAATTTTACCCCAGCATTCATGATAATGATGACTATACGGCGGTGATTTCAGAACAGCATTTTGCCCGCCTTGAGGGCCTTCTGGATGATGCCCGTAAAAAAGGCGCAAACATCATCGAAATTTATCCCGATGAGGCCAAAACAAGTTCTAACATCCGCAAAATGCCGCCAAAACTGGTGACCAATGTTACGCCAGACATGGATATTATGAGCGAGGAAATTTTTGGCCCCCTCCTGCCGCTGGTGCCCTATGACAGCCTTGATGATGCCATGGATTTTATTGCCGAACGTCCGCACCCGCTGGCGCTTTATATTTTTTCTGACAACAAACTTGTTGTCGAACGTCTCAACAATGAAGTGCTGGCCGGCGGCGTGGCGGTAAACGATACCATCATGCACATCGCCCAGAACGATCTTCCCTTTGGCGGCGTGGGCGATAGCGGTATTGGTGCCTATCACGGCCATGATGGTTTTCTTACCTTTTCCCATGCCAAAGGCGTATTTCACCAATCCAAAATGAATAGCCGGAAAATGTTATTTCCGCCTTATGGGAAAACCATTGAACGCATATTGGGCTTCATGTCCTGAAGAGAGCTTTTGCCATGCCAGACTTACTCTATGTCATCCTGCCGTCTCTCGTCGCCATTGTTTTCATTGCATTTCTGATCCGCATGACCGGCATTGCCCACCTGGTAGTTCTTGAAACAGATGAGCCCGTAGAAAAGACCATTGCCGAACACTTTGAGGGCGTGGGTATTGATCGCATTATGCGTAGCGCGGACGGCACAGGGGCTTTGGTTTACCTGAAAAGCACCCCGGGGTTAGTACTGGTTCGGGCGTTGGGGGACCGCATGGCGGTACGCACTCTAGGCGCATCAACGATCAAAGCCTTATCAGGAAAAGGCGCCAGCCTTGGTATCGCTCTCAAGGATTTTACCTGGCCGGATATGGAGCTTTGTTTTGCTGATGAGGGTACCCGCCAGACAGAAGAAAATACTATCCGCAAAGCGATCAATGGCACGGTAAAGGAGCAAGCTCATGCCTGATTTTTTACAAGGAGTACCTGTCACTACGCTGGCCTCGCCACTTTTCATCGTGCTGATCCTGGCCGAAATTATCCTTATCCGGGTGCGCGGCAAAGGCGGAGAATATGAAAGCAAGGATGCTGCAACCAGTGTTTTTATGGGCGTTGGCAGCTCGGTCATTAATGGAATTACCGGGATTGTTTCCGGGGCACTTTTAATTTCTGCCTACTACCTTGCCCCTTATAAAATGCCTTTTAACTGGCTCACTGGCATAACCTGTTTTGTGCTTGTCGATATCGCTTATTACTGGATTCACCGTTATATGCACCGCTGTCGCTGGGGCTGGGCATCGCACGTGATCCACCATTCCTCACAGCACTATAATCTCACCACAGCACTGCGCCAAACCTGGACCGGCCTCATCTCGGGTGGCGTATTGTTCTTTATCCCTATTGTGCTTTTAGGGTTTCATCCGGTGCTGATCGGGTTTTGCTATGGTCTGAACCTCATCTACCAGTTCTGGTTCCATACCGAGGTCATCGATAAATGCCCAAAATGGTTTGAAGCCATTATGAACACCCCCTCGCACCACCGGGTGCATCACGCCAATAATCCGCGTTATCTTGATGCGAACTATGCCGGTGTTTTTATCACCTGGGACCGGATGTTTGGTACGTTCATCGCCGAGCGTAAAGACGATGCTCCGCGCTATGGTCTGGTTAGTGATCTGGGCACATTTAACCCCTTGCGTGTTGCCGTGCATGAATATGTCGGCATCATCAAGGACGCCTCGCAGAAAGGCCTCAGCCTGAAAGAGCGTATCTGGTATATCTTTGCCGAACCCGGTTGGTGCCATGACGGGGGCCGCAAATCCTCCGGCCAGATCAAGGCGGACTATGTCGCCCTGCACCCGGAACATAAAGGCGAGCCGGGACTGTAAGCTGTTTTACGCTTGCGCCTTCTGCCCAAACAGGACCGCTTTGGCTTTGTCGGTATCTTCGCTTTTCACCGCCAGATCGCCGCGCAGTTCCGCGCCAAGCGCAAAGCCTTTTTGCACCGCCGGGCGTTCACCCAGACGCTCGAACCATGCCTTGAGATTTGGAAAATCATTCAGATCCTGTCCCTGACGTTCAAACGGTACAATCCAGCCCCAACAGGCCATATCAGCAATCGAATATTCATCAGCCAGATAATCGCGGCCCTCAAGGCGCTTGTTCATCACCCCGTAAAGACGGTTGACCTCATTGGTATAACGATCAATGGCGTAGGGGTATTCTTCATCGCAATACTGGCGAAAATGATGCGCCTGCCCGGCCATAGGGCCAAGGCCACCCATTTGCCACATCAGCCATTCTTCAACGGCAACCTGCTGGCGCGCACCCTTGCCGCCAAACGTGCCTGTTTTGCGGGCCAGATATTGCAAAATAGCACCACTTTCAAAAACCGATATAGGTTTGCCGTCCGGGCCGTTAGGATCAATGATCGCGGGCATGCGATTATTGGGGCTGAATTTCAGAAATTCCGGCTTGAACTGATCACCCTGCCCGATCATTACCGGTTTCATCGTGTATGGCAGGCCCATTTCCTCTAGGGCGATGGAAATTTTCCAGCCATTGGGGGTGGGGAAATAATAAAGTTCAATCGGTTGTTGCTCAGCCATAGGTACGCTCCATAAAGTCATCTACCGCATATATGGCGTTACATATGCGCGCGCCAAGGGCAAGATCATCACTTTTTTGTGCGCTTTACCGGGCCATGCGTTTCGCTTTTTTCTTTTCCCCGGATTGGTAGGAGAGAAAAGCCCGCAACACCCCAAGACGTGTATTGGGTGCCTTGCCAGCGCCCATGCGCAGCAATTGCAAACAGAACCACCCTTGTATGCCAAAGCCGTTCAACATACGCATGGTGATGCTGGAGCTGCCTGGCCCAAACCAGCCAGGGCCGACACGCAGTACTTTTTCCCAACTTGTTAGCGGTTCACTCTGGCCGCCTAGCAATTTTGTCGGTGCATCAGTATCCACACAAAGAGGGCGGCCCAGCCCGATCATGGCAACACCATCGTCGACAATCGCCGCATTCATGGCATCAAGAGTACGAAAACCACCAGTGACCATTAACGGCGGCGTCTCTGCCTCCGTCATTTGCCGGGCAAAATCCAGAAAATACCCCTCGCGGGCGCGAGTACTCTCGCGTTTTCCGTCTTCAAAGGCAGGCTCCTTCCCCTCGACCCCCATCATCATTGGTTGTTCGTAATTACCGCCTGAAATCTCCAGAAGGTCCACACCGTCTTCGTACAACCAAGCCGCTACCTGTTTGCTATCATCAAACTCAAAACCGCCCTTTTGAAAATCTGATGAATTGAGTTTCACGCTAATGGGGAAATCAGAACCCACAGCCTTACGAGTGGCGGCAACACAGGCACGCAACAGACGCGCCCGGTTTTCCAGCGAACCACCCCATTCGTCCTCACGTTTATTGGTCAGCGGGTTGAGAAACTCCGAAAGCAAATACCCGTGCGCCGCATGAATTTGCACCCCGTCAAAGCCGGTTTGTTTGGCAATGCTTGCCGTGTGGGCAAAACGGCTAATGATGTCAGCAATCTCATCCGTGCCAAGCGCCCGTGGTGCACCAAACATACCGCCCGGCAATTCCACCTGAACTTCCGAGGGGCCAACCGGCTCGGCGGCAACATAGGCCGGGGTTTGCCGCCCGGCATGGCTGATTTGCATCCATATCGCCGCGCCGTTTTCCCTGGCTGCCGCTGACCAACGCGATAATGCCACCAGTTGCTTGGCGCTTTGCTCCCCTTCAATCACCACATTGCCGGGACGCTCCAGATAACGGCGGTCCACCTGCACATTCCCCGTGAGCATGAGGCCTATACCGCCCTTCCCCCAGCGTCGGTAAAGCCTCTCATGTCCCCGGGTGGCGTGGTTATGTTTATTGGCCAAACCTTCGGTCATGGCGGCCTTACACAAACGGTTTCTAAGAACGGCACCACTGGGCAGGGTGAGTTGTTCAGCAATAGCTTCCATGGTTTTATTCTACCCAGTTTGGTTTGCGTTTTTCCAGAAAAGAGGTGAGGCCCTCTTTGCCCTCATCAGAGGCGCGCCGTTCAGCAATGCGTTTGGCGGTCATGTGAATGAGGTCTTCATTGATTTCACGTCCGGCAACATCAGCCACCAGCTTTTTGCTCTCGGCCACAGCACCTGGCGCCGTGTGAAAGGCAAGTTTCACCAGATATTCCAGCATTTCATCCATGCCTTTTTCATCGTCCACAGTGTAATGCACCAGGCCCATTTTTTCTGCATACGTGCCGTTAAAACCCTCACCCGTTGCAAACAGCGCATTGGCCCAGCGTGCGCCGATGGCCCGAATGACATAGGGCGAAATGGTTGCTGGTGTGAGACCCAACCGAACCTCGGAGAAACGAAATTTCGCATCGCTATGGGCAACAGCTACATCACAGGCGGCAACAAGGCCGCAGCCACCGCCCATACACGCCCCCTGCACGCTGGCAATGGTCAGCAATGGTAACTCGGCCAGCTTTTTAAGCATGTGGGCCAGGCCCAGCGCATCCGCCGCATTCTCGGACTTGGTATAATGCCCGGCTGCGCGCATCCATTTCAGATCACCACCAGCGGAAAAACTTTTCCCCGCACCACGCAATAACATCGCCCGGCAATTTGACGTGCGTACAGTCTCGAACGCATCGGCAAGTTGTTCCACCACATGCCCGTTAAAAGCGTTATGTTTGTCCGGGCGGTTAATCATCACAGTGGCAAGCCCACCGGGGCTGGCATCAAGAATGATGGTGTTCAGATCAGACATCGTGTGCTCCTTTTATTATTTATTCGCCATCAGCTTTTTCTTTTTCAGGCGCATGGAAACCACCCTCGGCATTGGCGACCATTAACGCAAACGCTGCATAAACGGCAATATTCTGGGCCAGATCGTCGGGGTCAATCTTGTCCAGTGTATCATCTGGCGTATGGTGCAAATCAAAATAATCCCACCCGTTTTGCCCTAGCGAAATTGCGGGTGCGCCCGCGCCCGAAAGCACCGAAACATCTGATCCACCAGATGCGGTTCGCCCCCCTGGCAAAACTCCAAGCGGACGCAACACTTGTAAAATGGCGTCGGCCTTGGGTTCATCGGCCTTGGCGATGCCAGTATCCATGCGCCAGATGCGCCCGGAGCCAAAATCAGATTCGGAGACCATGATGATCTTGTCCATATCCTCAGCATTGTCTTTCAGATAAGCACGGGCACCAATAAGGCCCAGCTCCTCCGCACCAAACAACACCACACGGATGGTGCGCTTTGGCTTTGCGTGCATCGAAACAAGCTTGGCCGCCGCTGTGACAATGGCAACACCCGTGCCGTCATCAATTGCGCCGGTACCTTCATCCCAGCTGTCCAGATGTGCACCCAACAGCACGATCTCGTCCGGGTATTCACTACCCGTTATATCCGCAATGACATTGCCCGATGTGACTGTGCCAATGCGTTTGGAACTCATGGAAAGGGTCAGTGGTACATCGGCATTAAGCGCAAGAAGGCGGCCAAGTTGATCAGCATCATTATTGGAAAGTGCCGCCGCCGGGATACGCGGCTGTGCCTCATCATAGCGCACCCCCCCGGTGTGGGCATTACGATGATAATCAGTTCCCGCCGAGCGGATCAAAATTGCCAATGCACCTCGTTCTGCTGCAACACTGGCCCCGGCACCCCGTTTTTGCACCGCCGTGCCATAACCGGAACCACGCTGAGTGCGAGTCATAATGCCATCGACAAATGCAAATTTTCCTTTTAACGAGCCAATCGGCGCATCTCGTAAATCCTGCAAAGTTGCAAAGCGCACCACAGGGGCGGAAATGCCACCTACCGGTGTGCCAATAGAACCACCCAATGCCGTTGCGACCAGACGTTGCGGGTATGGATCACCAACATGCAAAGCAATACCGCCGCGTTGCCAGCCGTCCATCTCGAAAGGTTCAATATGTACATTGGCAAAGCCTAGCCCTGTTAACTTGCGCACCGCCCAGGCACGCGCTCTGGCCTCAGCATCCGAGCCAGCAAGCCGGGGGCCGATCTCTGTGGTCAAGCTTTCCACCAATTCCCAGCCAAGCGTACTGGCCTGTGCTTTCTCGATTAAAACTTTGGCCTCTGCCGCGCTGTCTTGCGCAAATCCTGCACTTGAAATGCTTGCCAGAAATACACCGGCGGTCAGTATAGCTTTGATGCGGTTCATGATGACTGTCTCCTCATTTGGATACAGACTATGATGCCGAATACCTTTGCGCCAGCCCTTCTTGACCAAAGTGCATACGAAGGCCACAAAGGCGCATAAGGCCATCAATCATTTAACAAGAACCGTTTAGGGAAACACCATGAAACCGACACATATTTTCAAGGCATTACTCACCGGCACCAGTATTCTGACGCTTGTCGCCTGCTCACCACAAGCTGAAACAACAAAGGTTGAAGCTCCCAAAACGTCTGCACCCGACCCAACCCCTCTGCCGCATGGCGAAACACCCACAGGGATTATTGGCGAAGCCAGCAGCCCCACCATTGTGATTGCAGAAAACGCATTAGGGCGCCGCATTGCCGAGCTTGCGGACGACAAATACGAAGGCCGCGCCCCCACCACACCGGGCGGTATTGCTGCTGGTCAGTGGATTGCTGATGAAATGTCCCGCATTGGCCTGCAAGGCGCGGTGGATGGCTCATATTTTGAGAAAGTACCCTTGGTTGAAGCCACACTGGATGAAGCCAATTCAAGTTTTGAGATGACCGCTGGCGGCGATGAGCTTTCCATACCCATGGGCACCGATAAAATTTTCTGGACCAAACGGATTGATGAAAACTTGAGCTTTGATGCCAGTGATGTTGTATTTGTTGGTTATGGCGTCATTGCCCCGGAGTATGGCTGGGACGATTATGCCGGCATAGATGTAACGGGCAAAACGGTAGTGATGCTGATTAATGATCCGGGTTTTGCCACCCATGATGCCGAGCTGTTTAATGGCAAGGCCATGACCTATTACGGGCGCTGGACCTACAAATTTGAAGAAGCCGGCCGTCAGGGTGCCGCTGCTGCCATTATTGTTCATGAAACCGCCCCGGCCAGTTACCCCTGGGAAGTGGTTTCCGGTTCTTGGGCCGGTGCACAATATGATCTGGAGCGCCCCGATGGTGGTGCCAACCGCACCAAGCTGGAAGGTTGGATTAGTCATGATGCCGCACAAAAACTCTTTGCTGCTTCAGGTAAGGATTATGAGGCACTAAAATCCAGTGCCGCCGAAAAAGGCTTTACGCCAGTTCCCTTGCATAATTTACAGGCTTCCGGAGTAGTAAAAACAAACATCAAAAATCTGGTTTCACGTAATGTGGCCGGAGTTCTGCCCGGCGCAAAAACGCCCGATGAGTATGTGCTTTACATGGGGCACTGGGATCATTTGGGAAAAAGGGATGTTCCCGAAGGCGAAGACGGAATTTATAATGGTGCGGTAGATAACGCCACCGGCGTCGCCGCTATTTTAGGCATTGCCGATGCCTTTGTGCATCAGGAAACACCGCCAGATCGCTCAATTTTGTTTCTGGCTGTTACAGCCGAAGAATCTGGCCTTCTTGGCTCGGCATATTTCGCCGAAGATCCGTTTGTGCCGCTCAAAAATATTGTCGGCGGCATCAACATTGATGCGATTTTGCCCATGGGCCGGACAAAAGATATTGAGGTTGTCGGCTTTGGCGCATCGCAAATGGAAGACATTTTAAAAGAAAAGGCCGCGCGGTACGGCAAGCATCTGGTCCCGGATCAAACCCCGGAAGCCGGGCATTTCTATCGCTCGGACCATATCAGCCTGGCAAAAAAGGGCGTGCCGATGATCTATGGTGCAGGGGGCAGTAACCTTCGTGATGGCGGAACCCCTGCGGGTGAGGCGTTTGCCGAGAGCTATACAGCCGATCGCTATCATAAACCGGCAGATGAATATTCAAATGACTGGAACCTTTCGGGTATCGCCGAAGATGCCAGCATCCTTTATGAGGTTGGTGAGGCGATGAGCCATGATGGCGTCTGGCCTAACTGGTATGATGGTAATGAATTCCGCAGCTTACGTGATAAAATGCGGGAGGAATGAGGCCTGCGTCTAGCCCGCCTTCGCCATGGGTAAGGCAGCATCCGCATCTTTATCTAATGAAATTTTTTCCAGTACTTTGAAAAGTTCGGCGGGATGGATAGGTTTATTAATATGCCCATCCATACCTGCCGCCTTACTTTGTGCATGGTGCTTGCCAAGTGCATTGGCTGACACCGCATAGATGGGGATACTGCCATAGGGTTGATGCAGTTTACGAATTTCCTGAGCAGCCCCCAAACCATCCAGAACCGGCATTTGCAAATCCATCAGGATAACATCAAATTCCATTGTTGCCGCTAATTCAACAGCCTGAAGACCATCATCCACGCAGGTTACATGATGCGAATTTGCCTCCAGCATTTTACGAATCAAAAACTGGTTATTCATGTTATCTTCTGCCACCAGTATATTTAATGGCATTATAAATACCTTTTCATCGGGGCTGGCTTTATTCACGGGGCTTTTCCCCTGCTCATTCTCAGCAGCGATAAAGGGCAATTTCATCCAAAAACTGCTGCCCTCGCCCATAATTGTATCAACACCAATTTCACCATCCATCGCCTCAACCAGAGTTTTACAAATGGCCAGCCCAAGACCAGTACCCCCATATTTACGGGTAATGGATGTATCTGCCTGACTGAAACGTTCAAAAATATGTTCCAGTGCCTTGGGTTCAATTCCTGTCCCACTATCGGCCACAACTATCAGCAACTGCTGCTTGTCATTTTCCTTAACCAAGTCAACCTTGACCAGAATTCGCCCCTCACTGGTAAATTTCAAGGCGTTGGAAATCAAATTGGTTATAAGCTGGCGATAACGGGCCGGATCACCAATAATTTCTGAGGGCAGGTTTTCATTAATTTGTAAAGATAGTTCCACCCCTTTGCTTTGTGCTGGTGCCTTAAATGGCTCCAGGCATTCTTTAATAAATTCACTAAAATCAAATTCAACCTCTTCCAGAGTGAAAGAGCCTTGCTCGTATTTACTAAAGTCCAGAATATCATCAATAATACGCATAAGACTGTCTGCAGAACTTCTGCCTATGGCTGCAAATTCGCGTTGTTCTTCACTCAGGTCGCTTTCTTCCATTAAATAGAGCATGCCCAAAACCGAGTTCATGGGAGTGCGAATTTCATGGCTCATTGTAGCCAGAAAATTCGCTTTTGCTTCGGCGGCTTGCATAGCTTGTTCGCTTGCTTTTTGTGCTTGCCTCGCAAGATCTTTGGAACGCTGCACCTCAGTTTTTAGCCGCTGTTGCTCCTGTTTGAGGCTTATGATGAGCGCCAGTGTTGTGCAAAAGGTTTTTAAAAATGTTTCTTGTCGCTGGTTCAGCTTTTCTCTTTGGCCGAGATAAATCACCAGCACACCAAGCATATCATTTTCATGTTTCAGCAATACGTTATAATGCCCATAAGGCCGCTTGCTTTCGCTTGTTTTTACAGAAAGCTCATCATCATCGTTGGTATATTGCAGTTCTTCTGTTTGTGGGGCACTGCCACATAAACAATGTCCATATGAAATTTTGGAGCACTCTGTCTCCAACTCATCCATATTTTTTGATGCCACCAAACGCAATTCATTCGTAAAGAAGTCATTTAAATAAACTCCCCCACTACCACTAAGGTTCAGCCAAGAAACGGAAAGCAATATATCAAGAGCATTATCCAAAACACCAGCGACACTTATTTCCCCGCAATCAATTTCATGTAGTGCTTTCAGGCAGGTTGCGCTTTCAGCCTCTTGCTTGCGGCGCTCTTTACCCTTGACCAGTGCCGTTACATCTGTTCGCACTGAAGTATACCCGCATATACGAGCGTCATCATCAAACATGGGGCAGATGGTGGTATCGACCCAGTAAAGATCACCATTTTTTGTGCGGTTTTGTACATTACCACGCCATGCCTTCCCGGTTGCAATACGTTGCCACATTTTGTCAAAAAACTCCGGTGGGTGCATACCAGAATTCACAACAGAATGTGTCTTGCCTACTAATTCGTCCCAATTATATCCTGAAAGGCGTAAAAAGTTACGGTTTACATAAGTGATAATGCCATTCGCATCTGTAATCGCAATTACAGAATGAATGTCACTGGCATGGTGTGTGACATGCTCCAGGTCAGCATTGGCATCGCTTGCTTGTTTGGCAAAAACCATTGTATTGCTTACAGACCTCTAATTACCACAATTTCAATCTATAAGTGTATTCCTACATATTTAGTTAACATAAATATCTGAAGTGCAGGTTAGTTAAGTGATATAAGCACGAAACTGTGAAAACTTAATGACTTGCCCCCGCCTACACAAACTTTATAAACCTTGGCTTACCTTGGGGACCACATGCACAAACACATACAATTAACTATACATATTTGTGCCGTTACAGCGGCAGCTGTCTTTGTTGGCTGGGTTATTGTTGTTTTATTTCTACCGATATTCGGTCTGCATTTATGGCAACAGGAATGGCAAAGTCAGGGTAAAACTTCCCTTAGATTTTCAAGAATAGAAATACCCTTCAGCAATGAAGTCGATCTAAAAAACTCCTTACCGTTTATGGCAGCTGCTGCAATTGATATAAATAACGATGGCCGTGATGAAATATTTCTGGGTGGCGGGAAGCACCAGCAGGATGGGCTTTTTAAATTTCAAAATGGTGTTTTTGAAAACATCATAGACAGTATTTTTCCTGCCAAAGCGATTGATGATGCCACAATGGGTGCGGCCAGCATTGATATAAATGGTGATCGCCTGCCGGATGTTTTTGTCACCCGCGAAAGCGGTATATGGCTATATGAGAGTGGGGCTGAAAAATACGAAACACGTTTTCTGGGGACCATGCCTGAGAGCAACACTGTACCTCTTTCCATCGCGCTGGGTGACGTAAACGGTGACGGCTGGACAGATTTTTATGCTTCCGGTTACATCCGCAACAATCTGGTTGAAGGCACCACCGTGTTTAATAAACCTTATGGCGGCTATTCAGCACTCTTCATCAATAATGGAGACAACACCTGGCGAGATGCAACCCGTGAGGCCGGGCTTTATCGCCAGCATAATACCTTTAGCGCCGTCTTTGTAGATTTGGATAATGACCTGGATAGCGATCTGGTGATCGCTCAGGACACTGGCCATGTGGAAATGTACGCCGGCGATGGGACCGGGAAATTCACACCTATCAATAATCCATCGGTTTTTTCCTATCCCATGGGCGTAGCTGCTGGTGATTACGATAATGACGGTCTAATCGATCTGTACTTTTCCAATGTTGGTCACACAATGCCAGAGCCCTTGGTGCGAGGTGATCTGACCAAAGATCAGGCATTTAACCCCGATTACATGCTGTTTCACAATGATGGTAATTTACGCTTTACCGATACGGCCCGAAAAACCAATACAGCGCGCTATGGTTTTGGCTGGGGTGTCGTCTTTGCCGATATGAATCTTGATGGACGTGAAGACCTTCTCGCTGCACAAAATTATGCACGATTTCCAGAGTTTTTAACCACAAGCTATCCGGGTAAATTACTATTGCAATATGCGGATGGCAAATTTCATCCCGTAGAAAAACGTGCGCACGCCAAAAACAACCATTATGGCATCACCCCTTTGATAAGCGACGTGAATGCTGATGGTTGGCCCGATCTGATCTGGGCAAACCTTGCTGGCCCGGCACGGGCATACCTTAGCAAAGGCGGCACGCATAATTGGATAAAAGTACGCCTGCCCAACAATGTTGGCTCTGTGAATGCCATTGTCCAGGTCAACCTTGCCGATGGCCGCACCCTCACCAAACAACGTATTCCCGGCCAAGGTTTGGGGTCTGATCAAACCCGCGAACTTATCTTTGGGCTGGGCACGGTGAATACCATAACCAGCGTGCGCATACGCTTTCAGGATGGGCGTGACCTGCTGATCGATGCACCGGGCATTAATAGTACGCTGAGCATTGGAGGCACACCATGAGCGCTAACAAAACCCTGCTTGCCTTTATTTCCGGCTCTTCCTTTCCCGTATTGTTAACGCCTTATTTTGTGCTTGGCACATCCATACTATTGAGGCCCGGACAAGGATTTTCACCACAGTTTCTGCTTTGGGTTTTACCATCAATTCTGGGGCTTTGGAACATTGCCCTGTTGCGCTTTGCCTCTCGTCTACCAGGCAAGGGCAATGCGCTTACCTACTGGCTTGCAGGCATAACACTGGGTCTTTTGCTGACAACGCTGGGGGTCAATACTGGCGCCCCCGGTAAACTTTATAATCTACACGGCAACATGGCCTTTATCATGATGCCCATCGGCATGTTTGCTTATGGGTTTATCTGGGGCGTCATAGTGCACTGGATCAACCGCGTATTAGGATTACGTTGATGAACACGTACCCTGATAAAAAAATGCTGGTTTTATCAGGGGTGGTCGGACTGGTGGCGGCGTTGCTGGTCGGCACTGGTGAGTTTTTGCTACAATTCTCGGCAAATTGTGATTATGCCGATCCAGAATATGCCTGGCTGGCTAAAATACCACTTTCCCGTCTGACACAAGGCCATTATCTGGCGGTTTTGGCCGCGCCGTTA
Organism: Robiginitomaculum sp.; assembly: GCA_021776515.1. Taxonomy (GTDB): domain Bacteria; phylum Pseudomonadota; class Alphaproteobacteria; order Caulobacterales; family Maricaulaceae; genus Robiginitomaculum_B. Next base: position 45,063 of record JAJFFS010000007.1, on the reverse strand, counting down.
TACCTCATTGGGTATTGGCATTTAGGACAAATGCTGAAACCTGCAGGCATAATGGCATCGCGCATTGTTACCGTACTGGGCGGATACGGCTTTATGGTAGGTGCCGTATGGATTGGCCAACGGGCCTTTCTTGGCGTCACCGCTGCTGCCATAGGAGACGGTACAGCACAGCCTGAATTATTGCACATCATGGCGGGGCTGAACGAGCCTCTGGTCAATGTGCTGCGCGTGGTGATGGTGGCGGTATCTATTATCTGGGTTGTACAAATTGCCCGTGGCCGTACTTATTACCCACGCCTTATGGCTATTTTTTCGCCGCTGGGGCTGCTCATCTCCATCTTTGCCTTCTTTGCCTGGCAGCCTGCCCTTGGCACCTATACTGTGCCCACGGCCATGAACACCGCCCACGCCGTACTGTTTGCCCTTTCAACATTAATAGCATTGCGCCTTAAAACCTCTGACTAGCGATCCCCAAATTGCATGATTATAGCGGTGCCTGGCGGGGTGGTTATTACTCTCCCTTATCCCCGGTTTTGGAGGGTCATTATGGGGTAACAAGCCTCTCATAAGCCATGCCTGTGGGGCGGATGAAGGGCAATTATGGGGCAGCGCATGACCCTGGCACTGCCCTTTGCCAAATATTTTGAAGGGAGCCGGGGATAAGTCTGTAACAACCCTCCCTTTTCGTTTCCTCGTCATTGCTGCCCGGCCTGTACCGGGGTGGCAACAGATAAAAATTTTAGGAAAATTGACGAAGCTTATCCGACCGAGACGCTCGGCAGGCTATAGTTGTGGCTAAAATCGATATTTGGCTCACTCACCCGGAATATTGTCGTCCTGCTCATCATCAATAAAAATGCGCCATTTGGCGCCATCCATATCATCATACTGGCCGCTCTTTACCGTCCAGATAAAGGCACCCAGGCCCAACAACGCTAAAAACAACGCCACCGGAATGAGGTAGACCAGCGCGGTCATGACCTATTCTTATGTAAAAATGGCCGCAAGGCATTCAGCGTCACCACAATAGATGAGGACGACATGGCAATAGCGGCAATCATCGGCGTGACAAAGCCAAAAATGGCCAACGGTACCGCAATAACATTATACGCCGCAGCAAAGCTAAAGTTTTGTAATATGCGCCCTCGCGCAGCACGGGAAATATCAATAGCGGCCAATACTGGTGATAGCACCTCACCCTGCAATACCATATCAGCAGCAGCCTGGCTGGCATCGGCGGCACTGGCCAGCGACAAAGAGACATTAGCTGCGGCCAATGAAGGGGCGTCATTCAGCCCATCACCAATCATCAGCACTTTTTTGCCATCCCGGACAAGCGTTTCAACCCGAGTGATTTTTTCCTGCGGGGTAAGGCCAAACAATACAGTTTCAATGCCCGTTTCTGCCGCAGCTGCACGAGCGGGTATCTCACGGTCACCGGAAAGCATTTCAACGCTAAGGCCGCGCGCTGCCAAACCGGCAACCATGGTTGCGGCATCCTCGCGCAATGTGTCCTCAAAAAGAAAATGCACAGGGTCCTGCCCTTGCGCAACAAGCCAAAGCCCGCTGGTCTGCTCGGTGCCGCCCGCAGCACCGGCCCAGTCAGTCCGGCCAAGGCGGATGCGTACACCATCCACAATCCCCTCTACACCGTGGCCCGGAATTTCTTTTGCATCCTTTGCCACGGCCCCCGGCCCGGCCAGATCAGCAATGGCACGCGATAATGGATGACGACTTGTACGGGCCAGTTTGGCCGCCAATTCCAGATCGTTTGAAGAAATATTACCCGCATTGACAAGATAAGGCTTGCCAAGGGTCAGCGTGCCGGTTTTATCCAGCAAAACAGTATCAACTTCGGCCAGTCGTTCCAGCGCATCGCCAACCTTGACCAGAACACCGCGTTTGAACAACCGCCCCACAGCGACAATTTGCACCGCCGGTGCCGCCAGACCCAGCGCGCAGGGACAGGTAATAATCAGCACCGCCGCCGCCGTTAAAATGGCGTGATGAACCCCTGCCCCGGCCATCAGCCAGCCGGCAAAAGACAAAATTGCCAGCGTATGGACTATCGGCACATAGGCTTGAGCCGCACGATCAGCCAGTTTGACAAAACGCCCTCGGGCTGTCTCGCCCGCTTCAACAAGACGGGTAAGCTCAGCCAGCAGCGAATCCTCGGTTCTTGCACTGGCTTTAACGACCAGTTTGTCTGTCAGATTGACCATTCCGGCGCGAATTTGCGCGCCTGCCTGCACCAGTTCCGGGGCGCTTTCGCCGCTAACCAGCGCCATATCCACATCAGACTTACCGTCAAGAATTTGCCCATCTACCGGGTTACGATCACCAGGCCAGAGAATGATGGTATCACCGGGAACAATATCGCGAGATTGTACCGCCCGCACCGTACCATCGCTTTCCAGCCTATTGGCCGTGGCAGATTGCAAGGATAAAAGCTCTTGCGCGGCAAGGCGCGTTTGTCCTCGCAGGCGGTGGTCCAACCAACGCCCGATAAGCAGGAAAAACAATAGCATGACGGCGGCGTCAAAATACGTCTCGGTGCCGCCAATAATGGTTTCGTACAGACTGACCCCCAGGGCCAGCAATACCGCCAGCGATATGGGTACATCCATATTGGCTTTGCCCTTGCGCAAAGAGGCAAAGGCGGAACGAAAAAACGGCTGCCCGGCAAAGGCGGCGGCAGGCATGGCAATCAGGGCTGAAAACCAGTGGAAAAAAATACGCGTCGGGTTTTGCATTTCCCCGGAATAACCGGCCCAGACAGAGACAGAAAACAACATAATATTCATGGCGGCGAAGCCGGAGACAGCCATACACAGCAACAAAAACCGCCCGTGCTTGTCTCGCTCAACTTCGGCTTCACCGGGATCGTAAGGCGACACCTGATAACCAAGATCGACGACCGTGCGGGCAACCAGTCCGGGGTCGGCTTCTCCCGGCGTCCAACTCACAGATAATTTTCCGGTGCTAAGGTTTAACTGGCTGGCCTTTACGCCCGCTATGGCATTAACGCCCTTTTCAATTTTGGAGATACACCCGGCGCACCGCGCCCCGCGCACCAGCAAATCCAGATGCGCAAAGCCATCATCTTCCATGCGAACAAAAGCGGAGGGGTCCGCCGCGGCACCTTTGGCCGCAACGGGCCCGCCCATGGTCGGGCAGCCGCGTTCGTCTGTATCGGCGACACTCATAATCTTCCCGTGAACGGAAATACCCATTCATCATTGGTGCGCACGGCCTGGCCTTCAAATTCCATAGCACGGTCTGGCATCATTTGGGCCTCTAGTGAAATACGATATTGCCCCGGTCCAAAGGGAAGGAGCTTCAGATGCTGGTCTTTATCCGGCAAGCCCGGCCAAAAAAGACGAACAGAAACAGCCAACCCATCAACCGGGCCGTCGCTATTGGTAATGTGAACCACAACGGTTTCTTTATTGTCAATTTCAAAACGGGCCTGCCAGTTTTCTTCTATGGCCTGTTCGCGCATGGCTAGGGTCTGATTATAGCGCAGTCCCTTTTCATAGGGGCGCTCTACGCTCTCCCCCGGAAATGACCGAGAAGCAAAGATAACAAAAGCTATATTGACCGCAATAATGACACCAAAGAAGGCGATGAAACCAGCCAGAACGTGCCAGCCATTTAGCGTAAATGGTGTCTCTTTGCTCATCGTTTACCTGACAGGAAAACCGTATTGTTGATGGCCCGTTCGCCGTCACCTGCCTCATCTACAATAATGGAGATCGGCGTAGACGCTTTCAAGCCTTTGACCACTGGTGCCGGTATGGTGATATATATTTTCATGGCATGAACTTTATCCGGTTTGGCATTAACCGACACAGACGAACCATCACTAATCAGACCAATGGCTTTTAATTTTGCGCCCTCAATACCCTCGATTTGCACGGTAAAGTTACGGGCAACAGTGGCTTTATTGATGATTTTCAACGTATAACCATTGCGCACTGAACCATCAGAAAGTCGCACAAAGGTAGGGCTACGATCACGCAATGTATTCAGATCAAGCGTCGAGCGGGACATGAGACCATAGAGCATCATCGCCGAAATACCGACAACCAGAACCGCATAGAGTACAATGCGGACACGAAACGGTCTATAAACCGGGTCTTCATCCCTGGATAACAGCTTCCGGTTACGCTCGGTATCATAGGCAATCAATCCTTTGGGACGGCCTATTTTTTCCATCACCCCATCGCAAGCATCAATGCACAGGGCGCAATTGATACATTCCAGCTGATCGCCCTCGCGGATATCTATGCCCATAGGGCATACCGCCACGCAAAGCTTGCAATCAATGCAATCACCGCGCCCCTCCCAGCTATCTTTCTTTTTGTGCGCGCCGCGTGGTTCCCCCCGCCATTCGCGGTATGTGACCTCAAAGCTGTCCTCATCGGTGAGCGCCCCCTGAATACGAGGCCAGGGACACATATAGGTGCAGACCTGCTCACGCATGACGCCGGCCAGAGAATATGTGGTGAAGGTGAGAATGCCCGCAAACAGATACGCAGACAACGGCGCGTTGCCCGTAAAGAAGCCAAGCACCACCGTTGGTGCATCGTGAAAATAAAGAACGAATACACCGCCGGTTAAAAAGGAAATCAGTACCCAGGCTATATGCTTGATAATTTTTTTAACCAGCTTTGCGCCTGTCAGCGGTTGGCGGGCCAGTTTGATGCGCGCATTGCGGTCCCCCTCCACCATGCGTTCAACGGCAATGAACAGGTCCGTCCATACGGTTTGCGGGCAGGCATAGCCGCACCAGACCCGACCAAACAAAGCCGAAGCCATGAACAGGACAAAAGAGGCAAGGATCAATAACCCGGTGAGATAATAAACCTCCTGGGGCCAGATTTCGATAAAGAAAAAATAAAACCGCCGTCCGGCAAAATCCGCCAGCACCGCCTGATCGGGTGCCGAAATGCCCCGGTCCCAGCGGATAAAAGGCACAGCATAATACGCGCCCAGTAAAACAAACAGAAATGCCCATTTGATTTTGCGGAACAAGCCACGGGCCAGTTTTGGATAAATTGGGATACGTTTCTGGTAAAGCTCGCGGCGTTCAGGCGCATTCACTGCGGTGACGTCAATCCTGTTGATGCCGTCTGCTGCGATTTGAGGCCCGCCGGTTTTTGCCGGCGAGCCCCCTATGATCGTGGTTTTACCCAATTTGGCCTCCAAGGCCGATTACGTGTGCAGAGTTATTCCCCGCCACCCAGTGAGTGAACATAAACGCTAAGCGCATCAATGGCCCAAGGCTCCAGCCGCCCCTGCCAGGTTGGCATCACACCGTTGCGACTATTGGTGATCGTCTCGGCAATCGCGGCACGGTCGCCACCAAACAACCATTCGGCGTCGGTCAGGTTTGGTGCACCCAGTTCGCGCATACCCTGGGCCGTTTCCCCATGACAGAAAGAACAATTATCCTCGAACAATACCGTGGCACGGCCTATCGCCGCCGCATCAGCATCTCTGCCAGACAGACTGACAACATACTCAACCAGATCATTGATTTCGTCCTTGGTCAGCACTTCGTCCCGGCCAAAGGCTGGCATTTCAGAAAACCGGGTATCATCGCTGGCACCACGAATGCCATGTGTAATGGTATGCTTGATGTCCTCCAGTGAACCACCCCACAACCATACGTCGTCCACCAATGCCGGGTAACCGATGGTGCCCACACCGCCAGAGCCATGGCAGGTCGCACAATTGTCACCAAAGGCGGACTTACCAGCCGCCATGGCAAAATTCAGCAATTCCGGGTCATTCTCCACGTCAACAAGCGCTGTATTGGCCAGCCTGAGCTCATCCGGTCCACGTGATGCCGCCAGCTTGACCATATCGGCTTCAAAGGTGGCACGTTCGGAATAGTTACGGATACCTTTTACATAAGTATCCGCCCAGGGCAGCGGCCAGGATGGCATAAACACCATGTAGATAACCGAGATAACAATGGTCGCCAGCCAAATCGTCATCCACCAGCGTGGCAGAGGTGTGTTCAGTTCTTTAATCCCATCCCAGGTGTGGCCGGTTGTTTCGGTACCGGAATGGTCATCAATTTCTGGACGTGTTGACATTACAGGTCCTCCTCATCTTCAAGAGGGATACGCGCGGCTTCGTCAAACTGTTTCTGATTTGCTGGCCAAAGTGCATACACAACCACCAGACTAAACAGTATGAAAAAGTACACGAGCCCCCAGGTCTGCGCAAATTCAGCAACATTTTCGTAACTCATGACTACCTCCCTTAACGCAGGTTTTCTTCTGCATCGGCTTCATAGGTCGAAAAATCGACCAATGTGCCTAGCATTTGCAAATAAGCGATCAAGGCATCCATTTCTGTTACATGCTTGGGATCACCATCAAAATCACGGACATTTGCCCCCGGATAGCGCCCGACAAAGCCATCATAATCATCGGCAAATTCATCAACCTGCGTGAAAAGATCAGACTTCGCCGCCGCAATTTGCGCATCACTATAGGGTACGCCCACTATACGGTTAGTCCTTAAGTCAGCCTCTATGGTGCGGCCATCCAGAATATTGTCATTCAGGAAGGTGTAAGGCGGCATAACGGATTCTGGTACCACAGCTTGCGGGCGGTTCATATGCGCCAGGTGCCAGGCATCTGAATACTTGCCACCCACACGGGCCAGATCCGGCCCTGTGCGTTTTGACCCCCACTGGAAGGGATGATCATACATGCTTTCCGCCGCCAGAGAGTAATGACCATAGCGTTCGGCTTCATCGCGCAAGGGGCGGATCATCTGGCTATGGCACAGATAACAGCCCTCGCGGATATAAACATTACGTCCGGTCAGCTCCAGCGGCGTATAAGGGCGCATACCCTCAACCTTTTCTATCGTGCTGGAGATGTAGAACAGCGGTGCAATTTCCACCAGGCCACCAATAGATACCACAATCAATATCCCAACGGTAAGGAGGATAGAATTTTTTTCGAATATTTCGTGTTTAAAAGACATGTCCCTCTCCCTATTGCACGGCTGGAATGACTGTGGAAAACGGTACCATGTCAGGTACATCTTCGCCCTTGCGAACATCACCGCGTGCGGTACGCCACAAATTGTAAGCCATAATCAGCGAGCCCAGCAGAAACAGCAGTCCCCCGGCAGCCCGGATAATGTAATACGGGTGCATGGCTTCTACGGTTTCAACAAATGAATATTCAAGAAACCCAAAGCTGTTATAGGCACGCCACATCAGGCCTTGCATAATCCCGCTAACCCACATGGAGGTGATGTAGAACACAATCCCGATGGTGGAAATCCAGAAGTGCCATTCCACCAGATCGTTGGAATAAAGCCGTGCCCGTTTCCACAGCCATGGCACCAGGCAATAAAGCGCACCAAAGCTGACATAGGCTACCCAGCCCAACGCACCGGAGTGCACGTGACCTATGGTCCAGTCCGTATAGTGCGACAATGAGTTCACCGCCCGGATCGACATGACCGGGCCTTCAAAAGTGCTCATGCCGTAAAACGCCACCGAGACCACCAGCATACGCATAACCGGGTCAGTACGCAGCTTGTCCCAGGCACCCGACAAGGTCATTAAACCGTTGATCATGCCGCCCCAGGATGGCATCCACAGAATGACCGAGAACGTCATACCCAAAGTCTGCGCCCACATAGGCAGGGCCGTATAGTGCAGATGGTGAGGACCAGCCCAGATGTAGATGAAGATCAGCGACCAGAAGTGTACGATGGACAGTCGGTAGGAATAAACCGGACGCTCCGCCCGTTTGGGGACGAAGTAATACATCATGCCCAAAAACCCTGAGGTGAGGAAAAAGCCTACCGCATTGTGTGCGTACCACCATTGGGTCATGGCGTCCTGGACGCCTGCAAACAGGGAATAACTCTTGTGTTCCGTCAGCCCGATCGGGATCGAGAGATTGTTGACAATATGCAACATCGCCACCGTGACAATAAAGGATAGATAAAACCAGTTGGCGACGTAAATATGTTTGATTTTACGCTTCCACAGCGTACCCAGAAACACCAGAAGATACGCCACCCAGACAATGGTTAGCCATATATCTACATACCATTCCGGCTCGGCGTATTCCTTGCTCTGCGTGATCCCGGCAACATAACCGGTTGCGGCAAGAATAATGAACAGCTGATAGCCCCAGAATACAAACCAGGGCCAGACACCACCGGCAAGCCGGGCATGGTTAGTCCGCTGCACCACATAAAATGAGGTCATCATCAGCGCATTGCCACCAAAGGCAAAAATTACGGCAGAGGTATGAACCGGGCGCAACCGACCAAAATTCAACCAGCCAATGTTTTCAAAATACAGCAGGTTGGGAAAGGCAAGTTGCGAAGCAATAACAACCCCCACCAGAAAACCGACAACACCCCAAAAGACTGTGGCAACAACCCCGGCCTTTACAATTCCTTCTTCATAGCGGGATTGATCGAAATGCAGCCCCCCTGCGGCGCGCATGGCAAGAGCAATAATACCCAGTACAAAAGCAATAAGAAGAATGACGGCATGAACCGCCATTAATGGATCTTGCGTTTTAGCTGTCAAAAACAGACTGACCAACGCCATAACACTGAGAAATACACCCAGTGTCAGCACATCCAGTCCTATGCCCTTGCGGGCAGTAGAGTCGCTCATTGTGAGCCCCCTCATTGCATCGCCGCGATCCGCCACGGCATTCCTGTCTACTTCAACCCTTGTTTGGATGTTTTCTCAAGAGAAAAATTGTGACAGACACGAGAATGCGTTATTATGTCGCATCGTCACCTTTGCGTTTCACAAGCCCATATTAATGTGCAAAAAAGCAAGTGAAAAACCATAGTTTTAAAGATGGAATACGAGATGATTGTACGGGCTTCTCGCGCTGTCGCGCTCACGCAAAATACAAGTGCAAAACAATGGCTGGGGGCTCTTGCTGTGCTCTTGCTGTGCTCTTCCTGATTGCTTCGTGTATTTCCATGGCCGTCCTGTATCAGGATCCATTTGCCCACATTAAAGTATGCCTCGGCAGTACGCCTGCGGCTTCGCAAAGCGGTGCGCTCGTTTTCCTCGGGCATTGCGCCTGGTGTTATCTGGCCGTTGGATTTGGTCTTGCTGCCCTCATTGCCCCGCCGAAGCGGTAATCGTTTTAAACAACACGAAATGCCATTTCGCGGTCCAGGCGTCTGAGAACCCGCCCCGGCAGACGCGATACCGGCCCTAATGGCAGTGCTTCAAGACCGCGCTGTACGGTCTGCGCACTTTGTCGACAAAACGCACTGAATGAAGGGGCCATGGCCGTGCCAGAACACAGAGATACAGTTTCCCCGCCAAACTGGTGTTTATAGCGAAAATCCCCAACGCCCAGATGCACTTTGCTGATCCCGGCACTGGCATGGCCGCGTATCATGTCCAGCAACAACCTGTGGCCAGCGCCAAAACGCGCAAATTCAGGGTCATAAACGGGAAACCAGTAATGCGCAGCATGTTGGTTTCTCATACCAAAATGGGCCGCAACCAGACGCCCATCAGCACGTAACGTCGACAACTGACCAGCAAAATTATCGCTTTTCATTTCCCAAATGACACGCAACAGGGCACTGGTCCAGGGTACGGAAAACACATCGAAAAATCTTGTGGCCTGATATTGCGCACTTTTCCAGGCAAGCAAGCTCGCAAAAGCTTCAGGATCATCATCCTCCATAGTAAACGATAATGTGCCATAAGCCTTTTCCATTTGCCGGGCTTTGGCTTCATAGCGTTTGAGGCTTTTTTTATGGGCCGCCATACGCCCCGCATACCAGCCCTCAAACCCCTCAGCCAGATTGGCAGTGTGGCAATCCTCTTTGTCATTAAAGGACTTTTCAAAACATGTTTGTGTTTCAGGAATAAAGCTAAAGGGATATACGCTTATCCTTGCGGCGTGCATGATCGCAGGCAGGTCCAGCATTGTCTGGTCTTCGGCTATCACCCCTTGAAAATCACCAAGAGGTCCACCCAAAGGCAAGCTGTAGCCCAAGGGGCCGCGATGATAAGGAAAAAAGCCCTTTGACACACCATGACTACGGATGACAGCCACGCGCGTATCAGCGCGAACCTGATCACAAGCCAGGGCAAACTCAACCGCAAAATACGGGCTGTTCAATGCCGGATCAGCATTCTGGAATGCACGCCAGGCATCTATCTCTGCCTGGGTTAGCTCTGACGGCCTTATGACTTCAATATCCACTATAAGTGACCTTCACAAATATATCCGATTTGTTCATCAGGAATTAGTGCGTTTGTCTTAACATCTAAATCCTAACAACGCGCTAGCGCGTGTAAAAACGGGAAAAAATATGCTCTGGCGCCATTTACTTGGATATTTACCAGTTAATATTGCCCAGGCATTGGCCGGTTTTGGCAGCATTTATTTGCTGACACGTCTGCTAACGCCCGCAGATTATGGCCTTTATAGCCTGGCTTTTGCTGTAATGACTCTTTTTCACTCTCTGCTGTTCACCTGGCTGGAGGGGGCTATGGCGCGTTTTTATGCCCGCGCCGAAGCAAAAAATACACTTCAGAGTCATTTGACCAGCGCTTATAATACGCTGGCCGTTTTGGTGCTGGCTGGTGGTGCCCTGAGCGGGCTGATCATAACATTTTTTCCACTTCCCAACGATTTTAAATCCATTCTTGGCTTTGCACTCGGTGCTGCCATCCTGCGCGCCGCCCTGAAACTGACACTGGAGGCGCGCCGCGCAGCCCGTGAAGTCCAGCGCTATAGCCTGATTGAGTTTTTTCATATCATGATCGGTTTTAGCCTTGGCATGTTGCTGGTTATCGCCACAGACCTTCGCGCCGCAGGCCCGTTCGCAGGCATGGCCGTTGCCGCGGGCATAGCGCTTTTGTTTGACTTGCCCCATTTATTAAGACGCGCCAAAGGGGGGCATGGCTCAGTCTCTGATTTCAAGAAATTTGCTGCCTATGGCCTCCCCATCTCGATGTCTCTGGCACTGGCACTGGCAATGTCATCAGCAGACCGGTTTTTAATCGCAGGGTATCTGGATACCGCTTCGGTGGGGATTTACACTGCCGGTTATAATCTGGCGAACAGAACGCTGGACATCATCTTTATCTGGGCCAGCATGGCAGCAGCGCCTCTGACCATTGCTGCGCTGGAGCATAATGGGTTTGAGGATGCGCGGGCCATGGCTCGCAAGGCATTTGGCCTGATGGCACTGGCCACATTCCCTGCGGCAACGGGACTGGCATTGGTTTCCGGGCCATTGGCTACGGTAATGACCGGGCCAGCCTTTCGTGACCAGGCCGCTCAAATTATTCCGTGGATTGCACTGGCCGGTGTGATGAATGGCATCATGACCTATTACTTTCATGAGGCATTCACCCTTGCCAAACGCACCGGCGTGATGGCCGCTGTTATGGCGTTTCCGGCTCTTTTAAACATCGTGCTCAACATTATCCTGCTGCCACGTTTTGGCTTGCAGGGTGCAGTGATTGCCACAGTCATCGCCTATTTTTTTGGTATGCTTGCCAGTGCCATTATCGGCCTGCGCTATTTCCCCCTCCCGTTACCCTTTTTGACAGCGGCAAAAACACTTCTGGCCTGCGCCTTTATGGCAGTTGGCATCGTTGTTATTCCCTGGCCACAGAGCTGGACAGCTTTTGTCCTGCTATTCGTGCAAGCCGGGTTAGGCGGAGTTTTGTATGGCATCGCCGCCATAATCCTGAACCTTGCTGATTGCCGAGGTTATCTGAAAACATTCATAGGGCGACTGCGCAAACGCGCCGCTACGGTGACCTCATGAACGCGCCCAGACAGACCCCTGAGATCATTACCAGTGCACACTGGAAACAGGCTATACCGGTAACCTTGAGTGTGCTCATTCCTTTTTATAATGATGACCCGCACCCTCTTTTACATCAGCTTGGACAAACCCCGCCCGGGAATTGCGAAATCATCTTTTATGATGATGGCAGTGATGCCTCTCATCCTTGTAAAAACCTGGGGGCATCCGTCACGAAGGCACCTTTGCCGGTCAAGCTTGTTACAGCGACCGAAAATCGTGGACGATCCGCTGCCCGCAATGCCCTGATCGCGGCAGCGCGTGGGCAATGGGTCTTGTTTCTTGATGCCGACATGATGCCTGAAGGCGACGATTTTTTACAAAACTGGTATAATTGCATAGAGCAGCAAAACCCGGATATCGTATTTGGCGGGTTTAGTGTTGAGGCAATAGATAATGTTGAACCGGCACTGGCACTGCATCAGGCATTTTCACAAAGCTCTGACTGCCTGCCGGCGAAGGTACGCTCACAAAACCCTGCCAAGCATGTCTGCACATCCAATCTTCTGGTGCGTCACGACGTGCTGGCGGCATGCCCGTTCGATAATGACTTTGCCGGCTGGGGCTGGGAGGATGTGGAATGGGCGGCACGGGCAGCGAAAAGTTATGTCGTCATCCATATAGACAACCCTGCCCGTCACCTGGGCCTTGAAAGCGCTGACACGCTGGTGCGACGGTTTAGACAATCAGCACCGAACTATGCCCGGTTTGTTAAGCGTCACCCTGACCTGGCGCAAACACTACCCAGCTGGAAAGCCGCGCACATGGTGCGTAAAATACCCGGATTTTCTTTTCTCCGCCCTGTTTTCGCCGCCATAGCACGCGACAAAATCGGTGTTCTACCACTTGGTTTGCGCGTTCTGGCGTTAAAATTGTGGCGTTCAAGCTGGTATGCGGAGGCTTTGTCATGAGCGAACCCTATACACCTTCAAAAGGGTTGGTTGGCGTTCTGAAACGAAAACTGACACGGTTACAGGCCCGCAAACCATTCGACTGTGCACAAGAGCGATTTCTGGTCAGTTTCAGTTTTGATGACTTCCCCCATAGTGCCGCCAGCACGGGCGCACAAATACTGGAACAGTTTGGCTGGAAAGGTACATTTTATACGAGCTCTGCCTTGGAAAACACCGCCAACCATTTAGGTGATCTTTTTAATGCCAAGGATATTAGCGCCCTGGTTTCAAATGGTCATGAAATCGGTTGCCATACGGAACATCATATAGATTGCGCACTTAATTCTCCCGTCGTTATCGAGCGGGAAGTACGCCGCAATCAACAACGCTTACGCAAGCTTGGGGCACCAACCACGCGCTCCTTTGCCTACCCTTACGGTGAGGCTTCAGCGGCAGCAAAAGAATTGCTGGGATGTCACTTTACGACATTGCGCGGCGTCAAGGCCGGTATCAACCGACGTCATTCTGATGCCCACCAGCTCAATGCGGTCCCCATAGAGGGTACTGCCGAGGACACCTCCCTGCCCTTCTCATATATTAAGGGGTTAGGCACAGCTCCGGGCTGGTTGATTTTTTATACCCATGATGTGCGTGAAACACCCAGTACGTGGGGCTGCACACCGGCGCTATTCAAAAGCGTATGCACGGCGGTACATGAAGCCGGGTTTGAGGTGCTGCCGGTAGGCGAAGCTTTCGACACCCTACGCCCTGTGGAGAAAGCAGCATGACGCCCGATGTTTCCGTCATCATCCCTACATTTCGGCGTCCTGACCGGATAAAACGTGCCCTCAATAGCGTACTGGCACAAAAAGTTCAGGCCCTTGTCGAAATTATTGTTCTGGATAATGATCCGGATGCCTCAGCACGAGACATGGTACGCTCCCTGGCTGCAGGAACACGCTGGCCCATTATTTATGGGCATGAGCCCAGCCCCGGCGTCGCCAATGCCCGCAACGCAGCGTTAAAACTGGCACGTTCAAAGCTGATTGTTTTTCTGGACGATGATGAAACTGCGGCTTCTGATAACTGGCTTGAAGCTTTACTGGATGTTCAGGCACAAACGGGGGCTGATCTGGTGTTTGGCCCTGTACAAGGAAGAGTTGAAGATGACGTTCCCCACAAAACTTATATCGAGGAACGCTTCACCCGCATCGGACCAGAGCAATCAGGTGTTATTGAAACATATTACGGATGTGGAAACTCACTGCTCAAACGGGCGAAATTCTTTTCCAATGCCCCCATCTTTGATCCGGCCATGAATGAAATTGGCGGCGAGGATGATGCCCTTTTCTCCAAGGCATTGGCTGATGGTGCCAAGGTGGCCTGGGCCGCTAATGCACTGGTCTATGAAGAAATACTGCCTGAACGCGCCACGCTCACTTATTCTCTTACCAAGGCTTTTGCCTTCGGGCAGGGGCCAACACAAACCTGTTGGCAGCACCGCAAAATATTTGGCGTGGCCTATTGGATGGTGGTTGGTCTGGGTCAGTTCTGTGTATTTGGTGGACTTTACGCGCTCAGGTGGGTTGTGCGGGCAAAACCAAAACCGGAATTACTGGACCGTGCCGCGCAAGGCTTGGGCAAGCTATTGTGGTTCAAAGGCCTTGAGCCACGTTTTTATGGTGCCTCTGCCCTTTGATTAGGGTTGCGAGGGCCAGCACCAAACAATTTGGCCGCCGTTGCCGCAAAGACAATCCAGCCCAGATTGTTTTGTTGCAAAATGTTGCTTTCCGACAGTGAAAACAGGAAAAAAACCAGAGTTGAGACAAGCGCCCAATAAGCGGTTTTGCCCCGCAATATACCGCGCAATGCGGCAATAATGGCGCTGAGATATGTCAACGCAAAAAGAATAACGCCGATAAGGCCAATCGACAGCCAGGTTTCCAGCCAGCCATTATGCGCCGTTGGCACCAGCCATTCTGTACGCTGGCGCACCCAGAAGGCCGGGCCTGTCTCGTCCAGCCAGAACACAGCATAACCATGGCCCAGCCAGGGGTGATCCTTGATTTGCGCAAAAAGCGCTTCCCAAATGTCTGTACGGCCCGTCAATGTCGGGTCTTTGCCAATCAGGCCAAACATAAATTTGGGGGCGAATTCGATACCAAGGAAAAGGGCCACGCCCAGAATCACCCCAAAATACACCAAAGGAATACCAACAAGCGGACTACGCCTGAATATATAAAGTGCCCCTACCCCGCCAAAGGCCAGGATCATGGCCAGTAATGACGTTTTGGACGTGGATAACAGGACTAGAGCTACAGATAGTAATAACAAAGCCCCCCATATCCACTTGCGTTGTGGTCTGAAAATCCAGGCGCACAAACAAAGGTGCGCAGCTTTGGCCATGTTCATGCCCAGATCATTCTTTTCCCACCACAGACCCGACCATGCGCCGACATGGGTTGACTGCATGATCCCCTTGTCCGGCACCAGCAATACAAACATCAGGCTGAACACCGCCAGCAAACCATAGGTGGCCGCCAGCACCTCTATCAACCCGGCCCAGTCATAGCGCGAAGCCAGGTAAATGGCGAAGGCAGTGGTCATCAAAAGCGCAATTGAGCGGCGAAATGTATAGCCAGAATCGATTGACCACAGCGTAGAGGCAATCGCCAGAAATACCGGTAGAAGTAGCAAAAAGCTGCGGATGAAAGCTTTAGACGTGACCATAGGGCGCCGAAGAGCCAGCACAATCACCAGAGCATAAATCGGGTAATATAATAACTTGGCCCAGGATGTATCTGAGGCAGAGATTTTACTCTCGACCAAAGGGCCAAAGAAAATCCCGGAAAACACCAGCAAAAAGCCAATGATAACGGCCCATTCCAGCACACCGCCAACCTGGCCCAATGTGAAGGGACGCCCGGTAGTCCGGGGGGTATATTCCATAGCCATGCTCATAGGAGGCCAGTAAAGGGCGGTATGGTTAACATGGCGTGGACATAAGCATGGCGTTCATTGATGCAGTCTTGAACGCAAGGCCGACATGTGTCTCTCGACCAGGTGATACATCAGTGCCGAAAACCCAATTGTCAAAGCAAACGCAACAATAATGGCCAGAATGCCAGTTGATTGCATATATTTATGGGTCAGCGTAATCGCGGTGGGGTGGATAAGGTATGTGGTATAGGAAACTTTACCTATATAACGCAGTACTCCCCAATTTAACCAGACAAAGAGCGGCCAATTACTTTTGGTAATGGCAAAGTAGAAAATCGGGAAAAGGGCTATTCCCTGCAAGGTATAACGATACGTTTCCCGAAAGGCCGGATCACGATACAGCAGGCAAAAAAGAAGTATGCCCCCTGCACCAGCGAGTATGGCCAAAACAGCCGCGCGGCCTTTGTCAAAGACCGGGTCCATTACCGGATTGTTCCACAGCGCCATAAGGCAACCAAACATGATGGAATCAATGCGTGTATCGGTGGCGTAATAGGTGCGCAATTGCGGGGCATTTTGCCCAAACACCAAATAAACCCGCCAGAGCAAAACCAGCAAGCAAAACCCTACGATGATCCCCGCCATGCCCTTATGGCCAAAGCGTTTTGCCATCATCATGAATGCCAGTGGGAACAGTAAATAAAAATGCTCTTCCACCGATAGCGACCATAGAACCGTTAACCCGGGCGCTGTGTGATCAAGATTGCCAAAAATGAGATAATAGTTGGTGAACTGAAACGCTTGAGCCAACAAGGCTTCCCATTTCATATTACTGGGGATAATGCCCGCCAGAGCCAATACAATTACAAGGCCAAGAACCAAATAAAACGGCGGGAAAATACGGTAAACACGCCTGAGATAAAATTTGGAAAAACTTATACTGCTGTTTTTCTCATATTCCTGACGCATCAATGTGGTGATTAAAAAGCCGCTGAGGAAGAAAAAAACCGTCACCCCCAACCCGCCAGGTACGATATGGCCAAAACCGGCATGGCCCACAAAAACCAGTAACACGGCAATCGCTCTCAACCCGTCAAGCGATTGTATATAAAAACCTTTTTGAGACATTTTGAAATCGCTTCAATATATAAAGTTACTGTCCCGACCTGCCCTATTGGGCGGCATGCTGTGCCGGGTCTATTCCGTACCCCGGAGCGTCATTGTAAATGACCCCCAGGCATCGTCCGCCCCGGCCTTCGATCTGGTGCCGTAAATGAGTGACCGGTGCACCGGCATCTGCCGGGTGAGCAACAATGACAACACCATCAGAATCGACGGCAGTAACCAATCCGCCGCGCCCCCGGCTCAGCACTGGTGCATCAATAATGGCCAGATCTGTTCTGGCACGCATCTGCGCCCAGTATTTTTCCGCTAATCTGAGACTGACATGCTGTTTTTCACGCAACAGGTCATTTCTGAAACAACTGACATACAAATTATGAGTACCGATCTGGTGCATTTTCAGATAAAAGAGATCCCCAGCCTTGCGACCGTCTTCACGGATAAGCTCTGGATGAATTTTCCAAAAAAGCGGAGCGTCTGCCATGCCGGCATTAAGTGCAGGTCCGGTAGGGCCATAAAAAGCCTGTGCCCTGGCACTGGTGAGTGCATGAAATTGCGTGTTAGCGTAAAAATCCAGATCAAACAGCCAGACACCGCGCTGCGATCTGGGCGCAATCATGCGTGAAAATGCCCGGGCGCACGTTGAAACGCCCGCGCCAGAACGCACGCCCATGAACTGAAGCACCACGCCTTTCTGACGTGCGGCCAGTTGTTCATAAATCTGACAAACGCCAGCCAACTCTCTACTCAGATCAATCATAGAATTTTTGTCCGAATCCCATGGGCTCAGTAAAGGTAATCTTGGTTAACGAGATATGACTAAATGCGCCCGGCGTTAAGAATTATTATTCCCGGTCATGTCCGCTTTGTAATGGTGCCCAAAACCGGCAACTCATGCCCCGTTGCACCGACCGGCCCTGCTTCGAGCGTCTGAATATACGGAAAGGATGGCGCGACATGCTGCGCGGGCGGGGCTGTTGGAGAATGAGAGGGAGGCTGCGTTGCCGTTGGCCTTTCCCCTTGGGTTCTAACCGGGGCTGGTTCGACAGGAACAGTTTTTGCCGGTGCCCGAACAAGTGCCAGCAAGGTTGTATAAAGGCCCACACAAAAGGCGGTAAAGAGCGCAAAAAGCAATGCCAGAATCGCGGCTGGCTTTTTCATGGATTTACCTTGAACCGGCACAACCGGATGCTCGATAATACGGATATTGTCTGACTGCAAAGCCGCCAGATTACGCAGGGTTTTAATTTCCTGCTCACGAGAGGCAAACTGGACATAGTTTGTTTCCATAATACGGGCCTGACTGGAGAGGCGTTGGTACTCAGGAAACAGCCTCTGAAAGAGCTGTTGACGTGTATTTATTTTTGAAATCTGCGATGTAAGAACAACAATCTTTGCAGCATTGGATTGCTGTTCTGCCTCCAGCATCAGCTTGTTGGTTTGCAAGCTCTGATAGACTGTATTGACACCTGTACGTTTCGTGCCGGTGCTATTGCTGCTGCCACCTTGTAAATAGTTTTCCAGACGGACAATACGCGCGTTGATTTCCTGCACCGGACTTGACTGCGGTTTATATTTGGCCAGCAATTGTTCGCGCTGCAATTTCAGGTCTGCCAACTGGCCTGAACTGGCATCATCGGTAAATTGTTCAATTATTTGAGGTGTTTGCTGAAATTTGACATTGATAACCGCCAGCGATCCTTCAATCTCCTGGCGGCGAGCTTCGGCAACCAATAGCTGTTCACGCAAGGTGGCGACACTGGCACCAAGCGATACACGCTCGGCAACAAAATCCCCAATGCCGTTGCGCACCAGAAATTGCTCCATCCCCTTATTGACCTTGCGCAAGGCTTCCTCTGAATTTTTACGCTCTGCCTCAAATCCACTGCCACTATCATCCAGTAAAATTTCACGCCGGTAAATTTGGTATTCTGCAATAAAGGCATTCAGAACATCTCGGGCCGTCTGTGGATCAGGGTGGCGAAAGGTCACTGTCACAATGGGCTGGTTCGGTGCGGTGTATGCCCCAAGGCCTTTGTTTATGTTATTCAGTGCAGTGCCACGTATCTTGTCTCGCCTGCCCGGTTCGTTCTCTAATTCCAGTGCCAGTTTTGGATAAAGACGCCGTAGGCCGATCTTGTTTAAAACGCGTTCTTTAAGTTCTACCGCTGAAAAAAACCCAACTTCGGCCTGAATCATTTGCTCTGCAGAATAGGCCGTCCCCTGCCCGGCCGTGCCAATAATTGGCTTGTAAATGTATTCCTCGCCAAACTGTACCAGCACCCTGCCTCTTGCGGTGTAGCTTTTTTGTAGTGTGAGAACGCCTGCCATGGCTGCCCCGAACAAGAGCACAAACACCATGAACATCAAAAACTTACGTGCCCACAAAAATGCCAAAAGCTCAACAAAGGAAACACCTGAGAGACGCGCCCAACCCGCTGGCACTGCTGCTGCGGGTCTGTTATCAGGTGTTGATGTGGCGTACTGCGTCATCGAATCTATTGGGTCCAAATTCATCTTTGGTCGCATCATTCACGCGCCATCTTTAACAATTCCTAACCATTTTTGTTAAGATTTACGTAAATTCTATTTTGAACAGGAAAATTGCAGTGATTTTGCAACGGATATGTACAGGTTTTGTCGTCAGCACTGCTGCCTTATTAGCCGCCTGTTCCAGTGGCGGTAGTTATCAACGCTATCCCACCAGCACAGCGACCGGTCACCGTGGCGCACCATCATATCAGGCCAGACAACAAAATACTCGCCAGAACACAGCTCCGGCGGGGTTTCGCACCTGGCAAAACTCTGATCCGCAATATCGCTTACTACCGGGTGATCAGCTGGATATTATCGTCTATTCTGCGCCCGAACTGTCGCGCCTTTTGCTTGTCGGCCCGGATGGTCGGGTGCAAATGCCATTAGCGCCCGCAATAATGGCAGCAAATTTGACTATTGAACAACTGAAATTTCGCCTTCGTAACGCGCTTTCCACCCAATTGATTGATCCTAATGTCGAGATTACCCCCCGGGCCTTTGGTTCGCAGCGCATATATGTGGGCGGAGAAGTCGGGCAACCGGGCATACAGGAACTACCAGGTCAAATCGGGGTACTGGAGGCTGTCATGATGGCCGGTGGCATGCGCGACACGGCCAAATCCAGTCGCGTTATTCTGGTAAGGCGTCACCCTGACGGTGGTCCAATGCTAAAAATCATCAATCTGAAAGCCGTTCTGCACAAAGGCGCGCCCGAAGACATTCTGCCCTTGCAGCGCGGCGATGTTGTGTTTGTGCCGCGCTCAAATATTGCCGAGGTGAACCTCTTCATGCGGCAATACATACGTGACGCCCTGCCCATCAGCTTTGGATTTACCTATGATCTGTCAGGGTCCGCACGGTAAGGCTTGTCAGCAAAGAAAAACCCCGCCGAAGCAGGGTTTTAAAAATAATTCTTGTTTTTCATGTAACCCTCACCAGATCAGCATTCATGCCCTTGCAACCATTTACGAGCCGCACGTTGCGCTTTGACAATCTGGCTGGTGTCCATTTGGTCTGACACTTCCTGCCGGTAAATTTTGGCGGCATCAAATCCAAGCACTGCGGCCAGGTTGAACCATTTATGAGCTTCTACCAGATCCAGTTCATGCCCTTCGCCCGATGAGTAAATCAGGCCCAGCCGATTTAAATCTTCTGCTTCTGGCGCGTCTGCAATTGCATTGTGCGCCTCCTGTACCTCGACATCCGTAAACGCCATTTTATCTTCCCCTTTTTTTCAAATTACGCCCTATTTTTCCATAAGGGTCGTGTTTGTTTTCACCATTTATGGTCAAGCCATAGACATGATTTTTTCCGCTTACGGTTTCAAATAAGTTAAAGTAACGAATATTTTTTATTCGTAAAAACAATAACTTCCGGTTACTTTTGATTCACCCCCCTTAACCAATCCTTACCCGAAAAGACGCATGGCCTTGCCCCGTAACCTTTATGTGTCTTGACAAGTCATGGATGTGACCGTCTTTACCCGCTACAACACCCGTCTTTTATCGCCTGAAGGAATTAAAAATGCGCTTTGCTATCGGCATTTCCACACTGTTATTAACTATTTTTGGGCTCTCAGCCTGTCAGAAAACACCAAAAGCACCTGACACGCCACAGGCGGATAGCAAAACACTCAGGCATATTGAAACCGGCGACATTGTAGGATCAGTGTCTATCCCCACAGGTGGATTTCAATGGGCAGCCATTCCTTATGCAGCAGCCCCTGTCGACAATTTACGCTGGCGAGCACCTCGCCCTGCGCACGCCTGGGAGGGGCAAAGGCAAGCCCTTGATACAAGTGTGCGCTGCATACAACGCGCCCGCTCGGCAGATATATATGATGATCTGGGTGACCTGGTAGGCAGTGAAGACTGCCTGGTTCTGAATGTCTGGACCCCGGCCTTTGAAGCCAATGCCATTCCCGGGGACAATGATCGTTTGCCTGTCATGCTCTTTATTCACGGCGGCAGCAATGTGTGGGGTTATGGAGGCCAGTATGACGGTCAGTATTTAGCCACACGCCATAATTTGATCGTTGTATCGATTAATTATCGTTTGGGGCCATTTGGCTGGTTTTCACACCCGGCCCTGCGAGAAACAGCCCTTAGCAGACCTGATCAAAGCCCCAACTTTGCCAACCTGGATATGATTGCTGCACTGGAATGGACAAAGCGCAACATATCCGGCTTTGGTGGTAATCCAGACCGGGTAACAATTTTTGGTGAATCGGCTGGTGCCCATGACGTAGCCAGTCTTGTGGCTTTACCGCGCGCACAAGGATTGTTTACCGGGGCCATCATTCAAAGTGGCTATTTCACGTCTCGATCAATAGATGTGGCAGAAAACGGTGTGTCAGAAGGTACCGGCTGGGATTTTAAAGGCACCAAAGCGATACTGGCGGCCCTTAATCCACCTGCCGCGTTAAACGGGCCGGAACTGGCTGCCTTTATGCGCGATACTTCTGCCGAAGACCTCTATGTGGCCTCTCAGGAAGCTGGTGACACCGAACCGGGAGGCCCCCTGATCATTGCCGATAACATATTGCTGATGGCGCCCAGCCTTGAAGCCGCACTGGACAATCCGGGCTTTGCTACCGTTCCCATTATAACCGGTACCAACCGCGACGAGACCAAGCTATTCAATGTGACCAACAAAATGTTGGTCAAAAATCTTTTTGGTGTCCTCCCCCGGCCCCGTAATGCCAACCACTATGCCTTGCAGGCCGAATATGAGAGCGCTATGTGGCGTGCGCGCGCGGTTGATACACAGGCGCGACGGTTCAACGCGGCGGGCAATTCTGCACTCTATGCTTACAGATTTGACTGGGATGAAGAAGGCTCGTTTCTGGGTACGGATTTCTCCCTCCTGTTGGGTGCTGGCCACGCAATGGAGTTGCCCTTTATTTTTAACGGCTTTGAAAACTTCCCCGTTGGTGGTGGACGTATTTTCCCCAAATCCCGGGCTGGCGAACGTGATGCGTTATCCCAGGCCATGATGTCCTATTGGGCCGCCTTTGCCACTTTTGGTGAACCGGGGCGTGGCATGAATGGTGACTTGCCCGAATGGCGGCTCTGGGGCGAACAGCAAGACCGCCTCATGCTACTGGATACAGCCGCAGGTGGCGGTGTGCGCATGTCAGATGAAGAGATCAGCGTCGACAGTGTTCTGGCCAAACTGGAACAAGATACCCGCTTCAAAACACTCAAGGATAAGTGCCTAGCTTTTCTTGGCGTAAAAGGCTGGTTCCCGGAAATTCGTGCTCAAGTCGCCAAATTTGCGCACGCAGAGTGTAAACTTTAGCAAAATTCTCCAATTAGACGCAATAATTCCCCAAAACAGCACTGGACGCGCCTTACACAAAATGGTGTGATAGAAACCATGCGTGTTGAATCGTCGTTTTCGAGGGGAAGACTATGACAAATTTTAAATTACGCGCCATTGCAACAACTGCATTGGTGGCATCTTTTGCTACACCTGGCCTAGTCTTGGCGCAAACTGGTGTTGATAAAGAGGACGAAATTATCATCACCGCGCAAAAACGCGAAAAAACTTTGCAGGATACACCGGTTGCGGTGACAGCGGTAACAGACACCAACATCAAACGTTCACAGATCCGCGACATACGCGACATGCCATTGCTGGCACCATCTTTGACGGTGGCGCAGTTCGCCAACTCTTCAGCAACAACGTTTGCCATACGCGGCATCGGCACATCAGGTTTTAATGCCGGGCTGGAGCCATCCGTCGGGGTTTTTGTTGATGGCGTTTACCGCTCGCGCCAAGGCGCTTCAATTAATGACTTCCCTACCGTTGAGCGCATTGAGGTGCTCCGTGGCCCACAAAGCACGATTTACGGTAAGAACACGCCTGCCGGTGTGGTCAGCATTATCACTAAAAAGCCGCAATATGAATTCGGCATGGATGCCGAAGCCACTTATGGCAATCATGACGCCATTGTTGTAAAGGGCTCGGTAACCGGACCAATAGGTGAAAGTGAAAAGGCTGCGTTCAGGTTATCTGGCAATCTAAACCAACGTGACGGGTTTATTGATAATTTATTTAATGGCGAGCAGGTTAACGAACGTGATCGCTGGGCCTTGCGCGGTCAGTTCTTGTTTGAACCCAATGATAATGTCTCTGTTCGGGTTATTGGTGATTTTTCATCTGTCAACGAGGCTTGTTGTGCGGCACCATTTATCTTTAACCTTCCGCAAAATGCCTTTGCTCTCGGCCTTTTGAATGCCAATATTTTGCCTGCACTACCGTTTGAGCGTAATGTGAGCTTTGACGGGGGGCTGTTAACCGATCAGGAAACCGCCGGGTTATCAACGGAAATTGAAGTTGACATGGGGGGGGCAGTCTTCACCTCTACCACGGCCTACAGAACCTTTGATGAGATCAATAATATTGATGCAGATTTTGTTGATATTGTTTTGGCCCGTGACCGTACTCTGACAGATATTTACCAAACATTCACACAGGAGTTTCGCATCACCTCAACGGGTGACCGCAAGGTGGATTATATGTTTGGTGCCTATTATTATAATCAGGACCTCAAACACACAAACAGTACGACGTTTGGCCCTGGTCTGCGCCAATTTGCTGATCTAGTTGGTGGCGGTGCCGTTACAACGCTGGAACAACTTATCCAGCTTGGCCAGGCCATTGGCATACCGGATGCCCTTGCCCTCGGGCCAACGCCTTCTGGGTCTTTGCTTGGTGATGGTGTCGGTCTGCAAAAATCCAATTTTGCGCAAGACACAGAAACCTTTTCAGCTTTTGGTTCACTGGACTTTCACGTCAATGACCAATTTATAGTGACAACAGGTTTGCGCTTTAGCCATGAAAAGAAAGACGTGGATGCGGTGCTCGACATTAACGCTCCGTTCTCGGCTCTGGATTTGAACAATCTGACCTTTCTGGAGCAGTTTCCCCCCGCAGGGACGCCGCTTGGTCCATTTTTCAGCCCCGGACCCATACCGCGTAACGCCTTCCTTGGCTTGGCTGCATTTCAGTTCTTCACACCAACGGCTGACTTTATTGACACGCGTAGTGAGGATAATCTTTCTGGCAATATCATTTTTGCCTATGACTGGAATGACGAACTAAACACCTATGCCAGCTACTCTCGTGGGTATAAAGCGGGTGGTTTTAACCTCTCCAACTCTTCACGTGCTGGCAGCCGGGATTTTGCGGCTGAGAAAACCAATGCTCTTGAGGTTGGCCTGAAGACCAAGTTGTTTGATAATACATCAACCTTGAATTTGGCCGCGTTCTATACGGAACAAAACAATTTCCAGCAGAATATTTTTAATGGCGCGAGCTTTGATATTGGCAATGCCGATGCTATCACCTATGGCCTGGAAGCAGATTTCCTGTCCCGCCCAACGGATAACTTTATCTTCACGCTGGCGGCAACCTGGATACCGGATGCTCACTTTACTCGTTTTGATGGTGGACCATGCCAAATTTCTGAACAAACAATAGGCTCACCCAATGCGGTGTCCTCCTGTGTTATTAATGGTTCTCAAGACTTCAAAGGGAAGTCTGTCTCAGCTCTGTCTGATCTGAATGTCTCATCTACGGCAACATTTCTCTTTGATGCGGGTGAGTATGATGGCTATCTGCGCGGCGAATTACGCTATTCCAGCAAGAACCCGCTTTCAGCCGATCTTGACCCGATCAAGACGCAAAGTGCCTACACCGTCTTTAATGCCAGTCTTGGTATAGGAGATGATGATAAAGGTTGGCAGGTCCAGTTCTGGGGCCGCAACCTTTTTGACCAGAACTACCTGCAAGGTGCCTTCAATTCTGTTGGGCAGCCGGGCAGCTTTAATGGCTACCCTGGTGACCCACGAACTTACGGCATAACCTTGCGCCTGCAACGCTAAATCAGCTTTTTATATGGAAAGCATGTTTGGCGAATATACGACTTTTGGAGTGGGCCGAAAACTTTTTGGCCTGCTTTTAAGAGATTATTGAGTTAAATTAGATCTATTAATAACATTAGGGTGCCATGAGGCGCTAATTTTGAGGGGAAGAGTATGACTAAATTCAAACTACACGCCATTGCGACAACCGCACTGGTGGCATCTTTTGCTTTACCGGGCGCTGCATTTGCCCAAATGGAAGATGAAATTGTCGTCACGGCAACAAAACGTGAAAAAACACTGCAACAGACACCTGTTGCCGTCACTGTGACATCTGCAGACACCATCCAGAAGACACAAATTCAGGATATCAATGATTTGCAATCTGTCGCACCATCCTTGCGTGTTTATTCATTGCAAACATCTGCCAACACGAATTTCATTATTCGTGGTTTTGGTAACGGTGCCAACAATGCGGGTATTGAGCCATCTGTTGGCGTCTTTATTGACGGTGTTTACCGCTCTCGCTCGGCTGCACAGATTGGCGACCTGCCAAAGCTCAACCGCATCGAAGTTCTAAGGGGGCCGCAAAGCACCCTCTTTGGTAAAAACGCTTCTGCTGGTGTTATCAGCATTGTTACCGCCAAGCCTTCATTTGAAACCGAAGGTTATGTGGAAATCGGCACCGGCAATCTAGATCTGCGTCTGGTCAAGGCATACGTTTCTGGCGCACTTTCTGATAACGTCGCTGCCAGCATTGGCGGCAGCTTTAACAAACGCGATGGCTATACAGAAAGCGCAACGGGTTTTAGCGACATCAATGACCGTGATCGTTTTAGCATTCGCGGGCAGTTGCTGTTCCAACCATCAGACAGTACGGATATTCGCATTATCGCTGATTACAGCGAAATTGACGAAATCTGCTGTACCGTGGCCAATTTTGAAAATGGGCCAACCGCCGGGGCGATAGCCTTTCTTGGTGGTGCGGTCGCTGATGATGCCGATCCATTTGCCTTTGTCGCCTATAACAATAAAGACCCAAGAAATCAGGTCAAAGACGGTGGTGTTTCTCTACATATCGACCATGACTTTGAAAGTTTTGCGCTGACATCAATCACATCATATCGCTCCAACAAACTGGATGCCACCTATGATGCTGATTTCAGCTCTGCTGATTTGCTTAGCGATCTCCGCATTGCCAATGATATTGACACCTTCACCCAGGAACTACGTTTGACCTCAACCGGGGACAACAAAGTAGACTGGATGGTCGGTGGTTATTATTTCAATGAAGATGTTGTTGTAGAAGACGACGTTGTCGTCGGCGCAGATTTTCGCAACTTTGCTGATATCCTGGCTGGTGGTCCCGATGCCTTAGGGCTGGTTGAAGCCGCCAACGGCTTTGCCCCTGGTTCTTTCTATGCGCCGGGCACAGGGCTTTTTGATACCTTTACCCAGGACAACGAAGCGTACTCCGCGTTTGCTACCCTTGATTTTCACATCACTGACCGTCTGACTTTAACTGGTGGTCTGAACTATACTGATGACAAGAAGAAGGTAACGGGTAATGCTGTTAGTACTGAGCCATTTTCTGCGGTTGATCTTGAAGGTGCGGGTGGATTTAATTCACTGTTCCTGGCTACCCTTGCTGGTACTTTCCCGACAGTTACTCCTGCTTGTGGGCTGGGCGCCCTTCCCTTTTCACCTGCAAATGTTGGGGCACTCCTGGCTGCACCAGCATGTTTTGGTCCGTTTGCTGGCCTTACTGGTGCGCAGGTCTGGGGTATCATCAATTCACAAATCGCAGCAGGTGTTGGAGCACTTGATCTTTCTGATCCAGCGCAAAACCCTCTGCTTGGTTTGCAGGCATTTCAATTCCTGCCACCTTTCCTTGGGTTCCCTAATGCCGTTGAAGATGGCAAGACCCATGACAACAAGCTGACCTGGACGGCCCGTTTGGCCTATGATGCCAGTGACAGCGTCAATGTCTATGCCAGTGCGGCGACAGGGTACAAGGCAACGTCCTGGAACCTGTCCCGGGATTCTCGCCCGGATGTGCTGAATACGGCGGCGGTCAATAGTGCAGGCATTGGCCTAGTTAACCAAACCTTTGGCACACGGTTTGCCGGTCCTGAAGAAGCCACAGTATTTGAACTGGGTTTGAAAGCCCGCTTTGAACGCGGTGCCATTAACATTGCTGTCTTTGATCAAACAATCAAGGGCTTCCAGTCCAACACATTCCTTGGCACTGGCTTTGTTCTGGGCAATGCAGGTAAGCAATCCACACAAGGGATCGAGATGGACGCAACCTTTGTTCCTGTTGATCCGTTGAAACTGACCTTTGCCATGACATTGCTGGACCCGGTCTTTAATTCATTCGTCAATGGACCAGGACCAAACAGCACTGTGGTTGACCTTTCCGGGCAAAAACCTGCGGGTATTCCTTCGGTTAGCATCGCTACCTCGGCAACTTACACCCATAACTTTGACAATGGGATGTCAGGTTTCATTCGTGGTGATTTCCAGTATGAAAGCGCTGTCGATGTTGTCGAAGTGCTTGCTCCACGGCGCAAAGTGCAAACTGTCAACGCCAGTGCTGGTCTGAGCTGGGAAAATGGTCTGGATATTCGCTTCTGGGGAAGAAATCTGTTTAACGACAAATACTTCCTCAGCGCCTTCCCGGGCGTTGTGCAAGCGGGTACAACCAATGCCTATCCTAACCAGCCACGCACATACGGCGTGTCTGTACGCAAGAGCTTCTAAGCTAAGGCTTTCGTTCTTATCGAAAAAAGTGAGGGGCCGGCTTTTGCCGGCCCCTTTTTTTGTTCTCCAGCCAAGGATTGAAACTATATTTTGTCATTACCCGACTTGTTCGGGTAATCCAGTCTGATTTCAATGCCGTTCTGGATTACCGGGATAAACCCGGTAATGACAGTGTTAGCCTTTCCTCTCCTGCGTGCAGGGTATGTAATGGCAGAGTCAGAGGGAAAAACAAAGTCAGAATTCAAGCTTCAAAAACGCAATGACCTTGTACAAATGTCATCATCGCCCTGCCCTGCATACGGCGGCCATCAAAGGGTGTATTCTTGGACTTGGAACGCAGTTTATTGGCATCGCAAACCCAGGGTTTGTCCAGATCAAACAAAACCAGATCAGCCGGTGCGCCGGGCGTAATTTGACCCGCAGAGAACCCAAGCATTTGCGCAGGACCAGCCGTAACAGCACGCAACACATCCATGAGTGACGCCTCGCCATTATGTACAAGCGATAATGCCCCACCAAGAAGTGTTTCCAGCCCCACAGCCCCCGGGGAGGCCTCCGCAAAGGGAAGGCGTTTTTCTTCTGCCGGGCGCGGGTCATGGCCGGAAACCACGGCATCAATTGTGCCATCAATGACCCCGGCCACCAGTGCCTTGCGGTCTTCCTCGCTCCGTAGCGGCGGCGAAAGCCGCGCAAATGTGCGATAGTCCCCCACATCCAGCTCATTCAATGTCAGATGGTGGACAGAGACCGAGCAATAAACCTGCACACCGCGTGCCTTGGCCTGGCGTATAACCTCAAGGGCTGCACCGGTTGATAGCTGATCAATCAGTATTCTTGCGCCGCAGGTTTCGGCCAAAGCAATATCGCGCTGAACCATAATAAGTTCAGCCACGGCGGGTATCCCCCCTAGCCCAAGGCGAGAGGCGAAGTCACCCGCATTCATGACGCCGTTTGCGCCCAGATGCGGCTCGATTGGTCTGTTGCTGACCAGTGCGTTCATACCCTTGGCGTAGGTCAGCACGTTGCGCATAAGCGCGGCATTACCTATGGCCTTGTCGCCGTTGGAGAACAGCACCGCGCCCGCCTCTTGCATCAAACCGATCTCGGCAAGCCCCGTGTCGGACAACCCCGGTGTCAAAGCACCGGCGGCGACAATATTAACGGCGGCGCGTTCGCGCCCTCTGCGCATAATAAAATCAACCATCGCCGGGTCATCAATGGCTGGTTTGCTTTGCGGCGAAATAACCAGCGTGGTAACACCGCCCGCCGCCGCCGCTGCACCAGCAGAGCGCAGGGTTTCGCGTTGCTCCGCACCCGGCTCGCCAGTTTTGACCAAAACATCAATCAGCCCCGGCGCAAGCGTTAACCCTGTCGCGTCGACCTTTTCCGCGCCCTTGCTTTGCAGGCCGGTACCCATTTCACTGATCTTGCCGTTCTCAATGAGAACATCTGTAACCTCGTCGCGGCCACTTGCGGGGTCTACCACCCGCCCGCCGGTGATCAGCACAGGGTTGGCTTTGCTTGCTGTCATGCCCGCCCCTCCGCCAGTGCGGCCAACACCGCCATGCGCACGGCAACACCGGATTCAACCTGTTCCGTGATCAGGCTGATCTGCGGATCATCGGCAATTTCTGAATCAATTTCCACGCCCCGGTTCATCGGCCCCGGGTGCATTACCAGTGCGCCCTTTTTTGCGGCGCGAAGCTTGGCCCGGTCCAGACCGTAATATCTGAAATACTCCCGCGTGGACGGCACACAGGCACTGGTCATGCGTTCACGCTGAAGCCGCAGCACCATCACCACATCACAGCCCTTTAGCGCCTCACTCATATTGTGAAAAACCTCTACGCCCCATTCCTCTGCACTTGCTGGCAATAATGTAGGCGGTGCGCATAGCCGCACCTCGGCACCCAGCAAGCTTAGCAAGATAATATCCGAGCGCGCCACCCGGCTGTGGACGACATCACCGCATATAGCGATACGTCGCCCCGCCAGATCGCCAAAATGCGCCCGCAGGGTCAAGGCATCCAGTAACGCCTGTGTCGGGTGTTCATGAGAACCATCACCGGCATTGATAACGGCGCAATCTACTTTCTGGCTAAGCAATGCTGCCGCCCCGGAGGCGCTGTGGCGTACCACCAGCAGATCCGGGTGCATGGCGTTTAGCGTTACCGCCGTATCAATCAGCGTCTCGCCCTTGGCCACAGAGGATGACTTGATCGCCATATTGATGACATCAGCACCCAGGCGTTTGCCCGCCAGCTCAAATGAGCTTTGCGTTCTGGTCGACGGTTCAAAGAAAAGATTGATCAGCGTTTGCCCGCCAAGCACATCAGAGTGCTTGTTGCGTTGCCGGTTTAGCTTCATAAAATCGGTGGCACGATCAAGTAACGAATCCACCTCAAGCCGGTTAAGTCCGGCAATGCCCAGCAGGTGCGGGCCAGTGAACGTATCTTTATAGCTTTTGGTCATGCAAAGAGACCCTCTAGCGCGACTGGAGGCGATAGGCAAGCTGCCTTGCACCGCACACCCTGCTTGCCCTTTCAGCCGGGCTTTGTTAGGCCAGCATCCTGTACAGAATTTTAGGACTGCCCCCATGTCTGTTGATGCAAAAACTGTGAGCAAAATTGCCCGTTTGGCACGCCTTGAGGTGGCCGAGGAACGGCTTGCCCCCCTGGCCGATGAACTCAACGGTATTTTGCACTGGATCGAAGAATTGAACGAGGTGGATGTGGAGGGCGTTGCCCCTATGGCTTCGGTTGAGGATGTCCCCACGCCGACGCGTGAAGACAAGGTAACGGATGGCAATATTCGCGATGACGTTCTGGCTAGTGCACCGCGCACTGAAGAGGGCTTTTTTGTTATGCCCAAGGCGGTGGAATAATGAGTACCTTAAATGAACTTACCCTGGCGGGCGCCCTTAAAGGACTTGCAAGCAAGGACTTTTCTGCACGTGAGTTAACCCAGGCTCATCTGGACGCCATTGCAGATGCCGATCAGCTGAATGCGTATCTGCTAACAACCACCGAGACCGCTTTGGCCATGGCTGATGCCTCTGATGCCCGGCGTGCAATGGGTGATGTCGGGGCGCTGGAAGGCATACCCCTTGGGATCAAGGATCTCTTTTGCACAAACGGCACCCGCACTACGGCGGGTAGTAAAATATTGGGTGACTTTACCCCGCATTATGAAAGCACCGTCAGTGCCAATTTATGGCGCGATGGCGCGGTTATGCTGGGCAAGCTGAACATGGATGAGTTCGCCATGGGCTCATCCAATGAAAATTCCGCTTTCGGGCCTGTGGTTAATCCATGGCGCGCTAATGGCGAAACCCAACAACTGGTACCAGGCGGCTCGTCTGGCGGCTCTGCCTCCGCTGTGGCCGCGCAGCTTTGCCTGGGTGCCACGGCAACCGATACCGGCGGTTCCATCCGCCAGCCCGCCAGTTTTACCGGCACGGTGGGGGTAAAACCCACCTATGGGCGTTGTTCGCGCTGGGGCATTGTTGCCTTTGCTTCATCACTGGATCAGGCCGGTCCGATTACCCGCACTGTCGAGGATGCGGCCATACTCTTGCGGTCCATGTCCGGCCATGACCCCAAAGACTCCACATCGCTGAAGGCAGACGTGCCCGATTTTGCCGCCGCCTGCACGCGTTCGCTCAAGGGTATGCGTATTGGCGTGCCGAAAGAATATCGTGTCGATGGCATGCCCGGCGAGATTGAAAAGCTCTGGGCCGATGGCATGGACTGGCTACGCGCAGAAGGCTGCGAAATTGTTGATGTCAGCCTGCCACACACCAAATACGCCCTGCCCGCCTATTACATTATCGCCCCGGCGGAAGCCTCATCCAACCTCGCCCGTTATGACGGCATGCGTTATGGGGTTCGCGTTGATGGGGCCGACCTGACCGAAACCTACGAGAAAACACGCGGGCAAGGTTTTGGCGAAGAAGTACGGCGACGCATTATGATCGGCACCTATGTGCTTTCCGCCGGGTTTTATGATGCCTATTACATCCGCGCCCAAAAAGTGCGCGCACGCATTGCCGAAGACTTCAAAAAAGCCTTCGAAACCTGCGATGCCCTGCTGACCCCCACTGCCCCAAGCGCCGCCTTCAAGATCGGCGCGCGTTATAATGACCCGGTGCAGATGTATCTGAACGATATTTTCACCGTTACCGCTAATCTGGCTGGCCTGCCGGGTATTTCCATACCCGCTACCCTTGATAATGCCGGTTTACCCTTGGGTTTACAGGTGATTGGCAAAGCACTGGATGAAGAAACCTGCTTTGCCGTTGGTGGTGCGCTGGAACGCGCAGCAGGCTTTAACGCCAAACCGAACAAGTGGTGGTGAGAGTTCCCTCACCCCCTCCGCCCCGAAGGGGCACCTCCCCCATAAAGGGGGAGGACTAGAAAAAACGGAAAGACAACAAATGTTTACAGCGGAATATATGGCTACAACATTTTTTATCCTCCCCCTTCATGGGGGAGGTGCCTCACCAAAGTGTTTGGTGTGGCGGAGGGGGTGACACACCGGTTAAAAAATCTGGCGCGGACCATGCGCAAGAATATGACGCCACAAGAAGTCAAACTTTGGGTCCACCTGAAAACATTTAAAAAACAGGGCTGTCATTTTCGCCGACAGGTGCCTTTTCAAGGCTATATCATTGATTTCATTTGTTACACATCGAAATTGGTAATTGAAATTGACGGTGGACAACATAATAATGAAGACCATCAAAAACGGGATGCTTTCCGTGACAAAGAACTGAATACAGAAGGGTTTACCGTTCTGCGGTTTTGGAACACTGAAATAGATCAAAATATGGAGGGCGTATTGACACGAATAACCGAACATCTGACCACAACACCCCCTCCGCCCCGAAGGGGCACCTCCCCCATATAGGGGGAGGACTAGAAAAAACGGAAAGACAACAAATGTTTACAGCGGAACGCATTGCCGACAAATCAGACTGGATCACCACAGACACCGGTGATTGGGAGATCATCATCGGGCTGGAAATCCATGCCCAGGTTGCCTCAAAAGCCAAATTGTTCTCTGGGGCGGCTACGGGGTATGGCGCCGAGCCAAATACGCAAGTGTCTTTGGTGGATGCGGCCATGCCCGGCATGTTGCCTGTGCTTAATGAGTATTGCGTAGAGCAAGCCGTGCGTACCGGCATGGGAATGAAGGCGCAGATTAATGCGTTTTCACGCTTTGATCGCAAAAACTATTTTTATCCTGATTTGCCTCAGGGCTATCAGATCAGTCAGCTTTACCATCCCATTGTTGGTGAGGGAGAAATGCTGGTTGAACTTGGCGATGGTGAGAGCATCACGGTTGGCATTGAACGGCTGCATCTGGAACAGGATGCAGGCAAATCCATTCATGATCTTGACCCCAATGCCACTTATGTTGACCTGAACCGTTGCGGCGTGGCGCTGATGGAAATTGTATCCAAGCCCGACATGCGCTCAGCCCGCGAGGCCGCCGCCTATGTGCGAAAATTGCGCGCTTTGGTGCGATACTTAGGCACCTGTGATGGCGATATGGAAAAAGGTAATTTACGCGCCGATGTGAATGTCTCCGTGCGTCGCCCCGGCGGCGATCTGGGTACGCGTTGCGAAATCAAGAACCTGAACTCCATGAGGTTTATCCAGCAAGCCATTGAATATGAAGCCCGCCGCCAAATCGAAATTCTGGAGAATGGCGGCGAGATAGATCAGGAAACCCGGCTGTATAACACCGACACGGGCGAAACACGGACCATGCGTTCCAAGGAAGATGCCCATGATTATCGTTATTTCCCTGACCCGGATTTATTGCCTGTGAAATTAAGCGAAGACTGGCTGGCGGCGATCAAGGCCAGCCTTCCCGAACTGCCGGACGACAAGAAAATCCGCTTTGTTTCTGAGTATGGCCTTTCCGAATACGACGCCAGCGTGCTGGTTAGCGATCGTGAAAAAGCCGCTTATTATGAAGACGTGGCTGACGGAAACGACAAAAAACTGGCCGCCAACTGGTTGTTGAACGAGGTGTTTGGCAAGCTGAACAAGGAAAACGTCGAGATTAGCGACAGCCCGGTTTCAGCAGCTGCCAATCGGGCCATTGTTGGTATGATTTCCAATGGTGTTATATCGGGGAAAATTGCCAAACAGGTGTTTGAAATTTGCTGGACCGAGGGCGGAGACCCAGAAGCTATTGTTGAAGAGCGAGGACTGAAACAGGTCACCGATACCGGCGCCATTGAGGCCATGATTGACGAGATAATTGCCGCCAATCCGGATCAGGCCGCCAAGGTCAAGGATAAGCCCAAAACGCTGGGCTGGTTTGTCGGCCAGGTCATGCAAGCCAGTAAAGGCAAGGCCAATCCACAAGCCGTGAACGAGATATTGCGCAAAAAACTGCTGTGAATAATAGTGTGTATTTTAGCCCGTTTTCAGGCGATCTAGCGCACCATCTTTAAGCGTTGCAACCATGCTGCGATACCCCGCTTCAACGGCAGTATCATAAGCTTTCCAGTCGCGTAGCTCTACACCGCTGACATCAGGAAGCACCAGTATATCAACATTTTGCCGCGAGGCTTCGTTGCTACCGTGAGATATGGTTGCCGTGCGCATCAACAGGCTGGCGATGGGCGGTGCCTCCTGCAAGCCATGTTGCAAGGCCCACCTGAAGAACCCTGGTGGATTGATAAAATCTTCGGCGTTAATCCCTTTCTGGCGCGCCACATCAACACCAATAGTCATGCCACGATGCAAATGCGCCATAACATTAACAGGGAAATTATTCATCACCGCACCATCAACATGAACGCCTCCATTCATAATCAATGGCGGTAAGATGCCCGGCAAGGCAATGGAAGCCCGCAAAGCATCACGTAACAGCCCTTCGCGGTGGACTGTGGCACACCCGTCAACCAGATTGCTGGAAATACAAAAATAGGGAATGTTCAGGTTCTCAATTTTGGTGTCACCAAAAAAGCGCTCAAGACGCCTGTTTACTTTATGGCCTTTAGTCAGCGCCACCACCGGAAGCGTATAATCATTAAGCGGGTTGGAGTGTACAAAGGCCTCACGAATATTGGTCTCCATCGTGTCATCATCCCAACCGAGCGCCAGCCCGGCTGCGATAATGGCCCCCATAGATGTACCCCCGGCAAAATCAATGGTTATACCCGCTTCATTCAAGGCATGGATGGCCCCAATGTGCGCGTAACACCGCGCCCCACCCCCAGAAAGCACAAGCCCCACAGAACGCCCGGCAGCGGTGCGGGCAATGCGGGCGATGTCTTGCTTGTTCGCATGATGCCAGTGAAAAACCCGCTCGGCATTGGCCGCACGTTTCCAGTCAGAAGCATCGGAGACAGTCCGCTCGCCCGGATTGTGCAACAAGATAACATCGACCAGTCGAAACATGCGCGCGGGCGAACGATCCGGCGGCAATAATGGCTCGGATGGCCGGGCATCGGGACGCCCCAATATCCATAATCTGTCTGCTTGCCTTAAACACAAGCGAAACCAGTGCGTGTCGGCCACCGGCGCATGGATGAACACAACATCATGAGATCGCTCCAGCTGGTCGAACCATTCACTGGGGCTGTCCTCTGCTTCTGGGCCAACAATGACCGAGCTGCGCCCCAACTGCCCCAAAGCCTCTGCCAATTGCTCAGCAATATGTTTACAGTTTATCGTTGGCGACGTGGCCAACAGGGCAAAAACCTTGGGTTCACTTCCGGCACCAAACGCATCCCTGCGGCTCAGGCGCATACGGGTAACCATCATTTGCGCCAATGAGCGCATCAATGTGGGGTGTCTTTTTATCAGCTTCTCAAAACCTGCGCGTGGCAAGCGAATAATCTCTGAATCGCGCATGGCAAACACCGAGGCCGTGTGCGGCGCACCGCCCAAAAATGCCATTTCTCCCACGGGTTCGCCGGCACGAATATGACCAACAAATTCCGGCTTGCCGTCAACCCCAATATTAAAAACGCCCAGCACCCCAGAGCGTAAAAAATAAATGCTGTCAGCGGCCTCACCCGGGTGAAAAAGCGCGAGCCCGCCAGGCACAGAAAACCATTCAACCTGTTTGACCGCGGCCTTTAGCGCACTTTTAGGGGCATCAGCGAGGATGGTAATACCAGCCAGGTCTTCTGCGCTCAGCATGGGTGACGTAGCCGCCATGGCTCATACCTCCTTGCGCAAAGGCAAGGCAAAGTCATTGTCTGGAATCATGTGAGCCATAAGTCAGTGTATAAAAAATGCTGCCTTTAATAAAGCACCCCGGGATCAATTCGTCTTGTCTACGGGCGCGAGATCAGAAAAATCAGCAGCTTTTCCTTCTGCACGCGCAGATACGGCCTGCATTATATCTGCCGGGTTAAACACACCAGCTTGCAAGGCCCGCATGTAGCGCATGCTCTCGGCAACGCCATGATCGCGGGCGTGATTGAGACAATCTTTTGAAACAGATACTGCCAAAGGCGGCTTTTGCGCAATTTGCACGGCCATGGCCTCTGCCTGCGCCAACACATCCTCATGATCATCACACAGCGCATTAACAAACCCCAGCGCAAGAGCCCGTTCAGCCGAAAGGCTCGCGCCGGTATAGGCCAGTTCACGCACCACACCCAAAGGCAACAGTTTTGGCAGGCGCTGCAAGGTGCCAAGATCAGCCATCATGCCCACATTAATTTCCTCAATGCGAAAATAGGCATCCCTTGTGGCAAGACGAATATCGCAGGCGCTGACCATATCCACACCACCACCAATACAGCCGCCCTGAATGGCGGCAATCACCGGAAAACGCGCCGCCTCCAGCGCATCAAACCCGGCTTGCATATTGCGCAAAGTATGTGTGAAAACTTCACGGGCATGGGCACCATCAGTGGCCGTGGCCATGTCGGCAAACATGGCAAGATCGATCCCGGCGGTAAAAAGCGGGCCTTGCGCATCAATAATCAGTACCCGGGTTTCCCCGGCATCTGAAAGCGCCGTAATGCACCCCGGTAATTCACGCCAGAAATGTGCGTTCAAGGCATTGCGCTTGTTTGGCCGGGTCAGGGTAAGGCGGGCTATTGGCCCGTCCTGTTCCAGACTAAAAGATATATCGCTCATTTGGCTCTCCTAAGATCAGGGTCCAGATACACCCTTGAATGTCATTGCCCGTTCCTCATCCTGAGCTTGTCGAAGGGCGGGCAATTCATCCTTCGACAAGCTCAGGATGAGGTGTGTATTATTTTATGACTGGATTACCGGGACACGCTGGGTAATGACAATCAATATGAATATGCTCTGGGTCTTAGACTCATAAACAAGGTATAGAGATTGAGCAAATGCTCTGCACCTGCTTTAGTCCCTTTATGTGAGTCTCGCGCAAAGGGAAACAAAATGACCATCCTCAATTCTGGCGTGGATACCAGCGATAAAAACTACAAGGCCAATACCAAGGCAATGAATGCCTTGCTGGATGAATTGCACGACAAATCCGCAGCGGCGGCCCTTGGCGGGCCAAAACGGGCGCGAGACAAGCATATCGCGCGCGGCAAACTGCTGCCTAGGCAGCGCGTTGAGCATTTGCTGGATCCCGGCACGCCGTTTCTTGAGCTTTCCGCACTGGCGGCCAATGGCATGTATGGCGATGACATAAACGGTGCCGGGCTGATTACTGGCATAGGCCGCATTGAGGGCCGCGAGGTGATGGTGATTGCCAATGATGCCACGGTAAAGGGCGGCACCTATTACCCGATGACGGTGAAGAAGCATTTACGGGCGCAAGAGATCGCACTGGAAAATCATTTGCCGTGCATTTATCTGGTGGATTCAGGCGGCGCTAACCTGCCTCATCAGGCCGAAGTATTCCCCGACCGCGAGCATTTTGGCCGTATTTTTTATAATCAGGCCATTATGTCCTCCAAAGGCATTGCGCAGATTGCCGTGGTGATGGGATCCTGCACCGCGGGCGGTGCCTATGTACCGGCCATGTCGGATGAAACCATCATCGTGCGCAAACAGGGCACAATTTTTCTGGCTGGCCCGCCTTTGGTCAAGGCGGCAACAGGCGAAATTATCTCGGCGGAGGATTTGGGCGGTGCTGATGTTCATGCACGTAAATCCGGCGTTGTGGATCATTACGCCAATGATGACGAGCACGCGCTGTTCCTTGCCCGGCGCATTGTTCGCCATCTAAACTTGCCGCGCACCTCTGGTGTCTCTCATAGCTCTGAAAAACCGTTATTTGCCGCTGAAGAACTTAACGGCGTTGTGCCAAAGGATGTTCGTGCACCCTATGATGTGCGCGAGGTCATTGCCCGCATTGTTGATGGCAGTGAATTTGACGAGTTCAAAAAGCTTTATGGTGAAACCCTGGTCACCGGCTTTGCCCGCATTTACGGCCAGCGCGTCGGCATCATCGCCAATAACGGCATTTTGTTTTCTGAATCCGCGCAGAAGGCAGCCCATTTCATCGAGCTGTGCTGCGCCCGCAATATCCCGCTGGTGTTCCTGCAAAACATTTCCGGCTTTATGGTGGGTGGCAAGTACGAGGCTGGCGGCATTGCCAAGGATGGTGCCAAAATGGTGATGGCCGTGGCCTGCGCCAAAGTACCAAAATTCACCGTCGTAATTGGCGGCTCATACGGGGCGGGTAATTATGGCATGTGCGGGCGCGCATACAGTCCGCGTTTCTTATTCATGTGGCCAAACGCCCGCATCTCGGTGATGGGCGGCGAACAGGCCGCCAGCGTCCTTGGCACCGTCAAACGCGATGGGCTGGAGGCTCGCGGCGAAAAGTGGAGCAAAAAAGACGAGGCCGCCTTTACCGCCCCTATTCGTAAAAAATACGAAGAAGAAGGTTCGCCCTATTACTCAACCGCACGGCTCTGGGATGATGGTATTATCGCCCCCTCTGATACCCGCCGAGTGCTAGGCATGGCGCTGATAGCCAGCAACAATGCGCCGGTGGAGGATACCAGGTTTGGCGTGTTTCGGATGTAGGGTTTATTGCTCTGGCCTGGCCTCAATCGCGCCATAAAAAGTTAGTTGGTCATAGCGTATTTCTACGCTCTCTTTTGATAATGCTAGTTCAGTTTGCGTATGCTCAGATTGTAATTCATCCAACATGACTTGACGTTCTTGTGGCAAAGCACCGAGCTGCATTTTCACCAACATCAAATCTTCGAGCGCCTGCGTCCTAAAATGCATACTCGTATCGGCCAAATTTACATCAATGGAGCAATAAAGTGCCTCCGCATTGGCATTA
Source organism: Robiginitomaculum sp. (assembly GCA_021776515.1). Lineage (GTDB taxonomy): Bacteria > Pseudomonadota > Alphaproteobacteria > Caulobacterales > Maricaulaceae > Robiginitomaculum_B. The sequence continues at coordinate 5,813 of JAJFFS010000007.1, read as the reverse complement.
TGTTGGGCCGCCCGTAATTGTGAAAGGCGGCGCAGTTTGGTCCATTTCTGGTTACGCGTCAGAAACGGATTATCAACGCATAATCCGTCCCAGTTTCTGGCCAATTTTTTGTTATCTTCCACCCGCATTTTTTGCGTAAGTGCTGTATTAAACGCCTTAAATGGCTCCGGCCAGCTCAAATGGTTTTTGGGATCAAGAACGCCAGCGTCCTTCAAACCATGATATTCTTCCTCAACCCGCCCCGTAAGAAAGCTTAACCAAGCACCATCATCCTGGTTTTTCATATTGATTTGAGCAACAGCCTCTTCCATAAGGATTTGTTTTTCTGGATGTAATTTTCCTGAGATTAATTCTGCCAATTTCAGGGCTTCGTAGACTTGGACCTGCTTGTTTGGAAGGTCATTATAGGCGATAAACCACTCCGCAGAACAATAAAGTGCCGCAACATTACCATTATGGCGAGCAGCGTATCTAGCATCACTTTGACGCTGACGGTTTACTTCTGTGTTGGTGCCTGCAGCTGGTGCCAATGAACATTTACCATCCCATTCACGAGCCATTGAAGAGAACATTTTATATCGTCTTTGCACAAACTTCTCGTAGGGTGTTTTTTGATATTGTCCCCAGACGCCATAGATCAGGTCAATTTCGTGTGCCCAGTACAAGGAAACACCTGACACCGCGATAAGCCCGATGATCATCCAGTGTTTAGCACGCATTATCATTTTTCCCACAGCATAAATTTCTGCCAACTATTCACGGTACACTTATGTATACTGCCCTCCAGGCAACCATAGATAGTAAAAAATTAAATTCATCCGACTGCTCTCAATTTGCCACTATAATAATAGAACAGTTTTATACAGTCATTCCGGCGGTAAAAATGATAAATTTTTTACCTGCAATTACCTTCAAAATCCGCTAAAAGGTAGCCGCAACGAAACGGGGATTCGGATTATGCGTATATTGAGCTTGGTGATGACGGCAGTGCTGGCGCTAACGGGCTGCGCAACAGTGCAAGAGCACTTCCAGAGGCAGAGCACGGCCCCTATTGTTTCCGCCCCGGCAACACAAAGTGCAACCAAAGATGCCCCCATCGTGGTCATGGTAGGCATAGATGGTTTGCGCTGGGATGCGATTGACAGGCACCCTGCCCCCACCCTCTCTTTGCTGGCCAAATACGGCGTGAGGGCGCAAGGCTTAATCCCGGCCATGCCCAGCACAACCTTTGCCAATTTTTATTCCATCGCTACCGGGCTTTATACCGAACACACCGGCATCGTATCCAATCTGGCCTATTCGCGCCAAACCGGACGTTTGATGGAGCGCGACACCCACGGTGAGGCAGAGTGGTGGGGCGGTGAGCCCATTTGGGTCACGGCAGAAAAACAAGGCCTGACTACGGCAGCGATGTTCTGGCTGGGATCCGAAGCCGAGATTGCTGGCAAGCGCCCGACACACTGGTTCCCCTATGAGCATAATAAGCCCAAAGAAGAACGCGTAGCCCAGGTGCTGGACTGGCTGGCCATGCCAGAGGAAACCCGCCCGCGCCTGATAACGTTATACTTTCATGATGTGGACTCAGCCGAGCACCGTTATGGCCCCGAAACACCGCAAGAAGCCAAGGCCATTGCCGATGTAGATAAACATCTGGGTGATCTGGTGGCCGGCATCCAGGAACTGGCGCTGCAAAAAATCGTCAACCTTGTCATTGTCTCCGACCATGGCATGTCCCCAACCGTTGAAGCTCCATTGGTCTACCTTGATGATTATATCAGCCTGGATGAGGTGATGGTGCCCAAATTTTCCAGCGCCGCTGGCCCCTCGGGCGATTCCGTCTTGCATATTTTCGTCAAGGACGAGACAAACATTGACAAGATTTACCACAAACTTGCCAATGCCCATCCGCAAATGCAGGTGTACCGGCGCGGGCACCTGCCCAAGCGTTGGCATATGGATAATGCGGATCGCACCGGCGACATTGTTGTTGTCGCCGAGCCAGGTTGGCTGATATTTGCCCGCGGCCTGACCTCAAAATACCCGGCACCGCCCAAAGGCATGCACGGGTATGATCGCCATAACCACGATATGTATGGCACCTTCATTGCCGAAGGCCCGGCTTTCAAACGAGATATTATGGTGGAGCCTTTTGACAATGTGCATGTTTATAGCCTGATCGCCGAAGTGCTGGGCATCACCCCGGCCACAACTGACGGCAATCTGGCCGAAGTGGACAATATTTTGAAAGATTAAGCCAGAGAGCATACATGGTTTAGCCATAGCCTCAAAGCTTGCCGACTGCCCAGGTTAGGCTTATCAATTATGTGTCTGGATTTTGCCAGACCATGATTCACAAAGGAAAAATTATGGGAAATCTCTATCTCAGCCCAAAAGGCCGTATTGGCCCGGCAGCATTTCAACAAGCGGCAATCATACTGATTGTCATTAGCTTTGTCTTGAATGTCTTGCCATTGTTGTTGTCTGGTTTCACCGCCATCCTTGGCATTCTTGGTGTTGTTTTAATATGGCCATGGATTTGCATCTGGATCAAACGCCTTCACGATGCGGGGAAATCTGGCTGGATGTTATTGCTGGTGATTTTAGTGATGATTATTCTTACCACAATTTCAACCAGAATAGTTTACATGGTTACTGACTTTGATCAGGCCGCTGTTCAAGAAGCCGCATTAAAAGCCGGTGGTGGGTTCATGGATATCATAAAAGCAAGCGGCGAGGCAACAAAGCCGATTGTTTTGCCGAGTGCTATTGCCGGGGCAATTGTTCAATTGATCATTGTATTTGGCGCCAATAAATTATTGAAAAGCGACCCGGAAGAAAATCAGTACGGTCCCGCGGCCAGTTAACGCCTGATGGTTGTTTACAAAAAAAAGGCGGTGCTTCGGCGCCGCCTTTTTTATTATAATATGGCCTATGCGCAGAGTCGCTCGGCCAATACACGGTTCTTTTCACGGACCCGCGACGGCATACCGATAAGGTCAACAAGAACCCATATTAAACTTATAAAAAGTCCAATGACCGTTATCGTCAAAACCAGTTTAAAAATACCTTTGCCAACATCACCAAGATAGTAATCATGGCCGCCAAAGATACCCAGATACATTGCCAGAAAAAATGCGGCAGCAATAGATTTTTTCTCTGACTCGAATTGAATTAATGTTTTTAGATGCTTGTCGTCCATAACAGTTTTCCTTTCCGTGTTTTTAATATCCAAACTCGTCCATAATTTTAAGCTCACCAAATACCTCAATGAATGCCTTCTGCAAAGCGGCATCAACAACCTTCATATCACTGACCAGGCCCAAGCCTTTCAGACTGGTCACACCATGATCACGAATACCGCACGGCACAATCCCCTCAAAATGAGATAGATCCGGACTGACGTTCAACGATATGCCGTGAAAGCTGATCCAGTGGCGAAGGCGTATGCCAATGGCCGCAACCTTGTCCTCACGCACTTTGCCAGCATCGCGCCGCGTCACCCAGACACCGATGCGATCATCATGTACCTCGCCTTTAACGCCCAGTTCCGCCAATGCCAGAATGATCCATTCTTCCAGCGCCCGAACTAAGGCACGCACATCGCGGCCTCGTTCGCGCAAATCCAGCATAACATAGGCGACCCGTTGCCCCGGTCCGTGATAGGTGTATTGCCCGCCGCGACCGCTGGAAAAAACCGGAAACCTGCCCGGGTCTATTAAATCTTTCGTATTGGCACTGGTGCCGGCGCTATATAACGGTGGGTGTTCCAACAGCCAGACCATCTCCCGCGCTTCACCTCTATATATGGCCCCAACACGTTCTTCCATCCGGGCAATCGCCTCCGGGTAAGGCACAGGTTTGCTGGCAATCACCCACTGGACCGGGCGATTTTGCGGATGTGGAAGATAAAAAGGTGATACTTTCATATTTTTCTTCATTTAATGCGGGTCACTTTAACCCATGAGAAAGGCATTGCAGCGAAAATCCATGAAACAAGTACTGCGTCAATAGGTAAATGGGGTTCTGGTGAGTCAACTTTCTGCCGTCGAGATTGAAATCTCTGTAATACTGGGTCGTTCTTTTCTCCCCATGAACCAGCTGCTGCGTATGGGCCGTGGTGCCGTTATCCCTCTGGATGTAGGCGAAAACGACGAGGTCTGGATTTTGGCCAATGGCCACCCTATTGCTCGCGGCGACATTATTATCCAGGACGAGAAAGTTGCTATTTGCATCACAGATGCTGCCCAGGTTTATGATTTTGACGCGGCGGCCTGAAAATAATTTTCAATAAACAAGAATAAACAGAGCCTAGATGCACTACGGGCTTCACAACCTGATACAAGTTTGGTACCTCCCACGGCTCCTACCAAACGGTGTGCGGCCGTGGCGGAACTGGTAGACGCGCAGCGTTGAGGTCGCTGTGGGGTAAAACCCGTGGAAGTTCGAGTCTTCTCGGCCGCACCAGTCTCTACCCAGACACCCAAACTTAGAACCTTATATTTGCATCAAAGCCGGACATTTCTGAACGTCATCGACAATCGACGATTACGGAATATTTTTATTCCATCAACAACATCTGATTTCCGTGCTGGAATTGAGTGTGTCCAGAGATAACGAGCTTCATCTTTTAGAACTGCAAGGCTGTTTGGTTCCAGCCTTATTTCAATTGTATTACCAGTTTTTGGTTGCTGAAATTTCATCGTGCACGCCGATAGCAGGCTCAATGATGCTATCGTCTCTGTGAAGCAAGGAACGCAATCAATATGTGCCGCAATCCCTTGCCCGGGCAGATATTCATTAATGATGACCTGGTCGGGAATTTCAGGGAATATGCTAAGGTCGTAAAGGTGCCCTGCAAGGTTTTGCAACTTCTCCGGTAACGGCCCAAGGGCCAAATCGGCGGTTACTCTTCGCGCTTGATAATCATACCGATAGCCATAGTGTTGCACTCTTCGCTTGAGATCATCTCTCCAGGGTTGCTTGTCCGTAAATATTATAAGTTCAGCCGCCTGATCCGGGGTAACAAAATCAGAAATAATGGTAAGCCCTGGAATATTGGATACACCTGTAAAAGACATAAAACGCATTTTGCACCATTAGCCGTTCTTTTGAAACACCCAGGTATTAAACTTTTCATGGTCTGTTATTGCGCTCTCGCAGCCTTGCGTATTTTCGTGTTTATAGCCGGGAAACCGGCTTGGGAAGAAGGGGGATATTGAAGGCTCAACAAACCCACTTCTTTTGGCAGCATCAAAAAATTGAAATGCCCCCCGGTAATGTGGGCTATCAACAGTGGTGATTATGGCCCTACCATTTGTTTTGAGCACGGAACGCGCACTAATCAGGAATCGGCGGGCAAGAACTGCATTCGGATTTGTATTGAACAGAGGTTTTCGGCTTGCAACGTTTGGAAATTGAAAAATAACAGTTTGGAATGCATTGCACGCATACCTGCCCTGTAATTTCGTTCCATCTACGCCATAAGCAACATCGGCACCAGAGCTTTTAAGGGCAGCCGCATTAGCCTTGGCCTGATCGGATGCATGAACTCGTGCACAGCGAACAGTAGCATGGATATTTTTTGATAAGCTCCGTTGCAATTTGATAAGGCTCAAGGCGAAACTGAAATTTCCTTCACCAATTAACAATGTTTGCCCTAAAGAAACCTGCTGGATGGTAATACCCCCGTATTTTAAGGGTGCTCATAAGTAGAATTTTCTCTTAATCAGGATTGAGGAGATTCATCCATGAAGAAGTCACGATATTCGGACAGCCAGATCATCGGCATATTGAAGCAGGCAGAGGCGGGCACG
>JAJFFS010000006.1 GCA_021776515.1 Robiginitomaculum sp. | reverse complement strand
GCATTAAATTCTTTTCTACAAAAAAACCGCAATACCTATGATGCCAAATACAAAAATAACCTTCGGTTTCATACCCTGATGGTGCTTGCATGGACGGCATTAGAAAAAAAGGGAGGAGATTCAGAAAGTATCAATCTTGATATCATCGGCGAAGATATGATTCAAAAAACCTTTGAATGGGTATTGCAAGAATTTGATAAATTCGGGGGGGAAGATTCTGATGCCAAGGATTCTGTTTTTACAGATGAGCTTAAAAACAATTGGGTTATTAATTTTACAAAACCCTAATATCCCCACTGTAGGGCGTTTTAAAAACCCCTTGTACTGAATAACTTAGGGGCACCGCCCCATCAGCGCACTTCATCAAAAATAGACGAGGCCGTGGCTCCGCCCCCGGATCAAGTCCGGGGTTGTGCGCCCGCACCAAAACCACGTCGATTTTTCCTTCCGTTTGCACACCCTGTTTTCGGCAAAGGCCAAGGGTTCATGCGAACCCCAAACCTAAAGGAAAAAGGAAATGGAAAATCAAAAAACAGAGATCAGAATCTATGTGGCCTGTCTGGCCAGTTATAACAGCGGCATATTGCACGGTGCTTGGATTGATGCGCTACAGGATGCCAGTGCTATCAGAAACGAGATTAAAGCTATGCTTGATGCCTCACCGGAGGAATGCGCTGAGAATGGGCGCTCCATGACTATGAAGGCTTTGAAGGCGCGCCAATTTCCGAATATCAAGGCATTGATAGCGTGGCCGAGATTGCGGCCTTTATTGCCGAGCATGGTACATTAGGCGGTAAACTCTTGGCACATTTTGGAAGTCTCGAAGAGGCCAAAGCTACGCTAGAAGATCATTATGCCGGTGAATATAAATCACTAAGCGATTACGCCCAAGAGATCACCGAGGAAACCACCAATATCCCTACAAACCTGCAATTCTATATCGACTATAACGCCATGGCTCGCGACCTCGAAATCAATGATGTTTTCACCATTGAGACAGGCTTTGAGCAAACCCACATATTCTGGAGTCGTTGAGATGGAGTACCAGATATACAGACTTAACTGGCAAGGCATTGAGATCGAAGCGCGTTACCTGAGCAACCGTCTTGATGTTATTGCGCACCTTGAGATTGAAAGCATCAACCCAGAGGGCGCACCCTTGCCGGTCACCGGGACTGGCTATTGTTCACACTTTCACCCCATAGGTGCAATCGAGCGGGAATTTGGCGGCGATGTTGTGGCTTGCGTCAAAGATTGGCTGGATACGGGAGCGCAAGATAAAAAATGGAAAGACTATGTGGAGGCCAATCGGCAGGGGGAGTTGTTTTAGTTAAAAGTGCCTTGGCATATCACGGCGCGAATGCAGCACCCGCACAATGCGCAGATGATCGCTCATAATGCGGTAAAAAATGGTGTGCTGCTCATAGATAAAGGAACGCAAACCTTCCCTGATTTCAGGGCGTTCTCTCCCAAGGTTGGGCTGCTCAACCAGTGAACCAAGCGTAGTTTCCAATCCAGCAAGGTAGGTTTCTGCTTGTCTCGTTCCATGGGTTTCTTGTGTATAATCATAGATGTCAGACGCATCATGTTCCGCAACGTCCGCTAGAATGTAAGATGTGATCTTTGACATGGACTAGGTGGCTGCCTGTTTGTCGCGCAAAATATCCGATACGGATTTGGTACTTGCGGGGCTATCCCATCCCTTGGCGATTTCTGCCCGCAGTTCTTCGATGACTTTGTGGCGATACACCTCATGCAAACGCAGGGCATCGCGCACCACTTCACTGGCGTTTTGAAAATCACCGGAATTTAGCTGCGCGGCGATATACTTTTCCTGTTTTTCGGTAAAACTAACATTCATGGTGCAATCTCCATTTCTAATGCCAGCATATCATTTATGGCTATATATAGCAAATATGGACATAAATGATGCCCACACTAGCCTATCGCCCAATATCTGGCCCATCACGATTGCGGGGTTGATCGAGACGTTCATGCGGATTTGTTCGTTTTTCGCGCAACCGTTGCAAGCGATCTTGAGGTGATGTTTCGGCCATACGCTCGTAATGTTGCGCATCCTGCTTTAGTTCTTGAGCCTGTGCCTTGAAATTGTCGCGGATTTGCAGGGCTTGAAGTTTTAAGTGCTGACGTTCCCGTAAATGCCGAAAGACCAGCTCATCCTTTTGCGCCCGGTCGCGCGTCATAGCGCTATACGCCTCGCGTTCATTTTGTTGCTGGATGCGTTTATGCTCACCGCGCAAATAATCCCATGCACCGCTTAGACCTTGGCGAAATTGTGCTTGCCGCCGCCGCGCTTCTTCTACCCTGCGGGTTTCCATTAGTTGCAATTGGGTTTGACGCATAGCGCGTTGGCGCTCCACTTGTGTCAGACGGCGGCGTTCCAGTTCTTGTTTTCGTGCTTGCTCCCGCGTTTCAAGCTCACTTTGCATTCGATCCAGTGCCGGGATCATGCCGCGTGCAATATCGGCTTTGGCCTCTTCAATGCTTGGAAGGGTATTATGATCGCCCAACCGCTTCCGCACCTCTTTTGTTTTTACGCCTGCATATTTAGCCAGTGCATAAAGTTCTCCCGTATGATCGAGCGCAAGAAAGCCGCGCCGATCACCACGGGCAAGTTTGAAACCGCGCTCTTCCAGCGCATGGGTGAGCGCCGCTTTGGAATCCGATATAGCCCACGCATCCTGTATGGCTGTTTTGATGGTGCGGGGGTCTTTGTCGTTACGCTTGCACTGCTGCCATTCGGCCAAGGTGAAATTGCGCGGATCACGTTGCGAGCGATCCGTCAGCCCCTTGGGCATATTCCAGTTATGCTCACGGTAAAGATCACGACTAACCTCCATTAGCTTGGTGCGACTATGTGAAAGTTGCAAAGCTTTCATTTCTTCGGCATTGATCCTGCTCCATACCGCATGAGCATGGCGGCGGCCTTCTTTCTCATGAAAGACAATAGCGCGGGGTTGGCCTGTCAGTCCGAGTTTGGTTTCGATACGCTCAATCGCGTTTTCAAAAACGTCTGTTGATACGCGCTCGTTCTTCGGAGGGTTAAGAGATAACGAGAACAAAAACTGTTTGCACCGCGTCCCACGGCTTACCGCATAGGCTTCATGGAATGCACCATGCAGATCATCCGAGATAAAGCCGCGTACTTCATGGACACTCACATGGTCGTTTTCTGGCTTCATCAAATGCAGCGCCAGATTACGCGCACCACCGCGTTGATTGCCAACAAGGATCATGACTTGATCCCAAGAGAAGAGATCAATACCCGGCGCATTTGCGCAATATCCCGGCAAGCGTTAAAAAGCTCTTGGGTTAAATCCGGTGTCACAGGCAAAGCGCCCATATGAGCGGCTTTGGCGATCTGGTTCATGTTGGAGGCCAGACGGGATTTACCAAGGCTAGCCAGCAGCCGGGCAATCACTTGCGCGTCCACGCCAGATTTACTCTGGTGCAGCTTACGCGGACTTGCCTGATCCCCGAACAATTGATGCCGGATATATTCACCCAGTGGGCGACCTTTTGCCCGCGCTAATAATATCGCCCGTTCTTCATCACTCAATCGCAGGGAAAACGGAGCCGCGCCACTCATGGCTGCGGCTCCGAAAAGTCATCCTCAAAGTCAATGTTGGCGTGTTTGAGCTGGTATTCCCAATTTTTTAACTCATCAAATAAGCGTTCTATGTCTTTAGGATCGGTGGCACCATTTTTCTTGTAATGAAATATATTATCCCCGCCCCTCACGCCACCACACACCGGCAGCCAGCATAAGAAGTGCCAGGGCAGCCAAAAGTGCCGGTAATAGCGGGCGGCGTTCTTCGCCAGTAACCACAAAAGCATTATTGCGCATCAGGCCCATCCAGGTACGCCCGGCCTGACGATCCCGTGTCCCTGTGCGGCGCAAGTTTGGTAAATCACTAGTCTGACGCATCGCAAACACCCCGCCACGGCTTTGCTGTGTGAGGGGTTTGAGGGCTTCGGCGGAGGGGATCAAATAGGTGTATTCTTTGGGGTTTAAGGCTCCGCCCGAAGCCACAGCCAGTAACTTTTCGGTACGCACGCTATAAAGCCCGCTGGCATTGGCTGGCATTGATCCGGTGAATATGCCAGGACCGGCCAAACTTAGGGGAACGGTGATGATTGTGCCATCCGGGCCGGCAACTTCAACCGGATCTACCCCATCGGCCAAAGTATGCTGGGAGATGAGCAACTGCCCGTTTTTTATATGCGCCCGCAAGGCTTCTTCTTCCAGCTCCGGTTCTTTCATCAGCCAGTGCGCCAGGCGCCGGTATAATTCTGTGTGCGGGCCACCGCCATCAAAGCCCCGCGCCCACAACCAGGCATGGTCGGACATGAACATGGCAACCCGGCCATTGCCAACCCGATCGAGGATCATCAAAGGTTCACCGGCCTCGTCAGATAAAACCGAAGTACCAGAGAACAGGGAAGAGGTAATATGTCGCCCCCAATGCCCCCATGATTTTGCTGATGAGGCCAAAGCGGCAGTAACCGGATGGCGCGTGCCTTGTACTGTCAGTTCCGGGCGAAACGCATGGGTTTTAATTGTGCTCAGGGAACGTGCTGGCAGAACCGAGGCCAGCGGTGTACGGGCCAGTGAATACGGCCCGGCAAACTCGGGACCGGCAACGACCAGTAACGCTCCGCCCTTTTCCACATAGCGTGCCACATTATCCAGATACAGCATGGGCAATACGCCGCGCCGGGTATAGCGGTCAAAAACAATCAGATCGAAACCATCGAGTTTTTCAACAAACAACTCGCGTGTGGGAAAGGCAATCAGGGCCATCTCGTTGACCGGTGTCGGGTCAATTTTCAGAGGTGGGCGTAAAATAGTGAAGTGCACCAGATCCACTGCCGGGTCAGATTTGAGAAGGTTTCGCCAGGCCCGCACTCCGGCATAGGGCTCGCCGGTGACCAACAGCACCCGCAACCGGTCGCGTATGCCGTTGACATTGACCGCCGTGCGGTTGTTGACAAGGGTCAGTTCCTCAGTCGCTGGTGCCACTTCAATCTCGACCACATTATCGCCGCGTTTTTCAATGGGCAGGGTTACCTTGACATCCTTGCCTACGGCCACACGTGCCGTAATGGGGTTGCCCCCATCAACGCGTAACGAAACGGTTGCACTATTGGCCGGGCTTTGTCCTTCATCCTCTATATGGATGATAAATTCTGCCATCTCGCCAACCAGGCCATAACGGGGTGCATTGATAATGCGCAATGTGCGGTCTCCATGATTTGGATCGCCCACAATCAAAGCATGAACCGGGGCATCAGGTTTGCTTTGCAGTGCCAAATCTGGGGCCAGATCTGGGGCCAGATCATGGGCCAGTCCATCGCTAAGGACGATGACGCCTGCCAGGCGGCCTGGCGGTGCTTTGGCAATGCCTTTTTGAATGGCTGCAAAAACGGCACTCCCTTCGGCTGAGGCAGGGATGGTTTCTTCTACAAGGTCAAGACTTGTATCGGCAGCAAGGCGTTCACGAATATTTTGTGCCAATGTTTCAGATAATGCGCTTCTGCCATCCAGCGTCATGCTTTCGCTTTTGTCATGGATAAGAACGGCAACATCATTGAGCGGTTCTTTTTTTTGCTCGACCCAGATCGGGTTTGCCAAAACGAGGCCAATGCTTGCCACAAGCACGGCACGCATTACACTGCCGCGTAATTTCAACCCAAATGCCAGCGCGGTAAAGACTAAAAGTATCCCGCAACATCCGATAATGATTGCAGGTGTCAGAAGGGGATCAAAGATCAATTGTCCGCTCATTGTTCACCCAACCGTTCCAGAAGGGCCGGGATGTGGACCTGATCAGCCTTGTAATTTCCGGTCAAGGAATACATCACCAGATTAATACCAAAGCGGCGCGCCATCTCACGCTGGCGTGGAATTTCATCTGAAAGAGCCGCCAGAGGTTGCCCGTTTTCACTCATTGCCCAGGCAGCAGCCCAGTCGTTTGATCCGGCAATAATACCTGAAACGCCATCCAGTGAAGACCCCGCATCATCCGCCTCAACCCAAAGTCTGCCCCCATTGGTGCGCCCGACAAAGTCATGGATCAGGTAATAGGTCCGGGTTAACACATGCCCTGCATCGGTGGGGCGTAAGGGGGGGACACTGATCTGCGAAAAAATAACGCCAAGGGCTGGATCAACACCGCCAGCGGCGCGGGCACGAAGGCCATCGTCCTGAGTATCAATCACTAACATGCCACCATTTTTAAGATAAGCATCCAGTTCCTTTATGGCGCTTTGCGTCAGCGTGGGGGGGCGCAGGACTGGCCAGTAAACCAGTGAATAGACCGATAAATCATCCTTGGATGGATTAACCCCGACGGGGTCGGCGGGTTCGACCGTAGTGCGTTGTTTCAAGGTCAAGGACAGTCCAAACAAACCTGCCCGGCTCATCTCGTCCACGCGACTGTCTCCGGTAAGGATATAGGCCAGATGCGTTGCCTGGGCACCGCGTAAGGTCTCTTCCAGATTTTCTTGTGCGTGTGCGTGAGAACCGGGCAGAGGCCCATTCAATACAATCATCACCAATGCAGCAGTGCCGGCCCCGCCAGGCCATAATTGTCGTAACCGGCGAAATCGTCCACTTAGCCAAAGCCCGGCAATAATATCTACGCCTAACAGCATAAGCACAAAAATCAGCAGCGGCGCTTTCAGGGCTACACTGAGCGCAGCATCATCAGAAACAAGGCGAACGCCCACTGGCGGTGTTGGCAGTGGTTTCAGTGATTGTATGGTATTGCCAAGGTTCAGTGCGCGGGACAGTGCGCCATTGCGGTAAAGGCCGGGGGGGTGCTGCGCATTGGCGGCCAGGCTGGCAATATCGACATCTGCGGGCAAAAATGGTGCAGCGCCTTGCGGTGCCTTTAGCACACCTTGCGCCGATAGCGCTTCATCAAGCACCCAGTTTCCGTTTTGCACCGTTGATTGCGCCCCCGAACGCCCCTTTGCATAGGCCAAAGTGCGTTCCAGCATGGCGGCAAAAAGCCCGGATAGCGGCAGATCAGACCAGTCCGGTGCGGCGGTAATATGAAACAGCACAATGCGGCCTGCGCCTCGTGGTGCTGCACTGACCAACGGTGTGCCATCCATAAGCCGTGCCCATACGCGCTGGTTCAGTGTACTATCTGGCAAGGCCAGAACCTGACGGCGCACGGCGGCATCGGTGCCACTTTCAAGGCCATAAAACGGGCTTTCCTGTGTAAAAGGGGCAAGAGATTGCGGTGTTTCCCAACCAAACGCACCGCCCATAAGTCGTCCGCCAGAACGTAAATTTACCGGCACCAGTTCATCAGCACTGGCAGCCAGATGCGGCCCGGCAAAGCGGATCAGCAATCCACCACCCTTTACGTATTCATCCAGTTTTTGCAGCCCTGCCTGGGTGGGTTGTGCCGGATCAGTGACAACCAGCACCGCAGGATTTTCTACAAGTAGCGTATCCAGTTCCCCGCGCATGATTTCTGCATGAGGGCCCAGCGCTTTGGTTAAATAATAGAACCCCGAAAGGAGGGGCTGGCGATCCACATCGCCGCCGGGGGTAACAAGGCCCACCAATGGCCGCGCCCAGCCGCCATCAAAAACCCAGCTTGTTCCTGCTGATGGTGCAGAGCGCACCTGCAATAGCTTCAAGCGGTTACGCAATTGCAGAGGCAGGATAATCTCTCCTCTGGCAAAAGTTTCACCTGGCGCAAATTCAAGCTCTATCCGGGCCATGACCGAACCATCTTCATCTATGGCCTGTACGGGGGTTGTACGGGTCGTTTCGGCAGGGAGTGATTGCAAAGATACTTCCAGTCCGTGAGCGCCAGGCCGGGGCGGAGCTATTAATAAGGGCGTAGCCCCACCACCGGGGGTGTACACCTGCACTGGCCCCAGTTTGGCAAGACCAGCCATAAAAGCTTGTGCCTGACCATGGTCCAGGCCATCGCTCAGCCATAAAATTTGCACATTTTCCGGTAAACCACCAGCCTCTTTCACGGCCTTGATCTGCGCCAGCGTATCCATGCGCACGGGTGGCCAGGCTTGCGCACCCTGATTGCCAAGCGTTTGGCGCAAGGCCGCCAGAGTAGTAAAACGGATGTTTTCCCTGCCCTGACCATCCGGTGCCGTAAAAGCAAGGGCGGTGCTTTGTGCACTCGCCCCTGCCAGTCCCAGAGCAGTTTTTTGTATGTGCGGCCAATCGGGTGCGCTGGCCCAGCCATTATCGACGATGAGCAAAACTGGTCCGTCACCAGTAACCGTACCTTTTGGCGACCACAGGGGTGCGCAGAGCGCCAGAATAATAAGCGTTGCTATTCCCAGACGAAGAAGGCGCAACCATAGCGGGGCGCTATCGGGGGTTTCTTCACTATCGCGTAAATCGCGCAGCAGCCGCAGTGGTGGAAAGACGGCGCGCAAGGGGGCAGGCGGCGTTGCACGCAGTAAAAGCCACAGTGCTGGCAAGGTGATGAGGGCAATTAAGGCTAATGGTGTAGCAAAAGACAAACCCATTACCGGACATCCTCTGCAATACTTTGATAGATAGATAAAAAAGCAGGAGCTGCAACCCGGTCGGTGCGATGGCGAATAAATGTCCACCCCAGGGCACGGGCCAATTGGGCAATATCATCTTTGTTTTGCTCAAAACGATCGTGATATGCAGGGGCTATAGCCTGTGCGCGCCCAAAAAGTTCAGGCGTGCCGCCACCGGGGTCTGTAAATTCAGTGCGCCCCGTAAAAGGAAAGTTTTCTTCAGTCGGATCATAAACCTGCACCAGAGCACCGGTAACACCTGCCGCCTTAAAATTTTGCAGGCGATCCTGCCAGACGCTGCTTCCTTCGTAAAAGTCAGAAATAATTACCGCCTTTGGCTGCCCCAAAAGCGCCAGTGTACGCAGGCAATCGGGCTCTGATGAGTGTAGTATCAGTTTGCGTCCGGCACGGTCCAGCCCACCGCGCCCGTGTACGGGGCGCTGCATCTGCCCGGCGGCACCAACGCGCTCGCCGCCATTGATAAGGCTAATCGCCAGTGCGGTCAGTAATACCGATGCCCGGTCACGTTTTAGGGGCAAAGCCTTATCAGAAGACCAGCTAAACCCGGCACGGCCATCGCGCCATAGCCAGACTGTTTGTGCTGCCTCCCATTCTGTTTCACGAACAAAAAGATTGTCCGAGCGGGCAGAACGGCGCCAGTCAATGGCGCTGCGCGGGTCTTCATGACGGGCGCGGCGGAATTGCCAAAATGTTTCGCCTTGCCCGCTCTTGCGCCGTCCATGCAGACCATGAGCTAGGTTGGTAGCAAGTTTTCTGGCTTCGGCAAGCAGAGCAGGAAACCGTGCGGACAAACTTTCTGCGTCGTGCCGGTTGGCCGCCAATAGTGAACGGGTGCTGGCCTTGCTCATAATGTTATGCGATCTCGCGCACCAGCCGGGCAATTAGCTCTGGCAGGGAAAGGCCATCAGCCCGTGCTGCAAATGACAGCGCCATGCGGTGCTTTAAGGCGGGGCCAGCCAATGCGCAGACATCTTCGACACTGGGTGCAAGGCGGCCCTGCAATAATGCCCGTGCGCGTACGCCCAGCATTAAAGCTTGTCCGGCCCGTGGTCCCGGTCCCCAGGAAACACCATCCTTGACATCGTTCAGTGATGTTTGGTCCGGGCGAGCCAGGCGAACCAGTGCGACAATGGCATCCAGTGTTTTCTCACCTACGGGCATGAGGCGCACCAGATCCTGCAAATTCAATAATTGTTTTGCATTCAATGTGGTTTCTGGTGAGGCTTCCGTTGCTCCGGTTGTGGCAAGTAAAATATCGCGTTCATGGGCGGCATCCGGGTAGTTGATGTCTATTTGAAACAGAAAACGATCCAGTTGTGCCTCGGGCAGAGGGTAGGTGCCTTCCTGCTCGATAGGGTTTTGAGTGGCCAGTACATGGAAGGGTTTTGGCAAGTCATGGGCAACCCCGGCAATGGTGATCTGGTGCTCCTGCATGGCTTGCAATAAAGCTGACTGGGTGCGTGGGCTGGCGCGGTTAATCTCGTCGGCCATGAGAAGTTGGCAAAATACTGGCCCCGGCAAAAACCGGAAATGCCGTTTACCACTATCCGTTTCTTCTAAAACCTCTGCGCCCAGAATATCTGCTGGCATCAGGTCAGGGGTAAACTGGATACGCTTTTCATCCAGCCCTGTAACTGTGGCGATCGTTTCAACAAGGCGGGTTTTAGCCAAGCCTGGAGCACCAACAAGTAGCGCATGACCACCGCAAAGAATAGCATTCAGTGCCAGATCAATAACATCATCCTGTCCAAGAATAATCTGGCCGATGGCGCTACGGGTATGTTCAAGGGTTTCAATTGCCGCTTCGGCACGCTCTATAATATTTGTGTCATGAATGGTGTCAGGCATTGCGTTCAACTTCTTTAGAATTCACACTTAGTCTTCTCTTTTGAAAAAATCAGGCATGCTGTCGCCAAATCCGACTTTGCGTTGTTGTGGCACGGGTTTTGGTTTGTGAGACTGCTTTTGTGGTTTCGCAACATTATCAGGTTTACTGCTTTTTGGAGTATCAGGTTTCGTTACTTTTTCTTGTTCAACACGTGCTGCTGGCGTTGCCGGTGCGGCCTCTTGCGGCTCTGATTTTGGTTTGCGTACTCTGGTTTTCCGCCGTGCCGGTCTGTCTGTTTTTTCCTGAATGTCCTCAACTGCCGGTGCTTCAGGCTCGGCACTTACGGTTTCGTTTTTTGGTTTGCGCGTTCTGGTTCTGCGGCGGGTGGGGCGAGAGCTTTTGACTTCAGTTTCAGTTTTGGTTTCAGTTTCAGTCACTGGCGCAGGTGCAGGCGCAGGCGCAGGCGCAGGCTTGGTATCCGGCGCAGGTTGTTGTTGCTCACCAGCAGCAAGTGACAGGTCGCGGCCAATCAGGTTCTGAACAGCGCTTAATGCTTTGGCATCAATGGGTGTGGCGATGGTGATGGCGCAGCCTTTGCGCCCGGCCCGGCCGGTGCGGCCAATGCGGTGGATATAGTCCTCCGGGTGTATGGGAACATCATAGTTCAGCACATGGCTAACGTCTGGAATGTCCAGTCCCCGGGCGGCAACATCGCTGGCGATCAATAATTTCACCTCACCCGCCTTGAACTTTTCCAGCGTAGCTGTGCGCACGCTTTGTGGAAGATCACCATGGATGGGCGAGGCACTGTATCTGGCTTTTTTTAGCGCGGCGGCTACCCGGTCAACATCACGTTTCCGGTTGCAGAAAATTATCGCATTGCGCAGGTCCTCGTGATCAATAATTTTGCACAAGGCAGCGTGTTTTGTGCGGGCATCATTGCGGTCTAGCTTAACCAGAGACTGTGTCACAGTAGAAGCGGTTTCTGTTGGGCGGGCCACTTCAACGCGCACAGGGTTGTGCAGGAACGTATCAACTATACGCTGGATTTCCGAGGGCATGGTGGCCGAGAAAAACAGGGTTTGCCGCGTAAACGGCGTCATTTTAAAAATGCGTTCAATGTCCGGGATAAAGCCCATATCAAGCATGCGGTCAGCTTCGTCTACCACAAGCAACTGAACGCCATTCATCAATAAATTGCCGCGTTCCACATGGTCCAGCAGACGGCCAGGCGTGGCGATCAGAACATCAACACCTTGCGTCAGTTTGCGATTTTGCTCACCAAAGGCGACGCCGCCAATCAGCAGCGCCATGGAAAGTTTGTGATACTTACCATATTTATCAAAATTTTCGGCAACCTGGGCGGCCAGTTCACGAGTTGGCTCAAGGATTAACGAACGTGGCATGCGTGCCTTGGCGCGGCCCCGGCTCAAGATGTCAATCATGGGCAAGGTGAAGGATGCGGTTTTCCCTGTACCGGTTTGGGCAATGCCCAACACATCCCGGGCTGCCAAAACATGCGGGATGGCATTGGCCTGAATCGGTGTGGGTTCAGTGTAACCGGATTCTGTTACGGCTTTCAGGGTTTTGGGGCCAAGCCCCAGCTCTTCAAAATTCATGGGCACCAAGATTGAGATTAAGCGTGAAAACAACAGCGTCTAACGCTTGGCGGACCATAGGGCCGCCTGTTCTCAAGTCAATGCAGGCAGAGCAAGAGAATCCTTGCCCCGCCTACATTTTTATGAACTAGCGAAAGGCAAATGGTTTTTCACTGGCTTTGTCAAGATCCATGTACCGATCGCGCAGTTTGGTCTGGCGCGAGGTAAGTGACTGTGCCTTGCCATCAATAAAGACGTGATCCGGGCTACTCATCACCTCCAGTGGATCACCATCCCACACAACCACATCGGCGGTCATGCCGCTTGCCAGTGAACCTAGCTTGTCTTCAAGGCCAAATATTTGCGCCGGTGTACTGGTGATAGCTGCAAATGCCACATCCCAGTCAAGGCCGTTGGCAACGGCTGCGCCAGCCTGTTGTGGGGCCAGGCGGGCGTTAAACGCTTCACCGATTTGGGCAATGGCAACGGTGACGCCGGCCTTGTGAAGACGAGCAGCATTGGTCATTGTCGCCCCAAGACTTTCAAAACTACCCGGAAGGTTGTCTTGCGGCTGCATGATAACGGGAATACCCGCCGCCGCCAGCTCATCAGCAACCATCCAGCCCTCTGCGGCGCCAACGGCGACAAGGTCAAGCTTTGGATGCGTCTTTTGCAGGCGGATAAGTGTCATCAGATCCGAAGCACGGTGCACATAAACAAGAAGCGGCATACGCCCTTCTGCTGCGCTTTTCAGAGCCATGGCATCTGGCCCGGTAAGCAGCGCATCTTCGCGTTCCCGGCCCGGACGATAACTGCGGGCCTCGGCAAGGGCATTACGCAAATAGGCCCAGGCAGCTGAGCGGGAACCACCGGCTATGTTGGCCCCGCGTTCGCCCATCTGTACGGCAATAAAGGCTTTGCCCTTGGTGATTGAGTTAAGGGCACCGCTCGTATCAGCAATGAAGCCTGAACCAGAGAAAATATTGGCACCAGTACCCGTTGTTACCGCCATGCGGGTCATGCCTTCAATTTTGGTAATGGCGACGGCTTCAGCCTTGGGGTTAAAGCTATCTGCACCATCCAGAGCCGTGGAAAACTTTGACTTGTTTGCGCTGGCATCATTGGTGCTGGCTTCGGCGGAAACTTCCACCAGACCCACTTGGGAAAGCGGTGTGAAAAGGCCCGGCGTCACCCATTTGCCACTGGCATCTATGGTGGTAGCGCCATCCGGGATAATGACATCCGCCCCTACGGCCAGGATTTTACCATCCTGAATGAGAACCGTGCCGCCAATCACATGACCTTGCGTGGTGTTGGTCACCACATTGCCGCCGGTGATGGCGATGGTTTGCGCTAATGCGGATGTTGCAAAACCAAAGCCAAGAAGGGCAATGGTTGCCGCCGTTGTTTTGAAAATGCTCATTTGTCATCTCCTTCACCGGGCTGTCCCAATTCAAAGTCTGAAACGGCCTGGTACGATTTGTCATTGCGGTTATACATTATGGCACCGTCGACAAAGACGGTTTCGGCGCGGCTGTAAACGCTGAACGGATTGCCCGACCAGACCACAACGTCAGCATTCAGCCCGGGTTCTAACGCGCCGGTTTCATCGCCAATACCCAGCAGCTTTGCCGGGTTGGAGGATAGCCAGGTCCATGCGGCACCTTGCGAAATATCAAGGCCTGCCTTATTGCCATCGGCAAGCGCCTTGGCGGCTTCCTGGTTCAGGCGTTGAATGCCAACACCACTGTCTGAATGGACAATGGCGCAGGCACCGGCATTGTGAACCAGGGGGATGTTTTCACGAATGGAATCATAAGCTTCCATTTTGAAGCCACCCCAATCGGCCCACATGGCCGCACAGGTGTCATTTTCGCGTAGCAGGTCGGCGATTTTATAGGCCTCGACCCCGTGGTGAAATGCACCGACATGATAACCAAATTCCTTGGACATATCGATGATCTGCGCCATTTCATCGGCGCGGTAGCAATGCATGTTGACGATAATTTCACCATCCAGCACGCCCATCAGGGTTTCCATTTGTAAATCACGTTTTGGGGCTTTGGGTGCTTTGGCTGGCTTGTCTTTATCGCCCTTGTCTTTCTTGCCGTCTGCTTGCTTCTCTTCCCACTTTACATAGTCGTCGCGGTAGTTATCCCAGCTTTTTTTGTAATCGACCGCCTTGACCCAGGTTTTGCGGTAGCGGGCAACATTACCCATGCGTGAGCCTGGCCCGCCTTTTTGTCCATAAACCCGCTTTGGGTTTTCGCCGCATGCCATTTTCAGCGCGTATGGCGCGCCCGGAAATTTCATGCCTTGCACAGTGCGTGATGGCACATTTTTAAGAACCGTGCCGCGACCACCAAAAAGGTTGGCTGAACCGGGCAGCACCAGCATGGCCGTTACGCCGCCTGCACGGGCGCGGTTAAAACCGGGGTCATGGGGCCAGACACCGTGTTCAGACGACACTTCCGATGTAACCGGGCTGGTCACTTCATTGCCGTCTGAATGGGCGCGTACACCCGGCGAGGCGTAAACCCCCAAATGCGAATGCACATCAATAATACCCGGGGTTACCCATTTATCCGTACCGTCAATGATGGTCGCCTCATCAGGTGCGGCGAGGTCTTCGCCCAGTGCAGAAATTTTACCGTCCTGCATGAGAATGTCAGTATTGGTCATTTCACTGCCAAGTCCGTCAAACACATGGGCATTGCGGATCAATACAGTGCCAGAGGGCATGGGGTTATAGGTTGACGGAAACGGGTTTTTGTCGATTTCCACCATTTGTGCGTATGCAGCATTACTTGCCACGACCAATACGCTCGCCAGTGCGAGTTGTTTTATCAAAATAGCCTCCCCTTATGGCCCGGATAGATTTGCTTAAAAGAAACGAGCCGGTTGGGTTCAGGCTACCATCAGGCTCCCATGATGCAAGCGGGGGAAGCCTAACATTATTGTCATGTTGAGTTTGCTATTAAATCATCATGGCGGCAGTGTCGGCCACATAAAGTGGTGGCTCACCGCGGGCAAGGCGCTCCAGATGGTCGCGGAACCCTTCCAGCGAGTAACCTGCACTGGTGGCGGCATCAATCAGCATCTCTGGTTGGGCTGCACCCGCCAAAGCGCTGGCCAGTGCCCAAAGTCGCAGGGAACGCACGCCGGAAAGGCAAAACCCCAGTATAGGCCCGGTATTGGTCGTTAATGTCCAGCAAGCGGCTTGCAGGGCGGCTTGTGAAAATTCGGCGCCATTGGCAATCGGGATATGAGAATAGGCGATCCCGGCATCAATTGCCGCTTTTTCTATATTAATGCTGGATGGTTGCTCATCCTCATCCTCCTCACCATCAGGGCGGGCATTGAGTATAGTTGTAAATCCATGCTGTTTCGCCGCCGCCATATCCGCGGCCATCAATTGCGGGGCAATTGCAAATTGTGGCGTTATATGGATCAGGCGGTCGTTCAGGGAAAGGGCAGGGGCAGGCATGGCAACGGGTCTCTCAGAGGCTCCGCGTAACATGGTCATCGGCGGCGTATCTTGCAAGATGGAAAAGGCGGTATATTCTTGAGCGCGAAAGGTCATTGCATGAACATTGCCAGCTCCCCCATTACTTATGGCTATTATGATAGCCCTGTTGGGCGGCTTCTGGTTGCTGGGGATGCGGACACTTTACATCTCATCAGCTTTCCTACCGACCGGTATCACAAACAACCTCTGGCCGATTGGCATCGTGATGACGGGTTTTTTGCGGATACATTCGAGCAGCTAGAAGCTTATTTTGCCGGTAAGCTGGAGAACTTTGACCTGCCCTTGCGCTTTGCTGGCACTGAATTTCAAAACGCGGTGTGGGCGGGATTGTGTACTATCCCCATTGGTGAGACCATATCCTACGGGACGCTGGCCACCCGTATCGGCAGGCCCAAGGCCGTCCGTGCAGTGGGCGCGGCAAACGGTGCCAACCCTCTGCCCATTGTGGTGCCTTGCCACCGGGTGATCGGGGCGGATAACTCCCTGACCGGCTTTGGCGGCGGGCTGGAGGTTAAAAAGTTTCTGTTGGAGCACGAGGTTAAATGGTCACCGCAGCCAAGGTTGCTTTAGAGTTAACCAACATAAGGTGTCGTTACCCGGTTTATCCGGGTAATCCAGTTTTATCGCCATGCTGTTTCTGGATTGCGGTAACAAGTCCGGCAATGACATTCTTTGTTATTCTGTAGGGATATTAAATATCCCCCTAAACATCCAGTTCGTTCACAAATTTGGCGTGTTCCTGGATGAAGGCGAAGCGCAGTTCGGCCTTTTTGCCCATGAGAGTCTCCACCAGGGCTTCGGTGGTAGGCATATTGTTTTCATCAATTGAAATACGCGCCATAGTGCGTTTGGCCGGGTCCATGGTGGTTTCTTTTAACTGTGCTGGCATCATTTCACCAAGGCCTTTAAAGCGGCTGACGTCGACCTTGCCGCGCCCGGCAAATTCTGTGGCCAATAATTCTTCGCGGTGGGCATCATCGCGGGCGTAGGCGCTCTTGCCGCCTCGGCTGAGACGATAGAGCGGCGGCAGGGCCAGGTAGAGCCGCCCGGCGGTAATGATCTGTGGCATGATTTTATAAAAATAGGTGATCAGCAGCGCCGCGATGTGATCGCCATCCACATCGGCGTCGGTCATGATAATCACCCGCTCATAGCGCAAATTATCAAGGTCAAAACTGTTGCCGGGTTGTACGCCAAGGGCCTGTGTCAGGTCGCGGATTTCCTGATTGGCGGCAATTTTCTCGGCGGTGCTACTCGCCACATTGAGGATTTTACCTTTCAGCGGCAAAATGGCTTGGGTTTTGCGATTGCGTGCCTGTTTGGCAGAGCCACCAGCGCTATCGCCCTCGACCAGAAATATCTCGGTGTCTTTAGCACCCGAACGTGAACAATCAGCCAACTTGCCCGGCAGGCGCAGTTTGCGTGTGGCGCTTTTGCGGCTAACTTCTTTTTCACGGCGGCGGCGCAGGCGATCTTCGGCGCGGCTGATGACCCATTCCAGCAGCTTGGCGGCTTCCTTGGGTGCACCGGCCAGCCAATGATCAAACGGATCGCGCACCGCGCTTTCCACGGCCCGTGTGGCGGCCGGGGACGCCAGTTTTTCCTTGGTCTGGCCCTGAAATTCCGGTTCGGTAATAAACACCGAGACCATGGCACCAGCGGTGCTCAACACGTCATCGGCGGTAATTTGCGTCGCCTTTTTGCCCATGCCCGCAGTTTCCGCATAGGCTTTCAAGCCTTTGGTCAGGGCTGCGCGCAAACCGGCAACATGGGTGCCACCTTCAATAGTGGGTACGGTGTTGCAGTATGAGCGGGTAAAGCCATCGGCCTCACCAAAGCCTTGCGGGGTCCAGCTTACGGCCCATTCGACCGAGCCATGCCCGCCCTCTTTTTCCACCCGACCCTGAAATTGTTCCGGGGTGATGGTTGTCTTGGTTCCCATGCGTTCTTTCAGGAAATCACCAAGACCGCCGGGAAAATGAAACTCTGCTTCGGTCGGTACATCTGTGCCTGCGACAAGGGCCGCATCACAGCGCCAGCGAATGCGCACGCCCCGTTGCAGATAGGCCTTGGCCCGGGCCATGCGAAACACCCGTATGGGTGAAAAATCAAGCTTGTCACCGAATATTTCCGGGTCTGGCGAGAAACGCACCAATGTGCCTCGTCTGTTGGGTGCCGCGCCCTTTTCCTCTAATGGCCCCAGCGGCAGTCCCCGCGAAAAGCTTTGCGCATAAAGTTTTTTGTTTCGGGCAACTTCAACGTCGAGGCGCGCGGATAATGCGTTGACCACCGAGACACCAACCCCGTGCAGACCACCAGAGGTTTGATAGACTTTGGAGGAAAATTTACCCCCGGCGTGCAGGGTGGTCATGATGACCTCCAGCGCAGATTTATCCTTGAATTTGGGATGCGGATCTACCGGGATGCCTCGTCCGTTATCGCTAACAGTCAGAAGATTGCCCGCCTCCAGCGTCACTTCAATCCGGTCAGCATATTTAGCCACGGCCTCGTCCATGGCATTATCCAGAACTTCGGCAAATAAATGGTGCAGTGCGGCGGAGCCAGTACCGCCAATATACATGCCCGGGCGCTTGCGCACTGGTTCAAGTCCTTCGAGAACTTCAATGTCTTCGGCTGTGTACGCCGTTGGGGCGTTCTTTTTTTTGGGTTCACCAAAAAGCGCAGCAGCGTCTTCCAGGTTGGATTTTCCAGATTTTTTTTGACTACTCACATTACTCACTACCCACGTGCGGGCCTTCATTTGCAAAGATATATATATCGGTTCCGGTATCGTTTTGAACACCTCGAAACATCATTTGTGTAGAAAAAGAAAAGGCATAGCTGCCATCGGGTGATAATGCCAGGACGCCACCCGTGCCGCCCATTTCTTTTAAATCTGCAATGACCAGATCAGCAGCGTCTTGAATATTGGCATCTGTCCACTGAACCCGGGCGCAAATGTCACGTGCCGCCGTGCCACGAATAAAGAACTCCCCCCATCCCGTGGCAGACACAGCACAGGAAGTATCGCTGGCATAGGTGCCTGCGCCAATAATAGGGCTGTCGCCTATGCGCCCAAACCGTTTATAGGTCATGCCGCCAGTGGAAGTGCCGGCGGCAATATGGCCATCACGGTCCAGAGCCACGGCACCAACTGTGCCAAAATGGCTGGAGGCGGGCAGGGCAGCCTTTGCTTTGGCGGCGGCGCGGGCGCGTTCCAATTGTTTCAATCGTTTTTCAGTGCTGAAATATGAAGGGGGAACTATGGTTAGGCCTTGCGATTTGGCAAAGGCATCAGCCCCCTCTCGTGCCATCATTACATGGGGACTTTGGTCCATAACAGCGCGGGCAGCCAGTATCGGGTTTTTGACCACGGTAACCCCGGCAACAGCCCCGGCATTACGGTCGCGCCCATCCATCAAAGAACTATCCAGCTCGTTACGTCCTTCGGCGGTAAAAACAGCCCCTTTACCGGCATTAAAAAGCGGATTGTCCTCCATTGTAATAATGGCAGCCTGTACAGCATCCAGGGAAGTGCCATTTTTGGCCAAAACCTCATACCCTGTTTCAAGGGCGTGTTTCAGGGCGGCGCGGTACGCCTTTTTTTCATTTTCTGGCATGCCACCAGGTCTGACTGAACCAGCACCACCGTGTACCAGAATTACCAATGGAGTTTGTTGCGAAGTAGCGAGCGTCGCCTGATTGTCCGCCAATAGGCCTGACAGGCTTTGACAAGCGGCCAGCACAACCATTGCACTGGTAAGCGCTAAGGTTTTTAAAGAATACCGTAACAAAGACATCAATGCCCCTTATCCTGCGATTCGCATGAGCATATCAGAGCATTAAAATAGATGCAGATAAATGAAGGGCTGGTGCTCGGGGTGTCACCAGCCCTTCTGCCCCGGAATTCTGAGCACGGGGTGAGCCCGGCCCGGGGGAAATGCGCCTGACACGTTAGGACGCACACCAACACTCGTATAGGTGGCATTTTAAGTCAAGTTATGAATGTGCACTTTTGAAGAAAATAATTCTTATTTATATTCAATGAATTACGGGTATCTACGTTCCCGCAAGGTATAAAAATGGAAATTTTTGTTAACGTTTAGAAACGTGGCTAGAAAATAAATCGAATCACCAACCGCCCTGTATGACGGACAAAGCCATCCCGAATGTCTGCGTCATAATCTAACCCGAAGGACGTAAAACGACTACCTGCCGTAAACGAGAAACCCAGAAGCACAGCTGTATCAGATAGTTTTTGCGGGGTTAGAGTGAATTCATCAGTAAACCCGGAAAATCTTGCCACTGTGTCGACGGCATTACCCTGAAAATCATTGCGCACACCGATACGCAGACGCGGTGACCACCAGGCATCGTCATTATTGCCAAATTTTCGCCCCAGGGTTATGGCCGCTGAGCCAGCCAAGGATTTGGATGTTCGTGCATTAATATCAAGATCAATGCCGGTGCCACCCCCGGTTTCTATATAACTACCTTCACGCAACCACAAATAATCCAGAGATGCGCTGGGCCTGATAAACCAGTCCCCTGCCGTAATGTCATAGGATAACCGTGTGGTGCTGGTGACATGGTAGCCGGTCCAGTCGCCCAGAGTTGTGCGTGTAACATCACCAATACTTAATTGTCGTTCTGAATCGAAACTATCAATGCCAACCGCTGAATGGCTTTCAAAATTAAGACCACCAAACTTGCCACCACTATACATACCTATTTGGGCAGACCGCGAGGTCAGCGGTTTATCAAAACTGTTTGGTTGTTTGATCTCGTTGGAAAATCCGCTTACCGCTATACCAACAGCATCAAATGGACCGAAAGGGCGGTCCATACCGATAGCAAGCCCAAGTCCAAAACCTTTATAAGGCTGGGAAATGGAGCTTAGATTCCGGCTCATATAATAACCGATTTCTTGCACCCAAATACCACCCTGCGGGCCATAACCGCGCCGTACATTATCAAGTCGCGTGGAGACTGCACCGGTGGTTCCATCTGTATTGGCCAGGGTGAATTGTAAAGCGGCAGCACCAAACTCCGGTAAAAGTTGATTGTATGCAGCGTGGAACTCATCTGCGGCTGTCAGCCTCACAAATGCGGTTTCCAGGGCTGTATCTGTACTGGTGGATAATGCGGTGAACCAGGCATCATAGGCTGCGGTCTGATTGACATCAAAGCCCAGCTCATTTGCTGTGCGTCTTTGTAGGTCAAGGATAAGGTTATCGGAACCAACACCTTGCCGTAAGCTCACATTATAGAGGAAGGGGAGCTGGTTGGGGTCAAGAAGTGTGTCCAGTGTGCCAGCAATACTCAGGGTATTGGCCTGCATAAAATTAAAACTTCCCCCATCACCGATCAGGGTATTCAAAATGGGGGCAATAGCAGCACCTTCAAGAAAAGTGACATTGCCAGAGGCGTTGAAAGTAGCCCCAATAATACCGTTGGCCGAATCGGCCAACGTCATCTGAAGGCGACTATTCGCGCCAAATGTTGCGTCTGTCAGAGAAAGATTTGTACCAGAGCCCAAAGCCAGTAACCCATCACGAATATCCAGCGTTAACAGCCCATCTGAGTCATAAAGCGCACCGGTAAGCTCTGCCCCGCCATCAATAGTCAGAAGGTCAGCGCCATCACCAAAAACAATATCGCCTTCAACTGTACCGGCGGTCAGTTCAATCACGTCGTTACCACTGCCAAGAAGAATATCGCCTGTGATCTCCGGGGCAATATCAGAATCGACATTGCCTAGCTGCCGTACTGTTGCCCCATTGGTGTTAGCTGATAAATCTATCGCCACGGTATGCCGGGTTGTGTCATTGGGATCAGTTACTTCACCCTCGGTTAAAATCTCATTGAAAACAGCCGATATTCGCCCCTGGTTTTCAACCAGGTCAACTGTGCCGGAGGCATCATAAATAGCTATTGCCTGGGCACCGGTTCCACTTCCTGTGAACACTGATTCAACGATTCCGGTGTTGACAACAGTGTTCATTTCACCGTCCGGATCTACAGCAATGGAAATGGCTTGCTGGCCAATTTGCGACACAACTGTGCTACCTATAAATCCAGCATTATTCAGGGTATTAACAAACCCACCTTCACCAATCCACACGGTACGTGCACTGGCATCAAATGAGCTTGATCGAATGGCACCAGTATTCAGAATGCCATTTTCGATAATGGCCCGGCGCATGATGCCACCAACCTCGGCACCCCTTACCTGAATGGCTGTAGCGGCAAATCCGTCATTAATGCCAGAAGAAGATATGGCACCGTTGTTGATAAAGCCATAATCAGTACCTTCTTCGGTGGTGCCGATCATCCCCAGTACAACATCGCCGCCTGGCTGGCCGTTCAGCCCAGCCGCTATCAGCACGGCCGGTGCCGCGCCTTGTCCGAATATCTCGCCAGTGCGCAAGGTGTTGCCTGCATCATCCAATTGCGCGCCGTTTAGAAAGCCTCCGGTAACGCTGGCCGCTATGGAGACAGCAGAGCCACTCTGGGTTAGGTCATCATCGTCCAGCAGGTCACGTTGCTCCAGTGAGTTTCTCCTCAGGTTTTCCCGAAACCCGGATGACGCAATTTGTCCAGTGTTGGTTACGGTACCATTGACCTGGGCTTCAATACCCAGGCCGACACTGTTTTCACCGTTAACGATAATAGAGCCGGTATTGGTTATATCGCCATTGACGATCCCGGCTATTTGTACGCCATAACCATTGGCGCCGGTCAAAGATATATTGCCGGCGTTATTCAAATCACCGTCAAGGCCGGCCATAATGCGCACACCAGCTGATGAGTTACCTTCAACAGTGATGCGTCCGCCCAATTCATTATTTATATCGCCTGTAAAGGCCGATGAACCTTCGATAAGAATGCCTGTGCGCCCTGCACCAATGGCAGCCGGACCGTCCAGATCCCCGTCATCATCATCATCTGTGAGGCTGTGGTCTTCTGTGAGGTCAATAGTGCCTGAATTGGTAAACCCGCCCGTGGTGCCCCCCGTGATCAGTATACCTGTTGTGTTATCAGCATCTTGAGAACCAATTGTGCCCTCATTGGTTACGGTATTGTCTGTATCAATAGTAACCGCAACGCCAGTACCAACCAGTACCGAGCCGCCCGTCCGGATAATGATGTCTCCAGGGTCGCCGTCACTAATGGTACCGGTAGTGATCGGCTCTGTACGCTCATCGGTGATTTCGACCTGAGCATTGGCAGCAACGGCAAATCCAAGAAGTGGCAAGGCAGCCGTGGCCAGAAGGGTTTTACGCAACATAAGTACCATATCCACAAACAAGGGCGCAGCCAACACAGGCTACGTACCGAACATGTATTAGCCTATACAAAGGGCGCCGTCTATCGGGTCCAGGTTGTTATTTTCAGGCGTAATTTCGCCACATTTGGTCCTGTCAGGATACCAAAATCATCTTTTTTCATATTTGCGGCGTTTACTCTGGCAGTCCTCTTGTATCGTGTACGCCCCATATATCGATGCGGGTATTGTCGTTCTTTGCGTCGACCATGAACAGGGAATGGTTCGGGGTGAACTGCCCGGCAAGGACACCATTGGCTTCACGGCCAGTAAAGGTACCATCCGGGGCTACAAACAAATCAAGCGCCATGCTTGTCTTGCCGGTCTCCAGCTTTGCATAACCATCAGGCCAGACAGAAAGCGTACCCGGTTCCTGAGCATGGAGAAGCCCCTTGGTGGTGCGGACCATTACTGCCCAGCGGCCGGTTGGTAGAACCCTGGCCATGATCGGTGCATCACCAGCCGCAGCCGGTGCCGTTACCGCCGCAGAGGTGACAGAGCGTGCCGTGCCACCGGGGCTGGCAAAGCGTAAAAAGCTGCGCGCATTGGCCGGATCCAGCGCCACACCGGCACCGTCCGACTGATCGGTTACAAACAGGGCAAAGAAGCTGGGCGTGTCACCGATCACCGTATTGATCGGATCGGTACCCAGCGGGGTGATGCAGGTCGAGGCCGCATCGGTTTCACAAAGCTGCAATAACAGAGGCAGTGCTGCCGCGCCGGTATCTGCCGATACGGTAACGGCTGTATCAGCCGAACCAGGGGCATCACCAATACCGATATTAATCGCCGAAGCGGTCATAAAGCCGATACTGCCTGAGGGCACATTGATAATCCCGTCAGCAGACGGGGTAGCCCCGATGGACAAAATGTCCGGACCTTCAGCGCTCTCAATGGTCAGGAACACCGTATTCACCCCGGGTATGGCATCGACATTGGCATTATCGCAAACAAAGTCGGGGAACACATCTTCGCCGGCACTGGTGGCGACAGGGGTAAACGCCAGAACAAACGATCTCGCCTGCCCGGAGGCAATGTCAAAGGGTATATCAGCCGGACCTGTGGGGGCATTGGTGGCATCGGTTTCCTGATAACTTAACGTCACCGGTGAACCTGCCGGAATGCTGACCACACAGCTTTGTGCCGGATTACCCCCGGCATTGATGACCGAAGCAAACACGGTGATGGGTGAACCTCCGGGGAAAAACCCGGACCGTGCCGAAGGCAACACCGCGGAAAATAGTGTTGTGGCCCCAGGAGCGCTCAGCTCGAAACGGGCGCTGACATTACGGGCCTGATCCATGGTAACAACACAGGCTCCGGAACCGGTGCAGTCACCACTCCACGATGTAAACACCGCACCGGCATCAGCAGCATGGTTTAGGGTAACACTCGTGCCGTCATTAAAGATTTCTGTACAATCCACACCGCAATTAATACCCGCCGGTGCACTACTCAGAGTACCTGTACCAAGGCCGGTCTTGCCTGCCGTCAGGGTGAAGGTACCAATGACGGCCCCTGTGGCTGCGGAGGTAACAGACTCCGCCGTGCTGCCGCCATCGGTGTAGGAAACAACCACATCAATGGTCTTGCCGACTTCGGCTTGGGTCAGAGGGTAGGTTGAGGCTGTCGCCCCGGCAATGTTGGTGCCATTGGCACGCCATTGAAAGCTGAACGCGCCCAGCCCGTCTGCATCGGCCACGCCAGAGGCATCGGCGGTGAGCGTCTGGCCTTGTGTTGCCGTGCCGGTGATCAGCACCGCGCCGGTGGGGGACGTATTTATGCCGGTACCGGCAATATTAAAGTTATAGGGGTTTTCATCCGCATCATCATTGGCAATGCTGACCGTTGCGGTACGCAGACCATTGGCACCGGGGTCAAAAGTGATGGTAAAGGTTGTTTTACCACCCGCCGCCGCAACACTGGCGGCCGCATCCGTGGTCAGGGTGAAGTCGCCCGCATTGGTGCCGCCAATAACCACACGGGGTGTGCCGGTGAGGTTTAGCACCGCATCGCCGGAATTAGTGATGGCGAAGGTATTGGCATTGCTGCCCCCGGTGAGCGCCACAGCGCCAAAATCGGTATCATCCGCCGCACTGGGGCTTGCGTCCCCATCAGTAATGGAAACTTCCATGCCCGATACATCCATCTCCGGGGCAGGAGCAGCAGAAAACACGTTGATATTATCATCAAAGCGACTAGCAACAAATAAATAGGTGGTCCCGCCAATAACGGCTGTGGTGACAGAGGCCGCGCCAAGAAGATCCAGTGTTCCGCCGTTAGAGACATTATCCACATTGGTTAACAGACCACCATCATCCACCTCAAATACGCTGACACCATGATCAAGATCACTAGCAACAAACAGATAGGTCGCGCCGCCAATAACGGCTGTGGTGACAGAGGCAGCGCCATTAAGTTCCAGCGCACCTGCGTCAGTGACATTATCCACATTGCTTAACTGGCCACTAGCATCCACCTTAAATACGCTGACACCATCATCAAGTTCACTAGCAACAAACAGATAAGCCGTGCCGCCAATAACGGCTGTGGTGACGGACCGTGCGCCATCAAGTTGCAGCGTGGCATCGTCAGTGACATTATCCACATTGGTTAACAGACCGCCATCAGCCACCTTAAATACGCTGACACCAAGATCAGATTCACTAGCAACAAATAGATAGGTCGCGCCGCCAATAACGGCTGTGGTGACAGAGGCAGCGCCATTAAGTTCCAGCGCACCTGCGTCAGTGACATTATCCACATTGCTTAACTGACCACTAGCATCCACCTTAAATACGCTGACACCATTATCAAATCTACCAGCAACAAACAGATAGGTCGCGCCGCTAACAACGGCTGTGGTGACGGAGCTGGCGCCATTAAGTTCCAGCGTGGCATCGTCAGTGACATTATCCACATTAGTTAACTGAGCGCCAGCACCCACCTTAAATACGCTGACGCCATCATCAAGTTCACCAGCAACAAACAGATAGGTTGTGCTGTCAATAACGGCTGTGGTGACAGAGGCAGCGTCTCTAAGTTGCAGCGTGGCGTCGTCAGTGACATTAACCACATTGGCTAACTGACCACCAGCATCCACCATAAATACGCTGACACCATCATCAAGTCGACCAGCAGCAAACAGAAAGGTCGCGCCGCCAACAACGGCTGTGGTGACGGACTTCGCGCCATTAAGTTGCAGTGCGGCGTCGTCAGTAACACTATCCACATTGATCAATGTAATTTGCGCCGAGGCAGTGCTCGGAACGATGAGCAACATGGTCAGTAAACTGAAGCCAATAGTTGCGATTAACAGGCGTAATCTGTGAATGTTAGCTGCCGAAATGTTGGTGTATTGGCAAAAAACCCTAAAGTATGGTGCGTTTTGCTTACAGAACTTCATCAGACAAGGCATGTCACATTCCCCCGAAAATACTAAAAAATTACCTAAAGGGAAGAATCCCCGATGCGCTATAAAGTGCACTTAACAATGTTAGTTAGAGATGTAAACATTATGGTAAATTTTTTTTACTATTCGTGATGCTGATGCTAATTATATTTATAACTACATTTTATTTACCTAAACATGTTTAACAGAGGAGGTGAACGCATCATTTGATTGCCGCGGCAAGCCCGGCAATGACAAGGTAAAGGGGCCAAATGGCGACGACGTGTTGCGTTCAAATAATCGCGGCCTAGCTGGAATAATACATATCAAACTCGACCGGGTGAGGGTGCATTTCCAGCCGGGTGACCTCGCCCATTTTCAGATCAATATAGGCCTCGATCTGATCCTTGCTCATCACATCGCCTTTCAGCAGGAAGTCATGATTGTCTCTAAGCGCATCCAGGGCTTCGCGTAAATTGGCGCAAACATGCGGCACGTTTTGCAACTCGGCCGGGGGCAGATCGTACAAGTCCTTGTCCATGGCATCGCCGGGGTCGATTTTGTTCTCAATCCCGTCAAGGCCGGCCATCAGCAGCGCCGTAAAGGTCAGGTACGGATTGCCAACGGCATCAGGAAAGCGGGTTTCCAGCCGTTTTGCCTTGGGCGAAGTAGAGTAGGGGATGCGGATGGAGGCCGAGCGATTGCGCGCCGAATAGGCCAGCAATACCGGTGCCTCAAAGCCCGGCACCAGGCGCTTGTATGAATTGGTCGAGGCATTGGCAAAGGCATTGATGGCACGGGCGTGCTTGATAATGCCGCCAATGTAATAGAGGCAGGTTTGCGATAAGTCCGCATAGCGATCACCAGCAAAAAGCGGCTTGCCATCGCGCCAGAGCGATTGGTGCACGTGCATGCCTGAACCGTTATCACCAACATAAGGTTTAGGCATGAAGGTCGCGGTTTTGCCATAGGCGGCGGCAACATTATGGACAACGTATTTGTAGAGCTGCAGGCGGTCGGCCATCTCCACAAGGGTGGAAAATTTCATGCCCAGTTCGTGCTGCGCCGGGGCCACTTCGTGGTGGTGTTTTTCCGGCTCCAGGCCCAGTTTGGTCATCACGGAGAGCATTTCTGTGCGCATGTTTTGCTCTGAATCGACGGGCGGAACGGGGAAGTATCCGCCGCCTGGCCCCGGGCGGTGGCCCAGATTGCCGTACTCATAACCCTTGCCGGAATTGGCCGGCAGTTCGCTCGAATCAAATGAATAGCCGGTATTGTGCGCCTGCGTGTTCCAGCGCACGTCATCAAAGATGAAAAACTCGGCTTCGGGGCCAAAAAAGGCAGTGTCGCCGGCACCGGAGGCCTGTAAATAATTCTCTGCCTTTTTGGCCGATGAGCGTGGGTCGCGCCCATAAGGCGTCATGGTGCCCGGCTCCAGTATGTCGCACATAATGGTCAGGGTTTCGTCCTGATAGAACGGGTCAATACGGGCTGTGCTGACGTCGGGCATCAGCACCATGTCAGAATCATTAATGGCCTTCCAGCCGCCGATGGAGGAGCCGTCAAACATGGTGCCATCTTCAAAGAAATCTTCATCAACCATGGAGCTGTCAAATGTGACATGGTGCAGTTTACCGCAAGGATCGGAAAACCGCAGGTCCACATAGCGAATGTTCTCATCCTTGATTTTTTTAAGAAGTTTATCGGCCATTTTATTGTTCCTGTTATGTATTCTGTGGGGAGTTATTGGAGGTAAGGGGTTTTTAGAGGGCGTTGTCGTCTCGTTCGCCAGTGCGGATGCGCACCGCCTGTTCAATGTTGCTGACGAAAATTTTGCCATCACCAATGCGCCCGGTGCGTGCCGCGCCTTCAATGGCTTCAATGACAGCATCGGTCTGTGCATCTGTGACAACCACTTCAATTTTTAACTTGGGTAGAAAATCCACAACATATTCTGCGCCGCGATACAGTTCTGTATGGCCTTTCTGACGGCCAAAGCCCTTGGCTTCGATGACGGTTAGCCCTTGTATGCCAACGTCGTGCAGAGCCTCCTTCACATCGTCCAGCTTGAAAGGTTTGATGATGGTTTCGATTTTTTTCATGTTATCCTGCTATGCCGGGAGCCTACATTGAGTCTGGTCCATGGAATGTTGCGTCTTTCTTTGTCTTGCGACGTGTCTTGGCAAGTCCGACATGATATATGGACAGAATTTGCATTATCTGCCTAATTATTAGGCAGACAATGCTTAATAACAAGGCAAGGAAAATTGTATGAATGATATTCTTACCATTGCGCAAGCCTATGAGGCCGACCAACTGGCCGCCAAAGCTGGCATAGAGAGCTATGATTTGATGCTGCGCGCGGGGGCAGCACTGGCGCAGGCGGTAATGGCAGCAAAAACGTGCGTGCAAGTGCAAGTTTTATGCGGGCCCGGTGCCAATGGTGGTGACGGATATGTGGCGGCAAAGGTGTTACGAGAGGCGGGCCGGGATGTGGCAGTGTTTTGTCTTGGTGATCCTGACAAACTGACCGGCGATGCCCAACGTGCCTATAAGGACTGGAATGGCTCCACTACCCCCGCAACAGCGGCGGCAATCGAGAAAAATGGCATGATCATTGATGCGCTTTTTGGGGCGGGGTTAAGCCGGGTGCTGGAGGGGGATGCCGCAACACTGGTTACGGCGATTAATGAATCTGATTCGTATGTCGTTAGCGCCGACCTGCCCTCGGGTGTTTTTGGGGATAACGGGGCGATGTCCGGGCCGCACGTTCGTGCCGATGAAACGGTGACATTTTTTCGCAAAAAAACAGCCCATGTCTTGCAACCGGCCTGTGCGGCTTGCGGCGTAATTACTGTGGCAGATATAGGTATTCCGGTTGATGTGCTGGACACTATCAGGCCGACTGTATTTGAAAACAATCCCACTTTATGGCCAGATCTGCCGCCTACACCTTCGATTATAGCGCACAAGCACACACGCGGGCATTTGCTGGTGCGGTGCGGTGATGCTCTTAGTACCGGCGCGGCGCGGCTGGCGGCGCGGGCAGGGTTACGTGCCGGTGCCGGTCTGGTGACGTTGCTGGCTGATGATGATGCCGCCCAGGTTTGTGCCACCCATGAGACCGAGGTGATGGTTGCCCGTCGCATAAAGGGCCGTGCGCTTGGTCCTCACTTACGCAAAATGCGTGTGGGGGCGGCAGTGATTGGCCCGGCTGGTGGGGTGGACAAGGCCATGCGCGAAGATGTGGGGGCGTTGCGCAGTGCAAATATTGCCCTGGCCCTGGACGCAGACGGCCTCAGTGCGTTTGCCGATGCGCCGGATCTGTTATTTGCACAGCTGAATGAAACCTGCGTGTTGACCCCGCATGAGGGAGAATTTGCGCGGCTGTTCCCCGATCTGGCGGATCGCGCGGCTAGCAAGGTAGAGCGTGTACGTGCAGCGGCAGAGCGTGCAAATTGTGTAGTTGTTTTAAAAGGCCCGGACAGCGTTATTGCTGCGCCGGACGGGTGCGTTTACGTGAACACCAATGCTTGTGCCTATCTGGCAACTGCGGGCTCTGGCGATGTGCTGGCGGGAATTATCGGTGCCTTGCTGGCGCAGGGTGTAACCGGGTTTGAGGCGGCAGTTTGCGGTGTTTGGCTGCACGGCGCGGCTGGTGCATTGTGTGGACGCGGCCTCATTGCCGGTGATCTCACGCGGGCACTGCCAGAAGTTTTGCAAACGCAATTGTGAGGTCTGTCATGCAGATTTGGGGCTGGCGTTAACGCCCCGCGCGGCCTAAACGCGGTGCTCGATTTGTAATTGTGATGAATTTTGGCCCCGCCCCCTATGAATAGTGAAGATAAACAAGCTCATGCCCGCAAAAAGCGCGATCTGACCCAAGGGCCGATCATGGATCATTTGCTGCGCCTGGGCATTCCCATGACCATTGGGATTGTCGCTGTGATGTCGGCGGCGGTTGTAGATACCTGGTATATTAGTCGCCTGGGTACGGTGGCATTGGCAGCGATCAGTTTTTGTGTACCTGTGGTATTTGCCTTGCAAAGTCTCTCCATAGGGCTCGGGATCGGGGCCAGTTCGGTGGTGTCTCGCGCCGCTGGCGAGGGTAATCGTGATCACATGGCGCGGCTGGTCACCGATGCACTTCTTCTGGCGGTACTGATCGTAGCGGTAGTATCCGTGGTTGGCTGGCTTAGCGTTGATCCGCTCTTTACTCTGTTAAGGGCCCCACCAGAACTGATGCCGGGCATTCGCGCTTATATGCATATCTCCTTCATTGGCTCGGCTTTTATAGTTGGCCCTATGGTGGCGGGTAATCTTTTGCGGGCGCTTGGGGATGCGCGTTTACCGGGCATAACCATGGTTGCCGGTGCAGTAATCAATCTTATTCTGGACCCGTTTTTGATCTTTGGCATTGGGCCATTCCCGCGCATGGAACTGGCGGGCGCGGCGCTGGCCACGGTGCTTTCCAATGTAACGGCAGTTGTGGTTATGGGCTGGATTATGGTGCACCGGGAAAAACTGATCTTGTTGCACATTCCCCCCTGGGCCGAATTACGCGAATCCTGGGGCGAGGTTTTGCGCATTGGCTTGCCGGCGGTTGGCACCAATATGATTAACCCCATATCCATGGCTATTATCACCGCCGTATTTGCCAGTTTTGGCACGGCGGCAGTGGCCGGACTTGGCGTGGCGGGTCGCATCGAATTTCTGTTTGCCATACCGCTATTGGCGTTGTCGGCGTCCATTGGCCCGATAACCGGGCAAAATGGTGGTGCGGGAAACACAGCGCGTGTGCGCGAAGCTTTTAACGTATCTTATCGCATTGTGTTTATGTGGACAGCTTTTACCGGCATAACACTTTTTATCATGGCAGGAATTATTGCGAGGGTGTTCTCAAGCGACCCGGACGTGGTGGCTGTCAGCCGTCTTTTTCTGATGGTTGTGCCGCTGACAGCGGCTGGCTATGGCATTGTTATCGTCAGTGCTGCCGGGTTTAATGCGTTGGGTCGGCCTTTTCCGGGCCTGATCATGTCATTTGGACGTTCAATCATTCTCTCGTCCTTTGGTGCATGGGTAGGCGGGCATTATTTTGGTGTTGTCGGTGCGGTGGCGGCTATGGCTTTTGCTAACGTCATATCCGGGATTGTTGTCTGGTTCTGGGTGCGCCGCGCACCCATGCTGGCACGACCGAAGAAAAAGACTTAGCGTCGCGTTAGCATAACACCCAGTTCAAACTTCTCATTGCTATGATCAGCGCGAAAATATGGCTCATCTGGCCATACCCATAGCGAATCATCAAAAAGTTCATGCATGGTTTCCAGCGGGCTGTGAAACGGTGGCCCGCCTTCCTTGCCGGTTTGCATAAATAGCATAAAGGCGCGCCCACCGGGCTTTAGCCAACTATGGATTTTCCGGACGTAGTCTGGCCATACCTCCGGGGTCAATGCGCACAGGCATGTCTGGTCATAGAGGGCATCCACAGGTGTGTTGGGTTGCCAGTTCAATACATCAACCTCATCAATCTGTGCGCCAAGTCCTGCAGTTTCAAAGGCCTGTTTTTGAAACACGACGGCGCTGGCCGCAAAATCCAGCGCAGAGACATGTGCGCCAAGGCGGGCAAAAGCCAGAGGTTCGGGTGAACGGCCACAGCCGGGTACTATCACGCTTTCAAGCCCTGCAAAGCATCCCGCACCCTGCCAGTGCAAGAACGCAGGGTTTATTCCTTCGCGCTCCCAGCGGGTGGAGCATTCATCATAACGGAGCTGCCAGTCCGGGGCGTGCTCTAAAGGTGCTTTTTGGTCAGTATTTTCACTCATCTTTATCAGATGGTCCGTTGCTTCTCATCCGTCAAGGCAGTAAGACCGGCGCCGCAGACAAATGCACCTGGAAATGCGGATGTGGCGGAATTGGTAGACGCGCTGGATTTAGGTTCCAGTGTCTTGCGACGTGGAGGTTCGAGTCCTCTCATCCGCACCAGGCGCTTTTGTGTTGCAATATAATGTCTTGGGGGCGTTGCGTGCGGGCGGCACTCATGACATAAGGCGCGCTGCGCCGCACAAGGCCAGATATAATGAAGACGCCTGATAGGGTGTACAAGAGACCGGATAAAACCATGCAAGTTACCCAGACCAAGGCCGAGGGCCTCAGCCATTCTTATGATATTATTGTTCCGATATCGGAATTGAGCGAGCGGCTAGATGCCAAGATTGCCGAAGTGCAGCCACAAGTAACCCTTAAAGGGTTCCGCCCGGGCAAGGTGCCGGCAGCGCATATCAAGCGTATGTTTGGCAAGTCCATGATGGGTGAAATTGTCGAAGGCACCATGAATGAAGCCAGTGAAAAAGCGCTGAACGATAATAACATCAAGCCAGCTGGTCAGCCGCATTTTCACATGGAGAACGAGGCAGAAGACGTGATTGCCGGTAAAGCTGATCTGGCGTTTCACATGCACGTGGACATCATGCCAACCTTTACCCCGGCAGATCCGGCCAAGTTGAGCATAGAGCGCCCAACGGCAAAGGTCTCTGATGAGGAAATTGAAAAGTCGCTAAGTAATTTGGCAGATAGCCAAAAGTCCTATGAAGACAAAAGCGCTAAATCCAAGGCCGTTGAAGGCGATGCGGTAATCATAGACTTTGTTGGCCGCATCGATGGTGAAGCCTTTGAAGGCGGCGCCGCCGAAGATGCGCAAGTTGTTATTGGTGCGGGGCAATTTATCCCGGGCTTTGAGGAACAGCTAACCGGCGTTAAGGCTGGTGATGAAAAAGTACTGAAAGTCACCTTCCCGGCAGATTATCAGGCCGAAGCATTGGCCGGCAAGGACGCCGAATTTGAAACAACGGTCAAAACCGTCAAAAAGCCGGTTGATACTGTTATCGATGATGAATTTGCCAAAAAGCTGGGCATGGAAAATCTCGACGCCTTGCGCGATGCCATCGTCAAAAGCCTTGAGTCTGAACACAAGGCCCAGTCACGCAACCGCGCCAAACGCCGCCTACTGGATGCGCTGGATGCCGAGCATGATTTTGACCTGCCAGGCAATATGGTCGAAGCCGAATTTTCCGTAATCTGGCAACAGGTTGAAGCCGACGTAAAGGCTGGCAATGTTGATGAAGAAGACAAGGGCAAGTCCGAAGACGATCTGAAAGGCGAATACCGCGAAATTGCCATGCGCCGTGTACGCCTTGGTCTGGTTCTGGCGGAAATTGGTCAGGGTGCCAATATCAATGTTGCTGCTGAGGAACTGGCCCGCGCCGTCAATGCCGAAGCCATGCGCTATCCCGGTCAGGAAAAAGAGATTGCCGAGTATTTCCAGAAAAATCAGGAAGCTCAGGCCCGCCTGCGTGCGCCTATCTTTGAAGAAAAAGTTGTTGATTACATCCTGGAACTTGCCAAGGTCACCGATGTCGAAGTGAGCCGTGACGAGCTTTACGCCGACGATGATGCACCGGGCGCGGCACCTAAGAAAAAGCCAGCCGCCAAGAAAAAGGCCCCTGCAAAAAAAGCGGCTGCTAAAAAACCCGCAGCCAAAAAGGCACCGGCGAAGAAACCTGCTGCGAAAAAAGCTCCAGCGAAAAAGGCTGCTGCTAAAAAACCCGCCGCGAAGAAGTAACATTTTTCTGTCATCACCCGGTTTATCCGGGTGATACAGTGCTTTCTGGATTACCGGAACAAGTCCGATAATGACAGTAAGTGTCATTATTTACGTGTTGGCTGTGTGCAAAATGCTTTGAATCCATCATGGTTTGCCGTTAGCATATCTCCATGTTTACGCATTTTTTCTCAGAGCTACGTGCCGCCAAAGTGCCGGTCAGTTTACGCGAATACCTGACGCTGATTGAGGCGCTGGATAAAGGCGTTGTTGATCGCAAAGTTGAAGATTTTTATTATCTTTCTCGTGCGGCCCTGATTAAGGACGAGCGTGATCTGGACAAGTTTGACCGGGTGTTTGGCACCGTCTTTAAGGGGCTGGAAAGCACAGCAGACCTCATCGGCGAAGCGGATATTCCCGAGGAATGGTTGCGCAAACTAACTGAAAAATACCTCACCGAAGAAGAAAAACGCGAAATTGAAGCGCTGGGCGGTTGGGACAAGCTGATGGAAACATTGGCGGAACGGCTAAAAGAGCAGGAAAAACGCCATCAGGGTGGTAATAAATGGATTGGCACGGCGGGTACTTCGCCCTTTGGTGCTCATGGCTATAACCCCGAAGGGGTGCGCATAGGCCAAAAGGAAGGCCGCCATGGCCGTGCGGTCAAGGTCTGGGACAAGCGCGAGTTCAAAAACCTTGACGGTGATCGTGAGCTGGGCACGCGCAATATCAAAATGGCACTGCGCCGCTTGCGTAAGTTTGCCCGCGATGGCGCCGCAGAAGAACTGGACCTGAGCGGCACTATTGATGCCACCGCCAAGCAGGGCTGGCTGGATATTCTGATGCGGCCAGAACGGCGCAATACGGTCAAGGTGGCGTTATTTCTGGATGTTGGTGGCTCGATGGATCCGTTCATTGATAAATGCGAGGAACTTTTCTCTGCTGCGCGCACCGAGTTCAAGCGTCTCGACCATTATTACTTCCATAACTGCCTTTATGAGGCGGTGTGGAAAGAGAACCGCCGCCGCCGCTCCGAGGTCATCCCCACATGGGATATACTGCACACCTTGCCATCCGACACCAAAATTGTCTTTGTTGGCGATGCGAGCATGAGCCCCTATGAGGTGTCCGTGCCCGGTGGCTCTGTCGAGCATTGGAACGAGGAAGCCGGTGCCTTGTGGCTGCAGCGGGTGGTGGATACCTACACAGACGTGATCTGGCTTAACCCGACGCCTGAAAAATACTGGGACTATACCGCCAGCATTTCCATGATTGGTGACATCATAGGCCGCCAGCGTATGTTCGCGCTCACGCTGGAAGGCATTGAAAACGCCATGAAAGAACTGGCGCGCTAGGGGGGGAACACACTTTGCGTGGCACCCATATTTTTGAACACCCCGGGCGTACAAACTTGAAACTCCATGAGCCATACGGCCCATATTCATAACCTTCCAGACAGTTTCTAAATCGTCCGGGACCTAAACCGTAATTCCGCCCGGCTCGCCGCTCTGTTCCACATAAATGGTGCGCGATGGAAAGGCAAAATCGGTACCGGCCTCGGCGACGATGTCTTTGACAGCGCAGACGAAATCTTCCTTGATCTTCAGCCATTCCCCCCAATTGGTGGTCTTGGTGAAACAATAGATCATCAGATCGATGGAGCTATCATTAAAGCTGTCAATGTGGATAAAAGTGCTAACTTCTGGGGGGTTGGCAAAGTCCGGGTTATCCTCGATATAACGCAATACGCCCTGTTGCACGGCGCGAAGTTGATCGACACTGGCACTATAAAGCAGCCCGACTTTCCAGTAGATGCGCCGATGGGTCATGCGTGAATAATTGATCAGTGCATTATCCGAAAGCTTGGCATTGGGGACATGAACAATGCTTTTGTCAAAGCGGCGTATTTGGGTTGAGCGAAAGTTGATTTTTTCTGCGGTGCCCTCAACCACGCCGTCAACCTTGATCCACTCGCCGGGATTAAAGCGGCGCTCGGCCAAAATAAGAAGCCCGGCAATGAGGTTTTTGAACAAATCCTGCGCACCCAGCGCCACGGCAACGCCAAATATGCCCAGGCCCGCCAGCATGGGGCCAACCTGTATGCCCCATATTTCAAGAATGGCGGCACCACCAATAAAGGCAAGCAATGCCTTGGCGGTTTTCTTGGTCCAGTCCATGATCGCCGGGCTAAGGGCTTTGCCCAGGGGCGTCATCAGATGAAAGACCGGCTCGACGCTGCGCACTAATGCCCAGAATATCGCATAGGCAATCAGTGAGCGCATGAAGTTGGCACCAAAGGTGAGCGCGTTGCCGCTAAGTCCCAGAACTTGTACCGCGAAAAACAAGCCTACAATGATGGGTATCATTTTGAACGGCGGCGCGATGGCGGCAAACAAATGATCGTCAAATTCAGTTTTGGTTTTCTTTGCCAGACGGGCCAACAGGCGGAGCACATGGTGACTGACAAGCCCGCGCACTAATAATGCCAGAATGACAATAGCCAATGCGACAATAATTTTTCCGGTATTGATGTCAAAAAAGGACGTGTTCCACACTTCGGTGACCAACGCGCCTAATTCGCCAAGCTGTTCGGGCAGTGTTTTATTGCTCTGTAGTAAAGTCATGATTTAACGCTCTTTTGTCGTCAGAAAGTCGATCTTGGGAAATTTTTCCTGGGCATAGCCAATTTCCCACGGGGTTTTTCCTAAAAACACTGGATCGCCATCAACATCTTCGGCCATTTGCATTTTGTGCTTGTCGACAAAATTTTCCAGCTCTTTTCTGTCTTGCGCCTTCACCCATCGGGCGACCGTATAGGGGGAGACCTCAAAGATAACATCCAGTTTGTATTCTTCAGCAATGCGTTCTGCGGTGACTTCAATTTGTAGCTGACCTACGGCACCCAAAATCATATCGGCACCGATAACCGGCTTGAAAAGCTGGGTTACGCCTTCTTCTGCAAGGCTTTCCAGAGCTTTGCGCAAATGTTTGGCTTTCATGGGGTCGCGCGGGCGGGCACGACGCAGCAGTTCGGGCGCAAAATTGGGAATGCCGGCAAATTGCACCTTGCCGCTTTCGCTTAAACTATCACCAACGCGCAAAGCACCGTGATTAGGTATGCCAATGACGTCGCCAGCATAGGCTTCTTCAGCAATGCCGCGATCTTGCGCAAAAAACATAATGGGGGCGTTGATGCTCATGACTTTGCCCGCAGTGGTTTTCAGCTTCATGCCGCGTTTAAATTTTCCTGATGCCAGACGTGTAAAGGCAACGCGGTCACGATGGTTAGGGTCCATATTGGCCTGTACCTTAAAAACAAACCCGCTGGTTTGCGCGCTGCCCGGCTCAATTATTGTTTCTTGTCCGTTAGTTTGAGCTTTGGTGCCCTTGGGGCTTGGGGCATGAGTAGCAAGGGCGTTCAAAAGTTCTGTAATACCAAAATGGCGCAAGGCAGAGCCAAAATACACCGGGGTTAAATGTCCCTCCAGATAGGACTGGATATTAAACGACGGGCAGGCCTCGCTGGCCAGTTCTGCGGCCTCGCTCAGCTCTTCGCGCTGATCATCAGGTAAAAATCCGTCCATTTGCGGGTCATCCAGGTTTAACCGGCGCGTTTGTCCTGGTTTGGACTGTGCCTCGAACGGCAGGAAAGTATTATCGCGCAAATCCTGAACGCCGCGAAAGCGTTTGCCTGAGCCAGCGGGCCATTGCATGGGGGTAACATCCAGCGCTAGTTTGTCGCTGATTTCGTCCATTAGTTCCAGCGGGTCCAGCGCCTCACGGTCCATCTTGTTGATGAAGGTCAGGATGGGGATGTCACGCAGGCGGCAAACCTCAAAAAGTTTCAGGGTTTGTGGCTCAATCCCCTTGGCCGCATCCAGCACCATAATGGCGCTATCAGCGGCGGTAAGGGTGCGATAGGTGTCCTCTGAAAAATCTTCGTGACCGGGCGTATCCAGCAGGTTGAAGATGAGTTGCTGATAATCAAAAGTCATCACCGAGGAAGAAACCGAGATGCCCCGCTCGCGCTCAATACGCATCCAGTCCGATGAGGTGCGCCGGTTTTCACCCCGTGCGCGTACTTGCCCGGCAAGGTGGATCGCACCGGCAGCCTGAAGCAGGTTTTCCGTCAACGTGGTCTTACCCGCATCCGGGTGAGAGATGATGGCAAAGGTGCGCCGCTGTGCGGCTTCGCTGGCATAGGGAAGGTCGGTCATGATGTTGGCTCTGTTTCTAGCGTCGGATTACCCCGGCGCATAGCAAACAGCAAGTGGTGCTATCAGCGTAGTGCGGCCCATACCGCCTCTTCAACACCAGCTGTGGTCAGCGTTCCCCCGGTCTGGCGGATATTCAGATTGGAAAGAGTGATCAGTGAAACCTCGGCCAGCATAACCGCAATTTGCGCCGCAGCTTTTGCACCGCCAATTGGCGGGCCAGCCAGTATTGCGTTGGCATTTGTTTTTGTAGCAATAATGGTAGCGATTTGTATCGCCCGTTCAGGTGCATCATGCACCAGGAGCGGGTCTGCAAACATCTCTCCACGGACAAGCAAGAGTATATCCTGCTGCGTCAGGCTAGCGAATGCAGAAGGCGAAAGCGGAAAACCATCAGAATTGATGGTTTCATTCGGCTGCCCAATTTCAAAGACTCTGTCATTAAACAAAAATAGCATGGGTGTATTTCGCCACGAAGCTTGAGGTTCGTCAAGAGGTGGGGCGTTCCTCCGGTAATAAAAAATCGCGTGCTTGTGGGTCTTCTATTTCGATCACCCACAGATCAGGATCACGGTGCTGTGCCTTTTTAATCAAGTCCTCTGCATCCGCTTCGTCTTGTGGCTCAACACTTTGCTGTACCCATATCCGGGAAAAATTTTCGTCTCGTTCCGGCATCAATACGATGGCGCGCCCATCCATCATGGAGACTTTGATGACCACAATGCCAGCATCATCATCACCATGATGGCGTAAGTAGGCAAAGGCACCGCCGATGCGGGCGCGGCGGATCAGGGCTTCTGCCCAAATACTGGATTTTATCTCTGACATGGCGACATTCTTGCTCCTCTACCCCCCTGGCGTTGATTTACAGGGG
This sequence comes from Robiginitomaculum sp., assembly GCA_021776515.1. Taxonomy (GTDB): domain Bacteria; phylum Pseudomonadota; class Alphaproteobacteria; order Caulobacterales; family Maricaulaceae; genus Robiginitomaculum_B. Next base: position 84,387 of record JAJFFS010000006.1, on the reverse strand, counting down.
CAAGGTGGTTCAACATGGCACGAATTTTCCGGTTTTGCATACTGGTACTGACAATTCTATTCATTATGGTGCAGGGGGTATCGCAAGTTGCGGCACAGGAAAGCTTGCGAAATTTAACCAAAATGGAGAGGGATCAGGCACTGGATTGGCGAAATTCAGAGTTTAATTTTGATCTGAATATTCCCCCGGGGGCCAGTGCCGCCACACTGACGCTGTTTGCTGAACCAGGTGAAGTTTTGCCAGCACCCGGAACGATGATGGTGGTACGAGTTAATGAAGCTGCGGGTGTTGTTGTCAACCCCAAGCCAGAAGCATTTAGCGCGCGCATTGATGTGCCTTCGGCGCACTTGAAAGCCGGGATTAACCGCATCCGGATCTCCTTTGAGGGCGTTAATCCGGGTTTATGCCCGATAGAAGCTGATGGCGGGTGGCATCTGGATCTTGCCCGCAGCCGGTTTGATTTATCACTATCCCCCGATATTTCCTCTTTTGCTGAACTGGAAGATTGGTTGGCGGTTGGGCCGTGGGCACTGTCCAGGGTCAGCATAGCCAGAGGTTCTCTTGATCATGAGACGTATGCAGCCTTAGGGGCATTGGTTACACAGGGTCTGGCCGTTCGTGCGGGCCGTGTACCACAGATTGTACCTGCCAGTCGCATTGCCGGGCTTGATTTTAGTGCGCGCATTAATTCGGGTTTTGCCAGGTCTGGTATTGCCTTGCGGCCTGGTGCCCGCCCCATGGTGGAGTTTCAGGGGCGCAGCCAGGAAGATGTACTTGCTATGGCGCGCCTCTTTGCCGGGCGCCTTATCCGCTTGAAAAGTACCCGTGCGGCACCCGCTTTGCTGGCAAATGCGCCTTCTGTGCGGGGGGCACGGGCACTGGATGGCATTAAAAATGCTTTGGGGGAGCGCGCCTGGGATGCCCGCCCTTTTGAAAATACGGTGCGAACACCTTATGACGGGGTAACACGTCTGGTTGTTGATATTGAACGCCCCGATTGGGTCAGTTCAGATTCTGCTGTGTCTATCTCTATTGATGGCAACAAGTCTGTAACAAAACGCCTCAAGCGTTCCCACAATCAGTTTGTTGTCCCCTTAGCCAGCAAAACAGATACAGTCGTTCGTTCGTTCAGCATTTCCCGCGAGGCACATCCATCGGCTGAAAATGTACCTTGCACAAGGAAAAGTGTTCAATCTCCGCTAAAGCTTTTGTCTGCGCGCATAGAAAGCAGCGGTTTGGATTTCGCACATGGCCTAGCCCGGTTTGCGGTCGATGGTGCGCCGTTCACAAACGAAAAGGGAAAGGGAACCGGTATTGTTTTCGCTACCAGTTCGGATGACCAATTATACGCGTCCTGGCAGGCTATGGCACGCATTGCCCTGATTGCCGGTATGCCTTTGACAACGGCCTGGTATGGAACAGAATTTGACTCTGCCCCACACAAAACAGCGCTCATTGTACTTGGTCCCCGTAGCCAGCTTGCGCCGCAACTGGTTGCAAGTCTGCCGCAGGTTTTTGCCGCCGGTGCTGCGGTTGGGCCTAAAACGGATGCGTCCCGGCGCAAAAAGCCCTTTATTAAAGTATCACGTATTGCTTTTGCTGACGAGGCTTCCCGTCCGCCTGGCCTCGGGGTGGCCGGTTGGACCGAGATAAACCAGAAACCGACGTTGATACTGACAGGAGAGCAGGGGGCAGATTTTGTGCCAGCCATGCAAACCTTTGCCGATGGTCAGGCAGTCAACCAGTTTGCTGGTGAGGTGGTGCGTTGGCGCGCCGGGCTGGTTGAGATCAATGAAGTTGGTAATAAAGGTGCTGTTCCATCATCCCGGCATTCCATTCCTGCCATTCTGTTCCTTATCGCCGGTATTTGCCTGATCGGGCTTTGGATTAGTCTATGGCGTCGGGTTTATGCAAATTGGGAGCCCGTATAAACCAGATGGCAATAAACAATAGGTAAGCTTACGCTGTTCAATTGAAACAGGGGATGGCCTTGCGTACGCGTATATTTGCATTTTTTTTGCTTGCCATACTGGGTAGCGGCAAACCTGTATTCGGTGCAGATGCGTTTACGGCCTATCGGGAACGTACATCTATATTATTGATCGCCATGCATTGTGATGCGCTTGGTAAACTGGAAAAAACAGCGCTTGTTTCAGGGCGGGCACAAGCGCGGGGCGCGTTATTGCGCGCAGGAAAAACAGTGCAAGAACTGGACGAACTGGAAGCTGATCTGGCACGTCGGGCGGCGCTTATCGCGTGTGACCGAGAGGATGTTCAGACGGAAATAACCAGAATGCGTGAGGCGGCGCAGATCTGGTCTCGACTTTACACCATGCGTTTTCCATCCCGGTGGCAAAACTGGGAAGCGCGGCGGGATGATGCACGTAATAAAGCGCGGTGGCGGGTGCGGGCACCTTTAAGCAATGCTTCTGATACGGCTATGGATTTTGGTCTGGTTGCCCAGGGGGAGAAAGCTTTTCTCGATCTTGTTGTGCTGGGGGGGCGCACCCCGACAAGTGTTGTTTTGCATATACGTGATTCCAACAAGTTAAAAGAACCAATGGATAATGACCTGTTGCGGCTTATGGGACGCACGGGAGACAGTCCAAAAAACCTGATGCCACCACAAAGTGTTACGCAGAGCTTTTTTGCTATTGATAAAATGCTGGCACCGCCATCTTTGACCGGCGAGACTGGAAAGTCATCCACGGCAATTTTGTTCAGATTTGCAGACAAGGCGCTTCATGCCTTTAGCCATCTTGACCCTCGTGATGTTGTCGCGTTGGAACTGGTTTATCCGCCACATGCAGGGGCAAAACTCAGGCGTGAGCGTGTTTATGCCGAGGTTGGGGATTTTGCTTCGGCAAGATTGTTTGCAGAGACTTTCCCGGAACCATCTGAGCCACCAAAAACCAACTGAGTGCGTGTTTTCCACTGGTGCGCTTTCACCGCAAAATTGTCCCGCCATTGCCCCTGTTTATGAAGGTATGCCAACGCGTCTTGGTCTTGCGCTTGTGCTTTGGCTGTATTTCATTACTTTGGCTTCGCAAATAGTTTTGAATGTCCATAACAGGGCATCAGTCTGATAAGGCGGCGTTGATGATCTCTCGGCTGTTGTGCGTATGTTTATTTGGTATTTTTGTTTCCTCAACAGGGGAAACTGTTGCATCTGTTGTCCAGGTAGCTGATGCAATAACGTCTGTTTCTGAAGATCAGGGCGAGGGTATTTCAACCTATAAGCCGGATTTTTTTGCCAGTTATTATCCGGTCACCGCTTTGGACATGGTGCGTCAGGTTCCGGGGTTTTCCATTGATAATGGCGATGATGTTCGGGGTTTTGGCGGCGCGGCAGGTAATGTGCTGATTGATGGCGAGCGACCCAGCACAAAATCTGACAGCCTGGATAATATCCTGTTACGCATATCAGCCGAGCGGGTGGCCTATGTTGAACTTATTCGTGGTTCTGCGCCCGGCATTGATATGCGCGGGCTCAGCCGGGTGGTCAATGTTACCCTGAAAACAGATGCACAGGATGTAGAGCGCAATAACTGGTCATTTGAAAGTACGTTGTCGCGCGACCGTGTGGTGATTAATGCCGAGTTGTTTCATAACCTGAATATTGGCGGCGCCGATGTTACAGTGGGGCTGGCGCGGCAGGGCGGCCCGTTTCGCTCCACCGGCGTTGAACAACGCTTTGCGCCAATTGGTACGCTGGTCGAACATCGTGATGAAGCTTCGCAATTTGATTTTGCTCTTTGGACGCCGACCTTTAATCTGGAAAAGAAATTTGCCAATGGCCACATTTTACGTCTGAGTGCCAAAGCTGTGGACACACGTACCAAAAATGATGAAAGCTCGTTGGTTGAAGCGCCAACGGGTGCTGGTTTGTCGTTTTTGCGCTTTGATGCCAATCAGGTAATCATCCATGATGAAAGTACGGAATTTGGCGGGGATTACAGCTTTGCGCTGGCTAAAGGGCTGGATGTCAAACTAATCGGCTTGCGCAATGATAATACGGGCAAGGGGCGTTTTACCTCGACCAGTCAAAATGTCTCAGGCGTATTTAATGCCTCACGGGTGAGTACGCGCGATGTGACGTCTGAAACTATATCACGCATTGTTGTTGATTGGGTGCCGGGCAAGAAGCATAGCCTGCAATTCGCCGCCGAGGGGGCTTTGAATGATCTGGATGCCAATTTGCTTTTAGAGGCAGATGCCGGTGCCGGGTTTGAAAAAATTGACATCCCCATCAGCAATACCAGGGTTAAAGAGCGCCGGGCCGAGGTCTCAACGGCATGGGTATATATACCCAATAAGCATTGGACGCTGGAAACAGGTCTGAAATTTGAAACGTCAAGGTTAAGTCAAAGTGGGGATGCCAGCCGTACCCGCCATTTTTCCTTTCCCAAACCGTCCTTTACCTTGAGCCATAATATAAGCGAGAAAAACCAGCTTCGCTTTTCGGCTGAACGCACGGTAGCGCAACTGAATTTCAATGACTTTGTCACCTCGGTAAACCTGATCGATGATCTGACCGATGTTGGCAACCCAGAGCTGGAGCCGGATAGGGCCTGGGTGCTGAAAGGCGAGTGGGAGCGTCGTTTTGCCCAAAAAGGTTCGGTTACATTTAGTGTGCGTCGTGACTGGATTACGCAAGTACAGGGCCGGGTGCCGTTTGCGGGGGTTTTTGATGCCCCTGGCAATCTGGGGGGCGCAACGCGCTGGTTCTTTGAGGTGGATACGCGGTTGCCGCTGGATGTATTAGGGCTGACGAATGCCACACTGGATGCCAATGGCTTCATGCGTACATCAGCAGTAACCGACCCGGTCACTGGCGAACGCCGGGCGCTTGGCGGCGAGACAAAAAACAACTTTTCGTTTGAGTTTCGTCAGGATTTAAGTACCAAAAAAGTTGCCTGGGGCTGGGCTTATAATAATGGCGTCAAAAGCAGGCTGTTTCGTCTGTTCGAGGAGCAGTTTAATCACACGGGCGGCGTGCCGGGCGGTGGACCAACGACGCCACGCGCTTTTAGCGCTTTTATCGAGACAACCCGCATTCGCGGCATGACGGCCATTTTTGATGTACGCAGCGTACTTAATCGCCCGGAAGAGCGCACACGCTTTTTGTTTGCCGGCCCGCGGTCATTGGGGGTGATCGAAGCCATTGAGATGCAGCAGCGCAAGTCTGGTTTGCGGTATCGTCTGCAATTGCGCGGTACGTTTTAGCGTTTTTGGCCTTAGGTTATTTTATTACTTTTTCCGGCTTCTTGTGTGGAATTTCTGGTAGAAAAAGACTGACCACAAGACCCGCTGAGGCGGCGCTAACGACGGCCATGCGCAGCAAAATTGCCGCACTGACACTCAGTGCTGCTGGCATACCAAACAGTGAGGCAACACCGGCGATGGCCCCTTCGCGCAGCCCAAGTCCACCAAAGGCCAATGGTAATAAAGTCACCAGTGTTCCTGTTACGCTGGCCAGTAGAGGTATAAAATAAGATACCGTCTGGTGCAGGGCGACAAAAATCAACCACAGGGAAATTCCACGCAAGAGGATAACCAGCAAGCTAAGTAGCCATATTCGCGGGCTTAGGCTTTTTAGTGCCTCAGCACCGTGGGCCAGGCCGTCCTGTACCGAAGCAGGGACATGGCGCGGTAAAATTTTGAACATAACCCACAAAAGACCAAGACTGACCATGCCAACGATTGCCACCCCATACCCGACTTGCAGGGCAAACCCGTGCAAGGCCTCACTTTTTGTGATGATGAGGAATAAAGCGGCGGTTAAGGCAATGAGTGCCGTCATGGCAATTCCGGCAAGGCGCGCTGCAAGAAGGTGCGCGGCAGGTGCGGATAAACTGCCCGTACCTTTGGCATAACCAACGGCTCGATAGGCATCACCTGTTAAGAAGCCGAAGCCCATTTGCGAAAAAAATGCACCGCGTAACGCAAGGCGCAAATGCTGGTGGTAGGGTAACCCGCTGACCGGAGCCATCCAGTGCAGCCTTAGCGCATCCAGGCAAAACACACCGCCGCGTATCAATGTTGCCAATAGCAACAGGATCAGGTTTGCCCCTATGGCCGCTTGCAACGCTTCGCGCAGGTCCACCAGAGTAAATATAAAATATAATAATGCAGCACTGACCAAAAGTTTGAAGGTCAGTATGGAGAAACGCCCCAAAGGGCTTTTGAAATACTCAGACATTAGGGGCAGGGCCTATTCATTCCATCCATTGTGCGTGCGCATGTTTCTTGCTTGAACAGAAGAAGGGATGCAGGAAGTATGGTGTATTTTCAAGACCCTTTGGCGCTTTCAACCTGTAAACAGGTTATGTGAATACGGTGTTGAAAGTAAAATACAATCTGAATCGCAAAGCCTTCTCGAATGAGGGTAACCTCTCTTTGGGTGACTTTACGGGCATCTTATCTTTCTTTTCAAACAAACCTGAATGTAATGAATAGGCCCTGCCTCTGGGGTGCATTACATAAACGGCGCGCCCTTGCGGATGAAAAAAGTGCTGAATTGATTTCACGTAATTCTGCTATTTTTGCTTGCATAATTTATAACCCAGTTGTACCCACACTACACATGGTACAATTGAGGTCACTAAATTTATGGAAATTATTGTCGATATTGAGGGGCAGATCCCGTTATTTGCTCAATTGGTTGCTCAAATCAAAAAGGCCGTATTGGAAGACAAATTGTCTCCAGGAGATGCCTTGCCTTCGATCCGGCAATTAGCAAATGATCTGGACCTGAACAATAAAACAGTAGCCAAAGCGTACCGTTTACTGGAACGCGATGAGGTGGTTCAAACCAAAGGTTATCGCGGTACATTTATTCACCCTGAAGCCAAGCTTAACAGCGCCGTTGATCTGAACGAATGGGCTTTGGCCAAACTTAGCGAAACAGTTGAGGCCGTTAGAGACGCAGGCGTCACTGATTCAGAGATCAGAATTGCCTTTGGCAATGTCATGCAAAACAACACAAATAAGGGAAATTAAGATGATGATCGAGTTTTTATTTTACGCGGTGTTTGTGAGTCAGATTTTTCTGATTTCGGTTTACTATCCAAAAAAAACCATCGCCCGCAATCGCTATGTTCTGCAGAAATACCCTGCATCAGAATACCCCAAGCTATACAATAATTCCTATTATGCTGACCCGGTAAAGGCTATCAAAAAAACGATGAGCCTGTACGCAGGGATGAACGGCATCATCAGCCTTTTTGGTTTGACACTATTAGCAGTCATGGCCCTGTCTGGGTTTTTGCCAAGCAGCATCAAGCAATCCGAAAACATGATCTTCATATTGTTTTTCTTTATGATGCAAATGGTCCCGCACATTGTGTTGGAATTTTCGTCATGGCGCTGGTACAAACTCATGCGTGAAGCGCGTCAAAACGCTACCCGAAGCGCCGACCTCAAACCCCGCGTTTTGTTTGATTATATTTCTCCATTTTATGTTGCATTGGCTGTGTTTCTTTATGTGGCCTGGCTGGTGTTTTATATCTATGCGCACAGGTTTGTCGTGCCCTGGGTCTGGAACCAGTATGTCTCGATTATTGGTATCACCGCAATCAACCTGCTGTTTGCATTCACTATTTTCAGATTTCTTCGCGGTCAAAAAATGGACCCCTATCAGGCATCACAGGATCGTTTGAAACACATTGGGGCTGTGGCAAAAGTTCATGTTTATGGCAGCATAGGCATGAGCCTTTTTCTGATCGCCATGGAATTGGTCAATACATACCAGCTGGATATGTTCGAGCCTGTTTTTATGAGCGCATTTCAACAACTCATGGCGGTGTTTGGCCTGGGGACCATGCTGCGCAACATGAAAATAGAAGACATCGACTTTAGTGTTTACAAGGAAGACGTCTTGACCGCCGGAAATTAAGGCTCATTGCGCCTTCCGGTCAGCAAATCAATGAGCGAGAGGGCCGCCTTTGCTGCCACAGTGCCGGGCAGGAAAACCCCGGCGGCACCCATGGCATCAAGTTTTGCCACATCGTCCGGCGGGATAACGCCGCCAACGATGATTTTGATGTCATTGCGCTTTGCCGCATCAAGGGCGGTTTTTAGTTGCGGTACGAAAACAAGATGCCCGGCGGCCAGTGAAGATGTGGCGATGATGTCCACGTTTTTCTCAATTCCCAGTGTGGCGGCCTCCTCTGGGGTTTGAAATAATGGTCCGATAACAACATCCCAACCCAGATCGCTAAGCGCGCTGGCGATGACCTTCTGGCCCCGGTCGTGGCCGTCCTGACCCAGCTTGGCAATAAGAATGCGCGGGGCGCGGTTATAGGTTTTGGCGTATTTTTGTGCCGCTATTTTGGCGCGAGCCATCAACGGGTCATCACCGCCTTCGCGTAAATATACGCCCTTGAGGGCTTTTGGTTCAGCCTTGTGGCGACCATAAACTTTTTCCAGCGCGCCGGATATTTCGCCAACACTGGCCATGGCGCTAGCCGCGTTTATGGCAAGCTCCAGCAAATTGCCGGTGTCTTCGCGTGCGGCTCTGGTAAGTGCATTCAGTGCGGCTTGTGTGGCAGGTTCATCCCGTTCCGTGCGCAATTGTTTCAGCCTGGCGATCTGGTTGGCAAGCACTTTGGCATTATCAACACTCAGTACCGGAACGTCTTCTGCCTCACCCGGCCCCGGGGTAAATTTATTGACGCCGGTTATGGTTTGCGCACCGCTATCGATGCGAGCCTGGGTGCGGGTGGCGGCTTCTTCAATGCGCAATTTTGGCACCCCGGCTTCAATGGCAGATGCCATGCCACCAAGGGCTTCGACCTCGTTTATATGTTCCATGGCGCGGGTCGCCAGATCATGGGTCAGGCGTTCGATAAAGTAAGAGCCACCCCACGGATCGATGGTGCGGGTAACACCGGCTTCTTCAGCCAAGAACAATTGCGTATTGCGAGCTATGCGCGCTGAAAAATCGGTGGGCAGGGCCAGGGCTTCGTCCAGCGCGTTGGTGTGCAGTGATTGCGTGCCACCGTCGACGGCGGCCATGGCCTCAAAACATGTACGGGCAATGTTGTTATAAGGGTCTTGCGCCGTCAGCGACCAGCCAGAGGTTTGGCAATGGGTACGCAGGCACAGGGATTTAGGGTTTTTCGGGGCAAAGTTTTTGGCCATCAACTGCGCCCATAGCAAACGCCCGGCGCGCAATTTGGCGATCTCCATGAACGAGTTCATGCCTATGCCCCAAAAGAAGCTTAGGCGCGGTGCGAAACTATCCACATCCATGCCGGCTTTAATGCCAGCCCGGACATACTCAATGCCATCAGCAAGGGTATAGGCCAGTTCCAGATCGGCGCTCGCCCCGGCTTCCTGCATATGATAGCCGGAAATGGAAATGGGGTTGAATTTGGGCATGTGCTCTGAACAGTAAGCGAAAATATCCGAAACAACGCGCATGCTGGGCTGCGGCGGATAGATATAGGTGTTGCGCACCATGAACTCTTTGAGGATGTCGTTCTGAATGGTCCCCATAAGGGCCACATCGGCCACACCCTGTTCGCGTGCAGAGGCAATGTAGAGCGCCATAATTGGCAAAACCGCGCCATTCATGGTCATGGATACCGACATGCGGTCCAGCGGTATGCCATCAAAGAGAATGCGCATGTCCAAAAGGCTGTCGATAGCCACACCGGCCATGCCTACATCACCAGCCACATGCGGCTCGTCTGAATCATACCCCCTGTGTGTGGGCAGATCGAAGGCAATGGAAAGCCCTTTTTGACCTGCCGCCAGATTACGACGGTAAAAGGCGTTGGAGTCTTCTGCCGTTGAAAACCCGGCATATTGACGCACCGTCCATGGCCGCTGCAGATACATGGTGGGGTAGGGGCCGCGCACAAAAGGGGCGATGCCGGGAAGGCTTTGGGTAAAGGCTAGACCTTCCACATCCTCTGGGCCATAAACAGATTTTAAGGCGATGCCTTCCGGGGTTTCACAAGTGCCTTGCCGCTTCGGCGTGCCGGGCGTTACCTCGGCATTCAGGTCAAGCGTGGTGAAGTCAGGAAAACTGCAGGCATGGCTCATGGGGTTTCTCCCTTGGCCACGTTTTCAAAAGGCGTGCAAAAATTGGTCGGGGCAAAATCAGGTCGCGGATTGCCTTGCACAGGCGGCACCAGTCGTGCTCCGGCTTTGGCGGCGGCCAGAAAGTTCTCTACTGAAAACGATGTCGCAAAAGGCGTTGGCTTTGGCATCGGTGTGGGGGGTGATGGATCGACAGAAAGGGGCAGGCGCTCCCCTTCTTGCACATATTTTGTCACGCCAACCAGATTATGCTTGCCAGTTTTGATAGCATCCAGCCGGGCATTGCGCTGCGCCGTTACTGTCTCTCCCAGCCAGCCGGATGAAGCCGCCTTGATGAGGCCGCCGCGCCGCTCAATTTGCTGGAACATAGCCCAGGCGGCCTGGGCCAGATCATCGGTCAGTTTCTCAATGGCATAAGCCCCCCCGGCAGGGTCCATCACGGCCCGGCCGCGGACTTCCTCTTGCAGGATAATTTGCACATTGCGGGCAAGGCGCCGGGCCTTTGGCTGATCGGTACCAAGAGCCATGTCATAGGGCTCAACAGTGATATATTGCGCCCCGCCCGCCATGGCAGCAAAGGCGGCCGTGCTGGTGCGCAAAATGTTGGTGTAGGGGGCAAGTCGGCTCATCATTCGCTTGGATGTACCCACATGAATACGCATGGCGCAGGCCGCACCATCTGCGCCGCAAGCGCTGGTGATGCGTGCCCATATACGCCGCCCCGCCCGCAGCTTGGCAATGCCCAGCGGCACATCGGCGTCCAGCGATAGCGAGAACATAATGGCGTTTGCGGCTTCATTGGGGCTGAGGCCCGCCTCGACAAAAACCTTGAAATAGGCAAATCCACCAGCAGCGGCGAAAGCCAGCTCCAGCGCTTCTGAACCACCGGCTTCATGGATAAGCGAGGAGGTAATTATCGCCGTTTCAACACCGGGGGCGTTATCGGCGGCCCAACGGGCAAAGCTGGCGGTGCGGTGTAATTTTTCCGGTAACAACGCCATATCCATGCCGTGTTTGATGGTTTGCCCCACCGGCGAAAAACCCAACCCGCCCTCTACTGTTCGCATGTCAAAATATTGAAAACAGGAAACCAGCATGGCGGCATAGGCGGCATTTAGTGGCCTTGCCTGCAACAGCACCGGCACAATGGAGAGATCAACGCCGCGAAGCACACGCCGCAGGTCATCCAGTGTGCGTACCGCAATGCCCTTTTGCCCGGCAGGGTCAAGATAGAGCAGCAGCGCACTGGTGCCTCCGGCCAGATCGTCCAGTATGGCAATGTTAGCCTCTGCCGGGTCAGCCATCCTGTAGCTTTGAGTGATATGCCAGGGTCGCGCTGTGTCCAACTGCGCATTTATACCCCGCACAAACGGGAACTCACCGGGGTTGCCCGCACTATTTGGATCATCCACTTTGGTGCGCAAAGGGCCACGGGCGATGCCGCTCGCTGTGCGGCGCACCAGCGTGTCTTCAAAGCTGGCGCCCCTTAGCGCCGTATCTGCCAAAGCGCGCCAGTCAGCAAGTTCCGGAATGGCAAAACCTGTCGCTAGATTCGGTGTTTCATCGCTCATGGGTGCAAAGGAAACCAGCCCCGCCCCGCCGTCAAGTCGTAAGGACATAGCGAACTTATCCGACGCCTTTGCCCACGATCTAACATGAACTTTTGCAAAGGGTGTAAGCTATGGACGAGCCATCAAAATCAGTTGCCGTTGACGTATTCAGGCTTTCGGCGCGCTCGAACGAGCGTCTGGCCGGAGTGCATGTGGAACTGGCCTGTGTGGTTCGTCGTGCCTTGCAGCTTAGCCCGGTGGATTTCACTGTGCTGGAGGGGCGGCGCACGGCAGAGCGTCAAAACCTGCTTTATCAGGCCGGTGCCACGCGCACGTTAAATTCTCGCCATCTCACGGGCCATGCGGTGGATTTGGGTGCCTGGGTTGGCAATGGTGTGCGCTGGGACTGGTCTTTGTATGAGAAAATCGCCCACGCCATGCAGATGGCTGCGGCGGAACAGGGCGTGCCGCTGGAATGGGGCGGGGACTGGCAAAGTTTCAAGGATGGCCCACACTTTCAACTGCCTTGGAAGAGTTATCCAATCCTTCGACAAGCTCAGGATGAGGAGAATATATGATGGGACTTCTTAGCGCCATTATCGGCCCGGTTGCGGGCATCATCGATAAAGCCGTGCCGGATGCAGACCTGCGCCGCCAGCTAAAACAGGAAATAAAGGCCAAGCTGATCGATCAGGAAACCGTGTTGACCCAGGCGGCGCGCGATGTGCTGGTTGCCGAGGCGCAGGGGACAAGCTGGATGCAACGCAACTGGCGACCGCTGACCATGCTGACCTTCACCGCCATCATCGCCAATAATTACCTCATCGCCCCTTACGTACAGGCCTTTGGCGGCGTTGCCGTGGTGCTGGAAATACCTGATGGTATGTGGAATTTACTGACTATGGGCCTTGGTGGCTATGTGATTGGCAGAACGTTAGAGAAAACCGGCAGCCGGTTCCGGGTCGGGGGGTAGTTATAGTCTACAATGGATACTTATAATGCTTGATTTTTCCTCAATTCGTGCCTATGTTTAAGGCGTCGGGAATCGTTACATACCTCATATTAGCAAGTTTAAAGGTGGTGTGAAATAATACAACTTTTTGGATTATGCTGTTGCAAGATGAGTTAACTGGACTTATACGCACGTGAATGAATTGTGAGCACCTTGTTAGAACGCTGTTAATGAGATTGTGCTTATCTAATAGTGAGAGAAAAACAGCTTTAGGAGTAAGATATGCGTGAGGGTTATGGATTACCGATTAGACATGAAGGTTATGGGTTGCCTTAGAATTTTACTTCACCTCATGGTTTATATATGATATTATTGCCCCATGTTTCTTGTGGGGCATTTTTTTTATGGTAGATAAAAGTATAAGCGCCGTAGCTTGTGTACTTATTGGAGCTGTTATCGGTGGATTGGTAGCGATAACACCAATCGAGTGGTCAAATTTGGCAGGACTTGGCACCCAAAATATTATTTTATTTGTAACAATGTTTGCCGCTTTGGGCTTGTGGATGCGAACGCGACATGTCGCGATCAATCGTGAAACCATGGATATTTTGGTTAAAATGGAAACGGATTCTGACTTGCTGAAAACATTAACTTTATTCAATCGTTATCAGGTTTGTTATGAAGGAAGATTAGGTGAGTTTTCAACAAAACCAAGCATGTACAACCTTGATAGAACAGGTGTTCAAAAATCTGCCTTAGATACTCGGCCATGCAAATGCTCATGCCAATGTGAAGAGTTATGTCAGAGTAATCAAAAGTGTGAATGCCAATGTGATAAAAAGCCAAATAGGGTTCTATCTTTAAAAGAGTACCAAGAAGTACGCACCATAATTATGCGAATGCTAAATTGGAATGAGTTGATAGCCTTAGGTATCGCAAAAGGTGCGTACCATGAAAAAATATATAAAGATTATTGGCGAACAACATTTGTTCGACAACTTATATATGCCGCTGATTACATCAGGGGGGTGAGGCCAACAACAGGCAACAACAACGCAAGTCTATATGTGCTTTGTGAAAAATTAGCATATAAGTGGGCAAAAGATAAGGAAGTAGTTGAATTGAATAGCGCTTTTGGGCGGGACAGCAATTGGGTCAAGGGGAAGCATTAAAGGTCTTCAATACTTAGACTTGGCCGGTGTATTTGCTATTTGGGTTCTTCAAAACGGATGTTGACGCATCCAGTTCATCACAAAGAGCCGGAAGAAAGTAACATTGTATTACTTAAAATTATCCATAAATGAAATTTGACTGCCACTAACAGTGCATTCACTTCCTACAAGTACGTGCCCGGGCAGTCAGGCTCATCTTTATGTTTGCAGGCACTGGCCAGGGTTTCATCGCAATATTGGCACAGGGCTTTGGGGTGCGGTTGGGTGATGGTGTTGTTTTCAATACGAAACCCCTGGGTGCGGAATTTTTTCAACGTTCGTGAAAAAGTTTCCGGCGTCATATCCAGATAGGAAGCAATCAGCGATTTATCATAGGGCAGACGGATGGCGTTTGGTTTGCCGTCGGCTTCTTTCATGCCCAGTTTTAGTAGATACCAGCCGACGCGCTCACTGGCATTTCTAAGGCGGGAATGCTCAATTTGCTGAATAAGGTGTTGCGAGCGCATGGAAAGATTACCCAGCATATTCAGGGCAAAGGCGTTGTTATCCTGCAAGACCTGCCGCACCACCGGGGCCGGAATGGAAAGCAGGGTAGCTTTCTCGACCACTTGTGCGCTGGCAGCAGAGGGAATATTCAACAATATGGCTGCTTCCATAACGCTGTCACCAGCCGAGAGCATTTGCAGGACGGCCTCATCGCCCGCGTCCGAGCCTTTGAACAATTTTACCCAGCCGGAAAGCAGCAAATAGAAACGTGAAAGCGGCTCTGATTGCAGGAATAGCAATTTTCCCTTTTCGTATTCCTGTACATTGGCATGTGACAACAAGGCCAACACTTCGGCTTCTTCCAGTTTTGAAAATATAGGCAGAGTGCGTATCAGCGGCATGTGCCGCTCTATATTTCCGGCAACGGGCTTCGTTATGGCTTCCGGGCGTGTTTGAGATTTGGAAAAACCCGTCAAATCATTGACAAGTTCTGTCTCAACAAGTTTCAGGCGTTCCATTTTTCCAGTCAGCAACTGGAACCAGGTCACCGGTGAAATTGCCTCCAGCTCTTCGGTTTCAGTCTCATTTTCAAGCATGGCGTGCAGGTCTTCGACAAACTGCATCACATAGCCGGTGAAAAGTTTTTCAACCAGATTTTGATAGGGCTCCGCTGCCAGTGATAAAAATGCGCGCTTGTATGAACTTTGTTCGTCCAGCAATGTCAGGATGCGTTCTGAAAACTCACGGTTCTTGAATGCTTCTTTAAAAAATCCATGAGTACCCCAGGCGCGCTCCCGGCCAACCCGCTCTTTCCATTGCAACAGATTGGCGTAGGCCGTTGCCGTTGCCGGAACCATGCCTTCAACCTGCAAGGCGATTTCAATCTGCACATCCAGAAGCGGGCTTAAGGCCTTATAGGTGTAATAGTTGACGGCTTTGGAAAAAGAGAGCTCAAATTTATCGACCTGTTTGCGATGGGGTTCCAGGTTTTGGACAGCGTCCAAAATTTCAAGTACTTTTTGAAAGGTCGAATTGTCGATACTGTTTTTAAGTTCAGGGTCATTACAGGCGCTAGCCAGTACATTGGTGGCTATGGCTGTTTTTTTTCTTTGATCGCGTAATTCGTCTGAAAACAGCTCGCCTTCACTATCTACATAAAGCGCCGTGCAACCGCGCTCCGACTGTAACTGATGGGCCAGTTCACCCAGTTTCAACAGGGCAGGTGTGGTGACTGATCCAAGTGTGACCTTGCTGTCCATGCCGCCCCGTTGCTCCCATTGTGCAGCCTATATTTATTTGACTTCTTGATTAGGTTCAAGGTGCTGGTTCAGGTTGTTACTGCCCCTTGCCATAAGGGGCGAACGCGCCCACAAAAGTAAAGGGTAAGGGGTTTGATAGCAAGTTTTTCTGTATGCTGGTCATGTAATTTTCAAGTCGTAGCGCGCATTTTTCCATTCTTTTTCTAGCCGTTCAAAATACTTGATGTAGGTCAAACCACTGTTACCCAATAATGAGTACAAGGCCGATAATTCGAGGAGTCGAGTTGGTTTTTGGAGGACGTAACAATGGAATTACAAAATAAAGCCACCAGTCTTTGGGGCGATTTTTTACGCGTCGATAAAATACAAATCAGAACGTTCCACGTAACGTGGTTTGCGTTTTTCCTGTGTTTCTTTGCCTGGTTTGGTATTGCGCCGCTAATGGCGGTTGTCCGAGAGGAATTGGGGCTGTCCAAAGAACAAATCGGTTGGACCATTATCGGGGCCGTCTCGGCTACGGTGTTTGCCCGAATACTGATCGGCTGGCTCTGTGACCATTATGGGCCAAGGCTGACCTATACCTGGTTGTTGGTCCTGGCCTCTTTGCCGGTTATGGGTATTGGGCTTGCTCAGGATTATACAAGCTTTCTGATTTTCAGAATTTTGATTGGTGTGATCGGCGCGAGCTTTGTCATTACCCAATACCATACAACCAATATGTTCGCGCCGAATGTTGTTGGTCAGGCTAATGCGACCAGTGCCGGTTGGGGTAATCTGGGCGGCGGTGTCACCCAGTTTGCCATGCCGATGATCTTTTCCATCTTTGTGGTCGGGTTTGGCATGAACGAAGCCTTTGGCTGGCGTGCCTCAATGGTTGTTGCCGGTGCAGTGATTCTGGTGACGGGCGTTGTCTATTACGTATTCACTCAGGATGCACCCGATGGCAGCTATAAGGAATTGCGCGCCCAGGGCAAAATGCCGGAAAGAAACAAATCAGTCGGGAATTTCTTTCATGCGTTAAAAGATTACCGGGTCTGGATGTTATTCTTCATTTATGCCGCCTGTTTTGGCATTGAACTGATTATCTTTGGTACGCTGGCTCTATATTTCTTTGACTATTTTGGTCTCAACCTGGTGACTGCCGGCATGGTCGCGGCAAGCTTTGGTTTGATGAATATCTTTGCCCGCACACTGGGCGGCATATTCGGTGACAACTTTGCGTCGCTGTGGGGTTTGAAAGGCCGGGCAACATGGTTGTTCATCGTGCTGTTCATTGAGGGTTTGGCTTTGATGCTGTTCTCGCAAATGCATGTGTTGTTTCTGGCCATACCAACATTGCTGTTCTTCTCGCTGTTTACCCAGATGTCTGAAGGGGCAACATTTTCGGTCGTTCCGTTTATTTCCAAAAAATCCCTGGGTGCTGTTGCCGGTGTCGTTGGCGCGGGCGGTAATGTTGGCGCAGTTGCGGCGGGTTTCTTGTTCAAGGGCGAGATGGATTGGCATACATCCTACCTCATTCTCGGCGCTTTGGTGACCTGCGCATCCTTCCTGGCGCTGTTTGTCCGCTTTAGCAAGGCCGATGAAATCGAAGCTGAAGAGCGCTTTGACAGTGGCTTTACCCGCCACAGAAAAGAAGCGGCTCGTAAACACCTTGAAGTATTAGGGGTGGCTAGTGACGAGATTGACAAGGTCAAGGTCTTTGGCAGTCGAGAAGCCCATGCGCTCAAGCGTCTGGAAGCTCTTGGGGTGGATTTGACTGATGTGAAGTTCAAACACAGTTAAAGTGGCTACACACAAAACGGAAAAACGGGGGGGCAAGCCCCCGTTTTTTTGTTTTCAAAAGCGTTATTGAGACAGCCTACTCATAAAAAAATATTTTTTTGATCTAGGTCAATCACAGGGATGGTAAATTTTGGCACGTGGTGCCTGATGGTTTGGACACTTGGGAAAAGCGTCTGATTGTTTTCAACAGAAGGAGCCAGAACATGGCAAAAGATCTTCAACAATGGAACCCGGAAGACGAAACCGAATGGGCGTCAACCGGCAAGGCTATTGCCAATCGAAACTTGTGGATTTCCATTCCGGCGCTTTTATGCGGGTTTGCGGTGTGGCTCTATTGGGGCATCATCACGGTGCAAATGATCAATCTGGGATTTCCGTTTGCGCAGTCCGAATTGTTCACGCTGGCGGCCATTGCTGGTCTGACCGGGGCGACATTGCGGATACCCTCAACGTTCTTCATCCGGCTGGCCGGTGGGCGCAACACCATCTTTTTCACGACGGCCCTTCTGATCGTACCTGCTGCGGGAACGGGGATGCTGTTGCAAAACCCTGACACGCCGCTATGGCAGTTCCAGCTCATGGCGCTTCTGTCCGGTTTTGGCGGTGGCAACTTTGCTTCCTCCATGTCCAATATCAGCTTTTTCTTCCCCAAAAAAATGGCTGGTTACTCTCTGGGCATGAATGCCGGGCTGGGTAATTTTGGTGTGACCACCATGCAAATTCTGGTGCCATTGGTGATGACCGCTGCCATGTTCGGCGGCGCACCCATGGTTCTGGAAGCCACGTCTGGCACGCTGATCGGCAAAATCCCGGCGGGGACTGATACCTACCTTCATAATGCCGGTTTCATCTGGGTTGTGATTTTGGTGCCTATCGTCATTGCCGCCTGGTTTGGCATGAACAATATTACCGCAGACCATGTGTCGCCTAATATTGGTTCACCCCTTGGGTCCTTTGCCAAAATTTCCGGCATGTTGCTGATCGGCTTTGCTACGGCAACGGCTGGCCTATGGTTGATGTTGCCTGCTGATGTGGGTGGCTCGGGCTTGATGATCAGCAAATGGATTGTGTTGCCGCTTGTTATTGCAGCCACGGTTTTTGCGCTAAAACTGATCCCCGGACCCATCAAGAAAAGTCTGGATCACCAGTACAAAATTTTCAACAACAAACACACCTGGGCGATGACGGTTATCTACACCATGACCTTTGGTTCCTTCATTGGTTATGCCGCCGCATTTGGCCTGGCAATCAAGGTTATCTTTGGCTTTCAACATGTGATGGTTGACGGGGTGATGACCCACAATCTGGCAAACCCTGATGGTCCCAGTGCCCTGATGTTTGCCTGGACCGGGCCTTTTATCGGTGCGTTGATTCGTCCTGTTGGCGGCATAATTGCCGACAAGATGGGCGGTGCCAAAGTCACCCAAATCATTTCTGTTGTTATGGTCGCTGCGGCGCTGGGCGTCGCCTATTATATGAAAGCGGCCTATGCTTCGGCCACGCCGCAGGAATACTTCATGCCCTTCCTGGTATTGTTCCTGATCCTGTTTGCCGCAACCGGCATTGGCAATGGCTCGACCTTTCGTACCATTGCCATGGTATTTGACAAAGAACAGGCTGGGCCGGTTCTGGGTTGGACCTCTGCAGTGGCCGCTTATGGTGCCTTCATCATTCCCAAAGTGTTTGGCGAGCAGATCAAGCTAACCACCCCGGAATATGCACTTTATGGCTTTGCTGCCTTTTATGCGCTTTGCATATTGATCAATTGGTGGTTTTACTTGCGCAAAGACGCTTATGTGAAAAACCCATAAGCGCATCAGGTTCCGCGGGCTTCTGTCCGCGGAACTTTCCTTTATACAGGCTATACGATTCTTTTAGGACCAAATTCCATGAGCAATTTCATCGACAGACTAACTTATTTTTCCAAGGTTGAAGGCAAGTTTTCAAACGGCCACGGCATTACCACAAGCGAGGCCAGAGACTGGGAAAAAGCCTATCGCGGGCGCTGGGCGCACGACAAAATTGTGCGCTCCACTCACGGGGTGAATTGCACGGGCTCGTGCAGCTGGAAAATCTACGTCAAAAACGGCCTGGTCACCTGGGAGACACAGCAAACGGATTATCCGCGCACGCGGCCCGATATGCCCAATCACGAGCCACGCGGTTGCTCACGCGGGGCCAGCTATTCCTGGTATCTGTATTCTGCGGCCCGGCTGAAATATCCGCTTATTCGTTCGCGGCTGTTAAACGCCTTTCGTGCTGCCAAGATGGAACACGGTGATCCGGTTCTGGCCTGGGGCAGCATTGTCTCTGATCCTGAAAAATCCAGGGATTACAAAAAAATGCGCGGCCTTGGCGGCTTTGTTCGTGCCGATTGGGACGAAGTGAACGAGATCACCGCCGCCGCCAATGTCTACACCACCAAAACATTTGGCCCGGACCGGGTGTTTGGTTTCTCGCCCATCCCGGCCATGTCGATGGTCTCGTATGCGGCTGGCTCGCGTTATTTGTCGCTCATGGGCGGCGTATGCCTTAGCTTTTATGACTGGTATTGCGATCTGCCACCATCAAGCCCGCAAACCTGGGGCGAACAAACTGATGTGCCTGAAAGTGCCGATTGGTACAATTCATCCTATATCATCGCCTGGGGCTCCAACGTGCCGCAAACGCGCACACCGGACGCACACTTCTTTACCGAGGTGCGCTATAAGGGTGCCAAGACGGTTTCGGTAACGCCGGATTATTCCGAAGTTGCCAAACTGACCGACATTTGGCTAAACCCGCGTCAGGGTACCGATGCGGCTATGGCCATGGCCATGGGGCATGTGGTGTTCAAGGAATATCACCTTGGCGGCAAGTCGGAATACTTCACCGACTATGTACGCAATTATTCTGATATGCCGATGCAGGTTTTGCTGGAAAAACAGGGCGACCATTATGTTCCCACCCGTAACTTGCGTGCTTCTGATTTTACCGGCGGACTGAAGGTTAAAAATAATTCTGAATGGAAATCTGTTGTTTTTGATGAAGGCTCGCAAAGTCACCGCGTTCCTAACGGTACTATTGGTTCGCGTTGGGGCGAGAAGGGCAAATGGAATCTGGAGGCCAAGGATAATGTCTCGGGCGAGGATATATGGCCGTCTTTGAGTAATATAGATAAACCCGATGATGTGCTGGACGTGGCGTTCCCTTACTTTGGCAATCAGGAACACGAGAGCAAAATTTTTGCCCACACCGACCATGACAGTATACAGGTGCGCAAACTTCCCGTGCGCAAGGTCACCCTTAAAGGCAAAAAAACTGCTTATGTTGCAACCGTTTATGACCTGATGGCGGCGAACTATGCCATAGACCGTGGTCTGGGCGGCGAAAATGTGGCCAAGGGCTTTGATGACAACGTCCCTTATACGCCAGCATGGGCCGAAAAAATCACTGGTGTTTCCGCTGACAAGATCATTCAGGTCGCCCGTGAATTTGCCGAAAATGCCGACAAAACCCGTGGGCGTTCCATGGTGATATTGGGCGCGGCCATCAACCATTGGTATCATATGGACATGACCTATCGGGGGATTATGAATCTTCTGATGATGTGTGGCTGTATTGGTAAATCAGGCGGTGGCTGGGCCCACTATGTGGGTCAGGAAAAACTGCGTCCGCAAACCGGCTGGTTGCCTTTGGCCTTTGGGCTGGACTGGAGCCGCCCGCCACGGCAAATGAATTCCACCTCGTTTTTCTATAACCACTCCAATCAATGGCGTTATGAGAAACTGGGCGTGGATGAAATTCTCTCGCCTCTGGCCTCAGCGGATAAATGGAAAGACCATTCGTTGATCGACTGCAATGTGCGTTCCGAACGCATGGGCTGGCTGCCTTCTGCACCGCAACTGGATGAAAACCCGCTGAGGCTATCTGCCAAAGCTGAAAAGAGCGGCAAATCTACCAAGGATTATGTGGTGGACAGTCTTAAATCCGGCGATCTGCAATTTGCAGCCGAGGACCCTGACCGCGCAGATAATTTTCCGCGTAATCTGTTTGTCTGGCGCTCTAACATTCTGGGTTCGTCCGGCAAGGGGCATGAATATATTCTGCGCCATATGCTGGGTGCACAAAACGGCATGATGAATGAGGATCTGGGCGAAACGGGTTCAGCAAAGCCATCCGAAGTGAAATGGCATGCCGACGCTCCCGAGGGTAAACTGGACCTGGTGGTGACGCTTGATTTTCGTATGTCCACCACGGCAGTTTATTCAGACATCGTCCTGCCAACTGCCACCTGGTACGAGAAAAACGATCTGAACACCTCGGATATGCACCCGTTCATTCACCCGCTTAGCCGGGCCGTTGATCCCGCATGGGAAAGCCGCTCGGATTGGGATATTTTCAAAGGCCTGGCCAAAAAATTCTCAGAAGTTTGTAAGGGGCATTTGGGCGTGGAGAAGGATTTGGTTACGGTGCCTATCCTGCACGACACCCCCGGCGAGCTGGGTCAGGCGCTGGGCGTCAAGGACTGGAAAAATGGTGATTGCGATCCGGTTCCGGGTAAATCCATGCCTAATCTTGTCGAGGTAGAACGGGATTACCCTAACCTTTACAAGAAGTTTACCTCTGTTGGGCCGCTTCTGGCCAAGCTTGGCAATGGTGGCAAAGGTGTCTCCTGGAATACCGAGGCCGAAGTGGAGTTGCTGGGTAAATTGAACAAAGTGGTGCGCGAAGAGGGGGTCAGCAAAGGCCAACCGCGTATTGAAACCGACATTGATGCCACAGAAGTTATCTTGTCGCTGGCCCCTGAAACCAATGGGCAAGTTGCGGTCAAGGCGTGGGCGGATCTGTCCAAAACCACCGGGCGGGATCATACCCATCTGGCACGCCCCAAAGAGGACGAAAAAATCCGCTTTCGGGATGTTCAGTCGCAACCGCGCAAGATCATTTCTTCGCCCACCTGGTCTGGCCTTGAGGACGAACATGTCAGCTATAACGCCTGTTATACCAATGTGCATGAGCTGATCCCGTGGCGCACGCTAACCGGACGCCAGCAGTTCTATCAGGATCATGAATGGATGCGCGATTTTGGCGAGAGTCTGTGTGTTTACAAGCCACCAATTTCCACCAAAACCATCACCAATTCGGTGAAGGAACGCGGCGGAGATGTGAAGCAGATTACACTGAACTGGATAACTCCGCACCAGAAATGGGGCATTCATTCGACCTATTCAGACAATCTTTTACTGCTGACCATGAACCGTGGTGGGCCGGTTGTCTGGCTTTCGGAAACTGACGCGCGCAAGGTTGATGTGGCTGATAATGACTGGATTGAGCTTTACAACGTCAACGGGGCCATTACCGCCCGCGCCGTGGTTAGTCAGCGAGTGCCAGAAGGCATGTGCATGATGTATCACGCGCAGGAAAAAACTATGAATACCCCCGGCAGCCGCATTACAGGCAAGCGCGGCGGTATTCACAACTCGGTCACCAAAGCGGTGGTGAAACCCACACACATGATTGGCGGTTACGCGCAATTATCATGGGGCTTTAATTATTATGGCACCGTTGGGTCCAACCGTGATGAGTTTGTCATTTTGCGTAAAACCAACACGGTGGACTGGATGGAAGAGCCCTATGTTGAAGGCCAATCGAACAACATGGAGGCAGCCCAATGACTATTCGTGCGCAAATCGGCATGGTCCTCAATCTGGATAAATGTATTGGCTGTCACACCTGTTCCATGACCTGCAAAAACGTCTGGACCAGCAGAGGCGGCGTTGAATATGCCTGGTTCAACAATGTGGAAACCAAACCCGGCGTTGGCTATCCTAGAAACTGGGAAGACCAGTCAGAGTGGAAAGGTGGCTGGGAGCTGACCAAAGCTGGCAAGCTAAAGCCCAAAATTGGTGGTAAAATTGGCGTGTTGTCAAACCTGTTTGCCAACCCTGATCTGCCGTTGATTGACGATTATTACGAGCCGTTTACCTATGAGTACGATCATCTGAAAACCGCTAAAGAGAGCCAAACCGTACCAACGGCGCGGATGAAATCGGCGATTACCGGCAAGTTCAAGGAAAAACCCGATTGGGGTGTGAACTGGGAAGAAATCCTGGGCGGTGAGTTTGAAAAACGCTCAAAAGATTACAATTTCAAACAGATGGAAAAAGAAATTTACGGTGAATTTGAAAACACCTTTATGATGTATTTGCCGCGTCTTTGTGAGCATTGCCTGAACCCGTCCTGCGTTGCGTCCTGCCCCTCCGGTGCGATCTACAAGCGCGAGGAAGATGGCATAGTTCTGATTGATCAGGACAAGTGCCGGGGCTGGCGCATGTGTGTTTCCGGTTGCCCGTACAAGAAAATTTATTTCAACTGGCAGTCTGGAAAATCAGAAAAATGTACGTTCTGTTATCCCCGGATCGAGGCGGGCGAGCCAACCGTTTGTTCGGAAACCTGCGTTGGGCGTATTCGCTATCTGGGCGTGCTTTTATACGATTCAGACAAGATCGAGGAAGCCGCTTCGGCACCTGATGAGAAAGACCTCTATCAAAGCCAGTGCGATCTGTTCCTTGATCCACACGATCCGGAGGTCATCAAACGTGCGCTGGCCGACGGGGTGCCGCAAAGCTGGATAGATGGTGCGCAAAACTCGCCTGTCTATAAAATGGCAATGGACTGGCAGATTGCCTTTCCCCTGCACCCGGAATACCGCACTTTGCCTATGGTCTGGTATGTGCCGCCCCTCTCGCCGGTTCAATCGGCTGCGGAATCGGGCTTGCTGGAACAAAATGGCATGTTGCCTGATGTGCGTAGTTTACGCATACCAACGAAATACCTGGCCAATTTGCTCACCGCCGGAGACGAAGAGCCGGTGATCAATGCCCTGGAGCGGATGATGGCGATGCGTCTTTATATGCGTGGCAAAACCGTTGATGGCGTCGAAGATCCGGCAGTGCTGGAACAGGTTGGCATGTCCGAGGATGACATGAACGACATGTACCAGCTCATGGCGATTGCCAATTATGAGGATCGTTATGTTATCCCGACCAACCATCGTGAATACGCTGGCGACGGGCCGTTCGATCAGGAAATTGCGTTTTCGACACGTTCCGAGTGCGGATTTTCCTTTGACAACGGCTGCAATACCGGCGCCAAACAAAGCACCAATTTGTTTGGTGGTCAGACCCATAACAATACCCTTAGCGGCACGCCCCGCAAACCTGTAGGGGGATCGTCATGAGAAGTTTACGTGTGCTGTCGCACCTACTGGCCTATCCGCAAGCCGAATGGCTAAGTCATATGGATGAGCTAAAAGAGGCGCTAATCGAAGAAGGTCTTGTTAAAGGCAAGGTGTTCAAAAACCTGACCGGGTTTATGGACGAGTTGGCCGATGTGGACCTGATGGAGGCGCAGGAAACCTATGTGGAACTGTTTGACCGGGGGCGTGCGCATTGTCTGCACCTGTTTGAACATGTGCATGGAGAATCACGCTTTCGCGGGCAGGCTATGATCGAGCTGGCCGACAAGTATCAGGAAAAAGGCTTGAAAATTGGTACGGGCGAGCTGCCCGATTATCTGCCGCTGTTTCTGGAATTTGTTTCCATTTGCGAACCAGAGGAAGGTTTGGAGACGTTGGCCCAGGCCGCGCCGGTTATCGCCACCATTGGTGAAAAACTGAAACGCGGCAAATCCGGTTATGCTTCGGTGATGGCGGCTATCGTTGCGCTTTCAGGTGCCAAGCTAAGCAAGGCCGAGATTGCCAAAGCCGCCGATGCCGCTCTGCCAGACATCAAAACTTTGGACGAGCTGGATGAGCAATGGAAAGAGCCCGAAGCCTTTACCGGCGCACCGGATTGCGGCACTTGCGCGCCAGATGAAACCCCAATTGCAGGAGGCTTGTAATGGCCGAATATATGAACACATTCCTGTTTGGCATTTACCCCTATATTGCCATTATGACGATGGTTGTCGGCTCTGTTTTGCGCTATGATCAAAACCCCTATTCATGGAAGGCTGACAGCAGTCAGTTGTTACATTCCAAAGGTTTACGGCTGGGCAGCAATTTGTTTCACGTGGGTATCTTGCTTTTGTTTATGGGGCATCTGGTTGGTCTTTTGACCCCGCATTGGGTTTATGAGCCATTTGTCACAGCCGGGCAAAAACAAATTTTGGCGATGGCAGCGGGCGGTATTTTTGGTACCATTTGTCTGGTTGGTATGCTGATCCTTATCTGGCGACGGACAACGCAGGACCGGGTGCGGGCCACCACCAAATTTATGGATATGGCGATATTGCTGATCCTCTTTGCACAGCTTGTATTAGGGCTCATGACCATACCGCAAAGCGCCAAGCATCTGGATGGTTCCTCCATGATTAAACTGGCCGAATGGGCGCAGCACATTGTGACCTTCAGGGGCGGCGCCGCCGAATTTATGGCCGAAGAAGCGCTGGTCTTTAAGGCGCATATCGTGCTGGGCTTGACCATATTCCTGCTGTTTCCGTTCACCCGTCTTGTTCATATCGTCAGCGCACCGTTTAAATACCTCATGCGTTCCGGTTATCAAATTGTGCGCAAACGGGGGTGAGGGGGAATACTTCTCTCTCCTGAGCTTGTCGTCCGACCTCACCCTGAGCTTGTCGAAGGGGGAAATAAGCTGACCTTGGCCCAATAGAACAACGCCACCTGCGACGTTTTGTCCATTCCGGTTTGACCCAGGTCAAATAACCAAAAGGTCTTTGTGGGTATTATGGTGTCAGTATCCATTCTAGCACAGGAACTTTAGTTATGCGCACCCCTACGAAGTCTGGCCTTTTAGCCAGCATTGCGTCGTTCGCACTGATTGCGGCCGCCACTCCCACACTTGCCGAAGAGGCTGAAACTCTGGCTGATGCCATCACCGGCGGCAAGGTCACGGTGGATTTTCGTTATCGCGCGGAAAACGTCGATCAGGACGGCTTTGCCAAGGATGCTTTTGCCTCCACTTTACGCACTAAACTGAAGTATGAAACCGGCGTGTTCAAAGGCTTCTCTGGCGTTCTTGAGTTTGATAACGTCTCCAACATTGGTGCGACAGCCTTTAACGATTCAGGCAATGGCAAAACCCGCTTTCCGGTGATTGCCGACCCGGAAATTACCGAGGTTAATCAAGCTTATATCGCCTATACCGGATTTGAGAAAACCACTTTGCTGGCAGGTCGTACGGCGGTTAATATCGGCAATCAACGCTTTGTCGGCACGGTTGGCTGGCGCCAGAATGATCAGACCTGGGACATGGTAGGGATGATCAATTCATCCATTCCGGACATGACGATTACGACTGCCTATATATGGAACGTGAACCGGGTTTTTGGCTCAGATCACCCGTTTGGTGATCTGGACACGAATACCTTTGTTGTGGATGCCAAATATACTGGCTTGCCCATTGGCAATATCACCGCCTATGGCCTGATCATTGATCTGAATGATGCCCCCGTGTTTGGCTTGTCCAGCAAAACCTTTGGTGTGCGCTTTGATGGCAAGCATAAAGTAGCTGATGGCAATATGACGTTCCTCTATGAGGCCGAATACGCAAACCAGACTGACCACGCCAGCAATGCAACCGATTATAGCGCGGACTATGTCCACCTGTCCGCTGGCCTCAGCGCCAATGGCCTGACCGGTAAAGTCGGCTTTGAGAAACTTGGCTCGGATAATGGCGGCACTGCGGCGTTTCAAACCCCATTGGCCACCTCGCACAAGTTTAATGGCTGGGCTGATAAATTTCTGGGTACCCCGGGTGGTGGACTGGAAGATTTCTACGGCAGCCTTGCTTATAAGGTACAGGCGGACGGTCCCCTGAAAGGCCTGAAATTTGCAGCCATCTATCATGACTTCTCGGCGGCAACCGGCGGCAATTATGGCACGGAAATTGACCTTCTCGTCGCCAAGAAAATCAACAAGCATTACTCAGTTGCTCTGAAATTTGCCGATTATAATGCCAAAGGCTTTGCAACCGATACACAGAAAATATGGTTCACTGTGGGTGCGCATTTCTGATAGCTCCGGTGCAGGTGACGGTTTGTAAAACGCGTCACCTGCCCGCGAGGCAATCTAGGTTATTGTACCAGGCCGGGTGAAATTGGCAGATTAAGCCGGGTAAGTTCATTTCTGTGAAGGGCGTAGAGTCTGAACACGCCATCGGATGTTTTTTTGTGATAATAGATTAGCTGCCCATCATGGCTAAAAGCGGGTGCTTCGGCGAAACCGGTGATGCTTTTGATGATTTTGGGTCGACCAAACGGGCTGTTCCTGTCCTTCCTTGCGGCGCGCAGGCTTTCCACTTTTATGGCCTTATTTTTCCTGACCATACGAGTATAAAGAATTTCCAGCTCGTCTTTGGAAATTGTGGCTCCATAGACCACCTTATCCTTATTGATGTGTTTGAATATCTTGGGCGAATCATCTTGCGGGATAAACCTGTCATCGATTTTTCTTGCATAAAAGAAATGCGATTTTGTGGGTGGACTGCCATCACCAAACCAGGTTTGCGTTGCATAGAGGGTATGGCCGTCGGCGCTAATTTCTGTATCCATGTTCAGCCAGCCGGGCTGGTTAAGGGATATACCTGAAACAGGACGGACGTTTTTAACCACGCCATCTTCAAATTTTCCCGAAAAAATTGATACCAAATTGCCAGGTCCGTAGGCATGGGTTGAGAGGTAGTAAAAATTACCACCCTCATCCATGGTCGGCACCCCATCTACGGCGCTGGTATTTACATTGCCAACCTGCCCCAAGAACTGAAATGTATAGGCATCAATTTTTGTCGCGTAATAAATATTTTTATCGCCGACATCATGGCTTTCGCTGTTAAAAAACAAATACTTGCCATCACGTGAAAGAAAAGCCTCCATGACATCACTGTCATAGCCAATAATTTGCACCAGTTTGTTTTTTGTGAAAACTGTTTGTCTCGAATGTCCTGATGTCGGCTTTTCCAGGGCTGCAAAATCAGCCAAAATTTCATCCAGCAGGGCATCAGCCTGGCCCATTTTTCCCGCATCACCCAGCTCTTTAACCCGCTGCAGCTTGGGGAGCATCCCGGATACATCGCGGCCTTCAATCACCCCTTCCTTGTAAACAGCAACCGCCCTGTCGGCCTTTGCCTTCACATGCTTCGGGTTGGTATTTTTAGCTCCTGCATCAGGCGGAAACAAGAAAAACAGGGCCAGGATAATGCTGTAAAAAAAAGGGCGCAAACTCATCACGTGTATCCTTCCAAGTCCGCGAATAACAATCTTGAATACAGCTATCCAGGTTCGCTATGGTATCTATTTTCCATAGGGCGGTAATTTCTTGTCAGGATACTAATCTCCCTAGCCTGAACTTGACCTGAATAATTGTTAAGTGCAATTGTTCTGCTCAGGTGCTTCACCCGGGCAGCGCTTCGGGGTAAACAGGTTTTTTCATACCTACAGAGATATGACTTATCATGCCAAAATTACTGACATCCCTGCTTCTTGCTTCTTTGGTGCTCACGGTTGGTTGTGGCAGTAAAAGCAAGAAAAAACTGGCGTATGTCGAGCGCCCCGCCGAGAACATTTATCTTGAGGGCTACGACCGGATGGGGCGTCGGGACTGGCCCCGTGCTGTTCTTCTGTTTGATGAGGTTGAGCGCCAGCACCCGTATTCAGAATGGGCCCGCCGTTCAATGCTGATGGCGGCTTATGCCAATTATCAGTCCAATAAATATTCTGATGCCATCAATGCTGCCCAGCGTTTTGTTGCCTTGCACCCTGGCTCGCGAAGCGCTCCTTATGCCTACTATCTGATAGCGATTTGCCATTTTGAGCAGATATCAGATGTTGGTCGTGACCAGTCTGAAACCCAGGCAGCCCTTAATGGATTTCGCCAGGTTTTGCGACGTTTTCCCAATAGTGAATACGCGCGAGATGCACGCCTTAAAATGGATCTGACGAATGATCAGCTTGCGGGCAAGGACATGGCTGTTGGCCGCTGGTATTTGCAACGTGGTTATCATTTAGCAGCCATTGCCCGTTTCCAGCATGTGGTTGAAGTTTATGATACGACCAGCCACACTCCCGAGGCCCTGCATCGTCTGGTTGAGGCTTATGTGCGCCTTGGTGTGATGGCTGAAGCCGTGCAGGTGGCGGCGGTTCTGGGGCACAATTATTCGGGCACAAACTGGTATGAGGACAGCTATAAACTGCTTTCCAAAAATGGTGTGACCAATATTGATGAAGCGAATGAAGAGGTGGAGCCGAAAAAGAAGGGCTCCTTTATCAGCCGCACCTGGAGGCGTCTGTTCTGACGCATTCATAGTATGCTGAATGCGCTTTCAATTCGTAATGTTGTTCTGATTGACAGGCTGGATGTTCGTTTCGGGCCGGGGCTGACGGCCCTGACCGGGGAAACGGGTGCCGGAAAATCCATCATCCTGGATGCACTGGGATTGGCGCTGGGAATGCGTAGCGCCAAGGGGTTGGTGCGTACGGGCACGGACAAGGCTAATGTCAGTGCGGTTTTTACCTTGCCTGTTGGACACTCTGCGCAGGGTGTTCTTGAGGATGCCGGTGTTGAATGGAATATGGACGAGGATTTGGTATTGAGACGCAGTCTTGGTGCCGATGGGCGCAGTCGTGCTTTTGTCAATGATCAGCCGGTGTCGGCGCGTCTTTTGAATACCATCGGCACCTTGTTGCTGGAGGTTCATGGCCAGCATGACGGGCAGGGCTTGTTAAATGCGGCCACACACCGCCCCTTGCTGGATGCCAGTGCCAACCTACACGCTGATGTTGCCGCCCTGGGCCAGTTGTGGCGCACACTTCAGGATGCGAACGAGCATTTGCAGGCGGTGGTGGCCCGTCGGGCTGATGCGGAGGCGCAGAGCGAATACCTTCGCACATCACTGGAGGAACTGGACCGCCTTGACCCTAAATCTGGCGAAGAAGAAACGCTGGCTGCGGAGCGGGCTTTTCTTATGCAAGCGCATAAGCTGGCAGAAAAGGTAGAGGCTGCCCGGACTGTCCTGAACGATGATCGTGGGCTGGAGGCCAGCTTGTCGTCGGCACTGGGGGCATTGGAACAGGCGCTCGGCCAGTTACAGGATGATGAGCAATCAGAAACGGCAAAGTTATCGCTTGAGCGCGGGGCCGGTGCTCTTGAACGCGCCCTGATCGAGATGGGGGAAGCTACATCAGCACTTGATGATGCAGGCCATGCGCTTGATGTTCAGCCTGATCGTATGGACAGGGCAGAAGAACGTCTGTTTGCCCTGCGCGCTGCCGCCCGCAAGCATGGCGTTGATGTTGATGCACTTGCTGATTTGCGCCGGGATCTGACATCGCGACTGGAAAGCGTGCAAAACCTTGAAGCAGAGGAAATAACCGCGCGTACCACCCTTGACGCGGCACAAGGGGGCTATGACCGGGCGGCAAAAACGCTGGCGGGCAAACGTGCCAAAGCCGGTAAACGACTGGAACTGGCTCTGACAAAAGAACTGGCCCCGTTGAAAATGGAAAAGGCCCGCTTTGCAGTACGCCAGACCCTGTTATCGGCAGAAAAATGCGGCCCCGGCGGGTGTGACCAGATCCATTTTGAAGTTTCTACAAACCCTGGCATGCCTTTCGGGCCATTGGGGGCTATTGCATCGGGCGGCGAGCTATCCCGGTTTTCACTGGCACTAAAGGCGGGGTTGGCAGCCAAGGGTGGTCCGGTAACCATGGTTTTTGATGAAATTGACCAAGGCGTTGGCGGTGCCGTTGCCGATGCGGTGGGGCGGCGTCTTGCGGATCTTTCACACGGTGCGCAGGTGCTGATGGTCACCCACAGCCCGCAAGTGGCGGCCCGTGCCGACAGCCAGTTTCGTATTGAAAAAATTGAAAAAGACAAAGCCACGTTTACCGGTTTGCACAAATTAGACAATGATGAACGATGCGAGGAAATCGCTCGTATGCTGGCCGGTGCCGATGTTTCTGATGAAGCTCGTGCTGCGGCCAAAACGCTCCTGAACGCGGGTTAGGCCAGTTTGGTATCTGCCGCTTGCCATAAATACCAGCACGCGATCGAGCGCCAGGGGCGCCATTGTTCGCCCAGCATGGTGAAGGCATCGGCATCGGGGCGGGCCTCAAGGCCATAGGCAATCTGTGCCCCGTTCAGTAGTCCAATGTCATTTAGTGGCAATATGTCGGGCCGCCCCAAAGTGGACATCAGGAACATTTCGGCGGTCCAGCGCCCGACGCCGCGCACCTGTATCAGGCGCTCTATCACCGCCTCATCTTCCAGTGTACTCAGTGCGTCTTGCGCCGGTACGGTGCCGTCCAGGGTTTTGGCGGCGACATCAATAACCGCCAGCGCCTTATTGCGCGACAGGCCAACAGCGCGCAGCTCTTCCCAGTCTTTTGCGGCCAGTGCTTCTGGCGTTGGAAAGTCCGTCTCGAACACGGCCAAAAAACGTGCCATAATCGCTGATGCCGCTGCGCCGGAAATTTGCTGGAATATGATGGTACGCACCAGGGCATGATAAGGGCTGACATCCGGGTTATGTTTAAGCGGGCAGGGGCCGTGCTGCGCCATCAGTGCTGCCATAATCGGGTCGGATGTGAGATGTTTGTGTGCTTTGCTCAAAACGTTATTTCATGCCCTCTATCCAGCCAAGGATGAAAGGGGCCAGTGCCGATGCGGTAACATAACTAATCCCGGCAATTTTATTTTGCTTGAAGGCCTTAAGGCAGGCGTCCGCATCATTGAAATCTGTGTTCTTCACTTGTTCCGACAGGAAAAAAGCAAGGATGAGGGCGGGTGCCCAACCACCCACCATAGCGGCGCGACTGTCATTGATGCTTGTGTCTGCTTCGATGATGCCAGCGAAGGTCAGCAATATAAGAGCGGCGGCATAAATAATTGTGAGCGCCATTTTGGTGTGCTGCCCAAATAGCCGCGCAGTGGATTTAATGCCGATCAGGGCATCATCCTCCTTATCCTGGTGGGCATAGATAGTGTCATAGCCCAGTGTCCAGAAAAATAGCCCCGCATAGGCCAGTAATAGCGGTGTGGTGATGGTTCCTGCTATGGCCACATACCCCACCAGTACACCCCAGTTAAAGGTCAGGCCCAGCCAGGCTTGCGGCCAAAACGTAATGCGCTTCATAAAGGGGTAGGCCAGTATTAACGGCAGAGAGCCAAGCGCCACCCAGCGCGCCATAGGCGGCAAAAGGAAAAGCACGCCAAGACCTACAAGGCATTGGACGAGCAAAAACCCCCAGGCGCTTTTAAGGCTGACAATGCCTGCCGCGACCGGGCGCTTGGCGGTGCGTTCCACTTTGGCATCAAGGTCGCGGTCGACAATATCATTATAGGTGCAGCCCGCCCCGCGCATGGCCAGCGCCCCAACCCAGAAGGCGATCGCCAGTACCAGATCGCTACCCTCCCATGGCCGGGTGAGGTGTGCCAATGCCATGCCAACCCAGCACGGAATGGCTAATAGCCAGAAGCCGATAGGCCGGTCATAGCGGGCCAGGCGCAAGTATGGCCGCCAGCCAAGCGGCGCACGGGTATCAACCCAACCTTGTGGTTGCGCGTCGGCGATTGCTTGTTGATCATTTGCCATACCCTGTTGCACCCAGTTGTGCGTGCTGTGTCAAGCCGGTCTTGACGTTTGCGTTCGATTGAGGTGCTTTTCGTGCATGAAAGCCAGCCCACGCCTTTATGTTGATGAGCCTCTTCGCCACGATCAGCAAATCACCTTGTCCAAAGAGGTGTCACATTATGTAATGAATGTGATGCGCCGCCGTGTGGGAGATGAATTGCGCCTGTTTAATGGCGGTGATGGAGAATGGCTGGCGCATATTACTGAGGCAGGCAAGAAGGTTGCGGTTCTTCGGGTGGACACGCAAACGCGCGCCTTTGCCCAAGTACCGGATTTGCATTTGTTATTTGCGCCGGTGAAAAAATCGCGCAGCGAATTTATTGTTGAAAAAGCCACCGAGCTTGGGGTGCGGGTTCTACGCCCGGTTATCACCGCCCGCACGACGGCGCGCCCCATACGCAATGAGCGTATGGTCCTGATTTGCCGTGAGGCTGCCGAGCAGACCGAACGACTGGACCATCCGCAAATTTTGCCGTCTGCAACCTTTGAGGAGGCATTGCAGGGCTGGGACGCGGAGCGCCTTCTTATTTTTTGCGATGAAGCCGGTGAAAATCTGGAAAAACCCTGGGGCGGTGAGAATGGCCGGGCGCACCCGATGCTGCAAAGTTTGCAAGACAGGGAAAAGGATGCACAAAAGGCAGCCATTCTCATTGGCCCCGAAGGCGGGTTTACCCCTGAGGAGCGCGTGATGTTGCGGGCCTTGCCGTTTGTCTGCCCGGTAACATTGGGGCCACGGATATTGCGTGCCGATACCGCTGCGCTGGCGGCCATAACCTTGTGGCAATCAGTTTGCGGGGATTGGGTAAAATAGGCTTATTTTTAATTCATCTCAGATTTGTGACTTGCCGTAAGGATTAGGGTTTCCTAAATCAATAAGTCTGGGTTGAAGGAGAGGCTGAATGTCTGCCATAGATAAAAATGCGCCGGTTGAGAATAAAACGGCGCTGGTGGAATACCTCGCCTCGGGGTGTAAACCTGCGGAAGAATGGCGCATTGGCACCGAGCATGAGAAGTTTGGCTTTGCGCTAAGCGATCACGGGCCGCTTCCTTATGATGGTGATGGTCCAAGCATTTTTAAAATGCTCGAAGGGCTGCAACGCTTTGGCTGGGCACCAATGGTTGAGGAAGGTTATCTGATTGGCCTGTCGCGTGAAGGGGCAACGGTAACGCTGGAACCGGGTGGCCAGTTTGAATTATCCGGTGCGCCCCTGAGCGATATTCACCAAACCTGTGCCGAGGTAAATAATCATCTTAAAGAGGTTAAAGCGGTCGCCGATGAGATGGGGGCTGGATTTCTGGGGCTTGGCTTCTCGCCAGTATGCAGCCTTGAAGATACGCCCATTATGCCCAAGCCACGCTATAAAATCATGCGTGATTATATGCCCAAAGTGGGGCGTTTGGGGCGGCAGATGATGTTCCGCTCCTGCACCGTGCAGGTTAATCTCGATTATTCCTCTGAGGCCGACATGGTGAAAAAGTTTCGCACGTCTTTGGCCTTGCAGCCGGTGGCAACGGCCCTCTTTGCCAATTCGCCTTTTGCTGATGGACGCCCGAACGGATTTTTGTCCTATCGCGGTTATGTCTGGGGCGATACCGACCCGGACCGAACCGGCATGTTGCCGTTTGTGTTTGAAGATGGTTTCGGCTTTGAGCAATACGTAGATCACGCCCTGGATGTGCCGATGTATTTTGTCAAACGGGACGGGGTGTATCTGGATGCTTCGGGCAAAAGCTTTCGTGACTTTATGGACGGCAAGCTGGATGTGGTGCCCGGCGAAAAACCGTCACTAAAAGACTGGGAAGATCATCTTTCCACATTGTTCCCCGAAGTGCGCCTGAAAACCTTTCTTGAAATGCGTGGTGCCGATGGGGGGCCATGGTCGCGGCTGTGTGCCTTGTCGGCATTCTGGACTGGCATTTTTTATGACAATGATGCACTTGATGAAGCCTGGATGCTGGTTAAGGACTGGAATGAATATGAGCGCGAAGCCCTTCGCCGCACTGCGCCAACACTGGGCCTGAACGCACCCTTGCGCGATACCAGCATGCAAAAGATTGCGCAAAAAGTACTGGCAATATCCCATAATGGCCTGAAACGTCGCGCCCGGTGCAATGCTTACGGCGAAAATGAGAGCCTGTTTCTGGCCGGTATGGAGGACATTGCCTATTCCGGGATAACACCCGCCGAAGAGCTGCTCGCCTGTTATCATGGTGAATGGAAAAGCGATCTGGATATGATTTTCAAGGCCGGTGCTTATTGACGTATTTTCCTGTTGGGCGGCCATGCAGTTTTAGGCAATTGAGTTATGTTGCAAAAGAGAACATAAGCAAAACGTAGATTGCATTTATACACGGAGAATGAGAATGCTTGGATATGTTACCGTAGGCACAAATGATTTTGGCAAAGCTGCCACGTTTTACGACGGGGTTCTGGCCGAGCTTGGCGGTAAACGCATGATGGACGAAGACGCTTTTATCGCCTGGAGTGCCGGGGGAGCCGTCGGTGCTGCCGTTTCCATCATCAAGCCAAATGATGAAAAAACAGCCACAGCCGGTAATGGTACCATGCTGGCACTGGCCGCCAGTTCGACCGATTTAGTGGACAAGGTTTATGCGAAAGCCATCGAGCTGGGCGGCACCTGCGAAGGCGCGCCCGGCCCACGCGGGGAAGGCGGATTTTATGCCGGGTATTTTCGTGATCTTGATGGCAACAAGCTGAATGCGTTTTTCATGCCGGGCATGACCGGGTAGGTATAAAGTTTGGGGCTGTCCAGCTCACGCTGATAAGGCATTGCACTGGACAGCTTCACACTAAAACCAAAAGGTTACCCCGAGGCAAGGGCTTCCATTTTTCGGCCAAACTATCAAAAGACGAGATAGGGCAACCAGCCGGAATTATAGCTTACCAGTGTTCCTGTTGGATAAATCAATATTTATCCCCGATTGCGCATCCGAGGGGCAGGTCTGTGCTCCTTATTGCCCTTACACCGCCCCAAAATTTGGGTTTATGGTGCAAAAATATCCGTAAACACCCCTCAAATGGGCCTTTTCGTCCCTTATTATCCCTCGGACTTACGGGCAATCCATTCTTCGACCAGATCACCCAGAATTGACAGCGGAACGGCGCCGTTGGCCAACACCACATCATGATATTCGCGCAGATCAAATTTATCGCCCAGTTCAGTTTTGGCGTGGGCGCGCAGACGCTGGATTTCCAGCATACCGATTTTATAGGCCGTGGCCTGACCCGGCATGACGATATAACGCTCGATAGCATTGGTACAATCACTCAGAGAATTAGGTGTGTTTTCAG
This sequence comes from Robiginitomaculum sp., assembly GCA_021776515.1. Classification (GTDB taxonomy): domain Bacteria; phylum Pseudomonadota; class Alphaproteobacteria; order Caulobacterales; family Maricaulaceae; genus Robiginitomaculum_B. The sequence goes on along the minus strand of JAJFFS010000006.1, from coordinate 48,194 downwards.
AGAGATAGTCTATAGCGTGCTGGCGGGTCCAATGCTTGTCATGCAGGCCGGTATCAACCACCAGCCGACCGGCACGCCATAACTCCATGGAAAGTCTGCCAAAATCAGAATAGGGGTCTGCATAAAAGCCCATTTCCTTGGGGACGAATTCTGAATATAGCCCCCAGCCTTCGCTATAGGCAGTATAACCACCCAGTTTGCGAAACATGGGAATGTTTTCAAGCTCTTGCGCGATAGAACCTTGCATGTGGTGGCCGGGAATACCCTCATGATAGGCTAAAGCTTCCATCTGATAGGTTGGCATACTCTCCATACGATAAAGGTTGGCGTAATAGGTGCCGGGACGTGAGCCATCCAGCGCCGGGCGTTGGTAAAATGCCTTGCCGGCAGTGGCCTCGCGGAAAGGCTCCACTGCCTTGACAATAATTTCGGCCCCGGGCTTGGTAATGAAGATGTCATCAAGGCGGGTGCGCATGGTATCAATGATGTTAACCGCCTCTTTCAAATAGGCTGAACGACCCTCATCATCATCAGGGTAATAGAACTGAGGATCGTCGCGCATGAAGTTGAAAAAGCTTTGTAAATCATCATCAAAGCCAACATTTTTCATGATCTCGCGCATCTCGTTATGGATGCGGTCGACCTCGGAAAGGCCCAGGTTATGAATTTCCCCAGCACTCATATCTGTGGTGGTCATCGCGGCCAGACGATCAGAATAATAGGCACCACCATCGGGCAATTTCCAGGCACCATCATCGTCACTGGCCAGGTCGCGCTGGCGTTTCATTTCGGTAATCAGGCTTTCATAAGCCGGTGCTACAAAAGCAAGCATAGCAGCTTCGGCCTGGGCGATAAGGTCGACCTTGGCCTCAGGAGTAATACCCAACTTATCCACCTTGCCTCTGAAGTCAGCTAATATGGCGCTGTCGGGACCGTCATCAAAAGGTGCGCCTTTAAGGATATTGCGGGAGGCATCAAGAACGCGAGTATAAACAAATTTTGGCGGATTAATGCCTTTTTCAAATCGGTCGGTGGCATTTTTCACCTGGCCACCCAGGTAACCCTGCACACCGCTCAGGCGACTGATATAGGCTTCCGCATGGTCCTGAGACTTGATTTGATGCTGGTTGATAAGGAAGGCTGGAATTGAGGAATGTGTGCCAAACATCTGGTTGAAAATATAGCCATAATCGTGAAACCGCCATGATGCAATTTCACGCTTGCCGTTATATTCAGCCAGGCGCCAGGATAGTCTGGTATTGTTATCCAGTTTGTCATAATCAAAACTGGTGCGCATTTCATCAAGGTTGGCAAGTTCAATTTCGTGTTCTTCCAGCGCGTGTTCGGGCGAAGGGTCATCCCACTTGCCATAATCACCATCCTTAACGCCAATATACGTCTTGAACATGGGTGAGCGGGCAAGGTTTTCTTCAAATTTTAGTTGAAACCAATCGTTCAGTTTTTCAGACTCGGTCTGATCTGAATTGGCTATATTTTCAGTATGTTGCGTATTGTTTGAGGTTGCTTCATTCTGGTTTTTATTCGGCTCAGAGGGGGCGTTGCAGGCCGTTAGAAGGGCGCAAAGCGCGGCGCTGGCAGCTAAAGCTTGAAGGTTCATAGGGTGGTTCTCTCTCAATGTGTTGATAGCGTTATTTCTCTTGCCAGGATCTGTTCCCAGTGAGGTTTTGTTAACCATAACCGGCGCACTCTTGTGTGTCGAGTTACCGTCTTGTCAGGGAGTAGCCCATGAACAGCGCAGAAGTGCTGGATATTGCCCGTGAAGCCATCTGGCTGGTGTTGCAAATGTCGGGTCCGATCATGCTGGTAGGTCTGGCTGTGGGTCTGGGAATTGCCTTATTACAGGCGCTCACCCAGGTGCAGGAAATGACTCTGGTGTTTGTTCCTAAAATCGTCGCTATTTTTATTGCCATACTGGTGTTTATGCCGCTCATGGGCGCGCTACTCGGGGGCTTTATGACGCATGTGGCCGATCGTGTTTCGGCTATGTAGCCGTGCCAGATTTAAGCCTGCCATCCTCCATTTTTGCCATTGCGCTGGTGTTCGCCCGAACCGGGGCGATTATGATGTTGATGCCGGGTATTGGTGAGGTCGGTGTGCCGACACGGATACGGTTGGGGCTAGCGCTAACTGTTGCGCTGATTATTGGCGGTATCGTTGGTAATCAAATGCCGTCCATGCCGGCGCAACCTTATTTGTTTGCCGGGCTGATAATACAGGAGGTATTGATTGGCCTGTTTTTTGGGGCATTGGCACGGTTGATGATGAGTGCACTGGTCGTTGCCGGTCAGGTGGCTGGCATGCAAACGGGTCTGGCTTTTGCTCAAACATTTGATCCCACACAAGGTCAGCAAGGGGCCATTCTGGCTTCATTTTTGAACTTGACGGCGGTGACCTTGATCTTCGCCACTGGGCTACACCATTTGTTTCTGACGGGCATAGTGGGCACCTACTCCATCATTCCCGCAGGCAGTATTCCGGTTATTGGTGATGTGGCACAGATGGGGACGCAGGTGGTGACACAATCATTTCGGGTCGGGTTACAAATGGCGGCGCCATTAATTGCTTTTGGGCTTGTATTTTATTTGGCACTTGGTGTGCTTTCGCGGCTTATGCCGCAGGTGCAAATATTCTTTGTTGCTATGCCCCTTAATGTTTTTGCCGGCCTGGCTATTTTTGCCATAGCTATGGGGTCTATTCTGAATGTGTGGTTCAGACACATTGAAACGTATGTGCAGGGTGTTAATTGATGGCAGACGATCAGGACCAGAGCCAGAAAACCGAAGATGCCACCCCGCAAAAATTACTTGATGCGCGCAAAAAAGGTGATGTTGCCAAATCTCAGGAAATTCCATCCTGGCTATTGCTGGCAGCTACAACCCTGATTATTGCCGTATTTGCTGGCCCGGCCACTCGTTATTTTGGCAATTGGTTACGCGGTTATTTTGAAATGTCGGCACAAATCACTGTGGATGCTGCTGGTGTACAGGCACTTGCGAACGATGCAGCCATCCATACTTTGTTGGGTCTTGGTATGATTTTGTCGACGTTAATGGTGGCGGGTTTTTTCGGCCACGTGATGCAGGTCGGGTTTCTTTGGGCACCTGAAAAAATAACGCCGAAGCTCTCCAAGCTTTCGCCAATTGAGGGGGCTAAAAGAATATTTGGCATGCAGGCGCTGGCCAATTTTTTCAAGGGGCTGGCGAAAATGGGGCTGGTGGGTGTAGCGGCATTTGCGGTGGTTTGGCCGAGAAGGGATATGCTGGTCAGTCTTCCGTATCTGGACCTGGAGGCATTGTTGCCGGTGGTGCGCGAAGCATCGATTGTACTGTTAATGGCAGCACTTTCTGTTTTTGCTCTTGTTGCGATGGCAGACTATGCGTTTCAGCGTCACAGCTTTTTAAAACGTATGAAGATGTCGCATAAGGATGTGAAGGATGAGCTGAAAAACTCTGAAGGGGACCCACATGTCAGGGCGCGATTAAGGCAGATACGCGCTGATCGCTCTCGACAACGTATGATGCAAGCTGTGCCAGAAGCTAGTGTCGTAATTATGAACCCGACCCACTTTGCTGTGGCTTTGCATTATGAACAAGGTGAGAGCGCTGCGCCGGTTTGTGTGGCCAAGGGGGTTGATGATCTGGCCTTGCGGATCAGGGATGTAGCAGAGGGTGCAGATGTTCCTGTGGTTGTTGATCCGCCACTGGCTCGTGCGCTTTATGCCACAACGGAAATAGATCATGAGATCAAGACTGAACATTTCAAAGCCGTAGCCAAAATCATTGGTTACGTTATGAGTCTGGCTGAACGCCGACGATAATAACCCTTGTAGATCAGGGAATCCTGTGATTCGCTGGCGCAAGAAAATAGCCCCGGGGTTTAGCCCCAGTGAAGGAGCAGGACATGTCAGGTGACGTGAAAACCAACGCATTGGCCAGAATATTCGGGACAGGGGCGCTTCGTACTCTGGGGGGCGTGTTATCTGGCATGTCATTATCGCAAATTATTTTGTGGGGAGCCGCGATACTGGCCATTTTTGCTGTTCTCATAGCATTGGCACTGCCCGAACAAACAGGCCCGGCAGCTTTGGTGCTAACGTTCGGCATAGCAGCAGTCCTATTCATTGTGCTTTATGCCATGGCGGCAGGTCATCTGGCTTCGCAGCAGTTCGGTCCGGGCCATGTGGGACTATCGGGCGGGGACACAAATTTTGCACGTGGTGCACTGGAGGTGGTGCCAGAACCTGTGCTTGTTACGGGTAGACGGGGCGAACCGGTTTTTGCCAATGCCGCGTATCAAAAATTAACGCAAACCGTAGGGCGTATGGGCCAAAGTACGCGTCCGGCACCGTTTGAACGGCTGGTGTGTGCGCATCCTGGCCTATCTGCAATTACATACCGTTTGGCAAGGGCCGCCCGATCCGGGCAATCTATCATCGAGCATCTGCCAGTATTTGAGGGCGAAGAGGGGATGTGCGAGCTGGACGTGCATGTTCACCCATTACCAGCAGGCGGTGCCCTGTGGAGAATTGTAAACCGGGCTAATCATGAGAAAGATAAAACGTCACCGCCCCTGCAAAGCGGGTTGACGTTATTGGATGAGGCCCCGGTTGGGTTTTTCTCGGCGGATAGAAAGGGGCATGTCAGTTACATGAATGAAACCCTAAGAGTTTGGCTGGGTGTTGGTGGTGGTGATGTGGCCCCGCCTTCGGTGCAAAGTTTTGCACCCGAAGGTGTGAAGCGCCTGCTGAACCGCAAGAGCAATGGAATAACGCGATTAGAAGTTCAATTGAAAACGCGCGATGGGATTAAAACTCCGGCTGTGATAGTGACAAGCTGGCCCGAGGAACCCAAAGGTGCACATTCATGTTCGGTTGTTTTTGGTAGTGCGCAGGGTCAGGCCCCTATTGGCATTGCCCGGGTTACGCCATCCGTAACCCATAATGTTGGCCATACGCTGGACGAGATGTTTATTGCAGCACCATTTGGTGTGGCACGGCTGGATGTGGCAGATACGGGTCTTGCCATTATAGAAGATGCCAATCCTGCACTTTTGGAAATGACCGGGGGCGTGGCAACACCAGGCTCTTCATTTCTTGCCCTTTTTTCTGATGACAGTGTCGGGCGCGACAAGTTACTTGGTCTTGATGACAAGGGGGGCGGGCCGCTGGACCTATCTCTCGCCAGCAAAGATGGAAAAGCAGTACATATCTATATTGCGCCAGACCGTGCCGGGCGCTCCATCGCCTATGTCATTGATATGTCATCGTGGAAAGAAATGGAAACGGACTTGTTTCAGGCCCAGAAAATGCAGGCAATTGGTCAGTTGGCCGGCGGCGTAGCTCATGATTTGAACAATGTTCTAACTGCCATTCGTATGAATTGTGACAACTTGCTGTCTCATCATATGGTTGGCGACCCCTCTTACCCGGGATTGCAGAAAATTAACGAAGATGGTTTGCGCGCCGCTGCTCTGGTAGATAATTTACTGACCTTCTCGCGCAAGAAAACGGTGCGGCTTGTACCGCTGAACCTGTCTACAATGCTGACGGACTTTTCCTATATGTTGAGGCGCATTCTGCATGAAAGCGTTCCTTTGGAAGTGGTGCATGGGCGAGACCTTCCTATTGTGCGTGCCGATAAGGGGCAGATAGAAATGGCGGTGATGAATTTGGTCACCAATGCTCGTGATGCCATGTTGGAAAAGGGTGGTGGCACCTTGACTATACGTACGTCGCGCCAGAACAATATCACGCCTGAAGCGCTTGGTGATGCACCTGCACCTGATGGTGCCTGGGCACTGATCGAGATTGTCGATAGCGGCACAGGTATGGATGAAAAGACAATAAAAAAAGTGTTTGAGCCATTTTTCACCACCAAGGATGTAGGTAAGGGAACGGGGCTGGGGCTGGCTACGGTTCATGGCATTATCAAGCAATCAGGAGGGTTCTTGCACCCGATTAGTGTTTTGGGTGAGGGGACAACATTTCAAATATGGCTACCGGAGTGCCTTGATCCGGTTGAAACAGAGACCTCTGGGCCAGGAGCAAGTGCACCCAAGGAAAGAAAACCGAAGGACCTTGCCGGTCGTGGCCGTATATTATTTGTTGAAGACGAAGATTCTGTACGAACCATCGCTGTAAAAATCCTTATTAATCGTGGCTATGAAGTTCTGGAGGCGGCAGATGGTGAAGAAGCGCTGGAAATTGCCAAGGAGAATGCGGGCAAGATAGATCTGATGATTTCTGACGTGGTTATGCCGGGAATGGATGGACCAAAGTTACTCGAAGAGGCACGTCCCTATCTGAAGGATGCGCGAATCGTGTTTATATCCGGCTTCGCGCAGGAAGAGTTCTCAGATACGTTAAGTAAGGGGGCCGAAATTAGTTTTCTACCTAAACCATTTTCTCTCAAGCAATTGGCAGAAAAAGTAAAAGAAGAGCTTAGTTCTTGAAATCAAACGAAAAGAAAAATAAATGTTCCCATTGTGTTCTGAGAACAAATAAGGTACAAATACCTTCAGCAAATGAGACCCATCAGGGGTGCATGATGAAGGAACACGAATAAAATGGCCAAGGCAAAACTTAAACTTGTGGAAAAAGAAAACGTGGACAAACAAAAAGCACTAGAAGCAGCACTGGGTCAGATAGATCGTGCCTTTGGTAAAGGCGCGGTGATGAAGTTGGGGCAAAAACACAGCCTTGACATCAAATCAATTTCAACAGGTTCTCTTGGTCTTGATATTGCGCTTGGCGTTGGTGGATTGCCAAAAGGCCGGGTTGTCGAAATTTATGGCCCCGAAGCATCGGGGAAAACTACATTGACATTGCACACGGTGGCGGAATGCCAGCGTAATGGCGGTGTGGCTGCCTTCATAGATACAGAGCATGCGCTTGACCCAGCCTATGCTGCCAAACTTGGCGTTGATGTGAATGAACTGCTGATTTCTCAACCTAGCACTGGTGAAGAGGCATTAGAGATCGCAGATACGCTGATCCGGTCTGGTGCGGTAGACATTGTGGTGATTGATTCTGTTGCTGCGCTTACCCCTCGTGCAGAACTGGAAGGTGATATGGGCGATAGCTTGCCCGGTTTGCAAGCCCGCCTGATGAGCCAGGCTATGCGCAAGCTTACCGGCTCCATAGCCAAGGCGGGTACGTTGGTGGTTTTCACTAATCAGATACGGATGAAAATCGGCGTTATGTACGGCAGTCCGGAAACTACAACAGGTGGAAATGCTCTTAAATTTTATTCCACAGTCCGACTGGATATTCGCCGGATTGGTGCCCTCAAACACCGCGATGAAGTGATCGGTAATCATACCCGCGTAAAAGTGGTGAAGAACAAAGTCGCTCCGCCATTTCGTAATGTTGAGTTTGATATTCTTTACGGCGAGGGTATTTCAAAAATTGGCGAAATTATCGATTTGGGCGTCAAAGCTGATATTATTGAAAAATCAGGCTCATGGTATTCATATAATTCTGAGCGGATTGGCCAAGGTAGAGAGAATGTTCGGAAGTTTTTGGCTGACAACCCTGAAATTTCTGCAGACATTGAAACTCAAATTCGTTCTAATTCTGGCTTGATTGTTGATGATATGCTCAAGGGTAATCTATCAACGGGTACAGACGATGTGGCAAACGGGTAATCAGGATTATAACAGTTCAAACACGATGGGCGCTTGGCTTGGCCGGGCGCCCTTTCTATATCATTGTCCTCAAGGTAATGAATTTATCAGTTTGGACGTTTTATTATGGAATCGCTAAATGACATCCGCAGGGCTTTTCTAGGCTATTTTGAAAGCGGTAATGGAAGGCTTAGCCATGAGGTCGTTTCTTCCAGCCCCGTGGTTCCTCAAAATGATCCTAGTTTGCTTTTTACGAATGCAGGCATGGTCCAGTTCAAAAATGTTTTTGTTGGTCAGGAAAAACGTTCCTATAATCGTGCTGTCAGTTCGCAAAAATGTATACGTGCTGGTGGCAAGCACAATGACCTGGATAATGTTGGATATACGGCGCGACACCATACGTTTTTTGAAATGCTCGGCAATTTTTCCTTTGGAGATTATTTCAAGGAAGACGCAATATTTTTTGCCTGGGATTTACTAACCCGTGAGTTTGCGCTTCCCAAAGATAAGCTTCTGGTCACTGTTTATGCTGAAGATGAAGAAGCGGCCACACTATGGCACAAAATTACTGGCCTAGATCAAAACAAAATTATCAAAATAGGCACGTCAGATAATTTTTGGTCTATGGGTGAAACCGGGCCTTGCGGGCCGTGCTCTGAAATTTTCTATGACCATGGTGAGCAAATTCAGGGTGGACCACCGGGTTCACCAGACGAAGATGGAGACAGGTTTGTAGAGATCTGGAACCTGGTATTTATGCAGTTTGATCAACAGAAGGGCGGTGCTCGCCGGGCATTACCAAAACCCTCCATAGATACAGGCATGGGACTGGAGCGGATTGCGGCTGTTATGCAAGGGGTGCATGACAATTATGATATTGACCTGTTCAAGGCACTAATTGCCAATAGTGAAGACGCGTTGCGCGCCCCAGCCAAGGGGGCGGCGCGAGCTAGCCACCGGGTTATCACAGACCATTTGCGCTCCATTTCATTTTTATTGGCTGATGGTGTGACCCCTTCCAATGAGGGGCGTGGTTATGTTTTGCGCCGGATTATGCGCCGGGCTATGCGCCATGCCCACTTGTTAGGCGCAAAGGAACCCATTGTGCATACGCTGGTTTTATCACTTGTAGAGCAGATGGGCGATGCCTACCCGGAACTGGTACGTGCCAAGGCGATGATAGAAGCCAATGTTTTACAAGAAGAAGATCGCTTTTTGCGTACCTTGGGGCGAGGCATGGGCCTGCTCAACGAGGCAAGTGCGAACCTTAAAAAGGGCGATAAACTAAAAGGTGAAGTGGCCTTCAAGCTGTACGATACTTACGGATTTCCGCTTGATCTTACCGAAGATGCCCTGCGCGACAAAGGCATAGAGGTAGACAAGGCCGGTTTTGATACGGCAATGGCGGCACAAAAGGCCGGCGGGCGGGCTAACTGGAAAGGCTCTGGTGATACCGATGGAATAAGCAAGTGGGAAGGCGCCATAGATAAGGCTGTTTCTCTCACAGTATTTCTTGGTTATGAAAGCGAAATGACTACGGCCTGTCTCCAGTTTTTGGCGACAGGCGGAGAGACTGCACTATCCGCTCAACAAGGCGACAAGGTTGAGTTAATTTTCAATCAAACGCCTTTTTATGCTGAATCCGGGGGGCAAACCGGAGACACGGGAACAATCGAATTTTCTAACGGTGCTGTTGTCTGTATTGAAGATACGATCAAATCTCCCAAGGGGTATTTTATCCATCAAGGCGCGGTTGTGAGCGGCCAAATCGCTGTGAAGGATGATGCGACATTAACGGTGGATTCTGCCCGGCGTAAAACCATTGCCGCCAATCATTCGGCAACGCATTTGTTACACGCCGCCTTGCGCACCCGACTTGGTGAGCATGTAGCGCAAAAAGGCTCGTTTGTGGGGCCGGACTATCTGCGTTTTGATTTCACCCATGCAGGTCCGCTAAACTCATCAGATCTGGTGGGCATTGAGGACGAGGTCAATGCGATAGTGCGTCAGAACGTGCAAGCCATCACCAGGGAAACAACCCCGGAAATGGCCATAGAGGAAGGGGCAACGGCATTATTTGGCGAAAAATATGGCGACAAGGTTCGAGTGTTGAAGCTTGGGCGGGATATGAACGATGATAAGCGGCCCTATTCCATTGAATTATGCGGCGGTACTCATGTGCGGAGCACCGGAGATATTGGTCTGATCAAAATAACGGCGCAGACTAGCGTCGCTGCGGGGGTGCGACGTATTGAAGCAGTTACCGGCGCCAGGGCCTTGGTGTTTGTACACGAAGAAGAAGCGGCGCTCCAAAAGGCCGCCGATCTGCTTAAAACCCGACCAGAAAATTTGCCAGGGCGACTTTCCCAATTGCTGGATGAACGGCGTAAATTTGAACGTGAAGTTTCAGACCTACGTAAACAAGTGGCTATGGGAGGAGACGGGACTACAGACAATAGCGGTGAGGTGATTAATGGCGTCGCTTTTATCGGCAAAGTAGTCAAGGATGTGCAGCCGCGTGATTTGCGCGCTTTAGTCGATGATAGTAAAGGTAAATTAGGTTCCGGTGTTGTTGTATTTGCATCCAGTAATGATGGGAAAGGTGCGTTAGCTGTTGGCGTCAGCGATGATTTAACAGACACGTTCAATGCGGTTGATCTGGTTCGTATAGGTGCCGCGGCACTTGGTGGAAAAGGTGGTGGCGGTCGGCCAGATTTTGCACAGGCCGGTGGCCCTGATGGTGCATCTGCGCAAGAGGCCATAGATAAAATTAAAGACGCTATATCTGGTTAAAGTTCCCACTGTTATTTTATGGTTATTGACGTAAATTAAGCGCATTATTAAGATTTGTGAGTTAGTTAGCAGGCAATGACAACTTTATTGGGGCATTGTTTTGAAACACACTGGCGATCTCTTTAAGGGGTTTTATACCAAGGCCAAAAACCCTTTAAGCGGGAAATTAATGAATACGGTTCAACCAACTGGTGTTGAACGTACCTTTGGGCAAGACGAGCTCATTGTCTCAAAAACTGATTTGAAAGGGCGTATAACCTACGCCAATGACGTTTTTTTACGCGTTGCCGGACTTCAGGAATTTGAAGCAATCGGTGCGCCCCATTCTATAATACGCCATCCTGATATGCCTCGCGCCGTTTTTAAATTGCTGTGGCAAACACTGGAAAGTGGTGAGGAAATTTTTGCTTATGTACTGAATATGGCGGCAAATGGAGACCATTATTGGGTGTTTGCCCATGTTACACCCAGTATGGATAAAAGTGGTAGAATAGTAGGGTATCATTCTAATCGTCGTGTACCTGACAAGAGTGCAGTGGCTAAAGCAACAGGGCTTTATCAAGAACTTACAAAAATTGAGAACAGCGCGCCTAGCCGCAAGGATGGGTTAGATAATTCTATGGCGTTTCTCGGAAATTTATTGAAGGAACAGGGTTTGCGTTATGATGAATTTATCTTCGCTCTCTAAAATACGCTTTGCTTTAATTATAACGGCAAGTGTACTGGCCGCTATGTTGGTTCTGTCTGTGCTTAATAGTCAACTGTCGCAATCTATTGGCGTAGTTGTGGTATTTGGCATGGTCGGGTTTGCCTTATGGCAAACGAGCCGCTTGCACATAAACCTTAAGCAGATCAGTACTGTAATGGAGGCCGTAGCAACAGGCGATTTTGAGGAACGGGTCGTCATGCTTAAAGACGGAGGGCTGATCGGTACTTTAGGACGTTTTATCAACCAGCACCTAGATCTTTCTGATGCTTTTGTCCGTGAAGCCCGGGCATCTTTGCAGGTTGTTGCCAAAGAGCGTTTTCACCGGCGTGTCATTGAACGCGGAATGCTTGGTGTTTATCGGTTAGGCTCTCAGGACATTAATAAGGCCGTTGCATCGATGAGTGAAAAATTTTCATCATTTCAAGAATTGACAGATACTTTTGAAACAAGCGTCAAATCGGTCAGTAATAATGTCAGCGGTTCATCCGATAATTTACAAGGCACAGCTAAAGCTATGGCAGAAAGTGTGACTGATTCGCGCAATCACATGTTTAAAATTTCTGATAGTGCAGAGGGCGTTTCAGAAAATGTAGCCAGCGTTGCATCAGCAGCGGATGAACTGTCATCTGCAATCAATGAAATAGGTCAGCAATCAAACCGGGCGATTGAATCAAATACGATTGTCATAGGGCAAGCGCAGGAAGCTCGCACAACAATCGAAGGATTGAAAGAATCAGCTCTGGGTATTGGCCAAGTTATTGATATGATTCAGGATATTGCATCTCAAACTAATTTGCTGGCCCTGAATGCCACCATAGAGGCGGCCAGAGCGGGGGATGCGGGGCGCGGATTTTCTGTCGTAGCCGCAGAAGTTAAGGAATTAGCAGTGCAAACCACAGATGCAACAGCATCGATCACTAATCAAATTGGAAACATTCAAGAGCAAACAGATGCTGCGGTTGCTGCCATAACAAAAATCAGTGAAGCCATAGCAGGCATGGATGAAGTCTCTGGGGCTATTGCTGCTGCTGTAGAAGAACAAGAGGCCGTAACCAAGGAAATCAGCCGCAATATTGGTTGCGCTGCAGAAAGTGCCAAGGCCGTTGCCGGCAAGGCTAATGAAGTTGCGGCTATTATAGACGAGACAAAAAAAGTGGCCCAAGGTCTAACGGACTCATCTCACGCCCTACAGGAAGATGCGAGTGCGCTTGACCAGCAAGTTGATAATTATCTGGACAAGGCCCGCTCTGTTGCCTGATTAAACTCAGGCCTTGGCCATTTCAGCTTCGAGGTTCTCGGCTACTTTTTCCAAAAACCCTGTTGTGGTCAGCCAGCTTTGTTTGTCACCAACCAAAAGCGCTAAGTCTTTGGTCATGTGACCTGTTTCCACGGTATTTATCACCACATTTTCCAGTGTTTCTGTAAAATCAACGACATCCGGTGTTCTGTCCAACCTGCCACGATGCGCAAGGCCACGTGTCCAGGCAAATATTGAAGCAATGGAATTGGTTGATGTTGCTTCACCTTTTTGGTGGGCGCGGTAATGGCGCGTTACGGTGCCGTGTGCGGCTTCGCTTTCCATGGTTTTTCCATCAGGAGATAATAGCACTGATGTCATCAGCCCAAGTGAGCCAAACCCTTGAGCAACCGTGTCTGATTGCACATCGCCATCATAATTTTTGCATGCCCAGACAAACCCGCCGGCCCACTTCATTGCACAGGCCACCATGTCGTCAATCAGCCGGTGTTCATACCAAATATTGGCAGCTTCAAACTGATCTTTGAATTCATCTTCATAAACTTCCATAAACAGGTCTTTGAAACGGCCATCATAGGCTTTCAAAATTGTGTTTTTGGTTGAAAGGTAAAGCGGCCATTTTCTTTGCAAGGCAAAGTTCATTGAGGAGCGCGCAAAATCACGAATGGATGGATCAATATTATACATGCCCATGGCAACGCCGGCGCTTTCAAAGTCAAACACCTCTTCTTCAATAGATTGACTGCCGTCTTCGCTTTCCCATTTCATGCTTAGCTTACCCTTGCCAGGGACGAGGAAATTAGTGGCCCTGTATTGGTCGCCATAGGCGTGACGGCCAATGACGATAGGCTTTGTCCAACCGGGAACAAGACGGGGAACATTGCGGCAGATAATCGGTTCTCTAAAAATAACACCACCCAGAATATTGCGGATTGTCCCGTTGGGAGACTTCCACATTTTCTTAAGGCCAAATTCTTCTACGCGATCTTCGTCAGGAGTGATGGTCGCACATTTGATGCCTACGCCGTATTTACGAATGGCCAGTGCAGAATCAATGGTAATTTGATCATCCGTATCATCGCGGGATTCTATGCCAAGATCATAGTATTTTAAGTCAATATCCAGATAGGGAAGGATAAGAGTGTTTTTAATCATATCCCACATGATGCGGGTCATTTCATCCCCATCAAGTTCTACGACGGGGTTTTCGACTTTAATTTTTGACATAGGTGCATTTCCCATTTTATTGCAAAGCAAGAGAGAAACTGTTTCCGTTCTCGCTTACTGCATTCTGTTTACAAGATTGCTTTGAATAAGCGATAGCACCGGTTTTCGCTGGGGAAAAGAGGTTATAGTGTTTGACTCTGGATAAATACGAGGATGTGAACGTGCAAATTCCCCCCCAACCACAGCCAGCCATAGTGTTGGTTCGCCCGCAAATGGGTGAAAATATAGGTGCTGCGGCGCGGGTGATGGCTAATTTTGGATTGCACGATCTTCGTCTTGTTGCCCCCCGCGATGGGTGGCCTAACCCAAAGGCACAGACTATGTCCGCCGGAGCGATCAAGGATACAGGTCCGGTAAGGGTGTATCCCAATGTCGGCAAGGCCATAGCAGACTGTTCACTGGGTTTCGCCGTAACGGCTCGCCTTCGTGATATGGAAAAAGATGTTTATGGTCCGGTAGAGGGGTGCGCAGAGCTGAAAGCGCATACACAAAATGGTTCGCAAGTAGCATTGCTTTTTGGTGCAGAATCCTCAGGGCTTAATAACGAAGATGTCAGTCTCTGTGATGGTATCATTAGCTATCCGGTAGACAAGTTTTTCAGCTCTCTCAATCTGGCGCAAGCGGTGGCTGTTATAGCGTATGAATGGCAAGTAAGTCTGGACCGCGAACAAAACCAGCAAACCTTGCCATCAAAAATTGCAAGTAAGAAAGCGCAAATCGGATTGTTTGAACACCTTGAAGAGGCGCTCGAAAATGCCAGGTTTTTCTACCCTCCGGAGAAGAACCCGGTTATGAGACAAAATATCCGCAATGCCTTGATCAAGGCCAGGTTAACCGAGCAGGAGGTGCGCACCTTTCGTGGCATCGTGCGGGCGTTAGCAAAGGGAAGAGGACAGCAGAGCTAAACGACATATTTTTTTAAACAAAAAAAAGCCCCCGCCGAATGGCGAGGGCTTTTGGTTTATTGTATTAGCGATCAGTGAGCGACGCCAAGAGCATCCATGGTTTCCATAGTCAACTGTCCAACAATGTAACCATTGTCGCGTTGGAATTTCTCCATGGCGTGCAGCGTAGACATTCCAAATACGCCATCAACACGACCAGTGCTGTATCCGCGGCTGGTTAGCGAGCTCTGCACTTGAGAAATTAGCTCAGGTGTTGAGTTAGTATCGCAAATGACTTCACGCCATTCCAGATTTCCACCACTAACGATCTTGATTTTTTCGATCGTTTTGTAAGTTGCGGGAATGGTAATGGTCTCGGTCCGTGCGGGCGAAACTTCCCGGCGTACACGAATAGTAGAGTATTCGGCAGCAACAACTTCTTCTTCTACGCGAGGAGGAATTGCAATGACCTGTTTGGTTACGGTTTCGTATTTTGCAGCCACAACAGTGTCTTCTGTGTGCTCAGCAGAAACAAGACGTTTACGTGACACCGTTTTATATTTTGGTGGCACTTCAACCTTACATAAAATTTCGCCTGTAGGTTGAATGATCGTCTGAACCAGAGAGCCATCCGGGGCATAGAGGCGGCCATCATCACCGTGGCGATAACCACCATCACCGATTAAGCCTGCACCTGGTTTCCAGGTTGTAAAGGCCGGGCGTACCAAGACCTGCTCTTCATATTCTTCATAAACAGCGGCAATAACTTTGGATATTGTCATTTCCGGTTGAATCAAAACCTGTTCAGTAATGGTTTCATATGTTGCCGGGATAACATGGTACCTGGTTGTCGCTTCTTTCACCAGAATTTGCTCTTGTTCAAACACATATTCTGCGGCGACGATACGAAGCTCAGAAGACACAGGCAGGTCAATAACCTGTTCTGATACGGTTTCTGTGAGCTCAGGAATAAGGATGCGCGAGAAGCACTGGCCAGGCAGTGCATTGGGGGGGTAACCAGCTGCAATCGCTATGCTATCACCAGAAGTTGAACTGGAAGAATCTACCTGTGTTTGCAACGTAGAAACCTGCGAAGATAGTGAAGCATTTTGTGAATTCGCTGAATTCAACTGAGCTTCCAGTTCTGCAATCCGAACGGCTTCGCTACTAGAACTGGATGTTGTTTGCGTGGTTCCACAAGCTGCCAGCATAAGTGCACTGGTCCCTGCTGCAGCCAATAATACGCGTTTATAAATCATTATAACTCCCCTAAAATCCATCTGCCATAAATTGGCAAATACAATTTACCCTCAATAACCAAGCAGTCGAACGACTGCATAAAAATATGGGTTACCCCATGTCACGACTGCCACTATATCAATATTTTGTTAAGGTGCCAGCTCATACGCCAAAAAGTTGCGTAGAAAATCTGAAAGCTGTTTTTCTAGGTTATAAAAGAGTAAAAAGTGCTCCTCTTTGGCACAATTATGCTCATATACTCAAAGTTTAGCAAAATGATGAGAGTCAAACGTGAGCCTATAGACTCGATTAAGTCCTCATAGACACAATTAAATTGAATTTATATCTTGAAATGTTCTGTCTCAAAATGAAATAGCAAAGCCTTTTTTGGGAAAATAATGTCTCTTCTGTACCATATTTGATGTGCATTTTTATGTGTGTTTTCTAGTTTGCCTCAAGGTTTGGATATTGCTCATGCAAGGGAAATATGGGCGTGTAGTTTTCACCTGTATTGCTCTTGAAGGAGGGAGTATTGATTTCCCGATACGCACGACCCGAGATGGTTGCTCTGTGGTCAGCACAATCTAAATATAAAATCTGGTTTGAAATTGAAGCCTACGCTTGTGACGCCATGGCCGAGGCAGGCGTTATACCCAAAGAGGCGGCTGAACAAATTTGGGCGCGGGGCTCTGGTGTCGAGTTCGATATAGAACGTATCGACGAAATAGAGCGTGATGTGAAACATGATGTCATCGCCTTTCTAACCCATTTGGCTGAACATGTGGGAGAACCAGCCCGGTTTGTTCACCAGGGGCTAACTTCATCAGATGTTCTGGATACTTGTTTGTCAGTGCAGCTTGACCGGGCTTCGGCTTTGCTGCTTACCGGGATGGATGAGGTGTTGTCATCCCTCAAACAACAGGCCATGGCGCATAAATATTCCGTGTGTATAGGGCGCAGCCATGGCATTCATGCCGAGCCGACAACCTTTGGTCTGAAAATGGCGCAAGGCTATGCTGAGTTTTCACGCTGCAAAAAGCGGCTGGAGGCGGCACGCGAGGAAATTGCCGTTTGTGCCATATCCGGTGCCGTAGGTACGTTTGCCAATATTGATCCCACCGTTGAAGCTCATGTCGCCCGAAAACTCGAACTTGAGCCAGAGCCGGTTTCCACTCAGGTAATCCCTCGTGATCGCCATGCGGCTTTTTTTGCAACGCTGGGTGTTGTTGCCTCTTCGATAGAAAGGATAGCAACGGAAATAAGGCATTTGCAGCGTACAGAGGTTGCTGAGGCGGAGGAGTTTTTTGCCAAGGGGCAAAAGGGGTCCTCGGCTATGCCGCACAAGCGCAATCCGGTACTAACCGAGAACCTGACAGGTCTGGCCCGCCTGGTTCGGGCTTGCGTTACGCCGGCCCTGGAAAATGTAGCCCTGTGGCACGAGCGCGATATTTCACATTCCAGTGTTGAACGTGGTATTGGGCCTGATGCCACCATTCATCTGGACTTTGCTTTGCACCGCCTGGCTGGTGTTATTAAGAACCTGGTAGTTCACAAAGACAGGATGCAGGAAAACCTTGAACAATTGGGTGGTCTGCATAATTCGCAACGGGTACTTCTGGCCTTGACCCAGAAAGGGGCAAGCCGGGAAGATGCTTATCTCATGGTGCAAAGAAATGCCATGAAAGCATGGGAAGAGAAGCTCAACTTTGCCGACTTGCTAGGCAAGGACGAACAAGTGGTTTCGTTATTAGGGGCTTCTGAACTGGCTACTCTTTTTGATACAGCTTATCATTTGCGCCATGTCGATACGATTTTTGATCGAGTTTTTGAAGAAGGTTAATGCTGCTCTCTTCAACGTGATTGGAAAATATTAGTATATTCTGTGATATAGCGGGTACATATTTTTTTGGAGGTACAATTGCGCGACCTTTTTGTATTTATTTTTCTGCTCCTAACGGGAATGTTTGTTCCTGCGGCCAGTTATGCCGAGAGTGTGGTAGTGGATAATGCTGCGCAACCCGTTGTGCGTGCCGTGCTGTTTCGGGCAGACTGGTGCGCCAATTGTCATATCCTGGAACCCATTCTGGAGCAGGCCATGATGCAGGTCAGTGATGTGCCAGTTGAACTGGTTGTTCTGGACTTTACCGATCCGGCAAGCTGGGACAACTCTATTGAGACCGCTTTGGACCATGATGTTGTGAAAGTTTATAATGCCTATGCAGGTGTTACGGGCCTTGTGGTTCTGACAGCGGTAGATACAGGTGAGCGCATTGGCTGTTTTAACCGGACGTTTTCTGCGCCCGCCATGGTTCACTCCATGAAAACGGCTGTATCTACTTCCCTATCATTGCCGCGCGGTCAGCGCGACACAGGGTCCATATTGTGTCCACCGGGGCGGGCACCGCTTTAAATTAGAGTATTCTGGAGAAACCCATGCTCAAGCAATTATTATTTATTTTAGCCATAGTGGCTGTGCTTGCTGTGCCACCGTTTTTACGCTCTCATTCAGGGCGTGCGCAAGCTGGTTCTTTGTCCGCAACGACCGCAATTGCCGATGAACAGCCTGTGGTCGCGGCCATGTTTTATTCCAACTGGTGCGGTGCTTGTCAGATACTTGACCCCAGAATTGAGGCTGTAAAACCTGATTTTTTGAACCGTGCTGTTGATTTTGTGAAATTTGATTTTTCCTACGCCCTTGTTCGTGGCAAGGCCCTAAAGGAGCTGGCCAGTGAGAAGGGTGTGCCAAATATTTATGCTAAAAACAAAGGGCGTACCGGGTTTATGTTACTTATTGACCCGGCCACAGAGTCAGTTCTTGAAATTATTACATTGCGTGACAGCAAAGAAGCCATCGCTGCCAAACTGGAGCGAAGCTTGCGCCGCCCGTCATCTGACGATGTTGCCTATGCCGGGTAAAAGGCACACCAAATACGGCCTGGCAACATAGCAGGATTGCATGCTGATTTTAAGTTTGCTGGCCAGGAAATAAATAATCGCCTGCCCTTTACGGACCGGGGCGGTTATAATTTTTAGTCAAAACAAACGCCTTGGCTATGTGAGTTCCTAAAATAAAAGCTATAGCGTGTGATTGCTTCCCTCGCTCGGGTATTCTTGTTTTGCTATCCTGCACATTCAGGATTACCGGAACAGGTCCAGCGATGACAAAGCAGATACTATCGCTTAGAAAACCTATGTAAGCCTTTGGCAGATTGAGACGCATTATGACACAAGATACTTATCCGCGTGACATGGCTGGTTACGGTCCAACCCCGCCTCATGCCCATTGGCCGGACGGTGCACGTATCGCCATACAGATTGTGCTTAATTACGAAGAAGGTGCAGAGAACGCCATCTTGCACGGTGATGCGGGCGCAGAAACATTTCTGTCCGAGATCGTCGGAGCCGCACCGGTGCCGGGTGCACGGCATATGAGTATGGAATCGCTTTATGAGTATGGCAGCCGTGCCGGGGTGTGGAGGCTGCTCAGCCTTTTTGCCCGCTATGAAGTCCCCGTTACGGTTTTTGCTGTAGCCATGGCGCTAAAACGCAACAAGGACGTTTGTGAGGCTATACTAAAAGATGGCCATGAGATCGCATCGCACGGGTTGCGCTGGATTAATTACCAGGATGTATCTGTGGATATTGAACGCGCCCATATACAAGAGGCCATGGACATACTTACCGCGCTTACAGGGCAACGCCCGATGGGTTGGTATACAGGACGCACCAGCCCCAACACCCGCGATCTGGTGGCCGAATATGGGGGCTTTCTCTATGATGCGGATGATTATTCTGATGATTTGCCGTTCTGGTCGACACAGGTAAAAACGCCGCACCTTATTGTGCCTTATACGCTGGATGTAAACGACATGCGTTTTGCCAGCCCTCAGGGCTTTAATTCTGGCGATCAGTTTTTCACCTACCTCAAAGACACCTTCGACACGCTTTATGCCGAAGGTGAAACCAGCCCTAAAATGATGTCTATTGGCACCCATTGCCGTCTTATTGGCAGGCCGGGGCGGATAGCGGCGCTGGAGCAGTTTTTGGCTTATGCACGTGAAAAATCCGGTGTCTGGTTTGCGCGCCGCGTGGATATTGCCCGCCACTGGCACCAGCATCACCCTTATCCGGGGGCTGGTACATAATGCTAAGCCCTGTCCCATCCACGCTAGACGAAACAGCTTTTGTAGCTGCTTTTGGCGGGGTGTATGAGCATTCACCCTGGATTGCCGAGGCGGTGTGGCAGGCTATGGGCGTGCAAACACCAGGCACGGCGATCAAGCTGTCTGTGGTTATGGCGGCAATTTTGGATAAAGCTGATGCGGGCGCCAAACTGGCGCTTTTGCGGGCGCATCCGGATCTGGCAGGAAAAGCCGCCATTGCCGGAAAGCTGACTGATGAATCACATTCTGAACAGGCCGGTGCCGGGCTGGATCAATGCAGTATGGAGGAATTTGAGCGTTTCCAAAAACTGAATGCGGCCTATACGGGAAAATTTGGCTTCCCGTTTATCGTCGCGGTCAAGGGGCTAAACCGTCACGACATTCTGGATCAATTTGAAACGCGCCTGAATAATACTCGTAAAACAGAATTTCAAATGGCGTTGGGCGAGGTCAATAAAATTGCCCGCTTACGCCTTGCAGCCATGGAGTGCGGTCCTTAACGTTACTCACCTCATCCTGAGCTTGTCGAAGGATGGTAGATGTCACCCCCCCCATAATCCTTCGACAAACTCAGGATGAGGATTTGAGGTAATTCAAAGAAGGCTATTGCAGGATGACCCCCGATTTTTCCACCCAAAACATCAATCTGGCCCAACCGCGTCTTGGTGCAGAAGTGGTTTATGCCAGTGATGATTTTTTTGCCGATAAGGCTCGTCTTATTGCGCCCGTGCCACCTGTGTTCATCGAGGGAAAATACGATGATAACGGTAAATGGATGGATGGTTGGGAAAGCCGCCGCAAGCGCACCTCTGGCCATGATATGTGTATTATCAAGCTGGGCAGGCCGGGCATAATCCGGGGCTTGAATATTGATACGTCTCATTTTACCGGTAACTTTCCGCCCTTTGCCTCTGTGGAGGCTTGTCATAGCGCGGCGCAAATTCCCGATGAGAGCGAATGGGTGCACATTGTGCCCAAAAGGGAACTGGCTGGCGATTCTCATCATTTTGTTGAGGTAACAGCACAGAGTGCATTTACCCATGTGCGGCTGCATATTTATCCCGATGGTGGCGTGGCGCGTTTACGGGTTTACGGCAGCATTCAAAAAGACTGGGCGGCGGTTCAACCCGATACCCTTATTAATCTTGCCGCATTGGAAGAGGGGGCACGGCCCCTTGGTTGTAATGATCAACATTTCGGCACACCGGAAAACATGCTGGCCCCCGGCAAGGGCGTGAATATGGGTGATGGTTGGGAAACCCGCCGCCGCCGCGAACCGGGTCATGACTGGGCGGTGATCGCCCTGGCTCATCCGGGGGTGATTGAGAAGGTGTTGCTTGATACGGCATATTTCAAAGGCAACTACCCGGACCGTGCGTTTCTTCAGGCGGCTCAGGTGGAGGGCAAGTCAGATGCGCAAATTCTTGCCGAAGCTGAAAACTGGCCTGTGTTATTGCCGGAGCAAAAATTGCACGCTGATCATGAGCATGAATTTATCGATGTCATTGCCGCGCTTGGCCCGATCAGTCATGTGCGCCTGAATATCATCCCCGATGGCGGGGTCAGTCGCCTGCGGCTATGGGGCAAGGTTTCCCAAGCCTAGTCCTCAAGCCCGGCCATGACCTCTTCGGAAATATCGAAATTGGCATAGATGTTTTGCACATCGTCCGAATCTTCCAGTGCGTCCATCATTTTGAGTAATGTGCTGGCCTTGTCTGCGCCTACATCAATGGTGTTTTGCGGCTTCCATATCATATTGGCCGAACGTGGCTCACCAAAACTGGCTTCCAGGGCTTTGGCAACCTCGTTCAGATCTTCGCGGGTGCAATAGATGGTGTGGGTTTCCTCATCCGAGACCACATCTTCGGCACCAGCCTCGATGGCTGCTTCCAGCATGGCGTCCTCATCGGCGACATCAGCGCCATATTGCACCTCACCAACCTGATCGAACATAAACGCGACCGAGCCGGTTTCGCCCAGATTACCACCGTTTTTGGCAAAGGCTGTGCGCACTTCGGCGGCGGCGCGGTTTTTGTTGTCGGTGGAGACTTCGACAATGACACCAACACCGGCGGGGCCAAAGCCCTCATAGCGAATTTCTTCATACTCGGCGCCATCGGCACCGGTGGCCTTGTCGATGGCGCGCTGGATATTGTCTTTGGGTACGGATTGCGATTTGGCATTGGTCACGGCCAGACGCAGACGCGGATTGGCATCCGGGTCCGGGCCTCCCATTTTGGCGGCAATGGCAATTTCCTTGGACAGCTTTGAAAACAGCTTCGAGCGCGCCTTGTCCTGACGGCCCTTGCGGTGCTGAATATTTGCCCATTTTGAGTGTCCGGCCATCGCCGCGCCTCCATAATATGTTTAGATTTTGCGAATTTGTATGACGGCCAGGCTTGCACGGCAAGGGGAATGCCTGTGCCGTCCTCAGCCTACAGGGTTAAACCCTTCGGGCATCATGGCGGCTAGCGGCCCGGCTACTTTGGCCATTTGCGCCTTGGCTACTTCATCCACTTTGCGGCGTGCATCATTAATGGCGGCCACCACCAGATCTTCCAGCACGGCAGCACTATCGTCACCATCGGTAATCAGGGCCGGGTCAATATGCACGGTACGGGCTTCGCCTTTGCCGTTCATGGTAACAGATACCATGCCGCCACCGGATTGGCCCTCGACCTCTCGTTCGGCCAGCCCTTGTTGGGCATCGGCCAGTTTGGCTTGCATTTCTTGTGCCTGACGCATCAGGCTGGCAATATCAGGCACTTTTATCTCCATTTTTTTCATCGGGCATCCGAATGCTCAGGATTTTTGCCCCCGGAAAGGTCTCTAATATATCCTGCATTTGAGATGATTGCTCCACTTCGGTGCGCAATTGCATTTCGCGGGTTTTCTTTTTCTCGAACAGTGTTGGCGCGCCCTTTGCCTTGCCGTCCAGACTAACCAGCCACGTTTGCCCGGTATTATCGCGTAAAAAGCGGGTTAACTGTGGTGCCAGATCATCAGGGGCGTCTGGTCCCGGTTCAAATACGATGGCACCTGTGCGAAAACTGACCAGCCTGACACAGCGGCGCACCAGTGCACCAAGCTGCATTTCGCGCTTTTCATTCAAAAGAGCAACCACATCCTCAAGGCTGTGTAATTGCGTTGTGGGTTCGCCTTCGGGCAGCGGCACTGTGTCCGTTTGCGCCTGCATAGCCGGGGCCGCACCGCCAGATGATCCGGTCACAGGGCGAGGGTTTCTTTTTGGTGCAGGCGATGCAGGTTCAGGCTTATCAGGCACGCTTAGCGGTCCTTCCCGCAAAATACGGGCAGCTTCTTCTGGCCCCGGCAGGCTGGCCGCCGCGCATATCCTGATAAGCGCCATTTCTGTAGCACTTAGCGGGTCAGGGGCAAGCCGGGCTTCGTCCAGCGCTTTGAGCAACATTTGCCAGAGCCGGGCCAGCTGACCCAGACTTTGCTCGCTGGCGATGGTCCGAACGATAGTGGCGCTATCGCCATATTCTTCCAGTCCGGCAGCATCACCAATAACCTTGGTGCGGGTGCATTGATGGCAATGGTCCAGAAGATCACGCAGCACAATCAGTGGATCTGCCCCGGCTTCAAACTGGCTGTGCAGTTCCGTGCAACAACCGGGTGCGTCTCCTCGTGCTGCCAGTGCAAAAAGGTCTAGCACTCGCGTGCGATCTGCCAGCCCCAGCATGGTGCGTACATCTTCGCCGGAAACTTCTTTTTTGCCTTCTTCCTGCACCAATGCCTGATCCAGTATAGACAGGGCATCGCGGACCGAGCCTTCAGCAGCGCGTGAGATAAGCGCCAGTCCGTCTTGGGCAACCTCTGCGCCTTCCTTTTCACAAATGCCCTGCAAGTGAGCGATTAATTGTTCACGCCCAATACGCGCCAGGTCGAAACGCTGACAGCGCGACAATACCGTTATCGGCACTTTACGAATTTCTGTAGTGGCAAAAATAAACTTGGCGTGGGGTGGTGGCTCTTCCAGAGTTTTTAAAAGCGCGTTAAAGGCAGACGTTGAAAGCATGTGCACTTCATCAATGATATAGACCTTATATCGCGCCGATACCGGGGCGTAGCGCACGCCTTCCAGTATTTCACGAATGTCGTTGATGCCCGTGTGTGATGCGGCATCCATTTCCATCACATCCACATGACGTGAGGCGGCAATAGCGGCGCAATGCACCCCTTGTGGGTCAAGCTTTATAGAGGGGCCGCCTTCGCCCTTCGCCGTTCCTTCGCTCTCATAGTTCAAGGCCCGGGCCAACAGTCTTGCGGTAGTGGTTTTGCCAACCCCGCGCACGCCGGTCAGCATAAATGCGTGGGCCACCCGCCCTGTGGAAAACGCATTGGTCAGTGTGCGTACCATGGGGTTCTGACCGATCAGGTCTTCAAAACATTGCGGCCGGTATTTGCGCGCCAGTACCTGATAACCTTTGTTTTCTAACACGCCATCGGGCACATCAAGCCCAAGGCCAGGTTCGGTATTTTCGCTAGGTGAGGAAGAATCGGTTGTGCTCATGGTCACACTTTAGCGCGTTGACGGTTGTTTGCGAAGTAAAGAGTGGAGTGGAAAGTGGAGACTGAACAACGACCCAGGAAAATCTCGTTGCGGCTGCTTCCTTCCGGATCTGACCGGGTTGGCGAGGCACCTGTCCGCTGCCAGCCTCCACGGGTGAGTATATCAGCTGTCGGAATGAAGAAAATAGAGTAACAAAATGAAAAACAGTAAGATGCTGAACATAAAATTTTTGTCATTATCAGCAATTTACTTGTTTTCAGCGCTGGAAAGGCCAAGATGGCCGTGTTGGGGAATGATGATAGAGTTTTGTAGGGTGAAGAAATGAAACGCACACCAATATTGGTGATCGCGGGCGTGGTTGCGCTCGCACTTTTGGCACTGTTTATTTTCCGTGGGCGCGGCGAAACTGTGAGCGGTCAATATGAGGTGGAAACTTCTACGGTCAGTCGCGGTGATGTTGCCCGCATTGTTTCAGCATCAGGTGCGGTACGCGCCCTGACCACGGTTGAGGTTGGCTCGCAACTCTCCGGGCAAGTGGTCGAGCTGTTTGCAGATTTCAATTCCGAGGTTAAGGCTGGTCAGCTGGTGGCCCGTATTGATCCGCAAACTTTCGCTACCCGCGTACAACAGGCAGAAGCGGACCTTATGAGTTCACGCGCCAATGTCGCCGTGCAGCAAGCCTCCATTGCCCGCGCCAACGCGACGCTGGCACAGGCGCAAAAAGACTTTCAGCGTCAGGAGAAACTTTTAAAAGAAGATGCTATTTCGCAGGCGCTGTTTGATGCCACGGAACGTCAATTGGCGGTGGCAAATGCCGATGTTTCTTTGGCAAAAGCACAATACCAAAGCGCCCTGGCTGGTAAATCCCAGCGTGAGGCTGCGCTGGAAACCGCCAATGTGGATATGCGCCGCACCTATATCCGCTCGCCCATTGACGGGGTGGTGATTGAACGCGCTATTGACGTGGGTCAGACGGTAGCCGCGTCGTTTTCAGCGCCTGTACTGTTTCGTATCGCGCAAGACCTTGGCGACATCCGTATTGATGCCGCCGTTGTGGAGGCTGATATTGGTGGCATTAATACCGGTGACAAGGCGGTATTTTCCGTGGATGCCTATCCGGATGATGAGTTTGTTGGTGAAGTGGAACAGGTGCGTCTCGCAGCAACGGAGCTGCAAAATGTGGTGACCTACACAGTGGTCATCGCTGCCCAAAACCCGCGGGCAAAACTATTACCGGGCATGACGGCCAATGTAGAGATCACCGCAGACAAGCGCGAAAAGGTTTTACGTATTGCCAGCAGCACGCTGCGCTTTTCTCCGCCCAAAAATGGCCCTCCGGTTGAAAGTAATGAAGGGTCTGCACGAGGGCAAAGAAATGGCCAGCGCGGCGGTCGTCAGGGTGGCGGATTTGCACAGCAGTTTGCGACGCTTGGGATAAGTGAAGACACCCAAAAAGCCATTACTGCGGACATGCGCAAGGAATTTCAGGCGTTTCAACAATTGGCGCAAAATCCGGGCGCTCAGTTTAACCGTAATGCCTTGCGCCAGCGCCGTCTCGCCATGACCGAGCGGGTAATGAAGCGCCACCTCACCACTGAGCAATTTGCCGTATGGGAAAAACAACAGGCGGCCAATGCGACCATTAAAAGGGTGCAGGCATGGCAACAAAATGAACGGGGGGCTCTGGCGCAAAGTACCCTGATGCTGGGGCTGGATGATGGTGAAAACGTAGAGATTTTACGCGGTGCCGCCGAGGGCGATGAGTTTGTCATGCGGGTGCGCTTGAAAACAAGCGATGACAGTTGAATGACATCCAACGAATACATTATTGAGGCCCGCAAACTCACCAAAATCTATACCATGGGCGACCAGCAGGTTCATGCCCTGCGCGGTGTTGATCTGGAGATTAAACACGGTGATTTTGTCGCTATAATGGGGCCGTCCGGCTCGGGTAAATCAACCTTGATGAACCTTATTGGCGCACTGGATCAACCTAGCGGCGGTGAGTTATTTATCGAAGGTCAACCACTTTCCACCATGAACCCGTCTGATCTGGCTGATTTGCGCAACCGGACGCTGGGTTTTGTGTTTCAACAATTTAATTTGCTGCCCCGTGCAGACGCCTTGCAGAATGTGAAACTACCCCTGCGCTATGCCCGCCATGACATTGGCGATGCTGATGCCCGCGCCCGGGAATGCCTGAAAATGGTTGATCTGGAAGAGCGCATGGACCACCGCCCGGCGCAGCTTTCAGGTGGTCAACAACAACGGGTTGCTATCGCCCGCGCTCTGGCAAACAAGCCACGCATTATTTTGGCCGATGAACCAACGGGGGCGCTGGATACCAAGACCTCTGAGGACATTATGAATTTGCTGGTAGAACTAAACGCTTCGGGCATTACCATTATACTGGTCACCCATGAGGCAGAAGTCGCCGCGTTTGCCAGACGGCAAATTCACTTTCGTGATGGTTTGATAGAGAAAGATGAAAGGTCAGCAGCATGAAACTTTCTGTTGCCATAGCCTCAGCAATTGAGGCGCTAACCGCGAATATCCTGCGCAGTTTTCTGACCATGTTGGGCATCATCATAGGCGTGGCCTCGGTGATGATTATGATGGCCATGGGGGCCGGTGCCAAAGCGCAGATCGAGGCGCAAATTTCTGCCTTGGGTGCCTCAACCCTTACCGTGCGACCCGGGGCCACGCGCCGCGGCGGTGTATCGCAAGGCGCGGGGGCCTCAACACCTTTTAATGAGGATGATTTAGTCGCTATACTGGACTTGCCTTTTGTTCAGGCTGTTGATGGCCAGATTAATAGCGGCGTTACGGCGGTGTCCGGGCAAACCAATTGGTCCACACAGCTTATCGGCACTAACCCCGGGTATTTTGAAGTCCAAAGTCTGAAGGCCGTTGAAGGCCGCGTTTTTACTGAGCGTGAAGCGCGCACTGGTGCTGCCGTTGCCGTGTTGGGGCAATCGGTAGTCAAGGAATTGTTTGATGGCATTGACCCTTTGGGGCAGCGTTTTCGGGTCAACAGTGTCCCGGTGACAGTGATTGGTGTTTTGCAGGAACGCGGGCAAAGCGGTTATGGTCAGGATCGAGATGATATTGTTATTCTGCCCCTCTCTACCGCTCGCAACCGTATTATTGGCGCGCACCCCACTACCTCCAAACATGTTTCGCGCGTAGAGGTGATGGTGGCTGATGGCTATGACATGCCGACGGCGCAAAGTGATCTGGAAGATTTTTTGCGTGAGCGGCGCAGGATAAAACCCGGCGCCAGCGATAATTTCAGGGTTTTTAATATTGCCGACTTTGTGCGGGCGCGTTCTGCAACCCAGCAGACAATGGGGATATTGCTGGCGTTTATGGCCGGGGTGGCCCTGTTTGTTGGTGGTGTCGGGGTGATGAATATTATGCTGGTTTCAGTGACTGAACGTACACGGGAGATCGGCCTGCGCATGGCGTTGGGTGCGCGTGGCACAGATATAATGGCGCAGTTTTTAACCGAGGCTTTGGTTTTATGTGGCACCGGCGGCCTGATCGGTGTGGGGCTTGGTTTTGTTGGGGCCTGGATTGCCGCCAAGACCGGTGACTGGTCCATGTCGTTAAGCGTGCAAATAACCTTGTTATCGTTTGGTGCCGCTGCTGCTGTTGGTGTGTTTTTTGGTTATTTTCCGGCCCGGCGTGCCGCCCGGCTCAACCCTATTGATGCGTTACGTTATGAATAAAATTTTCACTATCAGCTTTGTTATGGCCCTGACCCTTGGGGCCTGTGCCTATACGCCGCCGCTTGAAATTATAGCGGCGCAGAAACAGGCGCAAATATCAACACCGCAAAGCTGGTCGCAAGATAGTGTCGCTGAAGCTATAGGCGGGCATTGGCTGGATGATTTTGATGATCCACTTTTGTCTGCCCTTGTCGTCGAAGCGTTGAATGTCAATCGGGATATTCAAATTGCCGCTGATAATGTCGCCCGGGCCAGGGCATTGCTGGGACAATCCCGCGCCGCATTGCTGCCAAGCCTGAATGTCAGTGCTTCGGCTAATGAGACCGGTGCCTTAGGCGGTGGAACCGCGTCGCGCACAGCATTGGGCGCGGGCATTGGGGTCAGTTGGGAAGCCGATCTATGGGGCAGGCTTTCAGCCGGCAAGGCGGCGTCTGCGGCAGAGCTTGTTGGCGCTAATGCACGCCTGAAAGCGGCCCGGCTTTCATTAGCTGCCCAAACAGCGCGGGCATATTTTCTGGCTATCGAGGCGCATTTGCAATCGCAATTAAGTGCCGCCACCCTAAAGGCGCAGGAAGAAACCCTGGGTATTGTGCAAACCCGTAAAGACCTTGGTTTTTCCGCCCGTCAGGATCTGGTTCTGGCACTTTCCGATGTGGCCAGTGCCCGCGATAATCTCGCCGCCGCAAACAATGCGCAGCGCGGTGCCTTGCGGGCGTTACAACTTCTACTGTGGCGCTTTCCTGACACAAAGATTACCCTTGGTAAGGTGTTGCCGGACCACCCCCGTCCCATCCCTGCCGGAACGCCTGCGCAACTATTACAGCGCCGCCCGGACATTTTAGCTGCCGAGGCCGATATTCGTGCCGCTTTTGCCCTGACGGCACAGGCCAAAACGGATCGTTGGCCCAGTCTGAACTTATCAGGTGATTTAAGTGCCGCCGGACAAAACCTGGATACCCTGTTTGATGGCCCCAACATTGCGCTGGGATTAGGGGCAAGGCTGGCAGCTCCCTTGTTTGATGGCGGCCTTCGCCAGAACCGCATTGATGCGGCCAAAGCCAGCCAGCGCCAAACACTGGCACGTTATGGCCAAAGTGTTTTAAATGGATATGCCGAGGTCGAGACGGGTCTGGACAACTGGCGCACCTTGCAGGAACGCGGTGGTTATCTGGTAGAAGCCGAAGATGCGGCGACCGAGACATTGCGGTTGGCACAATTGCGCTATCAGGCTGGCGAAAGTGATCTACTGGATGTGCTGACCTTGCGCCAGCGTGCTTTTGGTACAAGCCGTGCCCGTCTGGCCAACCAGCGCGCGCGCCTTGATGCCCGCCTTGATCTTTATCTGGCTCTGGGTGGTAATTATTGAACACACTTGCTTGTGCCTTTGGCTTTAGCCTTTATAAAACAGACAACAAATAATTTAAGGGGAGGGGTGGGGCATGTTTATCACCATCATTGGTATTATTGTTCTTCTTGGTATCGCCGTGGCGCTATCGGATAATCGCAAGAAAATTAATCTACGGGTTGTGGGTGCCGCTTTTGCCTTGCAAGCGGGAATTGCCATTTTTGTCCTCTACACCCCGTTTGGTAAAAATGTACTCACATCCATATCCAATGGCGCGCAGGTGGTGATCGACTATTCCAAGGTTGGCATTGAGTTTGTTTTTGGCGGATTGGCAACCTCGGAAAACCTGGGATTTGTATTTGCTGTGCAGGTCTTGCCGGTGATTATTTTCATTGGCGCGTTGACCGCGGTTTTATACCATTTGCATATCATGCAATGGATTGTGCGCATTCTGGGTGGGGCACTTCGTTATGTCATTGGCACTTCGCGGGTGGAAAGCCTGTGCGCTTCGGCTAATATATTTTTAGGACAGACCGAAGCGCCATTGGTCATTCGCCCCTATATTTCACGGCTCAGCGACAACCAGCTATTCACCGTCATGGTTTCAGGTTTGGCCTCGGTTTCTGGCGCGATCCTTGCCGGGTACGCCCTGTTGGGGGTCAATATAGAATATCTGATCGCGGCCAGCTTTATGGCGGCACCGGGTGGCTTACTGATGGCCAAAATCATTCGCCCCGATGTTGGTCCTCTGGAAAACGAAGAGGTGGAACTTAGCGATGACACGGACGAGGTAACCGAGCGCCCGGCTAATGTTATTGACGCGGCCGCCCTTGGGGCCAGCGAGGGTTTGCGTCTGGCGGCCAACATTGGTGCCATGCTGATCGCCTTTGTCGCCCTGATTGCCCTGCTGAATGGTATTGTTGGTGGCATTACTGGCTTGTTTGGCTTTGAGGGTATTACCATGAATAGCATTATGGGCTGGATATTCTCGCCGCTGATGTTTCTTTTGGGTATTCCCTGGGAAGAGGCTATGGCCGCCGGTGACCTCATCGGTCAAAAGCTGGTGCTGAATGAATTTTTTGCCTATGCCAGCTTGCAGCAGATACAGGAAAACCTTAGCCCTCATACGGTGATGGTGGTGACGTTCGCACTTTGCGGCTTTGCCAATCTTTCCTCTTTGGGCATCTTACTGGGCGGCATTGGTGGACTGGCCCCGGAACGGCGCGGCGATATTTCCCGCATGGGCCTAAAGGCTATTGCCGCCGGTTCACTCTCAAACCTGATGAGCGCTGCACTGGCATCCATGCTTGTGACTGTGGGGTAGCTATCTATTCCACCTGAAACGGGCGGGACATGAGGCCTTCAATGGCCTCGTCAATACCCACATTGCCCGCCAGAATGGCGGTTATGGCTTCGCTAATGGGCATATCAACGTCTTCGCGGGTGGCCAAAGCGCTAAGCGCTGGTGCTGTGGCTGCGCCTTCTATTATACCGCCACCCCTGGCCATGATCTCGTCCATGCTTTGCCCGCGCCCTAGCGCCAGCCCGCAAGACATATTGCGCGATTGCTCTGATGAGCATGTCAGCACCAGATCGCCCAGGCCGCACAGCCCACGCAAGGTTTCCGGCAAGGCCCCAAGGGCCATGCCCAGGCGGGTCATTTCGGCAAAACCGCGTGTGATGAGTGCCGCATGGGCGCTTTTGCCCAGTTCGCGTCCCAACACAATGCCGCAAGCAATGGCCAGCACATTCTTAACCGCACCGCCAATTTCTGCCCCGATAATATCGCTGGCCAGATAAGGGCGAAAACTGCGCGTGCCAATGGCATTCATCAGCACATGCCCAAGGGCCGAATCGGCGCAGGCCAGCGTCACAGCGGTGGGCAAACCACGGACTACATCAGCGGCAAAACTGGGGCCTGAAAGTACTGCCGGGATGGCTTGCGGCACAGTTTCCATCAGCACATCGCTCATCAGTTTCAGGCTGTTCTGTTCAATCCCCTTGGAACACAACAGCACCGGCATGCCCTCGCCGATATGAGGTTTTAATTCAACCAGCACAGTGCGGGTGAATTGCGCCGGTGTCACCATCAGCATGATGTCCGCCTTGGCCGCCAGAGCCAGGTCATTACTGGCGGTGATGTTGTCGTGCAGTTTGGCACCTGGCAAAAATTGCTGGTTTTCACGGGTGTTGTTAATGCCCTGCACCACGTCATCTTCACGCGCCCATAAAAGAACATCTCGTCCGGCATGGGCGCAGGTTTGCGCCAGTGCCGTGCCCCAGGCTCCGCCACCAATAACGCTCAGCTTTTGCATATTCATGACTTTGGCCCTTTTCGTCCGTATCCAGAGGCAGGATGCGCTTTGGCGGCATCTTCGTCCAGTGGCCAGCGCGGTCTTGCACTGATGGTCAGCGCGTCATTTTGACCGGCCCGCAGACGCAAGGCACCGGCATGGGCGATCATTGCGCCGTTATCAGTGCAAAGTCGCAAAGGCGGCGCCATAAAGGCAAAACCTTTGGTTTTGCTGGCCGCAGTCAGGCGCTCTCGCAAAAATACATTGGCAGCAACGCCTCCTGCAACCACGAAGGTTGTTGTTCCTTGTTGGGCAGAAAAAATATCCATGGCGTTATTCGTGCGGTCGATGATGACATCAGCCACCGCCGCCTGAAAGGCCGCAGATAAATCAGCCCGCGCCTTGTCGTCTTTTACTGGTAGTTCTTCCCAGCATCGCCGAACAGCGGTTTTTAATCCCGAAAATGAAAAATCACATCCCGGCTTGCCTTTTAACGGCCTTGGCAGAGAAAACCGTTTGGGATCACCATTTCGTGCAGCTCGTTCCAGTGCCGGGCCACCGGGATAGCCCAGGCCCATTATCTTGGCACTTTTATCAAAAGCCTCGCCCAGCGCATCATCAATGGTTGAGCCAAGGCGGGTGTATTGCCCCAGCCCTTCTACGCTCAGCAATTGTGTGTGTCCGCCTGAAACAAGCAGTAAAAGATAGGGAAAACCAAGCTGTTGACCCGATGTCTGTTCCAGAAGCGGGCTAAGAGCATGGCCTTCCAGATGATTGATGGCTAAGAATGGCAGATCGTGAGCCAGCGCAATGGCCTTGGCGCTCATCATGCCCACCATAACCCCGCCAACAAGACCGGGGCCGGTGGTGGCGGCAATACCATCAAGATCAGCATAACCAAGGTTCGCATCCACCATGGCGCGGGCGATCAGCTTGTCCAACACCCCCACGTGGGCGCGGGCAGCAATCTCGGGGACTACGCCACCATAAAGGGCATGTTCGTCAATCTGACTATAGATCTGGTCAGATAAAATATGCGGGTTTGCACCTTCATCCAGGCGTACAATTGCCGCCGCTGTTTCATCACAACTGGTTTCCAGACCAAGAATGGTCAGTGGGCGATATTGCGCCGGTGTATCATATAAGCGTATTGGCATAGGGGATCGATAACGCCCGGAGCAATCAGTTGCAACCAATCTTGAAGTTAGGATCCCGTGGTTCCCCCTTGGCGCTGGCGCAAAGTCGCCTGACGCGCGCTTTGTTGGCGAGCCTTATGGGTATTACAAATGAGGAAGAGGCCAAGGCCGCGTTTCCCATTACCCGTATCATCACCACTGGTGATCGCATTACTGACCGGCGACTTATTGAAGCCGGGGGCAAGGGACTTTTCACCAAAGAGGTCGAACAGGCGCTGCTTGATAGCGATATTGATGTAGCCGTTCATTCCATGAAGGACATGCCTGTATTGGGACCGGACGGATTAGGTCTGGCCGGGTTTCTGCCCCGCGAGGACCCCTGTGAGGCGCTGATTACCCGAGGCCCAACCACACTTGGTGAATTACCCGAAGGCGCACGGATTGGTACAGCGTCTTTACGCCGTCAGGCACAGGTGCAGCTTGTCCGGCCAGATTGTGTGGTGGAAACTTTGCGCGGCAATGTCGGCACCCGGCTGGAGAAAATTGCCAAGGGTGAATTTGATGCGACATTTCTGGCTCTGGCAGGTCTGAAACGACTTGGCCTTGAGGACAAGGCCAGTGGCATTGTTGGTACTGACATTATGCTGCCTGCGCCAGCACAAGGGGCTATTGGTCTGCAAATTCGTACAGATGATATTGCTGCGCAGGAAAAATTATCTCCCATATTGTGTGCAAACACTGCAATTTGCCTTGCCGCAGAACGTGCATTTTTGGCAGCCCTTGATGGTTCCTGTCGCACGCCCATTGCGGCACTGGCAGAAATTGAAGGTGACAGTTTACGCTTTCGCGGTGGTGTTTATACGCCCCAGGGTACGCAAAGCTGGGTCTGCGATGTTCGGGTTGTTTTGGGAATTTCACCTGTGGATGAGGCAGCACGACTTGGGAAAAAACAAGGCCATACCATTGCCGGTGAGGCCGGAGATCAAATTAAATGGGAAAGCTAGCCCCATCTATTCTGATCACTCGTACTGAACCTGGTGCCAAGGCAAGTGCCATGCGGCTAACACAGGCTGGTTATACGGCCATTACCAGTCCGGTTTTGCAAGTTCAGTCAAGTGCACATCCCGCCCCTGATCTTGATGGTGTGCAGTGCGTTATTGCCACCAGTGCTCATGGGGTCATTTTTTTTGCGGCTTTGCCGGGTGCCGATGCCGTGCCACTTTATTGCTTTGCCGGAGCCAGCCTTGAGGCGGCGCTTGCGGGCAGCATTGGTGACAATGTGCATACAATAACAGCTAATGCAGAAGAATTGACCGCCATGGTACAAAAAGAACGGTTCCCCAAAGGCGGGGCGGTGCTTTGGGTGCGCGGACGTCATTATGCCTTTGACGTGAAGGCTGCACTGGTCACGCAGGGTTTTGCGGTGCGTGAATGGGAAGCCTATGAGGCCATGGCAGCAGATGCGCTTAACCCGGAAACAAAAGAGGCATTTCGTAAGGGTTCGATAAAAGCAGTTCTGTTTCATTCGGCCCGTGGTGCCAAAGTTTTTTTAACCCTTGCCCAACAGGAAAACCTGCCCCTTGGCGAAATAAAAGCCATTACCATTAGCGGCGAAGCTGCCAAACCGCTGGGCTTGGCGGGGTTTAACGCCATTCACGTAGCAGAAAATCCAAGTGAAGCCGCCATAATGGATGCAGTGTCGGCACACATTCCTTTGTCGTGAAAACTGGAAATTGCGGCATGTTTACTCTTTCAGCATGGCTCACTAACTCTTACATTATAGATTCTATAAATCATCGAGATCGTCATGAGTGACAAAAACAAAACCGAAGAGCCCGTAGATGCCGAGTTTGAAACTCTGGATACGGTGGAGGACGGCACATCCTCCGGGGAGGGTGCAGGCACGGCCAAACCTGTGCAGCTGGCCGTACCTTTGGGTATCGCTGGGCTGGTCATCATTATTGCACTGGTCGGCTGGATATTTGTTTCTAATAATGCCTCTTCATCGCAAAATGGGGCCGATGCAGCTATCTTGGCAGAACTAACCACAAGAGTGGACACCATTCAGAACGAGATAGTTACTCGGCAGAGCCGTGATGATACGGCACGTGACACAATGCTGGCCCGCCTGAATGCGCTGGAGACAAGCCCGAGCACAACAGATGCAGACCAGCTAGCTATCGCTGATATACAAACTCGATTATCAGCGTTGGAAAAAGTTCAGGTGACGGTCCCGGCAGATGCAAACCTGTCGGCGGTATTGGGGCAAAGACTAGGTCAGCTCGAAGCGCAAATGAGCGCTATGAGTGCCGATGTAAAATCCGCCGACCCTGTAAGTCAGGATGTGACTGCTATACTGACCCGGCTGGACAGTCTGGAAAATGCTGTTCCATCGCCCGTTCAGCCAGTCCAATCAGCAGAACAAACAGGACGACTGGGGACGCTGGAAGCAGAAGTACATGCCTTGCAAGTTCGCCTGCTTGCCTTGGAAGAAAGAGGCACTCACACCGAGGGAACGTCTGCGCTTGCCCTTGGTATTCTGGCCCTTGATAATGCGGCGCAGAGCGGCAAACCCTTTGCGCAGGAATGGCGCACATTGGCGCAGTATTTACCACAAAACAGTGATGTGCTGATGATGGGGCCATTGGCTTCAACCGGTGTACCAAGTCAAACTGTTTTGGTGCGTTCTTTTTCACAAAATGTCAGCGCCATTCGTGCTGCTGGTGATGATAGTGCAGATAAACCTGGTATATTTGACAAGGTTAAAAAAGCGATGGGCGCTATTGTCAGTATTCGGCGTACTGATGGCAATGCAAAAGGTGTGGACGCCATATTGGCTCGTGCAGAGGCGGCACTGGCTGATGATGATTTAAGTGGTGCGGTGCAAGAACTTGGTACGTTGGATGGTGCCGCAAATGAGGCGGCGCAAGGTTGGGTCGCCCAGGCCAATGCCCGTGTTACGCTTGAACAGGCTATAGCGCGTTTAAAAACCCTAACTGATAAAACACCAGTTGATGTTGGTCCGGCAGGGGAGGTGAACCCATGATCCGTTTGGCGTTTTATGTTGCCATTGCACTGGTAATTGGCATTTTTGCTTTTTGGCTGGCGGCTCATCCCGGGCTTGTCGTGGTCGAAGCCTTTGGTCTTGAGATACGCACCAGCGCGGCGGCATCGCTTGTGCTTTTATTGCTGCTCACCTTTGCCCTTGCCTTTTCCTGGCGCGGTTTGGCCTGGTTTATTGAACTGCCGGGGCAATTACGCAAAACCCGGGCCCAATCACGCCGTGACAAGGGGTATGATGCGCTGGAAATGGCTGTAATAGCGGCAGCCTCCGGTGACGCGCAAGGTGCTGTAAAAAATGCTGAGCGGGTAAAAATGCTGCTGGACCGTCCTGCTCTTTCAGGGTTGCTGGCTGCCCGTGCCGCCGAGGCGGCAGGCGATATAGCCGGTGCAGAACGCCAGTATCAGAACTTGCTGGAGGATAAACGCACCGCTCTGGCTGCCCGGCGCGGCCTTGTACGTGCCGCCTTGGAACGCCGTGATTATCATGCTGCAATCGTTGAAGCTATGGCAGCTTTTGATGCAGAACCTAACGCAAAATGGGCATTTGATGCGCTTTTTGATGCGCAGGTTGCTGCCCGGGACTGGACTGGCGCTGTTGCCTCGCTCTCGCGCGGAGAAAAACGTGGCCATATTGTGCAACTTGCTGCCAAACGCCGGCGGGCAGTACTATTAGCGGCTGAAAGCTCACAAGCCGAAGCCAACGGCGATATGGAAGAAGCACGACGCTTGGCTGAAAAGGCTGTGGTTGCGGCACCGGGGTTTGCGCCTGGCGCGGCGTTGGCAGCGCGTCTTCTTGTCTCGGCAGGTAAAGGCTGGCGCGCGGCTGGCCTTCTGGAAGATGCCTGGGCGGCCAAGCCTCATCCGGCGCTGGCGTTGGCTTATCGGGATCTGAAAGAGGACGAGCGGGACAAAACGCGGGCGAAGCGTTTGCGTGGGTTTGCGGACCTCAACGCCACACACCGCGAGAGCCTGATCCTCATTGCTGAAACCGCCCTTGATGAAGACGATGCCGAGACTGCGCGTACGACGTTTGCGCCTCTGTTGGAGACAGAAATCAGGCCTTCCTCGCGCCTTTGTACATTGATGAGCAAAGTCGAGCGTGCCGCTGGTAATAAACGTGAAGCCAATGCCTGGTTAACCCGTTCATTGTCTGCACCCAGCGAGCCAGACTGGTCTGATCTTGACCCTGAAGGCCCGGCCTTTGGCTATCGTGATGAAGATTGGGCGCGGCTGGTTTATTCCTATGGCGATGCGGGTGAACTGATCCATCCCCGCCATGAGCGTTTTGAACGTATTCCGCTGGACCCTGGCCAGGCCCTTTTCCTGCAAGCGCCTGAAGAGGAAAAAGAAGAAGAAGAAAAAGAAGAAAGTAAAACTGAGACACTGGCTCAGGATACGGTGGATGAGGCGGATACGACCGAACCTGAAGAAAATACAAAAGAGGCCGTTCTGGACGTCGTAGAACCACCAGCCCCCAAGCGCCCGCGTAAACCCCGTGCACCGCGCAAAAAGCCGCTGCCGCAAACGGCTAAGGTGGAGAAGCCAAAAGCCGAAGCCGTGCCAAGCCCTGATCTGGACGTTGCTGGTTTTCCTCGCCAACCGGATGACCCTGGTCCCTTGCCTGAGGATGAAAAAGAAGAAGATAATATTCAGTCCCGCAAGCGAGAAGTGCATTAGGCCCGTACTCTATGGGTTTCCATGCGGTACGCTCTTGCTCATGAAGGCCGTAACGGTTAGCGTGCGCGCCGGTTGAAAGGCCTCTGTTCCACGAGGTTTTTTAGGGCCGCATTAGCTCAGTTGGTAGAGCACGTCATTCGTAATGACGGGGTCAGGTGTTCGAATCACCTATGCGGCACCATTTCTTGATTTAGGGCAAATTCGTGCCCGGTCATGCGCCCTAACAGCTTGAACGGTAAGGAAAGTTCGGCGGTTCGATAGCCTGTTTTTCGGCACCAGCTAAGATGGCCCGCAAAGGTGAATTTCAGGGCGGCGCGTTGGCACTTAATGCGTCCGCAACGCCATAGAACACTAGGGTTTTCGATAAAATTCATCACGGTTCGATAACTTGTTTCAAAATCCAGTTTACTGCCGGTGTTTTTGGCCTTCATCGTGTCCAGTTGCCCGGTTTTAAGGATGCGCTTGCGCTCCAGCTTTTCAAGTTCTGCCTCATAAACGGAAGCAAGGCTTTGGCTTGGCGCGTTGATAATCTGCCCTACCAAGGCGCTGATCTTGTTTTCCAGTGCGCTTAGCGTCCGCTGTGCGGCGTGCTGGCGCTCTTTGAAAGTCTTGATGTTCATGGCCCAGAATTTTTCGATCATGACTTCGGTTAAGCGGATCACGATAGGGCGTGGCCGTGCGTTGGACAGCAGTTTCTCAAACTCGCTCTCGATCTTCGCCTTGGGCGTAGATTTGCCGTAGGACACACAATTCTTGGTCTGGCAGACATAATAAGCATAACGCTTGAGGCGACCTCGTGACCATGCGGCGCGTAATGGTTTCTCGCAATCGGCGCAGTCTATAAACCCGCGAAGCGGGAAATCCTCATTGATGGATTTGCGCACCGGGAATTTTGGCCTGCCATTCAGGCGATCCTGTATTTCCTGATAGGTTTCATGGGAGATGATTGGCTCATGATGGCCTTTGGTCAAAGGCACGCCCCACGGCTTGTATTCCACATAGCCCGTATAGAGGATATTGCTCAGGAGCTTGCGGATGTTTTGCTTGGGAACTTTGCCAGTCGTGCCTTTTGGGTATTGCGGATGCGCATCCAAAAACCGTTTCATCTCCATTTGTGTCTGAAAACGCCCGGAGGCAAAGCCGTTCAGGGCTTCGGCAAGAATTGTAGCGGTCGGTTCTTTGCGGATAAGGGTTTTACCGCCATGGGATTTTGATTTTATATATTCATAACCGGGGCCGGGATTGAACGTCCAATAGCCATTGAGCGTCCGTGCTTTCTGGCGGGAAAAAGACCGTTGCTTGCCAACAAGGCGTTCCTGTTCAACCATAATCGCCTGTATTTTCTCCGGCAGTTGATCGACAGGATTATCCGAAAACTCTATCTGGGGCGACATAAGATGACCGCCAGCCATAGAAATGCGTCCGCGCAACGTCCAGTGATTGGTAAACTCACGGGACAAGCGCCCCACATCATCAATAATAACGGCGCAGTTTTGTTCATCCCGATTGGCCAGAAATTCTATCATGGCATCAAGATTGGGGCGCGAGGCATGCTCACCGGAGATGATATCAGAAAACACCTTGATGACATTCAGGTTTCTAAAACGCGCAAACTCACGGCACATGCGTTCCTGCGAGCGCAAGCCGTCCCCGACCTTGGATTGTTTATCGGTAGAAACGCGCACATAGATAACAGCTTGGCGAAGCGGTTCTGATGGTTGGGTGTTCCTTGTACTCATAGGGGCGCTCCTTCACCACTTGCGGCATTAAAATCAGTGTTAGACGTGTTATCCGATATTACCATAGATGTTTGTGTCTCGTGGCAATCCATTTCTTTTGCCGCCAGTGCATCGGACACAGGATCAAGCCCTAACTGAATCTGCATCAAGGTTTGGATGAGTTGCCCAAGCGTGTGGATAAGTTCACGTTTTTCTTTTTCATCCATATCTTCATCTTTTAACACCTCCATGAATACCGCCATGTCACATTCATCAAACTGAAGTTGAGGATCAAGAACCAGCAGGGCAAGGACGATCTGTTCATCCAGAGTATCAGATGGCAGATCATCAGATGGCGGGGCGGTTGGGGGATGGGTTGTGTTTGTCATTGTCGTTGTTTCCTTTGTTACTTGTTGTTTGTTATCTTCACAATAAAGAACATAACAGGAACATATTCCTATATTTGTTGCGGTTTCAACAGAATATTGTCCTGATTACTGGTGTATGTCCGGGGATTTTTGACGCGACGGTGCGCTCACCTCACGGCCATCCTGCGGAGCGTTTGAACCTTGCTCCGGTGCGGCATTATTCAGGGCTGCATCACGCTGGGCTTGCAGGCCTTGGGTTTTGGGTGCTTGCGGTGCGTTTTCATGTTCACGGTCGATGTCAAGCTGGCGATGCGTGATGATTGTATGAACGGCTTGACCCATCAGGCTTTGGACTTTGGCAATATCCGTGCCTGCAAATGATCGGCTGGTTCGTATCTCGCCTGTTTGCGGATCGGTATAGATACGCTCCGGTTCGGCGGTGTAAAACACCTTGTTATCCTTGGAGGTGTTGCGCCAGACTTTAACGCGCACAGCGCCATCTACATGGGTTTTAACAGGCGGGTTGTTGGTGTGTTGGGTGCTCATAATGATCTCCTTTTTGAATGAGCGTTGGGGGTAATTATTGATCCGGTGCAGGGCTGCCACGGGTTGGTGATTGTGTTGGCGCATTTTCTGATGGTGCGGGCGTGGTGGTGTTTGCCATGGCCGCGCTGTGTTGCCGCGTCAGCCATTGCCCATTTTGAGCCGCGCCGCGCATATGCGGTGGTGGTTTTAGCGCTGGGGCAGGTTTATCGGCTTTTACGGTCTTGGTCTTTTGAACCCGCCCACTATCGCCGCTTTCCTCGCGCCTTTGAGCTTCTGTTTTCTCCAGATCACGGCGCTGCGCAGCAATGGCCGGATCGCGGGCAAATTCAAAATTACCGTATATCTCCGGCAAGGCTATGCCAGCCTGTCTTTGCAGCCAGAGGCCTTCAATCAATTTGATATAGGAGGTGGAATCCATAGCCATTACCACAGCCCCCGATTACGGGTATCAATCAGGGTGACAAGCGGGCATGAACTATCATCCTCATTCATGAAGCCGTGCGTGCCGATATAGGTGCAGTTATAGCCACCCGGGACACGCACATGCGGGCTGACTGGCGAGATAATGGCAAACGCCAGCACAAAGATCGGCCAGCGTAAGGTAATATAGCCCTTCCAGATCGCAATCAGGCTCGAAACCAGACCAATCACGATAAT
Source organism: Robiginitomaculum sp. (assembly GCA_021776515.1). GTDB lineage: Bacteria > Pseudomonadota > Alphaproteobacteria > Caulobacterales > Maricaulaceae > Robiginitomaculum_B. The sequence continues at coordinate 7,208 of JAJFFS010000006.1, read as the reverse complement.
GATGATTGCCAGCCCATCATTAAAAGTGGCCAGAAAAGAGACTTCGGTGAAGGTGAAGATATGCTCATGGCCACCAAGCGTCCGCACACGCGCCGCCGAAAAAATCAGAACAATCAGGGTCAGAATAAAGAATGCAAAACCGGCTTTGGCAGCGAAGCGCTTTAATGAATCACCGGTTTCTGGTGCAGGGGAATTCAGCCGCAAGCCAACATAACGCAGGCAGAAATACCCGGCGACCATGCCGACAATGACATTGATACACGCGAAGATCATGCCATAACCGATACCGGCCACCACATCCATCCGACCCTCAGCAATCATGGTCGTAGCCGTCATACCACCTTCGCCCAGCACGAAGAACATGGCGATCAGAATCGTGTTAAACGGGTCAGGCAGCTTGACCGGGCGAACGACATTACTTTGCCATTGCGAATACCGCAAAAACTCAGCGCGCTTGTGCGTCGAAACGCTCTATGCAAACGCTTCGTTCCTCTACGCGCAAAACGCTAAGCGCAAGCTGTGCACAGTATATACGTTTCTAACGAAACCCATATCCTGCGCGCTTGCAAAAGGGGCGCTGCGCCCCCTGTTTGATACCCCCGCCTTTGGTGCAAATCAGCCCCATGCATTGCATTTATGAGCCATCTTTACACCAGCAAAACGTATCGCCGTTTCACCACTCGCAGAGTTTGGAGAATGACCTCTCCACCTGCACCAAACCATGTCTGAACGTATGCGCGTTCAATCCGCAATCAGGGAACCTCCAAGCTCCCCGATACCCCATGGTAAACGGCTGATCGTTTAATCACCATTCAGGGGAGCGTTCCTGCTAAACCGATTAGGCAACACAGAGCTGTTGTTGGAAAAATGCCAATTCGGCACTACCCTTATTAAGATACTTAAAAAATTGTGGGGGATGGAATGATTGAAGTCTTGCTCTAATCAGATCTAATGAAAGATTGTTTTCTAATTGCTGTATGTTGCTAAAAACAATAGCGCATCCAGTTTTCGTATTTGAAAAATATTCAGTATATTCTTGCCGGTTGATACCGGACATATGCCCATAATCTTGCCAAATGTCATCTGGGCAAGCTTCAACTACATGGTCAACAACACCATATGCACAGACCTGACCTACCGGAATTTTTGAGTATATCCATACTCCGCTGCCTTTAGGAATTCTAATCGCTCGACGTCTTAACTCTATAGACTTTGACCCATTTAACATGTTTCGAACATGCCGCTCATCTACCGAAATTAATATATTTGACGTTTCATACATTTGAAGTTCCTTCGAGTAATATTTGCTGTGTTTTTTGTGCTGATATTTGTTTGGCAGTTACAAATTTTGCTCCATCGTCACAGTCCAACTCGTTAAGTCTCTTAAATGAGACTGGATTATCAAATGCCAATATCCTATTAAAAAATACGACCGTTTTTTTACCAGACTGTGAAGCTCTCAAGAGCATTTTACGATCAATTACACCTCTTTGTAGCAAATTCTCTCCCATATCATCAATGCGTACAACATTTGACTGTGTAATCCGCCCCGCAGCGATGATAGCACTTTTCCCATTTTTTTGTGAGCCGGATTCATAGAAGAAAATTATTCTTCCCGGCCTTAGAATTCTTTGTGCCGCTGGTGTGCAAAAGTAGACGCGTTCTTTTTTTAAAACTGCTTCTGGGGCATCTAAAAAAGTCGGCTGTATGGGAGGGAAGCCAAACAAGTCATCAGCATATGATTTAACTATTGGTACAATAACCCCAGAAATGTCCGGCGATACAATAAGGGTCGGTGATAGCAGAAGCTCAAAATCATTAAAATCAATCGCAAACTCCTGTCCATTATTGCCTATAATTTCAATCAGCCTGTTTTTAGGGCTGATTGAAGGCATTTCTTTGGGCAACAACAACCCTTCTGTAAGGTGGGAAATTTTTTGCCTAACCTTTTGCCAATTACCTTTATGTAGAACGTTTCCGATGCAGATTTTTTGATAGACTTTTCCTGTTGGTTCTATTGCACCGGTTGGCTTAAAGCCATTGTTTTCAAGAGCGGGTTGAGTGTTCGGTATGTTGGAGGCAACCACCAATTTGACCAAACTCACGTCACGATTGCTACATTCGTGCGAAATACGCTCACAAATACTATCAATTAAATTTTCCACTTGGGCGGCCTCACCACTAATATGAATATACGCTTCATTGATGGGGGTTGGGCCGGTTAAAACTGTCCACCATGCGAAGGCGACCTCTTTATTATCACGCGTGGATATGATTATAGATCGTATGTTTAAACTGCGAATATTATCACGACTTGGCAATGCCTGAGCTGGAATGCTGAGGTTTTTAAAAGCTTTCGTAAGTTCTTGTGTATGAGGGAACGAGTTCGGTAAGTGCGTCTTTAAATCACGAGTTGTGTATTGGGAAATATGAGCACGTTCTGGCTCTGGCACATCTTTTACAAGTTCTTGCAATTCATGAACGCTTATGACGTCAATTTGGAATTCTGAACGTAGATAATCACTCGCCTCCAAAATCTTTTTTTCACTTGTTACGAAGCCTGCAACACCATTCTCTATGGCCGTAGCAATATGAACTAAATCAGATTTATCTTGAGTGCTAAGGATGCGATCCCTATGTCTGTCCGGAAATATGATTGGCGCTAATATTGCTGAAATTTCTTTTATTTTAGAAGCGGGTGGCTTTGATAAACACCAGAATGTTTTTGCCATTTCGAGGAAGGGGTCATCACTTTTGTTTTTCGATGTTCTTTCTAATTCTGCAATCAATTCTTCACTGACAGCAATACGAATAATATTTTGAAAACCAGCCTTAAATAAAATGTTTGCAGCGGTTTTGTTCGCCCTTTTACGAACAACATCAAAAATTACATTTAAATCAATTAAATATTGAGGCGAACGTGAGAGGGGCTTTATTGGTAAGGAGAGGTCGCTAACAATATGGGGTGCCGTACCCCAGTTAAACAATGAAGGGGTGTTGAGTTCTCGTGCTCTAATATGAAGTTTTCTCCCCGTAGTTTTACCACCCGCGATAGTTCTGATTATCTTAAAGCCTTGACCACCATATAGCTTATTAGCCGTCTTCAAGTCGGTTGCAACTTTAGCAGAAATGGATGAAAAGGACTGTTTTTCAAGATGCGATATCAGCTTCTCTATTAAAGCTGATGCCAAACCCATTCTTCTAAATTTATTGTTTACTAGGGTTTGAAAAACACGAGCATGAGGAAACACACCACCATAAAATATATGGCCAGCATATTCCTTGCCGGGGTTTGTAACAGCGACAATAATTTTCTCACTGTATGCGGCAGATTGATAAGCTTTTAAAGATAGAAATCCTAAGGATTTTTTCTCTTTGTCAGCTTCTTTCTGCACAGTCGTTACATAATCAAATATTTCACTACGTTTATGCAAAAATTTAAATTGCTGCACGATTTATTCCTTAGCTTATTGAAAGCAATGCGATTTCTACACTCTACTAATGCATATGTTAAGCGGTGAACTCTACTCTAAAAGTATCGTACCCGCGTTAATAATGGAAGAGGCTGCACAGGATAGGGAGTAGCGGTTTTTCTGGCAGATCCGGCTGTGCTTCACCAGCCCTGCACCGAAGATGCAACGCCTTACCCACAGCTAACACCGCCCATTTTATCCTCTTTCTTTGACCTGCGGCCTGCCTAATCCCGATCATGGGTTCTATGGCACGGATACCACTTACACCGGAAATTATTGCGGAACTCAAAGCTCTGAAAGAGCAATCTGGGGTCGGTGAAACGCGGCTGTTCAAGCAAAGTAAAATTATCCCAGTGGGTTTGAAGGTCGGCACGGTCAGTGCATGGCTATCCGGCCATATTAAATCTGCAGATAGAGCGCAGCTTGATTTTGTTTTACGTCTGTGGCGCGCAACGCCGGAGCGAACGGCGATCACCCGTGCCCTGTCTCAGGAGCTAAAGACGCTCAGAAGAAAAAGCGGAATTGGCCCATCGACGCTATTGCGGGGGCGAAAGGATAAACCTCCCGGCCTGACCTCCACCAAAATTCAGGGGTGGCTTAACGGGAGGGCAAAGACGGCTCTAAAGTCAGATATTGATTACGTCATCAAATTATGGGTCGCCACTTCACCGCGCGTTGCGTTAACCCGTAAGATAATTTCAAAGTTAAATGCTGAATTAAAGCGAACAGGTCATAGCGCTCATAGTCTGCATTGCGAATTTCTGGGTGACTCACAACAGATCAGCGCGGCCTTGCTGTATGCTTGGACATTGGGGCGGATTAAAATGGTGCCCAGCGATATATTAGAGATGGTGTTGGAACATTTGAGGGGCTTACCGGACGCGGCAAACCCCGGCGTGAAGAAAACCATCAGATATGGCCGCATTGTGGAAAACCGCGCCTATTTGAGCGATAAAATTCGCCGCCAGATCCGAAACGATCTGGTGCGCACAGGGCACAGTCCGCTTTCGCTTATTAACCGGCTTAGTCCTTGCCCGGACAAACTGACCGCTTATGTGATCTCAACTTGGCTAAATTCGCCGAGCTTGAAAACCGCGCTGGCGGAGCATCTTCAATTTGTGATGGATGGTCTTGCGTGTTTACCGGACAAGCCAGTGAGCATCAAAAAACCGCGCCTGACTCATAAAATGAAAAATCCCAGACCATTGAGCGAGAAAGACCGTGCTGCGCTGCGCTATGAGCGTGATCGCAGTGGTATCGGCTCCACTGCGCTTATAAAGAGGTTCTCGTCTGATCTTCCGGAAGCTCTCACGCCTAACAAGATTTCGGCCATGATGAATGGCTATGTAGACTGGGTGGAAGAGGCACATTTTCAATGGATTTTGAAAAACTGGAAGACGCTCCCAGGCGCGCAATAAAATTACCTAAAATTTTAGCGGCAATTAGCACAATAACTGTCTGTAATTAGCACAAAAGCTGTCTAAAGTTAACAGTTTCAAAGACTTAGTGTTGTAACATAGACCCTGTAATAAGTGCAAGTTTTATACGTACTAAAACAGGGTGTAAGGGAATGATACGGGGAGAACTCTCAGAAACATATGGCGCGGCGGCACAGGGCATTGATCCTGCCGAGCGCGCACGTGACACGGCCTTTAACCTGTCCATGGGCGGTGATCCCACGCAAGCGGGGTTAATGGATAATGCCCGTTCGGCGCAGGAAAAAACCAACCTCAAAGCACGAAACGATAAGCAAAAGCACGATGAGCAAAATCGTCTGGCACAAGAGCTGGCTGCGATTAACCGCCATCTGGGTGGCCTGTATAAAATACGTGATGAGATCAACAAGGATATTCGGGAAACCAAAGGGCGCATTGGTGTTCTGGATGATGCAATTGAGCGCTTGCAGAATGGTAAAGCGCCGGAGCGCGATGAAGATGGCTCTTTAAGTGACAAAAAACAGGAAAAGGCTTTGCGTGAGTACGAAAAACGCACAGGGCAAAGCGTAGACCGTGACGACCCTGCGGCTCTTCTTGCAGCCATGCGCGCCCAGCGCGCCCATGAAATCGGCGTATTGGACGGACATTTCAAGCGCGAAAAAGACAATGATGCCGAAATTGGGAAGTGGGAAGACAAAAGGGATCGAGCAGAGGCAAAGCTAGATCAATCTCAGCGTTCAGTAGGCATCGCGCCTCTAAAACGTGAAGCTGTTTTCGATGATACTATCAACACTGATAGCACGGTTATTACTCTATCAGCTGATGATGCGGCGCTTGATATGTTAATGGGGGCCAGTTCAATCGCTCAAGACAAAATATCGCCTGTTAGTTCGCATGAGCCAATCAGCGCAGCCTCAATGCTGGATGGTGCTACTAATATTGGTGATGGTACTTCACTCAAAGATCAGTTTGACCCGGCTGCCGCCGGTGTGAGCGCGGCGCAACCATCACAAGAGATTGCACAGGCTCCGTCACCGGAGGCACCGGATCATAATAGTGGCGGTATGGATAACGGGCTTTAGGCCATCATTCCCGGCAAATACATGCCGGCAAAAAACACCAATACTGCCGCAAGAATGGCAATCACTCCCAGTTTTTTATCCGCATGGGTCAAGGCAAAGCCAATGACACCCGCACCGCCAGCTACCAAAAGCGGGTTGAACAGATTAAATTTGGCGGAGGCAACGCCGAATCCCACCGCGCAAGCCAAGGCGGCAAATTCTGCCAACCCCTGTATGGTGTTGACCTCTACATCTGCTTTGACTTCATGTTTGTTATTGGCCATGCGAATTCTCCTTCATGCTGGCTTCTGGATAAAAGTGGGTAGTGGAAATGGTGAAATAGAAAACCGGTCAGCGATTCAGTGCCGCCGTATCAAGGGAAGTGGTCTGGCGTGTTGCCATTTTACGTTTTTGAATGGCTTTAAAGCCACGTTCAGCAAGGCCACCAACTTCACCACGATTCATGTTGCTTTGAGTGAAGCACATGTTTTCATTGGTGTGGCCGTCTACAATCAAACGAATACCGCATTCCGGCCCACCGGGGATGGCGATTGTAGGTGTTCCGCGCCGCGTCAGAACGTTCGCAAGTAGATCGGCATCCACAATATCCCTGTTAAAGTGGATTATGACCCGATCCGAATAAAACGCCTTATCGGCGGCGATCTCCGCAAGCGTCATTGGTGTTTCATATCCGGCCGTGGCGCAACTCGGAACGGCAAACCCTTCCACATCAACACATCGGGGCGCTGTTGTAGAGATACTTGCTATAGGGGTTGGTTGCACCTGATTGGCGGGAGCGTCCTGCGCACAGGCCGGAAGCGCGAAAAGCGTTGTCGCCGCTACCGCAAAACCAAAATCCCGTCCTAATTCCTTTATCGCTCGCATTATCAAATAAATATAATGGTTAAATATAGGGTGTTTATAGCAAGAATATTGCGAAATTGCAATCTTTGTATATTTGGGCTTGATAAATGAAAAACACGCCTTTTCTGTTGAACAGAATGAGTGATTGTGTTTATTATGTTGACATTACTTGATAATTTCCTAACGTGAGCGCCCGCAAAGCAGCGGAAACCGTGCGTTATGGCGTATTAAGTCATTGGAATACAAGGAGGGTTAAGGCCGTGAAACAGATTCACTCATTCTGTTTCGCAGCAATTTGTAAAAGGACGCACTATTATGAGCCGCAATCAATACCCCAATTCGGGCATGAGCCTGTTCACCGATGTTGGTGAGCG
>JAJFFS010000005.1 GCA_021776515.1 Robiginitomaculum sp. | reverse complement strand
ACTTGGCTCGCCATTTGTAAAAACTGGCATTGCTCATACCATGCTCGCGGCAAAGCTCCGGCACCGGCGTGCCCGCCTCTGCCTGCTTCAATATGCCGATGATCTGGCTGTCCGAATATCGTGACTTCTTCATGGATGAATCTCCTCAATCCTGATTAAGAGAAAATTCTACTTATGAGCACCCTTAAAATACGGGGGTATTACCCGGGGTCGAGCCAATGTGCAAGGTTTTGCCGATTGCCCCGTCTACATATTATGTCCGTGTGGCCGAACGGCTTGACCCACGCAAACTGTCCGAACGGGCAAGGCGAGACATTACCTTGAAACCCGAGATCAAGCGTGTGTTTGAGGAGAATTATTCTGTTTATGGCGTACGCAAAGTCTGGCGGCAAATGCAACGTGAGGGCTTTAATATTGCACGGTGCACGGTCGAGCGATTGATGCGTGAACTGGGATTGCGTGGCATTATACGCGGCAAGACCCAACGTACCACGATCAGCAACAAAACGGATGTATGTCCCCGGGATCTGGTCAACCGGCAGTTCCATGCCTCTGCACCCAATGTGCTATGGGTGTCAGATTTTACGTATGTCTCCACATGGGCGGGGTTCGTGTATGTGGCCTTTGTGATCGATACCTACGCCCGCCGCATTGTTGGTTGGCGGGTCAGCCGAACACCGCATGCTGGCTTTGTTCTGGATGCGCTTGAGCAAGCCTTGCACGAGCGCAGACCTGTTCGTAAAAGCGGCTTGGTTCACCACAGCGACCGAGGCAGTCAATATGTGTCAATCAAATACACGGAGCGTCTGGCCGAAGCAGGCATAGAGCCTTCGGTCGGCAGTGTTGGTGATAGCTATGACAATGCCTTGGCCGAGACAATTAACGGGCTTTACAAGGCCGAAGTCATTCACCGCAGCGGCCCATGGCGGTCATTCGACGCTGTCGAGTTCGCAACGCTAAAATGGGTCAACTGGTTCAATCACCGCAGGATATTGGAGCCAATTGGCAACATATCACCTGCCGAAGCGGAGGAACAATATTATGCCATGCTCGACATAAAGCCAAAAGCTGCATAACTTAAACTAAACAGCCTCCGGCAAACTCGGGGCGGTTCAATGCCACGTAGTTAAATACAACTGAAGAAAAAAGAATAAATGCATACTCCCACTTCCAGTAAATATAAAAAAACATACTACCTAGGACGATGATCCAAAGTGAAAATTTTGGTTGTAGCTTACGTGTAATTAAATAAATTATTAAAATGCTTGGCAGAAACACAAATATAAATATTTTAGAATTAAAAAGCATTTAGTTCTCTCAAAACATTACTATACCGCACTTTAATTGACATAAATTAATACACTTCATACCCGGTGTTTGACCGCACTCACCTCGGCAGTGCAGGAACAAAACGATATACCTAACTCTGGGAGGGTTTGCATATTTTTTGGTAAACTTTGAGATGCCTTTCTGCAGCAACAGTCGGATTATGGTGATTACAGGCAGTCTGTCGAATTTTCGACTGCAAAGCAATGTTTCCTGCCTTTTGCAACGAGCTAAGGACAAACTGAATCCCCTCAGCCAATCCTTCGGCCGTAAAGGAGTCGCATACAAACCCCGTTTCTTTGTGCCTAACCAGATCTGGCACATTCCCAACCGGAGTTGCAACGACTGGCGTACCACACGCCATAGACTCTGCAACAGTTAATGGCGCATTGTCCTCTCGAGACGGCAAGCAATAACAGTCTGCCGCACTATAGGCCAGTGACAGCTCTCTTTCAGTATTAAGGTAGCCAAGGTTAGTCACAGGAAATGGAGCCCTCAGAGAATAATGCCCGAAGGTAGCAAGGTGTATGTCAGCATCTTTATTTTGCTCAGACAGCAACAGTAACGCAGCGTGCAGCAAATCCCCCCCCTTGCGCCGGTTCGAAACATCATCCGCCCCAAATAATATTATTTTACCGCCCAAAGGGAGATTGAGCTTTGACCTGGCTACCAATTGATTTACAGGTATGAATTTATCTATCGGCAATGCATTCGGGATAACAATAATTTCCTTGTCCCCGAATAGCGAGCTTTCTCGTGCTCGATCCGCAATCCATTTGGATGGACAGATGACGGTAAATTTTCCTAATTGATCGTATAATTTCTTCTTTCTCACCCATTGGTTTTCAGCAATACCTTTTCGACTCGTCAGCAATTGACAATTTTCACAATGATTTTTGTATTCTCGGCATCCTTCCGAATAGTGACACCCACCGGTAAAGGGGTTCATGTCTGCAACTGTCCAACAAAAAGGCTTGTTTTTCAAAATGCCCCAATTACTTTCATCAATAAGGCCTGTAACCCAATGAAAGTGTATAACATCAGCATCCTCGAAATATTTACGGTTCTCATCATAAGATACAATACCGCCCAAATTAGAAAAAAGTTCAGTTGCTGTGCAATAATCACTTTTCCATATTTTATCTATTATTTCCTTAACAAAATTTTGGCGCTTATCTGGCAGACCAAGCATCTCGAAAGTTTGTGGCTCCCCTCCCGTCTTTAGACCAAATATCACGTTCGCCTGAATCCCTAGATTCCTCAAAGCCCGCTTTCTACGAATGGAGCCAATAGCAGCTCCCCCTTTATCGGTTGTGGAAAAAATATTGACGGTTAGTTTACCACTCTGGTCTTTTCTGACAGATTCCTCTTCATTTTCATTCTGGTTTTTTCTATTAATTTCAATAGGTTTTGGTTCATCCATACCGATATCGGGCCCTGTGCCGTATTCGGCTTTTATTTTTGAAATTATACTACCAATAATCTCCAATTCGCCGTCCTTTACCCCCCCCTCCTTCAGGTTTTTATAGAAGTTAACCCCCCAGTACTGAACGCAAACAAATTTGGCTAAATCATTCGAAAAATTGTTTTTCAAAATAGTACCCGCCCAGTATCTCCACTGAAAAGCGTCTAGCACACGTTTTGCGCTCATCTTTGTCATGGCGGAGTTTGGAGACAGGTAATATCTATAAAAAATTCCACTAACCCACGAAATTCTTTTAGCTTGCGTTAAATAATGAATGAGAAACAAAGAATCTTCCCCATAGTCTAACTCTTCCCGGAATCTTATATTCTTTGCCTGTTCAGTTCGATATAAGACACTCCAAAAACCTTCACCCGCTGTTCTTGGGCCAGCCCTTTTCGGATACTGAGAATGAAAAAAATACTGCTCAATCTCCGAAAAACGAGCATTGATAATCTCCTTCCCTCCCGGAAGCTTCGACCTAATTTGCCTTCCCGTCAGCCCTTCAACCGTATACGCCCCAATGACAGCATCAGAATTGTTGTGCAATGCCGTATCCACAGCCCTTAAGACATTTTCGATTTCCACTTTGTCATCCGCGTCCAGAAAAAAAGTGTATAAACCTTTTGCAGCCCTTAGGCCCATGTTCCGCGCTGCCGATACACCCTTGTTTACTTCGCTGTTAATTACGAGAACTCGTTTATCAGCTTCTGCCAGTCTCTCAACCACGGCAAGACTACCATCCGTCGAACAGTCGTCGATACATAGGATTTCAATGTCATCACGAGTTGTGCCAAGAATACTTTCAAGAGTTCTTTTAATGGTGGACTTTGCATTATAAATTGGTATTACTATGGATAAAAGAATCGTATTTTCATTGTGAACGCACACGTCGTCACTAGACATCAATTCCCTTCGATATCCATAGTCCCTGACTACCTGGCAAAATTTCCAATGACCTTGATACAGCTCAATTAACTTCAAGCACATTTCACGCGACCAGGTGCGTGGGTCAGAAATTTCAGTTAAGATTTCCGCACCCAAAAAAGGGAATTCATCTTTAAGAATTTTCCGGACTTCTGATACCCTTGTGTCAAATTCCGTTATTGAAACACCAGTATTACGCATATACATAAGCGGGATTCTAGTCTGACTGGCCCTATACCCCGCGTCAAATAAACGTTTTGAAAAATCCCAATCTGCAAGAATTTTATAACAAGTGTTATAACCACCAATTTTGTCGTACACATACCTCGGAACAAGCATCAATTCGTGCCTGAATACCATTCCCAGTTTAATAGTAGAATTATACTGCATGTATGTTGTTTTTCCAATCTTTTCCCCTTTATAATTCAGATCAATCGCTTGGCCAGATATAACATCGACCCCAGTGGCTAATTTTTGCCGTACCAATGTTTCGACGGTATGCGGCATGTAATGATCATCACCGTTTAAAAAGAGTAACAACGCTCCAGAGCTGCAATACACCCCCTTATTCATGGCATGATATAAGCTCTCATCACTTTCGCGCAAATAGACATCAATATTTTCTTTATACTTTTTAATTATCTCACTTGTTCCATCATTTGAACAGCCATCTATGATAATGTATTCTATATTATAATACGTCTGAGAAATAACAGATTTTATAGCATTTTCTATTGTATCATGCATATTACGAACAACGGTAATAATAGAAACGCGTGGTTGATTTTTTTGATGAGGTTTAGTGGTGTCACTTTCTAAATATCTACTATGAATTGAGTTCATTGGACTTTACCATGTTTAGGAATGCTGAATGTTAGATTAAGCGCACCGGTAGAACAATTTTTGGGGTGCCAACCCAATATATCTAAAATAGCTAATTGGCGCCTTTCAATACGTCACGCCTTGAAGGCATGGATATCTGACGCATAACTTTTGTACCAATTCCACGTTAGCGCCATCCCCTCCTCAAGAGTTATCTGTGGGGAAAACCCTAACACCTGGTTTGCCAAATCAAAATTAGCAAAGTTACGCTCCACCTCCCCCTTGCGCTTGGGTTTAAAAATAGTCTCATGATCTGAGGCTCCGGCGACCTCACACGCTATTCGAGCGAGCTCCCTGACAGAAACCTCCCGACCGCCGGCCAAATGAAACGCGTTAAAGCCGGGTTTTTTTGCCTCCAACCCGGCAATGATTCCTCGACACAGGTCTTCCACATATAGAAAATCTCGAGTTGCAGCGCCATCGCCATAAATTATGATTGGCTTGTTGTTCATGATCGCTTTAAAAAAGGCGGTTACAGCTCCTTTTTTGTGCCAACTTATCGGACCAATAACGTTAGCAAACCGTAGCGCAGTAACTGACATATCGTAGGAGTGGGCGAAGGCGCAACAATACCCTTCACAAGCCAGTTTGCCAGCACCATAGGGGGAGATTGGCCGCGGGACAGAGCATTCATCAACTGGCGGGACTGCATTGCCAATCAGCGCCCCTCCTGTTGAAGAGAAAACAAATTGACCGACTCCAGCGCGCCTCGCAGCGCTTAATACGTGAAATGTTCCCTCGACATTCATTTTGAAATTTTCCAGTGGATTTTCAACGGATTCCACAACAGAGCCATATGCAGCAAGATGAATAATGGCGTCATTGCCCTTTGCCGCAGCCAACACCGCTTCTTCATCGCGGATGTCGGCCTCAACAATGTTGTAAAGCTGGGGGTCATCCAGATGATCTCTACTGCCCTTGCTCATGTTGTCGAGAATGGTCACTTCGTGACCATGATTTCGTAACATAGGCACCAAGTTTGCACCGATGAAACCGCAACCGCCGGTTATGAGTATTCTGGACATTATTTATCGCCTCTTGCTTGTCATTAAAAAATAACATTGTGGTTTATAGGTTAGTTATTGATTAGGCAGTGTTAGCCCCATGTTATTGAATCGTTTGGCAAGAAAAATGAGGTAAATATATTTCTGTAGTTATACGGCCAGCAATTTTGATCAGCCTCATCGACTCGGTTTTTTTACGGTGCGCCAGAACAAATTCACCATTTTTTAGTTACCCTTGCGGACTGGCTTAAAAGACATTTACTGTGTTTGGAACGTTGTCCTTCAATGTACAGATCAATAATGCACAGATCAACCAGTTTACGGAAAAAAACCATCTCAATGGTCGCTGTTGCGCCTGCCAATTTTATCGAGATTACCGAACAGACCGCCCCCTCACCCTTTTGCTTTTTCACGTCCATCTTTATATGAAATGGGGCAGATATCCTTGTGAGGCGAAACACTATTTTGATCTACAATCCGGGCTTTGATTGCTTACTTTTTGCGAACGGCCTTGCCGTCAACAAAGTGGATCCCACATTCGGTCTTGTTTTGACCGGCCCAGCGCCCAGCTCTCGGGTCTGACTCGCCTAAGGGGACGGGGGAGGTACAGGGCACACAGCCAATGGAAAGGTACCGCTGGCTCACCAATGGATGAGGTGGCAAGTCTTCAGCGCGAGCATAATCAGCAATCTCAACTGCAGACCAGTGAGCCAGAGGATTGATCTTGATCCAACGATCTTGGAATTCAAACACTTCAAGTACATTGCGTCGGCTATTTTGAAATCGTTTTCGGCCCGTAACCCAGCATTTGTATGGGTTCAGAGCCCTGATCATGGGTAAGGTTTTGCGAATATAGCAACACCTTTCTGCATCCCTCATATTTAGCTTCCCATCCGGATCGTCGGCGCTCAAATCCCCGTCGCGGGGCTTCACCATGCTCACATTAGAGAGCCCAAGCTCCTTTTTTAGTATGGCTATGTAATCATGCGTTTCCTGGAAATGTTTTAGTGTATCCAGAAAAAATATAGGGGTGCTTTTATTAATTTTGGCAACCATAGACAGAATAACTGCCGAATCTGCTCCAAAGGAAGAAACAACAGCCAAAGGTCCGATTGACTGGTGATTTAGCGCAAAGCTCAGAATTCCCTGCGGCGACAAGTTTGAATATTCTTCATTCAGATGCGCTATACGTTCTCGCAATTCCTCCCATGAAGAAGTCCGCAAGGAATCGCTCATCCAATACACTTAGCGTTATCATGCGTTTCCAGTGGTTCTCCACTTACCATAATGACACGCAGGGTATTTTGCTCTTGTCGCAACGGTCCGCATATTTCTTGGCAATTTCCGTTACCTCGTCGAACAGGCCTTCATCTAGTGTCGTTGGCTTGAGCCCCAGACCCAAAAAGCGGTCATTGACCACATGAAGTTCATTTTCATCGGCCTCTTTACGTGGGTTTTTCACATAACTTATCTCTGCCCCTATTTTTTTAGCAATGATTTCAGCCAGTTCCCTTACCCTATGGGTTTCCGTCATCTGATTGAGTATGTTCACCCTCTCGCCTTGCTGGGGCGGATTGGCAAGGGCCAGTTCAATACAGCGGCATGTATCCTGAATATGGATAAAGGCGCGTGTTTGCCCCCCTGTGCCGTGTACACTCATCGGATATCCCACGGCGGCCTGCATCAAAAACCGGTTCAGAACCGTACCGTAATCGCCATCATAATCGAAGCGATTGATCAACCGTTCATCCAGCCGGGTCTCTTCTGTCTGCGTTCCCCAGACAATACCCTGATGCAAGTCAGTAATTTTTACGTCATCATTTTTGTTATAAAAATAGAAAAATAACTGATCTTGTGTTTTAGTCATGTGGTAAATAGAACCTGGATTGGCAGGGTAGAGAATTTCTTGCTCTTTGAGCCCCTCATCGGTATCCAGCTTTACCTTCAGATACCCTTCAGGAATTTTCATCCCCGCAGTGCCGTAACCATACACTCCCATAGTGCCCAAATGCACCAGGTGCACGTCCTGACCAGATTCGACGATGGCGGCCAGCACATCATTCGTGGCGCTTAAATTGTTGTTGACCGTGTAGCGTTTATGGAATGATGATTTCATGGAGTAGGGAGCCGCACGTTGTTCGGCAAAATGAATGATGGCGTCCGGTTTCTCCTCTTTGATGAGTGTCAACAAACGATGGTAGTTTTCTCCAACCGTAAAATTGTGGAACCCGATGTCCAGGCCTGTAAGCTCTTTCCAGGCTTCAATTCTTTTTCCTATCGGGGAAATTGGCGTAAGGGAGTCAACTTCAAGTTCAATATCAATATTGCGCCGAGATAAATTATCAACAATGATGACATCATGACCGCGTTTTGACAGATGCAAACTGGTTGGCCAGCCACAAAACCCATCTCCACCCAATACAATTACCTTAGCCATAGCTATATTCCTTACAAAAAATGTTGCAGTATAAAATTCAGATTATGCCCGAGCTCGTTGGTCTATAGCAAATTTTTTTTTACTTCAAGGCCGGTGGGAAGGATATAATCACCCTGACACATTTTATATGTAGTGGGGCAGATTCCCCAAGAAGTGCCCCCACTTTTTGGCCCATTAATGGTAAAAAATAACGTGTGGCAAAACTTTCAAAAAGGCGTGTTGCACACCGTTCAATTTCTGCACTGGAAGCTGATACCCCCTCATTGAGGCACGCAACAAAAGCCATGCCAGTGGCAAATACATCGATGAAGCCCTGACCCCGTCAAGTGACTCTGCTACAAATCAGAGTCAATTTTATGTGTTGGAATTTTAAATTCAGATGGCCAGGGGCACTATTGTGACCCTGGTGCTGCTGTTAACTAAAGCTTTCTTTTCGATAAATTTTCCACGCAGCATTTTATTACCAACTTGCCGTTACAAGCGATGAGGTAACCGATACGGCGAAGTTACGATGTGGGTCAATGAATTCCGGCGCTAGCGCCTTAATGTGCCCCATAAAACGGGCCGTATTGCAAATGATCTTAAATTCATTTCCATTAGACCGGTACATGTAGCTGAACGTCGAATTTGGGACATCGGGCAGTTCCTTTATGAATTCTGGAGCAAGGCCAAAAATCCAATCTGGTGTCCGTTTACCCCACTTGCTCTTAGCGCCATCCCATCCTTCAGAAACGGGGTAAAATCCGTGCTGGCCATGATACGTTTTAAGAGCTGCGTGAAGATTCAGCATGTCGAGTAAGCGCCGCTCCCATGCCTGAAGCTCTGCCTGCCGCTCTCTACTTTGTAAAATTTTATGCCAAAGGCTGTAGGTATCCTTTGCCAAGTCTCCCACCTCCGTTTCTGGAAGGTCAAGGCATTTCGCCAAACGATAAGCTCGCTCTGATGAGCCCCAGGCATTTAGATGTGATCGGGTATCCAGAAATCGTTCGGGCTTCAACAAAGCGCTTTCTAGATTACATGGTGTGTCAATTCCATGAGTATTTAATTCGGCCATAATCCCAGTAAACCGGGCGGCGCTGCCTTCTATACCGTTGAATGAGCCTTCATCGAAACGCATAAGCGGCGGAGGAACAACGACCAGAGTTGCGCCCTTTCGGTTAAGACGTGAATTTGCTTTTACTATCCGGTTCAAAACCATATTAGGGGTTTTCGCTACTACGGACCCATAACGGTTAACATCTGACCTTGAATCCACCGCCCTTCGGCTGGGCTTGTCAGCGATATAGATAGCCCCTGCAGAGTCGAGTCTGAGCGAAGAGTAATACTTGCTAGGTTTTGCAACCGCCCCTGCCATAGCTAAATTCCACTGCTTGATCGATGCTTCATAGCTAAGACCGGGCTTGGAATGCGGCCCCAACAGAAGGCGAGAGGCTGCGATCGAGAGTAGATTTTCAATCGGCGTTCCCCATGTAATCCTGAAACTTTCCAAAAGGGAGCTAAATTGGTAATCTACCGCACGCCAAATAGCTGATTCCTTCTGTTCGAACGACGTGGGTTCAGTTCTTGAATAAATGGGTATTTCGAATGCCGCTACTACCACATCCCCTGCACGTGCCACACGTTCCGCGCGTGCCAAATGAAAATCCATAGAAAGTGAAGCGTGAGTCGATAAAGTAACCACCTGGCGCCCTGTCAGTCTGGAAAGTGTATCTCCGTCAACACCAAAAAGGCCACTAGAACCGCTAGTATACACAAGTCGGCCTTCCGAGTTACCCCTTTTCCCCTTAACCTCTGACTCACCGATGTCACCACGAGCAATGGCATCCTGTACATGCATAACATTGAGCAACCAGCGAGACGCTGGTATTGCGGGGTCGTGAAAAATATTGGGCCATACCGCGAACAGGAAAATGATCACAAGCACGCCCACAGTAAAGGAAATCCACTTCATAATCCCCTCCATTTTAAAATTGGAAATATAAAAATTCTGATTGCACAGACGATTCCATCAATCTCTTTATGGCTAGAGCTGCCATCGCCCCAATAAATGCGATGCGTATCCAGCTGTCCACCCCTTTCCCGCTAATAGCCTTTTCACAAATTTCATGGCTGTTAGGCGCTTTAACCACGATCAGAATAAATATCCCAAATACCGCCCAAGCCTCTGTGGGAATTAACGATTTACTCGCGGCGATCTTTACCCCCTCCACGCCAACACTTGAAAAGACCTGCGATATGTAATGGCTCCAGCTGATGGGAATCTGTAGCTCTCCTCCCAGACCAAGCATAGTGCTCGAGATCGCAATGGCATCTCCAAATGAGGTGGCCCTAAAGACGACCCATGCAAAAACTACAAAAATAAAAGTGATACTCCAGGAAATAAAATTGGGAAGCTCTATGCCAAGTCGGGACCAGGCACGATTGAGCGCAAGCCCCACTCCATGCAAAGCCCCCCAAAACACAAAGGTCCATGCCGCACCGTGCCACAATCCACCTAGAACCATGGTCAGAAGCAAGTTGATGTAGGTACGAACGGAGCCTTTTCGATTACCCCCTAAAGGAATATAAAGATAATCACGCAGCCAACGAGAAAGTGTCATGTGCCAACGCTGCCAGAAATCCTGTATGCTTAGGGCCTTGTAGGGCGAGTTGAAATTCTGTGGGAGGCGGAAACCAAAAAGCAACCCTAAACCGATTGCCATATCGCTATACCCAGAAAAATCAAAATAGAGCTGCATGGTATAGGAAAGGGCCGCAAGCCAAGCATCGGAAAAGTTCAAACCAACGGCGTTTTCAAACCCCAGGTTGGCCAATTTTGCAAACGAGTCTGCAATCAATACCTTTTTGGCAAGGCCAATCGAAAACATCATTATCCCGGCAATAAAGTAGCCACGAGCCACCTTAGCCTTTAACTGTGGGATTAACTCGCTGTGCCGAACAATTGGGCCAGCGATGAGCTGAGGGAAAAAAGTGACGAAGGCCGCGTATTCATCA
Organism: Robiginitomaculum sp.; assembly: GCA_021776515.1. Classification (GTDB taxonomy): domain Bacteria; phylum Pseudomonadota; class Alphaproteobacteria; order Caulobacterales; family Maricaulaceae; genus Robiginitomaculum_B. Next base: position 105,534 of record JAJFFS010000005.1, on the reverse strand, counting down.
AAATTGATTCTTTCATCAGCCGCAAACGCCTCATCAACAATGAAAGCGATTTGCTGAAAGGTAAAAAAACTTATTGCGAGCGGAAGTACAGGAGATTCAAAGCCAAACGCCGCGAGCCCTAAGGCGTCATTTATAAAAAATCCAGAGTACTTATAGAATCCGAGCAATCCCAAGTTTATGGCTATAGCAACTCCTACGATTATTTTTTTTCGATTCTCCACCTGAATATTGCGTATTAACAAGTATGCCGCATAATTAAATATAACTGAAGCAAAAAGAATAAAAATATACTCCCACTTCCAGTAAATATAAAAAAATAAACTGCCGGCAACAAGAACGGAAATCGCAAACTTTGGCAATAACCATCTTGTAATCCAGTAAATCAATAAAATACTTGGTAAAAATACAAATATAAACACTTGAGAGTTAAAAAGCATTACCCACCTTTAAAATATCAGCCCATCCGACGTTTAATTATATCCTGTTAAAATCTTCAGAGCAGAAAAGTGTCGGGAACAGGCGGTAGCTTCTGAGGGTTCAGGGCCCAGATCCCTTCTCGGTCGTATCTCAATCACGCTCCCGCTTCGGCCGCTATCGCCAGAAAATGGAATGCGCTGAATAGAGTTTGGAAATCCCCCGAGCAATCCAGTTCAAGTATCATGCTGCATGATCTTACTGGGATTGGCAACAAAAGCTTCATATTTTACCATCCCTATCCCTCATGTTTTTCAAGAAAAAGCAGATATCTGCGGCAATATTTGAAGTGGTCCTGTTTTCCGCACAGGTTTACGGCTGAGTTAAGGTGCATTCGGTTTGATTATCATGCCGCTTTCTTCATTTCATCACTTGTGAAGTATGCCTCGTCAGGGGTCCGTTTATCAAAGGCCGTGTGGGGGCGCTGGTATTGACCACTGAACCTAACTTTATGCGTTTAAAACCACCAGCCTTGTAGAAAAAAACTGTTGATATATTGTGCCGCCTTCAGGGCTTTTGAAAGCAAAAGTGGTAATGAAAAAAAATATACTTGTAATCGGTGGGGCCGGGTACATCGGCAGTCACGCATGCAAAGCATTGTCAGCGGCGGGTTATACACCGGTAACTTATGACAATTTTGTTCATGGTCATGAGTGGGCTGTGCAATGGGGGCCGCTTGAGCGTGGAGACACGTTTGACCGCGAAACGCTGGACGCCGCATTTCGTCGTTATCAACCGCAAGGCGTAATGCATTTTGCGGCGCATTCCCTCGTCGGTGAATCGGTTGTAGATCCCGGAAAATATTATCGTAACAATACGCTGGGAAGCCTGACATTGCTCGAAGCAATGCGCGATCACAATGTAAACCAAATGGTCTTTTCCAGCACATGCTCCACCTATGGAGTGCCGGAGATTATGCCCATACCGGACCATCATCCGCAAAACCCGATAAATCCATATGGGGCCTCTAAATATATGGTTGAACGGATGATGGCTGATTTTGAGTTGGCGCATGGTTTGCGTTCAATCTCGCTTCGTTATTTTAACGCCGCAGGTGCTGATCCGGATGGTGAAATTGGCGAGGATCATAATCCAGAAACTCACTTGATCCCACTGGTTTTGGAAACCGCCGCCGGCTTGCGGCCGCAGATTACGGTTTTTGGAAGTGATTACGACACCCCTGACGGCACCTGTTTGAGAGATTATATTCATGTCAACGATTTAGCGGATGCCCATGTTTTAGCCTTACAGGCATTGGAACGAGGTAGTAAATCCAGTTTTTATAATTTGGGAAACGGCAAGGGGTATTCAGTTCAGGAGGTTATTGACATGGCAATTCAGGTCACAGGCAAATCTATTACCGTAGTCGAAGGAGCGCGCCGTGAAGGTGACCCGCCACAGCTGGTCGCCGATTCAGAAAAAGCCAAGGCTGAGCTTGGCTGGAACCCGAAATTTGATGATCTTGAAGTTATGATTGATACAGCGTGGCGCTGGTTGGTTAAACACCGACAATTAGGGTAGTAACGTAAGTGCTGGTTAGACACAGGACCTATTATCATCCGCCTGGACGATATAATAATTTTTCCAGAAATTACAGTGACTGCACCCCAAATTGAAGCTGTGTTCTTTCCTCAATGAATTTTATATCGCATATTGGTTGACTTTATTTCATAGTATTGTCGGCAAAGGGTGCCTGTTATGCTAAATACCAGCCAACGGAATATATAATGAAACGCGCACTTATCACCGGCATTACCGGCCAAGACGGTTCTTATCTTGCCGAATTTCTTCTCGGCAAGGGGTATGAGGTACATGGGATCAAGCGACGTGCCTCATCGTTTAACACCCAGCGGATCGACCATATCTATATGGACCCGCATACGGATAGCCAGCGTTTTTCCCTGCATTATGGCGATCTTGCCGACAGCTCGAACCTGACGCGAATTCTTAACGAAGTAAAACCCGATGAGGTCTATAATCTGGCCGCACAGTCCCACGTAGCGGTCAGCTTCGAGGCACCAGAATATACCGCCGATGTTGACGCACTGGGTACGCTCCGCCTGCTGGAAGCGATCCGGTTTTTGGGCCTGGAGAAAAAAACCCGTTTTTATCAGGCATCAACCTCAGAGCTTTACGGCCTGGTTCAGGAAACTCCGCAGACAGAGACAACACCGTTTTATCCGCGCAGCCCTTATGCGGTGGCCAAGCTCTATGCCTATTGGATCGCGGTGAATTATCGTGAAGCCTATGGCATGTACGCCTGCAACGGCATTCTGTTTAACCATGAAAGCCCACGCCGGGGCGAGACCTTTGTAACCCGCAAGATCACCCGTGGGCTTTGCAATATCGCCCAGGGGTTAGAAAAATGCCTGTTTATGGGCAATATGGACGCGCTGCGCGATTGGGGCCACGCCAAGGATTATGTGCGCATGCAATGGATGATGCTGCAACAGGATAAACCGCAAGATTTTGTTATTGCCACGGGCAAGCAAATATCTGTGCGTGATTTCTTTGTGTTGGCGGCGGGCGAGCTAGGCTTGACGTTACGTTTTGAAGGGACGGGCATTGAAGAAAAAGGCATCGTTGAGACAATCGAGGGCGACAAGGCACCGGCCTTGAGCATCGGCGATGTTGTGGTCGCTGTCGACCCACGTTATTTCCGCCCTACCGAAGTTGAGACTTTGCTGGGCGACCCCACCAAAGCAAAAAAAGAGCTAGGTTGGGTCCCTGAAATAACGGTCGAGGAAATGTGCGCCGAGATGATTGCAACGGACCTGAACGAAGCAAAACGCCATGCCTTGCTGAAAAAGCATGGGTATGAGTTGCCTGTGGCTGTCGAGGGGTGAGTGGGTGTTACTAGAGAAATCAAGAAATTTTATGAGTGAAATAGAGAAAGCTGGACAATCACCAGAAACATGGCGCGGGACAATCGTAACGGTTTAAACGAGATTGGATGATTGCTATTATTACTTTTGCAATTACCGAAATAAGGGCAATATGAGTAACTCAAATCCAAAAATTTTCATTGCCGGGCATCGGGGAATGGTAGGTTCGGCGATTATCCGACGCCTTACGGCCAAGGGTTACGGTAATATTGTTACACGCACCCGAAATGAGCTTGACCTGACGTCTCAGGCGCAAGTGGCGGATTTTTTCACGCAACAAAAGTTTGACCAAGTCTATCTGGCGGCAGCCAAGGTGGGCGGTATTCATGCCAATAACACTTACCCTGCCGAGTTCATCTATGAAAACCTGATGATCGAGACCAACATCATTCATGCGGCACATATAAGCGATATACAAAAACTGTTGTTTCTTGGCTCTTCGTGTATTTATCCCAAAGCCGCCGGGCAACCGATGAAGGAAACCGCCCTGCTGACCGGGGTATTGGAAGAAACCAATGAGCCTTACGCCATTGCCAAAATCGCCGGCATTAAATTGTGCGAAAGCTATAACCGCCAATATGGCCGGGACTATCGCAGCGTCATGCCGACCAACCTTTATGGTCCGGGGGATAATTTTCACCCGGAAAACTCTCACGTTATACCGGCCTTGCTGCGGCGCTTTCATGAAGCCGTTCAACGCGGCGATAAAGAGGTCATCATCTGGGGTAGTGGCAAACCTATGCGTGAGTTTCTGCATGTGGACGATATGGCGGCGGCAAGTGTTTATGTCATGGAACTGGCAGATGACGTTTATCAGGCCAATACTCAGCCTATGCTCTCGCATATTAATGTCGGTACGGGGGTGGATTGCACTATCCGCGAGCTAGCCGAAACGATCGCCAAAGTAACAGGCTTTGAAGGAAAACTGGGCTTCGATGCGACCAAACCTGACGGCACCATGCGCAAATTGATGGATGTATCGCGTCTTGCCGCACTTGGCTGGAGCGCGGCCATTTCACTTGAAGATGGTCTGCGAAATTCGTATCAATGGTTTTTAAACAATCAAGACCACTTGAGAAATTGACGCCTTTATAATTGACAACAGAAAGGGATATGCGCTGTGCTTCGTGCTTTATCCTCGGCGATATATAATATTGCCGGGAAAATCAGAAATGCCAGCCTGCCACGCCGCGATGTTGTGAAATTCAAACGCTGTGTCATTCATATCGGCACTGAAAAAACTGGCAGTTCAACAATACAGAAATTTTTGGCTCTCAACCGCAAGCGCTTTGCCCGAGAAGGTATCTTGTATCCGGCAGCAACAGGAAAGGACGGCGGTTCCCAATGGGGCTTCGCCGCCAGCGCCCGCCCGGATGCCTGGAAAATGGACATAGGGTTGTTTTTGAGCATATCAACAGAGGCAGAGCTGGCCCAATATAAAGAGACGTTTCAGGCCAAGCTGGATAAAGAAACGCGACACATAGGCAATCCGGATACACTGATCATTTCTGCCGAGCATTTGCAAAGTCGCCTCGTTAATCAGACGTTTATCGCTAATCTAAAAACTTTTCTCGAAAAGTGGGCAGAAACTTTTGAAATTATTGTTTATTTTCGGCGGCAAGACCGGGTGGCGGTTAGTTTTTACTCGACAACTATAAAATCGGGGCGCGAAAACCAACAGGTTTTTCCCCCAATGCCAAAAAATGGTCTCTCATATTATTTTGACTATGAAAAAATTTACGACAATTGGTCTGCTATATTTGGCAAAACCAACATCAAAGTACGGCTGTTTTCGCCTTCGGAGCTGCATCAGGGCGACCTGATTGCCGATTTTTGCTTTGCTGCGGGATTAAACCACGAGGGCAAAACCTTGCCAGAGAAGCAGGAAAACGCCTCTTTGGTACGTGAGGCAACACAGTTTTTGCAAGAAATTAATCGGCAGATACCCAACCTTATTGATGGCAAAAGAAATATGGAGCGCGATCTGCTGGTGCAGAGTATTTCCAGCCTTTATCCTGGCCAATACCGCCCCACAACGCGCAAACAGGCCTTAAGTTTCTATCAGCAATTTACAGACGGTAATAACCGACTTTGCATGCAGGTATTTCCTGAACGCAAAGCCCCTCTTTTTGATGATGATTTTTCAGATTACCAGGAACACGCGGAAAATCAGGAACCACGCTATGCTGAGGCGGTTGCAATAGCCATCCGCCTGTGGCGAGAAATCGGGGCATCCAATGCAGAGGCGGGGCTGCGAATAACAAAATTGCCTCAAACCGTCGATGAGGTGTCTAGGACAAACGCCATACCTGAGGACATAACTCCGGTAAAACAGGGCGCAAAATCATCAGACGGCGTCAAATCTCAACCGCCAGAACAAACGCCCGCCCCTGCCCCGGCTAAAGCGCCGGTTATGGGTGTTGTTTCTCCACTAGTGTCCGTCGTGATGCCTTCGTACAATCAAAAAGAATTTATTACAGCCTCCATCGACAGCATACTGAATCAGAGCCACGAGCGGATTGAACTCATTGTCGCCGATGGCGCTTCTAACGATGGAACCCAAGATATACTAGCCGAACGAGCAAGCCATGACCCGCGCTTAAAATGGTTTTCGGAACCGGATTCCGGCCCGGCAGAGGCGCTCAATAAAGCGCTTGCCAAAACCCGGGGTACTTTAATCGGCTGGTTGAATTCGGATGACCTTTATACGGCAGGTGCCATTGCGCGGGCTGTACAGGCGTTTCATCACAATCCTGACTGGATCATGGCTTATGGGCGCGGGGAACACATTGACGTCAACGCAAAGGTGATGAACGCTTACCCTACATTAAAGCCACAAGGGTCGATTTCACGGTTTGCGTCTGGATGTTTTATTTGCCAACCCACGGTTTTTTTCAAAAAGTCCATGTACAACCTGTTGGGGCCTTTGGACGCAGACTTAAAAGCTTCCTTTGATTTTGAATATTGGTTGCGTGCTTTTACGGACTTTCCTGAGCGTATAGGGTTTATCGATACCATGCAGGCACAGTCGCGTCTGCACGATGCCTGCATCACCAAGACGCAAAGAGGTTTAGTAGCGGTGGAGAGCATTCGCGTTATTGCACTGCATTTGGGTGTGTCCCCTATTCACTGGTTCTCCACCTATGTAGAGGAGTTTCTTGCTCTTCCGGCTGGGCAGCGCCAAGGCCAAAGCGTCCGCGATCATTTGCTTGATATTATCGGGACAGTGGAAAACGACCTGGAGCCAAATGACGTTACAGCAGCCAAAAAAATAGTGGAAAATTTAGGGTGAGATACCCATTACCAAATTCCGTTTCAGCATGACTATTTCAAGGGGAGTTTACGCTGCAGAATGGGCATTCGAACTGGGTTCAGACCCTAGCCAACAAATGCTTTTTCAACGACATAGTCAGCAGGTTTGGAGTTGGCGCCTTCGCACATCTGGAAACCTTCCAGAATTTCTTTCATCTCAACATTAAAGCCCAAAGAGCCACACACCATGGCCCGGTCTGTGTTTGAGGTTATGGTGGGGATACCAAGGGTTTCAAAAACCTGACCGGTGCGCAGCATATCGGTAATACGCCCCATAAGCGGGCTTGTTTCCTGCGTAGTTGTTGACAGGTAGGTCAGTTTTTCCCGGGCCATTTGGCCAATAAGAGGGTCATTGAGCGTGCGTTGGATAACATCCTTGGCATAAGCCAGGCCGGTTTGTCTACGGGTTGTGTGCGTGACAATCACCTTGTCAAAACGGTCATAACAATCAGGATCGCGGATGATCGACGCAAAGGGTGCAATGCCGGTTCCCGTGGCAAAAAGCCATAGTCGTTTTGCCGGCAGCAAGGCATCAAGCACCAGGGTACCAACTGTTTTTGGCCGTAATATAATCCCGTCTCCAGGCTGGATAAGCTGCAAGCGCGAGGTCAGGGGGCCATCGGGCACCTTGATGGAATAAAATTCCAGTTCATCATCCCATGAGGGCGAGGCAATGGAATAGGCCCGCATAACCGGCTTGCCTGTCTTCGTCGGCAATCCGATCATCACAAATTCGCCCGAGCGAAAACGAAAAGATTGTGGCCGTTTCACCCGAAAGGAAAACAGCCAATCATCCCAGTGGTGGACAGAAGTTACGATCTGTGTGTCCGGGTGCGCCGGGTCGGGGTTGACGACAAGGCTGGGTTTTTCGACGAAGGAAGTCACATGATACTCACTATTTTAGTCTTGAGGTAAAGAAGGTTACGCAACAGATCAATGAGCGGCCCCGCGCAGCCTTGATTGATAGTCATGGGCGGTCCAGTTGGCACGGCTTTTCCACAGCTGTTCGGGTTGGCGAAGGGCAAGCGCATCGGAAATTTCAACCTCATCAAAACCGGAACGACGAGCCATGCCATACTGTTCCGCAATAACATACCCCTTCGCCCGTAACCGCCCGGTAAACCCCATCATTCTTAACCGTCGGGCCAAAGTAAACCCACGCCCGTCATCGAAAGAGGCGAAGGCTATGCGGATGAGGGAGATACTGTCTAAATGGTTAGCCAGTCTTTCTTGATTATCGTCTGACGTCATATCAACCGCATCAAGGTTTGTGGGTATATCGGCATCTATTTCAGCCAAAGGGGTGAAATTATCGCAATAATCATTGGTCAAAAACCCTGCATCAGTAACAAGGACACTCATGGTGCACCCCCGTGCAGCGCGCCGTGAACGGGTTTGCCATTGATGAAATGGATGCCGCATTCAACCTTTTCATGACCGCGCCAGCGCCCTGCTCGGGGATCTTCGTTATCGGCAACACGGGTTGTGCAAGGCGCGCACCCGATTGAGGGATAGCCTTTAGCCACCAGAGGGTGCCGGGGAAGGTGGTTAGCTTTCATGTATTGGCGGATATGTTGCGGGGGCCAATGGGCCAACGGATTGACTTTGATCCGCGCCTCTCCATCGGTTTCAAAAAAATCCAGAGCAGAGCGCGTCTTACCCTGAAACCGTTTGCGCCCTGATACCCAGGTATCAAAGGAAGCAAGCGCATGTTCAAGGGGCTCTGTCTTTCGCACGACACAGCAGGCATCATGGTTGCGTTGGTGAAGGGTGTTGTCCGGGTCCACATCAATAAGGCGCTGGTGATCAGGGCGAATAATACGCACATCTGTAAGCTTGAACATTTCGGCGATTTTGACCTGATAGGCGAGGGTTTCCTGAAACAGCATTTCCGTATCAAGAAAAAGAACGGGCACGGACCGGTCGATCAGCGAGACTAAATGCAAAAGGACGACGGATTCGGCACCGAAGGAAGATACAAGCGCGGTATTTCCAAAAATCCCGTTATCCAGACTGTGTTCAAGCACTGCCATGGCCGCACTATTGAAATGCTGGGCATTCAGCGCCGCAACGTGCTCTGATAGCGCAGAGTAAGAAATTTTATGCAGCATGTCTGGTACGTCCTTCTCCATAAAGCGCGACTTTGAATGGCTCCAGACCCAGTCTGCGATAGGTTTCTAGAAAGGTTTCGGAAGGGTTTTTACGACGCGCAAGGTAAGCGTGGATGAGCCGCTCTATCGCGGGAACAATTTCACGGGCAGCAAAGCCTGGACCAGCACGTTCGCCCAATTGGGCATTTTCAGTCGCTTCACCGCCCAGCGTGATCTGGTAATTTTCAACCCCGGCACGGTCCAGCCCAAGTATGCCAATATGGCCAAGATGATGGTGTCCGCAGGCGTTGATGCAACCTGATATCTTGATTTTGAGCGGGCCAATGTCACGTTCCAGTTTCAACTCGTTTATGCGGGCGGCAATTTCCTGCGCAATAGGGATGGAGCGCGCCGTTGCCAGGGCGCAATAATCCATGCCGGGACAGGCAATAATATCAGACACAAGACCAATATTAGCCGTGGCAAGCCCCACCGCATGAAGGGCATTATAAACATCCGGCACGTGTGATTTGTGTATGTGAGGCAGAATGATGTTCTGCTCATGGCTTACACGCAGCTCATCATGGCCATTGCGTTCCGCAAGCTCAGCCATGACCTGCATCTGTTGCGCTGTTGCATCACCGGGCGTTCCTCCGGGTGTTTTTAGCGAGATGGTGACGATAGCGTAACCGGGATGTTTGTGTCCTGTCAGGTTGGTTTTTACCCACATATCGAAATCAGGGTCATTTTTCCGGGCAACATCAAAGCTGTTAACCGGCGCATCAATAAAGACAGGCGGGCGAAAAGAGTTTTGAATATCATTCAGGAGCGCCTGATCGGCCCCCGCAAAACTGTTGCGGCGTAAAACAAAGTCTGTTTCAACGCGTTGGCGAATGGCTTCAATGCCATGCTCACGGACAGTAATTTTAATCCGCGCCTTGTATTTATTGTCGCGCCGGCCAAGCAGGTTATAGACGCTGACAATCGCTTCCAGATAGGGAAGCAAATCCCGGGCGGGCAGAAACCCGCGCAGCACTTTACCCATAATCGGTGTGCGCCCAAGACCACCCCCGATGATCACTTCAAATCCGGTTTCACCAGCACCATTGCGCACCATACGAAGGCCAATGTCGTGGGCTCTGGTGACGGCACGGTCATGGGGGCTGCCGGTGACGGCGATTTTGAATTTGCGTGGTAGAAACTGAAATTCCGGATGGTCTGTGGACCATTGGCGAATGAGTTCGGCATAGGGGCGCGGGTCTTCTATTTCATCGGCTGCCGCACCAGCAAAATGGTCAGCAGTAACGTTACGGATCGTATTGCCCGAGGTTTGTATGGCGTGCATTTGCACAACGGCCAGATCTTCCAGAATATCAGGCACATCACTTAGTTTTGGCCAGTTGTACTGAATATTCTGGCGCGTGGTAAAATGCCCGTAACCCTTGTCCCAGCGTGTGGCAATCAGGGCCAGCTGTCTCATTTTTTGTGCGTTCAGTGTGCCATAGGGAATGGCAACACGCAGCATATAGGCATGAAGCTGCAGATAGAGGCCATTCATCAGACGCAGCGGTTTGAACTCATCTTCGGTGAGGTTGCCGACAATGCGGCGTTGCACCTGAGCCCGAAACTGGCGAATGCGCTCGCGGACAAAGGCATTATCAAAATCATTATACCGATACACAGATACGCTCCTCGATCTCGGCCTCGATCTCAGCCTCGACCCCGGGGTCAATTTCCTGTTTGCCGTGTGGATAGTTGGAAGGTCCGCGTGTGCGGAAAATTTCACGAAAATGCACTGGCTCTGCCCCGGCGGGGCCATGGCGAACTTCGGCAAGGTAGGGGCCAATTACTTTTCCGGGATGACTTTCCGCTTCGCCAAGACGGCTTTGCGCCGCGCGTTCATTTTCAATAGTTTCAGCTTTGCGGATGTCGCGCGTCCAGTCCTTGTCTGGGGTCAGCCAAACCGCATCACCATCAATGAGGTCATTAGCCGTAACGACCATTATCGTGGTGTGATTGCTCATAATGCACGGTCCATTTGCACTTCATGGCGTGGTGCCAGTGCCGCATGGCGCGAGGAAATACCCAGAAGAATAATCGCCGGACCTGTGAGGTCTGCAACGGAGCCAGGCAGCCCCCTTAATGTTGTTACCCGGATACGCGCTTGTGGGCGTGAGGCGTTTTCAACAATGGTTATGGGCGTATCCGGGCTGGCATTGTTCATCAATAACCGCCCCTGAAGGAAGCGCGCACCCCGCTTGCCCATGTAAATGGCCGCCACTTCACCAGTGCGGGACAAGGTACGCCAGTCATGTTCAGCAAAGCCCTTCATGTCATGGCCGGTGATAAATCTGATGGAGGCATTGCGCCCGCGCCGGGTAAAGGATTGCCCGATTTGCGCGATAGCCGCAGAGGCCGCAGTAATGCCGGGAATGATCTGCCAGTCGATGCCAGCAGCGGCCAGAGCCTCTATTTCCTCGTCAAGGCGTCCGAACACGGCAGGGTCGCCAGATTTCAGGCGCACAATATGTGCACCTGAACGGGCATGGGCGATCATCAGGGCATTGATTTTTTCCTGCGATATAGAGGCACCGTAACCCTGCTTACCGGCTTCGATAATTGTGGCTTCGCGCCGCGCCAGCTCGAGGATTTCCGGCGCGACCAATTGATCGTGAATAACCACATCGGCTTTATCGAGGGCTTTTCGTGCCTTGAGCGTCAATAAATCCGGATCGCCAGGGCCAGCCCCCACCAGATCAACGCGGCCCGGCGCGGCCTCTGCATTAACATGGCGGGTTAAAAGCGCATCCAGTGCGACGGGTAGCGCTTCAACACCTTCCGTTTCAACAGTTCTGGGACCAGTCTCAGAATAATACTCAGCCCAGAACTCGCGGTGCTTGCGCCCGGATATCAGACGTTTCGCCAAGGGCCTGAAAACCTTGCCAGCCCGCGCCAGAAGGCCAAGGTTTGTTGGCAGGCGTTCCTCAATATCAGCCTTTATCGCCCGGGCAAGCACAGGGGCCGCGCCCTCGGTGCCGATGGCGATGGTGACGGGAGCTCTGTCTACGATGGCCGGGGTAATAAAATCACTGGCCTCAAGGTTATCAACAATATTGACCGGCGTGCCTTCTGCCTGCGCAAGGGCCGCCGCCCGTTCATTGTCTTCAGCCGCATCATTGGCGGCATAAATCAGCGCTGCCTCTTTTAGATCGCTGGCCCGCAAGGTGCGGGCAATAAGCCTCAACCGGCCCTCGTCTGCCCAGACTTGTATGTCCTTGCCTGCACGGGTGGCAAAAACAATGACCGAGGCCTCTGTTTTCATAAGCAGGCGTAATTTTGCCACTGCCATGGAACCACCGCCACTAACCAGGACCGTGCGACCCCCCATAGCCCAAAAAATTGGAAAATACTTCATGTTCAATCCCGTTCTCAATACACACATAATATAGAATATAATTCCTATAAAATGTAGATACAGCTTGATTTTAGGGATTATATTTTGTATTTCAATGCAATTACGGAACACTTGTTCTGCATAACGCAAAGGTAAGAGAATGGTATTTTCTCTGGATGATCTGGATCGAAAAATTCTGGGCGAATTGCAGCGCGATGCCAGTCAATCTCTTGATGAGATCGCAAAAATTATCGGTTCTTCAAAAACACCGGTATGGAACCGTATCCGAAAAATGCGAGAAAGAGGACTGATCGAGCATCAAACCGTAATCCTCAACCCGGACAAGCTCGGACTGGAAGCCTGTTTTTTTGTACTGGTCCGCACGAATGAGCATGAAGCACAATGGCAAAACAGGTTTCTGGCCGCAATCCAGAACAGACCTGAAGTGCTGGAGGCCTACCGCCTGGCAGGGGATATCGATTACATCCTCAAAGTCAGGGTTGAGAACGCGCGGGCCTATGACAAATTCTATCAGGCACTGATTTCAGAAGTGCATATCTATAATGTGACCGCACTTCTTGCGATGGAAGAGATTAAGGCAACGACTATCTTGCCTGTTTGATGACGGCGCTCAGACATGATGACTCCCCATCGGACACTGTCAAATTAAAATACATGCTGCGAATTGACGCCATTCAGCCAGAGCTTCAGATCGCATGATTTTAAATTTGTCCCGGCGTTCCAGATGTCTTTGGTGGTTAAAATAGTTATGCCACCAACCACACCCAGGCAACGCCTAATCCATATCGACTGGGCCGCGCCGGCCTTTCTTAAGGGTCCCGCGTTTGGTTTTACTATCAAGGCGGCGTTTTTTTGAGCCAAGGGTCGGTCTGGTTGCAATCCGTTTTTTGGGAACAAAATCGGCCTTTTGGATGACCTCAAACAATCGATTATGGGCGTCTTTGCGGTTCAGCTCTTGCGTACGATGACGATCAGCAAAAATGATGAAAACGCCGTCCTTTGTTAACCGGCTGTCTCCCGAGTTCAAAATTATCTCGCGCACCCGTTCGGGCAGGTTGGGGGATTGACGAACATCAAAGCGAAGCTGCACGGCACTTGCGGTTTTATTCACATTTTGCCCACCGGGACCGCCCGAGCGCACGAAGCTTTCCTGCAACTCGCTATCAAGCAAGGCAATAGAATCTGTGATCTTGATCAACGCCATAGAATGAGCCTTACAAACCCCGCGCCCGGATGCCAAGGCCTGTCGAATAATTCAGGGGCCTGAATTAAGCGCGATCAGCCTGCATAACGAGTTTTTTGTAATCTCGTAAATCGCCATCATAGTTTTTGGCGCGCCCGTCTTTCACAAGCCAGAGCTGATCAGCCGTTGCTTCGGCGAGATAAACATCATGCGTAATTAACACCACCGCACCTGGAAAATCATTGAGCGCATAAATCAAGGCCTCACGGCTATCAATATCCAAATGAGATGTCGGTTCATCAAGAATTAAAACATGAGGTTTGTCGATGGACATAAGGCCCAGAAGGAGCCGCACTTTTTCACCGCCGGATAATTTTTCAACATTGGTTTCTACCTTTTCATAGGAAAAACCCATTTGCGCGGCTTTCCCACGTGCCTGGCTTTGCGCGGTGCCTTTGGGCAGTTTTTGCGTCACATGGTCAAGCACCGTTTCGCCTGCAGTAAGCTCATCAAGCTGGTCTTGGGAAAAGTACCCAATTTTAAGAGATGCCGAAGCTTTACGCTTTCCCGTCATCAAGGGCAGACGCTGGGCAATTGATTTAACCAAAGTGGTTTTCCCCTGACCATTTGCGCCAACAATCGCCACGCGGTCTTCAGGGTCGAGACGAAGGCTAACCCCCGACAGGATTTGCGCCCCCTCACCATAACCTAAATCTGCATCTTCCAACTCCAACATTGGCGGCGCTAATTTACCTTTAGGTGCCGGGAAGGAAAACGGGGTCGTGCGCTCGGCAATGGGGATCGCAATATCTTGCATCTTCTCCAGCATTTTTACACGAGATTGCGCTTGCCGGGCTTTGGAGGCTTTGGCCTTGAAACGGTCCACGAAAGCCTGAAGATGGGCTTTTTCTGCATCTTGTTTGACTTTTTGCGCGGTTAATTGCGCCGCCTTGGCGGCGCGTAATTTCATCCAGGCATCATACCCGCCCGTTGTTATCATTAATTTCTGGTGCTCAAGTGCAAGTGTGTGCGTTACGGAGCGATTGAGCATTTCGCGGTCATGGCTCACCATAATGACCGTATGGGGGTATTTGCGAATATAACCCTCTAGCCAAGTCGCCCCTTCAAGGTCAAGATAGTTGGTCGGTTCGTCCAACAACAAAATGTCCGGCTCGCTGACCAAGACGCCTGCAATCGCGGCCCGCATGCGCCAACCACCGGAAAACTCTTTTGTGGCGCGGGAAAAGTCGTCAGGCGTAAACCCCAAACCTGAGAGCACAATGGCCGCGCGCGTGTCGGCATTCCATGCATCCATATCGGTCAGACGTTCGTAAATTTCCCCCAAGCGGTCGGGATCTGTTTCGGTCTCGGATTGGCGCATTAATGTATGGCGTTCGTGGTCTGCGGCCAGAACAACGTCCATGATTGTATCGTCCGTGGCTTCAACCTCTTGTGCGACCCAGCCCAGACGCGCATTTTTATTCATCCGTATCGAAGCATCTGGTGCTTTAGATTCTATTTCCTCACGAATGAGGTTAAGCAGTGTCGATTTTCCGGTTCCATTGCGACCAATTAAGCCAACCTTCCACCCGGCAGCAATTCTTGCCGAGGCTTTGGTGAACAATGGACGCCCTTGAACGGCGTAGTCGAGATCAGTGATTGTAAGCATGCGCGCCTTGTAAGGCGTTGGGCCTCGAATGCAAATGTAAAGAGGTGCATTATTCATGCATAAAACAAGGGGGCCTTGTCAGGAGAATTCGAAAGCGCTTTTCGCGCCGTGAGACAAAAGAAATGGTGGAGGTTCGAGATGCAATATCTAACCGGAACCTGTCCTCAAGCAGCGAAGCGGTAGGACAAACAAAAATGGTGGAGGTGAGACGAGAAACCTCGAACCGAAGCCCGCGCTCAAATAGCGAGGCTTGCCGTCGCGATAGCGCACTAAGAAAATGGTGGAGCCAGGCGGAATCGAACCGCCGACCTCTTGCATGCCATGCAAGCGCTCTCCCAACTGAGCTATGGCCCCTTAAAGGGTTAGTGCGAATAATATCCGCGCCAAGGGAGCGGCAAACTAGTCACCGCAGAGATACCAATCAAGCGATTTAATCAGTCTGTTTCAAGACCTTCGCCCAGATCAATTTCTTCTTCATCATCATCATCAGCAAGGGCATCCGAATCATCTTCGACCCCTTCTTCAGTAAACCCTTCGGGTAAAGAAGCGCCAGATTCGGAAGGATCAGAATCATCATCGTCATCACCGCTGGCCATAATCGCCGGCTTGTCACCGTCAAGCGCTAAAGACTCTGCTTCTTCATCCTCTGCGTCCAGACCTTCGATTTCCGCTTCTGTTTCAGCAGCAGGCTTATCACCATCCTCTGCTTTGTCTTCAGCTTCAACCACGGGTTCAGGATCAGGTTTTTTAACCGGTTTTACGCCCGCATCCGGGTTATAGCTGTGCTCACATTTTGGACATACAGCTGGCCTTTTGTTCAAGTCATAAAACTTTATGCTGCACTCTGGACAGCTCTGCTTTGTCCCAGGATCAAATTTCGACACAATCAACCTCATGAATATTATTGGCGGCGTCGCTTGCCATGTTCCAGCGTCGCTGTCAAAACGATTTTTCTTGTCCTACAGTTTTATTCCAATTGCAAAGCGTTAATCCAGTGTCAAATAACCCGTTAGCAGTTCAACCTCGTTTTCGTCTTGGCGGCACATTGCGCGTGCCAGGCGACAAGTCAATTTCGCACCGCGCCTTGATTTTAGGAAGTCTGGCTCAGGGGCGCACCACAATCGAAGGTTTGCTGGAAGGCGAGGATGTGTTGCACACCCTGCAGGCGATGCGTGCATTGGGCGCGCAGATAGAGCAAGGCACCCATGCCGGACAATGGAATGTGACAGGTATAAATACGGGCACAGCGTGCAGTCCTCAAGGGCCGCTTGATTTTGGAAACTCGGGAACAGGCGTGCGCCTGGTTATGGGCATGGTGGCCGGGCTTGGTATCGGCGCTGACTTTATTGGTGATGACAGTTTGTCCGGGCGCCCCATGGGCCGAGTATTAGACCCCTTGCATACTCTTGATGTTAAAACCGATAGCCATGATGGCTGTCTGCCGGTTACCATCCATGCAGGCGCGAGACCCACAGCGCAGAGCAGTGAAATTTCTATTGCCTCGGCACAGGTAAAATCTGCGCTTCTTCTGGCCGGGTTGAACGCCCACGGCGTAACCGAAGTGATTGAACCGGCACTAAGCCGAGACCACACAGAGCGTATGCTCACCGCCTTTGGCGCTCATGTCACAAGCGATGTGTTAAGCGATGGACGACACCGGGTGCGGTTATCTGGCCCGGCAATGTTAACGGGAACATCGGTGACAGTGCCTGGCGACCCGTCATCGGCGGCCTTTCCTATAACCGCAGCCCTTTGCATTCCCGGTAGTGATATCGTGCTGGAAGGCGTGTTGATGAACCCGGCACGCACCGGATTTATCACAATAGCAAAGCGTATGGGTGGGCAGATTGACATACTGAGGCCTCGCAAAAGCGGCGGCGAGGACATTGCCGACATCCGGGTGCGCGCATCAAAGCTTGTCGGTGTGAGAACTGAACCCGAAATTGTCCCCTCTATGGTAGATGAATTTCCGGCGCTGGCCGTACTGGCCTCCTTTGCAGAAGGTGTTACGGACATGCGGGGGTTGGGTGAGTTACGCGTCAAGGAAAGCGACAGGATCGCGCGCAGTGAAGATTTGCTACGCAGCATGGGCATCAACGTACAAAGCGGAGCTGACTGGCTTCGCGTTGAGGGTGGAGGCTCTAGCAGAGGCAAGGCCGCTTCAGATGAACCTGTGCCTGTGCGCACCGATGGCGACCACCGCATCGCCATGGCGGCATTGATACTGGGTATGGTGTTTTCAAGAACAGTACACGTGGATAACATGGCCAGTATTGCCACCTCCTACCCCGGGTTTTGTGATGACATGCGCAGTCTGGGCGCTAAGTTTCAAACGGGTATGGAGACGCGGACATGATAATTGCAGTAGATGGCCCGCTGGCCTCAGGCAAAGGAACCATCGCCAGGCATCTCGCCAACAGGTATGACCTTCCCTATCTGGATACAGGGCTACTGTACCGTGCCTGCGCCCTTGGCGTATTAAACGCGGGTAAAGATCCCTCTGACCCGGAGGCCGCAACCATCAGCGCCAGAAAAGTGGACAACACCGTTCTGAACGACCCTGAATTGCGTTCTGCAAAAATTGGCGCCGCGGCCTCCAGGGTTGCCGCGATACCCTCTGTGCGCAAGGCTCTAATGAATTTTCAACGTGATTTTGCCGATCAAACAGGTGGTGCTGTGCTGGATGGTCGTGACATAGGCACTTTTATCTGCCCCCATGCGGACGTAAAATTGTGGGTAAGCGCGCCAGCGGAAGAACGCGCCAGGCGCCGCCACAAGGAATTATGCGCCCGCGGTGAAGATATTAGTTATGCTCAGGTACTGGAACAACTCATCGAACGGGATGCCCGCGACGCCGGAAGGGATGATGCCCCCATGCAGTGCGCTGCCGATGCGCACTTGCTAAACACTGGCGGGTTGAGTATAGACGCCGCGTTCGAGGCGGCACAACGCATTGTTGATGCGGCGAAGGCTGAACGTCCTTAAAGGCAAACTTTAGGAACGTAATCCAAACAGCCGGACCGGTATCGTACCCGAACACAATCTGAACCCACAATGTCGCCTTTGCGGCAAGACCGCCGGATTCAACCGGTTGGCCATTTTTTATTTTGGAGTACACATTATATGTCCGCTACGGAAAGTATGAACCCTACGCTTGATGATTTCGAGCAAATGCTCAACGCCAGTTTTGGTGGCAAAACAATGCTCGAAGGCCATGTGGTCTCGGGCCTTGTCACCATGGTCGAAAATGACGTGATTATTGTTGATGTTGGCCTGAAGACAGAAGGCCGCATTCCTGTGCGCGAATTTATGTTCAATGGGGAACGTGAAAAAATCGAAGCCGGCGACAAGATTGATGTCTATCTGGAACGCGTTGAAAACGCCCTTGGCGATGCTGTTCTTTCACGCGAAAAAGCACGCCGCGAAGAAGCATGGGACCGTCTGGAGAAATCCCACGCTGCCGAAGAAACCGTCAACGGCACCATTATTGGCCGTGTCAAAGGTGGCTTTACCGTAGACCTTGGCGGTGCCAGCGCCTTCTTGCCCGGCAGCCAGGTTGACATCCGTCCCATCCGGGACGTAGGCCCGCTAATGGGTATGGAGCAACCTTTTGTTATCCTCAAAATGGACCGCCCACGCGGCAATATTGTTGTTTCCCGACGTGCCATTTTGGAAGAATCACGCGCCGAACAACGCGCTGAACTGATCAACGATCTGCACGAAGGTGAAGTACGCGAAGGTGTTGTTAAAAACATCACTGATTACGGTGCCTTTGTTGACCTTGGTGGCATTGATGGCCTCTTGCACGTAACTGACATGAGCTGGCGCCGGGTCAATCACCCCAGCCAGATTTTAAATGTCGGCGATAAAATTAATGTTCAAATCGTCAAGATAAACCCGGAAAGCCAACGTATTTCCCTTGGTATGAAACAGCTTCAGGCTGATCCGTGGGAAGGCGTCGCCGCCAAATACCCGGTTGATTCCCGCTTCACCGGTCGCATCACCAATATCACCGAATATGGTGCTTTTGTTGAACTGGAAGCCGGTATTGAAGGACTGGTACACGTCTCGGAAATGAGCTGGACCAAGAAAAACATCCATCCGGGTAAAATTGTTTCCACCTCACAAGAGGTCAACGTCGTGGTGCTTGATGTCGATCAGGAAAAACGCCGTATCTCGCTTGGTATCAAACAGTGCGCAGACAATCCATGGGATGCTTTCGCCATGGAAAACCCGATCGGCACTGTTGTTGAAGGTGAGGTTAAAAACATCACTGAGTTTGGCCTGTTCATTGGTCTGGATGGCGAAATTGATGGCATGGCGCACCTTTCAGATCTTTCCTGGGAAAAATCTGGCGATGAAGCCATTGCTGGTTACAAAAAAGGCGACATGGTTAAAGCCAAGGTTCTGGATATTGATACAGACAAAGAGCGCGTTTCTCTTGGGGTCAAGCAAATGAGCGGCGATCCTATGGATGAAGGCGGCTATAAACGCGGCGAAGTTGTTACCTGCGTTGTCAGTGAGATTACTTCTGGTGGTATCGAGGTTACCCTGGGTGATGATGGCAAGGTCAAGGCATTCATACGCAAGTCTGACCTGTCACGGGATCGCAATGAACAGCGCCCGGAACGCTTTGCTGTTGGCGACAAGGTTGATGCCAAGGTGACCAGTGTGGACCGTGCTTCGCGGCGCATTTCGCTTTCCATCAAGATCATGGAAGCTGATCAGGAAAAAGAAGCCATCGCACAATATGGTTCTTCTGACTCCGGTGCATCACTTGGCGATATTCTGGGTGAAGCCTTGAAAGGCCAAAGTGATAAACCCGAATAAGTTCATACTTAAATTGACATGAAAAAGGCCGGGTCTGATACCCGGCCTTTTTTATGAACATTAGGTTTATCGAAAATAGCATAAATTCTTCCGACTATCGGTTGACGGCGCGGGGATTCAAATGGCAAGCTCACCTCTAACGTGTGGGGCACGGAAAAAAAGGCGGGATGGAAAATGATCAAATCTGAATTGATCAGTACTTTAGTGGATGAAAATCCACATTTGTATCAACGAGATATTGAAATTATCGTTGCTACGGTGTTTGAAGAAATTACCAAGGCAATGGAAGATGGTAACCGAGTGGAATTGCGCGGCTTTGGCGCATTCTCTGTACGCCACCGGTCATCAAGAACCGGGCGTAATCCACGCTCTGGTACCTCGGTTTCCGTGAAAGCCAAAAGCGTACCGTTTTTCAAGGCAGGCAAGGAATTGCGCGAAAAGGTCGACGCAGGGAAAAAATAGCGCTCGTTCCCGCCAAACTTATATTCCCTCATCTTACGTAATATCAGATAATAAAAAGGGGCATCTTATCTGTAGATGCCCCTTTTTATTATACATTATGAGACATAAGGTGCGCCGCTCGTGAGCGGAGCGCCAAATGATGTATGTTAAAATATGTGGCCTGACAGAACCAGCAGGCGTTGAGGCTGCCCTGAACGCCGGTGCCGATTATCTAGGCTTTGTTTTTGCTACCGATAGCGTGCGCAAAACAACGCCAGAGCAAGCTGCCGAACTTGCCAAACCGGCACGGGGCAAAGCTAAAATTGTGGCCGTTCTTGTTAACCCCGGAGACAAGCAGCTTAAGAAAGTTATTACGCACTTGTCGCCCGATTTTCTGCAATTACATGGGCGGGAAAAACCGGAGCGCATACGGGCTATCTGGAAGCGTTACCATATTCCCATTATCAAGGCATTTGCCGTTTCTAATGCGCTGGATATTGAAGACACGGAACGCTATGCGCGCACAGCTGCCTATTATCTTCTGGATGCCAAACCACCAAAAGAAACCAAACAGGCTGGCGGGCATGGTCAGGCCTTTGATTGGACAATCCTGCGCAATAAAAAATTTGAAAAGCATTGGTTTTTGGCCGGTGGCCTGGACCCGGACAACGTAGCAGAGGCCATTAGCCAGACCGGCGCACGCGCGGTGGATGTTTCCACTGGCGTAGAATCAGCACCTGGCATAAAAGATCCGCAAAAAGTCGCGGCCTTTATCCAGGCAGCTAAAGAAACTTCCCCTAACAGCGAAGAGCAAAAGTAATCGTGACCTCTCAAACGACACAATGGCCGGACACACGCGGCCGCTTTGGTGATTTCGGCGGGCGCTATGTTGCCGAGACCCTGATGCCGCTTATTCTAGAGCTGGAAAGCGCCTGGGACGAGGCCCGGGCCGACCCAGAATTTGCGGCGCAGATGGACGGGCTTTTACGTGACTATGTGGGCCGACCCAGCGCCCTTTACCACGCGGAGCGCCTCACCGAAAAATTTGGTGGTGCCAAAATCTGGTTCAAACGCGACGAGCTGAACCATACTGGCTCTCATAAAATCAATAACTGCCTGGGTCAGGTATTACTGGCCAAGCGCATGGGCAAAACCCGCATTATTGCAGAAACCGGCGCAGGCCAGCACGGCGTTGCTACGGCCACCATGGCGGCACGCTTTGGCCTGCCCTGCGTGGTGTTCATGGGCGCAACCGATATTGAACGCCAGCAACCCAACGTATTTCGCATGAAGCTACTGGGCGCCGAAGTGGTGCCGGTCACCTCTGGCACCGGAACCCTGAAAGACGCCATGAACGAGGCCTTGCGCGACTGGGTGACCCATGTGGACGAGACCTTCTACGTTATTGGTACGGTGGCCGGGCCACACCCCTATCCGCACATGGTACGCGAATTTCAATCCGTCATTGGCCGCGAAGCCCGGGCACAAATTCTGGACCGCGAAGGCCGTTTGCCTGATGCTTGCGTGGCGTGCATTGGGGGTGGCTCTAATGCCATGGGGCTTTTCCATGCCTTTGTACCCGATGAAGACGTGCGCCTTATAGGTGTTGAGGCGGCTGGCAAAGGTATTGAAACCGGCCAACACGCGGCTTCTTTAAAAGGTGGCGCACCCGGCGTTTTGCACGGCAATCGTACGTATTTATTGCAAGATGATGATGGGCAGATCATTGACGCACATTCCATTTCTGCCGGGCTGGATTATCCGGGCATTGGCCCGGAACACGCCCATCTGCATGATAGTGGCCGCGCCGAATATGTCAGCGCCACTGATAAAGAAGCGCTGGAGATGTTCCAGCTTTGCACAAAACTGGAAGGCATTATTCCGGCGCTGGAACCTGCCCACGCCCTGGCCCGTGTTGCCGATCTGGCGCGCGAACTTGGCCCGGATGGGTTAATCCTGATGAACATGTGCGGGCGCGGCGACAAGGATGTCTTTGCCGTCGCCGGGCATTTGGGGGTGGAGATATGAGTGTGCCGGTCTCAGGCGCAGCTCGCCTTGAAGCACGCTTTGCCGCGCTAGCCATGCAAAACCGTGCCGCCTTTGTCACCTACATTATGGGCGGCGACCCGGATGAGGAAACCGCTCAAGAACTGCTGGACGGACTACCGGGTGCCGGTGCAGACATTATTGAACTGGGCCTGCCCTTCACCGATCCCATGGCTGATGGCCCGGCCATTCAGGCGGCAGCCTTGCGGGCGCTGGGTGCCGGTATACGCACCAAAGACGTTTTGGCCATGGCGGCGAAGTTTCGCCAAAAGGACACGCAAACGCCGCTGATCGTCATGGGCTATTACAATCCGATACACCATATGGGCTGTGAGGCATTTACAGAGGCCTGTGTCACTGCCGGGGTGGATGGGGCCATCATGGTGGACCTGCCCCCAGAGGAAGACACGCCCCTGCGCAGCGCCTTTGATGGTGCCGGGCTGGCGCTTATCCGTCTGGCCACCCCCACCACAGACGATCAGCGCTTGCCCACGGTTGTGGCCGGTACCAGCGGTTTTGTTTATTATATTTCTGTGGCCGGGGTCACTGGCACTGCCGTGCCAAAGGCCGACCCGGTAGCCAAAGCCGTATCGCGCATTCGTGCCGCCTCTGGCCTGCCGGTTGCTGTGGGCTTTGGTGTACGCACGCCTGAAAAGGCGGCACAAATTGCGCAGAATGCTGACGGCGTGGTTGTTGGCAGCGCCATTGTTGATGCCATGGCCTCAGGTGGTGTAAAAGAAGCACTTGAATTGACCCGCACACTTGGACATGCCGTCCATAGCGCTCGCGAAGAGGTTATCTCATGAACACCATAAACTGGCTTGATCGCCTGACCCCGCCGGGCATGAAGAAAATTTTTTCCAAACGCGACACCCCGGAAAACCTGTGGGTGAAATGCCCGCTTTCCGGCGAAATGGTGTTTCAGGAAGACCTGACGGCAGGGCTTTATGTGACACCCGCCGGACACCACATGCGCATCGGGTCTGACACCCGCTTCAAAATTACTTTTGATGAACAGGAATATGAACGTATTCCTGTGCCAGAAGTGGCGACAGACCCGCTTAAATTTCGTGATGATAAAAAATACACTGACCGGCTGAAAGCAGCACGGGCAAAAACCGAGACCGAAGACGCCATCAGCGTTGGCGTTGGCAGCATAGATGGCGCGAAAGCAGTCGTTTTTGTGCAGGACTTTGCCTTTATGGGCGGATCACTGGGCATGGCCGCTGGCGAGGGCTTTATCACCGCCGCCGAGGAAGCTTTGAAGCGTAAACTGCCCATGGTGGCTTTTATTGCCTCAGGCGGTGCACGGATGCAGGAAGGCGCGCTGTCACTCATGCAAATGCCGCGCACGACCCTATTGGTGAATGAGCTGAACGAAGCCCGCCTGCCCTATATCGTGGTGCTGACTGACCCGACATCTGGCGGTGTCACGGCGTCCTATGCCATGCTGGGTGATGTGCATATTGCCGAACCCCGAGCGCTGATCTGTTTTTCCGGCCCGCGTGTCATTGAGCAAACCATTCGTGAAAAACTGCCCGAAGGCGCACAACGCTCGGAATACCTTCTTGACAAGGGCATGGTGGACGCGGTGGTAGATCGCCGCGAACTGAAAGCTTATCTGGCGAATGTACTGAACTTACTCAGCGGAGCCAAAGCCGCTTGAGCGCGGGGCAGCGTATAAAACGCGCTCTTGCCCGTTTTGATGCGCTACACCCGGCAGAGATAAGTCTGGGCCTGGCCCGTGTCCGTGTATTGCTGGCCAAACTCGGAGATCCACACGACCACCTTCCTCCGACCATCCATGTGGCTGGTACCAATGGCAAAGGCTCCACCATTGCCATGCTGGGAAGCATGGCTGAGGCTGCGGGCCTGTCAGCACACATCCACACCAGCCCGCATCTTGTTCACCTTAATGAACGCTATGTGCTCGGCGGCAACCCCATTACCGATCCAGCTCTGGCTGATCTTCTTGAAGACGTTGAGGCCGTTAATGACGGCACATCCATAACCCAGTTTGAACTTTTAACTGCCGTCATGTTTTTAGCCTTTGCACGAAGCCCTGCCGACATCGCCCTCATTGAGGTTGGGCTGGGCGGCGAATTTGATGCCAGCAATGTGCTGGCAAAACCGGCATTATGCCTCATCAGCCCCATCGCCCATGACCATGCAGATTATCTGGGGACTGACATGGCCGACATCGCCCGCGCCAAGGCCGGGATCATCAAACCCGGCGTTCCTGTCATCAGCGCCCGGCAAGATGACATTGCCCGGGATGTGATCGAACAGGCTTGCCATCGGGCAAAAGCGTCGTTGCAATGTGCCGGGGAAAAATTTCACGTCCGTGTTGAGGATGGGCGCCTTGTCTATGAAGATGAAACACAACTTCTGGATTTACCGCTACCCCGGCTCAAGGGCGCTCATCAGGTGGAAAATGCAGGCTTGGCCGTGGCTGCCGCCTTGCACATGGGTTGGGACCATACGGCCATCGCGCAAGGGTTAGAGACCGTGCACTGGCCCGGGCGTTTTGATGTATTACATCGAGGGGCGCTGGCGAAGCGGGCCATCGACAAGGGCGCACAAATTATCGTTGACGGGGCGCACAACCCTCATGCTGCGCAGGCACTGGCCAGCAGCCTGAATGAAATGCAAAAACACGACCCGCGTCCCCTGGTGCTCATCGCCGGGCTGCAAAATACCAAGGATGCTGTAGAATTTTTCAAGGCATTTAGCGCCCTGGCGCCTCTTGTCATCTGCATCCCGGTAAAGCACGCACCGCACCCCATGACGCCAGAGGATATGCAAGTGGCCGCCCGGCACGCCAACCTTGAGGCGCGCATTGCCCCTGCCTTTGAAGCCGCCTTTAAAAGTGCTTTGAGCACAGCACGCGACCCGCGCATTGTGGTGTGCGGGTCGCTCTATCTTGCTGGTGAAGTGTTGGCGCTGAACGCTTAAGCAGCCGTCACAGCGCTATTCAGCCATTCTGAAATTTTACTTTTAGGCATGGCCCCAACCTTGGTTGCGGAAACCTGACCATTTTGGAACAACATTAATGTGGGAATACCACGCACTCCATACTTACCCGGCACACCCGGATTTTCATCAATATTGACCTTGGCGATGGTTACTTTGCCGCCCATTTCCTGGCCAAGTTCTTCCAAAAGAGGTCCGATTTGTTTGCAAGGACCGCACCATTCGGCCCAGAAATCCACAAGCACGGGACCATCTGCGTTTAAAACATCAGCTTCAAATGAATCATCACTTACGGCAATAGTTGACATGGAAAACTCCTGATTTTGGTCAAAATACGGGCCAGACATAAATTTTGCATCTGCCTGACCGCTAGCTAGGGATGACAGAGGCCTACGTCAAGGGGTGTGCCCGTTTTGCAACGCTTCATCCAGTAAACTATCCGCGAGTGGCATTAGTCCGGGGCCATCTGTCCATAAAAGCGCACAACGGATTTTATGGCCCGGCCACACATCTTTCAGCAATGTTCTGTAGGCTGCCATTTGCTGTAAATAGGATAGAGAAACCGCCTTTGCTTCTTTAGGTGCCGGACGATTGGTTTTGTAGTCCACAACCAGAACCTCATCTTCTGTGACCACAAGGCGGTCAATCTGACCTGCTAAAATTACGTTCTCTGCCAGTACACTAACACGCCCGCTAATAGGCAATTCAGCACGACTATCTGGCCCAAAGAGCGCCGCAAAGGCCGGTTCATTCAGAACTCCGAAGACAGCATCTATGATTTCCTGGCATTGCGTTTTATCAAGATCAATTTGTGCCTCCAGAAAGTTTCTTGCCGCGCCCAGGCGTGCCGCGCCGTCAATCTCCGGCAGGGATTGCAGCAAGGTATGGATAAGCAATCCACGCTGGTAACGCTGCGCTCCCCCATCGGCTAGCGGTGATAATACTGGCCCGGCATCATCCTCTGCATCCAGCCATCGTGAGGGTGCAGCGCGGCGTAATGCAGGCGCTTCTGGTGGCTGAGGCTGTTTCGCCCAATCGGGTATGAATACCAGTTCATCAGACTTTGTTATTTGGCTTTCTGCCCGCGTTTGTGGCGGCGGACCAAAGCGCATGGCCTCTACGCCAGCCGAGGTCTGGTAGGTTTCAACCTCACCTTGTTCATCACGTCGTTCAAAAGCAGCCCGACAATAAGCGTACCAGCTATCCTCGGCCATAATCCCTTCACCCTTACCCATCTGCGCACCACAAACAACAAGTCTGTCCTGTGCACGGGTCATGGCGACATAGAGAAGACGCTTGTGTTCTTCGGCTTCCCGTTCTGCGGCAGCATCCCGAATGGAGGCGCAAACCGGCGGATCTTCCCTGGCAAGCGGCGACCAGAAAAACGCATTGTCTTTTGTGGCAAACATCAAACCGGAACCCCGGGGGCGACCAGATCCTTTTGCCGTATCAGGCAAGATCACCAATGGCGCTTCCAGCCCCTTGGCCGCATGTACGGTCATCACCCGAACAGCATTACCCGCACTTTCCATTTCACGCTTGATCTGGGCTTCATCATTTAAGTTCTGGGCGACAAACCGTGCCAGCACCGGGGCCTGTTCGGCTTCATGGGCAAGCGCCCTGGATAAAAATTCACGAACCGGATCTTCTGCCTCTGCGCCCAGACGCGCATAAAGACGCCGCGCATAACTCTCACCACTTGCGCTTGGGCGATATAAAAGACCTGCAAAGAAGGCAAACGGCGTTGCCGATCCTGCCAGCTCTCGTAACGCACTCATCAGCTTCTTCGCTTCGGCAAAACGCGGGTCATCACTGGTGTGCAAGGCAGCACTCAGGCTCTGCCCCTGTGGCCGTTCAGCAGCAAGGTCATAAAGCGCGTCTTCATCAATGGTTGAAACGCTATTCGCCGCTGGTTGCAAAAACGGGCTTCGCAGAAATTCGGCTACCGCCAGATCATCATGGACCTGCAAGGCAGCACGGGCCGCACTCATCATATCACGCACCGCCGTTTGAGCGGCCAGAACCATGCGGTCCGCACCGGCAACCGGAACATGACGCAGCTTGAGCTGCCGGATAATTTCCTCGAACAACCCACCGGTCCGGTTGCGCAGCAAAATCATGATGTCACCCGGGCGCATGGGTCGCTGGTGCCAGGTCTGTCCCTTTTTCTCGCTAACAATTTCTCTGCGGTTCAACCATTGCGCAATAGTTGTCGCTATCCTAGCGGCCAGCACATTACGCGCGCTTTGAGGCGAAGGGGCATCTACGGGCGCGCCCGGATCTTCCTCCGGCACCTCTATTGGTCGCGGAATGCTATCCCACAACTCCACACACCCGGCGGCATCGGCACGCTGTGCCTGATGAGGCACATAATCGGCAAAGCCCGGAGAACCGGGGGCAACGTCTTCATAATGCGCAACATCACCAGCAAATTTTGTTTCCAGCTCTGGCGGCGTTTGTGTTTCGCCGGTGAACGGGGCAAAAGTTTCATCCACCATAGCCAGTACTTGTGGGCAGGAACGCCATGACAAGGCCAGTTCGGGCATGACAAAACGGTTTTCCCTCTGGCTGGTGAGCGTCAAAAGGTGCTGCGCCTCGCTGAGAAAAAGTGCCGGATTAGCCCCTTGAAAAGAATAAATAGATTGCTTGGGATCGCCCACAGCAAACAAGGTCCGGGCCTTGTTGTCTTGCGCACCTTTGCCTGCAAAAAACTCCATCGAAAGGCTACGGATGAGTGACCATTGACCATCACTATTATCCTGGGCTTCATCCACCAGAATATGCGAAAGGTTATAATCCAGCTTGTACAATACCCATGCCGCCGCATCGGCATGTGACAATAACTCCACACTTTTGGCGATGAGATCATCAAAATCCAGCGCCCCCAGTGCCGTTTTGGCTTGGCTATAGCGCCGGTAAAACGCATCACTAAGCACCAGAGCAGCGCGGGAATTATCCAGAACGGCGGCAGCGCGTATGCGCCCTCGTGCCTGATCCAAAACGTCCTGTATATCAGGCACAGCATCAATCACCCACGGCTGCGCCTTTTGCACGGCCTTGGTAGGCAGGCTTTTTGGGGGTGTTCCCGCTTGCGTGAAAAATCCGGTGCAAATAATCTCAAACGCAAGGCATTTATCTACGCTGCCCAAAGCCTCTGTGATCGCTTTGGCGCATTTTTTATCCGTCTTACCGCCACCAGCCATTGTCTCGGCAAGACGCTTCAGTTGCAGATGATCCAAGTTTTGCCAAGCCGCCTCAGCCTCACTCTGCCGGTTCGCTTCCACAGGTAAACCCAAATGCCCGGCGCTTAATGCCAGTGCACTTTGCATATCCCCTTCCCGCTCGATCAGGGCGGCCAGCCTGCGCCCCTCTTTGGCAGCAAAGGCATAAAGGGTTTCCAGCTTATCAGCACCCAAAGCGGCAACATGATCTATGGCTTTTGCCAACTGACCCTGTGGGTGGTTTAAGGCTTGATAACCTATATCTGCAATGGCCTCTGCGCGTATTTGTGCGCCCATACGATCATCCAGCACGGCAAAACCTGGATTGATACCAGCCTCGGCAGGAAAGCGCCGCAGAAGCGATTCGCAAAAAGAATGAATAGTACGGATTTTCAGGCCGCCCGGCGTTTCCAGTGCCAAGGCAAACAGCGCCCGCGCCCGCCTCAGATCATCCGTACCTACAGGAATGTCCGGGTCCAGCTTGCGCAATTCTTCACGCAAGGCCGTGTTGTCCATAATAGAATAGCCGCCCAAACGCTCGAACAAGCGGTTGAGCATTTCTGTCGCCGCCGCCTTGGTATAGGTCACACAGAGGATATTTTCGGGATTAACCCCGTCCATCAACAGCCGTGTTACCCGATTAATCAGTACATGGGTTTTGCCCGACCCGGCATTGGCAGAAACAAAAGCAGAGCTTCGCGGGTCGGCTGCCTCGGCCTGCGCCGCCATGGCTTTGTTGATGGCTTCGCTCATAGCTCGCCCCCGTCGTCTTCAGCGGTAGCCGCCCATTCAGCGCGGCGGGCCAGAAGGTCATAATCGCTATAGGTATCTGTGTATTTTGCCCGGGGCTGGCACAGATAAGCATTATCCGGGGTATCGAACCAGACGATGAGGCGTTGTAAATCATCCAGCGCCCTTTGCTGAAACTCAGCAGCGCTAACATATTGTCCAAGCGATCGTTTGCTGCTCGCTTCCAACGCCCTCCTCTCGCCTGGAGGATTGCCGCCAGAAATTTTGACATACTCCAGACTTTGGGCCGTGCCGCGAACAGTTTTGCTATCTCGCGCAAATCCCGCGCCTTCCAGAATGGCCGCCTCAAGCGGTAATTGCGGATCAAACCCGGCATAAACCTCTTTGAGAGATGGTGGTGCTCCGGTTTTATAATCCAGAACCGCAAAGTCAGCACCGCACTGATCAAGCCTGTCTGCCTTGGCATTAATGACAAAATCTTTGCCCGGGGTCTTTAGCGTCAGCGTGCCTTTGCCTTCCAGCATGACCGGCTGCCAGCCCTCGGCCCGGCGTTTGCACTCCCAGTCCAGCACCCAGACCGCGGCTCGTTTCCACCTTGCCCGCTCGGCGGGGATCTGGTGTTCAGCAAACCCCTGTTCTTGCAAGG
The DNA here is from genome assembly GCA_021776515.1 of Robiginitomaculum sp. GTDB lineage: Bacteria > Pseudomonadota > Alphaproteobacteria > Caulobacterales > Maricaulaceae > Robiginitomaculum_B. The sequence goes on along the minus strand of JAJFFS010000005.1, from coordinate 75,599 downwards.
CATCGACGGTCAAGCCCGTGAACATGGGCAGAGCTTTAGGGTCATCAGGGGGTATATCCCCCCTCATAAAGCCTTCCAACGCATTGTGGATGGCATTGCCGCGTTCCCTCGGACCAGGCACCGCGCCCAATGGGTCCAATGGTTTAATGTTCAAAATATATTGCGCATAAACACCGTATGGATTGCGGATCAGGCGCTTGATCCGGGTAACGTATAACGAACGCGGGCGCTTGTTTACAGGTGGTTTTGGCTGCGGTGGTTTGGCCGGGGTCACATCTTCGGGCGGCACCCGGTCCAGCGCCCGGGCCAGAGCGCAATAGTCCATATCCGGGGCCAGCATAGTGCTGGCTTCATCCTCGCTCTGCGCGGCGCACCGGATCAAGGTTTTCAAACGCCAAAGCCAGCGCGAGGCAATGGCTGGCTCGGCACCCACACGCTTTGCCCGGCTCAACAACACCTCGGCCTTACTGGCATGTTGAGCAAAATCATGAGCGGAAAGACCAAGACGGCGCTCCGGGTCAGGCAAACCCAGTTTGATCCGCAACTCTCTTGGCAAAAATGGATCTTGCGCCGGATGCGCCGGCCATGTGCCTTCGTTCAAACCGCCAAGAATGATAAGGTCAGCACTGATCATCCGCGCTTCCAGTGGACCAAGTATGCGCGCACGGGTGTGCTGCATTGCTTCTGGCCGGATCGGGCGTTGTTGCGCCAGTTTAGCAAAGATGTACCCGTATTCCCGTGCACTGACATCACCCAACGCCCCGGCGTCATCCAAGAGCGTCCGCAACAGGGACGCCGCACTGGCACCGGCAGCACCACACCAGAGCCGGTCATCACCGCTTCTTTCATGACTTTGCGCCAGTATTTGTGCGGCACGAATATGAGCTTCGGCCCAGTTCGCCACAGGCGCATTGTCAAGATCGGCAAAGCACAACAGGGCGTTTTGCAGTATTACCGTGAAGGCAACAAGTTGATCACGCTCAACATCATTCAGACCATCATCTTTTTGTTCAGCGGTTTTGATAGCCCGACACAAATCCTCTATGGCACTATACCGGCGCACACCCCGCAAATAATGCGCCTCCAGGTTTTGCGCACACCAATGTGCCTGTTCAGTTGCAAGGCCAAGCTGGCTCAGTTTTGAACCCAATAGCGAAGCCAGTGCTACAGGATCAGAAGGTTCGGCAGCGCACGTGGCCACAAGATCAAGAAACACCCCGACACCGACCGTGCTCAACGGTGTACCGGCGCTATCATCAATATCAATATGCCAGCGCCAAAGGGCCGCCCTCACCCGCCCGGCCAAAGCGCGGTCCGGGGTAACCAGCATGACTGTTTTTTCCGGGTCATCAAGTGTACGGCGTATCGCCAGCGCCAGCGCCAGCGCTTCCTCTTCCTCGTTTTCTGCCTCAATCAGGCTAAGCCCTGCCAGCCCCTCACGCACCAATACGGCTGGTTGCAGGCTTTCGTTTTTTGCTAGCCGCTTTAATCGTTCATTCCAGTCCGCCGTTACCTGAGCGGGCAATAAGGCCTCATTAACAAGGCGCTGGCGGCGACGCGCCCCGGTATGCTCCGTCGCACCCGGCCAGCGTTGCACATCGGCACGGCCAAGCCCCATGTGCTGTAAAAGTCGCGCCATACCAAACTGCGGATGACCAGGGCTCTCTTGCACGCCCTGCCAATCTTTATCAGAAAGATTTTTATCAAGGCCCGGCAGAATGACGGCACCCTGTGGCAAGCCGGAAACCACTTTTAGCAACTCTGCCGTTGCTGGCACCGAGCCCGTGGAGCCCGCCGCAATAACCATGTGCGAAGGCGGTTCCTGCTGCCAGCGCTCCGCCAGCGCCCGCAATACAAAAGAACGGTGCGCCGCCAAATCCGATGCGCCGGATGCGCGCAAATGTTCGGGCCAGTGACGCATGACAATATCAAGAAACAGGGCCGCGCGCTGCACATGTTCTGGCTGGCCTGCCAAACGTATACTGAATTTTTCTTCTGCCAGGTCAAAGGTTTTAATCTCTTCGGTCTGGGCCTCGTCAATTAACTGCGCCAGTGCTTCTGCTTCGGCCAGGCAAATGGCAATGGCCGCATTTTGACCACTGGCAAGAAGGCGCGCCCGCACCAGTGCAGCCAGATCAAACAATCTTTGCCCGGATGACAGTGCCCGTGGGGATTGCAGGGCAATGGCACCCGGCTCAAACGGGGGCTCGTCTGCGTCTACATCACCTATGGCCCGGATACGCGGTAATAACAGGGCACCATCATCGCCATGGGCCTGCACAAACGCATCACCAAGTGCCCGGCCTGCACGGCGCGTTGGGGCCAATATCATGGCATCACTAAGGGCATAAGGTGACGTTTCATCCAGTGCGGCGCGTACCCCGTGTGCCAGTGATTTCAGAAAATCAGCACCGGGCGGCATGGTAAAAACCCGTGGACCCCGGCAATCCAGAAAATTTGGCGGGCCACTCATGATGGTATGTGTGCCAGTCGTGAATTTGCCGCCGCCAAAGCATCCGGATCACCAACGTGAAGCCAGAACCCGTCCAGCACAACGCCATATAACGCCCTTTTGGCCAAGGCTTTGTCCCACAGAAGATTGGCCGAAAATGGCCGTTCATCTTCTCCGTTCAGTAAAGCAGGGCTGAGCAATTGTGTACCCGCGTAATAATAGGGAACGTCCTCGCCCGGATCCGGGCGGCGCAAACGACCATCAGCGTCCAGTGCAAAATCGCCGCGACTTTCAAGGCCCAATGATTGTTCTTTGCGGGCCAGCAACAAGATGGCCTCAGGGGTTTTGGTGGTGTCATGTTTTTTTTGCAAGGCCCGCAATGGATCAGCGCCAAGCTCGCTCCAGATAGCATCGCAATTCATCACAAAGAAAGGTGCCTTGCCCAGCATGGACCGGGCGCGCACCAAAGCGCCACCGGTTTCCAACAGGCAATCGCGCTCATCCGAAATTTGCATTGTTGGCGGCCCTGCCCGCCCCGCCAGATGCGTTTCCATCTGATCGGCAAAATGGTGTACATTGACCACAGCGCGGGCAATACCGGCACCTGCCAAACGGTCCAACTGGTGATCCACCAGCGCCCGGCCCGCCACCGGGACCAGCGCCTTGGGACGGTCCTTGGTCAGGTGTAAGAAGCGCGTACCCCGCCCGGCGGCCAGTACCATGGCTGTGTCAGGCATGTTCATGGTGCGCCCTCCGCAAAGATAGCGGGGATATGCTGCTGCATCCATAGTTTCAGTCCCGCCAGTTCAGGGTGCTCCAGGCTACGCACCATATTACCAGCGGTAATAGACAGAAAATCAAGATAACGCGGTTTGCCATCACGTTTGGCAAGGCGGACAAAAATGCCCAGCACCTTGGCACTGCGCTGCGCCCCTAAAACAGCATAACTTAGCGCAAAGGCTTCCCGGTTTCGGATTTTAGCATGCTCCAGAAAACGCTCTTTCATTTTATCTTCCAGACCGGGCGGCAGGGTGCGCCGCGAATCCTGCAACAAGGACACAAGATCATAAGCCGGGGAGCCAAAAACCGCATCCTGAAAATCCAGAAGTCCGGTTTGCGCCGCGCCGTCCCGCGCCGGCAACCAGATAAGGTTTTCTGCATGAACATCCCGCAGGGTCAGTACTTTTGGCAACGCATCCAGTGCCAAAAAAGCCTCTGACCATAATGTCTGCACTTCATGACGCGCCGCCCCATCCGGCGCACCCCCCCTAAACGGGGCATACCAATCGAGTAAAAGATCAGTTTCGCTCATAAGGGCGCACTTGTCATAATCCAGCACGTGCCAGTCATTACCACCAAACGGCATTTTGGCATCAAAACTGGACCGGCTAAGCGCTGCCAATGTGTCTGTGATAGCGCTGTAAAGCGTCTCTTTTTCAATCAAGCTTTCAGAAAAAAGTGCATCACCCAAATCTTCAAGCAATAAAAAGCCGCGCTGATAATCACTGGCCAATATTTCTGGTGCTGAAAAGCCTCTGGCAACCAGTTCGCACGACAGAGCCGCAAAGGCACGTACATCAGCGCCAGCAAGACGGGCAAGCGCATTATACCCAAGTGCGGCCCGCTCTTCCGCACTGGCCATTGGCGGGCAAGGGCTTGTCTCGGTGCCTGAGGGCGCATCCATTAAAATGGCAATACCCTTTGGCCCCCTAAGGCGCTCATAGCGGCGGGTTGAGGCATCACCAGCTAACGCAATACGCCGGGCCTCGCCCCAGCCAGATGCAGCCAGAAACTCCCTGATTTCCTCTTCACGAGCCTTAGCCTTCAATGCGGTTCTCCCAATGTGATCCATGGGCCACAAGACGGGCCATACGCCCCCCATTTGAACGCGAAGACAAGGTTAGTTCAAGGCGCTCTTTTGGTAAAAACCGGCCCAGATGCTCTGGCCATTCAATTAATGTCACGGCTTCGGCAAAACTTTCCTCAAGGCCAATTTCGATAATCTCTTCGGGGTCTTCAAGCCGGTAAAGGTCGGCATGAACAATATTAAACTCTGCCGCTTCGTATTCCTGTACAAGCGTAAAGGTCGGACTGGGAACATCCATATCCGCGCCGCACAATGCCCGTACAAAAGCGCGAGCCAACGTGCTTTTACCAACGCCCAATTCGCCGTAAAGGCATATAATATCACCGGCACGGGCCGTTTTGGCCAGCGCCGCGCCCAGATGTTTGGTATCGATCTCGGCAGGCAAATCATAATGAGCAGCAATACGGGTCATCAGGAGGTATTAAGCCCTCTTGTGAAGGCTGACAATGCACAGCAAAAGACATGAGGGCTTGATCTTGCTGTCCAGCCCTTTACATGATCAGGGAAGACAGTGAGATGGATACAATGGTCAAAATTACCTATATTGAAAACGATGGCAAAGAACATACGGTTGAGGCTCAGCCTGGCATTAGCGTGATGGAAGCCGCCGTCAATAATATGGTCCCCGGTATTGATGCCGATTGTGGCGGGGCCTGCGCATGCGCAACTTGTCATGTCTATGTTGACCCAACCTTTGCAGAAAAAACCGGAACCATGGAAAGCATGGAAGAAAGCATGCTGGATTTCGCCTCTGATCATAAACCTGAATCGCGGCTTTCCTGCCAGATCACCATTACCGAAGACATGGACGGTCTGGTTCTGCGCCTGCCGCGCACACAAGGATGAAACTATACAGGGCCATCCCGGTTCTACTTACCGTGTTGGTGCTTGTTATCGGCTGTGCACCAAAAAACGGCTTTCGCCTTCTTCATGATTATCCGGCACCACCCAGCATCAAACGCCTGACCGAGCCTGGTGCCTGTCAGGGTGGTGAGACACTGGCGGCACTATCGCTAACCTTGCCAAAATATCCCATGTTTGCCCGTCGTCAGGGTCGTCAGGGATGGGTTGTGGCAGAGCTGGATGTCTTGCCCGATGGGCAGACCAGCAATGTATCAGTAACGCGATCTGCACCTGAGGGGGTTTTTGATCGCTCGGCAAAGAAAGCCGTTCGCCAATGGCGGTTTCAGCCTGTGGGCGACAAGGGACTGGAAAATTGCCTTGTGTTTATCGACTACCGCCTGGGACAGGTGCGCATAGGACGCTAGTCCTTTTTCACTGAAATAATCTCAAAACCAATATCGTTATTGCCATAATCGCCGTGTTCATAATGCGAGATACGGTCATCAAACCAGTCATAGATATGACGGTAAAGCGGCTCGAATAATACCGTTACGCCATCATCTTCCAAAGGCAACACCAGATCAAAACGCTTGCCGCCCTCGATTTGCACGCTCAGGGCATCCCCTTCGCGGGCGCAGTGAAACACCACCCGCAACCAGTCGCCGCTAACAGAAACACGCACAGCAAGCCCAAAACTAATGGATGCCAGAGGCAAAAATCCGGTGCCGGAAACAGAATATGCTGCCCCACCATGGGGGCCCGGCTGAAAGCTCCCTTCGTGTGGCACCAGATACACACATTCCCCGTCTTTTGCGCCAAGAAATTGACAAAACCCGGCGCGTAATCGTTCAGCAAAAGAACGTACCAGCGAATAATTTCTGAAACTCAGTGCACCATAACGCGATACGTTTTGTGACAGACGTTCAAAAGGTGTTTCACTCATTTGTATCCACTTGCTCCGGGCGAAAGACCAGCGCTTAACCGCGCCGTCGCCATAGTGAGAACATACTGCCAAACAGAATAACCAGCAACGGCCCCAGCCAGATATTGATCATTTCCAGAGCAATTTCAGTATTGCGCATCTGACGATGAAATTTTTGGCGAACAAGCCGCAAGGCCTGGCGGGCCTGCGCATCGGGTTCAGCACCGATACTCTGTTCAACCTGGCGTAATTGCTGTTCGGCCTTTTGGCGCATAGCATCAATTCGCGTCAAACTGCGTTGAGGGCTGGATTTGGTACGAAGGGCAAGCAAGGCCTTTGAACCTGCCAGCAGATCCAGAGCACCCAGCACAAAATCGGCATTATCGGCCTGTGCGTGTTTGCCGAAAACCGGATCGCCCTGCACGTAATAATCATCATCCAGCATATCCGCATCGCCAATAACAATCACGCCACCCTTAATAGCGGCCAACCAGTGCGGCGTATTATCGGACGGCGGCTCTGCCATCAGCTCTGCCGGGTTTGGATCTGTAGCAAAAACATTGGCGGCCATCAGCGCTGAATTTTCACTGGCGTGAACCAAAATTGACCACCCGCTTTCAGGATCAACGTGCAAAGCGGCCGCGCTGGCCACAATAAGCCCCCGTGGCAAAGAGGCCGTAACAGGATTGTCAACGGCAAAATGAGATGGTGGCAAACCAATCCATGCAGGCTGGTGCAAGGTACGGGTTTGCCCCTCACTTGTGCGCTGCACCGGCATGGCATTTTCCCGATCAAGAACAATCTGTGTGCCCGTCCAGCCTAGCCCCGTTTTTGCCAGCGCGCCCGGCATAACCGAAGCCATACGGGCGCCTGCCTTTGGTAAACCGCTAAGCACCGGGCGGGCGGAAACCTCGCTAAAGGGGTCCAGAAAAACAAGCGCCCGCCCCCCTCCGGCAATGAAATCGCTGATGACTTGATCTTGCTCATCGGAAAATGCTGGCGGATGCACCAGCATCAATATCCGTCCCGCAAGATCGGTGGCCTGAAAATCAGGTTCCAGTAAATTGATCGTATAATGTTCTGTGATTTGCGAAAAAAGATAACTTTCCTTGCGTCCGCTCACGAACCAGTCACGGCCAGCCAGATCAATACCGTCATAAAGCGCGATTTGTGGCGATTCAGCAGACGCAACGCCAAGTCTGCGGGCCAGATCATGCTCCAGTAAATTGGCGCGTGCAGGATCAAAGCGGGCGATTGTTTTGTGCGTATTCTGAACCAGGCCAAAATACAGCGGCAAACCCTGGTCCGTTGGCAAGGCCTCCATACCAGCACCAAGGGCAGCATCCTCTCGTGGGTTATCAACACCGGGATCAACAATGGTAAGTTGAATTTTACCGCCAGAAGCATCAGCAAAACTATGCAGGGTTTCTTCTACTTGTTCACCATAGCTACGAATATCAGGATATTGTGATGCCAGGCTGCGCGAGTAATAAAATGTCCAGTTTGTTGGTGTTGTCTTTTCGGCAATAATCGCCCGCGCTGCCGGGCCAAGTGTGTATAACTGCGCACCAGTCATATCCAGACGCGCTGCACGAAAAACCCCGCTTGCGAAAAAAACATTAAGCGCAAGAACCGCCATAACCGCCAGAGGAATACGCAAAGCCGCCTTTCGATTGGCACGCCAGAGCGAACTGGCAACAAACAGGCCAAAGGCCGCCAGCACAACAAAAAACATAACATCATCAAACGCAATAACACCGCGCCAAAAATGCGTTTTATGGGCCGGTATGGAAAAATCCGCCAGCATCTGCACTAATGAAGCTGGTAGTCCTTTAAACACAGGCAAAGCACCCACAGTAACAAGGACATTCACCGTTAAGGCACCCAGGAATGCCAACACCTGAGACGCCGTTCGCGCGGTTGCCGCCAGTGCCAGCGCACACATGGCCCCGGCCATCAGCGCCGCGCCAAAATACCCCGCAATAATGGCACCGTGGTCCGGTTCGCCCAGCCAGCTAATGCTGATCCACAAACTCATGGTCAGCACCAAACCAATGAGGCACACCAGCCAAAGCATCAGCCATTTGGCAAAGATGATGGTCCAGGGAGGCAAAGGCAACGCGTGTAAAATTTCCGCCGTTCCAGAACGGCGCTCGGCGCTTAGCGCCTCCATGGCCAGCGCCGGGGTAAACAAGGCAAACAACCAGGGAAAAAACACAAACAGCGTGGTGAGGTCAGCACGATTAGCGTCAAAAAACCGGCCTGTATAAAATGTCAGCGCACCGGCACTTATGGCAAAAAGTGCAATAAAAACAAAAATTGCGGGACGTGCCAGCATCAAGTGAAAATCTTTGCGAAGAAGTGCCAAAAACCTTCCCGTCATGACCCGGCCACCAATGCGCGAAAAGCGGCATCCAGCGTTACGCCGCCTGTTTTTTTCAACAAGTCCTCAGGTGAGGCATCAGCACAAACTTTCCCCTCCTCAATGACGATCAGGCGTGTACACAGGCGCTGTGCGTCGCTTAACGAATGGGTACTGATAATGATGATTTTTTGGGGGCTTAACGTGACAAGCAAGTTTGCCGCGGCGTGCTTTTGTATCGGATCAAAGCCGTCAAACGGCTCATCCAGAATAAGCAGGTCCGGGTCCGGTGCCAACGCCATGCCCAGGGCTGCGCGGCGGGAAAAACCCTTGGACAAGGTTTGCACAACTTGATCGGCTACGCTGTCCAGTTCCAGCAGGTGCATCACTTCTGTGGCTCTTTGGCGTTGCCGGGCGCGGCCAAACCCATGCGCCCCCAGCACAAATTCAAGCCCGGCACGCGGTGTCAGTTCATCATATAAGGGCGCCCCTTCGGGCAGATAGCCAATTTTATCGACCCCGCCCCGTTCAATACTACCGCCATCGGGCTGCAAACACCCGGCAATGACACGCATCAGGGTGGATTTACCAGCACCGTTACGCCCGACCAGTCCGACAATCTCGCCCCGCCGGGCGTTAAAGGAAATACCTTTCAGCACCCGCTTTGCGGCAAATGATTTATCAATATGACGGATTTCAATCATGCCCCATGCTTGGGCAGTTCGGCCTTGCAGGCAAGGGTGGAAATGAAAAGAGGGGGGTGTCGGTTCGATGCGGCCACCTGTCCCGGGGGGGCTGGGGGGGCTGTCTGGAAACCAGGGCGGGCGTTTCTGCTGCGCCGAACCGACAAACCGAAGATGGTGCCCGGATGGGGCGCGTTCAGGTCCGAAATGTGGCGGTTTTATGGTTTTGCCTAAATTCTCTGTAATAATTGGAAAATTCAGATCAGGGCCTCCGGGTTTTTTAGACCCGGGGTCCAGTATCAACATTCACTGCATTATATATCCCGAATCAAGTCCGGGAAGCCTGGTTTATGTGAGGGACAGCTTGTGCCCCTCGGGTGCAGCTGGATTACGGCCTTCGCCGCAATGACGGGTGAAGGGATACCACAACCTTATCTAACCCCGGCACTAGCGGCGTATTCTTTCACCCACAGGCCCTAAAGCCGACTTAAAAATCCGATCAGCCTTTGCATATCTTCTGGTAATTCAGTTTCAAAGCGAAGATCATCACCGCTAATGGGGTGCTTAAACCCTAAAATGGCGGCATGCAGGGCCTGCCGGTTAAAATCTTCCAGCTTTTCGCCTGCCCCATTGATAATACGCCGAAACGTGCGCTGTTTGCCATAAACCGGATCGCCCAGCAGCGGACAGCCAATATGGGCCAGATGTACGCGGATCTGGTGTGTACGCCCGGTTTGCAAACGACATTCCACCACTGCCGCCACCGGGGTGCCGGCGGGCGCATTGGCTTCCTGCCCGAAGGTACGCACGGTTTCATAATCGGTGATGGCATTACGGCCATGGGTAGACATCGGATTTTTGACCACAGCCTGTTTTTTACGGTCATGTTGTGAACGGGCAAGGCGTGTTTCAATACGCCCGGTTTTTGGCTTTGGTCCGCCGCGCACAACCGCCCTGTAGGCACGTTCCACCGTATGCGCAGAAAACTGCTTGCTCAGCCCCTGATGCGCCGCATCGGTTTTGGCCACCACCATGACGCCCGATGTGTCCTTATCCAGCCGGTGAACAATGCCGGGACGTTCTACCCCGCCAATGCCGCTCAGTGTACCAGCGCAATGATGAAGCAGTGCATTGACCAAAGTACCGGACCAATTACCCACCGCCGGATGAACCGTCATGCCCACGCTTTTTTCCAGCACGATCAAATGCTCGTCTTCATAAAGAATATTCAAGGGTATATTCTGCGGCTCTGGCACTGCGGCTCTGGGCGCGGGGATTTCGAGTATATAACTAACCCCGGCGCATGTTTTGGCTGAGGGGTCAGTTATAGGTACGCCATTCAACATCAGGCGTCCTTCTTCGATCAATATTTTCAGGCGCGAACGCGACAGATCATCCAGCGCATCGGTCAAAAAACGATCAATGCGGGTTGGCAACTGATCTTCGGGGACCACAACTGTGTGTGATGTGAAAGCAGGGTGAGGGTCAGTTGTCATATTTCTGGCCTAGGTCATGATTTCAGTCTAAGCAAGGGGGAGTAACTTAAAGAGGGTATTGTGACAAAAAATAAAAAGATAAAAAATAATGTTGGCCGGGTCACCCGGCGTAGCGCTCTGGCCTTGGCTGGTGCCGGGGGCGCACTGGCAGCCTGCGGACAGAAACCTACTGCACGAGACGATAAAACACCCCCCGGCGGGCTTTTCCGCCACGGCATTGCCAGTGGCGACCCACTGCATACCAGTATAATTTTATGGACCGCCATTAGCACAAAAGATCCGGCGCTAAAGGTCATTGCACAAATAGCCAGCGATAAAAACTTTAGCGCGATTATCTGGGAAGGCATGGTAGGCGTGAACGCGCAAAGCGCTTCCAATGGGGTGATCCCTCTAAAAATTGAAGCCAAAGACTTGTTGCCCGGCACTGAGTATTTTTACCGCTTTCGCAGCGGAGCCGAGGACACCTCTCCTGTTGGTCGCACAAAAACCTTGCCCCAGGGTCATATAGAAGAGCTGAACATGGCGATTGTTTCATGCTCCAACCATCCGGCAGGCTATTTCCATTCCTACCGGCATATTGCACAAAACGAGGCGGTAGATGTGGTTGTTCACCTTGGTGACTATATCTATGAATACGGTATTGGCGGCTTTGCCACAGGCGATGCGGAAGCGCTGGGCCGGGTGCCAGAGCCCGAACACGAATGTGTGAAACTGGATGATTATCGTCGCCGGTATGCGCAATACCATAGTGATCCTGATCTGCAGGATGCCCATGCAGCCGCGCCCTGGATTATCACCTGGGATGATCATGAAAGCGCCAATGACAGCTGGAAAGAAGGGGCCTCCAATCATCAAGACGATGAAGGCGGTTGGGCGGTACGCGAGGCGGCGTCCCTTACGGCATTTTATGAATGGACCCCAACACGCCCACCAGCGGAGGGAGAGCCCCGATCAGCATTTTGGCGAAATTTTGAATTTGGTAATCTCGCCTCATTGACGATGCTGGAGACACGTCTGGCAGCGCGCTCCGAGCAAGTGGACTGGGCATTGTTTCCCGTTCCGGCTGATGCTGACCCTGAGGATGAAGAGGTTAAAGCCAAGGTTACCAGCTTTGAAAACGATATTGTAGGTAATCCAGAGCGCCGAATGCTGGGCGATGCACAGGGTGATTTTGTTGAAGCCGCTTTGGCCCGTTCGGTTGAGGCCGGGCAGCCCTGGCAGCTTTTGGGTAATCAGGTATTGTTGGCAAAAATTTACTCACCCGATTATATTGCTGTCCTGCCAGGTTGGTTGAAATGGCTGGCCAGGCGCGAAAGCCCACAGCTTTTTGAATATTTTCTGCGTTCTCGCTTTCGGCCACCGCTTAATATTGATGCCTGGGACGGATATCCGGTTGCCCGGGAGCGACTTTATCAAAGGGCCAAGCGAGCCGGGTCCAGTTTTATTTCACTGGCCGGAGACACCCATGATTTCAATGCCTCTATCCTGCGTGCCGACGATGACAACATTGTTGGGGCAGAACTGGGCACTACAGGGGTGTCCAGCCCTGGTAATTTTGCCAGTGTGGTGGCACCCGGTGTGGATTTTGGCAAGATGACCGAGGAGGCAAACCCGGATACCATCCTGCATGATGCCTATAACACTGGCTATATTCGACTAAAATTGAGCCATGCCGAAGCCTTTGCTGACTACATCACCACATCCAGTGTCAAACAGCCTGAGTTTACAGCCAGTGTTGGCTTCCGCTTCCGCTTGACACCTAAAGGTGACGGGCAAGCCATAAAAATGGAGCGATTATAAAGACGCGCAAATTTTGGCGCTTTATTAAAGTTTATCCTATCCCATGGGGGTTTAGTTTCAGGGGACAGGTATGTCAGATCAGGATAAGACCAAACGTCATTTTCGCACGGCCTGTGAAGACAGGAATATTTTGCGCCAGGTGCCGCAAACCCCGCAAACGTGTTCTGGTGCTTATACACTGGCCTTTGATGATGCCGATTTTTTGCTGCGCGATGAACTGCGTCCGGTTCGTTTGCAACTGGAACTGTTAAAACCGGAAATTATTTTTGAAGAACAGGGTGTGGATTCCACAATAGCCGTTTTTGGCGGAGCGCGCATTCCCGCACCAGGCACCCGGCCAGAACGTACAGACGATCCTGCATTGATTAAAAGCCTGCAGGACAAAGCGCATTATTATGAAGAAGCCCGCCAGTTTGCACGACTGGTATCACAATATTCACTTGATACGGGTGGACGGGACTGGGTGATCTGTTCGGGTGGTGGCCCGGGTGTCATGGAAGCGGTTAATCGCGGCGCCGATGATGTTAGTGCCAAAAGCATCGGTCTAAACATTGTGCTGCCCCATGAACAGGCACCAAATTCATACGTCACGCCTGCTTTAAGCCTGCAATTTCATTATTTTGCTATCCGTAAAATGCATTTTCTGATGCGCGCCAAAGCGCTCGCGGTTTTCCCTGGTGGATTTGGTACGCTGGACGAAACTTTTGAAACGCTCACCCTTATCCAGACCGGGCGCATAGCCCCGATGCCTGTGCTATTGTTTGGGGAAGCGTTCTGGCGGCGGATTATTGATTTTGACGCCCTGGCTGCCGAAGGTACTATCTCGCCCGATGACCTTGAACTGTTTCAGTTTGTAGAAACAGGTGAAGAAGGCTGGGCCATCATCAAGCAGTTTTATAAGCTCTGAGCCTGCCTTTAACCCACGCAGCAAGTGGTGTTTTGAGCGCCAGTGCAGGTTTCTCAATCCAGTACCAGGACACGGCAGCAAACAAAGCACTTAACGGCAATGCCAAAATCATCATGGTATAAGGATCGCGGACAAACCCAACATGATAGAGGCTCTGCATAAGCGGCCATTGCCAGATATAAATCCCGTAAGACAGGTCAGGAATGCGGGCCAATGGGGCAAAAGCAACCGGCAAACCAAAGCCCACCATCAACACCCCGGCAGCAAGAGTAAAATTGAGCATGATCTCATACGATGACGTTGGCCCGAAAAGTAATGCCAGGGCCACAATAATCATAGCCGTGCGGCCACAGATGCGTATGGTATCACGCCAGGCATAAAGCACAGCCCCTAAGAGGTAGGCCATGCCCAGGCGCGTTAAATCCATAAGCTGGTCAGGTAATAAATCCGGCACGGTACGCACTGCGATAAAGGCAAATACTGTAAGCACAAAAACAGCCAGAACACGAATGCGCGAACGTGAAAGCCCCAGCACCGCAAGACATAAAGTCCCCCCATAGGCAATCGCTTCATAACGCAGCGTCCACAGGGCGTTTGAGAATTCACCGGCTTTAGGATTAAAAGGAAAAATTTGTGGTGGTCCACCGGACGTGTTGCCAAAAGTCAGCACATCACACAAATAGCGCCAAATGCTTATATCGGTAAAATAAGCCGCCGGGGTGAGCAGGGTAAAAACCGGCCCAAACAACAAAACCGCCGCCAGAGATAATGCAATCAGGGCTGGAAACAGGCGCAAAACCCGCGCCGTGACAAAACGTACTACATCCGCCCGCTGATCAAAAGAACGGGTAATCAACAAACCCGAGAGTATAAAAAACCCGTTCACCGCCGCATAGGATATGGTGATGTTAAACAATATCAGCGGCTCTGAAGCACCATCGTTGTTCAGAACTATAAAGCTGTGCCCCAATAAAACACCCAGCGCCATAAACAGACGCACAGGCGTAAACAGATTGACCGGCCTGTCCAATGCCTCTGCCAGGGTTGGTGTCCTGCTTTGTATCGCTTTGGTACTCATGCGGCTTATACCGCAAGAGCTGTGCCGTTAGCGCGGTGCCAGCACCATCATCATCAAGCGGCCTTCAACCTTGGGCTCAAACTCCACCTTGGTCGTGTCGGTAAAATCTTCACGCACACGTTCCAGCAACGTACGACCACGGTCCTGGTGTGCCATTTCCCGACCACGAAAGCGGATCGTTACCTTGACCTTGTCACCTTGCTCAAAAAACCGGGTCATGGCCCGCGTTTTAACCTTGTAGTCATGCACGTCGATATTGGGGCGCATTTTAATTTCTTTCAGGTCAGCGGTCTTTTGCTTCTTCTTGGCTTCAGAACGTTTCTTCTGCTCCTGAAAGCGTAATTTTCCATAATCAAGGATTTTACATACTGGTGTTTCAGGGTGTGGCCCTACCTCTACCAGATCAAGCCCGGCTTCGGTGGCAGCATCAAGGGCAGCATGCAACGGCATTTGCCCCTGCTTTTCACCATTTTGATCGATAAGGAGAACCTGCTCGGCTTCTATATCTTTATTAACGCGTGGTCCCTTTTTTTTGGCGGGGGCGGCGACGACTGGACGGCGGGCTATGGTGTTCTCCTTTATGACCGCGAATTCATATTTTTATTGATTGTCCACACATGATAACAATGGGCACAACCTTTAGAACTGGCTTTATGAAGAAAGGTATGCGGCGGATCAAGCACGCAAATCACTTTTTATGAGGCTTAAGGGCAAAACCATGAGCTATATTCATTCTACGGCTGTGTATTTATCGATTAAAGAGGAAAATTGAACATAGTGGAAAAGCTTGAACCCTAGTTCGCCCTGGTGCGCTCTAATGCGCCAAACATGCTCAATACATCAAGGACCGAGCGCGCCGGAAGTGCGTCAAGTGAAGCATTGACCAGCGCAACGGCACCGGTGCCTCTTGGCGCATTTGCCGCGGCATCCTCATGCCCTTCATGCAAGGTAATGGTACGCGCGCCCGCCGCACACGCCAGCCTTGCGGCACCATCGGCATGACCGACCACAGCTTTTGACCGGGCGCCCAATGCGGCAAGTTGATAATAATCGGCACGCGCGCACAGATCCTTGATCCGGGCATCGACCTGCACAACTTCGCGGGCGCACATCCGGTCATCAATAGTGCCTATAAGGGCACACCCCACGCCGGCTTCGACAATGCCACGCGCCAGCGCGGTGAATTGTTGGCTAGGCCAGCACGGTCCATCATCTTCACGCGACAGATTAAGCAGCACAAAATGACGGTCCAACCCGAAAAATGCTGGCTCCAGAGAGGGCGCACCGGCATGGCGACGAAGTAGCCAGCCACCATCCGGGCCGGGCGCAGGGCCGGGGCCACGCCCCCCTATTCCTGCCATATCTAGAAGCATCGCATCGGCTTCAAGCGGGTGCGATGGCGGCGTTTCCAGTTTCCATTTGGACCGTTTACCCGCACCGGCGAAAGCCGGGCCAAAGGTTCCAAATGCTTTTTGTAACTGCAGGGTGTGGCTTGAGCGTTCAAGGTCGTAAATACGTTCAAAGCGGCGTTTTTTAATCGCCTGAACAAGCGTGCGCAGCGCATTGGTATTTTGCCACAAATCAACGGTACTGACATCATCAAACAATGATGTGGATTTGGCCAGGTCGGCAAACTTGGGCAATGTCAGCAGCGTCAGGCGCTCATGGGTGTTTTGCGCACGAAGGCGTTGCACAGCGGCCAGCGCGTCAATCAGCCTGCCCAAAGGCCCAAAACAGATAATGAGAGCACCAGCCTTCATATGTTATATCCCATTACGTCACTACACAAAGAACTGGTCATTTCAACACCGGCGCCAGATCGTTATAAACCCCGAGGGTTTTTGCACACATTGCCTCACGCGAAAAGAGCGAACGTGCGTGTTCACGGGCATTACTGGTTATTTTATCTGCCTGTGTTGGCGACAATGTTAACGCCTTATGCAACACATTTGCCAGATCATTCGCCTCATTGGGGACAAAATGAAACCCGGTTTTGCCATCCATAATTGTTTCCCGCGAACCCCCGTGCGCCGGGGCAATACACAACCGGGCGCTGGCTTGCCCCTCGACACTCACCCGGCCAAAACTTTCCGGCTGGATGGACGCGCACAGGACAATATTAGCACTGGCGTAAAGCCCTGCCATATCAGACACATGGCCTGCAAAACTGATAACATCATCAAGACCCGCATTGGTAATCTGGTCTTGTAATTGCAGCACATAGGCGTCGCGCCCCCGTGTGTCACCTGCAAGAACAAGTTTCACGCGCACGCCTTTGGCATTCAAGATTGCCACGGCTTCCATTGCCAGAACATGGCCTTTTAACCGGGTGAAGCGGGCCGGCAGAACAATCAACGGCAGGTCAGCATCAACTGTTTTTTCAGGGACTTCAAAAAAACCCGGATCACACCCACGGGGGATCACAGTAATGCGTGCCTCATCCGTGCCGTGCTCATCAATGATATGCCGGGCAATAAAATGCGAGTTGGCGATCACCGCATCACCCTTTGCCATAATTGCATTATAGCGTCGTTTTAACGGGTTTTGTGCGCGATATGTCCCATGGTAGGTGGTCACAAAAGGTATGCCCAGTTTTGAACACGCGGCCCGGACGCTCCATGCCGGTGCGCGGGAACGGGCATGGATAAGCTGTGCACCAAAATCATGGGCAAGGCAGGCGATGCGATCCACGTTGCGCCACATGGTAAACGGGTTTTTGGATGCCGCAGGTAAATGTGCAATCTGCCCGCCTGCTGCGTGCAGTTCCTCCTCCAATATCCCGCCCGACGTCAGGGTCAGAGCCTCACCGCCCGCCTCAACAACAGCGCGGGTAATATCCACAACTGTGCGCTCTGCACCGCCAGCATTTAATGCGGGAATGACCTGGACAATTTTCAACAACACCTACCGCCTTCCCAAGACCCATAGTTAATGTACTATTCTTGTACGCACATGGCAGATGATCTTACAATATTGAAAACCAAAACGGGTGAAAAAATCGCCTGCCGTATCCGTGCGGGCAAAGGCCCGGCGATTCTCTGGCTGGGCGGGTTTCGCTCGGACATGGATGGCACCAAGGCGCAGGCAGTGGATGACGGGGCAAAGGGCAAGGGCCGCGCCTTTGTGCGCTTTGATTATTTCGGCCACGGGCTTTCATCGGGGAAATTTGAAGATGGCACCATAAGCCACTGGCGCGAGGATGCACTTTTGGTGCTGGACAAGCTGTGCACCGATGGTGCCATTGCCCTTGGCTCGTCCATGGGCGGCTGGATTGCGCTATTGCTGGCATTAGCACGCCCTGAAAAAATCAAGGCGCTGGCGCTCATCGCCCCGGCGGCGGATTTTACTGAAAAACTGATGTGGAAAAATTTTGATAACGACACCCGCCGCCTGATCGTTGAACGGGGCGTTTATCATGAACCTTCGGATTATGACGACGAACCCACCCCCATCACCAATGCCCTTATTGAAGATGGCCGCTTGCATCTTCTGATGGGTGGCCCCATTGCCTTTGATGGCCCGGTGCGCATTTTGCAAGGTTTGATGGATGAAAGCGTGCCGTGGTCCCATGCACTGGAGCTGGTCGCCCGACTGCAAAGCCAGAACGTGGTGTTCAGCTTGTCCAAGAGCGGCGATCATCGCTTGTCCACCCCCGATGATCTGGCTCGCCTGACCATAACGCTGGATGAACTTTGCACGCTTTACGAGAATACACTTGCAAATACCCCGTGACTTGATTGTGATTTGTCTTGTGGCTTTACGGCGTCCACAAAAGCCAGGTAAAGAGAGATGTATCATGCGTAGTGTATTTGTATCCGTGTTTTTATGGCTTGGCCCCATGGCTGTTGTTACAAGCGCGCAAGCCCCTGTCGATGAAAGTCTGCACTACCGCACCTGCCTTGCCAAAGCTCACAGCACACCCTCAAAGGCCTATGAAGATGCCCTGATCTGGCAAAATGAGGGCGGGGCGGCACCGGCGCGCCACTGCGTTGCCATGGCCTTGCTGGGATTACGGGATTATGCCAATGCCGCAGAAAAACTGGAGGCACTGGCCTATGCCCCTGATATAGGTGATGATGCCTTGCGAACCGAGGCACTTGGGCAATCCGGCGAAGCCTGGCTGCAAGCCAACATGCCCAAAGAGGCCTTGCGGGTCTTAACACGCGCCCTGGACATAGAAAAAAACAATGCTGGTTTACACACTAACCGCGCCCGCGCCCTGATGGCGCTGGAACAACCTGGCGCAGCGCACGCAGACCTCGATACGGCACTGGACCTGCGCCCGGATGATGCCCTGTCTTTGCGTTTGCGGGCGGCAGTTCTGCTGTTTGAGAATGATCTTCAAAATGCCAAAAACGATATTGAGGCCGCGTTGATGCACGACCCAACCAGCGTTGAGGCTCTGCTGGTACGCGGGCAAATCCGCGAAGCCCTGCGACAGCAATAATTGTTCTGGGTATGTAAGACTATTTCCCTCTCTAACCCTGCCTAAAAATAGAGAAAATAATATGCCGCTAGCTCCGGCCAGTTTACCCTTGTGAAAACGAAGGCCGGAATAGGCTCGAGGTGCAAAAACCTTCTTCGGACTGAACCTCAAAAGATCAGGGCAGCGTTCCTCCATCCTTCGACAAGCTCAGGATGAGGTGCATGTTATGTTTTATTTCCTTCCTTTCTTCCTTTCTTCCTTTCTTCCTTTCTTCCTCATCCTGAGCTTGTCGAAGGATGGGAAACCATCACCACAAAAAATTATACCTCACCTGCGCCGGGGTGACGGTTTAGGCAGATAAATCGCATCTTATCCCCGTTCTGCAGCCGAAGGGCATGTGCTGCCCCTTAATTGTCCTTCATGCGCCCCATAAATCAGGCTTATGGCAAGCAAAATGCACATAATTGTCCCTCAGATGAGGCTTGTTGCCCCATAACGCCCCTCACATTCATCAGGGTTACCGGCCTTGAGCCGGGGTCCATAGTGCCGTGAATGTTGGTGTGAACCCCGGGTCCAAAAGCCCGGGGAGCCTGTGAAAGATGGGTTATGACGGATAGGCAGAATCACTTATCCCCGGAGTGGGAAACGGGCGCATACTGATGATGTGCAAAGTGGATTATTGCCAGTTTGTACGGCTCTTTGACAATGTGAATAGTACCTGAAAAGTCTTGTACATAAAGGTTGTCGGATAAGGTATCAGCCCTTACGCCATCTTTCGACAAGCTCAAAATAAGGATGAGTGAATACGAATACCTCATCAACTCATTTGATTTTGTTTGATATGGTCACTTTATCCCCCTTGCCATTGCGCCAATATTGTTTCGTCTGCCTCATCAGGGGTACAGGCGGCGCGTAACGCCTCAAAGTCTTCATTGGGCGACAAGCATCTGAGCGCCCATACGGCAGCATCGCGCACCTGTACGCTGTCATCTTTCAGGCGCGCCCGGACGGCAGGGGCAAGCGCCGGGTTGGCGCTGTTGCCAATGGCAATCAGCACGTTGCGCACAAAGCGGTTGCGCCCGGCACGTTTAATGGGCGAGCCGGCAAAATGATCGCGGAACTGCGCATCTGATAACCGGCTAAGCTCATCAAGTTCGGGTAGGCTGTTTTCTGCTCGGGGCCATAATAGCGCCTCTTGCCCGCGCACGGCGTATTTATTCCACGGGCACACGGCCAGACAATCATCACAGCCATAAATGCGGTTTCCCATAAGCGGGCGCAGTTCATTGGCAATGGGGCCGTCATGTTCGATCGTCAGATAGGAAATACAGCGCCGGGCATCAATTTTATAGGGTGCGGGAAAAGCCCCGGTCGGGCAAATATCAAGGCAGGACGTGCAGGAACCGCAATGGTCTTCGCTGGCCGTATCAGCAGGTAAATCACAGGCCGATAAAATTACCCCCAGAAACAACCATGACCCAAAATCCCGCGACACAAGATTGGTATGTTTGCCCTGCCAGCCCAGCCCGGAACGCGCCGCCAGAGGTTTTTCCATCAAGGGTGCGGTATCGACAAATACCTTGACCTCTTCACCGGTCTGCATAGCCACCCATCCTGCCAGTGCTTTGAGGCGTTTTTTGACCAGCTTGTGGTAATCACCGCCTTGCGCATAAACTGATATGATGCCTCTGGATTTATGAGCCAGCGCCGCCAGCGGGTCAGTGGACGGGCCATAATTAACGCCCAGCACAATGGCACTGCGGGCTTCGGCCCACATGTTTGTGGGGTGGCTGCGCCGGGTTAACGTGGACTGCATCCAGTCCATAGAGCCGTGATGACCCTCATCCACATAACCTTGCAACTCATCACCAGCCCGCCAGGGTACGCTGGCGCTGGCAATCCGGCAGACATCAAAACCGCACGTCTGCGCCTTGGCACGAAGCGCCTCTATCAAGGTTTCAAAAGTCGAGGTCGGCATAATGCTTTGCGGGGGGCATACCGGGTAGGACATCGGTTAAAAGGGCGCGAAAGGAGGGCCTGGACTTAAAGCGCCCATACCAGGACTTGGCCAGCGCAAATTCGTCCCATGGTACCTCGCCCAGATAATCTAGGCAGGATAATTGTGCCGCCGCCGCAATATCGGCCTGGGTCAAATTTGTCCCGGCCAACCAGTCACGCGACTCGATAAGGTGATTGATATGCGCCATGTGCCAGCGCAAATGCGAACGGCCTTCGCGCATAAGGCCCGCATCTGGCGAACCACCACCAATGAGGGACTTCTCCAGCCGCTCATGCAAAATATAGGCATTAACCTCGGCATGAAACTTTACGCTGAACCATTCTACCAGACGGCGAACTTCGGCGCGTGCAGCAATATCCGCTGGCAAAAGGGGGGCGGCCTCCCGGGCTTCGTCCAGGTACTCCAGAATTGGCCGCGCCTCAACCACCACAATGGGTTCGGCGCCACTTTCATCACGCAAAACCGGCGTTGTACCTGCGGGATTAAGCGTCAGAATTTTGGCCGGGTCATCGGTATGCTCAACCCGCGAAAGTTTGAACGTCAGGCGTTTTTCCGCCAGCGCCAAACGGGCCATGCGAGAGAAAGGATCCAGCGGCCAATGATATAAAATACGCATTAGTGGGTTTCACCATTGCCACTAAAATGAGAAATTCCGTGCGGCTCGGCTTCGCCGTCAGGATCAGGATGGATGAGAATATCGGCTGCCGGAAAGGCTTTCAAAAGACGTTTTTCGACCTCGACAACAATTTTGTGAGCCTCTGCCAAAGTGATTTGGGGGTCCATGTCCACATGGAACTGGATATGCACAAAAATACCAGCAGCCCGGGTCCGCAATTCATGAATGGATAATACGCCGGGCACTTCCAGTGTCAGCTTTTTAATCCGGCGACGTTCTTCATCCGGCAATTCACGATCCAGCATTTGATCCAGCGCACCTCGAGCTACCCCCCAGGCTGTCCATACCAGCCAGCCCGCAATGCCAAGGCCAACCAAAGCATCCGCCCAGCCAAGCCCGGCGTACACTGTCAGGGCAATCCCGGCGATCACCGAAACATTAGCGCCAATATCTGAAATATAATGTGCCCGATCACCCATTACTGCTACAGAACCACTTTGGCGAATAGCCCGACTTTGCCCCCAGACCAGCACAATTGTCAGCACAACAGATAACACCATCACGGCCATCGCCAGTGTACCATGTTCGACCTCACGTGGATTGAGTAACCTGGCAACAGATTCTCGGGCCACCAGCGCCGCAGAAATAGCCACCAATAACGCTTGAAACAGGCTGGCAAAACTTTCGGCTTTACCATGGCCGTAACGGTGCTCACGATCTGCTGGTGCCGCCGCATAACGCACTGCATAGAAAGTAGTCAATGATGCTGCCAGATCCAGGGCACTGTCTGCAAATGTGGCCAACATAGCAACCGAATGCGAAATCGCATAAGCCCACAGCTTTGCGCCAACCAGTATGGCCGCCACAGCCACAGATGCGGCGGTCACCATGTGGGTGGAACGCATGGCGTGCTCTGGTTGGTGACGGCCTGGTCCGGGGTTATGGATTGCATCATGCGGCATAACGACCACATATCGTGCTGTGATTTAGCGGTCAAACACCAAAGGCTTCCAAAGTTTAATTTGCACCTCTCCGGCAATGCCCTATACCCACCAGGCAGCGGGGGCTGTAGACCGCAAACTGGGAGGAAACCATGCGTTTTATCATCACTGGAATTATGGCGGGAGCAATACTTGCTTCTTGCGGCTCGGATTCAACAACTGGTGGGCATGAAACAGTTAGCGTGCAAACACCAGTTACGCCGCAGCTTGATAAACCTCCTGTTGGTCAATTACCTACGGGTATAGAACCAACATCATATACGCTTAGTCTGGTGATAGACCCTGACACTAAAGATTTCTCGGGAACGGTTTCCATTGAAGTAAATCTGGAAAAGGCCGTAAAGGGCTTTTGGATGCACGGCGAGGGTTTGACCATTGATAGTGCTGTACTGACGCTGGAAAATGGTAGCAGTATTCCTGCCAGCTATCAGGAATCATCTGAACCAGGGGTGTCTCTGATTACCCTTGATACTGTAACGGGTCCCGGCACCGCAACTTTGCAGTTTGACTTTCATGCCCCATTTAATCAGTCACTTGATGGGCTTTATCAGGTACAGCGCGATGGCAACTCCTATATCGTCAGTCAGCTTGAAGCCATTGCCGCCCGCAAAATTTTCCCCAGCTTTGATGAACCGCGCTTCAAGGTTCCCTTTGATATTTCTGTCACAGCACCCAAAGACGATGTGGTCATAACCAACACACCACAAACCAGCGCGGTTGAGTTGGAAGATGGCATGGTGCGTTATGACTTTGCGCAAACCAAACCTCTACCAACCTACCTTTTAGCGTTTGCCGTTGGCCCTTATGATGTCAACACATGGGCAGAAATGCCGCCCAATAGCGTTCGTGATTATCCCGTACCGTTGCGCGGTATCACCACCAAGGGCAATGGCAGCCAAATAGCTTATGCGCTGAAAAACACAGCAAGTATTGTTACCGTGCAAGAGGAATATTTTGGGACCCCTTATCCTTACGCCAAGCTGGACCTAATCGCTGCGCCAGACTTTAATTTCGGCGCTATGGAAAACCCGGGTGCCATTGTCTTTACTGAGTTTTTGCTGCTGATGGATGGTGAGTCATCACTTAATCAACGCCGCGCCTATGCCTCGGTCAATGCCCATGAACTGGCACACCAATGGTTTGGCGACCTTGTCACCCCCAAATGGTGGACCGACATCTGGCTTAATGAGGCTTTTGCCACATGGATGGGCAATAAAACCTTGGGACTATGGCAACCGGACGGTGAATTTGACCGCTCGACTTTACGCGGTGCCCTGGGGGCTATGGGGCAGGATGCGTTGGCCAGCACCCGTAAAATTCATGAACCTGTGACCCGTAATGCAGCCATTTGGGATGCCTTTGACGGTATTACCTATCAAAAAGGCGCTGGCGTTCTGGCCATGACCGAAAGCTATGTGGGCGAAGATGCTTTTCAAGCCGGCGTGCGCGAACACATGAAACGCTTTGCCTTTAAAACCGCCACAGCCGATGACTTTTTTACCTCGCTTGGTGAAGGTTCCGGGCACCCGGAAATTATCGACAGCTTACGCACGTTTGTCGATCAGCCCCACGCCCCGCGTGTGGATGTGCGTGTGGAACATGCAAACGATAAAACCGTGCTGCATTTGCACCAAAGCACCTATGCGCCGTTAGGCTCCGCAATCAAGGGAGATGGGCGCTGGAAAATACCGTTCTGTACTTCCGGTGAAAATCAGGGTGTCGCTTTCAAATCCTGCATGATGCTGAGCAAGGAAAATGAAACCCTAGAATTACCCGGTTCTCAAGCCCCGGATTATATCATGCCCAATGCAGGCGGTGCCGGTTATTACCGCTTCACCCTTGATGATATGGCCTGGAAAAAACTCATTGCCAAGGCCGATACCTTGCCGGCCAGCGAAGCCCTGACGCTGCGCGACAGTGCTACGGCGGCCTTGCGGGCTGGCGGCATGAGCAGTGAAAACTGGTTTGGCCTTATTGAAAAACTGGCCAATCACACCGCCTGGGACGTGGTTTCTGCCGCTGCTAATTCCATTGCAAATTTTCAGGGCGGCGCTCTGGGCTGGGATGATCCGGCGATGGCCGCCTTTGTCAGCAAAACTTTTGGCCCGCGCTATGCCGCCATTAAAGGCGACAGTCGTGGTGATAAGTTGTTGCGGACAGCCTTAAAACGACGTCTGGCCTTAACCGGGAAGGACCCGGCAATACGCGGACCATTAGTCGCCAGCGCGATGAATTTCGTTGGCCTTGATAACAGCAGTGATGCTGCACCATTGGCACCTTCTGATATGGGTATGGCTTTTACTGCCGCAGTACAGGACAAGGGAGAACCGTTCATTTCTGCCCTGCAAAACCTTCTTGAAAAAGAACGAAACCCGGCGGTACGGGCCGCAGCTCTTGGGGCGCTAAGTGCAACTCGGGATGCGACGCTGGCTGCTGAATTACGCAATTGGGCATTAGGTGAGCCCCTGACCGATCGCGAAGGCACGCGTCTGTTGGGCGGTCTTATGTTTGGTCCCTTTACCGAAGAAGGCTGGGAGTGGCTAACAGCACGTTTCGATGATGTGCTGGCACGTAGGCCCGATACGCGCAAAGCAAGCGTCTCCAATATGGGTGGAGCCTTTTGCAGCA
The DNA here is from genome assembly GCA_021776515.1 of Robiginitomaculum sp. Classification (GTDB taxonomy): domain Bacteria; phylum Pseudomonadota; class Alphaproteobacteria; order Caulobacterales; family Maricaulaceae; genus Robiginitomaculum_B. The sequence goes on along the minus strand of JAJFFS010000005.1, from coordinate 50,498 downwards.
CAGAAAAACAGGCTGAGGTCGAAGCTTTCTTCATGGCCCAGGCCGATAAAACTCCAGGGTATGAGCGTTCGCTGGCACAAACCCTTGAGGGCATATCGCTCTGCTCTGCTTTTAAGGATGCCAAAGGTGAAGAGTTGGCCAAAGCACTGGCAAACCGGGGCTAAGCATCTAAATGGGAATGTTGCAGCTTGTCGTATTGGCGATCATTCAGGGTATAACTGAATTTCTGCCAATCAGCTCGTCAGCACACCTCATTCTCGTGCCAAAAGTTATGGGGGCTACCGATCAGGGTGCCCTCATTGACCTGATGGCTCATGGCGGCTCTTTGCTGGCGGTTATTACGTACTACCGCAAGGATGTTGCCCACATCCTTGGCGGGATGAGTGATGTCGTCACCGGGCAATTTTCCACAACGAATGCACGGCTGTTCTGGCTTCTGGCTATTGCCACGCCGCCTGCCTTGATTGTTGGTGCCTTGCTTTATCTGAGTGGTACCAGTGATATGCTGCGCGACCCCAAAATAATCGCCTGGGCAGGCCTTGGCTTTGCCATACCCTTGTGGGCAGCAGATCGTTGGGCAACGCAAAATGGCTCGGTCGAGCAAAGCGGGTGGCGAACAGCTTTTCTGATTGGGCTGGCGCAAATGCTTGCTTTTATTCCCGGTACCAGCCGCTCTGGCATCACCATGACCGCTGCCCGTGCGCTGGGTATATCGCGCACAGAAGCCGCCCGGTTTTCCATGTTAATGTCCATTCCGTTGCTGGCGGCATTGGCCCTGGCTGCCGGGGCATCATTATACACCCACCCGCCTGCTAACGGGGCCAGCTTTGGCGATGGCATGGTGGTGCTGGGGCTTTCTGCACTGGCTGCCTATGCGGCCATTGCCATTTTTATGCGCCTTGTGGAACGCATCGGATTATTGCCCTTTGCAATTTATCGGGTGCTTTTGTCAGCCGTGATTTTTCTGGTCGTTTTATTTTAGTAATTTGTGTTAATCGCACTTATGAGATGGCACAATTTGTTAGGGTAAGAATGAATATCTCATTTTGTCATTACCGGTCTTGTACCGGTAATCCAGTGTTGCCTTAACACAAAGCTGGATTACCCGAATAAATCGGGTAATGACAGGTTAGAAACTTTCCGCACTTCGGTATAACCACCAAGCTGAATAATGGTGCGGCGGCCAAAACGAGCTTGACTCAACACTCCAGTTCCAGACCCTAACGTAAGCTGGCACAGAATTTTTGGATACGCTCACAGGCTTTTTGCAAAAGCTCAGTCGAGGTTGCGTAAGAAACGCGAAATGCCGGTGACATACCAAAGGCCGCCCCCGGCACTACGGCAACGGCCTGATCGGCCAGCAATTCAGAGGCCAGCATGGTGTCATTTTCTATGACGGCACCAGAGGGGCCGGTGCGCCCGATAAGTGCGGCACAGTCCGGGTATACATAAAATGCCCCTTCGGGTGTGCGGCAGGCAAGACCATTGGCCTGGTTAAGCATAGCCACCACCAGATCGCGGCGTTCCCTGAACACCTCATTACGTGTTGCAATGAAATCCTGCGGGCCGTTCAGCGCTTCAACCGCCGCCCATTGGCTAACCGAAGTGGGGTTGGAGGTGGACTGGCTCATCACCTTGCGCATGCCCGCGATCAGGTCTTTTGGTCCGCCTGCATAACCAATACGCCATCCCGTCATCGCATAAGACTTGGAAACACCATTCATAGTCAGAGTGCGATCATAGAGGGCTGGCACCGCCTGAGCGATGGTATAGAACTTGAAACCATCATAGATGAGGTGCTCATACATATCGTCAGTCAGCACCCAGACATGCGGGTATTTTAACAAAACTTCGCCCAGAGCCTCCAGATCTTCGCGGCTATAGGCTGCCCCGGTAGGATTGGAGGGTGAGTTCAGTATCAGCCATTTTGAACGGGGCGTAATGGCAGCTTCCAGCTCTTCTGGTGTCAGTTTAAAGCCATTTTCTATCTGGGTTTCGATAATTCTGGGCGAACCGCCGCACAATTTGGCAATATCAGGATAGCTGACCCAATAGGGGGCCGGGACCAACACTTCATCGCCCGGGTTCAACGTGGCAAGAAAAGCGTTAAAAATAACTGGCTTGCCGCCCGGCGAAACATTGATCTGCTCTGGCGCATAATGAAGCCCATTATCGCGCTCAAATTTTTGGCAAATCGCTTCTTTAAGTTCAGGAATACCATCTACGGCAGTGTATTTGGTCTTGCCTTCATCTATGGCGCGTATGGCGGCGGCTTTGATATTATCCGGCGTATCAAAATCCGGCTCACCCGCCCCAAGGCCGATAACATCAACGCCTTGCGCCTTTAGCTCACGTGCCTGTTGCGACACGGCCAAAGTTGCCGAGGGTTTCACACGGTTCAGATTATCGGAAAGAGGCGCATCTGGCATGAGGACTTCCTTTTTTGTAATTAATTGTACGCTCACCCTGACGGGCAGATTCGTCAAGAGGAAAAGCGCCGCAATTCAGCCCTCTTTGACTGATCCTGGCCACATTCGATCATAACTTTCCCCAAATGGCCTTGGGCTTGCCCTATCGCGGCCCCCTTGCTCCGCCAAAAAGAAACCAACAGAAAAGGGAAAAGCAATGAGCATACCTGTACGCAGAACCATAAACCGGGTCTTCACTTTGATCGTGCTTACAGCTGCCAGCTTTTGGCTGTTTGCCTGTCAGGCCAGCGCCGCAAATGATAAAAGTATTACTGATACGGATACGGCGGCAACACTGTTTGCAGGTATTTGCTTTATCATGATCGCCGCTTTGACGCATATTTGGCGACAGCGCGCCAATAACGCCGGGGTTTTCTGATGCCAGACAAATTATTTGATGGTGGCTTGCGCCTCTTCACCCTGTGCTTTGGTCTTTTAGGTTTTATGTTTCTTTTGCGAGCGGCACTATCGCTGCTTTAAGCATTAATGCCCATCGCCTAACGAGCCCAAGATTGCCCGCACCTGCGCTGCTTGCGCATCTGAACCACCAAGCCCCAATACCTGCTGATAATGACGCCTGGCCGCAGCCGCATCACCCGTTTCCTGAGCTATGGCGCCAAGGCCCATATAGGCAGTTATCATATCGGGATCAAAAGTCAGGAGACGCTCAAATATTTCCTTAGCCTCATCAGTTTTTCCCTCTTTTGCAATACACGCGCCATATAGCGAAAGTTTATCCAGAGCCCAGGGATCGTCCTCAATGGCTTTTTGTGCTGCTGCACAGGAGTGCGCATCCAGATGCTGTTCGGTCACAACCGTAGAGGCATCACGAACAAGACCCGTGCCCAGTGTTGGAGCGGGAACAGGGGCTGGTGCCATCACATCACCATCACGGGCCGGTGCATTTTCATCATAGGCAGGGTGTTGCGGCGCAGGTTCATCATCAGCTTCAGGGGTAATGCTGGCGGTTACGGGTGCAGGGTCATGCACGGGGGCTGGTTTTTTTGTTGTGATTGAGGGTGTAAATTGCAAGCTGGCGGACTGCGCCTGCAAGGAGTGATCAAATTGAGCGCGCAAGAGCACTGAATGTGCGTAAATCTCTACCTCGCCCTGAATTGGGTGTTCATTAAAATGATAGATGAGACGAACACCATCCTCATACGGGCGAACATCAACAGCATTGACCAGGTGTGTATCCGGTGGTGTGATCCGGGCCTCGGCCGCACGAACCCCCAGAACCGTAACCTCTACGCCGTCTGCACTGGATTGCACTGATACTTCGCGGGGTTGTCCATCAAAGCGCACCAGACTAAGGGCCGCATTGCCTTCAATAGCCAGATTGACATCACGCACTCCGGCGATAACGGGTGCAGCGCATACAAGACTTAAAATGAGAGCAATATTCAGACAACGCATGTACGGGGTCTCCATGGGATTATCTGAACGCCCTATGGTTAATGGGCCGTAAAAAGTTTGCACTTGCAGCAAAATCGCGGTTACGTTTCTACAGCACGACTTAAAGGAGAGAATCATGCGTGAAGCCGTCATTGTATCAACTGTTCGCACCCCTATCGGCAAAGCCTACCGCGGCGCGTTTAACAACACCCAGCTACAGGAATTGGGTGGACACGCAATCAAACACGCCATAGCGCGCGCCGGACTGGAAGGCGCAGAGGTTGACGACGTGATTATGGGTTGTGCCATGCAGCAGGGTTCCGGCGGGCAAAATCCGGCCCGGCAAATGCTGATCCGGGGCGGCGTACCTGACAGTGTCGCCGGTATGAGCGTTGATCGCCAATGCGCCTCTGGCATGATGGGCATTGCCATTGCCGCCAAACAGGTGCTTTGCGACGGTATGAATATCGCCGTTGGTGGTGGCGGCGAGAGCATCTCGCTTGTGCAAAATGAGCATATGAATGGCTATCGTGCGCGAGATCCCTGGATAAGTGAGAATGTGCCAAACCTTTACATGTCTATGCTGGAAACTGCCGAGATCGTCGCCGACCGCTATGGTATTTCCCGCGAGGCGCAGGATGAATATGCCGCACAGTCACAAACCCGCACCGCCGCCGCACAGGAGGCCGGACGCTTTGATGATGAAATTGTTGCCTTGCCCTCAACCATGAAATTCATGAACAAGGAAACAAAGGAAATATCCGAAATTGAAGTGACGCTGGATAAAGATGAAGGCAATCGCCCAGGCACCAGTGCTGAAAACCTGGCTGGCTTAAAGCCGGTGTTTCGGGACGGCATGACGATCAAGGAAGGCAAATTTATTACCGCCGGCAACGCCTCACAACTTTCCGACGGGGCATCCGCCGCCGTGATTATGGAGGCTGCCGAAGCATCAAGGCGTGGCCTTGAGCCACTGGGCGCCTATCGCGGCATCTGGGCGGCAGGTCTAAGCCCTGATGAAATGGGCATTGGCCCTGTCTTTGCCGTACCAAAATTGCTGGCCGCCAATGGCCTGACTATGGATGATATTGGCCTGTGGGAACTGAACGAGGCCTTTGCCGTGCAAGTGCTTTATTGCCGCGATAAACTGGGCATTCCCGATGAGCTGCTCAATGTTGATGGCGGTGCTATTTCTATCGGCCACCCCTACGGCATGTCTGGCGCCCGCATGGTCGGCCATGCGCTGATCGAGGGTAAACGCCGGGGTGCCAAATACGTGGTCTGCACCATGTGTGTTGGCGGCGGCATGGGCGCAGCAGGCCTGTTTGAGGTATTCTAGAGTGAAGGCCACGCCCTAAAGGGCAGGCCTTCACCCCGAAGAAAAAATCTTATTTGCGTGCTTCCAGCACCATATTGGTAGGGGTTTCGGTGGCCCGGTGAACCCTGCCAAAACCGGCCTGTTTAAGAACGTCAGAAATGCGTTTTTCACCGGCTTGCGCGCCGAGGGCCAAGCCCACTTCCTGAGCCTTGGATGTTGGCACACAAATTGTTGTTGAGAAGCCATAAAAAATGGCGGCCAGAAGATTGAGGTTTTCACCCAGAGTGTCTGCGGCCAATGGTTCAACCACCATAAAGGTACCGTCAGCGTTCAGGCTATCCTTGATATGAGCGGCAGCACCAACCGGATCGCCCATATCGTGTAGCGCATCAAAAATGCAGATAAAATCGTAATCATCACCTGGGAAATTCTTGGCGGTAACTTCATGAAATTCAATATTGGTCAAGCCGGCTTCTTTTGCTTTTTCCTTGGCCTTCTCTATGGACGGTCCGTGAAAATCAAAACCATAAATGCGCGAGTTGGGATAGGTTTGCGCCAACAGGATGGTTGATGAACCAAGTCCGCAGCCAATATCCCCGACTTTGGCACCAGCGTTTAATTTGGCCTCAACCCCGTCAAGCGCAGGGATCCAGTTTTGTACTAGATTGGCGGCATAACCGGGGCGGAAAAAACGATCAGTCCCGCAGAAACAACAAGGCGAATGCTCGGACCATGGGCGAGGCCGGCCTGTTTTGAAGACATCCACAGCCGTTTCGTGTTCTTCATATTGCGCCACAACGGACTGAAAAAAGCCCTGCATACATGTGGGTTCACCTTCATGAGAAAAAATGGCGGCCTGCTCTGGCGACAAGCTGAAGGTATCGTTGCCCGCATCATAATCAACATAACCAGCCGCCGCATTTGCTGACAGCCATTCACGCAAATACCGCGCATCTACACCGGTTTTCTTTGCCAGATACTCATGGCTACACGGCCCGGTACTTTCCAGCGCCTTATAGACACCCGCCTGATCCCCCATATAGGCCATAAGAAGGCCAATAGCGCCGCCTACATCACCCATAACCTTGCCTAAAAGGGCATTGAATTTATCGTCGTTTATTGCTTGATCGCTCATGTTTTTCTCCCCAGAATTTATGAACAACAAAATATGCACATGAGACTTATTATTAATCAAGTTTTTTTGCTCACTCAGGCGCAGGGCCTTACTCTTTCAAAACATTATCTCTATGGGTGTTGGCCTACATAATGATAGGATCCTTGTCATGGCGATCTCCTCGCAATTCAAAATCTTCATTTGTGATCACTTATCCGGGTTAGGCGAGATCAGCACTCGCAGCATGTTTGGTGGTGCCGGGGTGTATTGCCAGGGCGTGATGTTTGCCCTTATCGCCGGTGAAGAGCTTTACCTGAAGGCTGATGATAACATGCAAAAGGACCTGGATGATTTGGGATGCGGGCCGTTTATGGTCAAGTTTGACAAATGGGAAAACCCGCGCCCTATGAAGGGGTATTGGGCCATGCCCGAAAGCGCTAGTTCACTGCCGCCGCTTCCAGTTTTGCCAGCAAAGTCGCATCAATACGGCCCGTTTGCGCCAAACCATTATCGCGCTCATAGGCAATAACCGCTCGCTTTGTCGCACCACCAAGATTGCCGTCTGCCGGGCCGGGCTGATACCCGAGCCGCGCCAATAATATTTGCGTCCGCGCAATGTTGGGCGCGGTGTTTAATTGTGGTCGGGCCCAGCTAACATTACGGAAAATTCCGTTTGCTGCCAAATCCAGTGGCCGAGGGGTAAAATCGGCAATGATCGTATTAGCCTCACTCTTGGCTTTAACTGAAAGCGTTGCCCTGATTTCACCTGCCCGCTCCCTGGCACCTTCATCACCGGCCTTTCCAGCAATGGAATACCAGGCAAAAGCTTCAGCAAGCGATTCAGGAACACCAAGGCCTTGCTCGTACAAAAAGGCCAGATTGTATTGGGAATTGGTCAGGCCCATTCTAGCCGCTTCCTGAAACCATTTGGCCGCAGTTTCATAACTTTGTGTAACGCTGTTGCCTTCGGCATAGAGCATTGCAAGATTGTGCATGGCCCGGCGATTGCCGCCATTGGCCGCGCGCTCGGTCCAGCGCCGACCTTCATCGGCATCCCTGGTTACGCCTGTACCATCTTCATAAACCTTGCCCAAACGATATTGTGCAATAGGAAGACCTCTATTGGCAGCCTGACGCATCAGGGCAATACCTTCCTGTGTATCGCCAGCATCAATCTTGGCTGAAGCCAGTTGAAACTGTGCAACCGGATCACCATTGGTTGCTGCTTGTTGAACGGTTAGTCGGCCAGTTGTGCTTTTTGAGGCAGGCTTTGACTGGGCCTGCGCCAAGGGAACAGCATTAACGGGAATGCTTGGTTGTGCCAGAGGTGGCACCACAGGTTCGCTTGAGGCGGTTTGCGAGGAACGGGCTGGCGGACGGCTGGCCGTCTTTACAGGGGCATATTTTGGCGCTGGATCAGGTTTTGTTTTTTGAACCAAAACAGCTTTTGTCGAACTTTCAGATGCGGAGATCGGCGCAGCACCATCCAGCGTTGCTATATTGTCCGGGTTTTGCAAACCATTGTCGATCGGCAATGGCAAAGTTGCAATTTGTGTACCCTCAGCTGTTTCTGCGGTGCCATCAACCAGCGTATCCCAATCGGCATTCGCTGTGTTTGACACACCGGCGCTGATGTTTTTGTCGCCATTGCCAAAGTCCAGATACGTCATACCACCCGCGCCAACAATAGCGATAATGGCAAAAAAACTGGCCGCCATAAGAAGCTTACGCGCACCCCCGGAAGGCGTGGCGGGACCACCATGAGAATAGGATTGCCCATTACCGGGCACGGCACCTTGGGAGTGCGCAACCCCTGGCGCACGAACGGTACGTCTGGCAGCAGCCATAAAACTGGCATCAGCAGTTGCGCCTGCCGGGGAAAATTGCTCTTCATCAGCGGAATAGACAGGTGCAATCACGGCCTCTGGCATATTTTCTGGCTCAAGTTGAACCGCATCGGCAAAGGGTTCCCCATCAAATGACCCAAAGTCGCTTACGGCCTCTTCCTCATTTTCTTGAGGCAGAGGAGGTAAAGATACTGGCGCTTCATTGGCAAAAACATGAGGCGGCCTGATAACCTCTTCCAACGCAGGGTTTGGCCCGGCTGGTGAACCCGCTAAAGGGGGAGGTGACACTCCATCTGTGGGCAGGGTTGGGTCAAAAAACGGAACATCAACGGCTTGGTTTTCCAGTGTTTCAAGGCGCGTGGCCAGTGCGGTCATGGCCTTCTGGACAGGGGAGTCTTCCGTATCCTGGTCGGGTGCGGCTTGCATGTTTAGCTGATCTTGAATACGCCCCATAGCGTCTTCTATCATTTTTGCTGTCCGCTCTTCAGCAGCAGCCATGCGCGTTTCAAGGTTGTCTTCAGCGTTGCGCTGCATCTCAACATTATTCAATTTTTCTTCAAGTCGGGTGATGGCTCCGGTTAGCCCATCACCAATTTTATCTATTGCTACAGCATGATCGTTTTGAAATTCACGAAACCGGCCATCCAGCATTTTATCCAGGCCAATGGCTGTATTGCGTTCGGTTTCTGAAAAACGGTGCTCAATAGCACTACCTAATTTACCAACCTCGCCAGCAATGCGTTCCAGCGTGTCAGCATGGCGGCGTTCTGTTTTAGTGATACTGCCGCGCACTTCACGAAGGGAGGTTTCGAATTGCTCCAGACGTGGTGCTGCCGATTGAGTTTCTATTTGGCTGGCCAATTGCCCCCGCGTCTGGGCAACCACATGGATAAGTTCCTCACTTAAACTCTTAAACCGCCGAGAAAACATATCCGACAGAGCTTCGCTGCCATTCTCGTTTATTTTTTTCTCTGATTGACGCAAACGATCATCTACCGAGGCAAAGCTGGCCTCAAGTGTACGCACTGCATTGTCGGTCATACGCTCTGCCGCACCCAGACGTTGGGTCAGGTCATCAGAGTGTGAATTTACCAGTTCCAGTTCCTTGGCAAGCTCATGGCGAGCGCGCCCAAGTTGTAGCTCGGTGTGTTCGGCAACGGTATCAATGCGGCGCGCCGAATCTTCTGTGGCGCGATCAACCTTGCTAACCATCCGATCAAGTTCATCACGAGACTTTGTGGCCAGGTTATCAAGATTACTCAGCGAATCGTCCAGCTTGCTGGCAATGTTCCCATGGACTTTTTCCACGCCTTCCAGGCGGGTCAACATACCCAGAACTGACTGATCAATACCCGTGATCGCCAATGTCGAACGCCGTTCTGCAGCCTCTAGCCGAGCCGTCAGATCTTCAATCGCATCATAGACGTCCTGATGGTTGGTATTATTGGAAAGAATGGATAACGAGCCCGGTGCAGTAAACCGTGCGCGTTCATAGGGCTGGGTATGAGAACGCGAAGGCATAGCTGCGGCTTCACCCAAAAGTCGCTGGTTCATCCACTCGCCCAGTGTCAAACCCTCGCGCTGGGCAGCAGCTTTGGCGGCTTCTCGCGCTTGCGGATCGATCCCCTTAACACTCCACGGGCCAGTGGCCATCCGAATCACTCCCCTTTTGTACCGTCCCAAGTTAGTCACACCATGATATGGTGTAAATATGCGGTCATACATACAACATACGGGGTTATCCACAGGAGTAGCCCCGGTAACCCCGTGTCAATCTTGGTTAACAAAAACCCTGATTGCGTTAAGATCACGTAAATATGGTTAACGTATTTTCATAATATTACGTGGAGAAAACCCTTTGAGTTCAAAGCATAAAGCCTATTTCATCCCCCTGGATGCCCCAGGGCATATTGATACAAAAACCATGGAAATACGCGCCCACGATTTTTTCTCACAGATGAAAAACAGGCGGACCGTGCGAGACTTTTCACCTGCGGCCATACCGCAAAAAATCATAGAGTACGCCATTCGTACCGCTGGTAGTGCCCCTTCGGGAGCCAATAAACAACCATGGCGCTTTGTAGCGGTTAGCGACCCGGCCTTAAAAGCACAAATTCGGGCCGCAGCAGAAAAAGAAGAAAAAATATTTTATGCTGGCAAGGCCGGGAAGGAATGGTTGCGCGACCTTGAACATTTAGGCACCGATGAACACAAGCCTTTTTTAAAAACCGCGCCGTGGTTGATTGTAGTGTTTCAGCAAAATTATGAAATTGACCCGCAGACCAAAAAACGATCCAAAAACTACTACATCCATGAAAGCGTTGGGCTGGCCTGCGGGCTGCTCATTGCCGCCTTGCATAATGCCGGACTGGCAACACTGACCCACACCCCCAGCCCGATGGGATTTTTACGGGACCTGTTGGGCCGCCCTAAAAACGAGCGTGCTGTTATGATTGTTGTTGCCGGATATCCGGCAAAAGAGGCTATGGTGCCAGACATCAAACGCAAAGCGCTCGAAGACATAGCCACTTTCAAAAGGTGAGGCCACAGCTCCGCGCCAGATCAATCTTCGGCAAGTTTTCTTGCAATCTTGGTAAATTTTTGCATCGTCAGTGTCGCTTCATCCAACATCACAACAAGGTCAGATAGACACTCATTTTCAAGTGATGAACCTAAAAAAGCACACCAGCGCAAGTGTGCATTAAGTTGACTGCAAAACTGCTTTGCACTGCCTTCATATTCTGTCATTTGTGCCACACTGTACAAATCATTATTTGATAGTTCATTTGCCTGAACCATAAACATCTCTCCAAAACGAATCAGATATCCCCTGATAGAATTGCTATAAAAATACCAATGGTTAGCGCAAGCTGTGACAATATACAGACTGTATCAAAGCACAGGGGTTTCAAGAATAATTCCAATTATTTTATAAAATGATTGGAATGCGTCCTGACCTTGAATATTAAACAAGAATATCCAGATTTTCTGTAGCTGTAACAACAGCTTGCAAGCGAGTTCTGACGCCCAGTCTTTCTTTGGCGTTTTCTATATGAAAGCCAATGGTCCGTTTTGAAAGACCCAGTTCCTTTGCCACTTCTTCGTCGGTCTTGCCCATGGCAACCCACGTAAGACATTCGCGTTGGCGCCGTGTCAGCACACTTGGTTTAGCCTGCAGCAATGTTTCTTCACTATAAGGAGGCAACGAACAGGCACGCTGATAAAGCGTCGAGCTTAAACACCATAGCGACCATATATCCCGTTCTGATAAATGTTCTGTATTTCCTGTTATACCCACCAGGGCCATGCGATTGCGTCGCCCCTTTAAGGGAACAATCAAACCATCAGTAAACCCCGCATTAATGGGGTTCTGTATGGCCTTTTTCTCACGCCAGGAAAGATCAGTGCTCTTAAAAACATCACGAAACTTAAATGGTTTAGTCGATATTTTGGCTTGACGCATTAATGGGGCTTCAAAAATACGGGTCTCTTTCCAGAACTCATCCCAGAAGAAATCAGGGATAGTACCGAAGACTAATTGCTTGCGCCAATGCAGGGTTATTGAATGCATCTCAAACAAGGTAAAGAGATCAAAACCCAAGCCCTTAACGGCCTGATCGAAGACATCGGTTAGCTCAGCTATATTAGACGCTCCATTTATGAGGTCAAAATATGGTATATCACCAGGATAATTTACCTTGTTAGCTTGAACAGTCATATACTCCCCGCACCGTATTTTACCATATACAATGTATAGACTCAACTGCCCCAAGACTTGTCAGACAAAATGGCTCGCAAGCATCACGTTGCTGTCGCCAATCATTTTTTTCTGATGATCCGAGCTTTATATTATTATTAGCCTGAGCTGCCTGAATGAGCCTGGCGACCATACAGGTAGGGGTTTTTAGCCGTTCATAGCTTCAGAAAGACCGCGGACATACTCAAGGCGAGCACTGGCGGCTTCGCGTTTCTCGTTCGTGCTGGCATCGCGCAGGTTTTCTTCGGCATTGCGTAAATCTTCGGTAACTTTGCCAGCATCAAGATCAGCAATATCCACCGCTTCTTCAGCCAGAATGGTAAGGCCCGCCGGGGTCACATCAGCAAAGCCGCCACGAATAAACAGTCTGCGTTTCTCGCCGCCATCGGCAATGATTATTGCTCCTGCGCGAATGGTGGTCATCACGGGTGCATGCCCCGGAAGAACACCAAAATCGCCTTCTTCACCCGGCACATCAACGCCGTCCACTTCGCCGGAAAAAAGTTCTTTTTCCGGTGAGACCAGTGAAAATTGTAATTTACCTGCCATGCCTTACGCCGCCTCAGCAGCCATACGTTCAGCCTTTTTGATGGCTTCATCCATACCGCCAACCATATAGAAGGCCTGCTCTGGCAGATGATCATATTCACCCGCGATCAGCCCCTTAAAGCCGGCAATGGTATCTTTCAGATCAACCAGCACGCCGGGTGAGCCGGTAAACACTTCGGCCACATGGAAAGGTTGCGACAGGAAGCGTTCCACTTTACGGGCGCGACTAACGACCAGTTTATCTTCTTCGGAAAGCTCATCCATGCCCAAAATGGCGATGATGTCCTGCAATGATTTATACTGTTGCAAAATCTCCTGAACCTGACGGGCTACAGCATAGTGTTCTTCGCCAACAACACGCGGCTCAAGAATACGCGAGGTGCTGTCCAGCGGGTCAACCGCCGGATAAATACCTTTTTCCGAAATGGCCCGGTTCAGCACTGTGGTCGCATCAAGGTGAGCGAATGAGGCAGCCGGGGCCGGGTCAGTCAGGTCATCGGCAGGCACATAAATGGCCTGTACCGAGGTGATTGAGCCTTTATTGGTTGAGGTAATACGCTCTTGCAAACCACCCATGTCGGTGGCCAGTGTCGGCTGATAACCCACAGCGGAAGGAATACGGCCCAGCAAGGCAGATACTTCGGAACCGGCCTGGGTAAAGCGGAAAATGTTATCCACAAAGAACAATACGTCCTTACCTTCTTCATCGCGGAAATATTCAGCCTGTGCCAGACCGGCAAGCGCCACACGCGCCCGCGCGCCCGGAGGCTCGTTCATCTGACCATAAACCAGCGTCGCCCGGCTATCACCGCCGCCGCCTTCTTCGTTCACTTTGGAATCGATCATTTCCCAGTACAGGTCATTGCCTTCACGGGTCCGTTCCCCCACACCGGCAAACACCGAATAACCACCATAGGCCTTGGCGATATTGTTGATCAGTTCCATGATCAGCACGGTTTTACCAACACCGGCACCACCAAAGAGGCCAATTTTACCACCTTTGGCATAAGGGCAAAGCAAGTCGATAACCTTGATCCCCGTGGCCAGCACTTCGGCTTCGGTCGATTGGTCAACAAAGGCCGGGGCATCACGGTGAATGGGGCCACGCAATTTGGTTTTGATCGGGCCAACTTCATCCACCGGCTCGCCGATAACATTCATGATCCGGCCAAGTGTCTCGGGGCCAACCGGCACCATGATCGGCTCGCCCAGATCGCTAACCGGTGTGCCACGTACCAAACCTTCGGTAGCGTCCATGGCAATACAACGTACGGTGTTTTCACCCAAATGCTGGGAAACTTCCATCACCAGACGTTTACCCTGATTTGTCGTTTCCAGCGCGTTGAGAATTTGCGGCAGTTCGCCTTCAAATTCAACGTCAACAACAGCGCCAATAATCTGGGCAACCTGCCCCGTAGCCTTTTTCTGGGCGCTGGAAGTTTTCTTAGTGCTCATCATTCTTTCCTCTTGTTAAGGACCGCAATCAAGACGGACCCTATACGGCTTCTGCGCCGGCAATAATTTCAATCAATTCGGTGGTAATCATGCTTTGGCGTTTGCGGTTGTATTGCAAAGACAGCTTGTCGATCATTTCGCCAGCATTGCGGGTGGAATTATCCATGGCTGACATTTTTGCGCCCATTTCCCCGGCCACGTTCTCCAGCAAAGCCTGAAAGATTTGTGTGGTCAGGTTACGTGGCAATAAAATTTTCAGAATGTCTTCTTCATCCGGTTCATAATCGTAAGACGCGCCGCCAAGGTCTGGTGCACCTGCCACATCACCAAGCGAATCCTTGGCCGGGATCAGAACCTGAGCCGTAGGGGTTTGCGAAATAACAGAATTGAAACGCGAGAAGACAAGCGTACAAATATCAAATTCACCAGCCGAAAACATGGCCAGTATTTTCGCCGCAATATCAGCGGCAATGGTGCTGTCGATTTTTTTATGTTCACGTAGCGAAATAACGTCAACCATTTGACTGGCATAAAGGCGTTTCAGTTGATCGGCAGCTTTTACGCCTACACATAAAATTTTGACCGTTTTACCTTCACCCACAAGGCTGGTTATTTCTTCGCGGGCCTTACGGGCAATAGCACTGTTAAACCCACCACAAAGCCCACGGTCTGCACTGGCGACCACCAGAAGGTGTGTATCGCTCTTGCCGGTTCCCACCAAAAGTTCTGGTGCGCCCGGGCGACCATCCATGGCGGATGACAGATTACCAACCACGGCACCCATACGCGCCGCATAGGGCCGCGCAGCCTCAACCGCCTCTTGCGCCCGGCGCAATTTGGCAGCGGCCACCATCTGCATGGCCTTGGTGATTTTCTGAATGGATTTCACGCTATCAATACGATCGCGGAATTCCTTCAAACTCGCCATAGGACTATTCCTTTATGCCGCTTTTACGCAAAGCGTTTGGTGAAATTTGCCAGGGCATCTTTAAGTTTGCCCTCAATATCCGCCGTTAACGCTTGCTCAGCAGCTATTTCGTCCAGTAAATCCTGATGGTCAGCATGCAAGGTACGCAGCAATTCTTCCTCATAACGCTGCACATCGGCAACAGCAACATTATCAAGATAGCCGCGTGTACCCGCATAAATCATGCATGATTCCTCGGCCAGCGAGAGCGGCGAAAATTGTGGTTGTTTGAGCAATTCAGTCAGACGCTCGCCCCGGGCCAGCATGGACTGGGTTGCCGCATCAAGGTCAGAGCCAAACTTGGCAAAGGCCGCCATCTCACGGTACTGCGCCAATTCCCCTTTAACCGGGCCGGCAACTTTTTTCATGATCTTGGTTTGTGCAGATGAACCCACCCGACTAACTGACAGGCCGACGTTTACCGCCGGGCGAATACCCTGATAGAAAAGGTCGGTTTCCAGAAAGATCTGACCATCGGTGATCGAGATCACATTGGTCGGGATATAAGCAGACACGTCATTGGCCTGGGTTTCAATGATCGGCAGCGCCGTCAAAGATCCGCCGCCGTGCTCTTCATTAAGTTTGGCAGCCCGTTCCAGAAGACGGGAGTGAAGATAGAACACATCACCCGGATAGGCTTCACGGCCCGGTGGGCGACGAAGCAGCAATGACATTTGCCGATAAGCCACAGCCTGTTTGGAAAGATCATCATAAACGATCAGGGCGTGCATGGCATTGTCGCGGAAAAATTCGCCCATGGCGCAACCGGTAAACGGGGCCAGATATTGCAATGGTGCCGGCTCGGATGCAGTAGCGGCAACAACGATGGAGTATTCCATCGCGCCATTTTCCTCGAGCGTTTTAACAATTTGTGCCACAGTTGAGCGTTTCTGACCAATGGCAACATAGATGCAATACAGCTTCTTGTCTTCGTCGTCGCTCTGGTTGATCTGTTTTTGGTTCACAATCGTATCAACAGCAATGGCGGTCTTGCCGGTCTGGCGGTCACCAATGATAAGCTCGCGCTGGCCACGGCCAATGGGGATCAGGGCATCAATAGCCTTAATGCCGGTTGCCATAGGCTCGTGCACGGATTTACGCGGGATAATACCCGGTGCCTTAACGTCCACACGGGCGCGTTTTTTGGTTTTAATCGGCCCTTTGCCATCAATCGGCTCGCCCAGAGCGTTGACAACACGGCCCAGCAATTCCTTGCCCACCGGAACATCAACAATTTCACCAAGGCGCTTGACTGTATCGCCTTCACGAATACCCCGGTCTTCACCGAAAATCACGACGCCAACATTGTCGCGCTCCAGGTTCAGCGCCATGCCTTTGACGCCGCCAGGAAACTCAACCATTTCCCCGGCCTGTACTTCGTCAAGACCGTGAACCCGGGCAATCCCGTCACCGACGGAAAGTACCTGGCCAACGTCCGAGACCTGCGCCTTGGTACCATAGCCCTTGATTTGTTTTTTGAGGATAGCAGAAACTTCCGCCGCACGGATATCCATGTCGCCTAGCTCTCTTTCATTACCAGGTTAAGTCCATCAAGTTTTGACTTGAGGGAACTGTCAAACATACGTGAGCCAATTTTAACAATCAGCCCACCAAGCAAAGCGGGGTCAACCCGCGTTTCAATTTTTACGTCCTGCCCCAGCACCTTTTTAAGGGCGCTGGCCAGATCTTTTTCCTGTTTGGCACTCATCGGTTGCGCGCTCGCGGCCTCAGCATGCACAGCACCTTTTGCTTTGGCACACAAAAGCACGAAACGATCCACCATATGAAACAGCTCACCTGCCCGGCCTGACGAAGCAACAACTCCGGTAAAGTTACTGGTGAGCGTAGAAAATCCGGCTTTTTTAGTAATTGCCGTGATTGCAGACGCTTTTTCAGATGCACCAACCACAGGAGAGGCCATATGTTGCGTCAGCGCTGGATTGGCCGCCAAAATGGCTTTCAGCGCCATTAATTCACCTTCCAGAACATCGACCTTGCCGACATCCTGCGCCAATTCAAACAGTGCGGTAGCGTAACGATCCGACGCACCGGAAGATTTTACATCCTGGCCTGACACTTACACCCACCCATTACCACAATTTCCTACTGTCATTACACAGAGGGACAACACATTGATTTTACTTTGATTTATAAGAACAAAACAATGAAAAAACCTTGTCTATCCCCATAACTCGGCGGGGGCATAGCACGCCCTTTGAAGCCGGGCAAGACGGCGACGGCAGCATGACTGTCCTTGCCACGACACTTTCAGCCCTCCCCCCCCTGAGAACCTATAAAACCCGATAATCCATCCAATATTAATACCTTCGTGCCAGATTGCCTTTCTAACGGGGTAAAAGAGAAATAAGAATGTCTCCCATTCGCATTTCAGAATTGGCAGTTTTTCGATCGCGCACCGCACTGGTGGCGCTGGCGATAACATTGACCGTCATCATGGTTGCCGGGCTGGGTTTAACGGTGCGCAAAGCAGCGATAAACATTGCCGATGCGTCTCATGCCAGTGCCCAACTCGCTCAAATTCATGGTGACCTGGTTTCCATCAACCGTGAACGCGGGTTTGTTATTCGGGCAGCAAGGGAAAGTGGCGACACGCGCTGGGAAAGCCGTTATCGCTCACTAGGCGCTCAATTGGAGAACCGCCTGCGTGATGCCAGTGCGTTAGCCATCAGCCCTGCGGTAAAACTTGCCGCCGGGCGAGCAAACGCAGCACGCCAGCTTGTCGCACCGGCAGAGGCCCGCGCCTTTGCACAGATCCGCAAGGGTAACGCGGTAAAGGCCAGCCACATTATAAGTGACCCGCGCTATATTGCTAATGCTGATGCCTATAACAAGGCTGTCGATACTTTGCTCAGCGCAAGCTGGAAACATGTTGAGCAACAACGCATTGCCGCACAAAGCACCATACGTACGGCCCTTATAAGCACAATTATTATTCTTATCGTTCTTAGCGTCATCTGGTACGGTATTTTACAGGACGCACAACGCCGGGGCAAAGCACTGGCAACGGCACAGGCTGAGCTTTTGGCCTATCGTGACAAGTTGGAGCAACGGGTGCGCGAACGCACACAAGCCCTGAGAAAAGAACGCGATAAGTCAGAAAGTGCCAACAAGGCCAAGTCCGAGTTTCTTGCCGTCATGAGCCACGAAATTCGCACACCCCTCAATGGTATATTGGGTATGACCAAGGCCCTGTGTGCAACAGATATTTCGGATGATCAAAGCGCTATGCTAGAGGTAGTTGAACAATCTGGTGATGCACTTCTGACAATATTGAACGATGTACTGGACATATCTAAAATTGAGTCCGGGGAATTTAAATTAAACAATGCAGAATTTTCAATAGATGAAATATCTCACTCTTCACTGGAAATGTTTGGCAATGCGGCACGATCCAAAAACCTGACATTTGACGTTCAATCCAATATCAACGCCGACACGCTCTACAAAGGTGATGCCGCCAGGATACGTCAGGTGTTAAACAATCTTCTGTCCAATGCGGTCAAGTTTACGGATAAAGGCGGAATTGAAGTCACCCTGGCAGAAGAAACTGACAATCAGGGCGTTGTACACCTAAGCTGCGTTGTACGTGATACAGGAAAAGGCATTCCTTATGCCGCACAAAACAATATTTTTGACCGCTTTACCCAGGTGGATAGTTCGCTCAGCCGCACCCATGAGGGTACGGGGCTTGGCCTGGCCATTTGCAAGGAACTGGTCGAGCGTATGGGCGGTGAAATTGGTCTGCGAAGCGATCCAGGAGAAGGGTCCTGCTTCCGCTTTTTTGTCACTGTCGAGAAAAGTCAAACTGAAGACATCAAATCAGAAGACTCACCGAAAAGTACTGACAATGCAAAAGAAACTAACCGGGCAATACGCATACTGGTGGCCGAAGACAATGCAACCAACCGCATGGTCATCAAGGCAATATTAAGTCACGTCAATGCCGAGGTTACGTTTGTAGAAGACGGGCAGGAAGCCGTTAATATCTGGCAAATGCAAACCTTTGACCTGGTGCTTATGGATATTCAGATGCCGCATATGAACGGCGTCGAAGCAACACAGGCCATTCGCAAAATTGAAGAAAATGGGCACATGATCAAAACCCCGATCGTAGCGGTAACGGCCAATGCCATGCCGCACCAACGCGAAGAGTATCTAGCCGCAGGCATGGACGACCATGTTGCCAAGCCTATTGAACCACAACGCCTTTTTTCTGCCATGCAAAATGCAATTAACAACAATGATACAAATGATGATCGGAATGATGATCAAGTTAAGGCTGTCAACAAATAATTAGGCGCAGTATTTACAAAAAAGAATAGGGGTCAATGTCGACCTTAAGCCGCACATTACGGTCAAGTTTTATACGCTTTCGCCACGCCTGGATAAAGGCGGAAACATCCACTTTACGATCAGCACGCACCAGTAACCGGCGCCGCCACCGCCCCCTGATCCGATTTAACGGCGGCTCGCTCGGCCCCCACACATCTACATCTTGAACGACAGGTGCCGCAGCTACAAAGGCACGGGCGGCCTTTATAACATCCTGTTCGTGCGACGCTGAAAAAATCAAAGCAGCCAAACAGCCATAGGGTGGAAAACCCATATCCTCTCGCAAGCCCAGCTCAGCCGCAATAAACATTTCCCGATCGCCAGAACAAAGCGCCAGTATCGCCTCATGGTCCGGCTGATGGGTTTGCAATATGGCACGGCCTGGATGGTCTGCACGGCCGGCACGGCCCGCCACCTGCATCAAGGTCTGGTAAGTCCGCTCGCCTGCACGCAGATCTGCGCCGTGCAAACCCATATCGGCATCCACAACACCCACCAGGGTAAGCCGTGGAAAGTTATGCCCCTTGGCCGCCATTTGCGTGCCGATGAGAATATCAATTTCACCCTGTTCCATCCGCGCAATCAGGTCACGTACATCGGCAGCATTGTTTGTGGTATCAGACGAAAACACTTCGGCGCGGGCGGTAGGAAAACGTGCCTGCACTTCTTCCAGCAATCGCTCTACTCCGGGGCCAACGGGGTGCAGGGAATCCTCTGCACCGCACGCCGGGCAGGCTTTGGGCTTGGGCATGGAGTACCCGGTCAGATGGCAAACCAGACGACCACTATAGCGGTGTTCAACCAGATAGGTGGAGCTATCTGGCGATTTCATGCGCTCACCGCATTTTCGACAAATCGTCAGCGGCGCATAACCGCGCCGGTTCAAAAATAGCAAGCATTGCTCGTTCCGCTCTATGGTCCGCGTCATGGCTTCCAGCAGAGGCGCAGACAGCCAGCTGCCTGCCTCTGGCGGATGTTCGCGCAAATCCACAGTTGATATTGGGGGCAACACTGCTGCACCGGGTCGCGCCGATAAACGCACATGGGCATAACGACCGGAACGGGCATTGACCAGACTTTCCAGCGATGGGGTTGCTGAAGCCAGAATAACCGCTGCATCGGCAAACCTGGCCCGCGCCACAGCCATATCGCGTGCATGGTAGAGAACACCCTCTTCTTGCTTGAAAGATGTATCATGCTCCTCGTCGACAATGATCAGGCGCAAATTGGCAAACGGCAAAAACAGGGCAGAGCGGGCACCCACGGTAATGCGGGCGCGCCCATGGGTCACTTCGCGCCAAACCCGGCGGCGCTGTACAGCAGAGCGCTCGGAATGCCACTCGGCAGGCGGCGCACCGAAGCGACGTTCAAAACGCGCCAACACATCTTGCGTCAAGGCAATTTCAGGCAAGAGCACCAGAATTTGTGCCTCCGGCTCGCGGGCCAGAACATCGGCAATAGCATCAAAATAGACCTCGGTTTTGCCAGAACCGGTAACACCGTCCAGCAATGCCGGGGCAAACGTACCACGGCGGGTCAAGGTAATCATGGCCTCAGCCGCATCGCGTTGCGATGGCGTCAATGTCAATCCTTCTGATGAAGGGTTTGGCAAATCAAAGGGAAGGTCAGTGGGACGGGTTATTGTGACAAGACCACCCGCATCAGCCAGGCCCTTGACCACACCCGGCGACACCCCGGCGCGGCGCGCCAGCTCCGCCGCGCTATAGTGCCCCGCGTGTGCAGCAGCGATAACTTTTTCGCGTGCCGGCGTCATTTTAGGCGGCAAGCGCTGAGCAGGTACAAAAAAAACCTTCATAGGCGATGGCCGTAGCGCATCCGGGCTACTAAGGACCATACGCAATACTACCCCCTGTAAATGGCAGGTATAACGCGCCACAAAATCAACAAAAGCGCGGCATGAGGCTGGCAAGGGTGGAACGTCAAGCACCCGGGCAATAGTTTTTAAGGTGCGCGCTTCATCTTTTTCGCTGGCCTCGTGAATATTCCAGACAACGCCGCGCACCGTCTTTGCCCCCAGTGGAGCCAGAACGTAACTGCCTTCCTCCAGGGACTGACCTTCAGGAAACTCGTAATCAAATGGCTCAGGCACGGCCATCGGAAACAAAACCGAGGCCAGATATTTTGCAGGCATATTCAATTAACCCTCTTCTGGCAGGGTGCTGTCGAACAAGTTAGGCTTGGGCGAATCACTTTTCATCTGAGATAATATAGAGGGCATTTTCCATGCAGTTTTTTCTCGATACCGCCGATGTGGACGAGATCCGTGAACATAGCGCGACCGGCCTGGTTGACGGCGTCACCACCAACCCGTCGCTGATCGCCCAATCAGGGCGTGACCTAGTGCAGACCATAAAGGAAATTTGCACGCTGACTACTGGCCCGGTCAGCGCCGAAGTAACCGCTAGTGATGCTGATGGTATGATAGCCGAAGGTGAGTTTTTACGCAGCATTGCCGAAAATGTTTGCATAAAAGTCCCGCTGACCTGGGAAGGGCTGAAAGCCACCCATATACTCAGCAGCAAAGGCCATCCGGTTAATGTCACCTTGTGCTTTAGTGCCAATCAGGCCTTGCTGGCGGCCAAGGCCGGGGCAACGTATATCTCGCCATTCATTGGCCGCATCGATGACACCGGCGCCAATGGCATGGAGCTCATCGGTGAAATTCGGGCCATTTATGACAATTACCCGGAACTGGATACACAAATTCTTGCGGCCTCTATCCGCAATGTGTTGCATGTTAAAGAGTCTGCGCTATTGGGTGCTGATGTGGCCACCATCCCGGCCAAGGTACTAAAAGCACTGGTACAACATCCGCTTACAGATAAGGGGCTGGCCGCATTTATGGCCGACTGGGAAAGTACGGGTCAAAGCATATTGTCATGAGTGAAGACACCAGCGCCGCCATTATCAGTTTTGCACCAGCGGCAAAATTACAGCTGGAAGGCAAGGTGAGACGCCTGACCATGGAGCGCGATGCGCTGATACAAACCATGAAGACCAACCACGCCAGTATCGCGCAAATTCATGGTGCGGCACTGGCACTGGTCGATGCGCGCGATTTGAACATGCTGGATCAACGCCTTGCTGGTCATGTATGCCGTTCCCTGGGTGCCGATGTTTTGCGGGTGCTGGTAGAAGGTTTGCAGCCACCACAGGATACAAGGGCTATATTGGGCGCACCCAAGGGGTTGGTGGTGCGTGTGATGGGCAGTCATACTGAACGTCTAGGACCATGTCAGGCGCATTCCACGGATATTTTTGGCCAAAAAACCGAAGGTTTGGCTTCCGAACTGCTCTTGCGTCTTAGCATCCATGGTCGTGAAGGTATGTTTGCACTGGGCAGCCGTGATCGGCTCACCTTCAAACCTGACCACGGCACTGATCTGGCGTCATTTCTTGCCCGCGTGGTCGAGCGGCTGGTAGCGACATGGGCACCGGCCTGAAAACCCCAGCACACGAGGCCCTGGCCACGTTTATTACTTATTTGCGTGTTGAACGTCGCCTAAGCCCAAACACATTATCTGCCTATGAACGTGATCTGGATGCGTTTTTTGTACACGTGTGCGATCATCACGGCGAAGCGGTCAACCTGTCCATGCTGGCGCAGTTAAGCGCGCAGGATTTTCGCAGCTATTTGGCAGCGCGGCGGCGCGGAGAAACACCGCTTGCCTCACGTTCCCTGGCCCGAAACCTCTCATCGATTCGCAGTTTCTATCGATATGCTGAACGGCACTGGGGCATTAAGAACAACCAGCTTTCCCTCATTGAAGGACCAAAGCTTGCCCGCACAGCCCCAAGGCCATTGTCAACACAAGCCGCCAAAGACGTGCTGAGTGAAAGCACCAAACACACCGATAAGACCGCGCCATGGATTGCCGCCCGAAATGCGGCTTTGCTAACTTTGCTTTACGGGGCCGGTTTGCGTATCAGTGAAGCGTTGGCCCTAAAGGGCGACGATTTTCCACTGAGTGACGTGCTACGCATTACTGGCAAGGGTAATAAAACCAGACTGGTGCCATTACTGCCCGCAGTACGAGAAGCCATAGACGTTTATGTCCATGTCTGCCCCTGGCCCGTGGAACAGACAAAAGCATTATTTCGGGGTGTGCGCGGCGGCGCCATGGGGGCCAGAGCCGCGCAAAAACTAATGCAAAAATTACGTGCACGACTTGGTCTGTCCGATACGGCCACACCTCACGCTTTGCGCCATTCCTTTGCTACACATCTGCTGGCCGGCGGTGGCGACTTGCGCGCCTTGCAAGAACTATTGGGCCATGAAAGTCTGTCTTCAACACAAATTTACGCTGATGTGGATGCCGATTCATTATTGAAAATATACGACAAGGCGCACCCCAAAGGGGATCATTCACCATAAGTGCGGTTTTTTGAGCCAAATTGTTACCACATAAAAATACGGCATGGTTTTACCGCCATATTTGTGTTATATTCCCCCGTACAAAAACACATGGGGCAACATAACGACCAAGTTTAGAGCTCACAACATTCTTAGAACGGGGGTTTTAATGAATAACAAGTCAGAAACCATAGGCTTTGACTCGTATCTACCGGTTATGGAACAATTACTTGAAGCGACGACAACACAAGAACTGGTCTCTTGTTTTGAGAAATTTATTGCCTCTTTTAGCTTTAGCATTTTTGCATTATTGGAAATAAAATCAATTAGTATCTGTTAGCGTCAACAATTGGTCATTGGGACATTCCCAGAAGACTATATGGACGGTTTTTGGAATGATCGACGGCTTTTTGATGCACC
Organism: Robiginitomaculum sp.; assembly: GCA_021776515.1. Taxonomy (GTDB): domain Bacteria; phylum Pseudomonadota; class Alphaproteobacteria; order Caulobacterales; family Maricaulaceae; genus Robiginitomaculum_B. The sequence continues at coordinate 26,480 of JAJFFS010000005.1, read as the reverse complement.
TACTGCACGTATGGCCAAACTGACCAACAGACCGTTCAAGGCTCATGAGGTCATCGACAGAAAAAATCTATCATCAAAAGAACTGGCCTCCATGAACAAGACCAGTAATTACGGTATCTCTGACGGGATTGTCTTCCCGTTAAAGGGGCGGTTTAACCGGGTTACTTACCTGGCCATTTCAGGTGATCCAGAAAAATTATCGAAACAGCAAATCTGGGTATTATGGTGGTTAAGCACAGTTTTTTATCAACGCGCTTGTGAATTAGACGTACATAGCAAACCCGAGGACGCACAAGTGCAACCCAGTATCCTTTCAAGCCGGCAGCGCCAATGTTTAACCTGGGTGGCCATTGGAAAAACAGATGGTGATATTGCAGAAATATTGGGTATTACCAAACGCACCGTCCATTTTCACGTCGAAAATGCAAAAGAAAGGCTGAATGCCCATACGCGCCTGCAAGCCGTTATTAACGCCACAAACAGCCTTGAAATACTGCCTTAAAGGCTGCAGGCAACCAGGTTTTTAGTCTGTTTCAAACAAGTAATATATAGCCTTATTTTTTTTATAGAAATCAACTGAAATTTTAAAAACCTGTCATTAATAACAGCTGTCTGTATAGTCAGTTCACGAGTGATGAGAAGGCTAATAGAATTAAACTCCTTAGAAAGAAAGTGATTCGCTGGGGGCGCGTTACCTTCAAGCAAGGCAACCACTAAGGAGAAACACCTATGGGCAGATCTACATACGAAATCAAACCCACTCAACCAAAAGCTTTGTTGTTAAATGTGAACGGAAAAATGACTCTATCCAGAGAAGACCTTCGCGATCAACTAAAAGCGCATCTGAGTTGGTGTGCTTATCTGGGGACCACTATCGATGAAGAAAAATTTACTGATTTAGTTGTCATGCTAAGGCAAACGGCAGACATCATGCACTCCCTGGCAAACCTGGTCGAAACACATACCCCTGACTGCGCTTGAAACGATCGTGATAAAGTCAACAGGTAACCAAAATCCGGTTAACGCCTGACAATTGTATCGTTCTCGGCTAGTATCCGCGCAGAAGGGTGCGGGTATGGTACGAAATTTTCCACTATTGGTGATACCTGTCGCTATTTACAATGTAATGGCACTGGGCGGCGGTGTACTATCGCGGTCAGCGCAAGAGGTGGTCGAAGGGCTGGCCCGTATCCTGTTTACCGTGCCGATGGCATCGAACACCCAATGGATTGTCACCTCTGGCGACGTTGTTCTATTAATTGCTCTGCTGGCGCTATTTACTGAGTTTCTAAAAGCAGCGCGTCATGGCCGGGAAGCCATGTTTAACCACACCTTGTCACTGGCGATTTTTATTATTTGTCTGGTGGAATTTTTGTTAATCCCGGCCTTTGCCTCCACGCTTTTCTTTATCATTATGGTTATGGCTCTATTGGATGTCTTAGCGGGCTTTATGATTACCGTCATGTCGGCACAACATGAAAATATTATCGAAGAAGAATATACAGATTAAGCCAGAATTTTAAGTTTTGTTCCACCCAGCGAATTCATATTTTGAATACGGGCGTAAGTACTGAAGACCCGCCTCTGCTCTGCTGGCTCTGCTTTCAAACCGCGTCGGGGACTGCCGGCCAAAAGTTGTGCGGAAAATGCTGCATTTTGTGGAGAACGCAAGGTATGCGAAACGCGGCGCAATGGTAAGGACACTGGCACGGGAAGAGCCCTGTTAGCAGATGCCGGGTTGTCTCGACGTGCAGATGACGACCGGGCCTGTGTACGTGTGGCGCTGGATATAGAAGTGATTTTGCTCATACCGGCTTTGTTGCAAAAGGTGCACCAGACAAACTGATGCGCTTTGGCACTATTGAGGGCGTTAATGACGCATTAACCATGAAATTTGACAGCGCCCCTCCTCCCCTTACCTATAATTTGTCCCAATATAAAACAGGTTGAGTGAGTGTGGCCCCTAGCTCAACGTATTAAGCTTTTCCTGCATAGCTGCCATTTGCTCCCGTAATTCTTCCAGCTCATCGTTATGCTCTGCTTTTGGGGGGGGTGATTGTGCGTCAGCATTTGTCGCTGCAAATCCACCAAACGGCGTAAAGGCACTTAACGCTGTTTCAAACATTTTCATGTTCTGACGTACCTGTTCCTCAAAAACACCAAAGGATGAGGCCCCCGAAGTGCTGCCCATTTGTTTGGCAAAACGCTCTTTGCCCTGGGCCAGTGAATTCATGCTCATATCTAAAAATCCAGGTACAAGACTTTGCATACTGTCACCATAAAACTGGATAAGCTGACGTAAAAAATCAACGGGAAGCAAATGCTGGCCTTGTGCTTCTTGCTCGAAAATAATCTGGGTGAGCACACTATGCGTCAAATCTTCCCCGGTTTTAGCATCCTGAACCACAAAGTCCGTACCGCTGTGAACCAGTGCCTTTACATCATCAAGAGTGATGTAAACGCTGCGTGTGGTGTCATAAAGTCTCCGGTTGGCATACTTTTTAATCACCACCGGACCATCCGAATTTTTATTTTCTTTTACCATTGCCCGGCCCCGTTATCTGAAGAACCCCAAAGCTGGAGTTTCGCAAGTGCAGCACAGTACGGCAAGTTAAATAGGGAGTTTTCTTTTATCAGGGGATTTGGCACACTGACTTTCACTATTCAGCAGAGTGCCATAAGAAAGCTGACCACCTTTACCTGAGATGGACGGGACACTGAGTTTATCACGAACACCACCTTGTCCATTAGAGGCTGGTCTCAATGGAGTGACACAATTCTGGCCAGACCCTAATAGGGGGCGGCCAATGTATTAAGATGGATTTAGCCCCAAAACCGCCGTAGTTTGATGCCTATGCTAAGATCATGAAAGAAGGTCAATTAAAAATAATGAAGCGCTTTGGTTCTCTGACAACCTATATCGGATGTGCCTTGCTTGGTGCTACGTCCGCAATGGCAGGTGAACAGACAGGACAAGTATTGCGCGAAGCTTATGAAGTGCCCGTCAATACACAGCCCGTTGCCCGTTTTGATGTGGGCAAAAAAAGTGAGGCATTTATTCTCGACCAGAGACAACAAGGACCATTACTGTTCCGTTATGTACGTTCACGTGAGGTTTTTGTCTTAAAGAGAGTGCCCGGACCACGCGGCGACATGATGTTGAAAAATGACCTTGGTGCCGTCATGGTACGCATGAGCAGGGTTGGTGGCCCTGTACTGTTCCCTGAACGTAATTCTCAGGGCATCCCCGCCTGGAATACCGGGCCGGCACTACCTCTTGGACCACAAACCGTACAGCTGGAAAACCTGCGTCCGGCGCTCGCCAATATCGCCGAAGACCTGGTAACCATACTTGATCATGATGTCACTATCTCTGCACGTGGCGCCGATGAAAACTCAGCCTGGCTTTATCTTGATACTGCCCTGAATACCCGCAGTGCCATCAGCCGGATACTACGTAACCCTGACCGCAAGGGGCGTATTCTTCCTGCCTTAAATGCAATTCGGCTTATCTCTGCACAAAAACAAACTCTGGTTTTGCAAGATGCCGTACTTGAAATTCACCTGGTAACCGCAGATGGATTTGCTGGCCGACCTTCATCCTTGCGCCTGGCCGGGTTTTTATCGGGAAAACGTGTTCGCGCAGACAAAAACTAGCCGGCAGAAGACAGTGTTCCCAGATCGGTAGATTTTGTTGCCGCTTTAGCGGGCCGGGCTTTTGCAATCAACGCATCAATACGGGTTTTTTCAACAGCAAAGAGCTTCAATTCATTTTTCTTCAGCTTACGACCAGTAGGCACCTTTACCGTCATCGGATTGACCTGACGCTTGTTTTTTAGCACTTCATAATGCAAATGCGCACCGGTTACCCGCCCCGTCGCGCCAACATACCCGATAATCTGCCCCTGACTGACCCGGCGGCCTTTTTTAATGCCCCGGCCATAACGTGAAAGATGTGCATACGCCGTTTTATAGCCATTGGCATGACGAATACGGATGTACTTCCCATAAGACCCATAACGGCTGGAGCGCTCGATCACGCCATTTCCTGCGGCCATAATTGGCGTGCCGCGCACAGCGGCAAAATCTGTGCCTTTATGCGCCCGCGTATACCCCAGAACCGGGTGACGGCGGCGGCCAAACCCTGATGAAATGCGCGCCCCTTTAACCGGGGTTTTCATCAAAAACCGTTTGGCGCTCTGGCCTTGCTCATTATAATAACCCACCTCACCATCGGGGGTTTCAAACCGGTAATAGGCTTTTTCCTTGCCCCGTGGAGCCAGCATGGCAAAAACAAGATTGCCGCTTTTAATCGAGGTGTCGCGCTCATCGCGGAAATCCTCAAAAACCATATCAAAGCGGTCACCAGGACGGATGCCCCGCTGGAAATCAACGGAGTAGGCAAAAAGCTGTGCAAAAGAGGCGATTACAGCATCAGTGGCACCAGCCCCTAACCCGTCAACGTATAAAGAAGCATCAATGGCCCCGTTTGCCCTGGTCAGCCCGGCATTCAGATCCATAACCAGTTCACGGGCGGAAAATTGACCATCATGGGCGCGTTCAAGAAGAATGGTGCGGGTCACATCAGGTTTGGTGGTCAAACCTGCCAGATGAAAACGAGCACCGCCCTTGTGTGCCGTGTTGCCAGTTTCCTCAAGTGTTAGATTAAGGGTCTGCCCGGCCCGTAACTGCCGTGGATTATAGGTGCTGGCCAACGCTGTAATAGCTCTGGCAGCCTCGCGCCGGTCAACACCGGCGTTTTCCAACAGGTTTGAAAGCGTGGCACCGGCCTTGACTTTAATTCTTTGGTGTTTGGTTTTACCAAACCCGGCCTCGATAAATTCAGAAAAAACCGCCTGCTCAAGCGTCACCATATCGGGCAATACCGGGGCAAATGTGACAGGTGGCATACTGGCGACAGATACTTCCACGGGCTTTGACCCTATGGTCGCCGCATTAGTATTTAGATTATAGACTGCCCAGACCATCAGGAATGCCGGAACCAGCAGAGCCACCAGGGCCACAACCCTGTGTTTTTTATTAAAGTGCGGGTCAGGCGACATCAAAACCTGCTCATCCATACTAATCCCCGTAAACGTCCACATGCTCGCCGCAGTGAAAACGAGCCAGGTTAAAGAAGTCTGAGTATCTATAATTTTTTCAGGACCGCACATTGACTGATCCTATTTGCGAATCCAAGTCTTCTCGCCGCTTACGTGCAGTGAAAAAAAATTTGCACGCAATCTTGTGAGCGTTCACCTGATGGTAAGGCTATGCACACAATCTTATGAGTATAGCTAGATTGGGCTATGGTTACGAATCAGAATGAGTACAAAAATGACCAACACACCCGCACCTTTAGATATGCCCGCTGAAGATCTGGCTGCGCTTTTGTGTGCACGGTTGTGCCACGACCTTGTTGCCCCGGTTAGTGCTATCAATACAGCCCTTGAAGTTATGGAAGATGATAGCGCGGCAGATATGCGCGAAGAAGCGCTAAAGCTTTTGCACCTTTCCGCTGGCCAGGCATCTGCCAAACTGGAATTTGCCCGTATCGCCTTTGGTGCCGGAACATCAGCACCGGGCATGGTAGAGACCCGCGAACTGAAACGCCTTGTTATGGGAGCCTTTTCATCGGCAAGGTCGGAAATTATCTGGCAGGTAACCGCATCACATCTATCAAAAGCAGCCTCTCGTCTGCTGTTAAATATGGTTATTCTTGGCGTTGAAGCTGCTTTACGCGGCGGTGAAGTGCATATTGAAGCGCCTTCCGCTGCCCGAATGCGGGTTTGCGCCAGAGGCGGAATGACCAAACTGTTACCCACAGTAACAACAGCCTTAAACGGCGAACCTATGGAAAATGGCTATGATGGGCGTTCTATCCAGCCGTTTTATACAGGCCTCATTGCACGCTCACTTGGCGGACGTACAGAAGCGCACGTATTGGACGATGGGGTAGAGTTTACCTCTCTTACCAATGAAGCCGATATTGAAACCATCGGTACTCGCGCACAAGCTGTATAATTATCAAAACTAGAAAACACTCCTTAGCACCCCCTTAACCACTCTGGTGAATTATAGTGACACCACGGGAATCCTTATGCCCCTGGGGGAGCAAATACTATGGACGATCTCTTAGAAGAATTTCTCACTGAAACCTCAGAAAGCCTTGAAACCGTTGATGCGGAATTGGTCAAGTTTGAGCAAAACCCCAATGATGAGGAAACGCTCAATAATATATTCCGTCTGGTTCATACAATTAAAGGCACGTGCGGGTTTTTAGGCCTCCCCCGACTGGAAGCACTGGCCCATGCCGGTGAAACACTATTAGGCAAATACCGCGACAAAGCATTAGTGCCAAATCCCGATACAGTGACGTTAATCCTCGAATCAATTGATCAGCTCAAAGTCATTCTGGGTCATTTGGGAACCACACAAAGCGAACCTGAAGGCGATGATGCCGATATGATCGCGCAATTGGTGGCTGCTTCTGAGGGTAAAATGGAACCGAGTGGCGAAGCCAGTGCTGAAGTGACTGAAGAACCAGTAGCTGAAACTGAACCAGTAGCTGAGGTTGAAGAGGCAGCCAATGGCGATAGCAATCAAAGCTATGATGAGGACCTTGACCGGCCATTACGTCCTGGCGAAGTTTCCCTTGCTGATCTGGAGCGCGCCTTTATGTCAGCGGATGGTCCTGATCTTGAACAATTGGCCGAAGAAGCTGAGAATGCAAAGCTAGCAGAAGAGAAGAAAAAAGAAGAAGCCGAACAGGCTACCAACAAGCCTACCGTGGAAGTTTCCCTGGTTTCCCAATCAATTCGGGTCAATGTGGATGTGCTTGAAGACCTGATGACCATGGTTTCAGAGCTGGTTCTGACCCGAAACCAGCTTTTACAGATGGTCCGCCAAATGGGCGATACCGAGATTAAAGTTCCTTTACAGCGACTGTCCAGCGTAACCGCTGAATTGCAAGAAGGGGTAATGAAAACCCGCATGCAACCCATTGGTAGCGCATGGAAAAAACTACCCCGTATTGTCCGGGACTCGGCCAAGGCCGTGGGTAAAAAGATTGAGCTGCATATGGAAGGGGAAAGCACAGAGCTGGATCGCCAGGTTCTGGAGCTTATCCGCGACCCGCTGACCCACATGGTACGCAATTCCTGCGATCATGGACTGGAACCAACCGATATGCGCATTGCCGCAGAAAAGCCGGAAGCGGGGCAAATTCATCTGCGTGCCTTCCATGAAGGCGGACATATTGTCATAGAGATTGCCGATGACGGGGCTGGTCTGCCAACGTCCAAGATTAAACGTAAAGCCATTGAAAACGGTACCATTACCGAAGAAGAAGCCAATGGCATGACGGAAAACCAGATACACCGCCTGGTTTTTGCAGCCGGACTTTCCACTGCAAAAGAAGTGACCGCCATTTCAGGTCGCGGCGTCGGCATGGATGTCGTGCGTAATAATATCGAGCAGATAGGCGGCACCATTGATCTGGTTTCCATAGGTGGTGAAGGCACAACCTTTACCATCAAAATCCCCTTGACCCTTGCGATCGTTTCGGCATTGATTGTTGAGGCGGCTGATAGCCGTTTTGCCATTCCGCAATTATCGGTTCTGGAATTGGTCCGCACATCTCAGGACGGTGAGCACCGTGTTGAAGAAATACACAACACGCGGGTATTACGTCTACGCGACACCCTTCTGCCCTTGATTGACCTGGCTGATATTCTCGACATTCCCAAAAAAGAAATCACTTCAGAAAATGCTTTCGTTGTTGTCATGATCGTTGGTGAACAACGCTTTGGTGTGGTGGTTGATAATGTCTTTGATACCGAAGAGATCGTGGTCAAACCACTGGCACAGGTCTTGAGCAGTATTCCGGTTTTTTCAGGAAACACCATATTGGGAGATGGCACAGTCATTATGATCGTTGACCCCAATGGTATCGCCAAGGCTGTCAACATCGGCGATGAGGGTGAACGCTCGGCAGACAGCGAAGAGGTTTCGGCTAAACGTGTTGAAGAGAAAACGGCAATGTTGCTGTTCAATGCCGGGGGCAAAGAGCCAAAAGGCGTACCGCTAAGTCTGGTCACACGGCTGGAAGAAATTGATACCACCAGCGTTGAAAATGTTGATGGGGAGCAATTGGTGCAATATCGCGGGGGCTTGATGCCTCTGGTTCAGATTGGCGGGTACGCTCCCCTTGGTGAAAATGACCGGCAACCTGTTCTGGTCTTCACTGATCGGGGCCGTTCTGTCGGCCTGGTGGTGGATGAAATAGTCGATATTGTTGAGGAAGTCCTCGATGTTGAAAAAGGTGCCGCTTCACCAAGTGTTATCGGGGCCGCTGTCCTGAAAGGCAAAGCCACCGAGGTTATTGATGTCGGTCATTATTTGACGATGGCCTATCATGACTGGTTTGAAAATGCACAGAAGGAAAAGGGCGTGGAAACACTTCCAAAACAGCGCATCCTTCTGGTTGATGATAATGCCTTCTTCCGCAATATGGTAGCCCCGCTATTGGCTGCTGCCGGATATGAAGTTACTGCGGTTGGCAGTGCTGCCGAAGCCTGGAAACTGAACGAGACCGGCGCCATTTTCGATGTCATTGTTTCCGATATTGAGATGCCTGATGAAACTGGTGTCGCCTTTGCCTCCAAGCTGGCAAAAGATGAACACTGGTCTTCCATACCCAGGCTGGCCTTGTCAGCTATGGGGCAAAATGATCTGGAACGGATGGGGGCGGTTGATGCTTTCACTGACATCGTTCGAAAAGCAGATCGCGAATCCCTGATATCCACAATTGATTACGTTCTTCAAACCCATGGAGAAGCAGCATGAGTACTGCCGATGACAAACAACTACATATCGATGAAGACACCAACGAATATGTAACTGTCGAAATTGCCGACCAACTTTTTGGTATTGAGGTCACAAGTATTCATGACGTCTTTCAGCCACTCTCACTAACGAGAGTACCCATGGCATCGCCAGAAGTAAGAGGCGTTCTGAATCTTCGGGGCCGCATCGTAACCGCCATTGATGCACGTGTGCGTCTAGGGCTGCCAAAGCAAGAAAATGAAGATCACCATGAAATGGCTATCGGTGTCGAACTGGGTAATGAGTCCTATGGGCTCATCATAGATAAGGTTGGTGAAGTTTTACGACTTGCCAAGCGGGATCGAAAGACGCTTCCCAGTAATATTGACCCGCAATGGCAAGATATATCCAAAGGAATTTACCGGCTAGACGGTCGACTTTTGATAATTTTGGACATCCAGAAAATGCTGAACATCGGCGATATGGAAGCTTGTGCTGCCTAGTCGGAGTTTTCAAGGGATAGATAAAGGACGAAGAAAATGAAGAATTGTCTCGTGGTTGATGATAGCCGTGTAATCCGTAAGGTCGCACGACGTATTCTCGAAGATATGGATTTTGCCTGTGAAGAGGCCGCTGACGGGGCGCAAGCCCTGGAGCAGTGCCGAAAAACCATGCCTGATGCAGTTCTTCTGGACTGGAACATGCCCGTTATGAGCGGCATTGATTTTCTTCGCGCACTGCGTAAGGAAACCGGCGGTGATCAGCCCGTCGTAGTCTTCTGCACGACTGAAAATGATATGGGGCATATTACCGAAGCCCTGCGCGCCGGCGCTAATGAGTACATCATGAAACCATTTGATGGCGACATCCTCAGTTCTAAATTCGTTGAAGTTGGTTTGATAGCGGCCAAAGCATGACCCTTGCCAAACCCCATATATCACGCAATTCTGGTATGAATCACGGCCCGATCCGGGTCATGATCACTGATGATTCAGCCGTTGTGCGCGGTCTGGTCTCACGTTGGCTGGAAGAAGAAGACGGCATAGAAATTGTTGCCAAAGCCTCTGATGGAGTTATGGGCGTTAGAATGGCGGGCGAACACAAGCCTGACGTGGTAATCCTGGACGTTGAAATGCCGCGCCTTGATGGTTTATCCGCTTTGCCGCAAATCATGAAAGCCGCACCAAAAACCAAAGTTATCATGGCCTCGACCCTGACTCACCGCAATGCAGACATCACCTTGAAAGCATTAGAGCATGGTGCCGCAGATTATCTGCCTAAACCGGAATCCGGTTCTCTCTCCAGAGCAGATGAATTCAAACAAAACCTGATCAGAAAGGTGCGTACACTTGGCGAAGCCGGGCGTAAGCAGAGTTTTACACGCACACGCCTCACGGCACCTGCAGCCAAAGTAGCAATTCGCCCACCGGCTAACCGCAACCCACCAAAGGCATTGTTTATTGGGTCTTCCACAGGCGGACCGCAAGCCTTGCGTGATGTCATTAGCATGATCGGACCCAAGATAAAAATTCCGGTATTTATTACCCAACACATGCCCAAGGCTTTTACCGCTGTTCTAGCCGAACATTTGAGCAAAAGCGCCCGCAGACTAGTTGTTGAGGGCCGTGACGGCATGCCCGTCAAACAAGATGGTATTTACCTGGCACCAGGTGATTACCATATGACTGTGCGCCGTGCGGGCACTGGTTTGGTGATTGGCTTGGACCAACGTCCACCAGAAAACTTCTGCCGCCCGGCGGTGGACCCGATGTTGCGCAGTGCCGCCAATATTTATCGAGATGCTGCCCTGTGTGTTATTCTTACAGGCATGGGGCATGATGGCTGTGCCGGGGCCAAAGAAATGGTAAAAACCGGGGCACAAATTATTGCACAGGATGAGGCCAGCTCAGTTGTTTGGGGCATGCCCGGTTCAATCGTTCAGGCAGGTCTTGCAGAACAAATCAAACCCTTAAATCAAATTGGGGAAACAATTATGCGCATTGTCAGCAGGGAAGTTCAAAAATGAACACTCAAGATTTTACATTTCTGGTGAATATGCTGAAAAAAACTTCAGGCCATGTTCTGGCAGAAGACAAGGGATATTTACTTGATAGTCGGCTTGGGCCGATTGCCCGTAAAGAGAATTACGATTCGGTTGATGCACTCATCAAGGCCATGCGTACAAAAAATGATGATCGTCTGAACGCGATCGTAACTGAAGCGATGACGACCAACGAAACTTTTTTCTTTCGCGATCGCACACCTTTTGATCTATTTAAAAGTGATGTCATCCCTCATCTTACGGCAAATCGCCCGGCTGGTTCCAAGATAAAAATCTGGTGCGCTGCTGCATCTTCCGGTCAGGAGCCTTATTCACTGGCCATGATCATGCGCGAAGAAGCAGCGCGTATGAAAGGATTGCAAAGCAGTATTCTGGCCACTGATATTTCTGACAAGGTTCTGGAAAAAGCCAAAACTGGCCTTTACTCCCAATTTGAAGTGCAGCGCGGTTTACCAGTTCAGCTTATGGTCAAGTATTTCGAGAAGGCTAATGACCTGTGGCGCATAGACCCCAGATTGCAACAACATATCACTTTTAGAAAGTTCAACCTGCTTGAAAACTTTCGCGGGCTTGGTCAGTTTGATGTGGTTTTTTGCCGCAACGTGCTGATTTATTTTGATCAGGCAACGAAGACTGACATCCTGAACCGGCTGGCACAATCTATTGCCCCCGATGGCTTTCTATTCCTGGGTGCGGCTGAAACCGTTATGGGGCTTTCTGATGCTTTCGTTCCTGTGCCCGGAAAACGTGGCCTTTACATTCGCAAGGGACAGGCCGCTGCAGCGCAAGTGGCTTGATCCCGAATTTAGAATAATAAAAAAGGCGGCTGAAAAGCCGCCTTTTTTTTGAAAATGATACGCCGGGTTTACGCGGCAACTTCTTCCTCGACAGGGTCACGCAACACATAGCCGCGCCCCCAGACCGTTTCAATATAGTGTTCACCGCCAGTGGCGTTAGCAAGTTTTTTGCGCAATTTGCAAATAAACACATCAATAATCTTCAATTCCGGCTCATCCATGCCGCCGTACAATTGATTAAGGAACATTTCCTTGGTCAAGGTTGTTCCCTTGCGCAAGGATAGCAGTTCCAGCATCTGGTATTCCTTGCCAGTCAGATGGACGCGTTGTTTATTCACATCCACCGTCTTGGCGTCCAGGTTAACAGCAACTGCCCCTGTGGTAATGATTGATTGCGAATGTCCTTTGGAACGCCGCACCACCGCGTGGATACGGGCAACCAGTTCATCCTTGTGGAAAGGTTTTGTCAGGTAATCATCGGCACCATAGCCCAGTCCCTGAACCTTGACCTCGGTGTCAGCCGTACCTGACAGGATCAGGACCGGCGTTTCGACCTTTGAAACACGCAATTGCTTCAAAACATCAAATCCCGGCATATCCGGTAAATTCAGATCAAGCAGTATGATGTCATAATCATATAACTTACCCAAATCGACCCCTTCTTCTCCAAGGTCTGTTGTATAAATATTAAAGCCTTCCGACTTTAGCATCAGCTCTATGGACTGCGCTGTTGCACTATCATCCTCAACCAAGAGAACTCTCATCGGCCCCTCCCATTGTCCTGCGAATCAGTTTGCAGGCTCCTTTGGCATAATGGTTAACTCTATCCATACGCTAGGGGAATCCCCTTAACTAAAAGTAAATCAAATCTGATGCCTTTAACTTTCTGTGATCAAAAACTATTTTCTGAAAATTTTCACACGCGCGTTTACGCGATCTCAAGGTGGTTCATGTAGGTTTTAGCTTAACACTAGATATTTGGATAAAATTTGCGACCATGCAAACACTGAAAGCCAGTATAGAGAGCATTGAGCCACGGCGTTTTCGCGGACGCATTACTGCGGTTAACGGTCTGATGATCGAAGCCGAAGGGCCAGCCGATGCGCTTGAACTCGGTGCACGGGCAAAAGCCCAGACCCGTCATGGTGACATTGCCTGCGAAGTTGTTGGTTTTCGCGGAGACCATGCCTTGATGATGCCTTTTAGTCCACTGGATGGTGTACGGGCTGGCTCGCGTATGGAAATTGACCCAGAAGGCCCATTTGTTCGCCCTGCCCAGGCATGGCTGGGCCGGGTCATTGATGCCTTTGGCAAGCCTCTGGATAATGCCGGACCGCTATTGCCAGGGCTTTATCCATACCCCTTGCGAGGCCGCCCCCCGGCACCACATGCCCGGGCACGAGTTGGCGCACGTATGGATACTGGCGTGCGGACGATCAATACCTTTACGCAAATTTGCAAAGGTCAGCGCATGGGTGTTTTTGCCGGGTCCGGCGTCGGCAAATCTGTGCTGATGTCCATGCTAGCGCAAAATGCGGATTGCGACGTTGCCGTTATTGGGTTGATTGGTGAACGGGGCCGTGAGGTCAAAGAATTTATTGACGACGTTCTAGGGGCAGAGGGGATGAAACGCGCCGTTGTCGTCGTGGCAACCTCGGACGAACCCGCGCTCAGTCGTCGTCAGGCTGCCCAACTTACCCTGACCGTAGCCGAATATTTTCGTGATCAGGGACAGCATGTCCTGTGTTTGATGGATTCTGTTACCCGTTTTGCCATGGCCCAGCGAGAGATTGGATTGGCTGCAGGTGAGCCGCCAACAACACGCGGCTATACACCATCGGTCTTTAATGAACTGCCGCGACTACTTGAGCGCGCTGGCCCCGGACGCCGCACGGATGGGCGGTCCGAGGGTGCCATCACGGGTATTTTCACTGTGTTGGTTGATGGCGATGATCATAATGAGCCCATAGCCGATGCAACACGCGGGATACTTGATGGCCATATCGTTATGGAACGGGCGATTGCAGAACGGGGAAGGTTCCCCGCGATCAATGTTCTAAAAAGTATATCGCGCACCATGCCAGGGTGCAGCACTGATGAAGAAAACGATTTAATTCTCAAAGCGCGTCGCGCGCTTAGTGACTATGCAGACATGGAAGAATTGATCCGTTTGGGCGCCTATGCCCGCGGTTCCAATGCTGACGTGGACCGGGCCATCGAGTTACACGGCCCGTTAGAAGCGTTTCTTGGACAGGAAAAAGAAGAGGCCACATCACTTGATGATGGGTTCCAACGCCTGGCCAAAATCATGGGTGATAATAACAAACCCGAAAATGGGTGATAATGGAGGGAAATGATGCGTAATTTTGCATCCTTGGTAAAATTGGCTCGGTTTAAAGTTGAAGAGCTACAAAAACAAATGGCAGGTCTGGATGAGGCACGCGCCCATCTGGAAAGCCGCGCAGCAGATCTGGAACGCAGCGTTCCCGAAGAACAGGTTGCGGCTGATGAAAGCCGCGAAGGTTTTATGGCTTATGGCTCTTATGCCCAGGCTGTTATCGAGCGCAAAAATAACCTGCGCGCATCAATGGTAGAGCTGGATGCTCAAACCGCTGCTTTACGTGTGCAACTGGAAGAAGCCTTTCTTGAGTTGAAAAAGTTTGAGTTGATGGAAGAGCGTCGCTTGCAACGTATCACTGATGCTCGTGCCAAAGCCGAACAGGATGAGCTGGATGAAATAGCTGGCAACCGCGCTGCACGTTAATCCACTAGTTTTCTGTTCCCAGGACACGTTTGAACATCAGCACTACCGAAATCGCAAAAAAATAAAGCACCATACGCAAGGCAATGGCGGCACCGCCATCGCGGACAAGATGTGTTGTCGCGGCTTCACGTGCCGCCATGGCATCAAGCCCATTGCTGGTTTCCAATATCCAGGGCCAGGCGACATCTGCGCTCAAAGCGACAAGAACCGCTAGCCAAATTCGTGAAAACTGCCCGGTAGCCAAGCCCACCATTGAAGCAATAATTGTGTAAATCACCAGTTCCCCTGGCGCAAAAGCTATGTCACCGACTAACTGTAATGTTTCCATTCTTGCCTCCAGCGTTCCATTTGCACACACTCCGCCAGGGAACTCGCAAAATTCACGCCAGAGACATATCCAGTTACCGCCGCCCGTAAGCAGCCTTGGTGCCAAACAACAAACTGATCGCAGCGAAATACACCAGTGCACGCACCAAAAGGGCAACACTGGAATAACCCGCAAGACGGTCCCAACTTGCCAGCAATGCCTCACTCACCGGGACACCCGTAACCAACGCAAAAATACCGGGCAACATGAAATCTACCGCCGCAGCAATAAACACTGCCATAACTATATGACCATAACTGCGCATAACACCGGCACAAACCAGAGCTATCGCACTGATCAGAACCAGATCCGCCGGCGTAAAACTTTGCTCCATAATGGCGAGTAAATTATTATTCATCAGACTTGTCCCACAACTTTCAGTCGCGCCTTGGGTGAAACCTCATTTTGCGACATAACAATTGTTTGCGCTCTGAACCGTTCAATAATTGAACGTACATAAGGCCGAATTAATGGCGACGTGAGAAGAACCGGCGTATCACCTGCCTGCGCTGCAACATCAAAGCTTGTCCGTACACTATTGATAAATTCGTGCAATTTTGAAGGTGGCAAGGCCAATTGACGGTTATCACCATCACCGATCAAACTTTCAGCAAAGGCCTGTTCCCATTCCGGTGAAAGCCCCAACATGGGCAGTGACCCATCCGGTGCCGCACTAGCATGGCATAATTGCCGGGCAAGCCGGGTGCGCACATGCTCTATAATGGCGCCCAGCTGTTGCGTTGTGGCGCTGGCCTCGGCAATGGCTTCCAGTATGGCCGGTAAATCACGAATAGAAACGCGCTCTTTCAAGAGGCCTTGCAAAATCTGCTGGATACCCGAGCGGCTGATTTGTGACGGGCTGATCTCTTCCAGAAGTTTTGTATCTTCCTTACCCAGACCTTCGAGTAATTTTTCAGTTTCTGCAAAGGAAAGCAGATCCGGCATATTATCCCGTAAAATCTCGGTCAGGTGCGTTGCCAGCACTGTTGCCGGATCCACGACCGTCAGCCCCCGAAACGTAGCTTCCTCGCGCAAGGATTCTGTTATCCAGGTTGCCGGCAACCCAAAAGTAGGTTCCTTGACATGGTCGCCCGGCAGATCAACCTGTGCGCCCGTTGGGTCCATCACCAATAAATGACCAAGTTTTAGCAGGCCCGAACCCGCCTCAATTTCCTTGACGCGGATCATGTAATCATCAGTACCAAGTTGCATATTATCCAAAATACGCACTGGCGGCATAACAAAACCCATTTCCTGAGCCATCTGGCGACGAAGAGCCTTGATCTGGTCCGTAAGACGTCGCCCCTCCATATCATTAATGAGGCTGAGCAGGTTATAACCCAGCTCAATCTTCAAACCATCAATATGCAAACTTTCAGAAATTGGCTGCTCATCGTTTTCTTTTTCTTTTTCCTCGCTAGCGACGACTTGCTCGGTGATAACCTGCTCTTTGGCTTTGCGCTTATGGATAGCCCAGGCACCGCCACCCAAAAGCAGGGACATCAGAGCAAAAGGCACAAACGGCATGCCGGGAAGAAGCGCAGCAATCAGACTGATCGCCGCGACGATAACTAACCCTTGAGGATAACCGGTAAACTGAGCGAACAAGGCTTTGTCAGCCGCACCTTCAACACCGGCCTTGGAAACAAGAAGACCGGCAGCGATAGAAATAACCAGTGCCGGTATCTGACTAACCAGCCCGTCACCAATGGTCAGCATTGTATAATTTGAAGCGGCCTGCGCGAAAGGCATACCCTCCTGCCCGACGCCGATAATCATACCGCCAATAATATTAATAGCCGTAATAAGAAGACCGGCCACGGCATCACCGCGCACAAATTTTGAGGCCCCATCCATTGAACCGTAAAAATTTGATTCCGCCTCCAGGTCCTTGCGTTTCTGACGCGCCTCATCTTCCTTCAAAAGGCCAGAGCTAAGGTCCGCATCAATGGCCATCTGCTTACCTGGCATGGCATCCAGTGAAAAGCGTGCGGCCACTTCAGCAATACGGCCCGACCCCTTGGTAATCACGACAAAATTGACGATAACCAGAATGATAAAAACAATAATACCGATGACATAATTGCCCTGGGTTATCAGAACCCCGAAAGCACGAATAATCTCCCCCGCCGCATCAGAGCCTTGTGACCCATCTGATAAAATCAGACGTGTAGAAGCAAGGTTAAGCCCAAGCCGCAACATGGTTGCAATCAACAAAACTGCAGGAAAGGCACTAAATTCCAGTGGTTTTCGGATAAACAATGCCGTCATTAATACCAGTACAGAAAAGGAAACCGAGACCGCCAAAGCAATGTCCAGCAACCATTTGGGCATGGGTACAATCAGCATCATCAGTATGGCGATAATACCCACGGCCAGCGCCACGTCGCCGCGCATGACTGCCGCGACAAACTTGTTCCCGCCGAGCCCGGTATCAGGCGAACTTATGCCAGCCGTTTCAGCCATTTAATTTTCCAAAATTCTGTAAAATCTGCATTTAGGCTACTGCACCAACGCCTGTATGGCGCTCCCCACCAGGCAAGGGCACAGACACACCATGTTCAGCATAAATTTTAAGTTTGTTCCGCAAGGTACGAATGGAAATGCCTAGAATATTTGCCGCATGGGTTCGATTGCCCAGGCAATGATCCAGTGTATCAAGAATAAGATCCTGCTCCACTTGTGCGACGGTTTGTCCAACTGTGCTTTGCACAGAAACCTGTGCCGCTTCTGCTGCCGCTTCAACCACACCGCGCGGGGCGGCATCGCTCAATTTCGTCCCATCCGGGGCTCGCAAGGCATCGGGGCCAATTTCGTCTCCATCGGCCAACAAGACCGCACGGTGCATGGCATTTTCCAGTTCACGAACATTGCCCGGCCAGGAACGATTGAGCAACACATGACGTGCCGCATCTGAAACCGGACGTACGGAAACCCCGTTTGCCGCAGCATAACGGGCGGAAAAATGATCTGCCAGTGCCGCAATATCCCCCGGACGTTCACGCAAAGGCGGCAATTTCAGATTAACGACGTTGAGGCGAAACAACAAATCCTCTCGAAAACTGCCGTCGCGAACACTTTGTGAAAGATCCCGGTTTGAGGTAGCCAGAATACGAATGTCAATTTTTACGGGGCGTGTACCACCTACCCTGTCGATCTCACGTTCCTGGATGGCGCGCAAAAGTTTGGCTTGTAAGCGTGCATCCATTTCAGAGATTTCATCAAGGAGCAGCGTCCCCCCATCTGCTTCTTCAAATTTACCAATGCGCCGGGCAATGGCACCGGTAAAAGACCCTTTTTCATGCCCGAAAAGTTCTGATTCCAGTAAATTATCAGGGATTGCCGCACAGTTGATAGAGATAAACGGCTTGGTGGCGCGTTTGGATTTTTCATGAACATAACGAGCCATCACCTCCTTGCCTGAACCCGATTCGCCAGTGATAAGAATAGAGGCATTAGAAGAGGCAACCTGATCAGCAAGCGTCACCACCTGGCGGATTGCCGGATCGCGGGCAATCATAGGGCGCTCATCATCAGCAACAGCAGCCAACACTGCAGCAATAAGGTCAGTATCGGGTGGCAAGGGAATAAATTCCTTGGCGCCGGCACGAATAGCCGCAGCAGCAGCAGAAGGTGTGGCAGAAACCCCGCATGCAACGATCGGCACATGAATACGCTCGGCCTTTAAGGCACTGGCAAGCGTAGCTATATCATTGCCAATATCCGCCATTAACAGGTCTGCCCCCTGACCAGCACGCAATGCCTTCATTGCTGTATCAGTGCATTCAACATGGGCAACTTTGGCACCATTTTTCATGGCAATTTTTGTTGCTTCACCTAGCTGACCGCCAAGACTACCGATGATTAATACCCGCATATTATCCTCCTATATTGCCAGTGCACCCGATCAGGTGCCACTACCATCCTCTTTAATAATTTCCGTCATTGTGACACCAAGCTGGTCATCAACAATCACCACCTCGCCTCTAGCGACCAATCTGTTATTGACATAAATATCAATAGCTTCACCCACTTTTCTGTCCAACTCCAAAACCGAACCACGGCCCAGGGCAAGCAGGTCATTTACATTGATTTTTGTCTTCCCAAGTACTGCAGATATTCGCACGGGAACATCATAAACCGGCGCAAGATCAATAGCGGTTTTGGGCTCCTTATCCTCAGCAACCGTCGCAGGAGGGGTATCGGGAGGGGTCTCGGGGGGCATATCGGGCGGAACTTCGTCCGCAGGCGTTTCCCCGGGCTTATCAAAAGCTTCTAAATCGAGATCAGATTCAATATCAGACATGGGCTAGTTTCCCTTCTCGGTGCCGCGCTCGGTGGCGGAAATATTATGCCGTTCTTCTTGTGCTTCGGTTGCAGCCAGCCAATGCCGCACAGTATTTTCAACCCGCTCAGCAACGTCTGCAGTGTTGACACTGACTTCGCCCTGGGCCCACTCCAACTGAATGTCACCAGGTTGCGCATCTTCTGCGCATCGAATAATCAACGTGCCCTCAAAATCATTATTTTTGGCCAGTTCATGCAAGTTCTCTCTTGCAGCATCTGTAATCTCGGCCGGGCAAGTAATGATCAGCCGTGGTACATCACGCAAATCCTTGAGCACATCACCAACCACGCCTTGTATCTGTTCTTCCGGGTAACGCTCCAGTGCCGCGCCAGCAATTTTTCGCGCGGCAAGCAGCACCAGATCAATCGCTTGGGCCCTATATTCATTACTGTGGTTTTTCAAAGTCGAAATTATGTGTATGCTTTTCTCTGAAAGCACCTTCAAGCTGATTGCTGATTGTTCCTCTGCCTTGACCAGCGCTGCCTGTTGTCCTTTTTCAAAGGCCTTGTCACGTTCTATTTTCATTTCCTCACGAGTGAAATGTATCCGGTGCTTTTCCCCATCGCGCAAAATTCTCCCGTCAGTGGAAAATTCTGTGTCAAACGTATATTTAGTTGCTGAATCTGTACTCATTTTAATAAATCAACTCATCTTCAGAACCACCATCTGCCAACAATATCTCACCCTTTGCGGCGAGGTCCTTGGCCAGGTTAACCATTAACTGTTGCGCACCCTCAACATCCTTGAGACGCACTGGCCCCATGGCCTCCATATCTTCACGTAATATTTTTGCCGCACGTTCCGACATGTTAGAGAAAAAGAGATCACGAAGCGCCTCAGATGCCCCCTTCATCGCCAGACCCAGTTGTTCTTTATCAACGACGCGTAGCAGTGTTTGTGCACCCCCTGGATCCAGCTTTTGCAAATCCTCGTATACAAACATAAGCGAACGAATACGTTCGGATGCATCCCGGTTTCGTTCTTCCAGCGCCGCCAGGAAACGGTTTTCTGTCTGACGATCAAAATTATTAAAAATATCGGCCATCATTTCATGGCTGTCGCGCTTGTTGGTTCTTGCCAGATTGGACATGAATTCACGCCGCAATGTGGCCTCGATCTCATCCATTATTTCTTTTTGAACAGGCTCCATACGCAACATGCGCATTACCACCTCCAGTGAAAATTCTTCTGGCAGAGCGCTCAGCACCCGAGACGCGTGATCAGATTTAACTTTGGACAAAACTACAGCGACAGTTTGCGGGTATTCATTTTTCAGATAATTGGCCAGAACGCCTTCATTCACATTACCCAGTTTATCCCACATGGTACGCCCGGCCGGACCACGGATTTCCTCCATAACGCCTTCGACTTTGTCCTCAGACATAAATTTATTGAGAAGGCGCTGGGTCGCGTCATAAGACCCCATCAATGAGCCGGTGTTGGACATCTGGCCGACAAAATCCACAATCAGTTTTTCCACGGCTGAGGCTGTAACATTACCTAAATTGGACATAGCCTGAGAAATTTCCTTAATTTCCTCATCATCCATCAGTTCCCAAAGTTTGTGATGATCTTCACCCAGAGCAAGCAATATTATCGCAGCCTTATCAGCACCGCTCAGGCGGGTTACATCGTCAATAATAGGGCTTTTCTGTGCAGGTCGTGTCATGGATTATGCCTCGTGCAACCAGGAGCGTAGAACCGAAATAGTTTCTTCCGGATTTGAGTCTACGATCTCTGATACCTTGTTAATCGATGATGTTTTCACCTGACCCTGAATTCTGGCGACATCAATGCCACTGTCCATATCTGAAGCGCCTTGCGGTGCGGCTAATGCGCCCATCGAATTGCTTGCCAGGCCACCGGCAGGGATCGGGGGGGCTGTTGTATCGGCGGGACCCGTAAGTGCTGGAGTGGCGCCTGCACCTGCACTGGCCAACATTGGTCCACCTACCGTGCCGCCACCAGCAATACCGCCGACAAGGGGTTTGATGATAAAAATCATCATGGCGATGGAAACAATGGCCAATATAAGCAATTCAACTGTGCGCATAATGTCATTCTTATCAAAGGAGAACATGCCCGGTTTGGCAACTTCACCAATAGGTGCCGGTCTGGAAAACTGTACATTTGAAACTGTAACCGTATCTCCACGCGTTTCATCAAAACCAATGGCGGTTTTGACCAAGGCTTCAATTTCGCTCATTTGCGCAGGCGTACGTGGCGTGTAGGTTTCAGCGCCTTGGTCATCCACAATCAGCGTACCATCAACAAGGACTGCCACTGAAAGGCGGAGGATGTTTCCTGCCTGGTAAACGATAGTTCGTTCAGTTTTTGAGTTACCAAAATTAAGAATTTCACTGGTTCGAGAACTGGCAGCATTGGATTTTGGCGATGCTTCTGTGTTTGCAGCAGTACCGGGAACATTGGCCCCAACACTGACGCCACCTTCTGTTTTCGCTTCGGATTCATCAGAACTTTCTTCACTTGTATCACTAGAGATAACCACCCGGTTATCCGGATCGAAAATGGTTGACTGCTCCGTTGTCCGTTTCATATCAAGTTCAGCGCTAACCTGAACCTGCACACCACCTGGGCCAGAGATAGAACTCAACATGGTGGTTATTTTTTTTGCCAAGGCAGCTTCGGTACCCGCCCGCTGCCCGGCTGCAATTTCGCTGCTACCGTCGCCATCATCCTGACGAGCAAGTACCCGACCCGACTCATCGGCCACCGTTACCGCCCCGGCCTTAAGCCCTGGTACGGCACTGGCCACGAGCTGACGAATGGCCTGAGTTTGCGTAACGCCTATAATATTGGCTTGCAAACGTACAATTACGGATGCCTTGGCCTGCTGTGTCTCACGCTCAAACAGGCCGCGCGTTGGCATGACCAGAAGCACCCGTGCCGCACTAACCCCATCAAGCGTGGTAATGGTACGTTCCAGTTCGCCCTGCATGGCGCGCAACATGGCGGTATTTTGCGCAAAACTGGTTTGCCCCATGGCCCCGGTTTTATCGAATATTTCATACCCCATAGAGCCAGAGCTCGGCAGGTTTTCCCCGGCAAGGGCCATGCGCACTGTATCTACCTTTTTGCGCGGCACCATAATAGTAGACCCACCGGCACCTACTGAGTAGGCGACACCCATTTGGTCAAGGCGTGCACCGATCTCTGCGGCTTCTTTAAGGTCGAGCCCGGAATACAAAAGCGTCTTTTCAGCCGAACCAATATTTAATGCCATTGTCATCAGCGCCACTGTGGCGCCGATGGTAACACCTAAGATGATTATCAACCGCATGGGGCCAAACTGGTTAAGCGTATTGAGAAGACTATTCACTTATTTCCCACCTTGCTAAGCACATTCGTGCACTTCACTAGGCAGGAATTTCCCATCACGTCGTAAACGTATACTTAATAAAACCGACACAATGCCCTGAAAAAGCATAAAAAAAGAGCCGGATGGTAAACAACCGGCTCTTTTGTTCAGATTTGATTAGGATTTGCGCCTGCTATGGGAGCAAATTGACCCATATCATTATATCATGGTTTATCAATCTATGGCCTAACGGTATTGCTGAACCTTGGTCGTGCGCAAACCGGCAAGACCATGACGGTCAATCATTTGTTGCCACCCTAAAAATTCCTCCACCGTAAGCCGATAACGATTACAGGCATCCTCCAGCGTTAATAGCCCGCCGCGAACGGCCGCCACTACTTCTGCTTTTCGCCGTATGACCCAGCGCCGTGTTTCTGGCCTGGGCAAATCTGCTAAAGTCAGTGGACTGCCATCGGGCCCAATAACCAGTGTTTCTCGTGCTTTTCTTGCGTAACCCATATCACCCGTTCCCATCTTTTAAGCGGACATTCTCTGTCTCTGGTTGTGACCTTAACCAGAGAACTTAAATATCCGGCAAATAAAGCTGGTGAATTCCTCCCAAAAAAATTACATGCAATTTTAATTAAATCCCCTCCAACAGAGAGCTGGAGGGGATGGTTAAATTATCGTTTGATCCTGATAAGCTCATCGAGCATTTCATCAGCCGTTGTGATGATTTTGGATGATGCGGAATATGCCCGTTGTACCGTAATCAAATTGGTAAACTCTTCGGCCAGATCCACGTTGGAGCCTTCAAGCGTGCGTGAAGAAATTTTTCCAACCCCGTTCGAGGCAGCCTTAAGGTTTAGTGACCCTGAGTTCTGAGCCAAACTGAAGGCATCTCCATCTTCCGCACTCAATCCGTTAGGATTGATGAAAGTAGCCAGAGGAACCTGATAAATTTTTTGTGTTACCCCGTTTGAAAAACTGGCTGTCACAAAACCTTCAGAATCTACATCAACGCCGGTTAAACTGCCAAATATGGCCCCATCGACAATGGATGAGTCCAGTACTGAGCTGGAATCAAACTGGGTCAGCCCCCCAGATGCGCCCGCAGTGCCAAAACCTATATCAATGTTCTGTGCAGCAATCCCCAAACCGGGAGCCCAATTAAACGCACCAGCGGCAGGTGCTCCCGCTGATGATCCACCAATAGCCAGATTAAGAGGCATAGAGGAGGCGGCATCAAATTGACCATTTGCATCAAAAACGACATTGCCTGTGGCAAGTTGGCCATCAACCAATGGCGCACCAATGGCCACATCACTGGCGGGGGAAGCATAAACTTCGACATGCCAGGTGTTCGCCGCTGCGCTGCTTTTCAGGAAGGCAAGATTGACATTGCGAACACCGCCCTGACTATCAAACACCTGAACTGTACGTACAAAGTCCGGCGTAACCGCACCTGATGCCATATTATTGGTTGACGTATTGGCCGCATAAGTTGCTTCTGCCGCAGAAACAACCTGACTAGCCTGAAGATTACCATTAAATTGTACAGAACTGCTAGCTTGTGCTGAACCGCTGATCGAAGCAATGTTAACGGTGGAAAGCGTAGTCGCATCTGAAGCATTGGTGGCGAAACCACCCGTGGGCAAAGCTGCCCAGCCTCGCAAATAATAACCGGCAGCGTTTCGTAAGAAGCCTTGCTCATCCGGGGCAAATCCACCCGCACGTGTAAAGCGCAACGCATCTTCAGGGGCGCCGTTTTGAACAGCTGTACCCACAACAAAGAAACCTGATCCGGCAATGCCCAGGTCAGTGGTTGATCCAGAAGACTGCAACTGTCCTTGTTCTGAAATCAGACGTTGCGCACCCGCCCTGACACCGGCACCGGCATCAAGTGCACTGACATTTGCCGATGTAACCAATGAAGAAAAATCCGTCCGTGTGCGTTTGTAACCAATGGTGTTAACATTGGCGATATTATTGGAAATGCCGCTGAGCGCCGATGAATTAGCACGCAGCCCTGCAACCCCTATAGTTAGTGCTGAATAAAGTGACATTTTTGGCTCCTATTTTTTTAATGTCTATTGTGAGGAGCTTCTGCTTCAGTATGAGGGCCACCATTCTGGACCCTGTCGTGTTAGGTATTGGCTGCACTCCTGTCACGTACAGCAAGAATGTTGGCGAAAGAGATACGGTTATCACCTACGAGCAATGCAGGCTCCAGCCCTGAGAAGTCTGCGCCGGTAACAACATGACTGGTAGAAACAGACGTGGATAATAAATTGCCATTTGCATCCAGTGCACTGACCTCAAGGTCGTAAGAACCATCCGCCAGTAACGTACCAATATTATCTCGACCGTCCCAGTTGAAACTATGATCACCTGAGCCCGTGTCGCCTTCGGTCTGAAAAACAATTTTGCCATTTGCATCCTTGACAAGAATGCTAACCGCTGTGGCCCCATTTGCACTGGCGTATGTCCAACGGGCACTTCCATTAACAAGATCAGTCGTTGGGCCAAGGACATCAACCTCCTTGCCGATAAATCCAACGGCAGACGTGGCAGAGTTAATTGCATTGAGGCTAATGAGGGATTCCAGATTACGGTTCTGATTGATCTGTTGTTCAACCCCTGAAAACTGCACCAATTGTCCAACAAACTCATTTGAATCCAGTGGACTAAGTGGATCCTGATTTTTTAACTGCTCCGTTAGCAATACAAGAAACGTATCAAAATCATCGGCAAGAGAGACACCGTCAGCCTGTGTGTTTGAGGCAGCAAGGTTTAGTCCAAGTCCATTTAATGCTGGCATTTCTTTTCCCTTATACCTTTACGTCAACGCGTTCTGTGAACATTCGTCTCATCCCGTATGCTTGCTCAATTTCAGTAACTGGCGCTTGCATCGGCTCCGCCGCATCTTCCAGCGCTATTGCTTCACTTACACTATATCCCGGGGCCAAATCCTGCTCGGCACTGGCACCATCATTACCGTGCTCAAGCGAAAAATTCAGGCTGTCTGAATCAAGTTCAAAACCCGCATCAACCAAAGCCCGGCGCAAGGAATCTGCACCTTTTTGCAAGTCAGCGAGCACTTCAGGGCGTTGGGTGCTCACGATGGCTTCCACCCGGTTGTCAGCGCTAACCTCAAGGCGAACCTGGACCTTGCCCAATTCCGCCGGGTCGAGGCGTATCTCAAACCTGGTACCACCGCCCTGCGCACGTTGTGCCAATGTAGCTGCAAATCCGGCGAGATTTGCCTGATCCAGACGTGGCACATTATGGTGCGCCGCCAATGTTGCTTTTGGCGTCAGACTATCCAGCCCCTGCAACGGTCTGGCAGACTGCCCCTGCTCTATACCTTGCATGCCAGCGCGAACATCTAACCCGGTTTCACCACTGCTGATGCCGAAGGGCTCTGCAACTTTCAACGCAGAACCACTTTTTTCAAATCCCGAAAAGTTTGATGAGGACGTCATCATGGCTTGTGCCAAGACTGCACTGGCACCATTTAACAATGAGTTTGCTGGAACAGCGCCTGCCTGATTAGCTGTTAATGTTGATGGATTGACCGCGGCTTTAATGGACCCGGAAACGCTTGATGGTTTGCTGGCAACCTTTTCACCTGTGCTGCGCAAACGAGAGACAGGCTCTACCAAACCAGGAGACGCATTAAAGGAGCGCACTATACTTGAAATTTCTGGTGAAATCTGCGCCACAACAGGGCCGGTTTGCACACCCGGCGTACCAGAAGGTGTTGGTGAAACCTGCGCCTTGGGATCAATCTGCGCCACAACAGGGCCGGTTTGAACGCCCGGCGTACCAGAAGGTGTTGGTGAAACCTGCGCCTTGGGATCAATCTGCGCCACAACAGGGCCGGTTTGAACGCCCGGCGTGCCAGAAGGTGTTGGTGAAACCTGTGCCTTGGGATCAATCTGTGCCACAACAGGGCCGGTTTGAATGCCCGGCGTACCAGAAGGTGTTGGTGAAA
>JAJFFS010000004.1 GCA_021776515.1 Robiginitomaculum sp. | reverse complement strand
GGACTACCCGCCTCTGCCTGCTTCAATATGCCGATGATCTGGCTGTCCGAATATCGTGACTTCTTCATGGATGAATCTCCTCAATCCTGATTAAGAGAAAATTCTACTTATGAGCACCCTTAAAATACGGGGGTATTACCCTGCCAACACGTGGTCAAAGTGGGAAGCAAAAACTAGCCAAGCGGGTGTTGACGATTAAAGACAAGATTTGAGCAGCGCCCAAAGACCTGCGCGCGGTCTACAAGGCGCTGGAAATTCATCTGAAAAACTTGGGTAACGACGTAAGCATCAACCCACAAAAGCATTACATTGCATTTCGCAGGCATAGAAATTTCGCGTCCGTTCAGATTTTTAATCAGAAAAAACTTATCCGTGTATATTTGAATCTGGACCCGGATGAAGTCGCCATTGACGAAACCTTTATGCGCGACGTTCGCCAAATCGGGCATTTTGGAACTGGTGACTTAGAAATAACCATTAAGGTGATAAAGGATATTGAGAAGGTAATGTCTCTAATCGAGGACAGTTACAACGCATCTTAGGGTCCATACACGACATAAATTTACCAACATAATCTTCTTTATAGAGGGTATAACGCCCGCCTAAAACTGGAAATACACAAATGGTGCAGCCGTAAGAGGATAAATGCTCAAAGCCAAAGCGATTGCAGCCCCGGCGCCAGCCCACCAGACCTCCGGGCGTTCCAGAAGGCGCCAGTTTGGTCGCCAGCGGCGCACCCCCAGCGCATGATCCAGTGCCAGCACCACAACAACCAACAACACCATAAGGCTGATGGTTTGCGTGCCGCCGTCCCGTAACCCGCCAAGCGCACCCAGTGCCGACAGGGCATCACCGGCGCTGCCCGCCCGAAAAATGGCCCAGCCGGCCAGCACCACAGCTTGCGTGGTTATAAAGCCGAGCAGCCAGCTTGCTGTGCGCGGCAGAGAGAGGGGGGGGGCAAGCATGGGTTTGATATGAGTGATCCACAGTTTGTGTACCACCAGCGCCAGCCCGTGCAACAAACCCCAGGCGACAAATGTCCAGGCGGCACCGTGCCACAAGCCGCCTAAAATCATGGTGGCCAGCAAATTGCGGTAATAGGCAAAGCGACCATTGCGCGACCCACCTAGCGGAATAAACAGATAATCGCGCAGCCAGAAACTTAAAGACATATGCCAGCGCCGCCAAAAATCTGTGATCGAGGTGCTGGCGTAAGGATAATTAAAATTACGAGGGATGTGATAGCCAAACAACCGCGCCACGCCAATGGCCATCAGCGAATAGCCAGCAAAGTCAAAATATATTTGCGCGGCAAAAGCAAAGGTTGCCAGCGCCACAGCGCCATTGTTGTAGGCATCCATATTGCCGTAAACCTGATCCACCACAGGGGCGATATTATCGGCCAGCAAGGCCTTGTAGACAAAGCCGATGGCAAAGGCGCGAAGGCCCACGGTCAGCGCCCGGCGGCCAAGGCGTTTGGTGCGTTCCATTTGCGGGAAGAAGCTTGCTGCCCGTACAATTGGCCCGGCCACCAATTGCGGGAAAAACGCGATATAAAGTGCCACGCGGCCCAGGCGTTTTTCTGCACCCAAAACACCACGCCGCACATCGGCCATATAGGATATGGCCTGAAACACATAAAAACTGATCCCCACAGGCAGTATGATGCGCAAAGTGGGCATATCGGCATTAAGGCCCAGGCTGGTAAGAAGTTCGGCAAAGCTGTCGGCAAAAAAGCCGGTATATTTGAAAATACCCAGTACGATCAGCGATACACTAACCCCTGCGGCCAACGCGAAATTCTGTGTATTTTTGCTGGTTCCGGGCCGGGCCATGACCAACGCACTGGCCCAGGATACGGCAATAACCAGCGCGATCAGACCTAAAAACCGCCAGTCCCACCAGCCGTAAAATAGCGTACTGCCAGCCAGCAGGATATAAAGCCGCGCCCGGTTGTTTGGCGTTAGCCAGTAAGCGCTAAAAACAACAAGGAAAAAGATTAAAAACGTCAGGCTGGTAAAAATCATGGCTCACGCCTCAAGGCCAGTTTCGGGTGCGTTTCAGGTTGGCCAAGTACGCCAGAGGTCATCATTTCACCGGCCAGCCATTGTCCGTAAATTGCGGCGCCAGGGGCCAGTAAATGTTCCTCGTCAAACCAGACGGGCGCATCCAGTGCGGCCAGCATTTCAGGGTCTGTTGGGGCAATGCAGACATGTGCTGCGCCGCTCTCACAAACGGCCTGAATATAGGCGCGCTCGCCTGCGTCAATTACAGGGGGGAAATAATAGGCGATTTGGCGCACCCCGGCGGCGGCCAGCATGTCGCGCTGGTTGGCACGAAATGTCTCGCCCCAGGCAAACACCCTTGTGGGTTCTGTTGGCACATGGGCAAGGCCGGTATTTCGGTCATGATCACTGACATCCCGGCGCGGTTTGGTTTGCGGATCATAAGAGGCCATTTTTGGTGCACTATGTAATTGTGTGGCTTCATTAAAAAACCCGACATTGAACCAGTTAAGTGGCACATGCAGACCCAGAAGAATGGCGCTTTTGGCCAAGGGTACCACGCCACCCGGCGCATCCCCCATAAACCCGCGCAAGGTCCATAAGGTACCCCGGGGGTCAAACTGCCCGATCACCCGCTCGGAAAATTTG
The DNA here is from genome assembly GCA_021776515.1 of Robiginitomaculum sp. Classification (GTDB taxonomy): domain Bacteria; phylum Pseudomonadota; class Alphaproteobacteria; order Caulobacterales; family Maricaulaceae; genus Robiginitomaculum_B. The sequence continues at coordinate 56,392 of JAJFFS010000004.1, read as the reverse complement.
GCAACTTCAAAGCCATAGGCCGGGTTGCTGTCAAAGCGCATCGACACTTCTAAAAACACTGTATCTGGCGCTCTGGGCGCGGCGCGCAGAAGCTGGCGCAGGCGCAAATCCCGCTCTTGCAGGCTGGCCCCCTCCAGCGCAAAGGTGATAACGCGCTGATGATATCCGCGGGCCTGCAAACGTCGGCTTAAAGATTTGTCGTCAATGGCATTGCGCGAATAACTGGCCCCGACAAACAGGATGTAGGGCGCGGGGTCTTCTTCTATCGTCTGCAGGGCATGGGCTGCAATTTGCGCGTAGGGACCATCGCGCACAATGCCGGATTTATTGGTGCCATACCCTATGGCGGCGGCGGTAAAGGCTAGGCCTACAATAAAGGCACTGGTGCTACGAATAAATGCACCCAATCGGCTGGCCCCGCCCTTTGGCGGCCTGCGCAAAACAAAGGCTGCCAGTAACAGCACCAGCCCCGCAAATATCAATTTTATGGCAAGCATGTTTCCCCGCCCTTTTCACCCTGAGACAGAGTTACGCATAAATTGTCTTAGAAATGGTTACGCTAAGTCTGATTGTCTAAATTGTTGAAACATAATTCTCTCAATGCCATTCATACCTTGGGCGCTTCTCTGCTTGCCCATCAGCCATGTCATGCGCTAGGAACACTTAAACGCAGGGACACACTGTGTGGGGACGCCATTGATGAATAACCTACTCACAGAACTGCGCCGCCGTAATATCTTCCGTGTCGCGGGGGTATATGCGGTAGTTGGCTGGATATTGATGCAGGTGGCCGGTGCGCTTGAAAGTTCCCTGAACCTGCCGGGCTGGTTTGATAGCGCCATTACCGCCACTTTGCTCATCGGTTTCCCGATTGCCTTGCTGCTGGCCTGGGCGTTTGAAATGACGCCAGAGGGGATGAAGCGCAGTGAGGCGGTGGCCGAGGGTGAGAGTGTAACGGCCAAGACGGGTCGCACACTGGACTATGTGATTGTTGCAGGGCTGGTGCTGGTGGCGGCATTGGTCATCTGGCAGGGGACACGTTCTGCGCCCATCCTTCGACAAGCTCAGGATGAGGTGGGAGGTCAAGCTCAGGATGAGGTGGGAGGTCAAGCTCAGGATGAGGTCGGGGTGGTTGCAGAAGAAAACCCTCATCCTGAGCTTGTCGAAGGATCAGAGGGAGCCTCGAAGGATGCGAACACTAACACCGCCTCTATCGCTGTGCTTCCGTTTGCCGATTTATCACCCGATGGCGATCAGGAATATTTCTCCGACGGCATGGCCGAGGAAATCCTCAATGTACTGGTGAGGGTGGATGGCATGACAGTGGCCTCACGCACCTCGGCGTTTGGTTTTAAGGGGCAAGAGGCCCTGGGGATACCCGCCATTGCGCAAAAGCTGAATGTGCGTCATGTGCTGGAAGGTTCGGTTAGAAAGTCCGGCGATACCATCCGCATTACCGCGCAATTGATCGATGCTCAAACCGATGCGCATTTGTGGTCACAAACTTATGACCGCACCCTGACGGCTGGAAATATTTTTGCGGTTCAGGACGAAATAGCCAACGAAATTGTCAAACAACTCGGTGTAAAAATTGGCGGCGGATTGCAGGGGGTACAACAGGTAAAAGTGGCGGCAGGCACAGAAAATCTGGACGCCTATGAGCTTTTCCTGCGCGCTCATGATAAATTCCTGACCCGCAAAGACATCCTTGGAACTGTCGCGCTTTATGAACGGGCCGTGGCGGCGGACCCCGGCTTTGCCCGTGCCTGGGCCGGGCTGGCCGCTGCATATTTGGTCGCAGAGAGTTGGGAAGCTGAGGATCCTGGTTACTTTGCTTTGGCAGAAAAAAGCGCCAATAAAGCCATCGCCCTTAACCCGGATCTGGGTTTGCCTTATGCGGTGTTGGGACTGTTGGCAGGCGTGAAGCCTCCCATCGATTTTACATGGACATTTGCACAATTTGATGAAGCAATTAAACGCGATTCCAAGGAAACCACGGCCTGGCTGTGGCGCGGAATATTGTATAATGCTGTGGGGTATTTCGACAAGGCCAAACAGGACTTTGCGCAATGTCTTGCCCTTGATCCGTCTTATGAAAATTGCCGCCATCATATGGCCAGCTCCATGCGTTATACGGGAGACACCAAAGGCGCGCTAAAGCTGTTTGAACAAATGCGTTTGAACGGTGCCATCAGGGGAGGGGGGAGTGCCGCTAGTTTCGCCTATGCGGCTATGGGTGATCTATCGACGGTATTAGCCAATGTTTATCATGAGACAATGGCAAATAATAATGGCGATTATATCCCGCTCATCGCCCTTGATTATCGCGCCATAACCGAGCCGGGTTTTAACTTTGAGACCGAACGCGCCGCCATCGAGGCGGCCTATGAACGCGCCGATGGAAAACCGCTGGACTGGAACAGCACAAGGGGGCAGGAGCTGGCATTCCAATACAGAAATTATGCCGCCGTGAAAAACCCGACCACAGACCCGCAATTCTGGTGGTACCCATACCCGGCGACCCTAAAGGCCTCACCGCACCCCAAGCGCTGGATGATTGAGCTAGGTCTGCCGACGTTTTGGCGCGAACATGGTTTCCCGCCGCAATGCCGCCCGGTTGGCAAAGACGATTTTGAGTGCGATTAAGTCAGCATGAACACCAAAGCCACCACCCCCGAAGTTGATGTCATCATTGTCAATTATAATGCCGGCACCATGCTGCGTGATTGTGTTGAGGCACTGGCGAAGCAGACGCTGGACAATTTTCGGGTTTTCCTGATTGATAACGCGTCTGAGGACGGCTCTATCGAGGCCTTGCCGCCTCTTGATGAACGCTTTGAGGTCATCAAGCTTGATGAGAACACCGGCTTTGCCAAAGGCAACAATATTGGCGTGGCACGAGGTAATGCACCGTGGGTAGCACTGCTGAACCCTGACGCTTATGCCGAGCCGGACTGGTTGTATCAACTATTGACCATGGCCCGCTCTAAACCCTCTATTGTTATGGCTGGCTCAACGCAAATTGATGCCAATCATCGCCATTTGCTGGATGGGGCCGGTGATTTATACGTGCCTATCGGTTTTGCCTGGCGCGGGCTTTGGCATCACCCGCTTGAGCGTTTGCCCGAAACCGGTGAAGTGTTTGGCCCTTGCGCCGCCGCCGCCGCTTATCGGCGCGATGCGTTTGAGGCAGCAGGCGGGTTTGATGAGGACTTTTTTTGTTATCATGAGGACGTGGATCTGGCCTTTCGTCTACGCCTTGTGGGCGGGCGGGCGGTTCAGGTGCGCGAAGCCGTTGTTTACCATGAGGGTTCGGGGGTGACCGGTGAGCAATCACCCTTTGTCGTGTATCATGGCACCCGTAATCGTACCTGGACATTTATCAAGGATATGCCGTTCATTTTGTGTGTTTTGTTTTTGCCGCTTCATGTCGGGTTGCTCAGTGCCTTTATTGTTCGGGCGATATTCAAAGGTCAGTTTCGCCCGACCATAACCGGGGTCAGGGACAGCATTGCCGGTCTTGGCAAAATCTTTCGTAAACGCCGGGCCGTGCAGGCAACACGGCAGATAACCATATTTGCCCTTTTGCGGACGTTCACCTGGTCACCGGTTACGTTTTTTTCTCGCGGATCAGACGTGCGCCCCTGGCGAGATTAATGCCAAACAAAATAGAGTAATTAGAAAAAATTAACGACATAAACGACAGTTTATCGTATGTTTGAGCGTTCTATGATAGAGTGTAAAAAAACAACAAGGGGTTTTTCATGGCTAGTCTTGATGCCTTAACCGCTGCCCACCGCTTTGGGTTGGGTGCGCGCTTTGGTGAACTTGATACGATCGCTCCTGACCCGGTAACATGGCTGAACGCGCAACTGACCGACGTTTCCTCAACGCTGGATACGTTTGGCCTTATCAACAGTGTTGACGGAATAAAATTATTTTTCGCCTTTATTGAGGCTCTTCGCCTGGAATCAGGTGCGTCCACCGCTCTGGCATCTGACAAGAAACAATTGCACAACACGGTTAGTCACTATGCTGCGTTTTTTCAATCGGCAGAAGATATCAGGCGCATGGAACACCTGTTACAGTTTTCCGATATGGATGAGGCCACGGTTATTCGTGCCGCCAGTGCCGCAAGTCAGCCCAAAGCCACCAAAACATCCAATGATATTCAACTGGAAATTATCAATGCCCTTTTCCAGGACATAGGGGTGCGCACGCTTCACGCAACCGTTACGCCAGCCTCATTTCGGGAACGACTTGTACGTTTCTGGTCAGATCATTTTTCCGTTGATGTTCATAAGGGTCTCAGTGTGGTCGCTACGGCAGGTGCTATGGAACGCGAGGCTATTCGCCCTCACGTGACCGGGAATTTTTTTGACATGCTGGTTGCCGTGGAAAGTCATCAGACAATGCTAGTTTATCTGGATAACTGGACATCCTTTGGTCCCAATTCATGGGTTGGTCAGCAATTTGGTCTTGGTCTGAATGAAAACCTTGCCCGGGAAACCCTCGAATTGCATACGCTTGGTGTTGGAGGAGGGTATAGCCAGGATGATATTATAGAGTACGCCAAGGCCATTACCGGCTGGACCATGGGCAATCCGCAAATTAATGAGGATCAACTTGGTGCCTTTGTGTTTGATCCTCTGTTTCATGAACCAGGCACCCGCACCATTATGGGGAAAACCTATCCTGATACAGGCCAAAACCAGGCGCTTGCTGCCTTGCAGGATTTTGTCCGCCACCCGTCAACCGCCAACCATATTGCTCGCAAGCTGGCCTTTCATTTTCATTCGGATACGCCGCCGCAAAGCCTGATCGACCAACTGTCGCAAGTCTTTACTGATACAGATGGCGATCTGTTACAGGTTAGTCTGGCACTGGTCAGTGCACCGGAAATGTGGCCTGCAACAGGCGGGGAACAATTTCAGAAACTTAGAAATTCTGAAGAATTTATCCTGGCTACGTTTCGCGCATTTGATTTGAAAGAACTGACGACAGATCAAATTTTCAACGCTTTTAGCTTAATAGGGCAAGTGCCTTTTACGGCCGATTCACCCGCAGGCTGGCCGGATGATGAAGCCAGCTGGGCCAGTTCAACCATTATTGCCAGTCGATTGAACCTGTCGGTACTCATTGGTGGCTTTATACAAAATGTAGCCTTGCCCCCTGATTATGCCACTAACCTTGTTGGTCCGGCCTTAAGCGATAATTCGCTACAAATTCTCAGCGGTGCTTTCACCAAGGAACAGGGATACGCGCTTATGCTGATGACCCCTGAATTGCAAAGGAGATAGGCATGACCATTATAAACCCAAAATTATGCCTGAACCGTCGCGGCCTTCTTAAAGGGGGCGCAGGCGTGCTGGGTCTTAGCGCATCGGGTGCCAATCTTTCCTTTGCCGCCGGGCCAGAGGGGCGCAAGCTGGTGGTGATCATCCTGCGCGGTGCCATGGATGGTCTGAATGTGGTCGTGCCCTATAACGAGAACCGTTATTATGCCAAGCGCCCCGGTCTTGCGATACTCCCCCCTGGCGAGGCTGGTGGTGCCATTCCTCTGGTCGACAATTTTGGGCTGCACCCGGCCCTGCCGGGTCTGTCCGCCATGTTCAACAAGGGCGAGGCGCTGTTTATGCACGCCGCCAGTGCGCCCTATAACGAACGCTCTCATTTTGACGGGCAGGATGTATTGGAAAACGGCACCAACTCATCTCTGGGCACGCTGGATGGCTGGTTGAATCGGTCACTAATTGCGCTCAATATTTCCCCGGGCGCGGTGGGTGTGGGCCAAACGGTTCCTCTCGTTCTTAAGGGTGCCGCCACGACCACCACTTGGGCACCTTCAGAATTGCCCGAAGCTGATCCGGAAACTGTTGAAGAAACGCTGGAGCTTTATATCAACGACCCCGCATTGCATGATGCCTTGCAAGGTGCGGTGGATATTGGTGCTCTGGTCGGCGATCTTGATCAATTAGGCGACGGGTTTGAGCAATTGGCCCGTGCAGCGGGTAAAATTCTGGTTGCGGATGGTGGTCCGGGTGCGGCGGCAATTTCCTTTGGTGGCTGGGATACCCATGCAGACCAGGCCGGTGTGCTTGCCGCCAATCTGGCTAATATGGACACAGCACTTTTGGGCTTGCGTGAAGAAATGGGCGCCCAGTGGGCGAACACGGTGGTGGTTGTCGCCACCGAGTTTGGTCGCACACTGGCAGAAAATGGTACCGATGGTACCGATCACGGTGTTGGCGGTGCGTCCTTTTTGTTAGGCGGTGCGGTCAAGGGCGGGCGTATGGTCGGTGCCTGGCCGGGCCTGTCGCCGGTGAATTTGTTTGAAGGTCGTGATCTTTTCCCGGCCAATGATTTGCGTAGCCTTTTCAAAGGCGTTTTACGCGATCATTGGGGCGTTGATCTGGCCGCGCTAAATACCAGTGTGTTCCCTGATAGTGCTGTTGCTGTACCCATGGACGGTCTGGTTTTTTAATAGGTTCTGCTATTCCAGTAATGAACGCCCAATAGCCAGAAAGCGTGCTTTGCGCTGGGCCTTTATTCTTTTTGCGGTCATGGCATCAAAATCACCAAGCGCCTGGGCAATAACATCGGCGGCGGCGTTTATGGCGGCTTGATGGTTGCGGTGGGCGCCACCAACAGGCTCATCAACAATGCCATCAATGATCTTTAATTCCACAAGATCCTGTGCGGTGATTTTCATGGCTGTGGCGGCGTCTTTGGCCCGGGTTGAATCGCGCCACAGAATTGACGCGCAGCCCTCGGGTGAAATCACCGAGTAAATGGCATGTTCCATCATATAGACATGATTGGCCGCTGCGATGGCAACAGCCCCGCCAGAGCCGCCTTCGCCGGTGATCAGGGCAATCATCGGAACGCTTAACGAGAGACACTTTTGTGTTGAACGGGCAATAGCCTCGGCCTGGCCGCGCTCTTCTGCGCCAACCCCCGGATAGGCCCCGGCGGTATCAATAAAGCTCAACACCGGCAGGCCAAACCGCTCGGCTATATCCATCAGGCGAACAGCCTTGCGATAACCTTCGGGCCGGGCCATGCCAAAATTATGTTCCAGTCGGGTTTGGGTGTCATGGCCTTTCTCGTGGCCAAGAACCATAACCGGGCGTCCGCGAAACCGCCCCAGTCCGCCGATAAGTGCGCGATCCTCGCCAAAGCAGCGATCACCGCGCAATTCTGTAAAGTCATCAATCAGCATTTCACGAAAATGCTTGAATTGCGGGCGGCCCGGATGCCGGGCAACCTGGGTTTTCTGCCAGGCGTTTAAATCTGTATATGTGTTCTTCAGGAGTATGGCAGACTTGCCGCGCAGTTTTTCCACTTCTTCTGCGGTGCTCACACCGTTTTCGCCAGTGTCCAGTTTCTCCAATTCCTCGATCTTGCTCTCAAGCTCGGCAATCGGTCGTTCAAAATCCAGATAAGTACGGGTGGGGTCAGACATTTTCAGTGGGCAGCCAGGCGCGTTTAAGGATCCAGATCAGCAAAAAATTCTGGCAGGGAAATTAGCCCTGCATAGTCGGGTGCACCATAGGCAATGCGGGGCTGCCTAACAAGCACTCTTGCCAGCAGGTCTTTTTGAATGGCTAAGGCATCACGAAAAGGTGAACCCCTGCTCACTTAGGTATAAAAGTGCGACCAAATTAGCACATTTTTCTAAAAAAACCCGGTTTTAATGATTTTTTGCCGTCATACATTAATTCTGGTTAATGTTAGCATTGCCAGTCATTGAAAATTCATACAGAAGACAAGAATCGTTAATTATGACGGCAAATGACACCCAAAATCCGTGATTGGAGAAACTAATGGACAAGAAAATACTCATGATGGGAGCTTCTGCGCTGATGCTGAGTGCTTTTGGCACAACAGCTGCGTTTGCGCAGGAGGAATCCGTAACCGAAGAAAAGATCATTGTTACCGGTACTCGCCGGACTGCCCGCTCTGCGGCTGATAGCCCGGCACCGGTTGATGTCATCACAGGTGATGAATTTGTCAACCAGGGCGCAACCGATATGACGGATCTTATTCGTCTTTCTGTACCCTCTTATAATGTCAATCAACAACCAATCAATGACGCATCAACACTCATTCGCCCGGCTAACCTGCGTGGCCTGTCCCCGGATGAAACACTGGTACTGATCAATTCCAAGCGCCTGCATCGCGCTGCGGTTATTACCTTCCTTGGCGGTGGTATTTCCGATGGTGCGCAAGGCCCGGATATTTCGACTATTCCGGCGCTGGCTCTTAAACGCCTCGAAGTACTGCGCGATGGTGCAGCCTCGCAATACGGTTCTGATGCCATTGCCGGGGTGATGAACTTCATCCTGAAAGATGATGCTGAAGGCGCTACTTTTGAAGCCAGATACGGCTCCAATTATGATAATGGCGGTGACGTCTATTCGGTTGCCGGTAATGTTGGTCTGCCTCTGGGCGATATCGGCTTTTTTAACATTACAGCTGAATACAGTGAGCAAGACCCCACCAGTCAGTCAGTTCAGCGTGATGATGCTGCCGATTTGATTGCCGCAGGCAATACTGCAGTCACCGACGCGCTGCAATTTATTGATACGGATAACGCTCAAATCTGGGGCCAGCCACGTATTGATAACGACATCAAAGTTTTCATCAATTCAGCGGTACAGTTTAGTGAACATGGCGAGCTTTATGCCTTCGGCAATTACGCACAACGCCGGGTTGAGGGTGGCTTCTTTTTCCGTAACCCAACTAACCGCCCAGGTGTTTTTGCAGGACCATTAGTTGATCCACTTACTGGTGTTCTAGACCCCAATGGTGTGCCCTCGGTTCTTGTCGGCAATCTTGCCGGTGTGGATGCTAGCGCATGTCCTGCTGGTATTCCGCTAACCGCTGGTGGTGGCTTAATCCCTGATCCAACGGTTCTTGGCATTGTCACCGCAGACCCCAATTGTTTCTCGTTTGTTGAAATGTTCCCAGGCGGTTTTACCCCGCAATTTGGCGGCAATTTGACCGATCGCAGTATTGCTGTTGGTGTGCGTGGTGATTTACAAGTTGGCAATGGCTTGTCGTATGATGTGAGTTATAAATATGGCAAAAATGACGTAAATTTCTTTATCTCCAACACCATCAATGCGTCATTGGGGCCGGATACGCCAACATCATTCAACCCAGGTGGATACACCCAGGAAGAAGACAATATCAACCTTGACCTGGCTTATGGAATACCGGTTGCAGGCTTTGCCTCAGATCTGAACATTGCTGGTGGTTTTGAATACCGTGTTGAGAGCTTTACCATTCGTGCTGGCGACCCAGCCTCAACGGCTCGCGGACCACTTTTTGTTCGCACACTAGCCTTCCCAAACGGCCAGGGCTTCTCATCCAGCTCTAACGGGTTTGGTGGTTTTATCGATAGCACCGCAGGGACGTTCAGACAAAAAAGTGCGGCCTTCTATCTGGACGCCGAAGCGGATGTAACTGACAACCTCATCCTACAAGCTGCGGTACGGTATGAAGATTTTAATACCTTTGGTTCCACTACCAACTTCAAACTTGGTGGACTTTATAAGGTCACGGACAATTTTTCTGTCCGCTCGACCTACAGCACAGGCTTCAAGGCTCCAAATCCAGGCCAGGCCAATGTGGTCAACGTATCGACTGCCTTTGATAGTACCGGTCAACTGGTTGACCAAGGTACGCTGCCACTTTCCAGTGCCGCCGGTCAGTTCATGTCTGACTTTATCGTCAGTCAAGGTGGTGATCGCCCAACACTCGGCCCTGAAAATTCGGACAGCTTTAGCGGCGGTGTGGCGTTCAAGGTCGGCCCGGCCAGCATCACCATTGATTATTTTAACATCAAAGTGACCGACCGGATTGCCACCTCATCCCCGCAAGACTTTGTTGCTGCGTTGCGCCAAGTTGCAGCGGATAACGGCGTAGCTGTTGGTGCCAATGACAGTACTTCACAATTGCTGAACGCATTGGATACAGCGGGCGTACTGAATATTGGTGACTTCGCCGGTTCTGAAGACCTGACCTCATTTCAGTTCTTCAACAATGATTTTGACACCCGGACTGAAGGTCTTGATTTTGTGGTCAACATGCCAATTGAATTGGGCAGAGGCTCTACCAGTCTGACCAGTGCGGTCAACTATAACCAGACCAAAGTTATTCGCCCAGGTAACATTGCCGCTGGTCGTTTGGCTCAACTGGAGGATAACCTTCCAGCATGGAGAGGCAGCGTCACTCTGAACCATGAAGAAGATCACTGGTCCGGGCTGATCCGTGCGAATTATTACGGCAAGTACTTTGAAGACAATCTGGACGCCAATCTGACCTTCCCGATTGATGTGGGCTCTGAGGTTACTTTTGATGCGCAATTGGCTCTTAAATTTGCTGATCGCTATCAGATCGCCATTGGGGCCAATAATATCCTAAATAACTTTCCGGACGAAAACCCATTCTCAGGCGTTGTTGGGTCTAAATACCCTGTGACCTCTCCAATGGGTATTAATGGTGGTTTCTACTACCTTCGCCTGACGGCTAAGTTGCCTTAAGGAGAACTATTGATCGTCCAGTTTCGGACGACCAAATCTCCAATATTAAACCCCGGCTGGTTTCAGCCGGGGTTTTTTTATTGTGCGCACCCTGCGGAACAAACTGGAAACGTCGGACTAAGCACGCTATATACAGGCTATGAGCAATCCCCCTGGCATGAGTGATGGCCCACAGGCTGATTTTATTCTGGACGGCCCCGCCCCCAGTACGGCGCAATGGACCCCGCACCGGCCCGCCCGACCAGAAAAATCTGAAGGTGGCAAACCGTTCCAGCTAAAATCCCCGTTCGAGCCCAAAGGTGACCAACCGCAAGCCATTGCCGATTTGGTAGCGGGTATCAATACTGGCGAAAACGATCAGGTTCTGCTGGGGGTTACTGGCTCTGGTAAAACCTTCACCATGGCCAAGGTGATCGAGGCGACCAAACGCCCGGCGCTTATTCTGGCCCATAACAAAACCCTGGCGGCGCAGCTATATGGGGAGTTTAAAAGCTTCTTCCCCGATAATGCCGTGGAATATTTTGTCTCGTATTATGACTATTATCAGCCCGAAGCCTATGTGCCGCGTACCGACACCTATATTGAAAAAGATAGCTCCATCAACGAGGCCATAGACCGGATGCGCCATGCCGCCACCCGGGCGATACTGGAGCGCGATGACGTAATTATCGTGGCCTCGGTTTCGTGCATTTACGGCATTGGCTCGGTGGAAACCTATACCAGCATGGCCTTTACCATCGAAGCCGGGGCTGAGATGGACCAACGCACGCTGATGCGTCGTCTTGTGGATTTGCAATACCGGCGCAATGATCAGGCCTTTACCCGGGGCAGCTTTCGCGTACGCGGCGATGTGGTGGAAATATTCCCGGCTCACTATGAGGACCGCGCCTGGCGGGTGGATTTTTTTGGTGACGAGATTGAAAGTATCGCCGAATTTGACCCACTGACGGGGAAAAAATCAGGTACACTGGAGGCGGTCAAGGTCTATGCCAATTCGCACTATGTGACGCCGCGCCCAACTATGAAGCAGGCCATTAACGAGATCAAATCAGAGCTGAAAATTCATCTTAAATGGCTGTATGATAGTGGCAAATTGCTGGAGGCACAGCGCCTTGAACAACGCTGTATGTTTGATCTTGAAATGCTGGAGGCCTCCGGCGTGTGTGCCGGGATCGAGAACTATTCGCGCTATCTGACCGGGCGCAAGCGCGGCGAGCCACCGCCCACCATGTTTGAATATTTACCTGATAATGCCCTTGTTTTTATTGATGAAAGTCATGTCAGCGTGCCGCAATTGGGGGCCATGTACAAGGGTGATTACCGGCGCAAATCCACTTTGGCCGATCATGGTTTCCGGCTGCCATCGTGCATGGATAACCGGCCCCTGAAGTTCGAGGAATGGGAGGCGATGCGCCCGCAATCGGTGTTCGTTTCGGCAACGCCGGGGCCGTGGGAAATGAACCAGACCGATGGTGTTTTTACCGAACAGGTGATCCGCCCCACCGGACTGATTGACCCGCCGGTTGAGGTGCGCCCGGTCTCGGCAGGTGGTGCCAACCAGATCGACGATGTCATTGATGAGGTGCGCCGGGTGACCAAAGACGGCTATCGCTCGCTGGTGACAACACTGACCAAAAAAATGGCCGAGGATCTCACCGAATATATGCACGAGCAGGGCATTCGCGTGCGCTATATGCATTCAGACATCGACACGCTGGAACGCATTGAAATTATCCGTGATCTCAGACTCGGCGCATTTGATGTGCTGATCGGGATTAATCTTCTGCGCGAAGGGCTGGATATTCCCGAATGCGCCTTTGTTGGTATTCTGGATGCGGACAAGGAAGGTTTTTTGCGCTCTGAAACCTCGCTTATCCAGACCATTGGCCGCGCGGCGCGTAATGTGGAATCGCGGGTGGTTTTGTACGCTGATCGCATTACCGGCTCGATGGAACGGGCGATGGCGGAAACCAAACGTCGCCGTGAAAAACAGGAAGAGTATAACACCGAACACAACATCACCCCGCAAAGCATCAAGCGCGATATTGGTGATATTCTGGACAGTGTTTATGAGGGCGATCATGTGCGCATCGCCGCTTCTGACACGGTACGCGATTATGCCAAAGGCTTATCAGAAGATGGTGAACACTTTATTGGTGCCAATCTTGCTGCCGTTATCGAGGACATGGAAAAACGCATGCTCAGCGCCTCTGCCGATCTGGAGTTCGAGGAGGCCGCCCGCCTGCGCGATGAAATTGCACGGCTGCGCGATACCGAACTGGACATGCTGGACCCCGGCTCTGCAGGGCGTAAAAAGGGCCGCACCTACCGCCGCCCTAAAGAACAGGCCCGCGATGAGGAACGTGCCGCGCGACGCGGGGTAAGCTGGAAACACAGTCGCGGGAAAAAGGGTTAGGCTCGTCCACAGAACAAGTTTTCCTGTAGAGCTTCTTTCTCTGTCGTATCATTACTCTGCGGTTTTGGGTGATGCAGAGGGTATGTCATGCACAAAGCGTGAAATGTCACGGGCTTCGCGGGCCAGTTCCACCAGTTCCGCAGGTGCATCTCCGGCATCTTTTTTGGCAAATTCGGTAATGCGTTCTGCAATATGAAGAAGGCGCAGTCCATTGGCCATGATACGGGCTTGCATTTCTATCGCGTGTGGGTCGCGGTCATATTCTGCGCCAGGTGTGCGCCAGCCCCCCCAATCCTGAGCATCGGTTACAACCACGGGGAATGTTCCGGGGAAGGGATGGTGGGTGCATTCTTCGGGGCTTTGCCATTTGTTTTTGGTGCGCATGATGCGCCAGTTCTGGTGTTTTACCGGCCCGGCACTTTTATCACGCTCTTCGCCGGAAAGTTCATTGGCAGCAAAATCACGGCCAAGACCAACCTCATAGAAAATTCGAAGTGGTTCCTCCATGTTTTTGACCCATTGGGGTTTTATTTGTTCTATAACCGCCCAGGTACCAACGGGTTTAACATAAACTCTCTGGTTTTTATGGAAGACTGCTTTCGCCATGATCCGCTCTCGTATTGGTTTTACCCAAGTGTCTATCACATCCCTGCTTAGCCGGGCGTTAAGGGCGCTGGCTTTTATGATGGTGTTGGGGCTTTATGCGTGTGCAGAGCGGGTGCAACACCAGGGATCGGTTCTGCGTGAGGCGCAAAAACGTGGGGTTTTACGAGTGATTACGCTCAACTCACCAACAACATATTATGAAGGGCGCGAAGGAGAGACCGGGTTTGAATATGATCTGACCCGGGCGTATGCCGATCATTTGGGTTTGGCTTTGCAGATCGAAACTGCGGGGACCATAGAAGATGTGTTGCAAGCTGTTTTGGATGATCGGGCTGACATTGCTGCTGCAGGGTTGACTATTACAGCGCAGCGCAAAGAGCATTTACGTTTTGCACCGCCCTATTTGCAGGTTGAAACGCGTCTGGTGTGCTCTCGCAAAGGACCGGCGCCCAAAACGCAAGAAGCCCTGACGGATGTAGATCTGCGCATTGCGCCCGGTTCTGCCTATGTTGAGGTCTTGCGTGATTTGCAAATGAGCTTGCCGGATTTGCATTTTGAGATCAGCGAGGGTGTCTCGGTAGAGACTTTATTGGCACGTATAGGGCGCGGTGAGAAATTTTGCACACTGGCTGACAATCATGTGTTTGACCTTAACCGGCGTTATTTTCCTGAATTGACCAGTCCGATGAAACTGGGTGAAGCGCAGCCACTTGCCTGGGCCCTTGGTGGTGGCAAAAACTGGCGGGCAATCAGCCTGGAGCGGGATGTTTCGGCATGGTTTGCGCGTCAGGATACCCCCGCTCGCCTGGCAACGCTTAACGAGCGCTATTATCAGGTCAGTGATGGACATTTTGACTATGTGGACATTGCTCGCTTTCGCCGTGCCATTGGGAGGCGATTGCCACAGTTTCAGTCAATGTTTGAGCGTGCAGGAAAACGCTATGATCTGCCGTGGCCCTTATTGGCGGCCATATCCTGGCGAGAAAGCCATTGGCGTGCCAATGCGCGCAGTCACACCGGTGTGCGCGGTATGATGATGCTGACCCGAATTAGTGCCAGAGAGGCCGGGGTCACTAACCGTCTGGATGCGGCACAATCGATCGCGGGCGGCGCGCGTTATTATGCACGCCTGAAACGGCGCTTGCCCGATAGTATTATTGCCGAGGATCGAGACTGGTTTGCGCTTTCTGCCTATAATATGGGCTATGCCCACATGCTGGATGCACGTGCCTTGGCGGCACAGCGCGGCTTAAATCCAGATCGCTGGCGTGATGTGCGCAGTGTTTTGGCCAATATGGAAGACCCGGCTGTTTATAAGGATTTACCGCGTGGATATGCTCATGGAATTCAGGCACAGGATTATGTTGCCTCGGTTCGTAATTTTTATGATATTATTCGCCAGAGAGTACATGAGCAGGCACAATAAGGCAGTTGCCGTGAGGTGGGTGGTTGTGAATGCTGCCTACCCCGGCTAAACCCAGATACATGACACAAAAACCTGCATATCTTCGCCAGCTTGAAGCGCAAAGCATTATGATCTTTCGTGAGGTGGCGGCTCAATTTGAAAAGCCGGTGTTGATGTATTCCATCGGCAAGGATTCGGCGGTGTTGCTGCATTTGGCCATGAAGGCATTTGCCCCGGCAAAACCGCCTTTTGCACTTTTACATGTAGATACTGGCTGGAAATTTCATGAAATGATCGCTTTTCGTGATAATTTAATGGAAAAACTGGGCCTTGATCTGATTGTGCATACAAACACGGCGGGTCAAGAGGCTGGTATAACGCCATTTTCCCACGGCAGTGCACGCTATACCGATGTGATGAAAACGCAGGCCTTGAAAGAGGCGCTGAGCCAGCATGGTTTTGATGTGGCAATTGGCGGCGCGCGGCGCGACGAAGAGGCCTCGCGGGCCAAGGAACGGATTTTCTCGTTTCGTACAAAAAACCATAGATGGGATGCCAAAAACCAGCGCCCTGAATTATGGAATTTACTTAATGGCCGCATTAACCCCGGCGAGAGTGTGCGGGCGTTCCCTATGTCCAACTGGACCGAGCTGGATGTGTGGCGTTATATCCAATGCGAAGATATTCCCCTTGTACCACTTTATTTTGCTGCGCGTCGCCCTGTGGTTGAACGTGGTGGTATGGTGGTGATGGTTGATGATGAGCGCATGGCGCTGGAGCCGGATGAAACGGTAGAAGAGCGCATGGTGCGGTTTCGCACATTGGGTTGTTATCCCTTGACCGGCGCGATTGAATCAGAAGCCACCAGTGTTGCAGATATTGTTGAGGAGCTATCAAATTCGCGCCTGTCAGAACGTGCCAATCGGGCTATTGACCATGATGAGGCCGGTTCCATGGAGAAGAAAAAGCAAGAGGGCTATTTCTGATGGCTGAAGTTCAGGCGGGGACGGGTGATAAAGGTCTGTTGCGGTTTTTAACCTGCGGCAGTGTTGATGATGGTAAAAGCACCCTCATTGGCCACCTTTTATATGATTGTAACGAGGTTAGCGAAGACGGGCTCAGTCTTCTTGAAACACAAAGTAAAACTGTTGGTCGTGCTGGTGAGGCGCTGGATTATTCGCTGCTTGTTGACGGGCTACTGGCCGAGCGCGAGCAAGGCATTACTATTGATGTGGCGTATCGTTATTTCTCTACGCCGCGCCGTAAATTTATTGTTGCTGATACACCGGGACACGAACAATACACGCGCAATATGGCGACCGGGGCATCAAACTCTGATGTGGCTGTGTTGTTGGTAGATGCACGCAAAGGTTTGGCTATACAAACCAAACGACACAGCAAAATTGTTTCCTTGATGGGCATTCGGCATTTGGTTCTGGCAGTCAACAAAATGGATCTGGTGGATTATGACCAGCAGGTGTTTTTGGATATTGAGCGGGACTATGCCGAATTTGCGCAAAAACTGGGAACATCCATTATTCAGGCTATCCCGCTTTCCGCACTGGCTGGCGATAATATATCAGCGCCCAGCCCGACAATGCCCTGGTATGACGGCCCGACACTACTTTCCTATCTGGAAACCGTTACCATCAGAGATGACCCGCAAAATAAGGCGTTCCGTTTGCCGGTACAGTTAGTCAATCGGCCGAATTTGAACTTCCGTGGGTTTAGTGGCTGCCTTAGTGCGGGTAATATGGCGGTTGGTGACAAGGTGCGCGTTGGGCCCTCTGGTGAACTGTCGGCCATCGCTTCTATTCTTACGCCTGATGGTGAAGCCGAGTGTGCCAGTTCTGGTGATGCGGTGACAGTGACCCTTCAAGACGAGGTGGACATCAGTCGGGGTAATGTTATTGCCGCCGCCGATGATCCGGTTCCGGTCAGTGATCAGTTCGCCGCCCATATAATCTGGATGCACCAAAAGCCATTATTACCGGGACGGCAATTGCAATTGCGTCTGGGTGCGCAGAGCGTCAATGCGTCCATTACTGAACTAAAGTACGTGATTAATTATGAAGATAACAGTCACATAGCCGGGAAAACCCTGAATTTTAACGAAACCGGCTATTGCAACCTGGCACTTGATCAGGTCGTGGCGTTCGATACGTTTGAGAATAATTCCGATATGGGCGGTTTCATTCTGGTGGACAAACTCACCAATGAAACCGTTGGCGCCGGGATGATCGCCTTTGGCCTGCGTCGCGCTGACAATGTGCACTGGCAGGCTATGGACGTGGACAAACAGTCCCGTGCCGCGATTAAAAACCAAAAGCCGTGCATTTTATGGTTCACCGGGCTTTCCGGCTCTGGCAAGTCCACGGTGGCTAATTTGCTGGAGAAAAAACTACTGGCGCGTGGCAGTCATACCTATCTTCTGGATGGGGATAATGTGCGCCATGGTTTGAACCATGATCTGGGCTTTACCGATGAAGACCGAGTGGAAAATATTCGCCGTGTATCCGAAGTTTCAAAACTGATGGTGGATGCAGGGTTGATCGTCATGGTGTCGTTTATTTCGCCATTTCGCTCTGAACGCCGCATGGCCCGGCAGATGGTTGAGACACATGAATTTATTGAGGTGTTTGTCGATACGCCGCTGGAAATTTGCGAAGCTCGCGATGTAAAGGGACTTTATAAAAAAGCCCGCGCTGGCGAGATCAAAAACTTTACTGGCATTGATAGCCCCTATGAGCCGCCAGAAGAGGCCGACATTCACCTGCATGCGGGCGATAGGTCGCCAGAAGAGCTGGCCGAAGAGGTGTTTGCCGTGCTGGAGGAACAAAATATTGTCTGAAGTTAGTTTGGACGAAGCCCAGAAAGCCATTTTACGAGATGCGGTGCTGGCGGCGGGCCGCGTTATACTGGATGTTCGTGATGGCGGCGGGGATCACACCATCAAGGGGGATGGCTCACCAGTAACCGAGGCCGACACCCGTGCGGAAGTTATCTTGCTGGAGGCACTGCGCCGCGCCGCGCCTGACATCACGGTAGTTGCCGAGGAAGCCGCCGAGGCCGGGAATATACCCAAGGCCCGCCGCATGTTTTTTCTGGTCGATCCGCTGGATGGTACCAAGGAATTTATTCGCGGCGGCACAGACTTTACTGTCAATATCGGTCTTATTTGCGATGGCAAGCCGATTTACGGCATTATTTATGCCCCGGCGCGCGGGCGGTTTTATGAGGGTGGGGTGGGCAAAGGTGCCTGGGTGGCTGATATAGATTGTCGCCAGAGCGAGTTTTTTGACGGTACACCAAAAACCCCCATTAATACACGCACCCCGGATGCGCAAAACCTGATGGCTGTGGCTTCTCATTCTCACCGCGCACAGGAAACCAATGACTGGCTGGACGCCCATAATGTCAAAGATACGGTTTCAGCGGGCAGCTCGATTAAGTTCTGTGTTGTGGCCGAGGGGCAAGCTGATTTTTATCCGCGCCATTGGCCTACCATGGAATGGGATACGGCGGCTGGTCATGCCATTCTGGCGGCAGCGGGCGGGCGCGTCGAGAGGCTTGATGGCACAGCGTTCCTTTATGGCAAATACGAACAGGAAAGACCGTATTTAAACCCTGGCTTTATTGCCTTTGGCGGCGAATAGAGGGTTGTTATCATGAGCCGAGTGACGTTGTTTCTGGCGTGGGTCTTACTGGCCGCTGGCATTATTGTGCCCGAAACCACTGGCTTCATTCAGGAAGGTTATACCTCCACGGCCCATTATTTAAGCGAACTTGGTGCCTATGAGGCCCCCTATGCAGGGTTCATAAACTATGCAGGCTTTTTGCCTGTGGGCCTGACCACTGTGTTTCTGGTTTATCGCTTACGAGGCATGTTGCCTCGTTCCCCATTGGTGAGTGCAGGGCTGATTGCTCTTCTGGGTATTTCTGTTGGTTATCTTATTGCCGTCTTTTTCAGGTGCGATGCTGGTTGTCCGGCTGAGGGAAGTGCGCGCCAGGGCGTCCATAATATGGCCGGGCTTATACAATACCCCGGCATGATTATCGGGTTGTTTTTGATTTATTTTGGCCTCAGGAAAAATTCGTCTCAGGGTTTTTCTGCGCTTACCTTGCTAACGGCACTTTTGGTAACAACAGGGTTTTTCCTGCTGGCCTTAGGGGTTTTGCCAGAAGTGAAGGGCATTTGGCAAAGACTGGCGGATTATTCTGCGTTTCTCTGGTTCTTGCTGGCCGTGCTAACGCACGCAAAGCCCGATAACTCTCCAGCCAGTCAATCCGGTTAACGGTGCAATAAAGATGGACATTGCGCTCTATCTGTCGTTGCTGGGCTTTGCCTTTGCCACCACCATGACCCCGGGGCCGAATAATTTTATGTTGATGTCATCGGGTGCGCTGTTTGGCTGGCGGCGAACAGTGGCGCACATTATCGGTATTCAAATTGGTTTTGTCGGGCTTTTGGTGGCGTCGGTGTTTGGTCTTGGCATTATTGTGCAAAACCAGCCCTGGCTGGTTACCGGGGTCAAGTTACTGGGTGCGGCCTGGCTATTCTGGCTGGCCATACAGTTTTTTATTGCGGCGCTTAATTCCGGCAAGCCAAGCCATAAACCTAAACTGAAAACCAGATCGCGGCCATTTCATTTGCACGAGGCGGCACTTTTTCAATTGGCCAATCCAAAGGCATTGGTGATGAGTATATCCAGCGCCGGTGCCTATATCGGACTTGCCGAGGACACCTCTATGCGGGCCTTTATTATTGGCGGGACGTTTTTGTGTTTTGGTTTTCTCTCCTCAACAACCTGGACGCTGGCGGGTAATTTTCTTAACCGCCATATGTCATCCGGGCGTGATGCCATGATCCTCAATCTGGTCATGGGTTTCTTGTTGATGGCAACGGCGGCTATAATACTTGGCTATTAGTTGTTTAGTCCCGGTACTTGATTGTGTATAATGTATTTTTTGATCCCGATTTTTGAGTGTGAAAATGTGCGATCCATATAAAACTAATCATGAACCCGTAATGACCCGCAGACAATTCCACGGGTTATTTGGCGGGGCGGGCGTTGCGATGACGTTGGGGGTTTCGTCATGTGCAAAAGAAGAAGGCGTAGCTCGGGTATCTGCCGAAAACTGCCTCGAAATAGCGCGGCAATGTGAAAACTGGGTAGATACGCAAATTGCACCTACGGAAAATGGAGCAATTTGGAAATTCAGTTTGGATTTACCCAAAAAGCACAAGCATAACTTTTACTATGGCTCTGCGGGCATCATAATATTTTATCTGGAGCTTTTTGCTAATGATCCGCGGCCTCATTATCGTGACAGAATTTTGCAGGCTGCAGACGAGTTATTGGCTTTTGCCAAGGGGCCCACGGTGCTTGGTCCCGGTTGGGCAGGGGGCTTTCCCGGTATCGCCTTTGTTTTGACCGCTGTTAGCCGGTTCAGCGGCGATACAAAATATGCAGACGGTGCGCGTCTCGTCTTTGAAAAGCTTATGGCGCAATCACAACCCATCGGAAATGGGGTTGGCTGGCTTAGAAAGGTGCCCTTTTTCACCCAGTATAAAGAGCCTCGTGAACTCCTGGATTCGGATATGGGGGCCACGGGTGCCGGGATGACATTAGTATGGGCGGCTGAGAACGGCGTGCACTCCAAGGCAAAAGAATGGGCCATTCAGGTTGCTGATCGACTGATTGAGGTTGGCGAAACCATGGCGCAAGGAACGCGCTGGAATATGACCGAGCCTGCCATTAATTGGCACACGCCAAACTTTTCTCACGGGGCCGGTGGTGTTGGCTATTTCATGACCCGTATGTTCCAGCTTACAGGTAACGAAACCTATCTTGAGACGGCGATCAGCGCCGCGCATTACCTGCAAAGTATAGAGGTCAAGCAGACCAAGGGCGTGCTTGTGCCCCATGGCGGGGAAGAAAACCTATTCTATCTGGCGCACTGTCATGGTCCGGCGGGCACAGGCAAGTTGTTTTATCTTTTAACCGAGGTAACGGGCGATAAAAAATGGCAAGAAAGCATGCACAGCCAAATGGACGGATTACTCTCGGTTGGTGCGCCGGAAACCAGAGGGGCAGGGTATTGGAATAACATTAGTCAATGTTGTGGTGATGCCGGTGTCGGGGACTATGCCTTGCACTTATATGATAACAGCAACAATGCGGCTCATAAGCAAAAGTACTTGGGGCTGGCACAGCGCGTGGCCCTGGAACTGATTATGCGTAGCACTGTGGAGGAAGATAAGCGATATTGGGTGCAAGCGGAACACCGTACTGCACCGGAGTTTTTGCAGGCGCAGACCGGGTTTATGCAAGGCGCGGCAGGCGTCGGAAGCTTCTTTTTGCATTTAAGCCGTGTGTTAACTGACAAGCCTACGGTAAAAATATCACTTCCCAATAGTCCGTTCGGTGCTTGATTAAACCTGCCTGTCTGCCTTACTAGGTGTTAGAATATAATGCTGATGCATTTTTGTCCGGCATTTCAAAATCAGGCTGTGAAGTGCAACACAACGTCATGAAAAAGCAAGGCCATAAATTTAGCATTGCGCCGATGATGGACTGGACGGATCGGCATTGCCGGTTCTTTCATCGCCTTATCACCAGTTACGCACAGCTATATACCGAGATGGTTACGGCCAAGGCGCTGATCCACGGGGATGCGGCGCGGCTAATGCGTTTTGATGGATGCGAACACCCGGTGGTGATACAACTGGGTGGTGCCGAGCCCATCGAGTTGGCCGAGGCAGCAAAACTGGCCGAAGATGCCGGTTATGATGAGGTTAATCTGAATGTCGGCTGTCCATCTGACCGGGTGCAGTCGGGTGCTTTTGGCGCAGCACTGATGGCAAAGCCTGATCTGGTGGCTGATTGTGTGGCGGCCATGAAGGCGGCGGTGCACATCCCGGTGACGGTTAAATGCCGCATCGGCATTGATGAGCAGGAACCACATGAGGCATTGCCCGCCTTCATTGAAACCGTGTCGGCGGCTCCGTGCGATACATTCATCATCCACGCCCGCAAAGCCTGGCTGCAAGGGCTTAGCCCCAAGGATAACCGTACAATCCCCCCACTGGATTATGAGCTGGTGCGTGCCATTAAGGCGGCGCATCCAAAGCTGAATATTATCCTCAATGGTGGCTTGCGTGATGTGCCTCATGCGCTGGAAGAAAGTGCAACATTGGACGGGGCCATGCTGGGCCGTGCCGCCTATCAAACCCCGTGGGTGCTGGCCAGCGTTGATAAGCTGGTATTTGAAGAAAAAGGGCAGGGACCAGACAAAGCAGATATTGTGGCGGCGCTGGTTAACTATGCGGCGCGTGAGACAGAGGCGGGTACGCCCCTGCACGCTATCACCCGTCATATCATGGGCCTGTTTGCCGGCGAGCCGGGTGCGCGTCTTTGGCGTCGTACCCTGTCCGAGGAGGCACCCAGATCTGGTGCCGGGCCAGAGGTGATCGTCAAGGCGGCAGAGGCTGTTCTTGGCGCAAAATGGGCGGCATGATGGATGTTCTGGTTGAGCACTGGCCAATGACCGTCGCCCTTATCGGGGCGGGTGTTTTTGCCGGATTAATCGCCGGGCTGTTTGGTGTGGGCGGCGGCGTTGTTATCGTTCCGGCGCTTTACACCGTTTTTGGTATGCTTGGCGTTGATGATGCGGTGCGCATGAAGATGGCTGTGGCAACCTCGCTGGCGACCATTATCGTCACGTCCTCACGCTCTGTCTGGTCGCATTATAAGCGCGGTGCGGTGGACGTGCGGGTTCTTAAATCCTGGGGATTGTGGATGATGGCAGGGGCGTTTATCGGTGCCTTTACCGCCAGTGCCACACCCGGGCCCGTTTTGGCGGCTGTATTTGGTGTTTTTCTTTTGCTGATCTCTTTGCAAATGGGTTTTGGGCAACCTGAATGGCGGTTGCGCGATACCTTGCCCGGCGGTGCTGTCGGGGGAGGGATTGCCGCTCTTATCGGTTTGCTCTCATCTATGGTAGGTATTGGCGGCGGTGTTTTTGGTATTATTATCATGACATTGTGTGGCAAGCCCATTCACCGCGCTGTGGGTACAGCGGCGGGGTTTGGTGCAACCATCGGCTTGCCAGCAGCCTTGGGGTTTATGATTGCCGGTTGGGGTGTGCCGGGGCGGCCCGCTTTATCTTTGGGCTATGTCAATTTGATAGGGTTTGTGTTTATTGCCTCACTAACGGTGCTTATGGCCCCGGTGGGCGTCAGGCTGGCCCATGCCTTGCCGGTTAA
The DNA here is from genome assembly GCA_021776515.1 of Robiginitomaculum sp. GTDB lineage: Bacteria > Pseudomonadota > Alphaproteobacteria > Caulobacterales > Maricaulaceae > Robiginitomaculum_B. The sequence continues at coordinate 33,146 of JAJFFS010000004.1, read as the reverse complement.
ACAATTGCGAATTCTGATGGCAGTATTGCTGTTTGTGACGGGGCTGTTGATGCTTGGGGATGTATTTTAGCGGCGCAGGATAAGCTGGTTGCGGCTGGCCTCAAAGCGTGACAGGCGGCCAAGATAACTCATCCCCAAAAGCGATGTATCCAGCCCTTCGGCGATGACCAGCGCATCTACATTGCTGATGCGCAACCCGCCAATACTTAATGATTTTAATGTAACCGGTGCTGCCATCACCTGCCCGGAGGCGGTATTTACCGGCACCACATAACGTAAATCCCGTTTCCGGTAACCGGCACGGCGGGCGTCGTTTAACGTCAGTGCCACGGCACTGGCCCCGGTATCAACCATAAAGCGGATATGGGTTTTATTGACCTGGCCTTCGGCCCAGAAATGCCCATCTGCCGCCTTGCGAATAGCCACAGCAGAGCCATTAGGGCTTGTTCCGCTTTCATCAATGACAGGCTGCGCCCGAGAGGGCATCAGCTCGGCCATAACCTGTTTGCTGATATAGGAAAAGTCTTCACGAAACGCATAGAGAGAGACAAGGAGAAGAAATATCCCGGCCCAGATAAATCCGTGGCGCAACGCCATGCCAATGCGTGCCCGGCTGCCACCAATAACGCCCGAAGCAATCAGGGTCAGCAAAATAATTAAAAAGACAAACTGGCCCCTATCTTCTGTATCGGGCAGCAGATTGGGCGCAAAAAAACCCAGCCCCAGCATCAGGGCTGCAACGATCAGGGCAAATCCGGCAAAAAATCCAAGGGCGTCGCGCAAGCTGTGTCTCCGTAATTCAATGTCTTCCAGATAAAGTTTAACTTTTTACTCTCACATAGCGCCCGGGGGCATCTTCAATGGGGGTAAGTTTACCATCGCCCGGTGTTCGTGCGGGTATTTTTTTACCCGATCGTGTTTTCAGCCATTTATGCCAGTGTGGCCACCATGACCCGGCGTGTTCACTGGCTCCGGCAATCCATTCTTCCACCGTTTCAGGCAGGGCATCATTGGTCCAGAACTGATATTTTTTTGCCGCTGGCGGGTTGATAACCCCGGCAATATGGCCAGAGCCAGACATAGTAAAGCGCACCTGCCCCTTGTCTGCGCCCCCATAAAGCCGTGCACCGCGATAAACCGATAGATAGGGCGCAATATGGTCATCCCGAGAGGCCTGCACATACATGGGAATAGTTATTTTTCCGGGGTCCAGCTTTACCCCGGCCAGCGTCATTTTTCCTTTGGCAAAGGCGTTTTGGCGGTAAAACGTATTGAGATAATAAAGGTGCAATGCTTTGGGCATTCGGGTGGAATCGGCGTTCCAGAACAGCAGATCAAAAGCGCGTGGGCTTTTGCCCAGCATGTAGTTCGAGATGACATTTGACCAGATCAAATCGTTGGGCCGCAACATGTTAAACGTTTCGGCCATGGCCGCGCCATCCAACACACCGCCTGCTTCGTCCATGCGCCGTTCCACCTGGGCAATACCCGCCTCGTCGCAAAAAAACAGAAGGTCTCCCGCTTCCTTAAAATCAGATTGCGCCGCAAAAAATGTGGCTGACGCAATGCGGGTATCTTTTTGAGCCGTCATATAGGCCAGCGTTGAGGCCAACAACGTGCCGCCTATACAATACCCGACTGCATTGACATTCTCTTCGCCGGTAGCCTTTTTGATGGCATCCAGCGCGGCCAAAATACCGCCGTGCATATAATCCTCGAAGGTTTTGTCTTTCAGGCTTGTATCGGGATTGACCCACGAGGCCAGAAATACCGTATAGCCTTTATCTGTCAGCCAACGGATCATCGATTGTTCGGGGCGCAGGTCCAGTATGTAATACTTGTTGATCCAGGGCGGAAAGATTACCAGCGGGCGAGTGAATGTGGTTTTTGTACTGGGTGCAAATTGCAATAATTGCATGATGTCGTTTTCAAACACCACCTTGCCGGGGGCTGTGGCGACATCACGGCCTATTTCAAAAGCCTCGGTATCTGTCTGGCTAATTTTTAGTGATCCGTTGCCACGCTCCATGTCGCGGGCAAAATTCTCCATACCTTTTTTGAGGTTCTCACCCTCACTTTGCATGGTGGCCCGTAAAACCTCCGGGTTGGTCATGGCAAAGTTGGTGGGAGCAAAGGCATCGGTTATTTGGCGAGTGAAAAAGGCGACTTTTTTACGGGCTTTAGGGTCAATACCCTCGGCATCAGCGACCAGATTGTTCAGCCAGTTGGCGTTTAACAGATAGGATTGCTTGATGAGGTCAAAGGCCGGGTTCTCTGTCCAGTCCGGGGATCGCCAGCGCCGGTCCCCAGGCGCTGGTTTGATGACATCTTCGGTGGTTTCTCCGGCAGCACGGCGCGCGGCATTGGCCCATAGCGCGCTATAGCCCTGCCAAAGCTCGGCCTGGGCTTTGAGAATTTGATCCGGGTTGTTGGCGATTTTGCCAAACACTTCGGCAAAGTCGGGGGCAAGATTATACGGGTCCGGGTTGGGTGCGGCACTACTTTTTGATGTGTTGCTCGCCACATCATTCATCATGGTTTGCGCCTGTGCACCGGCATCCTTCATAGCTTTGGAGAAGGTTTCCATGGCAGCAAGACCTAACGCCAAAGCATCTTCAGAGCTTGCGCCGACATCTTCGCTATTGGTTTTTTCTCTGTCGGTGTCTTTTTTTTGTGCCATGGCTCTTTCCAATTACTGTTTCAATGGTAGCAAATCCACGTCTTCAAGTGTAGTAAGAAACAGTATGTTCTACCGACTCATTTGCAAAAGCACAGTTCATGAAAGTTTATACTCTTTGCCTCGGTCTTGCTTTGCTGGTTTCAGCCTGCCAAAGCGCCATTCCTTTTTACGAAAAAGAAGCAGACGAGCCAGACTGGTTCAAGGCCAAGGCCGCTGAAGCAGATGCCAAGGGGTATCCTGCGGCGCGGGCTGTACCACTACCGCCGCAAGACCTGACTACGGATGCAAAACGTGATGCAGAGCTTAAATCCCTGGAAGAGGCTGGTGAGCAGGTGCGTAATGACCCTCGGGCAATTCTGGATGAGGCCGACAAGTTTGATCTGGATGAATTTGCTAAAAAAGCGCATGAAGAAACCAGAGTGCCGCCGCTTGTTGGTGATGAGCAGCGACCTGATTAAGCGGGATTAGTCATGGAAAGCCAATTTCACCGTATCCGGCGCTTGCCGCCTTATGTCTTTGAAACCGTAAACGCATTAAAGGCACAATTGCGTGCACAAGGTGCTGATATAATTGATTTTGGCTTTGGTAATCCAGATATGGAAACACCACCGCATATCATTGATAAACTGGTTGAAACAGCTCGCAAATCGCGGACTAACCGGTATTCAGCATCGCGGGGTATATCCGGTCTTCGTGCGGCGCAGGCCCGGTATTATGAACGTCGGTTTGGCGTTAAACTTGACCCGGAAACGCAAATTATTGCCACGCTTGGCTCTAAAGAGGGTTTTGCCAATCTTGCTCAGGCTATTTCGGCGCCAGGCGATGTTATTCTGGCCCCCAATCCATCTTATCCTATCCATCCGTTTGGGTTTTTAATCGCCGGGGCGGGTATTCGCCATATTGAGGCACTGGACGCAGAAAGTTATTTACGGGCCATCGACACCGCCGCGCGCCATAGCGTGCCCAGCCCACTGGCAGTGGTGACTTGTTTTCCCTCCAATCCTACTGCGCAAACTTGCGATCTGAAATTTTATGAAGAGGTAGTGGCGCTGGCACGGCGTTACGAAATGTTTGTGCTATCCGATCTGGCTTACGCTGAAATATACTTTGGCGATCCGCCCCCATCGGTGCTTCAGGTCGAGGGGGCGATGGACATCTGCATCGAGATGACTTCGTTATCAAAGACCTATGCCATGGCCGGCTGGCGCATGGGTTTTGCCGTAGGCTCTCCCCGTCTTGTTGCGGCGCTGACACGGGTAAAGTCCTATCTCGATTATGGGGCTTATACCCCCATACAGGTGGCCGCTTGTGCGGCATTGGATGGCCCACAGGATTGCGTTGCTGACATGCGTCAAACCTATCATGCGCGCCGTGATGTGATGGTAGACTGTTTTTCCCGCGCCGGTTGGGATATTCCACCGCCCGATGCCTCTATGTTTGCCTGGGCACCTTTGCCAGAGAAATTTGCGGCCCTTGGTTCGCTGGAATTTTCAAAACGTCTGATGCGGGATGCCGGTGTTGCGGTTTCACCGGGGGTAGGTTTTGGAGAGTATGGCGAAGGATATGTGCGTCTTGCACTGGTTGAAAATGAACAACGTATCCGGCAGGCTGCCCGCGCTATTAAAACATTTTTGGATAATCCTGTTAATACCGATAATAACATTGGGGAATAGAATGAGTACACTCGATAGAAGTATGGTCTTTGCCGCCGCGAATGTGGCTGAGAAGGCCGCCATTGCTGCTTATGACTGGATAGGTCGTGGCGACAAGGAAGCTGCTGATCAGGCTGCTGTGGATGCCATGCGTCAGGCGTTAAACGCTTTACCCATGAAGGGACGTATTGTCATCGGCGAAGGTGAGCGCGACGAGGCGCCGATGCTTTATATCGGCGAAGAGGTGGGCAATGGTAATGGCCCGGAGATAGACATCGCCCTTGACCCGCTGGAAGGGACAACGCCGACCGCCAACGGGATGACAAATTCATTGGCAGTATTGGCTATGGCACCCCGGGGCGGGCTGTTGTACGCGCCGGATACATACATGGACAAGATCGCTGTTGGGCCAGGTTTTCCTAACGGTGTGGTAGATCTGGATAATTCTATTGAAGACAATTTAATAGCCCTGGCACGTGCCAAGGCGGTGCCGGTAAGTGATTTGACCGTGTGTGTGCTTTTGCGCCCCCGTCATGAGGAAATGGTGGAACGCATCCGCAAGGCTGGTGCGCGGATTTCATTTATTACCGATGGTGATGTTGCCGGGGTTATCAGCACAACCGACCCGATGACGGGCATTGACCTTTATGTTGGTTCTGGCGGAGCCCCGGAAGGTGTACTGGCAGCAGCGGCCTTGCGCTGTGTTGGCGGGCAAATGCAGGGGCGTCTTGTGTTTCGCAATGATGACGAGCGCAAGCGTGCGACACGTACCGGCATTACCGACTTTGATCGCAAGTACAATCTTCATGACCTTGCGGGCGGCGAAGATATTGTATTTACGGCAACCGGGGTTACTTCAGGAACATTGGTTGATGGTGTCATTAAAGAAAAAGGTTTCGCACATACGCACACGCTTTTGCTCAGCACGATGGAAGATGCCTGGCGGCGGATGCGTGGCCGGTTCACGATGTGAGTGAGGACAAGGACAATTCACTCGTTGCCACCACGCCCTATCTGGACGTGGTGCGCTCGCTAAGTGGCAAGGCATGGCAGGCACGGCCTCATGACCCCGATATTGCCCGGCGTCTCTACCAGCATCTCGGCATTTCTGAGGCGTTGGGGCAGATATTGGCCTCTCGTAGTGTGGCGGTTGAAGATGGCGCTGCGTTTCTAAAACCCACCTTTCGTGAGTTTTTCCCCGATCCTTCAACTTTCAAGGATATGGACAAGGCTGTTGGCCACATCCTGGATGCACTGGCGTCCAAGCGCAGCATCAGTGTCTTTGCCGATTATGATGTGGACGGGGCAACGTCATCGGCCATGTTACGGCGTTGGTTCCGGGCTATGGGGGCTGAGGCCGGGCTATATGTACCTGACCGGATTACCGAAGGCTATGGGCCAACAATTGGTGCCTTTGAAACCCTCAAAAATCAGGGCGTAGATCTCGTGATTACCGTCGATTGCGGGGCGGTTTCCACCGAACCTTTAAGCGCAGCGCGCGATATGGGGCTGGATGTGATTGTGCTGGATCATCATTTGATGCCAGAAGGCACACCTTTGCCGCCAACACTGGCGCTGGTGAACCCCAACAGGCCGGATGATACCTCAGGGCAGGGCGTGTTGGCCGCTGCCGGTGTGGTATTTGTGCTGTTGGCCGGATTGAACCGTGAGGCGCGCACACGTGGGCTGTTCACGGACCGCACTGAGCCGGATATTATCGCACTGGCGGATATTGCTGCGCTTGGCACCATTTGCGATGTAGCAAGCCTGACCGGCTTTAACCGGGCGCTGGTCACCCAGGGGCTGAAAGTAATGTCCACAACCCGCCATGCGGGGATTACCGCTCTTGCCGAGGCCGCCAAGGCTGAGCCGCCCTTTGGCACCTATCATGCGGGTTTTGTGCTTGGGCCACGGATTAATGCCGGTGGCCGGGTGGGCGAGGCTGATTTGGGCGCACGTCTGCTGGCCAGTGACGATGCAGGCGAATGTACGGCTATTGCCGCTTCACTGGACCGTTATAATGCCGAGAGACGCGATATTGAACAAGCGGTGCAAGAGGCAGCGCTCGCCGCTGTAGAGGCAGGTGGTGCGGATGATCCTGTGATCGTTGTCGCAGGTGAGGGGTGGCACCCTGGCGTTATTGGTATCGTCTCCGGGCGTTTGAAGGAGCGCTATGGCGTGCCCAGCATTGTCATTGCTCTGGATGCACGGACGGGCGAGGGTAAAGGCTCTGGTCGGTCCATCACCGGCGTTAATCTGGGTGAAGCAATTGGTGCAGCTGCGCGTGCCGGTGTTATAGAAAAAGGCGGCGGACACGCCATGGCGGGCGGGCTTTCCTTACGTGCTGACCAGGTGGATGACTTTCGTGCTTTTCTCATGAAGACAATTGGTGAAGAAGCCCGGTGTGCGGCGGCGGGGCGGACACTGAAAATAGATGCCTTGATGAGCGCGCGTGGTGCGGACCGTACCTTTGTGGACGAGCTGCAACAGGCGGCACCCTTTGGCATGGGCAATCCCGAGCCTCTCTTTGCCTTTGCCAATATGCATGTGCGCTGGGCGCAGCCCCTCAAAGGCGGGCATGTGCGCTGCACGCTGGAGGATGCCAATGGGGGTGCCAGCATTAATGCCATTGCCTTTCGTGCCGAAGACAATAATTTTGCACAAACCTTGCTGGCAAATGATGGGCAGCGACTTCATGTGGCTGGCAAACTGAAGGCTGACAACTATCGTGGCCGTAATAGTGTTGATCTGCGTATAGAAGATGTTGCCCTGGCAGAGGAGCAGGAGTGAAAAAAGTTATCAAAAGCGTGCGCCAAGGTCTTGCGAAACGGGATGAGCGCCGATATAGCTCGCGCCTCGAACATGTGGGCCCTTCGTCTATCGGTTAGGACGCCAGGTTTTCAACCTGGAAAGAGGGGTTCGATTCCCCTAGGGCCTACCATGTTCGCTCTATCGCCTGTCGGCGGTATTTTTTAGCATCGTCCTGGTAAGCTACAAAAACAAGTATATATCATAGATTTCTGGCTTACCGTTCGCGCTATTAGTTCATAATTAAAAAAAATTCTCCAAAAGCGCGAAAATGTGTGTTAGGCTGTCACGTCCATTAGTATATTTGGGGCGGCATAGTGTCTGAAGAAGAAGCAGTTGAAGTATCGGGCCATATAAAATGGTTCGACCCGGTCAAAGGATACGGGTTTATCACACCTGAGCTGGAGGGAGATGATGTACTGTTACACATTTCCACTCTTAGGCAAACGGGTCGTAATGCAGCATTGGAAGGCGACAAGATAACGTGTACCGCCGTGCGGGGTGCAAAAGGCTTGCAGGCACTTGAAATTCTGGATTTTATTGATGACCACCCGTTACCGCCAAGCCTCACCAAGGAAGAGTTGGACCGCTATAACCTGGCAATGGTGAAATGGTTTAACCGTTCCAAGGGGTATGGTTTTGTCAATATTGAGGGCGAAAGTGGCGATATTTTTATTCATGCCGAGGTGTTGCGTGAGGCGGGCGTAGGCGCGCTGGAACCTAATGACCAGGTCTATGTACTGTGGACATCGGGTGATAAAGGACGCGTTGTTACGGAAGTCAGAATGGCTGCGCAGGCATAAAACCAGAGCTGGTTGTTATTGCGGTTTGCGAAACCGCAGGGTCATACGATCCGATTCGCCAATCATGGTATAATGTTCTTTCATGCTTTCATCCTTACCGCGCAATGATGGCGGCAAGGTCCATACGCCAACCTCATAGTCCGCAGTATCCTCGGGATTGGCATTCATCTCGCTGGTTTCTTCCAGAACAAACCCACCCTTTTCAAACATGGCAACCACATAGGATTGTTTCACATACCCTTTATTGCCGCTGGTATCATAAGGTGTGTCGCCGTAATCTTCCCGGGCGCGATGTTGTACCACACCGGCAATACCGCCTGGTTTGAGAAGGTCAAATGTATCGGCAATGGCCGCTTCGAATATGGCCGCATCAAAGCGGTTCAGATGGTGAAGCGCACGCACATAAATCACCGCGTCCATTTTTCCCTTCATTTCATCAGGGATGGCATCAAACATAAACGCCCCCTTGATGGCGGCGTCTTCAGGGCCATTCAGTGCAGCCTTTGCCGGGTATGTGTTGGGCCAGTCGAGACGTTCAGCGCGTTGTTCGTCGGTCATTTCGCGTCCGGCATTGGCCATAAATGCTTCGCCTAGTTTTATGCCATAATTCAGCCCGTACCAGCCGCCATCCGGGGAAACATAGGGCAGTAGAACGCGTGTGTACCAGCCACCACCGGGCAGCACCTCAACGACGTTTGAGCGTGGCGTTAACTGAAAGAACTCTACGGCCTCTGCGGTATGACGAACGCCATCGCGGGCGCGGTCATCGTCGCGTCGCGGGTGGGCCAAGGTTGCATCCAATTTTGCAGCATCAAACCTATTTTCAGCCATTGTCGGGCCTGCGCCTTTCGGGGCGTCCTGTTCTGTGCCCGTAATTTGCGGTGCTTCGACTGTTTGCTCTGCATTTGTACTTTGCTGTGCTCCACAGCCCGCCAGCAATAATATTGCCAGGGCTGAACCAAGATAGACTTTACCCATTTTGCTCTCCCCAAAATCCTACAAAGTATTCTGTAGGAGTTAGGCTGGTAAAGCAAGGCAGACCCTGGATGTGTGAATAACAAACCATTCCGCTCAATGAATGCCTTGCACCCTGTGTCTATCGGCCCCAGCAATTGGAATTTTTATCGTTTATATCAGTCCAGTACCGGGCAGGTAGCGGATTCAAATTGCCGTATGCCCATAAAGAGTGGCCCTGACCATCATGAAATTCAGCAACACGCCATTCGGGGCCAAATTCTGCTTCGCATTGGTCATTTGCATTTTGCAGTTTATCAAACTGGCACGCTGCAACAGGGGTGGATGCTTCTACCCTGCCACCGGTCCACTGATGATACCGCGACGGTGTTGTCAGCGTGTTTGGTTTGGGTATTCCCTCCATCTTGATGCACAATAAGGGAAGTTGTGTGCTGCATTGTGTGTCACCACTGGACGGATTGCTCTGGCTATCCCCGCCGATCCGTATAGCGCCGCTTGCATGTGTATTACGCAGTGACCAGGTCATCCCGTTATCATTGGGGTTGTTGCACGTAAGGTTCAGCTTACTGACAGCCATAATACAATTTGAAGGCAACTCTGTTTCCAAAAGCGTGGGGTCCTGACCATTCCATTGCGATAAAACGGCGCAATTGAGCGGTATATTACCTGGCCCATATATTCGTTTTGGCGAAATGGTTGCCGTTACCAAAAATTCTTTTTTTTCATTGTTGCCAAGGCTTACATTTGGAATGGTGCAGACATCTTCTCGCGGTATGGTGACGGTTCCGGTGTCATAAGTGGTTGTCACAGGGACACTGGAAATATCATTGGTTTGGCAGGTAATTTGTGCGCCTGTGTCATCAAAAAGCTTAAAATCCCATACAGCTACATTCATGACATCCTTTATAACGATATTGCCGTTATAATCAGCGCCCTTGTTTTCCAGTGTAATTTTGTAATCACAAATACTGGTTTCAACGGTCGGGCCTGGTCGACAACTTTCCAGTGATTTTGCCACGTCAAATTTAATTTCGTCGCAGAATTTTAGTGCTCTTACAGCGCTATCTGATTTATCGCTGCCGCTCTGGCTTTCATCGTGCCAGACGGCCATAAAGCCACAGTCACTATCTGGCGCAATGGCGGGCATTTCTTGAAGGCCGGTGCTTGTTGATGATCCCAATAAAAAGTCCATGTCATTAAGCGGTGCCCATAGTTTCACCGCTTGCCCGTCATCGCTAAAAACCCGGGCGCGAATGTCACCGCTGTCTGTACTTTCATCTTTCCAGATAACGGCAAACCTGCCGTTGGGCAAAGCAGTGACTTTAGGTTGGGACTGGTGACCGGATTGGGTTGTATTAACGAGGATGGGGTTATTAAGAAGCAAAGCTCCTGAACTATCGATAAAATTTGCCCAGATTTCTGCTTTTGTAATATTGGCCTTGGCTATTTCAGCCCAGACAGCCATGGTTACACCATTGATGTTTCGTGCTAAATCTGGTGAGCGCTTTGGCTGTGTGCCGCGTGGAAAGATGTTAGGTTTTACCATTGTGGGTGGTGATATTAGGTTGGCAGAGGCGTCATACCTGCCAAACCAGACAAAACCATCACCAGGGTTTGTTTGTTCATAGGTAGCACCAAATGAACCAAGAGGTAATGGTACTAAAGACGAGTGGTCTCCCTGCTGATAGATTGGAGGCTGTTGATAGTTAGGAGGGGTGGCTTTAATCTCAAATTCTGCTCTGTGAGAACCATCACTATTATAGACATGAACATAAGGCGCCCACGGATACCCCTTCCATGCTAGGGCAAACCCACCGTCATCCAAACCAATGGCATCGCTGGGAGCGTCACGTGCCCGGCGTGTAACACTATTAACTCTGAACGATCTTCCTCTCGGGCTGACGTTTTGGTTGAAAATAAGCGCCCTAACTTCAGTCAAAACCAAGACGCCTGGCGGATCAATGTCGGGTGCCGGGACGTATTCCCCACTTTCGGAATTGTCTTCCCACATAACGACAAACCCGCCATCTGCCAGGCCAGTAACTTTTGGCAAATATTGACCTGAAAGAACGACATCATTGACAATGAATTCACTACCCATAGCAGCACCGTTCTTATCAAGTATTTGGGCCTTGATACCCCAGCGATGGCCGTCTGCATTCGGGCTGTAATCAGTCCAGACGATCACATGGCGTCCGTCCGCTAAAACCGCAATGTCTGGTTCGGTTTGCCTGTTCTGGGTAATAGCATTGACTTCAAAGCCATCACTTTGCGCATGAGCAATATGGTAATTTTGCGAATAAATAATAGCCAACAAACAAATGGCCAATCCAAGATGTTTCATGATTTTCCCCAAACAAGGCAAAGATTGTATCAATGTCCCCGTGGGGTATCGTACCTTATAATTAACTATTATTCAATGTTTTAACCTTTTTTACTGCAACATACTGTTTTATTTTATCTATACATGTTTAGTAAAGCTATTCCCACTCAATGGTGCCGGGTGGTTTTGAAGTTACATCATAAACCACCCGGTTAATGCCGCGCACTTCATTGATGATACGCGTGGACATGCGCCCAAGTACATCATGGTCAAAGGGGTAATAATCTGCCGTCATGCCATCTGTGGAGGTTACAGCCCGCAAAGCCAGCACATAATCATAGGTGCGCTCATCGCCCATCACGCCCACCGTGCGTACGGGCAGGAGGACGGCAAAGGCTTGCCAGATGTCATCATAAAGGCCAGCCTTTTTGATCTCGTCAAGATAAACAGCATCAGCTTTTTGCAGGATGGCCACACGCTCCGGCGTTATCTCACCGGGAATGCGAATGGCCAGACCTGGCCCCGGAAACGGGTGCCGTCCGACAAAACTTTCAGGAAGGCCCAGCTCGCGGCCCAGGATGCGCACTTCGTCCTTGAACAGTTCGCGCAACGGCTCAACCAGTTTCATCTTCATCCGCGCTGGCAAGCCACCAACATTATGGTGTGATTTGATGGTAACTGAGGGCCCCCCGTCAAAAGAAACGCTCTCGATTACATCCGGGTACAGAGTGCCTTGCGCCAGAAAATCGGCACCGCCAACGGCGCTGGCTTCGCGCTCAAAAATATCAATGAACAGCCCGCCAATGATTTTGCGTTTTTTCTCCGGGTCAGAAACACCCGATAGTTTGCCCAAAAATTCATCACCCGCATCAACGTGGATCAGCGGGATGCTGTAATGGTCGCTGAACATGGTGACCACTTCGTCCGCCTCGTTTTGCCGCATCAGGCCGGTATCGACAAACACGCACGTTAATTGCTCGCCAATGGCTTCATGCAACAACACCGCCACAACGGAGCTGTCCACCCCGCCAGACAGGCCACAAATCACTTTGCCGGTGCCAATTTGTGCACGGATCTTGGCAATTTCCTCCTGCCTAAAGGCGGCCATGGTCCAGTCGCCCGAAAGCCCTGCAATGCCATGAGTAAAATTACGCAAAATCTGTGCGCCGCACGGCGTGTGGACAACTTCGGGGTGAAATTGCACGCCGTAAATCTGGCGTGTCTCATTGGCGATGGCGGCAAAGGGCGCATTTTCAGATTTGGCAATAACGCGAAAGCCGTCGGGCAGGGCCACCACCTTGTCGCCATGGCTCATCCATACGGTTTCAGAAGCTGATAACCCAGCGAACAACGGACTACTCTGTACCGTTTCAATCTCGGCACGACCAAATTCACGTTGGTCAGATGCAGCAACTTCACCTCCAAGTTGGGCGCATATCACCTGTTCGCCATAGCAAATGCCCAGGATCGGCACGTCAAGGTCAAACACGTCCTGGGGCGCGCGGGGGCTATTATCCCAATGTACCGATGATGGTCCGCCGGATAAAATAACGGCCCGGGGGGCAAAGCGTTGCAAAAAGCTATCACCCAAACGGTTATAGGGATGAACCTCGCAATAAACCCCGCTTTCGCGTAACCGCCGGGCGATAAGCTGTGTCACCTGAGAACCAAAATCGACGATAAGAACGTGTTCGTGTTGAGGCATTATAATGCACCTTCATTCGTCATTCCGGCGGAGGCCAGAATCCAGTGGTGAGTTAGTTCTGGATACCGACTTTCGTCGGTATGACGAGAAATGGAAAGGTTCATGCGCTTTTTTCCAAACCGGCAATGAAAAATCCGTCTGTGCCGGTGCTAAAGGGGCTAAGGCGTATTGCACCATTTGCCGTACTGGCAGTTTTAACCAATGCTTTTCCCGCATCCGTCAGGGCATTGCCTGTTATAGCCAGAGCGGCGGTATTGATTTGTGCAAAATCACTGTGTTCTGCCAAAAAGGCGGTGATGCGGTCTTCGTTTTCTTCTGGCAGGACAGAGCACGTTACAAAAACCAGACGTCCGCCGGGGCGAACATATTGCGCGGCGGTGCTGAGCACTTCATCCTGTTCGCTCATGCGCTTTTCCAACTGGTTCTGGCTTAGCCGCCATTTGGTATCGGGCCGGCGGCGCCATGTGCCGGTGCCGGTGCAGGGGGCGTCAACAAACACCACGTCCATTTTATCGCGCAGATCATCCAGAGTGCCACCATCCTTGGGGCTGCGTACCTGTACATTACGCACGCCTGCGCGTTTCAGCCGCGCCCAGATAGCGATCAGGCGACGCGGGTTTGCATCCCAGGCAAAAATCTGCCCGGTATTGTTCATGGCACTGGCAAAGGCCAGGGTTTTCCCGCCGCCGCCCGCGCAATAGTCAAGCACCTGTTCACCGCCGGTAAGGCCAGCGCAGGCCGAGGCGATTTGCGAGCCAAAATCCTGTACCTCTATGCCGCCCTTGTTAAACGCAGGCAGGCTTTGCACATGCGCTGCGCGTGCGCCGGGCGCGGGCGCGGCAACGCGGGCACCAAGGGCAAGTATTTCAGAGCGTTTGGCTTTGACCTTTTTTAGCGATTTGAAGCTGGCATCCACGTCGCCGCGCAGCGGGTTTACCCGCAAATCCAATGGTGCTCGTGTGGCAAATCCACGGGCTTCATCAAAGGCTTTATCGCCATAGGTGCGTTGAAAAGAAGCCCAGAATATTTCTGGCACATCAGCGCGCACCCAATCCGGGGCATCCGTAATATCTCGCTCCAGGCCCTCGCGTTCGCCATCACTTAGTGCATCTGGCGCATGTTCATCATCGGCAAATTGCGCGTCTATCTCATCGGCGCTAAGCCCCCATACGCGCCCCAGTGTGCCTAGTGCTAACGCACGTGGACCAGTGTCTTGCATGACATGGCTTAGCGACGATTTGAAACGCAAGGCGTCCAGCACTAACCCGGATACGGCGGCGCGATCCCTGGCCCCGGCATAGCGGCACTGGCGGCCCCAGTCTTTCAGGCACAGCTTGGCCGGGCGCTTGGTGCGCTCAAAATCTGTTAGCACGTCAATGGCGGCCTGCGTTCGTGCGCCCTCTCTCATTTCAAAAGGCCCAGTTCTCGTTGCAATTTCTTTGTCAGCCCTTGCGAGACAATTTTATGGGACCCGGCGATATAGTCTTTCAGGTCTCTTTTGTTCAGGCCGGGTTTGTCATAGTGCTGAATCCAGGTCATACCGCGTGAGGCCAGATAGGGTGCCGGGCGAAGACCGGGTTGTTCTCTAAGCATTTCAAAACCTATATCTGTTACCTTGAAGGTAATTCCCAAAGTATCTTTGTCGGACCATCCACCAATGGCAAAAACCTTGCCACCAACTTTCCAGACATCGGCACCGCCCCATTGAACCACGTGCGTCGTGACCGGTAATCCCTGGCAAAAAGCATTATACTCCTCAGGCGTCATTAGCCCCCCGGCGCAGAATAGTTGGGCGCTTCGCGGGTCATGGTCACATCATGAACATGGCTTTCGCGCAGTCCGGCACCTGTGATTTTGATAAATTCTGCCCGCTTCACAAATTCCGGCAAATTGGCCGCGCCGGTATAACCCATGGCGGCGCGAAGCCCGCCAACAAGCTGGTGCAGAATTGGACCCACCGGCCCCTTATAGGGGGTTTGGCCTTCAATGCCCTCGGGGACAAGCTTCATGGTGTCCTTGATTTCTTTTTGAAAATACCGGTCCGCTGAACCGGCGCTCATGGCGGCAACGCTGCCCATACCACGATAAGATTTGTATGACCGTCCTTTATAGAGGAATACTTCACCCGGCGTTTCATCGGTTCCGGCCAATAACGAGCCAACCATTACCGTGGACGCCCCGGCGGCTAGTGCCTTGGCAAAGTCGCCTGAATATTTAATGCCGCCATCGGCGATAATTGGTGTGCCTGAATCCTTGGCGGCGCGAACAGCTTCGGTAATGGCGGTCAGTTGCGGCACCCCAACGCCGGCCACCATGCGCGTGGTGCAGATAGAGCCAGGGCCAATACCCACCTTGACCGCATCAGCACCGGCATCAATCAGGGCACGAGTGGCATCATAGGTAGCCACATTACCGGCGATGATTTGCGCACTGTTATTCTCGCGGCGGATGCGCGTTACTTGTTCAGCTACGGATTTGGAATGGCCGTGGGCGGTATCAATGACCACCACATCGGCTCCCGCCTCGATCAGGGCTTGCGCACGTTCAAACCCGGCATCGCCGATACTGGTTGCCCCGCCCGCCAGAAGACGACCATGGTCATCCTTGGCCGCATCGGGAAAGGCGCTGGCTTTTTCAAAGTCCTTGACGGTGATAAGGCCACTAAGATGCCCGTCCTCATCAACGATCAACAATCGCTCGATCCGATTTTTATGGAGCAACATCTTGGCTTTTTCTGGTGACACCCCTTCGCGGGCGGTGACCATTTTGCGGGTCATTAAATTGGCAACCGTCTCGTTCGGATCATCGGCAAAGCGCACATCGCGGTTGGTGATAATCCCCACCAGCTCTTTAGAGCGCCGATCCACCACGGGAATACCGGAAATGCGATGCATACTGGTCAGGGATTTTAACTCTGCCAGGCTGGCTTCGGGGTGAATGGTCACTGGATTAATGACCATACCGGATTCAAAGCGCTTGACCTTGCCGATCTCGGCAGCCTGTTCTTTGATGCTAAGGTTACGGTGAATCATGCCGATGCCGCCAGACTGCGCCATGGCAATGGCCAGCTTGGCTTCGGTAACGGTATCCATGGCCGCAGACAAAAGCGGCGTGTTTAACGCAATGGTTTTGGTTAGCTGTGTGGCGACGTTAACTTGCCCCGGCAGAACTTCTGATGGTCCGGGTTGCAAGAGAACGTCGTCAAACGTAATGCCCTCGCGAATCTGCATAGGGGCCTCCTTCTCTCTTGCGAGCGCGGTGTACCGTAAAGTATGCAAAAGGGGAAGGGGGGGAGTGCGTAAAGTATTGCCATACCGGAAAAGCAAATGCTTTTCCGGTATGCACCAGGGTTTACCAGCCGCAGGTGCGGTCCTTGTTCTCTTCCTTGAGATATTCCATCAACGGCGCGAAATATTCCACAATGGCAGAGCCATCCATTTGCCGGGTGCCGGTAAAGGCCTCCAGTGCATCTGGCCAGGGCTGAGACTGGCCCATTTCCATCATGGCGTTAAAGCGTGCGCCGACTTCCTTGTTACCATAGATCGAGCAGCGGTGCAGAGGCCCGGTCCAACCGGCCTGTTCGCACGCGGCCTTTTGGAACTGGAACTGCATGATAAAGGAAAGGAAATAACGCAAGTACGGCGTATTGCCCGGAATATGGTATTTTCCGCCCGGATCAAACGCATTATCAGGGCGCGCGCCCGGCGGTACGATGCCCTGGTATTGCTTGCGCAATTCCCACCATGCGGTGTTGTAATTTTCCGGTGTGACTTCACCGGAGAAAACTTTCCAGCGCCATTTATCCATCAGCAAACCAAAGGGAAGGAAGGATACCTTGTCCAGCGCCCGCTCCATGAGAAGACCAATGTCCTTGCTTTCATCAGGGATCTGGCTTTCATCCAACAGGCCGATCTGCACCAGATATTGTGGCGTGATCGACAGCGCAATGAAATCACCAATGGCTTCGTGAAAGCCATCATGTGCGCCGCTCTGGAATATGGGCGACTGGCCTTTATAGGCACGTTGGTAATAATTATGGCCCAGTTCATGGTGGACCGTGCCAAAGTCTTCGGCATTGACCTTGGTACACATTTTAATGCGGATGTCATCGGCGCTATCAATGTCCCATGCCGAGGCATGACAGACCACGGTGCGGTCTTTTGGTTTGGTAATCAGTGAGCGTTCCCAAAAGGTATCGGGCAGGGGCTCTAACCCCAAAGAGGAATAAAAACCTTCGCCAACTTCGACCATTTTGCGCGGTGTATATTCAGCCTTCACCAGTAAATCGGTCAGGTCATAATCAATGCTGGCACCTTCCGGTTTGGCAAATTCATACAAATTGCCCCAGGTTTGCGCCCACATATTGCCCAAAATATCCGCGCGGATAGGCCCGGTTTCGGGTTGTACATCATCACCATAGTTCTCGTTCAGCTTGGCCCGGGTATAGCAATGTAGCTGGTCATAAAGTGGGGCAACTTGTCCCCACAGCCGATCAACCTCCTTGGCCATGTCGGCAGGCGGCATGTCATAACCCGACAACCATAATTCGCCCACATCCTTAAAGCCCAGCTCCCGTGCGCCTTCATTGGCGATCTCGACCATACGGGCGTATTTGTCGTGCATTTGAGGGGCTGAAGCCATCCGCCATTTTTCCCAGATTTCTTTTAAAAATTCCGGGTTGCGTTCGGTTCCCATCATCACCTCAAGATCATCAAGGGCGACCTTCTCACCATCAATATCAATGGTGCCGGATGAATACATACTGTCCAGCGATGTGGTAATCTTGGCCAGTTCCTTGGCCGCGCCGTCTTTGGAAGGTGCGGGCAGGGTCAAACCTTGCGCAATCATTTTCATTTTGCGCGCCAGATCACCTTCTAAGGGTAAATCTTTGAATTGCTTGGTGCCATTGGCGTACTCAACACCCATTTCAGTGGCTTCTGCACCGACGCGGGCGGCCAGCCAGCTGGTGTCATGGGTGATGAAATTGGCCTGTACCCAAAACACATGGCTGGCATATTCATTCATGTCCAGAAAGTCGGCCTCGGCTTTTTCTACAAAGGCGGCGGCGTCATCCATGGTGGCTGGGCTATCGGCCCCGGCGGCGTCGGTGTTCCCGGGTAATTGCCCGGAACAGGCGGCAACGAGAATTAATGCGCTTGCACCCATCAATAATTTTTTCATAGCATTTTCCCCAATAACAGTGCCAATTATCGGCACTTGATTTGCCCGAAGTGTACCCCGCATAGAAGGGGCGTCAATGCGACAATCATTACCATTTCTGCCTTGACGTTCTCGCTCGTGCAGCGCACAAGGCGCGACTGACCTTTCAGGAGATACAAGCATGACCGTCAAGGTCCGTTTTGCCCCCAGCCCGACCGGAAAATTACACGTTGGCAACATCCGTCCGGCATTGATAAACTGGCTGTTTGCAAAGCAATCTGGCGGCATTTTTATGCTGCGCATTGATGATACTGATGTGGAACGCTCTACCGCTGCTTTCGAGCAGGGTATTTTTGACGATATGAAGTGGCTGGGGCTGAGCCATGGTGAAACCGCCAAGCAATCCGAACGCTTTGAGCGTTATGGACAAGTGGCGGATAATCTAAAGGCACGTGGGATTCTCTACCCTTGTTATGAAACCGCTGAGGATCTGGACCGTCAACGCAAAATTCAACGTAGCCAGAACAAGCCGCCGGTTTATAACCGCGCTGCGCTTTCTTTAAGCGATGCTGAACGCGCTGCACTGGAAGCAGAAGGACATAAAGCCCATTGGCGCTTCAAACTGTCTGGCGACATAGTTGAGTGGGATGATGTGATACGTGGCCATCAAAGCATTGATATGACCTCACTGTCCGATCCCATACTTATCCGGGGCGATGGCAGCTATCTTTATACCCTGCCCAGTGTTGTTGATGATGCGGATTTCGCCATCAGTCACATTATTCGCGGCGAAGACCATGTAACCAATTCCGCAGCGCAGATTGAGATTTTTCGCGCCATTGACGCCGAGGCTCCGGCCATGGGCCATCACCCTTTGCTGGTGGGGGCGGACGGCGACAAGCTTTCCAAGCGTTTGGGTACGCTGTCCATAGCCGGTTTGCGTGATGAAGAAGGCATAGAGCCAATGGCCATCCTGTCGCTGCTGGCTAAAATTGGCACCTCTGACCCGGTTGAGATACGCCGCGATTTAGCGCAGCTAGTAGATGAGTTTGCCTTTGAAAAAATTGGCCGCGCTCCGGCCCGTTTTGACCCGGGCGAACTAAAAACCCTGAACGCCAAACTGCTGCATGATACGCCCTATGGCGATGTGGCTGAACGGCTTATGGGCATGAACGTGCAGGGCAGCGAAAATTTCTGGACCGCCATTCGCGGTAATATCGAAACCCTGTCCGATGTGACCCATTGGCAGAGCGTGGTTTATGGCGACATAGCGCCCGTCATTGCTGATGAGGATGCGGATTATATCAAGGATGCGGCGACGCATCTGCCAGATGGTACGCTGAACGGTGAAAGCTGGTCTGACTGGACCGCCATTTTGAAGGATAAAACCGGGCGCAAGGGCAGAGGGCTGTTTCTACCGCTACGCCTCGCGCTTACCGGCGACAAACACGGCCCGGATATGGGCGCAATTCTGGCGCTGATGGACCGGGAGCGTGTGGTTAAAAGGCTGGCGGGGTAGGGATTATTGACTAACAAACCTGATTATTGCTCCCTTATTACCCAAGTGTCTGACCGAACAATAATAAATTTGTCATTACCGGATTTATTCCGGTAATCCAGTTCTGCAGAGAGTACGTTCTGGATTGCCCGGATAAACCGTGCAATGACAACTGGAGGTTGGTTGCGCGGCAAAACGGTTGTTCATGCCCAAATCCTATCCCCCTAACCCTCCGGCGCGTTCCAGCATCAGATAATAGGCCTGCACACCACGGGCGAAATCTTCAACGCCCATGCGCTCGTTCAGGCCGTGAATGCGTGAAAAATCTGATGCGTCAAAGGTATAGGGCGCAAAGCGGTAAATATCGTCTGTGACAATGGCAAAATAACGCGAATCCGTGCCGCCCAGCACAACGTTGGGGGCAATAATGGTTCCCGGAAATACGTCCGCAACGACGTCGGCCAGCCAGACATAGGGGCCGGTGCCAATTTGAGAAACGGGCGAAGGTTCTGTGCCTACACCACCGGCTATGCTGATGGTGATTTCCGGATCATCGATGGCCTTGCGAACGTGGGCAATAACGCTCTCAACGCTGTCGCGATCATGGATGCGAAAATTAACATAGGCCGTGGCTTCGCGCGGCAGGGCATTTTCCTTGAAACCGGCATTGATGATGGTTGGCGCAATAGTGGTTCCCAGCATCGCCCGTCCGCCCTGGGTTTGCTTCATTTTTTTAGTGACCAGAGGGCCAAAAAGCCAAAGGTTGGAAACGGCCATACGGCCCATAAAGGACTGTTCGGGCGCTGTGGCGTTCAGCATTTTAGCGATAACGGGATCGATTTTTTGCGTAAAAGGTGCCGCCTCAATCGCTGCAATAGCCCGCGACAGGGCGCCGATGGCGGTGCGCGTCGGCGGGGTAGAGGAATGGCCGCCTTTGGCTTTTGCTGTGAGGATCAGGGTCACATAGCCTTTTTCGGCCACGCCAATACGGGCTACCGGGCCTTTGACATCGGGCATGCCGGTGGTGATGGCCCCGCCTTCATCAATAACCGCATAGGGGTGAACACCGCGTGATTTGAGAAGCTTGGCAATAGTTTTGGCGCCGCTGCCCAGTACTTCTTCATTGTGGCCAAAAGCAAACATCATGGTGCGTGTCGGGGCAAAGCCGGATGCCGCCAGCCGGTCAGCGGCCTCCAAAAGTGCAATCATCGATCCTTTATCGTCAATCGCGCCCCGGCCCCAGATAAATCCATCCTCGATCACACCGGCAAAGGGTGGTTTTTCCCAGCCTGAATCCGCTGCATCACTGGCGGGTACCACGTCCTGATGGGCCAGAAATACAATCGGGTCCAGCGATGGGTCGCTGCCCTGCCAAATGTTAAGCTGTGAATAGGTGTCAACCATTTCGGTTGTCACCACGCCATAAAATTGCGGATAAGTTTCGCGCATCCAGTTTTGAAGGCCAAGAAATACTTCGGGAACAAATTCCGCCGGGTCTTGAGTGGACACGGTGCGAAAGCGTATCGCCTGTGCCAGATGTGTGGCGGTTTCACTGGCATCAATGGTGATGAGGTCCACTTTGACATCTGAACCTGTTGGGGGTGGCCCAACTTGAGAGGTGCGGTAGAGCACAATTGCGGTTATAAAAATGAGTGTAAAGACGCCAGCGAATATGATCCGTTTCATGGTGTTTCCCTTTACTATTTGGCATGAGCCTATCGTTAGATTTTGTTCTCGTGAAGGCTGTTTACGCAAAAGCGCGGCTGGCAAACCAGTAAATACCAAGAGTGAAAACAATGGCACTGGCGAGAACTTGCCCTTGCCTGGTTTTTGCTTGCCCCAAAACCCGTGTGGCCAGGGCCGTGATAACCAACAAAAGAGCCACGACAGCGAGCTGACCGATCTCGACACCAATGTTAAAGCCACCAAGGGCGGCAAGGCGTTGCCCGGCGGGTAGCCCGGCCTCAAAAAGAACGCTGGCAAAGCCTGCGCCATGCACAAGACCAAACGCGATGGTCAGGGCAAGACTGGCACGAATACTGGCATCAATGCTGGTGACCAGAGCGCCATAACTGAACACAAATAGTGCCAACCCGCCCCATACAAGCGGTGAAAGGATGCTAATTCCAGAAAAGGCTGCCCCTGCCAGTACGGCAAACAACCCGGCAATGGCTAGTGTTACGCCGCGCCAGTCCGGGGTGCCGGGGACAAGCAAAATTTCCATTGCCACAAAGGCGATTGAAAAACCAATCAAGGCCTCGATGGCGGCCCCGTCGGGGTGGATGTACCCCAGGGCAGCGAGGCTAAGCGTGATGCTGTGCCCCAGCGTAAAGCCGGTGACCAATAACGCTACGCCCTTATAACTACGCGCCAACAGGATAAGCGCGGCAACAAAGGCCAAATGGTCAAAGCCGCGCAATATATGGGTAATGCCCAATTGAATATAGGTGGAGAAATTCGCCCAGAAACCATGTCGGGTTTTATTATTTTCCGCACTCACCCGCATGGTATGTTGTCTGTGCGTATCGGTGAAAATAAATTCACGGGCCTCTGTGTCATCATCAATCTGGGCGATATGAATATGGGTTGAGGCCAGATCAAAGAAAGCGTTATTGCGCAGGCTCCACCCTTTTGTTTGTACGTTAGCAGGGCAGGAGAAAACCATCTGCACACGTAATGTGCCGGATCCCGAGGCCAGGTGTTCTGGCAGAGAAGCCGGACATGCCACATCATTCTGACTTACCTTCAGGCTAGCGGCCAAATGACCAGCCAATAATGTTGGCAGTGCGGTGGCTTGTTCCTGCAAGGGGATCAGCAGCGTCGCTTGCACCTGATCAATGCTGTAAAGAACCTTTACCTTATGGCCATCCTCCTGCCAGTTTGAAAAAGAACGACTGGCCGAATGGGTAAAAGCAGCGCTGGCGCATAACCACAGCATTACGACCGCACCAAAAAGGCGCATCATTTCGGCGCATCCGGGCTAAGGGTAATTCTTGTTTTGCGCGTCAAGCGATTGAGATAGCTGCGCAGTGCCGCATCATCGCGTTCATCCAGAAGAGCAGCCTCCACTTGCGTTTGTATGCTTTCCAGCTCCGGGGTGCGTGCACGGGTGCGATTGACCAGATAAATGCGCCAAACACCAGCCTTGTCCTCTATCCAGTCGGACCACTCACCGCTGCCAAGGCTATCAAGCGCGTTGACCGGGTTTGGGCCTACATAGTCTTTTAGTTTTTGTAGCGGTATCAGGCCATCTGGAACTGGCGGTGTGTATTGGCCAAATTGTTGCCCCAGGTATTGCGGTGTACTGGCATTGGCCAGCGCCCGATCAAAGGCGGCCATTTGCGCGGCAGCATCGCCTTTTGGCAAGAAGACAGCACGCACATAAACCCGGGCAGGGCGGGCAAAACGGGCCTTGTTTTTGAAAAAATAATCACGAAGCAAAACCGGGCTGACAGGTTTGGCCCGGCTGCGCGCCACAATATCCTTGGTAATGGCGTCAACCAGTGCATTACGCAAAGCGGGGTCCTGGTGCACCAATTGCATATCCAGTGCGCGTTGCACCAATATTTCCTCTTCAATTAATCGTTGCAGAATGGCAGCCTCATCCTCTTGGGTCAGCGGATTTTGTTTACCAGCCGATACAGCTTTTAAGGCGCGGACAAAATCGGCGCGCAGGATTATGGTATCTCCTACGCTGGCTATAGCGCCGGGGGGTAGGGCCGGGTTTGCCGCTCTACCGCCATTTAAGGCGCTATACCCCGCCAGGGTCAGGCCAATGATGACTCCGCCCAGAAATAAAAGACGCTGCCAGTGCGGCTGATTATTCGAGCTCAAGGCTTGCCGTGTCCGTTAATTGCGTACCAGCTCGCAATGAAATGGGTGAGGACCAGGCACGGTTTTCCACATCGGCCAGACAATTGTCACTTTTGGGTGTGCGATAGTCCCCGTAACAGGGATTTACCGCCGCGCATTTGCCCTGCTCATCGAAGATGCAGCGTAAGTTGGCACCGTTTATAGTTGGTGTTGCCTCCTGAATGGCACGTACATAATAGAGCGTATCACGTCCTCCAATGGCGTAGTCCGGGTCATCAAATTCAACACTGCACCCGGCACCTTGATCGTCACACGGAATACTTTTCCAGGTATCATGAATAAGGTTTTCCACTGGCTCGCCCACCATCATTTGCGGGGTGATTTTGACCACTTCGATACGGACAATTTTCAACCGCTCATCAGAGGGGTTATAGCACTCGCCCCGGCATAGTTTAGCAAAACGATCTGCGGGCAAACCATCAGCAGCAAAGTTCGGGCAACCGGCTTTTTGTTTGAATGCCCCGGCGGCACGTACACGAAAACGCGGGGTTTGCGCCATATCCAGACTGCTGCCCATGGGGTGGGTTGCCCCATCTTCGCCAACAAGGTCAAACCAGAGAAGTATGCGTGGGCCAGACGTGCCATAGGTTTCGCGGCGCTCCATGGCATCCCATACGGCACCTCGGGCACGGCCTTGTGAATGTACCGCCGTCAGGCCGCCTGTGGTAAAAAAGGTGGCTTGGCGTTCTAACTCAAGCAAATGAAAGCCCGGATTTTCCCATACGCTTTCACGGGTAACGGGCAAGGGGGTATCCAGTTTCTCAGTTACTGGAAAAACTTTACGATGCCATTCTTCATTAATTGCCCCGGCAGCCTCGGTATTGCGGTTACGGGCATATGCCTTATAGCCGGTCCCCGGGCGAGCGCGGTGATTGTCTGAAGCTGCAACAAAACCCCAATTAAAGCGTACCGGTTTATCCGCACCTTTATCAAAGTTACTGATGGCCAGTCCATATTGCACTGAAACGCCCGGGCGGTGATTAAGGGGCGGCAGAAAACAATCCTGACATTGGCCAGCATCCAGCCATTCTTTGGCATCTTCACCAGAAATAATAGTGTGTCCGGCAACACCAAGATTGGCGTATTGTTCGCGGGTTTTGACGGCGCGCACATGACAGTCGGAGGGGCGTTCACCCGCCTTCATGCAGCGATCACGAATGATCTCTCCAGCTTGCCAG
The DNA here is from genome assembly GCA_021776515.1 of Robiginitomaculum sp. Classification (GTDB taxonomy): domain Bacteria; phylum Pseudomonadota; class Alphaproteobacteria; order Caulobacterales; family Maricaulaceae; genus Robiginitomaculum_B. The sequence continues at coordinate 8,491 of JAJFFS010000004.1, read as the reverse complement.
CAGCCTGGCAGATAATTGTCCGACGGCTTTGGGCAATTGGCAATGAGGTTTTCCTTGTCAACCATATCAATAGCTTGCCAGGATCGGTATTCTTCGGAATTGCCATGACCGGACATAACCTCGATAAGGGTTTGTTTTTCCGGGTGCATTGCGGGGGTAAGTTGTTTGTCGAAAGATGTGCTGGGCGGCGTATAAAACCCCCAGCTGGTACCATGAGGGATCAGCAAATAATCCAGTTTTTGCGAATCCAGTCGAGTGACAAGATCGCCCGGGTCTGCCGCCAGTTCATAACAATTGGCTGGTAATTCTGATGAGGTTAGTGCGGGGTCACAATCAGGTACGGCACGAATTTCCGAAGCAAAGGTGCGAAAATCGTAATAGCTCTGCCGGTTGGGAAAGTCTGCCAGTGAAATGCGCCAGTCCATAATGGTTGCAGATCCGCGAATGGTGTCACTGGCCGCGCCGGAGGCGGCAATGGGGCGCAGGCTGATGTCAGCATCTTCCTGCCCTTTGAAGATAACATTTTTATGGCCGTAATGATCCGCCGGGGTGCGGCCCACTTGCGACCATTCAAAACCCATAAAGGCTACCACGTCAGGATTGTTTACATCACCAGCACGGGCATTGCATTGGCGAATGCCCTGTGCGGTTTCGGCCCAGCGCGTGGGGGTGGAGGCCTCGGCATGGTCATTGATCGACCAGAAATCTATGGCTGAGCAATAGCGCGCAAAATCACAGGCATCGGCCAGGGGGTGTGCGCCCTCACCACCATAAATCGGCAGGGACCACATAAAGGCATCGGTGGAAAATGTTGTGTGGACGTGCAAATCACCGAACAGGATTTGCTTGGGGGCATCCTGATCAAGTATGGCGGCACTAAGGGCCTGGGTCACTTCACGTTCTTTTATGATATTGCCGGGCAGTGCGGCACCTTCGATCTCGCCAATGCCACGGTGTTGGCCATACCAGTTGTGTTTGGCACCAAACAAATACGTGCCAACGCCAATAATGATGACGACGATAACCAAGCCAGTAATTTTCAAAAATTGCATTTGTTACACTCCCCAATCTGCGCAAGGTATCGGCAGGAGGGGGAGGCTGGCAAGTCAGGTTTTGGATTTAAGGTTTAGGTGTTTTATCACCATAGAAAATTACCCAGGTGGTGAAGTCTTCAGAAAACTTGATGAATTTGTGTGCGGCATGTGCGGCTACATAGATCAGATCACCGGTTCTGAAGGCTGATTGCTTGCCTTCATATTCAAAAATGCCATTTCCGGAAACCACCACATAAATCTCATCGCGGTCATGAGGCGTCTGATTATCCACACCTTTTGGCGCATACAACTCAATACTCATGGGTTGATCTTTGCGACTGGCTGCATTGGCAAAGGGGATGCCTTTGGTCTCTCGCAACACATCGCGCATTTTATCCAAGGGGATGACAAAGCCCGGCTCGTCTTCATTAGTATTGGGAATTTCAATATCTGGGTAACCCATCTCACATCCCCCTTGAACGAAAGGCTTTAAGCCCCTTCGGCAAACAATTCCCGCCCGATTAGCCAGCGGCGGATTTCCGAGGTGCCAGCACCGATCTCGTATAGTTTGGCATCGCGCAAAAGCCGACCCGTCGGGCATTCATTCATATAGCCGGTGCCGCCTAATATCTGGATGGCCTCCAGTGCCATCCAGGTTGCCGTTTCTGCGGCAAGCAGAATGGCTCCGGCGGCATCCTTGCGCGTCGTCTGACCACGATCGCAAGCCTGCGCCACTGCATAAACATAAGAACGCGCAGAATTCATCCGCACATACATATCGGCCAGTTTGCCCTGGATAAGCTGAAACTCGCCAATGGGTTGGCCAAACTGTTTGCGCTCGTGCACATAAGGCAACACTATGTCCATACAGTTTTGCATAATGCCAATGGCGCCAGCGGATAAAACCGCCCGCTCATAATCAAGGCCGGACATCAGGATTTTTACGCCGCTACCTACTTCGCCCATGACATTCCCGGCGGGGACTTCGCAGTCCTGAAACACCAGTTCGCAGGTGTCAGAGCCACGCATACCCAGTTTGTCCAGTTTTTGTGCGGTGGAAAATCCGGGCATGCCTTTCTCAATGAGGAAAGCGGTGATGCCGCGCGACCCGGCGTCTATATCGGTTTTGGCATAGACCACCAATACATCGGCACCCGGGCCGTTGGTGATCCACATTTTTGTGCCAGTGAGAATATAGTGATCACCTTTTTTTTCAGCCTTCAAACGCATGGAAACTACATCAGAGCCAGCACCCGGTTCAGACATGGCCAAGGCACCCAGATGCTCGCCAGAAATGAGGCCTGGCAGGTGTTTTTCTTTTTGTTCTGCGCTGGCCCAGCGGCGAATTTGATTAACACAGAGGTTGGAGTGTGCACCGTATGACAATCCCACAGAGGCCGAGGCCCGGCTAATTTCTTCCATGGCAATGGCATGTTCAAGATAGCCTAGGCCAGAGCCACCATCGTCTTCAGCGACGGTAATGCCCAACAGGCCAAGCGCGCCCATTTGCGGCCATAAATCGCGTGGAAAAACATTAGTTTCGTCAATTTCGGCTGCACGTGGAGCAATGCAGTCATCGGCGAAATTATGGACGGTATCACGGATCATGTCCGCCGTTTCACCGAGGTTGAAATCGAACGGGGATATGGAATTTGCAATCATGAACCTTAACCTTTTAACAACCTTACTTATCAGTAAGAACTTAGGAGTTTTTTGACATAATTACCAACAACAATGAGGGTGTCATGTCGTTCATCAAGCGTTTTTTCCATATAAACAGGGCTTTTCGCTCTTCTGAGCAGGGCAGTGTCGCTATTTATTTTGCCCTCAGTCTCATTGCGATTGTAACGATGATCGGATTGGTTCTGGATTATGGTCGGGCGCTGAACCTGAAGGTGGCCCTTGGTGCAGCGGCAGATGCAGCGGCATTGGCAGCGGCGCGAGACCCGGATATTACACCCGACAATTTGCAACAACGCGCAGAAGCATTTTTTGCAGCCAACACTGTTGGGCGGCCCTTTGGCTATAACTTTGTTATTACGGCGCAAGAACTGGTCAATGGGGATGGTGTGCACATTGATGTTACGGCACAGGTCGATACGACCTTGGTGGCTCTTGCCGGTATTCCTCATTTTGACATCTCAGCCCAAAGTGAAGCGGTTTACAGTTCCAGCAAGATCGAACTGGCGATGGTGCTGGATAATACCGGTTCTATGGGCAGTGGCGGGAAAATGCAGGCATTACAGACGGCATCTGACGATTTGATCGATTTATTGCTGCCTGACGGTGCTGCACCGGGCAATGTTAAAGTCGGCATTGTTCCTTTTGATATTGGTGTAAAAATCGGGACCCAGTATGCAACAGCTTCATGGTTGAAAAACCCCACAAGTATCAACAACCCAAGCGGGACAGCGAAAAAGAAAAAGAAGAAAAAGAAGAAAAAGAAAAAAAAGCCCCCCCCCACAGTTCAGTGGGACGGTTGTGTCGGACCACGTGACCAGCCCAAGGATGTGGATGATTCGCCTACAAAAGGGTTGTATAAAATTATTCCAATCTTTGATGATCAAACCTCTTGTAATTTGGCAGAGATTTTACCGCTGAGTACAGACAAGGCCGTCTTGCACAATAAAATCAGTGCCATGCAGCCTGTAGGTTGGACTTATATTCCCGAAGGTCTGGCTTGGGGGTGGCGCGTACTTTCATCAAGCTTGCCTTATACTGAAGGTGTAGCCTACTCAGATACGGATTGGCGCAAAATTCTGGTGCTGATGACTGATGGTGCCAATACGGTCGAATGGTCATGGCCGGATGGTGTTCCTGAGGCAGACACAGGGGTGTCCAGTAGCGCGGGAAATGCCAAGACGGCGACATTATGTCAAAATATCAAGGATCAGAATATTATTCTTTATACGGTGGCTTTCCAGGTAAATTCCAGCAGTACTCGCCAGATGTTAGAGAATTGTGCAACCACACCTGGTCATTATTTTGACGCAAAAAACAATGCAGCACTGCAAACAGCCTTCTCAAAAATTGGGGGCGACATCAATAATCTGCGCCTGAGTAAATAAAATATGTGTGGGTAACCGCCCGATGAAATAGGGCGCTGCATTAATCTTTTGCAAACCTTTCTTGTCAGCAAGTGTTTAAGAAGTCCCTGTCATGAAAGACTGGTAATGCGAGAGTTGCCATGTCTGTTAAGAAGTATTTTTTACGTACAGGTCAGGATTTCCGGTCCTCTGAGCAGGGCGGCGTCGCTATTTATTTTGCTCTTAGCCTTATTGCCATTATGACGATGATCGGGTTGGTGTTGGACTATGGCCGTGCGTTGAACCTGAAGTCGGGGCTCGGTGCTGCGGCGGATGCTGCGGCGTTGGCATCAGCGCGGGATCCGGATGTTACATCCGATAATTTGCAACAACGCGCAGAAGCATTTTTTGCCGCCAATACTAATGGGCGCCCCTTTGGGGATAGTTTCACCATCACGGCGACAGAGCTTACCAATGGTAATGGTGTGCACATTGATGTTACGGCCCAGGTCAATACAACATTGGTGGCCCTTGCCGGTATTCCTCATTTTATCATATCAGCCCAAAGTGAAGCTGTTTTTAGCCCCTACAAAGTAGAGCTAGCCATGGTGCTGGATAATACCGGCTCAATGGGCAGTAGCAATAAAATTGAGGCTTTGCGTACCGCTTCATCCGATATGATAAACTTGCTAATCCCGGATGGTGCCCCGGAGGGAAATGTTAAAATTGGTATTATTCCCTTTGATATTGGGGTGAATGTAGGCATTGCCAATACAGGCGCGACCTGGCTGGACGAAACGAATGCTAATGGTAGTTCGTGGGAAGGTTGTATTGGGCCGCGTGATGGCGGCAATGATGTGAGCGATTCCAGTGCAACAGGCGCTGATAAAATCCCGGCCATTTTTGATGACCAGACGAATTGCAGTTTATCGTCAATCTTGCCGCTTAGCACTGATAAGGTGGTCTTGCTCGGCAAAGCAAACAATATGCAATCCGCTGGTTGGACCTATATTCCTGAAGGCTTGGCCTGGGGGTGGCGGGTTCTTTCCCCCCTTCTCCCTTTCAGTGAGGGTGTTGCCTATTCTGAACCAGACTGGACAAAAATCATTGTGTTGATGACGGACGGAGCCAACACGGTTAAATGGGACTGGCCCGATGGTTTTCCGGAAGCGGATAAAGGGGTGTCCAGCAGCACTGGTAATGTCAGGACAGCAACATTATGCCAAAACATCAAGGATCAGAATATTATTATTTATACGGTGGCTTTTCAGGTTGATTCCAACAGTACCCGCCAGATGTTGGAGGATTGTGCAACAACACCAGGCCATTATTTTGATGCGCAAAATAATTCAGCATTGCAAACAGCCTTTTCAAAAATCAGTGGAGAGATCAATAATTTGAGACTAAGTAAATAGGGTTTCAGTCTGGACCTTAGCGGTTAAGCCGCCTTAACAAATAATAGGCACCGACAACCCACAGCAGAACCCCTATAAATGCTTGCCCTGGACCTTTGAGCAGGTCAAGATTTGTGGTCATGCTTGTAACACTCTGGATTTGCCATAATCCGCCTAGTGTCAGGATAATACCGATAACGCCCATCAGCATAAAAATACCGCGACCCCGGTCATAGGCAGGCTGAAATTCACTGCTTTCCTGAATTATTTTGGCATCAGAAAGCAGAGTTTGAGGTTCAACATCTGAACCGTCATAAATCGGTTCGTCATAGATAATGGGGGCTGCATTCTCATTATAGACGTCATAAGCGTGTGCCGAAGGAAGGTCAGGTTCGTAAGCTTCCAGTAAAACACCATTTTCATCGACAATAGGTGGTGCGTCGTCCTCATCGGCAGGTTTTTCCGGTTTTCCGGTATCTGGAATTTCATCACCAGGAAGAAGCTGAAGACCGTCGTTATCATCTACCTCTTTGGTTTCTGTGGCCACAGTTTCCAGCCGTCCGGCAATTTTTTCAGCTATTTCTGTGACGGGGCTGGAAATAGTTTTTAGTTCATTGTCAGTTTTGTCTTCGTCTTCGGACGGGCTCTCTGTGGGCGGCAGCAGTTTAGTTTCAAAGGCTTCATCTAATGAAACCAATCCTGTTGGTTCATCTTCTTCTTGAGACCTTTGGTTATCATCACCGCTATCAGCCGGTAATTCACTGGTATATTCTGTCCGCTCAGGCTCAATGGTCGCGTCGCCATTACCCTGCAGGTCAACCTTCACTTTATGCGGTGTTTCGGTTTCGTGTTGATGTGCCATTTGAAGGTCGCACAGGGGCGGTAGTTGAGGCGTTGGGGCAATTACATTCGCCCCTGGTGTGCTCAGAAACAAGGCTTTTTCAGCGGTGCGACGACGCACAAGTGCATCTACCACAATAACCTGTTCCGCTAACTGAGCGCGACGCCATGTATCGAAACCGGAGGCGGCATCAACGGGGCAACCTTCATTCAAACGGCGCAAAGCCTTACTATATTTGAAATTTTCCAAACCAATATTGAAAACCAGCGAAATCAATGCATCGAACTGGTTTTGTGAAAGCGGCGCATAGATCAAATCACAAAGCGGAGCTTCAAGGCGCTTCACATCCCATTTTAGCAGATCTGCGGCGTCGGCTTTGTTGATAAGTGTGCCTTTTCGAGCCGAAACCGTATGACCATAACCAATGACCCAGCTACCATTGGCCAACGGTGCCGCCTCAGCCCGAAAACCTTCAAATGCCTTAATCAGACCAAAGCCTGTGGGTGATGTAGAGTATCGAGCCATTGCATTGCCGTATCATATCGGGACAAACAAGCTGTTCCCGCCATTAACGCTGCAAAGCTCGGGCCGTTTTAATGGTTGGCAATTATCCCACCCTCCCCCGAATTACAAAAGTGGCAAGTTTAGCGAGGCTCAGCATGAGTAAATGCGCTGTAATTTGGTGCGCAAATTTGGGTGTTTCGCGCCTGTGAAGGGCAAAGAGGTAAACCTTGCGGGGATAAGTGTGCGCTGACACCATTTTACCAGTTGATTAACGTCATGCTTCATCCTTCGACAAGCTCAGGATGAGCTGCCTTGTCTTGATATACACCTCACCCTGAGCTTGTCGAAGGGGAGCTGCCTTGTCTTGATATACACCTCACCCTGAGCTTGTCGAAGGGGAGGGGCAAAACCCAACGCAGCCTCGAACAGTAAAGGCCTCACAGATCAATATTCACCATGTCAAAGAGCCGTGCGGGTTGGCAATATGCCATTCCGCACAGCTTGATTATGCGCCCGCCAGACAGGCCGGTGATAAGTGCGCCAACTCATAAGGACACCGAGGGGCAATAAGGGACAAATGAGGGTAAATCAGTGTGCAATTTTGTAGTAAAAGCGTAATTTTTGCGACAGTTGAGGAAGGACCGAGGGACAATGAGTGGCCCTTGGCGTATCCCTGTGCGACTCTTGAGGCAAAATCATACAGTTCTTAGATTAATTTAGAATATGCTCCAACATGAAATAACTGAAACTCTAGTACGTTTTCAATACGGTACATGTTTTTTATGTATTTTTCATATTCAATTTTCATCATATATGTCATCCTAATAAATTCTTCATAACTGCTATAAATATCTTTATATTCGCGGTCTACAATGTCCCACAAATGGAATACATACTGATCACCGATATGTTCAATATGATTAAGTTCAGGACTCAGCGATTGGGAGATTTTCACCAAATTATCACCAGCAATAATTCCCTCAACGGCTTTAAAAAAAGCTACCACAAAATCAGATACAAAATAATTTCCCCTTGCTTCGCAATGATTTCCTTTAAATGATATATCTAAGGGGTTCGTTATATCTATATTTTGAAGCAATGCAGATTGTGAAATATCATGAATTTCACCTACATTAATTTTATAAATAATTTTTACTGAAACAAATAATTTGGTCATTATTCCATCTTTGTATTTAATTCTGTTTACATCTGATGCTGTATGTTAATTAGATTCTTCCAGTAAATCCTTTTCTTCTTGCTCAAGAAAAACAGGGTAAGCTGTGATTAGCACCTCATCATTTGGAAGTACGTTTGATGATGTTGCATTTCCGGGGTCAGTAAGAGTTTCTTGAATTTCACTACGTAAGTTTGGATCGTCCACTATATTTACTGGCCTTGTGATAATTTTAATAGCATTTTCTCCCCTTTGACCAACAGTTCCTCCTGGAATGGTTCTTTCCAAATTGCCATTTTCTGCTGTTGTTGCTGGCAAAGTGCTAACACCTGCAAGGAAGGTGGCCGTCACTGGCATACGGTCACCGTAACCTCCTTGGTAATACCCCCCTTTATAGAGGGCATCGTAAGTAGAACGGTTATGCGGCTATGGACATGTCCATGGCCGATTTCTGTTTTGGCGTGATACCGCCGATAGCCATATTGGGTCTTTCATTGTTGTAAGTCCAGAGCCAGTCG
>JAJFFS010000021.1 GCA_021776515.1 Robiginitomaculum sp. | reverse complement strand
CCTTCGTCATTCACGCGGCATGGCTGGATCAGGCTTTCGCCCATTGTCCAAGATTCCCCACTGCTGCCTCCCGTAGGAGTCTGGGCCGTGTCTCAGTCCCAGTGTGGCTGATCATCCTCTCAGACCAGCTACAGATCGTAGTCTTGGTGAGCTTTTACCTCACCAACAAACTAATCTGACGCGGGCCCATCCAATAGCGATAAATCTTTCCCCCGGAGGGTGTATACGGTATTAGGCCACGTTTCCATGGATTATTCCGTACTATTGGGTAGGTTCCCACGCGTTACTCACCCGTCTGCCACTCCCTTCCGAAGAAGGGCGTTCGACTTGCATGTGTTAAGCCTGCCGCCAGCGTTCGTTCTGAGCCAGGATCAAACTCTCAAATTGATTTTGATCCGACTTCAATATCCGGCCTCTAACAGCCGGAAATCGCAAAGCATTTCTTAAATTGTTACGGGTTACCACTTCACCCTATCTCAAGCCCGAAAGCCTTTGATCTGGTGTAGCGATTTCGTCACGAGAAACGCCTTTGTCGGCATCTCAATTGCACCCCGTAAAGGGTGCCGCCAAGACGTCGCCGCCTGCGTTTCTCTTTCCTATTCCTAACGATGTCAAAGAGCCGGAAGTGTAAGAAAAACCTACCCTTCCCGCCTTCCAAACCCCCCTTTAACAAGGAGCCCTTCGGGCGAAGAGCGCGCTTTATAAGCACCCTCCATTTCGCTGTCAAACGCATTTATCAGACAAAATTCAGCACTGACGACAACACTTAATCAGAGCCAAAAAAATCCCCCGCAAGTCTGCCGAAACCGACTTAACGCGAAACAATCTAAAAAATACGTATGGTCGGGATTATAACGAAAAGGCTCTTTATTGCAAGATACCGAAGCATCCGTCGCCAAAAAACCCTGCCGTTGCCCGACCGGGAATGGGGATTTAGTTCCCTTTCATGGGGATGGCAACCCCTAATATGCGTGAATCTGCTTTTGTCTGCAGATTCTTTTCAGGAAGGCCAAAAAACAAGGGGTTTTGTGCCGTGTTTGTGGAGAATGATGAAGGAAAAATGAAACTGGCGGCACGCCATGCTTTTAAGACGATTGCGAAAATGCAATCTCTCAGCATGAGGATATAGTTTTCCCACCTCAGCATGAGAGTATAATTCTCCCACCTCATCCTGAGCTTGTCGAAGGATGAACACGCTAGCCAGTTTACAACTACATCCCAGCAGCGCCAATGCCGGATAAGTTTGACTCATCCTTCCTGATCCCAAACCGTCGTCACCCCGGCGAAGGCCGGGGTCCACCTTGAGACATCAAAATAGGCCCCTTATCGAGTGGGTAATAGAAATTTACAGCACGTAATGCCATTATAACGGAGCCATAGCGATCAGATGAAGCAACCCTTATATATGCACAGAAAATTTTCCGCATGAACAGAACCAAGGTCTCGAATTTGTTCGGGCAAGGCAGACAACTCTATCCTCCTTGGATTGTTCAAAATTGCAGTTTTAACAACCAACTTCTTAGTCTCTAAGAATAGCACAGCCTCCAATGCTCCAGCATGCAAATAAACATATTCTTTTGGCCATATATCTTTGTAAGCTGCAACCCGCAGAGTAAAATCATAAATAGCAAGTGGGCCAATTCCCCTAATGCTAGAAATAGCGCAATATATTTCATCGTATAGGACATCAAATGAGTCTATCGAATCTAATTTATCCAGTCGTTCATTAAGCTTTTTCTTTGCCTCGCCGTATACCGTTTTCCTTAATTTGCACTGATGAGCATGGTGATTGCCGGTTCGTAGTTTGCTGTTCACGGCTAGCTCTATGGCTTCGCAAAGGCTTTGGGGTTTCTCACCAAACCATTTCAGATCACCCTCAAGCTGATCGTGACAACAGACGCAACCCTCCCTGAGGTTTTCACACCCAACAAGTTCAGTCCTTCTGTCACAAATCAAATCTAAGCCAGCGATGCCAAGCTTATAATCCTCTACAAGTTCATCACTATCCATAATTTTACCTTATATTTGCTACAGCATATTCTATCATTTCGTGCCGTAAAAAAATACCACAATCAAACTAAAGCCCGCGCCACCTTTCGTAGCTACGCTTTGCACCTCTCCTTCGACAAGCTCAGGATGAGGTGTGAGTTATGGCTCTCTCATCCTGAGCTTGTCGAAGGATGGATCACGCTAGCCAATCTATAATTATACCCCACCAGCGCCAATGTCGGATAAGTTTGGCTCATTCTTCCAGAACCCAAACCGGCGTCACCTTGGCCCTCACTTTCGTAAGGGTAAACTGGCCGGGGTCCATTTTGATGTCTCACTATGGATACCGGCCTTCGCCGGTATGACGATTGAGGGGATAAACCTCGACTAATCCCCATATTTGCACACAAGGGGCACACACTGCCCCTTAACTGATACTCACGCGCCTCATAAATCATGCTTATGACTGGCTTAATGTCCCATAACGTCCCTTATAGTGGTGCTATCGGCTATCGCCTATTTGAGCACACCAGGAAATACTAATCCCCGCCTGCGTCAAACCGGATATGCTGGTTCAATTTGAACTTGGATGCGCGGCGCAGTAAAAGACGGGCTCAATCAATGAAAGCCTGCCATGCGCCGTCTGCCCACACTCATACTTATTGCGATATTACGCCTTTATAAAGTTACGCTAAGCCCGGCCTTTGCCGCCATGGGCGTCAGGTGTCGTCATGAACCGACCTGTTCGACCTATGGCATTGATGCGATTCGCCAGCACGGGGCATGGCGCGGCGGCTGGTTAACCCTGTCGCGGCTGTTGCGCTGCCACCCGTTTGGCTCGCATGGCTTTGATCCGGTGCCGGAAGTATTGGACAAAGCGCCATTTTGGGCCATAAGCAGACTTGGCGACTGGTCCTGGCGCGAACGCTCCCTGAAAGGGAAAAGCGCGGCGGGCTGCAAGCATAACAAAACGAACCTTGAAGAGCAGCAAGAGTATGATTGATCTGGAATTTCCCGACGGCTCACACCGTCAATTTGATGACGGTGTTACCGGCCTGGACGTGGCCATGGACATTTCGCCGGGTTTGGCAAAACAGGCCTTTGCCATAGCCCTTGATGATGAACTGCGCGATCTAAAGCGTGTCATCGAACATGATGGTAAAATACGCATTATTACTGCACGGGACGAGGAAGGGCTGGAACTGATCCGCCATGATGCCGCCCATGTGCTGGCCGAAGCGGTGCAGGAACTGTTTCCCGGCACCCAAGTAACCATAGGGCCGATTATTGACGATGGCTTCTATTACGATTTTGCCCGCGAAGAGCATTTCTCTACCGAGGACTTTGCCACCATTGAGGCCAAAATGGCCGAGATTATCGACCGCAATGATCCCATTGAACGCGAAGTGTGGAACCGCGACGAGGCCATCGCCTTTTTCAAGGATAAAGGAGAGACCTATAAAGCCGAGCTGATCTCTGACCTGCCCGTGGATGAAGAAATAACGCTTTATCGTCAGGGCAAATGGGTTGATCTGTGTCTGGGGCCGCATTTGCCCTCCACCGGCAAAGTTCCGAAAGCGTTTAAATTAATGAAACTGGCCGGGGCCTATTGGCGCGGTGATTCGTCCAATGCCCAATTACAACGCATTTATGGTACCGCCTGGACCAACCCAAAAGAGCTGCGGGCCTACCTTACCCGCCTGGAAGAAGCGGAAAAACGTGATCACCGCCGCCTGGGCAATGCGCTGGAACTGTTTCATTTTCAGGAAGAAGCACAAGGTCAGGTGTTCTGGCACCCCAATGGCTGGGCGCTTTACCGTGCTTTGCAGGATTATGTACGGCGATGCCAGAAAAAGGCCGGCTATGCAGAAATAAACACACCGCAACTTATGGATCGCAAGTTCTGGGAGGCCTCGGGGCATTGGGACAAATACCGCGAACATATGTTCATTTCCTCTATTGATCAGGAAGACAAGGTGCTGGCGGTTAAACCGATGAACTGCCCCTGTCATGTGCAGGTGTTCAATCATGGACAAAAATCCTATCGCGATCTGCCCATGCGCCTAGCCGAATTTGGTTCCTGCCACCGTTATGAGCCATCGGGTGCGTTGCACGGGCTGATGCGGGTGCGGGCCTTTGTGCAGGACGATGCGCATATTTTCTGCCGCGAAGACCAGGTCACCGATGAAGTGAAGGCGTTTTGCACACTGCTGCAATCCATCTACAAGGATCTGGGCTTTGAAGAGGTGCAGGTGCGCTTTGCTGATCGCCCGGAAACCCGGGTTGGCTCTGATGAGGTTTGGGACAAGGCCGAGGCCTCACTGAAAGCTGCCGCCGACGCCACCGGCCTGGAGGTGGTGCATAACCCGGGCGACGGTGCCTTTTACGGACCCAAGCTGGACTTTGTGCTGAAAGACGCCATTGGCCGCGAATGGCAAACCGGAACCATTCAGGCTGATTTTAATTTGCCTGAACGACTGGACGCCTCTTATGTGGCCGAGGACGGTGAGCGCCATCGCCCGGTCATGCTGCACCGGGCTATCCTGGGGTCATTTGAGCGCTTTTTGGGCATACTCATTGAACACCATGCGGGCAACATGCCGCTCTGGCTGTCCCCTATACAAGTGGTGGTCACCACCATTACTTCTGAAATGGATGATTATGCCCGGGAGGCGGCTGCTATTCTCGAAGCGGCCGGACTGCGGGTCAAAACAGATCTGCGCAATGAGAAAATTAATTACAAGGTCCGCGAACACAGTCACGCCAAAGTACCTGTTATTGCCGTTGCCGGGCATCGTGAACGCGAAGAGCGCACTCTGGCACTTCGGTTTTTGGGGGAAGGTGGCAAACACCAACAAGTGCTGAAGCTGGATGAGGTGGTTGCCAAACTGACCAGCGAAGCGACACCACCGGATATGAAATTTGATTGACGTGTTTAGAGAAAAACCAGAGCAAAACTGGCGCCGACCGATAGCAATAGCGTTCGGGTTTGGCCTGATTGCGCTAGCCGTCATGGTCGGCGCATTGGGTATAGCAGCGGCGGTCGTTATTACCACCATTCTGGCTCTGCCGCCCTGGCGCGATCTCAAGCAGGTGTTTCCGCTGGATCTGTCACATTCTGCATTTCTGATTTTTATCGCCTGGGCCTGGGCAAGTACTATATGGTCGCCTTATGAGCATACTACCCAGGCATTGCTTATGGTCTCGGGGGCATTGCTTTATCCCTTGTTTGCATTTGCTGTTTTTACACTTGAAGGCAAGGCCAGACAGATCGCTGTATATGCCGCTCTGTTCAGCGGCACAGCCATGCTGGCACCTTATCTTCTGGAAGGGACAACCGGCGCAATATCGCATTTTTATACCGAGCAAACAGCACGGGAAAATATGCTGCGCGATGCAACCCGGGGCATTAGCGCCATCGTCATGGCCAGCCCGGCTCTGGCAGCCCTGTGGATGCTAAATTTTAAAGACCGCAAAGGGCATATCATTGCCGGGGCACTGGTCGTTCTGGTGGCGCTTATATGCTGGCAATTTCATCTTTTTGCTGGCCTGGTGGCATTAATAGCAGGAGGTTTGTTTTTTGCTCTTGGGTATTTCTGGCCCCGAACAACAATATTAGCCGTCATGATCGGGTTTTTAATTATGGTCCTGATGGCCCCCATGATTTTGCCCGCCATAGCCGCGCCACTGGATGGTGCAACTTTGCCTTTTTCCTGGGAATGGCGGGTTAAAATGTGGCCCTACACTGGCGAGCAAATTAATATTCACCCACTTGTAGGCTGGGGGCTGGATGCTTCACGAAGCTTTGCCGCAGACCAATTTGAACTACATGGGTTTTCACTTGGTTACCTGATTCAACACCCCCACAATGTCGGTTTGCAGATCTGGCTGGAAACTGGCCTTATAGGCGCACTTTTATTGTCAATTTCCATTGCACTTTTTGGTATCCGCATTTCAGGAATGCAAATATTGTCACGTATGCAAGGGGCCGCAATTGCTGGTAGCGCCATTGTATTTCTGGTGTTTTTTTCTTTCACCTATGGAGCCTGGCAAGAATGGTTGTGGGCCAGTGTGGCCTGGGTATCGGCAATGTGTGTTCTAACCGGAGACCACAACAAACCCCGGATGCAATCATGAGCACAAGCGTCATTATTGTAAGTTATCAAACCGGGAGCTCGCTCGAAGAATGCATCAAGGCGGTACGTTCTGAGGCTTTGATTGACGAAATTATTATCGTCGATAATGGCAATGAACCGGATACCCGGCGCTGGATGGATAATCAGGCCCAGAAAGACAATACTATCACTATTATGCAGGGGCATGGTAATATCGGGTTTGCCAAAGCGTGTAATGCCGGGGCAAAAACCGCATCCTGCCCATATCTTTTGTTTCTTAACCCAGATGCCGTTCTGCAAGGTAATGCGCTAAAAGAATTACAAAACTCCTTGGATGCTGCCGCGCCAGGCTCGGTAGCGGGCGCCCGTCTTCTTAACCAGGATGGCAGTGAACAGCGCGGTGCCAGACGGGGCCGGTTAACGCCCTGGTCAGCACTGGTGAGCATGACCGGGCTTAGTCATTTCGCGCCTGTACACCCGGCCTTTGCTGATATGCACCAGGAAAAACAACCCTTGCCGACAACAACTGTACCCGTTCATGCGATTAGCGGAGCAAGTCTGTTGATGAAGCGCAATGATTATGAACGCCTTGGTGGCTTTGATGAGCGTTATTTTCTACATGTCGAAGATCTGGATTTGTGCCGACGAGTGCGCAAAGCCGGTGGACATGCGATGTTCGTACCCACAGCCGAAGTCGTACATTATGGCTCGACCAGCAAAGCCAACCGCCTGCGGGTGGACTGGAACAAAGCGATAGGCCTGGTACGCTACTTTATTAAATTTTCACATTCGCCGATTGAAAAACTGGGGGCATGGATTTTATCCGTTCCCATTATTGTTGCTGTTATGTCGCGCTCAGCATTCACCATCCTGCGCCAACATTTGAGTTAAGCTGGAAACGGCCCTGCCCTGGCGAGCAAAGATGGCACCTCATGGTCCAGAGCCTTGGCCAGCCAGCGAGAGGTTTCAATCATTTTTTGTAAATTGATGCCGGTCTCAAAACCGCCCCGCTCCAGCATGTAAAGTACATCTTCTGTTGGGACATTACCCGTGGCCGCAGGGGCAAAAGGACAACCACCAATACCGCCACATGACGCATCAATAATGCTTACCCCGGCCTCTATTGCGGCATGAACATTGGCCAGCGCCGTATTGCGTGTATTATGAAAATGCACACGTAACGGCACATCCGGCGCGGCCATCCGCACGGCCTCCAGCCGGGCACGAACGTCCCACGGATCAGCCACACCAATGGTATCGCCCAGGGCAATTTCACTGGCCCCGGCGGCAGCGGCACGAGCCGCCAGTTCAGCCACGCGTGTTATAGGCACCTCGCCATCAAAGGGGTCACCAAAGGCAACCGATATAGTCACAGAAACGGGTACCGCTTCATCTTGTGCCAACACCGCTATGCGTTCGAACAATGCGGCGGTTTCATCCGGTGTCGCCTTTTGGTTTTGCAGACCAAATCCGGCGCTGGCAACCATAACAAAATTGACCTCGTCACACCGGGCATCCAGCGCCCGGCGCAGACCGCGCTCATTCAAGGCCAGACCGATATACCGCACATCTCGCCCTCGTGGCACAGAAGCCATAATCGCGTCTGAATCAGCCATGGCTGGCACCAGCTTGGGGTGTACAAAACTGGCCGCCTCCATACGCCTGACGCCCGCTTCAATCAGCCGGTCAATAAATTCCAGCTTGATGCCCGTATCCAGAAATGTGGGGTCATTTTGCAGCCCGTCTCGCGGACCCACTTCAACAATCTCAATCTTGCGCGCCATTGTCGTCATTCCCTCACGGTCAGTATTGCATTATGGCGCACAAAAAACCCCGGCACTAGACCAGGGTTTTTTAATTCTGTAGCTAATTGCAAAAGGCGTTTAGGCTTTTTTGCCTTTCTTGGCGCGGCGGGCACGAGATTCGGCCATGCCACGTCCGGTGGTGCGCTCGGTAATACGGGCCGCTTTGCCGGTCAGGCCGCGCAAATAATAAAGCTTGGCACGGCGTACCTTGCCTTTACGCTTGACCTCAATGCTTTCTACATTGGGGGAGTACAGCGGGAATACCCGTTCCACACCTTCACCAAAGGACATTTTACGAACGGTGAAGCTTTCATGGATGCCACCGCCAGAGCGGGCAATACAGACGCCCTCAAAAGCCTGAAGACGCTCTCGGGCGCCTTCCTTGATGTGCACCTGAACCCGCACGGTATCGCCAGCGGAAAAATCAGGGTGTTTGCGCTCACCAAGAACCCGGGTGGCTTCTTCGGCTTCGATTTGTTCAATCACGTTCATTCTTCACTCTCCCTGGAGTCAATTTTAGTCTCATGCGCCATCTCGGCCAAAAGGTCAGGCCGACGCGCCCTGGTTGTTTTTAGCGCTTCTTCCTGCCGCCATTGCGCCACCGCGCCATGATCGCCAGACAAAAGCACAGGTGGTGTTTCCCGCCCCTCCCAAACACGCGGTCGCGTGTAGTGAGGGTATTCGAGAAGGCCGCCCTCGAAACTCTCATCATCTGTTGACTCCGCCGCACCCAGAACACCGGGAAGTAATCTGACGCAAGCTTCTATCATAGCCTGCGCGGCCACTTCTCCGCCAGCGAGTACGAAATCGCCAACACTTACTTCAACCATTTCGCGCGCTTCGATGACCCGTTCATCGAGACCTTCAAAGCGGCCGCAAAACAGCACCAGCCCCGGACCTGCCGCAAACTCCCGCACCATGGCCTGAGTTAATGGCTTGCCCCTGGGGCTTAAATAAATCAGCGGCCGCCCTTTTAGCGCAACCGCATCAATTGCCTCCGCCGCCACATCCGGGCACAGCACCATACCAGGGCCGCCGCCAGCAGGCGTGTCGTCAACGGAGGCGTGCTTATGATGGGAAAATGATCGAATGTCCAGCGTTTCAAGCTGCCATTTTTTACTCTTTAATGCACGCCCGATCACTGATGCCCCCAGAACACCGGGAAAGGCATCCGGGTAAAGCGTTAAAACCGTTGCTGTGAAGGGGGTTGTCATACTGCCTCCCCCTCATTCTCATCAGGCTTGTCGTCTGGCGACATGAACGCCGCCGCATCACACAGCACCACTTTTCCGCCCTCAATATCCACCACAGGTACATAATCGCGGGTAAAAGGAATGGTCCAGCTTTTGGGTGCGCCCGGGGTATTGATAATCTCCAGCAAATCCGAAGCCCCAAAATTCAGCACCGCTTTAATCTGCCCCAAGGGGTTGCCGCCTTCATCTTCAACCTTAAGCCCCAGAAGGTCAGTTTGATAAAAATCATCCTCATCGATGGCGGCAAAACGGGCGCGAGGCGCATATAGTTTAGTAGATTTAAGAGCCTCAGCCTGTTCGCGGGTGGTTATTTCATTGGTAAAGGCCGCAAATCCACCCTTGATTGACCGGGTGCCTTTAAGGCTCAGGATTACCTTGCCGTCCTTGTCCAGAAACGGTGCGTATTTCAGGCATGCCGCCGGGTCGTCAGTAAAGGATTTCAGGCGCACCTCACCCTTCACACCAAAGGCCCCGGCAATGGCGGCAACAAGAACAGGTTTTTGTGATGGATCAGGCATTGAATTCGTTTCCCGCATCCTTCGACAAGCTCAAGATGAGGATGTCATATATACCGCGTCACCCCGGCAGAAGCCGGGGTCCAGAGTAGAATCACCACTGGATCCCGGAACACGCCCGGGATGACACAATAAGTACCTTAGCCTTCAGCAGGTGCGTCGGCTTTTGCTTCTTCCTTAGGGGCTTCCTCGGCGGGTGCCTCTTCAGCAGGAGCTTCCTCGGCTGGCGCCTCTTCTTTTGGTGCTTCAGCAGCTTCTTTTATAGCGGCTTCTTTTTCAGTCTTTTCTTCGGCACGTTCCAGCGCCTTGGCGTGTGGCTTGCCCTTATTGGGGTTATTGCCATGTTCCCATTTGACCAGACCTTCGGCGGCTAAAAAGCGGGCAACACGGTCGGTTGGCTGCGCGCCCTGACCCAGCCAGTATTTGGCCCGTTCCAGATCAATATGAATGCGATCATCATGATCTTTGGGCAGCAGTGGATTATGCGTACCGATCTTTTCGATATAGCGACCATCACGAGGGGCGCGCACATCGGCAATGACGATGCGGTAATAGGGACGTTTCTTGGTGCCACCACGGGCAAGACGAATTTTAACAGCCATTTTGATTTTCCTTTAATTGGCAATTACTAACTTAACTCAGGTTCATTTCTTTTTAGGCAGGCCGGGCATTCCCCCGCCTGGCCCCGGAAGGCCCGGCAAACCGCCGCCTCCCAAATTCTGTAAAGCACTGGGGTCAAGGCCGCCCGGGCCGCCCATTCCAGCACCTTGGCCGCCAAGAGCATTCATCATGCCCTTGCGACCACCACGGCCCATTTTTTTCATCATACCTGCCATCTGCTTGTGCATTTTCAACAGCTGATTGACCGCAGGCACCCCTGTGCCGGACCCGGCAGCAATGCGCTTTTTGCGCGAGGCCTTGATGATGGCAGGTTTGGCGCGCTCCAACCGTGTCATGGATGAGATAATGGCTTCCTGATGCTTGAACACACTATCGTCCATGTCCATGCCAGCCATTTGTTTTTTCATTTTTCCCATGCCCGGCAACATGCCAAGGATAGACTGCATACCACCCATTTTTTGCAATTGGCGAAGCTGTTCAGCAAGATCATCAAGGTCGAACTCGCCCTTCTTCATCTTTGCTGCCATGCGCTCGGCTTTTTCAGCGTCAAGCGTCTCGGTGGCTTTTTCTACCAAAGAGACCACATCGCCCTGGCCCAAAATGCGCCCGGCAATGCGTTTGGCATCAAATACATCCAGCCCGTCCAGCTTTTCCGAAACACCCAGCAGCTTCACCGGCAAGCCGGTAACCACACGCATGGACAGCGCCGCCCCGCCCCGGGCATCACCGTCCATACGGGTCAGCACCAGCCCGGTAAGCGGCAGGCGTTGGTTAAAGCGCTGGGCCGTTTCCACCGCGTCCTGCCCGGTAAGCGCATCAGCAACCAGCAGTGTTTCAGCGGGATTGGCAATAGCGGCAATGGCCGAAGCCTCCGCCATCATTTCCTCGTCGATAGTCGTGCGCCCGGCAGTATCCAGAATAACTACATCATAGCCGCCAAGGCGGGCGGCGTTCATGGCGCGTGTGGCAATGTCGGTCGCCGTCTGGCCCGCGATAATGGGCAAAAAGCCTGCATCAGCCTGTTTGCTGAGCTGCTGTAATTGTTCCATGGCGGCGGGGCGACGGGTATCCAGCGAAGCCAGAAGCACCTTTTTGTTTTCACGCTTTTTCAGGCGCAGGGCGATCTTCGCAGCCGTCGTGGTTTTACCAGAACCTTGCAGACCTGCCATTAAAATGGCCACTGGCGGCGCAGCATGAAGGTTTATGGCGGGCGTTTCCTCGCCCCCGCCCAACATATCAATCAGCGCATCATGAACAATTTTGATGACCTGCTGACCCGGCGTAACCGAGCGCAATACCTTGTCGCCTGTGGCCTCGGTTTGCACACGTTCGATAAAGTCCTTGACCACACTAAGCGCGACATCGGCCTCAAGAAGCGCGATACGCACTTCACGCAGCCCGGCACGCACGTCTTTCTCGCTTAGCGCACCGCGCCCGGTAAGCGTATCAAAGACACCGCCAAGACGGTCACTAAGGGCTTCAAACATATCCGCTCCCACGGGGTCAAAATAAACAACGCCAAACGCCCCGCTGAGCGAACCTTCGCCGGGCGGGGTACCTCGCCTGCCTCCCCCCGTTTTTCGGGCTGTGCAGGTAAAGCGTACAGAAGCGCTGTACTGAGTTAGTCGCGCATATAGAGGCGGGCGGTGACAGAGTCAATGCAACCCGTTTCTGGTTGTGAGCTCTAAAATCGTCCGCGGCCCTTGCCGGTTTCAATGCCAAACATATTAGCCAGATGCACCAGCATCACAACGCTCACCACAAGGGCGATCATATAAACTGGTTTCCAGCTAAACAGCGTCGGGTTGCCAGGTTCACGCGGGCGACTGTCACGCCAGGCACCAAAGGCAAAAATGGCCACGGCTATAATCAGAATTATCACTGTAAGGGTTAAGCTCATAGTTCTCTATTTTGAGTGCCTCAATAGATTTTTCAAGGTTAGGTGTTTACCTCAGGCGGCGAACAGAACCCGTGGTTTGTCTTTTCCCAGTGGAAGGGACGGGTGATGAGGTCTGATATTGCTTTGGCCATGGCCCAGCTTTGCAAGGGCCAGTAAAGCACGGCCCCGGATAAATCCCAAAGGCTGAAGGCAAATCCGGCACGTTTTGCCCCAATACCCAGCATCATAGTCCCGACCAATAATCCGGCCAGGGCAAGCCCGTAATCAATAGGTGACAGTATACTGCCCAGCCATGGGGCAAGTAACAGGCTGGCCAAGGTCAATACGAAAAAAGAGGCATGACCCAAAGCAGCAAAAACGGCGGTGCCAAGCGTTGCAGTCATGGAAAGCATGCCAGCAAGCGCATTGTGCGTGGCCGGACGACGCATATGCACCCCCATTGTTTGCAAATATCCCTTAAGCCAGCGCGAGCGTTGGCGCTGCCAGGGGCCCGCCTTTGAAACGGCTTCTTCGTACGTTGGTGGTGTGATGGCATCAAGATGCCAGCCCTTTGCACTCAAACGATAGCCAAGATCGGCATCTTCGGTAACATTATAAGGGTCCCATGCGCCGACATGACGCAAGGCGCGCATACGAAAATGATTGCTGGTGCCCCCCAGGGGAAAAGGCAGGCCAAGACGTGCCATGGCAGGAACCAGAACCTGAAAATGTGCGGCATATTCAAGTGTGAACTGGCGTGTCAACCAATTCTGGTTAGCATTGTAATATCCAAGGGGGGCCTGAACACAACCAAGATGACCACCGCGGTCTTTTGAAAAGGCGTGGGCGGCATGAAGTAATTGTTCAGAGTGTGGGCGGTCTTCGGCATCGTAAATAGTTACCAATTGGCCGCGCGCACGGGCGAGGCCCGCGTTTAGTGCTTTTGGTTTGGTCCGGGGACCAAGAGGCGGGATGATAATAATTTCCCACTCAGGCCCAAGCCCCCGATCTCTGGCTGCACGAATGGTCTTTTTATCATCGGCCTCCAGCAAAAGCTTCACATCCAGTTTTGACCTGGGATAATTAAGCGCCCCTATGGCTTCACATAACGCGCCCAGCACCTCTGTTTCCCGGTAAAGCGGGATGAGAATGGTATACACGGGCAGGTCAGGCACGGGCAGAACGACGCTGGCGTTAACGGGACGGGGGGAAACAACCAGCATAAAGGCACGAAACGTGATGGATGTAGCAAAAAACAACCAAAGGAAATGGTGCACGGCAATAGCGGCCCCGCGAGGAGAAAAGCAAGCCAAACCACCTAGTAATATAACAAACCCAAGCAGGGTGACCTTTTGTGCACGGGTAATACCAATTGCTGCTGATGCCAGTGGATCAGCATGGCGCAACCGCCCCGCGGCCACAATAGTCTCTTTGCGATCAAGTCTATAGACCCGAGCCGTACGTAGCCCTTGCTTGTATGGCGACCCTGCATAAACAGGGTCATGAGCCATGGCTCGCTTGATGCGAGTTTTATTTTTATGCTTCACTTCGCATACCCCCGAGAGGGGGAGTATAGCATTACCACATAAATAAAGCGAATCATTACAGTAATGGGTAGTATTTTGCTATAAAATAGAAATATTAGATCACTTATGCTTGAAAACTAAACTTGTTTACCTTGCATGGGTTTTCAAATCAGGTGCGACTGATACTGTGCAATTCATGCGATCCCTTGTTAAGGCCAGAAACCAAAAATGACTGAAGCAGATGTTTTTTCCCACCTTTTATCCTTACTGGAAAAATACCGCACCGATCAAAAAAAAGGTGCCGTTCTGGAATATTACTCTCCGGCAGATTTACGGGAAAAGCTTGACCTTCAAGACAGTAGCCGCTTGCAAAGCTATGATGAGATATTTGTCTGGGTTGAAAAATATCTGAAGTATTCGGTCAAAACAGGCCACCCTCAATTTTGGAACCGCATGTGGGCGGATGCCAATTTACCCGCCATCATTGGTGAATTTGTCAGCACTATTGCGCACACGTCTGCGTGCACGTTTGAATCCGCGCCGGTTTCCACCGAAATGGAAAAATACCTTATCGACGAATTTTTAATGCTGGCAAATTTCAAACATGGCGAAGGGCAAATGACCACCGGGTCATCAAACAGCAATATGATTGCCATGATGGCGGCAAGAAACCTGGCCATAAGCGACGCAAAGACCTCCGGCCTTTCCAGTGCGCCGAAATTGGTCGCTTTCGTCAATGCCGAGGCTCATTACTCGATGGACAAGGCGGCTAATGTTCTGGGTATTGGCACGGATAATGTGATCAAAATTCCGGTTGATGATCATGGGAAAATGAGAATTGACGTACTGGCGAAAGAGATCAAGGCAGCAAAGAAGGCTGGTAAAGTCCCGTTCTTTGTCGGGGCGACAGCGGCAACCACGGTTCGTGGTGCTTATGACCCGGTTGATGAAATTTGCCAGCTCAGGGATACGTGCGAAACTGACTTCTGGGTCCATGTGGATGGGGCCTGGGGTGGCTCGGTGTTTCTGTCCCCACAACGCTGCCATGAATTTTTGCCGGGCCTTGAACGAGCAGATTCCTTCACCTTTGATTTTCATAAAATGCACGGCATTCCGATGGTGTGTAATTTTTTACTGATCAATGGTCGTAGAGGCAAAGGGGTTGAGGTTTTCCAGTCAACGATTGCCAGCGGTAATGATGACTATATTTTTCGCGGGACCGATCAGGAACGCCCGGCGGATCTGGGGGCATTATCCCTGCAATGTGGGCGCCATGTTGACGTATTGAAAATTTTTCTGGCGTGGAAATATTATGGCCGTGACGGTTTTGTTGAACGTATTGAACGGTTTTTGCAAAAGGCTGAATTTGCCGAAAACCTTGTCAGGAAAACCCCGGAGCTGGAACTGATTGTTCCACGGGAAAGTTTCAACATTAATTTTCGCATGCGCTCACCAAAGGGAATTTGCCCCGATATGCTGAACCAGCAAATTCGCCAAACCCTTTATGAAGACGGCACCGCCATTGTCGGGCTTGGGCGATTAAATGATCAAACCAGCATCAGATTGCTGATTGCCAATGATATGGCCAGCAAAACAGATATAGAGCAGTTTTTTGACGCTGTGCTGGCGACAGGAAAAACCCTTATTGCCGCGCATCAAGGCTAATTGCCTGTACGCGGTCCAGAACCTGCTGCTCCTCATCCATACCGCCAAGCGTAACCAGCGCGCCTCGCCAATAAAGCGCCCCGCGATAATCCATCCCAGCGGGCGCGGGCATTGTGCGCCAGCTTATGGGGTTGCCTGAGGCAATATCAATGCGTGCCAGGGGCGTGCTGGGTACGCCATCATAGCCTATGCCATTATAATTATAGGGGTTCATCGCTCCGCCATAAAATGCCATATCGCCATTGGGCAGAACCATTGCAGCACGGCGATAGGCGGCGCCAATCGGTTTCTCTTGCAATTTAGCCCAACGAATTGATTGTGCATTATTACTAATTTCGCCCTGCCAACAGGTATCAGAAAGAACAAAGCTGCGGCGTTTTGCAGGCGCGATTGGGGGCACCACTTTTACCCCGCCGCAAATGAGCAATTGATCGCCAGCGATCGCGCCAGCATGGCCAAAAACCGGTGCGCCGGGATAATCGGTTGCTCTGGCCCACGTATTTTCAACTGTGTCCAGCACCTGCACATTGGCGACGTTATCGGTGTCATACCAGCCCGAAACAAGCAGCACATAACGATCACCAAAAACCAGCGATGCCGCATCATCCACCGGCACCGGCATATCGGCGGCGCGGGTGTAAGTCTCACCTTGGGGGTTAAACACCCAAACCTCTGGCGTGGATTTTTCCGCCCCGTCCTCGGCTACGGTATAACCGCCAAAAATATATACTTTGCCTTGCACGGTTACAGCAGTTGCGGCCAGCCGGCCTATCCCATCGGGCAAAGGCGCGATGGTGCGGCATGTCCCGGCACCAAGATCACAGGCATAGGCATCCGCACTGGTATCCTGCCAGGTTTTGCCCGCATGCAAGCCAGCAAAGGAATACGCCGTATCCCCAACCAGTGCGACCGCGTTATTGGTCACAGGTTTGGGCAAATAGGCAATCATGCCATTGGCTGGCGCATTGTCGGGGTTATTATATGAGCACCCACCCACAAGGCCGATCAGCAAAAACATGAGACCGGCAATAGAAATTTTTATCATGGCATACACTCCCCAGCCTTGCCTAAGTCTCTCATGACTGGAACACTTGGGCAAAGAAAATTTATGAGGCATGACATGGACACCAAAACCTATCCCGTACCCGCCAACTGGGCCACACGCGCCTTTGCTGATAATGCCGAATATGAGCGTATGTACGCGGCATCTATGGCCGACCCGGACAAATTCTGGGGCGATGAGGGCAAACGTCTGGACTGGTTTACGCCCTACACTAAAGTTTCAGATTGCAGCTTTGATGTGAATAATCTGCACGTACGCTGGTACGCCGATGGCGCGCTGAATGTGGCCTATAATTGCATAGACCGCCATTTGGAAAAGCGCGGTGACCAGATAGCTATTATCTGGGAAGGTGACGACCCGGAAGTTTCAAAACACATCACCTATAATGAACTGCACCAGGAGGTTTGCCGCTTTGCCAATGTCTTAAAAAGCCGTGGCGTTGGCAAGGGCGACCGGGTGACGCTGTATATGCCCATGGTGGTCGAAGCGGCCTATGCCATGCTGGCGTGCGCGCGCATTGGCGCGGTGCATTCGGTGGTGTTTGGCGGGTTTTCTCCCGGGGCGCTGGCCGGGCGCATACTGGATTGCACGTCCACCTGCATTATCACCGCCGACGAAGGCGTGCGCGGCGGCAAAACCATTCCGCTAAAGGCCAATGTGGACAAGGCACTGGAACAATGCCCGGACGTTGAAAGCGTGATTATGATTACCCGTACGGGCGCGGATGTGGCCATGAAAGATGGCCGCGATGTGGTCTATGAAGACGCCGCCAAGGCGGTCTCTGCCGATTGCCCGGCGGAACCAATGAACGCCGAAGACCCGCTTTTCATCCTCTACACCTCCGGCTCCACCGGTAAGCCAAAGGGCGTTTTGCACACGAGCGGCGGGTATCTGGTTTATGCCGCCATGACCCACCAATACGTGTTTGATTATCATGATGGTGATATTTACTGGTGCACCGCCGATGTCGGCTGGGTCACCGGGCACAGCTATATTATCTATGGGCCGCTGGCCAACGGGGCAACAACCTTGATGTTTGAAGGGGTGCCAAACTATCCCGACGCCTCGCGCTTCTGGCAGGTGTGCGACAAGCACAAGGTCAATATTATCTATACCGCGCCCACGGCCATTCGCGCGCTAATGGGGGCGGGCGACGAGTTTGTCACAAAAACAGACCGCAGCTCATTACGACTTCTCGGCACAGTGGGCGAGCCGATCAACCCCGAAGCCTGGGACTGGTACCATCATGTGGTGGGCGATGAGCGTTGCCCCATCGTTGATACCTGGTGGCAGACGGAAACCGGCGGTATCATGATCACCCCGTTGCCGGGCGCAACGGCGCTAAAGCCCGGCTCAGCCACACAGCCCTTTTTCGGTGTTAAGCCTTTGCTGGTAGATGCAGAAGGCAAGGAATTACACGGCGCAGCCCGGGGAAACTTGTGCATTACCGGTTCCTGGCCGGGGCAGATGCGCTCCCTCTATGGTGATCATCAGCGCTTTGTCGATACATATTTTATTACCTATCCGGGGCTTTATTTTACCGGCGATGGCTGTCGCCGGGATGAAGATGGCTATTACTGGATCACTGGCCGGGTGGATGATGTGCTGAATGTTTCGGGCCACCGTATGGGCACTGCCGAAGTGGAAAGTGCGCTGGTCTCGCACCCGGCGGTTTCCGAAGCTGCGGTGGTTGGCTATCCCCACAATATTAAGGGACAGGGTATTTACGTCTATGTTTCGCTGATGGCCGGTACCGCGTCCAGTGATGAATTGCGGGCCGAGCTGCGCGCTCATGTGCGCCACGAAATTGGCCCCATTGCCACGCCGGATTTACTGCAATTTGCCCCCGGGTTGCCCAAAACCCGTTCGGGCAAAATCATGCGGCGGATTTTACGCAAAATTGCCGAAAACGATTTTGATAATCTTGGCGACACCTCAACACTGGCCGAACCGGCGGTGGTCGATGATTTGATTGCCAACCGGATGAACAGGTAGGGGCTGTTTTTGCACCCCTCGCTTTATCAAAGGTGATACTCCACCGTCATCCCGGCCCTCACTTTCGAATAATTGCGTCATCCCGGCGTAGGCCGGGATCCATTTTGATGCCTCAAGGTGGATTGCGGCCTCCGCCGCAATGACGACTGAGGGTGCGTTTGGGGACTAAAGATTTTATTGCGAAGGCCTCCGCCGCAATGACGGCTTAGGAAACTAACTACAAATCTCATCATACAAATCTTCCCAGTTGGGGTTGTCTTTGATGATGCCATTTATTTTCCAGTCCCGTTTCCAGTCTTTCATTTGCTTTTCGCGGGTAATGGCAGCTTCCATGGTTTCGTGTTGCTCATAATACACCAGTGTTTTGATGCCATGCTTTTTAGTAAAGCCGTCGGCCACGCCTTCTCTGTGTTGCCAGATCCGCTTTGGTAAATCACTGGTCACACCGATATAGAGCGTGCCGTTGGGTTGGCTCGCCACAATATAAACGCAAGGGTTCTTTTGCATGGCGGTTATCATAACACACAGCCCCGGCGCGCCATATTCACAATGTCAAAGAACGGGCATTATCGCTGATTACCGTCAAGGTTGGATAAGGTAGGTAACCTCCGCCGTCATCCCGGCGTAGGCCGGGACCCATTTTGATGCCTCAAGGTGGGTTGCGGCCTCCGCCGCAATGACGGTTTGAGGGGGACAAATCACACCTTATCCCCGCTTTGCCCTTTAGGGTCATTTGAAGGTCACAGGAGTGCCCCTTAACCGTCCTTCATGAAACCCATACGTCATGAATATGGCACGTAAAATGCCCCTTAATGCCCCTCATGAACCGGGTATAAAGTGCAATACCCCCCGCCTGGCAGAGACGCGGTATAATCGTGGAATTTATCGCTTATGACACCAGCAAACCTTGTGACGTTTCACAAGGGTCATGTTCGGCAACAAAATGATCAGGTGTTACTTCAATGAGTTGGGGGCGGTATTGTTCTGCATCCGGGTCGGCAATGGCTTTGGAGTTTAAAAAGTGCAAGGACGCCCGGCTATCCAACGGGGAAGGTAAGTCGCCGTCCAGCTTGACCCGCGTGCGGCTACGCTCCGCCTTGGGATCGGGGATAGGCACGGCGCTAATCAGGGCTTTGGTATAAGGATGGCGGGCATTTTCATAAATTTCCGTGCGCCCTGCCATCTCAACCACACGGCCCATATAAAGCACCATCACCCGGTGGGATATTTCACGCACCACGGCCAGGTCATGGCTGATAAAGATCATGGCCAGACCGGCGGAGGTTTGCAGGTTAATCAGAAGATCGATGATTTGCGCCTGTACGGAAACATCAAGGGCCGAAACAGCCTCGTCGCAAATGACCAGTTTCGGCTTCAGGATCATCGCCCGGGCGATACCAACCCGCTGGTTCTGACCACCGGATAACTCATGCGGGTAGCGGTTAACCATGGAAACATCCAGATCCACCCGCGCCATCGCAGCACGGACCTCGGCCATGCGGGCCGCATGATCCAAATCGGCGCGGAAGGTTTGTAAAGGCTCGGCAATGGATTGGCCGATAGTCATGCGCGGGTCCAGTGAGGCCAGCGGGTCCTGAAAGACAATTTGTAGATCGCGGCGTTCCTTGCGCAAGGCTTTTTTGTCGGCCTCCAAAAGGTTGGAGCCCATCCAGCAGACCACACCGTCTTTGACCGGCACAAGCCGCAGGACGGCCCGGGCCAGCGTGGATTTTCCACAACCGGATTCGCCGACAACGCCCAAAGTTTCGCCCGCGTGAAGATCAAAACTGACACCATCAACAGCACGCAAAGGTTTGATTTTGGGAAAAACACCACCGCCCATCCGCACCGGGAAATGCACCTTGATGTCATCGGCTTTCAGAAGCGGCTTAACATTGGTTGCTGGCTTGAAAGGCGGCAAGGCAATACGCCCGGGGCGATCAGGCCGGTCAAGGCGCGGCATGGCGTCAAGAAGCAGTTTGGTATAATCGCTTTTGGGTTTGTAGAAGATGTCCTCGGCAGAGCCATTTTCAACATAAACGCCCTTTTCCATGACGTAAATATGATCGCACATTCGCGCCACTACACCCATATCATGGGTGATGATGGCAATGGCCGCACCAAGGTCATCTTTAAGGTCGTTCATAAGATCAAGAACTTGTGCCTGCACCGTTACATCAAGCGCCGTTGTGGGTTCATCCGCGATAAGCAGCTCTGGTTCGCACAACATGGCCATGGCGATCATTACCCGTTGGCGCATACCCCCTGATAGCTCGTGCGGGTACTGGTTTAGGCGCCGGGCGGCTTCGGGAATGCGTACCCGGTTCAGCCAGTCAAGACAGCGTTTGCGTGCCAACTCGCCGCGCAACTTCTCATGAATGGCCAGAACTTCTGCCATTTGCGCCCCAACGCGCATATGTGGTGTTAACGAGGTGAGCGGGTCTTGAAAAATCATGCTCATACGGGCACCACGCACGCTGTTCAGTGCTTTTGGTGGGGCATTGAGCACCTCTTGCCCGCTAAACTTGATAGAGCCCGTTACTTTGCCGTTTTGAGCCAGCAGCCCCATGGCAGCAAGGAAGGTTTGGCTTTTGCCGGAACCGGATTCGCCAACAACACCAACGCATTGGCCGGGGGCAATATTAAGGCTCACACCCTTGACAGCATGAACCTCACCATCGGGGGTAGCAAAGCGCACATGCAGATCATGTACATCAAGAACAGGCTGCGTTTTTGCCATTACCAAAACCTTTAGCAGGGGACCATGGGCGTTATATTACCGTACGAACATATATTGACCAGTCACGGTATACATGTAGATCCCACGTTCAGGGCGTATGGCCTGCATCGGGAAGGTCGGCGGCGGTTTCTGCAATCAAATGGTCGACCACAAGTTTGAGGGCTTCTTTCGTATCGGCACCCTTTTGCAACGCTTCTTCATAGACAGCAAGTTGCTGTGCAGAGGAGGAACCGCGTTCTATGATTTTGCGGGCATGATGCACTTCTTCAAGGCAATCAAGCGCCACAGCATCTTCCTCGATCAGCTCCAGAATTTCTTCCAGCAACGTTGCAAACGGGGTCTGCGCCCCCTTGCCCAGATCCACCAGACGTCCATTAACCCCGAAACGCGAAGCCAGCCAGCGGTTCTCCTGAACCAACAAGCGGGGATAAACGCGCCATTTCATATTGGAGCGCCTTAGACGGGCCAGCATCCGCAAAAGGCACACATATATGGCAGCAATGCAAAGTGCGTCTTCCAGGCGCGGGCAGACATCGGTAATGCGCATTTCCAGCGTTGGAAAGCGTGCAGAAGGGCGTAAATCCCACCAGATTTTGGAGGAATCCTCAATCACACCCGCCATGATCAGGCGATTGCACAGACGTTCATATTCGCCCCAGCTCTCAAATCTGTCGGGGATACCATTGCGGGGCATACCGTCCCAAACCGTTGTACGATAAGACATCATGCCCATTTTGTGTCCACCCCAAAACGGCGAAGAGGTCGAAAGGGCCAGTAAATGTGGCAGAAAATAACGCATCTGGTTCATCAGATCGATACGCATATCCGGGTCTTCAATACCAGCATGAACATGCATGCCGCAGATCAACATACGCCGTATGGCACCTTGCATGTCGGCATCCAGCTTGTCATAGCGCGGAGCATCGGTGTGATGTTGCCCGAACCAGTCAGCAAAAGGATGGGTGGAGGCCGCCATCAGATCAAGGCCATATTTACGGGCAGCACGCTTGATACAGGACCGCATGGCCACAAGGTGCCGCCGGGCCTCGGCAATGGTTTCACAAACCGGTGTGGCGATCTCGATCTGGCATTTTAAAAATTCAGGGGTGACGCTTTCACCCAGTTCGCTCTGGCAATCCTCAAACAATTCTTTAGGCGGGTCTGTGGCCAGATCACCGGTAACGGGGTCAACAAGCAAATATTCTTCTTCAACCCCCATAGTCAGCACCGGTATCATGGCTGTCTCCCCTATCTGTTACACTCTAGTCACCCATTAAGGCTCGTAATGGAGCTTCTAGCAAGTCCGCCCATTGCCGGACATGGGTTTCATTGGCGATTAAATCCTGGCGAACCTCCAGTGTTAAATGACGTAATCCGCGGGCGCCCACATGGCGATCAACGGTGTAGTTATAAGTTTTGGCAGAATAGGGTTCATTATCGCCAACGCTCAACCCACTGACGCGCAAGGTTTCAATGACTTCCCGGGCGCTGGTTTCATCATCTTTCCACAAGACGCCGGCTTGCCACGGACGGTGACTTTGAGTGCACCGTAGCGCCCGGCAAAAACTGTGTATCGAGATAACTAACGGGTCTTCTACAGCCGCAGTGTGGGCATCCAGTTCATGGTCTAGAAAATCATGGTAGGGACGAT
The DNA here is from genome assembly GCA_021776515.1 of Robiginitomaculum sp. GTDB lineage: Bacteria > Pseudomonadota > Alphaproteobacteria > Caulobacterales > Maricaulaceae > Robiginitomaculum_B. Next base: position 16,662 of record JAJFFS010000021.1, on the reverse strand, counting down.
AATAATGATCAATTCGGTGTTCGCGCTCTTGCCAGTTCACGTCTTGATTATCTGGAATGGTAATGCTGTCGCTGGTCATCATAATCAGATCATCACGATCAAGACCGCGGTTTGGATCAATCAGCAGGCGCGAATATCCACAATATACTGACCGGGCTTTTAGCCGTTGAGCAAGCTCAACGGTAAGGGCCGCAGCCCCTGGATCGAAGGCAATATGGTCGCTTATCTGTTCTTTGGTCAGCCCCAAAGACCCATAGGCCGCTGGCAGGGTGTTAGTGGCATGATCGCAAAACAAAAACGCCCCGCTTTGCCCTTTCGGACCTTCAGCATGGGCCGGGTGAAATTCAGACATCCCCGGCACTTTAGATCGGCTTTGTTAAATTAGCGAGTACCTTTGCGCACACCCTTGTTGTTGCACGCAATTAATGGCGCCCACCAATGTGGTATGTGCGCTCGGTCTGGGTTGCCAGGGCCTCGGCTGTAAAAGGAAAGTCGCGTAAATTTTCCTGCGCAAACAAGGCCGCCTGATCATCGAAATGCGGCGATAAGGGGTTTGCTGTCGCGCTGCCAAACTGATGCCGGGTGCGCGCTGAGAGGTTTCCCTCTGCATCCCACTCAACCATGGCAATATAAGTGTCCCCGGCCACAGCCGTTAACCCCCCATCATCTTCCAGTTCATGACCGACGCTATAGACGGCACGCAAAATATCAGGCCCGCCATCAAGAGGCACATCAGTATTGCCTCGTCTCATGCGGCTAATTTTGCCCCACGGTACATCCAGGCGACCATAATGCGCCATGAGGTCTTCGGCAGAGGCTTTTAAGGCTTTTTGCGGCTCCACCATCCATGGATCACCATCGGCGTTCATATCAATGCATTTAGCGGCAACAAGAACCCCAAGCGCAGCAGCCAGATTATCACGGTTTGTGCTCAAATTCCATGTAAGTAATAGGGCTTGAGCCCGCTTTAGAAGCGGATCAGATGAAACATCCAGCGTGGCAATTTCCCGCATCAGGCGGGCCACTTCGGAGTGTGCAGAATAGCCAAGGTCAAATTTTATCCGGTCAACGTCGGCTGTATTGAGAAGGGCACCCGTATCCAGAAGCTCAATCAAACGGTGGCCGCGATTGGTCATGTAATGCTCAATGCCATAGCGCAGAGAATAGGCTGCCGGATTGGGGTCATCGCCCTGGCCGCTTGAACGAAAAGGTGTGTTATTAGCATTGGCAACAAAACCGGCTGCTGGGTTGATCACAGAGGGCAAGGTAGAGATGGCCTCAAAACCCTGCCAGAGTGTACGTGACGTATCGCCGGGCAAAATATTCTGCCAGTCAAAACCGCCTTGCCGCTTGGGCATTCTGGCATTGTAGAAATAGCCGATATTGCCAGCGGCATCGCCGTAAACCACGTTCAGGCTGGGGATGGCATTCATTGTCATGGCATCCTGCCATTCGACAAAATTTTGCGCCCTGTTCATGCGATACCATTGCTCAACAGCGCGAATTTCAAACAAGCCGGAAAAGCGTATGGCATAGGTGCCATGGGGTCGTCGCAAAACCGGACCGTGCACTGACCATAGTACTTCTTTAGGTGCGGAAATGCTAAACGGTCCCCATAATTTGATACGCAAATGAGCCGTTGAGCGCTCAAAGGTTCTCCATGCACCATCAAACCAGTATTCATTGTTGTTTTGCGGGTTAACAGTCAAAGAGTAAATATCAGTGAGGTCAGGCTTGTTGACCGTATGCGCCCAGCCCAGGTGGCGGTTAAAGCCATGCAGGATTATGGGCGTGCCAGGAAAAATACCACCTGCCGCATCCCACCCTTCTTCTGAGGTTGCCTGAACCTCATACCAGGCCACAGGCCCACTATAGGGTTGATGTGAATTGATCACCAGATGCGTTGCTCCATCGCGGGAACGTTTGGGGGCAATGGCAAACGCATTGGAACCAAAATGTGGATTTGGTAATTTACTGGTTAAAAAGGCGCTTTCACTGTTACGCAGCGAAATTCCGTCGGGCGGATCCTCCTTAAAAAGCATCTTGAGCTCATCCTGGAGCCCATAAAAAAATGGCGCCCGCAAAACAAACCCGGCCACTACATCCTGCGCAGTGATCGGTAAAACACCGGGGCGGACGTCATCCGCGTGATCCAAAGCATAGAGATTTAACCCCCCCGCATAGCCAGCCAGCAGGGCGCGGGTTTCTGGGGTGAGGTCAGTCTCAAATTTTTCGTCAACCAATTGCTGTATGCGGAACAGACGAACCAGATAATCAGTTTGTGCACCAGCCAATCCTTCATGGCGGGCCATATTTCCCCGCGATGCAATAACCATACTTTCAATCGTCTGCCAGTCATCTTCGGCATGGGCATAAGCCAGACCAAAGGCAGCATCGGCATCCCGCACGCCAAACACATGAGGTACACCCAGCGTATCGCGCGTAATGCGGGCCGAGTATTGATTGACCTCATCACGAAAGGCGCTGGTGTCAACAAGGTGTGCGGGCATGGGTGCCGTTACCGTCAGGGCAACCAACGCTAAAATACCAAATATCAGGCCAAGGCCCAGTCCCAGCTTCTTCATTGACGGTCTCCGGCCAGCGCCATGACAGCACTGCGCAATGATTCGCTTAAGCGTATGGGTTTGCGGCTCTGTCGGTCAACATAGACATGAACAAACATACCTTGCGCACTGGCGGTCTCTTTGCCTTTTTCAAATACACCGAGCCCATAAGTAACACTGGTATTGCCAACACGATCGGCACGTACGCCAATCTCAAAACCGCACGGAAATTTCAGTGGTGAAAAATAACTGCACCCGGTTTGCACCACCAGGCCAATTTGCTTCCCCTCATGTATATCAAGCCCAGCATTTTCAATCAGGTATCGATTTACTGCGGTATCAAAAAACCCGTAATAGGCTGTGTTATTAACATGGCCATAGACGTCATTATCTGCCCAGCGAGTGGGCATTTCCAGAAACCAGCGGTAGTCACAACGTTGATGTGGTTGCGTTTTCAAAGGGCTGCCTCGTAAATATTATAAATATCATCCCGAACCATTGTAGCGGGGTTGTTGATCAGCAAGCGTTCAATATTGATGGCTTCGTCGGCCATGGCACCAAGATCGCTGGCACCAATACCAACCTCGCTTAAATGTCGTTCCAGGCCGATGGTTATGCAAATACGCTCCAGCTCATCAATTAACGCCCCTGCCTTGGCAGCATCACAAATGGCACCGCGCAAACCCAGTGCATCATAAATCTGTGCATATTCAGTGGTAGCTTTTGGCACATTAAAACGCATCACATGGGGCATAACCAACGCGTTTGAAAGCCCGTGAGAAACATGAAACTGCCCGCCTATGGGATAGGCCAACGCATGAATGGCACCCACCGGAGCATTGGCAAAGGCCTGGCCGGCCTGCAATGCCCCCAAAAGCATTTGCGTTCGTGCGGCAATGTCATCACCATGATGACAGGCCTGCTCTATCGCCCCGTGCAGGGTTTTTAATGCAATCAGCGCCAGGGCATCTGACATGGGGTTTTTAAGCCGTGCTGATGTCAGGGCCTCGATCGCGTGAACCATGGCATCAACACCGGTTGCGGCGGTGATATAACGCGGCAGGCTAAGCGTCAGTTCCGGGTCCAGCAGAGCCAGGTCCGCAAACAAAAACGGTGAGATAATGCCAACTTTTTCTCCATTTTGTCGGGTGAGAACGGAAATGGGCGTAACCTCTGATCCGGTTCCGGCCGTTGTTGGCACAAGCACCAGAGGTAAGCGCGGACCCAGTGCCTGATTAACCCCATAAAGTGCTTCAAGCGGTTGCGTGCTGGCACACATCAGGGCGACAATTTTTGCGCTATCCATAGCGCTGCCACCACCAATGCCAAGTACGCAATCAGGGGCAAAGTCACAGGCCTCCCTGGCAAGGGACTTAACCATTGTGCTAGGCGGGTCGGCGCTTACCTCGTCAAATACCTGAACTACTTTGCCTGCCTGCTGCAAGGATGCCAGAGAGCTGGCTATTAAACCTGCATTGACAATGCCCTTGTCAGTGACAATTGCTACACGCTTTATCGTACCTAGCGTATCAAGATGCTTTGCCACAGAGGTAACTTCACCAGCACCCACGACAATACGCCCCACGGTGTCAAAGACGAAATTGTCCCTTATCGATCCGTCCATGTTGTTCCTCTCACTGTGTTTGCATAAACGATAAAGTGGTGCGCGGGTCTGGGCAATCTTTTTGCACGCAGGGTCGTTATAGGATGATGACGTTCTGGTGACACCTGGGCCGCACATTCATCCAAATATAAAATTTCGGTTGCGAAACTGACTAGCCTTGTTACCATTATAACTATAGCGCTTATGGGACAGTACATTGAGTAACAAAAACGGTAACGGGGGAAATGGCAGGCGTGAGAAAACGCGCGCCCGTATTCTCAAGGCAGCAAAGTCAATCATTACCCAACAGGGTATGGAAAAAACCACAATCCGCAAAATTGCCATTGAAGCCAAGGTATCCCCCGGGTTGGTGATCCAGTATTTTGGCACTAAGGCTGGATTGGTTCAGGAAATATTCCTCGAATCAAATAAAATTCTTCTGGACATATTTAAAGATCGTATGGATTCAGCGACATCTTTTGAGGAATTGACCCAGGGTGCACTGGAGGCCATGAGCGCCCGGGACTTGCATAACCCGGACCTGACAAGGCAAGTCATGGCCTTTACCTGGTTATGGGGCGCAGATGAAGAAAAGCAGTTCAGTAAAACCTTACAAGATATGAGCGAGGTTGTTGCCAATTCCATGTCGGCGCAATTTTTACCTGAGAGCATCGAGATTAGACGGGTCGCGTCCTTTGCTTTGGTCAATATGTATGTGGGGTATTTACGCATTGCCTTGCAGGAAAGCTGGTCCCCCCAGAGGCTTAATGAGACCATAATACCCAGTGTGAACATTATTATCGCCGGGGTTGAAGCCTTGGCCAATCAAAAAGGTGATGATGCGTCATCATGAACTTTGCATCCGATACGTCGGCACCCGCGCACCCCAAAGTACTGGAAGCGGTGTTGGCGGCAAATGAAGGCAGCGCCGCCAGCTATGGTGCTGACCTCTGGACAACCAAAGCGGGTTCTGTCCTGTGCGACCTTTTTGAAACCGATCTGGCGGTTACGTTTGTAAGTTCAGGCACTGCCGCCAATGCGTTGGCGCTCAGCATATTATGTTCGCCAGATGGGGCCGTAATATGTCATGAAAATGCCCATATAAATCGTGATGAACGCGGCGCACCAGAATTTTATACCCAGGGCGGCAAGTTGTTATTGTTGCCGGGCGCACACGACAAAATTTCTATAAAATCCTTACAACCTTTACTCACAACAATAGATCGTAGTTTTGTCCACGAAACACCAGCCGAGGTGTTGTCATTATCGCAGCTAGGCGAAGCGGGAACAGCCTATGATGTAAGCGAAGTGTCATCTCTTTGCGATATGGCCCATACAGCAGGCCTGCATACGCACATGGATGGCGCCAGACTGGCCAATGCGCTTGTCAATACCACGGCAAGTCCGGCGGACATGACCTGGCGTGCCGGTATTGATGTCCTGTCTTTTGGGTTTACCAAAAACGGGGCCATGGGGGCCGAGGCTGTGATACTCTTTGGCGACATGGTGAAACGGTTTGATACTCTGGAAGCCCGGCGCAAACGTGGTGGCCACATGCCACCAAAACAACGCTTTATTGCCGCACAGGTGCTGGCAATGCTGGAGGATGAATTATGGTTGAAGCTTGCCGCTCATGCCAATGCCATGGCCAGCACCCTTGCTGACGGATTTTCACATGCCGGAGCAAAACTGCAACATCCCGTTCAGGGCAATGAGGTGTTTGTGTGCCTGGATGACGGGCAAGCTGATGCTTTGCGTACGGCCGGAGCGCAATTTTATGACTGGCCGGATGGCTCAGCGCGATTTGTAACCAGCTGGGATACAAAAAAAGCTGATGTTCAGGCAGCGCTAGCGGTATTGGCTTAAACAAACAGGCTAGGCCATTTATTCTGAAATTCAGAGTCTTATCTCACGAGAACAAAGTTTTTTGTTTTCCCGTCTCGCGCGAATCCCTTGCTCGTGTTATGGTTTCTATCAGCGTTAAAACAGAAGCGAGAAATCCCATGTTTGAACAACAAACCGAGCGCGCTAAAAACCTGATCCTCTCTCCCAAAACAGAATGGGAGGTTATTGACGGGGAAAGCGTTGAAATATCTGCGCTCTATAAAAGCTGGATTATGCCCCTTGCCGCCATTCCCGCGATCGCCAGCTTTATGAGCACATCCATTTTTGGTGTTGGTGCTTTTGGCTTTCATTATCGTGTGCCGCTGTTTTCTGGCCTTATGACCGCATTGGTCTCCTTCGTTCTTGCCCTGGCCGGGGTGTTCCTTTTCGCCCATATCATCAGCTTCCTGGCCCCCTATTTTGGCGCTCAGAAAAACCTGAAGCAGGCTTTCAAACTTGCAGCCTATATGCCGGTTGCCTCCTGGCTGGCTGGTGTGTTTTTGATGATCCCATCGCTTTCCATATTGGTCCTCATTGGGGGGCTATACTCGCTCTATCTGTTATTTCTCGGCCTTCCCATTCTGATGAACCCGGAAAAAGACAAGGCCGTTATGTATACCGTTTCAACTATTATCGGGGTGGTCATGATGCACTTCGTCCTTAGTATGGTTTCAACGGCAATGGTACCCAACCAAATACCAGGCGCGCTTACACAAAAAACAACAGAACCAACGATAGAAAAACGCACCAAAGCTATGGAGAAAGCCGCTGAAGAAGGTGACCTGAGTGGTATGCTGGCAGCCATGACCGGCGGGTCCTCCGAAGTTGTCAGTGATCCGGAGGCCTTGAAAAAACTGGCACCCGCAAAACTGGGCGGATTGAAACGTACAACTGTCAGCGTTGAAACTCTGGACACACCGATCAAGGCGGCAACACTAAATGCCATTTATGAAGGCACTAGTGGTCAGAAAATGACCCTGAAAATAATGAACTCACCGGGCGTGAATGTGTTAAAAGCCATGGCTGGCATGTCAGGTGCCATGCGGTCGGTTAAGCAGGATGATGGTAGTTTTGAAACCCTGTCCACAGACAAGGGCAAGCTGGTTAATCAAAAATGGGATGCACAAACTGCCAGGGGAAGTTACAGCTGGAACCACGAGAATTTCATTGTTTCGGTTGAAGGCAAGGATGTACCCATGAAAACCCTTAAAAGGGCTGCTGATACCATTTCAAGTTCCGACCTGGACCGCCTGCCAAAAGGTTAGGGTCCAAATCTTGGCCTGCGGCGCAGGGTCACACCTGCGTCAAATAAAATATTGCTGCTGTACAATTATGTCATAAATTAAAAAAGGACAAAAACGATGGATATCGCCCCTGATCTGGTCAGCGCCATTATTGAACACGCCCGCGCTTTTGATGCCATGGAAGCTGAAACTGACCCGGATTCTGGCTCCAACCCGACAGATGATGGAGATCTGGATGTTTTGCAAGACACACCAGGTGACCTGACCTCGGCAGATTTACGGGCAGTTATTGAAGCATTGAACGTGGATCAGGCGGCGGAACTGGTGGCACTGATGTGGATTGGCCGGGGTGAATATGAGGGCAGCGAATGGGCGCGTGCGGTTCAACGTGCCCGCGAGCGCGCCACCGGCCCAACCTCGCGTTACCTTATGGGTGTACCCATGCTGGGTGACTATCTTCAAGATGGCCTTGAAGCGGTAATGAATGCCGGAGTTCGTGACGAGGCTTAATTTTTTTTTGCCAACGGATGTGCCTTTTGCACCAGCTCTTTTAAGCGTTCGTCCAGCACATGAGTGTAAATCTGGGTGGTGGAAATATCTGCGTGCCCCAGTAACATTTGTACACTGCGCAAATCAGCACCGCCGGCCAGCAAATGACTGGCAAAGGCATGGCGCAAAACATGGGGAGAGACTTTGGTTGGATCTAAATCTGCTTTAATGGCCAAAGACTTTACGATGGCGTGAAACCGTTCGCGGCTTAAATGCCCGCTTCTGGCACGCGAGGGAAACAGAAAATTAGCAGCGCGACTGCGAGTTGTCCCGGCTGGCAAGAACTGTTCGCGTACAGTCATATAAATTTGGATGGCCTCAAGGGCCGCATGACTTAAGGGGACCAGACGTTCGCGCCCGCCCTTGCCGCGCACCATCAGCATACGTTCGCCGCGCTGACCCGTTGCAAATGGGAGGCTGAGCATTTCCGTGACCCGCAACCCCGAGGCATAGAGAATGTGCAAAAGGGCATTGGTGCGCAAGCCCGCCGGGCTGACATCAGCACCGGCGGTTTCCAGCAAACCCTCAACCTGGACTATTGAGAGTACTTTGGGCAGTGACCGGGGCAACTTGGGGGCTGTCAGTACCAGAGCGGGGTTTGTATCCAGTATTTTTTCGGCATGAGCGAAACGATAAAGGCGTTTTAGCGCACTGAGTTTTCGGGCAGCGGTACGCGGGCCAAGACCTCGTTCTGACAGGTTTTTCAGCCAGTTTTCCAGATCGCCTGTCTTTGCCAATGTCAGAGACGTATTGCGGGTTTTTACAAACCCTGCCAGCTCTTCAAGATCGCGGCGATAGGCCAAAATTGTATTGTACGCTGCGCCCCGTTCAGCAGCCATCATTTCCAGAAATTGTTCAATAAGGGCGCTGTCATTCATATCATGCTGATCCTGTTGATAGGCTCATGACCAAAGGCCGCTGTTCAATTTAACGCAGACGTTGTCCCAGCATCATTTCCAGTGCGGCCTGACGGGCAAGGTCATCATACCCCATAACCTTGAATGCACGGATTACTGTCGCACCGCATTCAGGGGCAAGTTTATCAAAACCACTATCGGCCAGCATGAGTGCGCTTCGCAAGAAGCTGGCAGCGTGAACACCTTGGGCCGCACCACCGGCAATGACAGCACGGGCTCCGGCTGTGCATGACGCAAAATCTTCGCTGTCAGGACGATAAGTAAACAAAAAATCACGATGGCTGGCATGTAAAGGGGTACCAAGCGCAACAAGTGTCATCAGGTCGACATAGGCAAGCCGGGCACGGCCTGCATCGACGGTATCCTCATCGGCTATTGCGGCAAGCCGGGTACCAGAGGACAGATTACTCAGCCGGGTCATGGCGGGGTCATCCGTATTAATAAAGCTCTGCGCGTGAGCGTGATGATTTGCAGCCAATAAGGCATAGAAGAAAAGTCTGCGGGGTGTGTTTTGCTGTTCCTCAGATTGCGATAGCTCTACCAAAAGCGGAGCATACAAACGGCTGGCAGCCAAAAACCCGCCGAGTTCCTTTTCATGGCGCAAGCCTTCATAAATGGCATTTGCCCGTCCGACATCCGTGCGGGCAAGAACCGCGCTTTGATAAATCAGTGCATCACGCACCCCTTCTTCACTAGCAATAACGATAGCCAGCAGGTCATCATCATTGCCCTGTTGATCACCTGCCTCTTCTGTAGCTACGGCTTCATCTGCATCTGTTGATACGATATCATCCGTAATCAAACCGGGCCAGTTCATATAAAGCTGCGCAAGAGCACCGGCATCCATTAAACCGGCAATGGCCTTGCGCCGGGCAGCAATAAGCCCGGCAGGCGTTTGCGTTTTTGCCATGGCGCTGTGAAGTGCAAAGGGGGCATCACCAAGATCAATGGACGCGCCGGTAAAACGGGCCATGGCAAATTCCAGCGCATTAATTGGCCGGGCGGTGGCCGTATCCTTGTCCAGCATGCGCCCCAGAACCAATAGAAAATCAGCATCATCAGGATCTGCCTCAAGGGCAAGGCCCGCCGTTAGTTCTGCGGCAGCTTGGCGGCCTTCTCGGGCAAAACAAAAGGCCCGAACTTTAAGCCAGAACACGGCATCCCTTCCTGTTTGCAACCGCACAGCAGTTTCGCAAGCATCACTGTCCCGGCCCAAAGCCAAAAAAGCGCGGGTGGCAATAGCAGCATTTTCGGGATCTGAAAGTCCGCCGGGGCTACGCTCGGCCAAGTCAATAACAGTATCAAGTAAACCAAGGCGATAAACACTGGCAATGCGCAAGCTGGACAGTGCGGATTTGTGGCGGGTACCTGTTGGTGGGTCTGAAGGCGACATTAAAACACTGGCGGCCAAACGATTTAATAATGGTGATGCCCCGACCTCTGGCAGATCACTGATGAGACTTATGGCAACGTCAACATTTGTTCCGCGCCATTGCCGGGCATTCATTGCAAAAGGAATACCGGCACTGGCACCAACCTGAAAAGACTCGACCTGACCAAGCGCTTGCATCTGCACTTGTGTTTGCTGTGCCGGAGACTGCGCCAGAGTTGCATTGGCGCACAACCAGATAAGCGCAGTCATCACTGGCCCCAGGCTGCTGCCCCGCACAATTTTACCGAAGTGATTATAATCCATTTTGCAATTCCATACGGATTTGTGTGGTTATTGATGTTTGATTATCAGCCGCACCGACCAACATGGCAAAGCCTGCAAACACAAGGGCTAAAACAAAAACGACACCAAGGGCAATACGCCGCATATCAATTTCCTTCTAGAGTTTTTATTTGAGTCAGGCCTCTATTGCTGACCTTACGTGTGAAGTATAACCCAAGTATGGCAAAAAAAAGCAATATTTTAGATAATTTATATTCCGCGGATCCGCAGAGCCTGCCATCAGGTCGGATGATTGTGCTCATTGGCCTTATGGGGGCTGGTAAAACCAGTATTGGCAAACGCTTGGCAATAGCCCTTGCCTTGCCTTTTTTTGATACCGATGAAGAAGTTGAAAGGGCGGCAGGGCGCAGTGTGGAAGATATTTTTGCTGATTATGGCGAAGCGGCATTTCGTGATGGGGAGCGCAAAGTGATTGAACGCTTGCTTGATGGCCCGGCAGGTGTTCTGGCCACAGGAGGTGGCGCATTTATGAATGCACAAACCCGTGCGCTTATCCATAAAAAAGGCCTGAGTATATGGCTGCACGCCGGTATTGATGTACTTATGGAACGCGTTTCACGCCGTAATACACGCCCGCTGCTTCGCCAGCCAAACCCAAAAAATGTTATGCAAACCCTGATGGATGAGCGTTATCCCGTCTATGCAGAGGCTGATATTCGTGTTGAAAGCGGCCTCTCATCTCATGAGCGCGTAGTTGAGCAGATTATTATCGCCATTAATGACAAGGACCACAATCAATGAGCACCCGAATAACGGAGGTTAATCTGGCCGAACGGTCCTACCCCGTATTTAGCGGACCCGGTGCACTATTGGCGGCCATGGATAAGGTAAGTGCGCTGTGCCCAAACAAGAGGTTGATTTGTGTGATCGACGAAACTGTGGCGCCATTACACCTTGAAACGCTAAAAAAGGCTTGCGGTGAAGCGCAGATAAATCTGCACCCCTTGATTATCCCGCCTGGGGAATCGCAAAAGAGCTTTGCCAGGCTGGAGGCCTTGTGCCACGACCTTCTGGAACTTCAGGTTGAACGCAGCGAAGCTATTGCCGGCTTTGGCGGCGGTGTTATCGGTGACCTGACCGGCTTTGCCAGTGCCATTCTCAAGCGTGGCACCGGCTTTATCCAGATCCCCACCACCTTGCTGGCCCAGGTGGATAGCTCGGTTGGCGGTAAAACGGCCATTAACATGGCTGCGGGTAAAAACCTTATTGGTGCGTTTCACCAACCTGCACTGGTCATTGCCGATAGCGCCTTTTTGCAAACCTTACCTGCCCGGCAGATGCGCGCCGGTTATGCAGAAATTGTCAAATATGCCGCCCTTGGTGATGAAGGGTTTTTTAGCTGGCTGGAACAACATGGCGCGGCGGCACTGGATGGTGATGAAAACCGGCTTGGTGAAGCCATCACCCGTGCGATCGCCGGTAAAGCAGCCATTGTTGCCAAAGATGAACGCGAGAACGGTGTGAGGGCGCTTCTGAACCTTGGGCATAGCTTTGGTCATGCTCTGGAAAGCCAGGCAGGTTATGAGGGCGCGCTCATTCATGGCGAAGCTGTTGCGGCAGGTATGGATACTGCTTTTGCTTACGCCGTACATTTGGAATTGTGTTCGCAGCATGATCACACGCGTTTACGCCAGCACTTGCGTTCCTGCGGCCTGCCTTCATGCTTGAATGAAACCCCGGGCGGGTCTTATACTGCCAAGGCAATGATGCACATTCTACAAAACGACAAAAAAAACCGAAACGGTATTTTACGCCTTGTTCTGCCGCGCAGTCTTGGCGATGCCATTGTGTATGAAGAGACAGACCCGAGCGGTCTTGAAAGCTTCCTTCACGAACAATTGGAGGCATGCTGATGGATCCGGCCAGTTTGTTGGTAGGCGGCGCTGTCATTGTGCTTCTTGTCCTGTCGGCATTTTTTTCAGGTTCTGAAACAGCACTTACTGCCACATCGCGGGCACGCATGCATCAACTGGAAAAAGAAGGTAAAAAAGGAGCCCGGCGGGTTAATCAGCTTATTGCCGATCGCGAAAGTCTCATTGGTTCCATTTTGCTGGGCAATAATATTGTCAATATTTTGGCTTCGGCCCTGACCACAGCTTTGTTTTTGCGTCTGTTTGGTCAATATGGCGTGGTGCTGGCCACGATTACCATGACGGCACTGGTTTTAATCTTTGCCGAAGTTGCCCCCAAAACGTGGGCGATCAGCAATCCCGATCGCGCCGCTTTGCTGGTATCGCTGCCGATTAAAATTATTCGTATATTATTTGCCCCGATTGTGATGGGGGTTGAGGCCATAATCAAAGGCCTGTTCAAGATATTTGGTATTCGTGCCGAAGGGCCAATATTAAGCGCTCATGAGGAAATTCGCGGCGCGGTTGATTTACTGGCACAGGATGGCGGCGTGCAAAAACATGACCGCGATATGATCGGTGGCATTTTGGACCTGCAAGACCTTTCGGTTGAAGAGATTATGATCCACCGTAAAAACATGCGTATGATTGATGCCCATCAGGAACCACAGGCGATTATTATTCAAGCGCTGGAAAGCCCCAATACACGCCTGCCATTGTGGGAAAAAGACCCGGAAAATATAATTGGTATTCTGCACGCCAAAGACCTTCTGAAAGCCATACATGAGCATGGCGGAGATTTTAACGCCGTTGATATTCGCGCTATTATGCGCAAACCCTGGTTCACCCCCGAAACCACAACCCTGCCCGAGCAGCTCAATGCCTTTCGGGCGCGCCATGAGCATTTCTCGCTGGTGGTGGACGAATACGGAGCGCTGATGGGTCTTGTGACCCTGGAAGACATACTCGAAGAAATTGTTGGCCAGATAGAGGATGAACATGACCGCCCTGTGCACGGCGTACACCGCCAGAGCGATGGTGCTGTTCTGGTCAACGGCGATGTCAGTGTACGCGATCTGAACCGGGCGATGGAATGGGATATTCCTGATGAAGAGGCCGTCACAGTTGCCGGCCTTGTTATCCACGAAAGCCAGACCATCCCGGAAGTTGGCCAGGCATTTTCCTATTATGGTTTTCGCTTTGAGATTAATGCCCGCAAGCGTAACCAGATCACATCACTTAAAATAACATCGACACAATAAGAGGAATTCTTATGCCACCATTCATTCTACTTCGCTCCATAGCCCTGTGTATTTCCTTGTCTTTTGCCTCCAGTGCTGTGGCAAAAGAAAGGGCCGACATGATCATTTATGGCGACTATGTTTTGTCTATGGAGGAAGGTGCAGGCGTTCTGAAAAATGGTGCTGTTGCCGTGCGCGATGGTGTTATTTTGGCGGTGGGTTCGCGGCGCGACATTGAGGCACAATACAGCGCCTGGAAAACTATCCATGGGAAAGACAAGGTGTTGATGCCAGGGCTGATCAATGGCCACACCCATGCCGCCATGGTGCTGTTTCGCGGTATGGCTGATGACATGACGCTGATCGACTGGCTGCAAAACTATATTTTTCCGATGGAAGGTAAATTTGTTGACGAAGACTTTATCCGTGCCGGTGCATCACTGGCCTGTTGGGAAATGATACGTGGCGGCACCACAACCATTGTGGATATGTATTTCTACCCCCAGGTAGCCGCAGAAATTTACCAGCAATGCGGCATCCGCGCTATTTTGGGCGCGCCGATGATTGATTACCCCAGTCCGGGTTTTACCGGTTGGGATGACAGCTTTGCTGCCGGGCGTGCGTTTGTGCAAAATTTCAACGACCCCATGGGAAGGCTGACCCCTGCCTTTGCGCCTCATGGTGCCTATACGGTGGTGCCCGAACATTTGCGTGAGGTTCTGGCGGCGGCCAAAGAGCTAAACGCACCAATGATGATGCATGTGGCCGAAAGCCCCTCTGAAATGGATGTGATGGCAGAACGCTATGGCAATAGCTCTGTGCGCCATATTGCGGGCCTTGGCATGTTGGATTTCCCCCTTATCGCCGCCCATATGGTTTGGCCAGATGAAGACGAGATGGACATGTTGGCATTAAGCAATGTCGGCCCCATTCATAACCCCACATCAAACATGAAAACCGCTGCCGGGTTCTCTCCGGTGCCGCAAATGTTGGCCAAGGGCATTAATGTTGGCCTTGGCACCGATGGGGCGGCCTCCAATAATGATCTGGATATGTGGGAAGAAATTCGCCTTGCAGCGCTGCTGCATAAGGGTAAATCCGGCGATGCCACCATTATGCCTGCCAATACCGCACTGGCCATGGCCACCCGCATAGGGGCGCGGGCCATTGGTCTCGGTGATGTGGTTGGCAGCCTTAGCCCTGGCAAACGCGCCGATATGATCCAGCTAAGCTTGACCAGCCCACGTATGGCCCCGCTTTACGATATTGAATCCCATCTGGTGTATGTAGCTGGCGCGCACGATGTAGTGACCAGTATTATCGATGGGCAGTTACTGATGCGTGATGGCCATGTGCTAACGCTCTCTGCGGCACAAGTTACAAAAGACGCGAAGGTTCAGGCGGGTAAAATCCGCAAAGCCCTGTCGGCGGAAAAATAGACCGGGTCGGTGAAGTTCAGATAAAGCACCCTAAAAATAATATACTATCACAACGTTATTTACACATTAATTTTGGTTACAAATTTAGAATTATTCTAAATTATTAATTTTGTACTTTAATTCATTACAGCATTACCTTATGTAGTCTCTCCATAATTGTATAAATAATTTTTGGGGGAAAATGTGGGTAAGAATGCAGAGGGGTACATGTCCCCAAACCGGCATGAATTAGCGCTCATAAATGCAACTAAATTTGGCAATGTAAAAACATATCAACTTGATAAAAAAGGCAAACCAACTTCAAAAATCAGAGCAGAAGCATTACGACGCTTAATTGTTGGTCTGGCGTTGAGGAAGGGTGGCAAGCCGGATTGTGTTACCCAAAAGGGCATTAGTATTGAAAATGCAATTATTACAGGCAAGTTAGATTTGGACAGCTGGGCCGGGCGTTTGCCGGATGTACCGCTGGTTCTGCCGCATTTGAGTTTTAAAAATTGCGAATTTGAGGATGTGATAACCTGTAAGGGTGCTTTTTTTCAGTCATTTAGGTTCATTGACTGCACCTTAAAGGCTATCTTTGGCAGTCACGCTCAATTTTCAGGAATTGTTGATTTACGCGGATCAAAAATTTCTGGAGGAAATCTTACTACGGGGGCAGACAAAAACTACAGCATACTTTTTCAAAATGTCAAAATTAACGGTAGTTTAGTTTTAAGTTCAAGCGAAGAAAAACGTTTTGAAGCCAAGGGTATAGTTAATCTGGATGATGCTAATATTGGCGGTGGGTTTTATGCGCGTGGTGCCTTTTTTTCAAACGACACAGTCACCGACAAAGCTGCTGAATGCATCCTATCGTTTAATGGTGCACGTATTAGAGGTTGTGTCTTTTTTAATACCACGAATAGCGACGACCGGTTTGAAGCAAAAGGCAGCATACACTTTAATGGCGCAAGGATTAGTGGAACATTTGAGGCAAAAGGAGCTTTTCTCAACGGTGGGAAAGAGAAGCTAGCGCTATGCTTTGACCATGCAACAATTGAGGATGGTGTGTTCCTTGGCATTGAAGAGCTTGAAAACAATGCCGGGCAAAAAAACAAGCCAACCCGATTTGAGTCCATAGGCGAAATTCGGTGCATTGGTGCCCGTATTGGTGGTGAATTTCATGCAAACGGTGCGTTATTATGCAATGAGGGTGGTGATTGTCTGAATTTTGAAAGCGCAAAAATTGCTGGCAGCGTCCAGATGAACGCTATTGATTATGGCGATACTGATTCCAATAGCTACCGCTTTAAAGCAAAGGGTAGGATATATTTTCCGTATGCAGAAATTGGTGGGGCACTCTCGTTTAACGGTGCGGCCTTATGTAACCATAAGGGGTATACACTCTACTTTGATACCACTGAAATTAAAGGCAATGTTTTTCTAAGGCCGACAAAGCATTGGGTGTTTGAATCCATAGGGAGCATAAGGGGCCGAGGTGCCCATATAGGGGGATGGGTAATACCCCCGTATTTTAAGGGTGCTCATAAGTAGAATTTTCTCTTAATCAGGATTGAGGAGATTCATCCATGAAGAAGTCACGATATTCGGACAGCCAGATCATCGGCATATTGAAGCAGGCAGAGGCGGGTAGTCC
>JAJFFS010000003.1 GCA_021776515.1 Robiginitomaculum sp. | reverse complement strand
ACTGGCTCTGGACTTACAATAACGAAAGACCCAATATGGCTATCGGCGGTATCACGCCAAAACAGAAATCGGCCATGGACATGTCCATAGCCGCATAACCGTTCTACTTACGATGCCCTCTATAAAGGGGGGTATTACCGGTGTTCCGAGCTTGAAGTTACAACTTTACCTTCTCGCTCCCAAAAGCAAGAGTGGGGCAGAAGGGGCGAAACTATGGCCCTTGGCGGCACCCACTTTTTATTAAATTGAAAAATGCCGCTAAATGCGCTATTAATGCGTTGTTAATGGGACGCTTTAAACACAAAATGGGGATACATTTCATGTCTGTAAAACATTTGCTTGCCAGCGCTGCGCTGGTCACTGCAGGCCTTTCAACGATCACGCCAGCCTATGCAGGTAGCGATCCGTATGTCGGTGAAATTATGCTGGTCGGGTATACATTTTGCCCAAGAGGCACTGTTGAAGCCAATGGGCAATTGCTTCCAATCTCACAAAACACCGCGTTGTTTTCGCTTTATGGCACGACGTATGGCGGTGATGGCAGAACCAGTTTTGGCCTGCCTGATTTGCGGGGGCGAACCGTTATTCATAACGGCCATGGCCCGGGGTTGAGTAACCGCCAAATAGGACGTCGTGGTGGCAGTGAAACCAATATGTTGAACTTCAAGCAAATGCCTGCAAGTGCGCATACAGGGGATGTCCAAACCTCCACGGATACACAGGGCACACCAAACCCCTTAGTGGCGGGCAATCGGGCAATACAGGCGCAAAATAACATGCAGCCCTATTTGGCTTTGAAATATTGCGTTGCGCTGGTTGGGGTTTACCCGTCCCGCAGTTAAAGTATGACCACAACTGGATCCCGGATCAAGTCCGGGATGACAAGTAAGTGGATAGTTAAAGGTCACAATCCCCTCATTCCATCCTTCTCGCTGAGGCGGAAGGGGGGGAATACCCATAGAGAGCTAACGGCATCATTTATGAGTAGCCTGATGGTGCTCAGGTTTATCCCTAAGAAATCCTTTTTTTTAACATGAATATTTGTAATTATTTAGAAAAGTAATTAAATTAAAAGCATATAAATTATAATAGAAATACAATAATAGGTATTATCAGTTCTTGAAACCTATCCATGTATAACACCCAAATAATTCATTCTCACAATCGGTGAGTTGATAAGTAAATGGGGGTTTATATGCGTTTCATGACAATAATGAGTATTGCCGCCTCGGCAGTACTAGGGATTTTAGCTGTATTTCTTGTTCGCGGGATGATTAGTAATTCTGCAACGCCAGAGAAGGCGCACATTGAAGCCCCGATTGTGGAAACCGTTCCTATCGTGGTCGCAGCGCAAGAAATTGCTTTTGGTGATGCGCTAAAAACCGGCCACCTTAAACTGGTACAATGGCCCAAAGACGCTGTACCAAAAGATACATTTTCCTCGCTTGAACCTTTTGCCGAAAACAACAAGACCTGGCGTTCAGCACTGGTTCGTATGGCCATGAATGAGCCGGTACTGGCTTTTAAGGTGTCCGGGGAGGGGCAGCGTCAGTCCTTGTCATTACAAATTGGCGTTAATATGCGTGCCTTTGCCATCCGCACCAATCAAACTACCGGGGTGGGCGGTTTTGTTCTGCCTGGTGATACCGTGGATGTGCTTCTGGTGCGTACCCTGGGGGGGAGAACACGCAAAAACGATAAAACCGTATCTGATCTGATTGTGCAAAATGTGCGGGTTCTGGGCGTAGACCAGAACGCGGATGCTGCATCAGAAAAAACCAAAGTTGCCAAGACAGTCACCATAGAGGTAAGCGCCCGCGATGCGCAACGCCTGGCATTGGCGGCGGGCCTTGGGGATTTGAGCTTGACCTTACGTCGGGCCGGGTCTGAAACCGCGGCGCAAACACGTCAGGTAACCGTTGCAGATCTCAAGGCTGTGTCCCCTGTAAGGTCAAGCCGAAGACAACGCTCTCAATACACCAAAGTTCGCCAAAGAACATCGCAAGTGGTGGTTATCCGCCCTGAAGCACGCGAAATGGTCAGCGTTCTGGTGACAAATGAAACACAAAAAAAAGACACTGGAAAAGCAAAAATATTTGCCAGTGTCACTAATGAACTAGAAGGGGGAATACAGCCATGAAGTTCTCGAAATTTATAAAATTTGCGACAGTTGTACTGGGATGTTCCCTGTTCTGTGTCACGCCATCTCTGGCAGAAGTGCAGGCAGTGAAAGTCGGTAGTTACGGCGATTCTTTCATCTCGGTACCTGTGGCTAAATCCTCGGTGATGAGAACGAATACCGGTTTTGCCAGTATCGTTGTTTCTCACCCCGACATTGCCGATGTGTCGCCCATGACAGATCACACGTTTTATTTGCAGGGCAAATCCATAGGTGCCACTAATTTGCTGCTGTATAATAAACAGCGCCGTCTGGTTGATATAGTCGAAGTGCGAGTTGGCCATGACATAGACAGCCTGCAACGTGACCTTGCGCTGGTTTTACCTGGCGAAAAAATCAAGGCCCATGCTGCGGCGTTTGGCATATACCTTTCCGGCAGTGCTTCCAGTGCTCCGGCGGCCTCTCGGGCCCGTGAGCTGGCTGAGCGTTATGCGCCTGAGGCCGTTACCAATGGCATTGCCATTGCCGGCAAGCAGCAGGTGCTACTGGAAGTTCGCTTTGTCGAGGCTTCACGGACCGCGATCAAGGAACTGGGGCTAGGCTCTTTAATACAAAAGGCAGGGAAGTTTTCTTTCTCTACCAGTGCGACCTTGATCGGTGGCTTGGCTTCCAACACCTCCGGTGCGGTGAGAACCAATTTTGATGGCACCAGTGTAGATGGATTTATCAACGCGCTCGAAGAAAAGGGCGTAGTACGCACCCTTGCCCAACCTAACTTGATCGCACTTTCTGGCGATACCGCCAGCTTTCTGGCCGGCGGCGAATTTCCTTTCCCGGTTGCCAACCGCGATGATAATATCAGTATTGAATTTCGCCAGTTTGGCATCGGTTTGGCCTTTACCCCCACGGTATTGACGGGCGGCGTGATAAACTTGAAAGTCATTCCCGAAGTTAGCCAGCTTGATCAGCGTAATGCTATTCGTATCAAAGGTGTTGAAATCCCGTCACTGACTGTGCGGCGTGCTGACACAACCGTGGAATTGCGGGATGGACAAAGCTTTGCCATCGCCGGATTATATCAATCCGCCTATACCAATATGGCACGGCAAACACCCTGGGTTGGTGACATCCCGATATTGGGTTCGTTGTTCCGTTCAAGCCGCTTTCAACGCAATGAAACTGAACTGGTTATCCTGATTACACCACATCTGGTTGCACCGGTTGATGACATCGAAACCCTGACCACACCTTTGGCAAAAACACGCGAACCCAATGACGCAGAACTGTTTTTGCAAGGCAAGGTCAGTGAAAAAAATGAACGCGCCAAAGACAGCATTCCAAACACTGAAAAAACTGCCCGCGCCTTTCCGCGCGTATTGGCAAGCAATGAGGAGATAAAAACATGAAACCTGCCCATTATATAGGAACCGGATTTGCCGCATTATTGTTAAGCGCCTGTACCAGTACATCAACTGACCGCGCGTTCAACTCAGCTGCCAGCGCTAATATTCTGGCCCACCGCAATGCCAGTGATGAACTTCCAGTGTCGACAGAACGTATGGCGCTGGCCATCAGCCGGTACAATGAAAATGATAGCGAAAAGCCGGTGAAAATGCACACCACCGACGACGTTACGGACGATTAGGATAGGCCAATGTCTAACTATAACAACATAGTGATCAACCGACCTGGGCACACGACCCGCGTTATGGCCGTGCTCGGCCCGTCATCTGCAGCTGTGCAATCTACTCTTCAGGGCGAAGCAAAATTTTCCCTTGAAATTCATGATGCCTCCCAGTGTACCAGTTTGCCAAGGCAGGCAGAGCACCAGCCGGATATTGTTCTTCTGGAGCCCCCATCCAGAGACCAAGACCGGCTGGCCGCCTGGTTGCATGAGATTGCGAGCCAATCGCCAGATACGCCGGTGTTGGTCATTGGCGAACTATTGTCAATTGGCGCCGTTCAAGCACTTCTGGCATTGCGTAATTCCAATGTGGTCCCCTTGCCTTTTAGCCGCAGCAACTTGCTCACCCTGATTGCGTCCACTATGAGCAAGAATACTGCGCCAGTATCAAATACGGCGCGTTGTTGGTCATTTATGTCGGCCGTGGGCGGCGCCGGGGCAACAACCCTTGCTATTGAAACTGCCTACCAGCTCCAGAATGCGGGAAAAATTGAACAAAAAGTTGCGCTGGTTGATCTAAACTTTACCGATGGGGCCTGTTCTGCCTATCTTGATGTACCGGCTAATTTGCGGCTGGATGAAGTTTCTGCAGACCCTGAGCGTATTGACGAAGCCCTTATTGATGCTTTTGCTTCACCTCATAGCAGTGGGTTTGATGTATTGGTTTCGGCACGTAACCCATTGGGGTTTCAACGGATTACACCACAAACTATAGGGCGTTTATTGGATGTGTGTTGTAATGTTTACGACCACGTGGTCATCGATATTTCCCGCTGGAGGCAAGATTGGACACTGGACGTTGTTGCTGGCTCTGATGCTCTGGTTATTGTATCAGAGCTGACTGTACCAGCATTACACGCAGCTCGCGATCTGGTTTTGAACATTGAAAATGAAACTCAGGGCGGCGCTGACAACCTTCATCTTGTACTCAATCGCATGGCGAAACGTGTATTCGGACATTCAATATCCTTAGCAGATGCACAAAAAGCATTGGGTAGAAACGCTTCAGGTTCTATCAGTTCAGACTGGGATGGAGCCGCACAAGCTGTAAATTATGGACTGCCTGTTGGTCAGGCCAGTGCCAAAAACCGTATTTCCAAAGATGTTCAGACGCTTATCCGCGCGCTGGAGACTAAAATGCCAGGCAATGAAGTGCCTGCAAACATGAGGTTAGCATCATGATCGGGCGGTTTACACGGCACCAAAAGGTGCCCAATGATGATCAAATCAAGCTGTGTGTTGATAATGCTGCCGCACCTTCTGTTGCCCCGCCAGCTGTTAGCGCAACAAAGCCGCCAAAGGGTGAAGCAGAACCCGCAAAAAAAATACGCGGCGTTCAGGATGATCTTCTGGGCGCAAAATTACGTATCCATAGCAAACTTATCGACGAAATTGATCTAAGCGATCTTGATAAACTTGACGACAAGGCTTTGCGCAGACAGGTCCACGCTTTGGTTACGGAAATTGTCCGCGAAGAACGTCTGACGATGAATGCCGCTGAAGTCGTGGCCTTTGCCAATGCGGTATTTGATGAAATGACCGGACTGGGGCCGATTGAGCCATTATTGCAGGACGACAGTATTTGCGACATTCTTATTAACGGCCCGCAACAGGTTTATATTGAACGAGGTGGCGAACTGGAGCTGGCGCCGGTAACTTTTGCTGATGATGATCACCTGTTGCGGATCATCAATCGCATTGTTGCGCAAGTCGGGCGCCGGGTGGATGAATCGCACCCTATGGTTGATGCGCGTCTACCAGATGGTTCACGCTTTAATGCAGCCATTGCCCCCATCGCCGTTGATGGGCCATTGGTCTCTATTCGCAAATTTTCCAAACAGCCCTTAACGATCGATAAACTGGTGGCATTCGGGGCCATGCCGACCTGTGTTGCCGAATTTCTGAATGGCGCCGTAGAGGCACGGGTTACTACGGTTATTTCAGGGGGTACGGGTTCGGGTAAAACCACGCTGCTCAACGCCCTTTCTTCGTCTATCAGTCATGGCGAACGCCTGATTACTATTGAAGACGCCGCCGAATTGCAATTGCAGCAACCCCACGTTGCTCGCATGGAAACCCGCCCGCCTAATGTAGAGGGTAATGGCGAGATTAAACAGCGCGAATGCGTTAAAAATGCTCTGCGTATGCGCCCTGACCGGGTCATCCTGGGTGAGGTGCGCGGCGAAGAAGCCTTTGATATGCTGCAAGCCATGAATACAGGCCATGAAGGCTCGATGGCGACTATTCACGCCAACACACCCCGTGATGCGATTACCCGGCTGGAGCAAATGGTGGCCATGGGGGGGCTGAATGTGACCGAGGAAGCGGTGCGCGGACAGATTGCCTCAGCCATCGGCCTGATTGTTCAGGCAACCCGTCTGGCTGATGGACAGCGCAAAGTGGTCTCCGTTGCTGAGGTGACCGGCATGGAAGGCAATGTCATCCAGATGCAGGAAATTTTTCATTTTGAGCGCACCGGCACCGGCCCTGATGGCGAAGTTCTGGGCGAGCACCGGGCCAGTGGTTTGCGTCCCAAATGCCTGGATGAAATGATCACTCGGGGTCTACATTTTGATACGGGCTGGTTTGACCCATCGCGTGATTTAAACCGGGAGCAAGCCTGATGCCTACGGAGATTATCTACGTCTTGATCTTTGGGTCCGGGTTTCTGGCTGTGCAAGCGATTTTCGGTCTTGTAAGTACGGCGCGAAGCGGCCATGTGGTCAATCAGCGTCTTCGCGTGGAAGCTCAAACAGGGTCGGGTAGTGAAGCGCTTAAAATCATGCGTAAATCCCGTGGCCTCACAGAGAGTGGCGACTTTGCCATGGCTTTTCGCTGGTTCAATCAATTGGTCACACGTTCCGGTTTGTCCTTTCGGCTTATGGAATGGTCTATTGTAGGGGCAGCGTTGTTTCTCATTGGTGCTATTGGGACATTTTTGCTGACTCATAATGTTATCATGACAATTCTGGCCAGCCTTTTTACCGGCGTTATCCTGCCCGTTTTTTATTTGAAACGGCGCGCTGCAAAGCGGTCCAAGAAGCTGGGTGCACAACTTACCAATGCACTGGAAATTATCGTTCGTTCATTATCAGCCGGGCACCCGGTACCAAGTGCCGTTGCACTGGTGGGCCGGGAGATGCCCGACCCCATTGGTTCTGAATTTGGCATTGTCTCTTACGAAATTTCCTATGGGTCTTCGCTTTCCCAGGCTGTGGGTAGATTGTCCGAGCGTGTTGCCAATCCGGATATTGACTTGTTTGCCGCCACGGTACGGCTTCAGGAACGCACAGGCGGCAACCTGGCCGAGTTACTCTCGGTTATTGCGGGAACCGTACGCGAACGTCAGAAAATGCGCCTGAAGATCAATGCAGCATCCTCAGAAGGCCGTGCCTCTGCAATGATCCTGACTTCGGCACCTTTTATTGTCGCAGGTGTTTTGCAGGTTATGTCACCAGACTTTTATGGCGATGTTATTCACGAACGTGCCATCCATATCGGCCTTGCCGGGCTTTTGACATGGATGGTGCTGGGTAATCTGGTCATGCGTAAAATGATAAATTTCAAGGTATAGACGATGGAAGTTCTCTTTATAGATCCGTTCACACTGGGCCTTCTTGTTGTTGGGGCAATGCTGGGTCCCATACTGATGGTTGGCGCACAAAATTTTACCAACAAACGCGCACGCCTTGCAGACAGACTTACCAGTCCCGGATCCGGAAGGACCAGTAGCAAGAGCAAATCCCAGCGCTTATCCTGGGTCCAGGAATTGGGGCAATTGATCTCTCCCAAAGGAGAGAAAGCCAATTCCGCCATTCGGATGCGCCTGATCCATGCGGGTTATATTTCTAAAAGTGCACCTTATTGGTATTATGGTGCTCGTTTAATTTTTCTTGTTGCTGCGCTGGCGGTATTAATGGCACTTTGGCCTGTGATCGGAGACAGCTTACCAATTTCAGGACCCTTACCGGCCGCGATTATGATTGTTCTGATTGCCAATATTGCCCCCGGGCTATGGCTGGATCGTAAGCAGGGCATTGTGCAACAGGAATATCGTAACGGTTTTCCGGATATGATGGATTTACTGGTGGCCTGTGTGCAGGCAGGGCTTAGCCTTGATGCCGGGATCGGACGTGTCTCCGAGGAGATCGGTCGGCGCTATCCCAATCTCAATATCCATTTGGGCATTATGAGCCTTGAGCTGCGTGCTGGCCGTTCGCGCATAGAAGCCTTGTCCGGGTTTGCTGATCGCCTTGGTATGGACGAGGCCCGCGCCTTTGCTACCATGTTGCGTCAATCCGAGGAAATGGGCACCAGCCTCAGTGCCACTTTGCGGGTTTTCGCTGATGATATGCGCGATAAGCGGATGTTATATGCCGAGGAAAAAGCACTATCGCTGCCAGCTAAACTGGTTGTGCCGCTGATCCTGTTTGTCTTTCCATCTTTGCTTGGCGTGCTGATGTTACCTGCCGGGGTACGGCTATACTGGGTGTTTTCGGGTACAGTACCTTCTTAAAGATACTCACTCTGACGAAGGTGTTTAATTACTGGTGGTTACCTTGGTGGAATTAGTATTCTATCTGACATGAGGTAACTCATCAGAAGAGGCAAGCCCCTAAAATGTACGCCCGAATTTAAAGAAAAACTGGGTTGTGTTGCCAGTCCCATACGCGCCGCCAAGAAATAATGGCCCCAGTGGAGTATCAGCCCCGACATAGAGCGATCCAACATACACATTGGCGCGTTCATTAATATCAAAAAAGCCAAGCGGTAATCGACCAAACTCGCCGATAACGCCAACATAAAGGGGAAGATCAACTAGCTTACGGGTCTCTGTCAGTCTGCGAAAAACTTCCACTGATCCGTAAGTGAATGAGCGGGCGGGAAGTGAATTGTCGGTGAATGAGCCAAGTTGACGAAATCCACCCAGCGAGAATACCTCTAATGAGCTATTGACCCCGTCTTTATTGGACGTTTCACCATATCGGCCATTAAGCAATACACCAAAACCCGAGACATCAAATGCCGCCAGCCAGGTTGCGTTCAGGGTATCAACCCTGTCCGTATCCTTAACCCCCAGGTCATAAGTGCGTTTTGCCCGTACACGTACCCGATGCCCAGACGTAGGCCAGTCATTGCGATCAAGGGTGTCAGCGGCAAAATATAAACCCAGATTTACCCGATCCGCACTGGTGGTTTGAAAATCATCAAAAATACTAACGATTTCAGTAAGCCGTGTGTTCTCGATACTTCCTTCAAGGGCCACAACACCCCATGCGCCAAGCTCTCGCCCTGTCCGGCCCCGTGCGCCAAACGTTCGGGCACGAAAATCGCCAACCCTGATGTTCAGAATGTTAATTTTCCGCTGTTCCCACCTCACAAAAACTTCCGGCTGAATAAAAAACCGTCCTGCTTTGCCCAGCGGTTGATACAGTTCGGCACTGAGGCCAATATTGGTGCCAAATTCACCTGACAAGCTGAAATCTCCACCGCCAGCACTCAACGGCTTATGGGTTAATCTGGTCAGGATAGAATAGCTTGAACTACCTTCAAAATCATTGGTGGCATTCAATCCAACCTGCACGAGATTACGCCCCAGATTGTTTTCATTGACGGTCAAGACAGCATCCCCGTTCGAGCGGGCAATATCCACTTCGCCGAAGCCGCCAAAGGATGCCAGATTACGCAGACGACGCTTTTGTTTTACTGGTCTTGCATCCGGATCATGACCTTGCAAAAACCGGTTACGTATTAGGCTGTCTTTTATCAGCGTGTTATTTGTGATTTTTAAGTCAGATGAAACAGTAAGCGATTTGGCGGGCATAATACGTCTACGCACCGGCGCTGCTTTTGCTTTTATCTCCAGCAAGGCATTCTGATGGCTGAGACCAACAAGTTGCCCGGCCTCTATGCCTTTACTGGATTTTTCGTAGGCTGCTGTGGTTATCTTGATCACATCGTTGGGCCGAATAAGAAGGTCGCTGTCGCCCATGAGGCTAAGTTCGCGCTGCACACCACGCCACACAACAATGCTGGTAATTTGCAGGGCAGTACCCGCAATAGATATATTCGATTGAGGGGCTATGGGTGCATCAGAGACGTCCACAGCTATGATAATGTCTGCCCCCATTTTTTTGGCCATCTCGATGGGCAGGTTCGATGAAATGCCACCATCCACATAAAGCTGGCCTTCAATTTCTCTGGGGGCGAAAACACCAGGAACCGCCATGCTTGCCAGGATGCTTTCTACCAGGTCGCCGTGTGCAAAGGCTTTCACCTCGCCGGTTTGCAGATCAGTTGCTATGGCGCGAAATGGTATTCCCAAATGGTCAAAATCAACGTCTTTGGAAACATTGGAAAGAATTTCGCGGTATAAATGTTTCAGCCCGCGCATTGAGGACAGACCACGAGGCAGGATTAATCCCTCTTTTCCAATTCCCGCAATATTACCAGAAAAATAGGCTTCTTCGCGTTCTTTTTCAACAAATGACTTGTCACGCCGGGGTGTTTCACCTCTAAAAATAGCACCCCAGTCATTATCAACAAATATGTCCCCGATTTCATCAGCTGAATACCCGGCCGCATAAAAGGCCCCAACCACAGAGCCCATACTGGTCCCTGTAATACAATGAACCGGTATTTCCAATTCATCCAATATTTGCAAAACACCAACCTGCGTGCTGGCCTTGGCACCGCCACCACTGAGCACCAGACCAACATCAAGTCCGTCCTCGTCATCAAAGTCACAGGCAAAGGCAGGTTGACTAAGCATAGCCAGAATAAAACTGAACACAGTTAATTGCAGAAATTTATTCATCCTTGTTCCCCCAAGCCCCGTTTCAACCATCCTGTAACGTGACGCATGCCTTTATTCCCCTTTTGCAGAGAAAATTCCAGCATAAAATATATCTGCTACAGGCCTTGTCAGGCAATCAACATGCCACGAATGGTGAAGTAAATCAGGGCTGCCATAATCCCTGCAACGGGGACGGTAACGATCCAGGCCGCCGCGATTTTTACCAGAATGGAGCGTTTCACCAACTCTTTGCGATAAAATTTGAGTAGTTTTTTGCGTTCTTTCTTATGCAAATTAGCGCTGGCACGCTTCTCTTTCAATCGCTTCAACATGATGTCTTTTTCAAACATGCTGGCTGCCTGATAGCGATCCAGAAATTCATCGACAGCTGCTGAATCTTCACCGTCATGGTGTTCTCTGATCTCATCAAGTGTCCGCGCCCAGTTGGCTTCCAGGAATTCACGCAAGAACCCGATGCCAAATACGCCACCAACCGCAATATGAGTTGAACTGACGGGAAGGCCAAACTGGGATGCAATAATCACCGTTATTGCTGCCGCCATTGCGATACAATAGGCACGCATCTGGTCCAGTTCTGTAATTTCTGACCCAACCGTGCGGATCAATTTAGGCCCATAAAGCGCCAAACCCAGCGCAATACCAATGGCCCCAACCATCATCACCCAAAGCGGAATAGCCGCCTTTGAGGATACGCCGCCATTAATGACCGCGTCATGAATAGCTGCCAGAGGTCCGACCGCATTGGCTACGTCATTGGCACCATGAGCAAAGCTGAGCAAAGCTGCCGCGAAGATAAGCGGAATTACAAACAAGGTGTTGATGCTCTCCCGATTGTTCTCCAGTTTATCTGCTGCTCTGGCAATCAGCGGACGGATAATAATGAACGCCACAATCGCAACACCAAGCCCTATCAAGGATGCGGTTAAAAAATCAAATTCCCAGATTTTTTTCAAACCTTTAAGTACCAAGTAAGTGCTAAATGCCCAGACCATTATTGATACCAGATAGGGTACTATGCGCTTGGCTGCTTTGACCTTGTCGATTTGATGTACAATGGTGCGTTTGATCAAATACAGGAATGATGCTGCGATCACCCCGCCCATGACAGGTGAAATCACCCAACTGGCAGCAATTTTTCCAACAGTTTCCCAATCAGCAATCGCCCAGCCGCCAGCAGCAATACCGGCCCCCAAAACACCGCCGACAATTGAGTGGGTGGTCGATACCGGCGCGCCTACAGCGGTGGCAATGTTCAGCCAGATTGCCGCCGCCAGTAATGCTGCCATCATCAGCCAGATGAAGGTTGCACTGTCGGCAATCATTCCTGGATCAATAACGCCCTTTTTGATCGTGCTAACAACATCACCGCCAGCAATTAACGCACCACCCGCCTCAAAAATAATCGCAATAATGATTGCACCGGTAAGGGTGATGGCATGGGAACCAACGGCCGGGCCAACATTGTTGGCCACGTCATTGGCACCGATGTTCATCGCCATATAACCGCCAATCATCGCCGCGATTACCAATAACATGCCATCTGAACCATGAGCCAGACTTTGACTGGCAAACAGCATGATGCCGACAATAAACAACAATGCCGTACCAACGCGGAATAATTCGCCGCGGCTAATGGACGTTGCGTTTTCAATATCTCTGAAGTCTTGAAATTCCATTAGGTCTGTCCCCCTGGAAAGTAGCCCGCCCCCCATATACCAGCACTCACCAGCATAATCCGGGAATTTATTGCCTTTTAACTGTCTTCAAAATTGATGCAAGGGAAAAAATTGCAAAATTCTGCGTCCAAATGCCTCATTACCTGACTATAAACTCATCCAAACCGAGTCGTAATTGGCCCTCCACCTTCATCAGGAAAGTGACCGTAATCTTGTCGATGACATTTACATACCCAACGTGCGAGATATGAACGTGCTTTACAGCTGCGCTGAACCAATATGTCTTTGACCACGGCTTTTTGCTAACTCAACCTGCTTTTGTCGCTCGATCAATGCTTCGCGCCGTTTTTCATCGTGCTGCGTGTAACAGGCCGGGCAGGAAACGCCTTTAACAAAATATTCTGATGCCTTGTCGTCTTCGGTGATGGGTTGGCGGCAGGCGTGGCACATATCGTACGAGCCGGGGGCCAGATCATGGTCGACCGAAACCCGGTGATCAAACACAAAGCATTCGCCTTCCCACTCACTTTCTTCTTTTGGGATGTCCTCCAGATATTTTAGTATCCCGCCCTCAAGGTGAAACACCTCTTCAACACCGATTGCACGCGCATAGGCGATTGATTTTTCACAGCGAATACCGCCCGTGCAAAACATAGCAACCTTTTTAGCCTTGTTCTTTTCACGAAAGGCACTGAACCATTCGGGAAATTCACGAAACGATTTTATGTCCGGGTTTACGGCACCGTTAAATGTTCCGATTGAGACCTCATAATCATTGCGTGTGTCGATGAGGACCGTATCCGGGTCTGTGATGAGCGCGTTCCAGTCTTTGGCAGTTACATAACGTTCATGGCTGGTTTGTGGTACCATGCCCGGCACGCCCATGGTGACAATTTCTTTTTTGAGCCGCACTTTCATTCGATAAAACGGGTTCTTTTCTGTATACGATTCTTTCCAGTTAAGGGCCTCACATCCCGGAAAGGTTTTTAGGTGAGCCAACACCGCATCAATGCCTGTACGCGAGCCCGCAATTGTGCCGTTAACCCCCTCAGCGGCAAGCAAAATAGTGCCGTAAACGCCCATTTTTTTTGCCAAATCACTCAGCTTTTGTTGCCGTTTTTCAAAATCAGGCAGATCGGCAAATTGATAAAGTGCGGCAATGACAGTTTTCGACATGGTGAATATGAACCCTAAAGCAATGTTTGAAGTGCGGCGGCGTTATAGCTTTCCAGTTCCTCCACACGGCCTTCCTTGATCTTCTTTGCCCAGTCAGGGTCTTGTAGTAAAGCACGACCCACAGCAACAAGATCAAATTCTCCCTTGTCCAGACGCTCGATAATATCATCCAGCGCGGAAAGTTCAGAGCCTTGCCCCATAAAGGCCCCGAAAAATTCGCTGGACAAGCCAACAGAGCCAACCGTGATAGTGGGCAGCCCGGTAAGTTTTTTTGCCCACCCGGCAAGGTTTAACCCTGACCCCTCAAATTCGGCCACTTCGTATCTGCGTTGCGAGCAATGAAGAATATCAACCCCGGCATCAACAAAGACCTTGAGGAAAGCCTCCAGCTCTTGTGGCGTTTCAGCTAATTTGGCCTCATACTCCTGTTGTTTCCATTGCGATATTCTCAAAATAATGGGCATATCATTGCCCACGGCTTTACGGCATTCGCTAATAATTTCAGCGCCAAAACGCGCGCGATCCGCCAAATCACCACCATAGCGATCTTCGCGGACATTCATCACATCCCAGAAAAATTCATCAATCAAATACCCGTGAGCACCATGAATTTCGATGGCGTCAAAACCCAGTTTGGCGGCATGGGCAGCGGAGCGTGCAAAGGAGGAAACCATGTCCTCAACATCAGCTTCAGTGGGTACCGGAGCGACAAGCTTGCCCCTGTGGGTCAAACCTGATGGGCTATCCGTAATCCCTTCCGGCGTATGACCTGTGCCAGGTTTGCGCGTCATCCCTGTATGCCAGAGCTGCGGTGCAATTTTCCCGCCTGCCTGATGAACCCGGTCACAAACATTGGCCCATCCGGCAAGTGCGGTTTCACCGTAAAATAGCGGCACATTTTTATCGCTGGAGGCACCGGGCCGATCAACGGTCGTGCCTTCGGTAATGATTAGCCCGACATCGGCGGCAGCGCGGCGTTCATAATAGGCGGCAACGTTTTCGCCTGGTATGCCGCCCGGTGAAAAACTGCGCGTCATTGGTGCCATTACAATACGGTTTGGCAGATGCAGGTTTTTACAAGAAAAAGGCTGGAAAAGAGAATTGGTCATAAAATTCCGATCATAAAAAGCGAAGCGTATTTGAAGAAAGGTGAAAATCACCATTCACCGGATGATGTCAATCATAATTAAAACGTCGCTGGTAAATTTTGCAATTGATTTTAGTCATAAACTTTGCTCTCACACTGCCATGCAAAAACTTCTCATCATGGAAGGTAATACACTGAAGCGCCAACGCCAGGCGCGGGCGCTTGGCGTGCGCTCTGCCAGTGATGTATATATTCATGCGATCAAGACGCACTTTCCAGACCTTGAACTTGATGTCATCCATGCTGCTGATCGGGGACAGGCTCTGAAACCTGGCACTGGCTATGACGATTATGATGGTCTGGTAATTAGTGGGTCTGGCTTACACGCCTATGATGCAGATTTTGAGGTGACAAACCAGATCGAACTTATGAACGCCTTTGCGAAAACGGGCAAGCCAATATTGGGTTCGTGCTGGGGGCTTCAGATCGCTGTTATTGCCTCCGGTGGTTCCGTTGATCTTAGCCCAAAGGGCCGCGAGGTCGGTATCGCCCGCAACATCATTTTGAATGATGCAGGGCAGGCTCATCCTTTGTTTGCTGGCAAGCCCGTCTGTTTTGATGCACTTTGTATTCATTATGACGAAATCAGCACCTTGCCTGCCAATGCCACGCTTCTTTGCACTAACGCACACAGTGCTGTGCAAGGTGCCATCGTGCCGCTTGGCAGATCAGAAGTGTGGGCGGTGCAATACCACCCGGAATATGATCTTGAACAAATTTCCATGATGATTTCGCTCTTTGAAAAAGACATGATTAGTGAGGGGTTCTTTGCTGATAATGCTGATTTTAAGTCTTATATATCAACGGTTAACAGGTTAATCCATAATCCCAAAAACAAGGCCCTGGCCTGGCGGCTTGGTGTTGATGATAATATTTTGAATGATGAATTACGTAATGCAGAGATTATCAACTGGATCAAAACCTGCGTGCTCAAATAAATAGCTCCCCCGTATATGGCTCCTATGGGATGCGACAAGGCATGGATCGCGCCCATAGTGACCACACCCCGGCATGGCGCTTTAGCTGGCGTTTTTCAAAATAATTGTCAGCAGGGCGGGTATAGGAAATACCGCCGATTTTTTTCTCTGCTATCTAGTGTATTCCCCGCACTTTTGCATAAAGACTGGCTGCCGATAAGAAAACTACATTCAGGCTGTCTGCACGCGTCGGCGAATATCGGCCAGATCAACTTCATAGGGCTCGTTCAGGAAATCCTGAATGATCGGAATGGTTTCTTCGGCCTTGGTGACCAAAAATAAATGCCCGCCGTCTTTTATGACATGAAGGCGGGATTTTGGCAGGGCAAAATTGAGAATATGGGCGTTTGCCATAGGCACAATTCTATCCCGTTCGCCAGCCAGAACCAGTGTCGGTTGGCGTAATAGCCGCAAAAACGGCAGGCTGGACCAGCCGACAAAGGCCAGCATCTGGTACATATAACCACGCGTGCTGGGCGGCTTTAAGGCGCTGACGTGTGAATGCGCGCCGCCCTCCATCTCGTCGCCATAAAGCGTTTCAAAATTGCGGCGCATAAAATCCGGGTCCGCATAGCGGCGCGGGTCCGTCATCTTGGAAAGTGATGTCATTCGGCCCGGCACCATGGTCATGCCGGTTGTGGTCGCAGCCAGAATAATGCGTTTCACCCGTTTGCGGTATTGAATGGCAAATTGCTGTGCCATGACCCCGCCCCAGGAAATGCCCATAACATCCAGGTTGTAATACCCGAAACGGTCAACCAGTTTGCGCGCCGTGCGGGCTAATTGCCATGGGCGATAGGGCAAAGATGGCGCCGGGCTTTCGCCAACACCGGGTACATCAAAGGTCAGTATATCCCTGTCGGGAAGAAGCTCCCCAAGGACCAGTGCCAGTTCCAGATTGGCCCCGATGCCATTGAAGAACAGCAAGGGCCGCTTGCCTGTGTCTACCTCGGCACGCCAATGGGCCACGCGCAAAATCTGATTGCCGACAGTTTCAAAACTTATACTCAAACGCTTATTTGAACTGACCATTGGGTCTCCCTTGTGGCAAACTTGATAAGGACACGAATCGGTTTTCCTATCCGAACACGTATTCACCCGGTGCATCAACCAGGGGCGGAAAGGCTTCTGAGCCTAATTGCGCAGGTACAGTTTTCATTGCTCCTGAATGATCTTTCAGCCATTCGCCCCATTCCACCCACCATGATCCTGCCTTTTCCTCAGCAGCAGCAGCCCATTCATCAGCGCTGCCGGTAAGGTCAGCATTGGCAAAATATTTGGATTTGGGATTGCCCGGCGGGTTTAACAGTGACTGGATATGTCCGGAATTTGAAAGCACAAACTTGACGTTCTTTGCGCCCAGAAGCTTTGTCGTGCGATAGCACGCCTTCCACGGCGTAATGTGATCCTTGATCCCGGCGACAATGAAAGTATCGCATTTGACCTTGGTCAGATCGGCAATATGGCCTGCAAACTCAACCTTTCCGGGGTTGGCAAAAGGCTCGCCCACGCTCATATCAAGGTAGTCTGAATGTAATTGTGCCGGTAAATTTGTGGTGTCAGCATTCCAGAACAGAACATCGAATGGCGGTGGATCCTGCCCCATTAGATAATTATTGATGACATAGCTCCACACCAGATCATTAGGACGCATCCAGGCAAACATACGGGCCAGGTCATCGCCTTTGAGTATGCCTTTGCGACGCGAAAAAGACCGTGCAATTTCAATGCTTTTGTCTGAAACGATCTGCCCCAGATCACTGTCATCACGGCGCGGGTCCAGAACGCAAACCTGAAACGTCAGGGCGTTGATACGCTTGTCACCGGCGGCAGCCAGGGTGCTGGCAAACGTGGCCGTGGTGATGCCGCCCGAACAGGCACCCGAGACGTTCAGTTTTTTGGAGCCGGTAATGTGCGCAATCACTTCGCTCGCCTTGATCAGACTATCAACATAGTCCTGCAATCCCCAATGCGCGTTTTCTTCCTGCGGGTTGGCCCAGCTGACGATAAAAGTCTGAATACCCTGAGACAGAAGAAAGCGGATGACGCTTTTTTCCGGGGCCAGATCACTGGCGTAATATTTATTGATCTGCGGCGGGATCTGTAAAAACGGGATGGTGTGAACCTTATCCGTTGTCGGAGTGTACTGGATAAGCTCCATCAGCTCATTCTTCCAGACCACCTTGCCGGGCGTCGTGGCCAGATTTTCACCAACCTTGAACGGGCGCTTGTCCACCTGAGAAGGCATGCCGCCATTTTTGGTCATGTCGTCATAGACGTTTTTCAACCCCTTAACGAGAGAAAGTCCGCCGGAATCAATGACACGTTTTTGGGCCATAGGGTTGCCGGCAAGGCTGTTGGTTGGTGCCAGCGCATCAACGATCATGCCCATGACAAATTGGGCCCGGGCGTTTTCCAGTTCATCAAGTTCCAGATCTTCAACCCAGGTGTTCAAATTATCCTGCATGGCCAAATAGGATTGCAAACCGCGTTTGTAGAACGGGTTGAAGGTCCAGGCCGGGTCCTGAAAACGGCGATCACGGGCATCGGGCGCCCGTTCTGATTTGCCGAGTACAATTTCCATACCTTCCTTGGCCATACGTCCGGCGTATTTTGCCGTGGCCTTGGGGCTGGTGCCAGTTCGCCTGAGCAGCATAGCCACAGCGCCCAGCAATTCCTCGCGGTTGACACCCATCATCGGATTCAGTGCCGTTGTAGAACCAGCAGCATTCGCGCCAATATTTCCCGTACTTTTTGCCATTTGTGTAAGGCCTCCCCTGACCCCGTATATTATCTATGCCAACAACAATTTTTATGTTGTTGACTTAATTCCAGTAACTTATGGAATTTGAACAAAAATCGTTTCATAATGTAGTTGAAGTGTCAAACCAAGAAGCGCTAAATAAACTATGAAAACACGCGATCGTATCCTGCAAGTCAGCCTTGATCTGTTTAATGAAGAAGGTGAGGCGACACAATCCGCTGTCGATATTGCCAATGCACTGGAGATGTCGCCAGGCAACCTTTACTATCATTTCAAGGGCAAGGACGCGATCATCAAGGCCTTGTTTGATGATTTTGAACACGAGATGCGCATTATCCTGCGCGGCTCGCGCGGTAAAATCACCTCGATTGAAGATAACTGGATTTATAACTACATCATTCTGGAAGAAATTTACGACTTTCGGTTTTTTTACCGTAATCTAGGTGAACTTCTGGCCCGCTATCCTGACCTTGCCATACGTTTTCGGGCGCTGTTGGCAGAAAAGCGGCAAACCATCACCAGCCTGCTTGAGGGGTTGGACCAGCGCGGCGTGCTGTTTCTTGGGCCGCGTATGAGCGAGGTAATCTGCGATCAAATCCTCTCGGCCCTGACTTTCTGGCTCAGCCTTGATGTTATCGAAGGCCGCAAAGCAGAGCCAAGCACCCTCATCCACAAAACCGTGTTTCAAGTCATGGCCTTGGTGGCACCGCACATGGGTGAAGATGGTTTTGATATTATGCAGTCTATGATCGCCTATTATGACAGCAAGGTCGGGGCGTGAGACAGAAAGATATTGATACATAAAAAAACGGGAGGCCGCTAAGCCCCCCGTCTTTCATCAATTTTCCGCTTTAGCAGAAATGTATATTTTTAAGCAGCTGCTTTAGGGGCTACCGCAGCAGGTTTTGCGGTTGCTTTAGGCGCAGCCTTCTTTGGCGCAGCTTTTTTAGCAGCAGGCTTTTTAGCCGCTTTTTTGGGAGCTGCCTTCTTAGTAGCAGCTTTCTTAGTCACCGCTTTTTTGGCTGCCTTTTTGGGGGTATTGGCCTTGGCAATGGCTTCTATTTCACCGGTTAATTGTGCCAGGCGATCAGCAACGCTTTTATTGGCCGCTTTTGCATTTGAAGCTTTGGTTTCATTGCGAAGGGCAGCAATTTCTTCTTCAAGGTGGTCAATTTTGGCATGCAGGGCATCAACCTTGCTGCTCTTTTTGCCAAAACCCAATGCCGCACGCATGCTGCTCATACGATCTTCAAGGCGATCTTCAAGTCGGGCACGTTGCTTTTTTTGAATGCGATTAGCAGCACCGGCAACCTTGGCAACGCGGGCACTGGCATTGGAAATACGTTCGTTAGAGGAAATGCGGGTCAGCACTTCGCCTTCGATTACTTCGCCGCGTTTGACCAGATCATCAAAAAATTCGTTGGTTCCCGTGTTTACTTTCAAAGCGCTATCACGGGCTTCGGTAAAGGCGCGGCCATAGGCACCAATGCCGGCCAGCCAGATTTTATGAGCGACGTCTTTGCCCTGGGCTTCGATTTGTGCGCCAATCTTGGCGGCAGTTTCTTTGGCATTCTTGGCCATAATTATGTCTCCATCATATTTTGGGCGTTTCGCCCGGTTGTTATCTGTTGATGAAGCCCTTCTTAAAGACAAAAATTAGAAAGCGCATACTAGGACTGAACCGTTATTGCCCAAGCGTGACCAGAGACGAGGTTAGAGAAATAACTCCGAAACTTTCTGGCCATGGCTCACACCCAGGTAATTTTTTATGGATTAATTGAGACTACACCTATTTAAAGTGTGCATCCAGAAATTCCAGAAATGCGGGCCAGTCCTCTTTAACCACGCCATGGGTGCCGGGGCGCATCCAGAACGAAATATCCGCAGTAGGGTCAAAGGCTTTGAGGCTGGTTTGACGCAATCCATCAGAGCCGTAAAGTGCGTAAGCCTCTGAGGCGGCCTCGGCAGCACGAAAGGCACCATTGGGGTCTGACCAGACATCGCGCCGGGCATTGCCCAACAACAAAGGCCGGGGCGCAATCAGGGCCAGCAGGTTATGCTGATCCACCGGCAAAGCATCTTTATCCAGTGCATATTCGGCAAATTTGGTTCCAAACCAATGAGGGTAATTTTCTGTAATATCACCAATACCTTCACCATTTTTGTCTTTGGACAAAGAGGCACCGCCGGTGCCGGATTGATGGGCTATGACCCCGTCAATGTTTTCATCATAGGCGGCTGCAACCAGAGCAGATTTGCCAAAACGCGAATGCCCATAAGCAATGGTTTTGGTAAAACCCTGTCCGGTTTTAAGATAATGGGATAGTTTTGAAAACTCAGCTGCCCAGGCCATTATAGCGCGAGTTCGCACGGCCTCATCCTGATCGGCAAAGAATTCATTAAGGGCCAGAATGCCCCCTTGCCCGCGGTCCGGGATAAACTCTGAAGGAAAAATGGTGGCCAGAGCATAGCCATGGTCCATAATGTCAGCAATGGGAGGGGTGGTAATATAGCGCCCAAAGAAATAGCCAAAAACATTGTTCATTATCCCTTCACCGTCACAGGAGAAAAAGTCACCATTAGGCATGGGAACAGCCGGATGGGGGATGACAGCATTATTGGGGCAGAAATTTTCCATCATGATAACCGGGATTTCTCGCGGTGCGCCAACGGGGCGGACGATAACAAGACCAAATTCCCGCGCGGCCCCTGTATCAAGATTTTTAATTTCCAGTGTTTCTAGCACAATTTTCGCGCTATTATTGAAATGTGTGCCCTCGACTATGGTTTGGTCTTTGCGGGCCAGGGTCAGGTTTTGCGGAAAAAGCCCATAAATATGAGTTTCCAGTTCTGCCCTTAGGTGCGGCGCATCGCTTTGCTGCCAATTATCCAGTGACGAAAGGGCAAGCGATGGACTAGCCAACGCGCCTTTGGGGGTGTTTGAGGCCGTTTTTAACAAAACCCGTGTGGTGCTGCACGACGCCAGCAGGCTACAAATTAGGAAGAACAGAAAAGCAAGCCATGCACGCTTCATGCGATAAATGGGTCTTTTGGCGACATTATGTGCAGGCATTTAATGCTGTACCTTACGGAAATTAATTTTCAGATGACCTTTTTACCCCCAAACAATGACAAAGTCCTCTGGTTATTTCATTGACCAATAGGATTATCGCCTTGCACAAAACCTGGGAAAATATTCTGGGGTTTTGCCTAAACCAGGACGAAACGGCTGCTTTACCTGAGCTTATCTAATAATAGAGGGAGAGAAGCCTGTAGTATTCATCTTTTAGCAAGTTCAGGTCGTAAGTTCAGGGTTAGGGTGCAAGCTTAGAAAAAGGGTGCAATACCTCGCTATTCCCAAATGCCTTAATTTAGCTACATTCCCCCAATAAGCGTTGGAACATGCTTGGGACGCATGCTATTGGGGAATATAATGAGCTTTAAATATACCTTACGTAATTTAGTGATTGGCAGTGCATTGGTAACAAGCCTGCCTGCACTGGCGCAGTCAGATGATGACAAGGCAGAAAAGAAAAAGCCTGCGAAGGCTGTTACGGCACCGCTTGTGAGAGTCCCGGTTCAGCTCATGCCCGTACCAAGACGTAATACGCCTGGAACAACGGCCCGTCCTCCCGTGATTGGTGCGCCTTTGCCACAGGGGCAGGGTGGTTCCTCATCTCATGTAAAGAAACCTGTTACCCACGCACCTGTCATTGGCGCGCCTCTGCCACAGGGGCAGGGTGGTTCCTCATCATTCGATAAAAAACCAGCCGGTGGTGCGCCCGTTATCGGCGCACCAGGGCCAGCCAGTACAAGCGCGCCGTCTTTTGCCAACAAACCGGCTGCGCCAACGGTTTCAAGCTCGGGCCGCGCAACTTATACACTTTCAAACGGGCAACAAGTGCCGCGCAATGGCCCTGATGGCAGGGCCGGTATTCCTGATGATAAGGGTGGTGTGGGATACAAGGATGGCACTTACATTACGGCTGATGAAGATGGCAATACGGTGGTTAGCCATGGCGGAAAAGTGCAAAGCGTAACAGCACCTCCGGGTTCAGGCACGGGCAGCGCCATACCCAGCCATTCCAGCACAGGAACGCCAACCTACACCCTTTCCAATGGCCAGCAGGTTCCGCGCTTTGGGCAAGATGGTATGGGGGTTGGTATTGCCGACAATAAAGGCGGTGTTTCCTATCCCGATGGCACCTATGTCATGGTCAATGAAAAGGGAGACACGGTGGTTTCGCGCAATGGCGAGGTTGTCAGTGTCACCCCGGCGCCGGACTCAAATTCTAGTTCTGACTCAGATTCCGATTCCGATGACAATTCATCCTCTGATTCTGATTCCGATGATGATTCATCAGAGTCCAGTTCAGATGATGATTCCGATGATAGCTCTGACGACAGCGATGATACATCTTCGGATGATGATGCCGACGCAGATGATGCCGATGGTGATGATGGCGAAAGCGCCGATAAATACGGGTTGGGGACAGGTGGCTTTAACAGGGGGCCGGGCCAACTTGTTCAGGATATTGTTAATCGGCGCATGGGCATAGGCCGCGAACCGGAAAGCGCTGGCCCCAAAGACTGCGAAGATAAAGGCGCGGGCGGTAATGTTATGGACCCCTGGGCCGGACCAGAAGGGCAGGAAAGCTGCATCCCTGCGGGAACACCGCGCCCCAGTACAGAAGGTAGCGGTAGTGGGGATACCTCTGGTTCCATCTGGCAAGCGCCCACCAAAGGTGCCATCCGCGATGCGGTGACCCAGCCGGGGCTGGCCGACCATTCCTTTGGCCGCGACGACGGTAAGGCACCTATGGAAGTGTTGCAGCTTTTTGAAGACTCGGTGACAAACCCAAGACCGGATTAAATTAAACTTTCGGCCTTTCCACCATTTCACGATAGGCGTGCCAGGTGGCGTGGCCCATAATCGGGAATACGACAATCAGCCCCAATGAGGCAGACGCCAGCCCAAAGGCGGTGTAAAGCGCGATTAACCAAGCCCAGACCAGCATGGGGCCGGGGTTGCTGAGCACCATGCGCACACTGGCCGAAATGGCGGTGATTGCATCCACATGATGTTCCAGCAAAATGGGGATCGACAGGGCGCTGATGGAAAATACGAAAACCGATATTATCGTACCGATGATGGTGCCTATGCTGGCCATGGTCAGCCCGGCTTTGGTGCTGAACACATAGGAGGTGAAATCCTGTAAAGCGAGTGTGTGGCCATGAGAGAACAGCGCAAACAACAATAAGGCGACCTGCATCCAGATAATAAAGGCGAGCGTAAGCGCAAGGGCGACATAGGCAAGTTGCCTTGGTTCGGCAAAACGGTTGGGGATCAATACAGATAAATCCAGTGGCTTGTTTTCTTCTGCCCGCCGCGAAATGCCGTATAGTCCAACGGCCAGAAGAGGGGCCAGCATAATAAAGCCGCCCGCCGCCGCCGGAATAAGTGCGGCCCAGCCCAGTTTGAAAAGCACATACATCATCAGCAAGCCACCAAAGGTAAAGATAAACCCATAGCCCAGTGAGTAGGCGGGATGGCGCAGAACATCATTCCAGCCAGCGTTAACCCAGCGCATGGGCGAACTCATATTGGGTGCAGTTAAGGTAAGTTTTCCCATATGATTTATTTTTTTGTTATTTGCCGGTTTTTTATTGCTCATGTACCCCTCCTGAGTCTTCCTGCGGTAATAGTAGCAAAAAAACTTGCAGCCTAAAAGGTTCTCTCTAAAGTGAACAATGTTAACACAGTTTCACAAGGGGCGGCATGGCACAGTTTGACTTTGACCTTTCAGGCAAAATTGCCTTTGTAAACGGGGCTTCGCGTGGCATTGGCGCGGCCATTGCCCACGGGCTGGCGGCGCGTGGTGCTCATGTAATTTGCGCCAGCCGCAAGCTGGAAGGGTGTTCAGCTGTTGCTGATGCCATAACAGCTGATGGCGGCAGTGCCGAAGCACTGGCCTGTCATGCGGGGCATATGGACCAGATTGAGGCTGCCATAGCGCATGTACGTGACACCCATGGCCGGTTGGATATTCTGATTAACAATGCGGCGACCAATCCTTTTTACGGGCCGGGCGCGGATACGCCCGAGGGCGCATTTGATAAAACCATAGAGGTTAACCTCAAGGGGCCGTTTTTCTTTTGTGCACAGGCGATACCTCTGATGCGTGAAGGGGGGGGCGGGGCGATTGTCAACGTGGCCTCGATTAATGCGGTGGAGCCGGGACTTTATCAGGCAGTATATTCTATGACCAAGGCAGCACTGGTGAATATGAGCAAGGCATTGGCCAAGGAAAATGCCCGCGATAATATCCGTGTTAATTCCCTGCTTCCCGGTTTTACCGACACCAAAATGACATCAGTTTTCAAGGCAGATGAAGACCACCTTAAATCCATGCTGGAACAGCAAGTGCCGATAAACCGCATGGCACAGCCGGACGAGATGGTGGGCGCGGTGCTGTATCTGGTTTCCGATGAAGCATCCTATACAACCGGCGCGCAAATTGTTGTTGACGGGGGATATTTGCTTTGAGCGTTGAAAATGCCTCTATTGAAGTGCGTTCAGGCGAAGAACTTGACGCAAAAGCGGTTGATACCTGCCTGAAAGCGCACATTGCGGGCCTCTCGGGCGAGCCGGTAATACGCCAATACCCTTCGGGTGCTTCAAACCTTACCTATGCGGTGGAATATCCGGGCCGGGCGCTGGTACTGCGCCGCCCACCCGCTGGTGACAAGCCAAAATCAGGCCATGATATGGGCCGCGAATACCGCATTATGAATGCACTAAAAGACGTCTATGCGGTTCCCCGGACGTTTTACTATACCGAAGATGAAAGCATTATTGGTGCGCCGTTTTATGTGATGGAACGGGCCGAGGGGGTGCTTATCAAAGGTGATATTCCGACTGAATGGGGATGGGGCGCGGCTGAGGGGCGAAAACTTTGTACCGCGTTCTTTGACAAGCTGATTGAGCTGCACGCTATTGATTACAAGGCCGTTGGTCTTGAGGACTTTGGTAAGCCAGAGGGCTATGTGGAACGGCAGATCATGGGCTGGGATCGGCGCTATGAACGCGTTCGCACCCCCGACGTTGATGCTTTTGAGGATGTGCGGGCCTGGTTAAAGGATAATATTCCTGCGGTCGAGCACGCGCCCGCCATCCTGCATGGTGATTTTCGCATTGATAACATGATTTTGGATGCCCAAAACCCGTTTGAAATTCGCGCGGTGCTAGATTGGGAAATCTCGGCATTGGGTGATCCTTTGATGGATTTGGGCAATACGCTGGCCTATTGGACCGAGGCGGGCGATCCACAGTCCATGCGGGCATTGGCGCGCCAACCCAGTTGGGCTCCTGGCATGATGAACCGCGCAGAAGTCCTTGAATATTATGCACAAAAAACCGGGCGCGATGTCAGTAATTTTTCATTTTATTACGCCTATGGCATTTGGCGGCTGGCGGTTATTTTACAGCAAATTTATTATCGTTTTTATCATGGGCAGACCAAAAATGCTGCCTTTGCGGACTTTGCCAAAGGCGTGAATGGCCTGGGGCAATATTGCCGTTCGGTTATAGAAAAATCTTGATAATGAGGATTAAGTTTTTGTCATGCCAGTAAATATATTTATTATCAGTGTCACCCCGGCGAAAGCCGGGGTCCAGTCTTTTGGCCAAAAAAACATTAAAGAACTGGATACCGGCTTTCGCCGGTATGACAGGCTATTCAATATTATGCGGCGCAGAAACTTGAGGGAGATATAAAGTGAGTGATCTGGAAAATTTCCGCAAGGAAACCCGTGCCTGGCTGGCAGAAAACTGCCCACCCGCCATGCGCAAACCCATGCGCAGTGATGCAGATGCCTGTTGGGGGGGGCGCAATTTCACATTTGCCTCTGATGATCAAAAACTATGGCTGGACCGTATGGGCGCAAAGGGCTGGACTGCACCGGAATGGCCATCAGAATATGGCGGCGGCGGATTATCCCGCGAAGAAGCCAAAATCCTCAAAGAAGAAATGGCGGCCATTAAGGCCCGTCCTCCGCTGGTCAGTTTTGGTGTATGGATGCTGGGCCCGGCACTTCTGAAGTATGGCTCCGAGGAACAAAAACAACAATATATTCCCCCCATTGTCCGCGGGGAAATTCGCTGGTGTCAGGGATATTCAGAGCCTAATGCCGGGTCTGATCTGGCGTCCTTACAAACCCGTTGCGAGGACAAGGGCGATCATTATGAGATTACCGGTCAAAAAGTCTGGACGTCTTATGCGGATCAGGCTGACTGGATTTTCTGTCTGGTACGCACCGACCGCGAAGCATCAAAACATAATGGCATTTCCTTCATCCTGTTTGATATGCAAAGTGAAGGCGTTACCGCCAAGCCGATTATCCTGATTTCGGGAAAATCCCCTTTTTGCGAAACATTTTTTGATCAGGTGAAAGTACCCAAGGAAAACCTTGTTGGCACCCTGAACAGGGGCTGGGATATTGCCAAATATCTGCTGACCCATGAACGCGCCATGATTGGCGATTCCGGGGGCGGTAATACTATTGGAGGGCGTTCAATTGGTCAGATTGCCGTGGATAGTCTGGGAACGGATGCGCAAGGGCGGCTGGCCGACAGTGCCTTACGCAGTGATCTGGCGCGCTCCGAGATTGATGGCTGGGCGTTTTTACTCACCATGGAGCGGATCAAGGACGAGGCCAAAGCGGGGCAGGGCGTAGGGGCACGTTCCTCCATGCTTAAATATTATGGCACCGAGTTGAACAAGCGCCGCTATGAGTTGCTGATGGCCTCCAAGGGCCACGCCGGGCTGGAATGGGAGGGCGAAGCCTCCCGCGATGGCGAATTGCCACGGGCATGGCTGCGAACCAAGGGCAATTCTATCGAGGGCGGCACCTCCGAAGTACAGCTCAACATTATTTCCAAACGGGTTTTAGGCCTTCCGGGCGCTTAGGGTATAAATAGATGGCATTGGTATTAAACGAAGAAGAAGAAATGCTGCGCGATGCAGCAAAAGGCTTTTTGGCCGATAAAGCGCCGGTGGCGGCTTTGCGTAAATTGCGCGATGAGGATGATGCTCTGGGCTGGTCCCGGGCCTTATGGCAAGAGATGGCCGATATGGGCTGGACGGGCATTTTGGTGCCCGAAGAGTACGGCGGCATTGATTATGGCATGGTTGGTGCCGGGCTGATTTGTGAAGAAATGGGCCGCAACCTTACCGCGTCACCATTTCTTGGCACCGCCATGATGGCCGTTACCGCCTTGCGGGCGGGCAGTGACGAGCAAAAGGCAAAATGGCTACCCAACATTGCTGAAGGCAAAAGCATAATCGCCATTGCCGTTGATGAAGGCGTTAAACACGAGCCGAGTAAAACCGCATTGCAGGCCGAGGCTCATGGCAATGGGTACCGTTTGAACGGCGAAAAGAGCTATATTATAGATGGCTTTGATGCTGATGCTCTCATAGTGGCAGCGCGCACGTCTGGCGAGCCGGGGGATGAGGCAGGCATATCGCTGTTTATCGTTGAAAAAGAAACCGATGGGCTGTCTTCATCGCGCACCAAATTACTGGATTCGCGCAATTATGCTCACAACGTCTTTGAAAATGTAGATGTGGCCGGTGATGCCTTGATCGGCACGCTGGATGATGGTTTTGGGCTATTGGAAAGCGTGTTGAATATCGGTCGTACCGGGTTGGCCGCCGAAATGCTGGGAGCCTCACAACAAAGCTTTGACATGACTATGGAATACCTCAAGGAGCGCAAACAGTTCGGCGAGATAGTCGGTACATTTCAGGGTTTGCAACATCGCTCAGCGCATCTTTATTCCGAGATTGAGCTGGTGAAATCTGCGGTTCTAAAAGCTTTGCAGATGTTTGCCGAAGCCCCAGCCATGTCGGGTGCCAGTGCTGCGCTGGCCAAGGCCAAGGCAGGC
Organism: Robiginitomaculum sp.; assembly: GCA_021776515.1. Taxonomy (GTDB): domain Bacteria; phylum Pseudomonadota; class Alphaproteobacteria; order Caulobacterales; family Maricaulaceae; genus Robiginitomaculum_B. Next base: position 98,311 of record JAJFFS010000003.1, on the reverse strand, counting down.
GAAGTGGCTATTCTGGCCGCTAATGAAGCGGTGCAGATGCACGGCGGCATTGGCATGACAGACGAGTTTGATATGGGTTTATATATGAAACGTATTCGCGCCGCACAGGAATTGCTGGGTGATTATGCGTTTAATGCCAACAGGTTGGCAATTTTACGAGGATTTTAATTATGGATTTAGGTATTTCAAAAAAGGTTCAACCGCTTCTGGATCAAGTACGTTCCATGGTGCGTAATGACATCATGCCGCTGGAAGAAGAATACTTTGCCGAGGTCGGCACGGCACCCGGCGGTGAGCGTTTTGTCTTTACCCCAAGGCAGGAGGAAATCCGCGAAAGCCTGAAGGCCAAGGCCCGTAAAAAAGGTTTGTGGAATTTCTGGCTGACAGATTCAGAACGGGGCTATGGCCTGAGCACGGTTGAATATGCCCATCTGGCCGAAGAAATGGGCTGGTCGCATCTGGCACCCGAGGTGTTTAACTGCGCCGCGCCGGACACCGGCAATATGGAGGTTATCGAGCGCTATGGCACCGAGGAACAAAAGGAAAAATGGCTAAAACCCTTACTTGAGGGGAAAATGCGTTCTGCCTATGTGATGACAGAACCCAATGTGGCCTCATCGGATGCCACCAATATTTGTATGCCAGCGGTTTTAGAAGACGGCCATTGGGTGATGAATGGCGAAAAGGTCTGGTCATCAGGCGCCGGGGATCCACGCTGTAAAATTTATATCGTTATGGTCAAATCCAACCCCGATGGTCCCCGCCACGCCCAACATTCAATGATACTGGTTCCTGCTGACACGCCAGGCATTGAAAGTTTGCGCGCCATGACCATTTTTGGCGCTGATGATGCCCCCCACGGTCACATGCACTTGCGCTTTACCGATGTAAAGGTACCTGAAGATCACATGATTGCCGGCTCGGGACGCGGGTTTGAAGTGGCGCAAGGCCGTCTTGGACCTGGTCGTATCCACCATTGCATGCGTGCTGTAGGGCAGGCGGAACGGGCGCTGGAGCTCTTGTGCAAGCGTTCGGTAAGCCGTGTAGCCTTTGGGCGTCCCTTGGCCAAGCTGGGCGCGAATTATGATATTATCGCCAATTGCCGCATCGAGATTGAACAAACTCGTTTGCTTTGCCTGAAAGCGGCATGGATGATGGATACGCGCGGCGTTAAAGAGGCGCAGACCTATATTTCCATGATTAAAGTGGCCGCACCCAGTGTAGCCTTGCAAGTGGTTGATGAGGCCATTCAGATGCACGGCGGATTTGGCGTTAGTCAGGACACACCGCTGGCCGGTATGTGGACGGCGTTGCGTACTTTGCGTTTTGCCGATGGCCCTGATGCGGTTCACCGTATGCAGGTCGCCCGCACAGAATTACGCAATTATGTCAATGAAAAGGTCTGAGGAAAATGTCTGAACTATTTGATATATCAGGAAAAACAGCCTTTGTTACCGGCGGTGCGTCGGGCATTGGCCTGATGGCCAGTCATGCCTTTGCCAATGCCGGGTGTACGGTGCTGATTGCCTCGCGCAAGGGGGCCGTTTGCAAGGGCGCAGCAGAAGCCATTAACAACGAACTTGGCCGCGAGGCCGTACATGGTTTTGCTGTGGATCTGGCAAGTGATGAAGGGGTGGCGGCCGCACTTGCCGAGGTATCATCGCGCACTGACAAGCTGGACATATTGATGAACAATGCCGGGGCAACCTGGGGCGCACCCATGGGCGAGTTTCCCCGCTCTGGCTGGGATAAAATCATGAACATAAACGTCACCGGCGTTTTCATGCTGACCCAGGCCTTGCTGCCCCTCTTAGAGAAATCTGCTTGCGCAGAAGATCCGGCGCGTATCGTCAATGTTGGCTCCATTGTGGGTACACGGGCGGTGGGTAATAACGCCTGGTCTTACGCGGCATCAAAAGCTGCGGTGCATCATCTCACCAAAATTCTGTCGAATGAACTGGCCGCGCGCCAGATAACCGTTAATGCCATCGCGCCGGGGCCATTTCCTTCGAGGATGATGGCGTATGTCACCGAAAACGAAGAGCTGGCCGCTTTGGCCCGTGCTGATGTGCCGCTCGGCCGTCTGGGCGAACCAAGCGACATTGCCGGCGCGCTTCAATATCTGTGCAGCAAGGCCGGTGCCTTCGTCAACGGCGCTATATTACCACTTGATGGCGGCATGTCTACAAAATCCTAAAGGAGATTATTATGGTAAAAATCGTTTCAAAAGAAGAACTTATGGCCTCAAAAGGCAGAGACTTGGGCACATCTGAATGGTTCGCAGTGGATCAGGATCGCATTAACGCCTTTGCCGATGCGACGCTGGATCACCAGTTTATCCATGTGGATGAGGAAGCTGCGGCCAAGACACCCTTTGGTGGCACTATCGCGCACGGGTTTTTGTCGCTCTCGATGTTGCCGTATTTGATGAAAGACTTGTCTATAGTTCCAGAAGGTATCCTGATGGGGGTCAATTATGGCCTGAATTCTGTGCGGTTTTTAAACCCGGTTGCAGTGAATTCAAAAATTCGCGCCGCCGCGACGATTAAGGATGTGGTGGAGAAACACCCGGGGCAGTATCTGGTTACTTATGCGGTTAGCGTCGAGATTGAAGGGGTTGATAAACCTGCTTTGGTTGCTGAATGGCTGGGCATGAATTTTACCGGCTAAGCCTGTTTCTCATGTTCCTCATCCAGAGCTTGTCGAAGGATAAGGGGTGGGGTGTGAAAACAAAATTTTATTGAATAAAGGGATGAAAAATGAGTATTCGATTTGATAACAGGGTGGCGATTGTCACCGGGGCGGGTAACGGCCTGGGACGCACCCATGCACTGGGCCTTGCGGCACGCGGTGCCAAGGTTGTGGTCAACGATCTGGGTGGTGCTCGTGATGGCACGGGCGGATCGCTGTCGGCGGCAGAAACCGTGGTGGCCGAGATCAAGGCGGCAGGCGGTGAAGCCATAGCCAATGGTGCCAACGTGACCAATGTTGATGAAGTCAACGCCATGGTTGCCGAAACCATGGAAAAATGGGGCCGGGTTGATATTCTGGTCAATAATGCCGGAATATTGCGCGATAAAACTTTCCTTAAAATGGAAATTGAAGATTTTCAAACGGTGATCGATGTTCACCTTATGGGATCAGTTAATTGCACCAAGGCGGTGTGGGAAATTATGCGCGAACAGGGCTATGGCCGCATTGCCATGACCACGTCATCTTCGGGACTTTATGGCAATTTTGGTCAAGCCAATTACGGTGCAGCCAAGCTGGGCCTTGTGGGCTTTATGAACACGCTTCATCTGGAAGGGGCAAAGTACGATATTCGCGTCAATGCGCTATCACCGGTCGCGGGAACCCGTATGACTGAAGACATTATGTCATCCGATGCTGTGGACGTGTTAACACCGGAATCAGTGTCTGCGGGCCTGATATATCTGGTTAGTGAAGATGGTCCAAACCGCACTGTTTTGGCAGCTGGAGCGGGCGGCTATGCCCGGGCTGTAATTACTGAAACACCGGGCATTTACCTTAAACCCGACGACCAGACGCCCGAGAATGTTGCGGCAAACTGGGAAGCCATTGTATCGGCTGAAGGTGCCGAGGAATACACCATGGGCGGTCAGCAATCGATCAAATTCGTGGGTAAAGCGGCCAAAGCCCTGGGGTTGGATATTTCACGATGAAGGCGGTTATTTGCAAGGAATATGGCGACTATAACGACCTTCGCCTTGAGGACATGGACGACCCGACACCTGGCCCTGGTCAAGTGCTGGTTGATGTCCATGCGGCGGGGTTAAATTTCCCGGACCTGCTTTTGGTGCAGGGACTTTACCAGATGAAGCCGCCAACGCCCTTTGTTCCGGGTGCGGAATGCGCTGGTGTCATTAGCGCGCTGGGCGAGGGCGTCACACGCTATGCCATTGGTGACAAGGTTATTGCATACACTATGAATGGCGCGTTTGCCGAAAAAATCGTAGTGGCGCAAGAGGCATTGGCGCGCGTGCCCGAAGGCATGGGTTTTGATGTGGGCGCCGGGATTACCACCACTTACGCGACCTCTTACTATGCCCTGAAACAGCGGGCGCAATTGCAAGCTGGCGAGACACTTCTGGTGCTGGGCGCGGCGGGCGGTGTTGGCTTGGCGGCGGTGGAACTGGGTGCTGCTATGGGCGCAAGGGTCATTGCGGCGGCCAGCACAACCGAAAAGCTGGAACTGGCCAAGGCTCACGGTGCAGACACCTTGATCAATTATGAGAAAGAAGACTTAAAAGCGGCCATCAAGGCTGCCACCAATGGCAAGGGCGTAGATGTGATCTATGATCCGGTGGGTGGTAAATATGCCGAACCGGCTTTGCGCGGCATTGGCTGGAACGGGCGTTATCTGGTTGTCGGATTTGCCGCTGGTGAAATTCCCAAAATCCCGCTTAATTTAACGCTTTTGAAAACTGCCTCAATTGTCGGTGTGTTTTGGGGCGCATGGGCGATGCGCGATCCGGCAGCGCACGTACAAAACATGGGTGAGATTTTTGATATGTTTACCCAGGGTAAAATCAAGGCAACAGTGACAAAGCGCTATGAGTTTGCAGATTTTATGCAAGGTTTTGATGCGTTGGCCAAACGCGAGGCCAAAGGCAAGCTTGTCCTTGTATCATCTTGATTTGCCCATAGTTTTTCCATATTTTATTCTGTATATACCTTATGACAAACGTAATTATTCCTCCTGATTTTTCTGATGTTCTGGCGGCGTATGAACGCATAAAAAACCGCGTCGTGCACACACCTTTATTGCGTAATGATGTGCTGGACGAACGGGCCGGACGCCCGGTTTTTATCAAGGCAGAGTGCTTGCAAAAAACCGGCTCGTTCAAATATCGCGGTGCCAGCAACAGGATTATGCACATCAACCCCCATGACTATCCAGGCGGTGTTGTGGGCTTTTCATCAGGTAATCATGCGCAAGGCATTGCTGCCGCCGCCGCCGAGGCCGGTGTGAAGGCGGCCATCGTCATGCCCGAAGACGCCCCCGGGGTGAAGACCGAGGGCGTGCGTTATTGGGGCGCGGAAGTCGTCGGCTATGACCGCGCAACAGATGACCGGGAAACGATTGCGCGCGCACTTGCCGAGGAACGTAATGCCTTGCTCATTCCGTCTTATGATGACCCCGACATCATTGCCGGGCAGGGCAGTGTTGGGGTTGAAATAGCTGAACAGTGCAAAGGGGCCGGTATTTCACTGGAGACACTGGCATGTGGTGCCGGTGGTGGTGGCCTGATCGCCGGTATTGCACTAGCCATGAATGAGCTAAGCTCAAAAACCAATATATATACGGTTGAGCCGGATGGCTTTGACGACCATAGACGCTCCTTTCTGGCTGGTGAAAAGGTAAGCAACGCACCGGATGCGCAATCAATCTGTGATGCGATCATGACCCGTGAGCCGGGGACGATGCCATTTGAAATTAATAAAAAACTGGTGAAGGCTGGCCTGGTGGTTAGCGACAACGAGGTAAAAGAGGCCATGCGCTTTGCTTTCAGATACCTGAAAATCGTGATCGAGCCGGGCGGCGCTGTGTCCCTGGCCGCGGCATTAAAGGGCAAGGTGCCAGGCAATGGCCCGCTCTGCATTGTGGCAACCGGCGGCAATGTAGACCCGACAGCCTTCGCTCAAATTTTATCCGAATAGAAATTTAGCCAATGCTTCGTGAATATCAGCCCGGATGTACGCGATGCAGCGTAATCAGCATGTGCTAAAAGCTTATTGCTGGCACTCTTTATACGTTTTGCTTTAGGAAAGGGAGGCCCGAGGCGAAGGGGTGACGATATAACTATACTAACTCTTGCCAGCTTGTTTGTGCGTGTTAGCCTTTGCATCAAGAGTTATACGAAAATAAGGGACAAGCATCTTGTTGAATGATCCGCAGCTCATACGAATGATCCTTGTTCTGATCGTTGTCGCCGGAATAGTTATTCTTTTTGCCTTTGAGCTTTTCACTATTGAACTTGTCTCGGCGGCGGCTATCGCCGCGTTTTTATTGCTGTTTCATTTCTGGCCGGTCCCGGGTAGCTCCTTCGGGGCTGAAGAACTATTGGCAGGCTTTGCCAATCCGGCACTGATCGCCATTCTGGCACTCCTGGTTGTGGGGCAGGGCATGTTCCATACCGGGGCCATGGACGGACCGTCCCGCGTGCTTGCCGCGTCTTATGACCGTCACCCAACGCTGACTATGGGGGCGCTGTTTGGCTTTGTCATGCTCATCAGTGCGTTTATCAACAACACTCCGGTCGTGGTGATGTTTATCCCGGTTCTGGTAACGATTGCGGCACGGGTAGGTACGTCTGCATCACAAGTGATGATCCCGCTTTCCTATGTTTCCATTCTGGCCGGGATGACCACGTTAATCGGTTCATCGACCAACATTCTGGTGGCTGATGTTCTTAAAAACGAAAATGGAATTAGTCTGGGATTTTTCTCTCTGGCCCCCATAGGTTTGGTATTAGCGTTTACCGGCATCATTTATTTGCTGACAATCGGCATGCGACTATTGCCTGAACGTGAGAGTGAAGTAAAAAAACATAATTCCGGAAGGCAATATATTGCCCAGATTGAGATCACACCAGAAAACCCGCATTTGGGTGAGGTTCCGGTATCTGGGATGTTTCCGCAATTGCAAAGCGTTACCGTGCGTATGGTGCAGCGTGGCAAGCGTATATTTTATCCTCCCTATGACGAAGCGGCGACCCTTGAGGATGGAGATATTCTCACCGTTGCCGCAACGCGCCAATCTTTAAGCGAGCTATTGGTTTCTGACCCGGGCATCTTGTCAGGAGTGCTCCGTAGTGACGCGACGGTTGATGATACTAACCCCGAAGGCGCATTAGCTATTACCGAGGCCGTTGTATCCCCCGGATCACTTTATGTAGGACGCACACTGGAACAGATTGGCTTTCGGGCGCGCACTGGCTGTATCGTCCTTGGTATTCAGCGACGCTCGCACATGATGCGTCAAAAACTTTCTACCATACGGCTGCAAGCTGGTGATGATTTGTTACTGTTTGGCTCTCGAAAAGGTTTGCGGGCCATGCGTCATGACCGCAACCTGCTGGTGCTCCTATGGTCTATGGCTGATGTGCCGGATATTCGCCTCTCAGGTCGTGCCAGATTGATTTTTGCGGCCGTTATCCTGGCCGTAGCCAGCGGGTTGCTGCCCATAGTCATTGCGGCACTTGGCGGCGCTGTAGCTATGGTCGCCCTTGGTTGCCTGAACCTGCGGCAAGCCGTCAGAGCACTGGACATACGCATATTTCTATTAATCGGAGCGGCTTTTGCCATGGGTGCCAGCTTGCAAGAAAGTGGCGCAGCAGAAATGATAGCCAATGCCGCCGTCAGTGCTGCTATGCCTTACGGCCCTGCGGCCCTTCTTATCGGCTTGTTTGGCCTGGTAGCGGTGCTAACCAATATTTTATCCAATGCGGCAACGGCGGTGCTATTTGCACCTATTGCCGTAAATGCTGCGATTAAATTTGCCGAGACACCTGAAATGGAAAGCAAGCTGGCAGTGGCGGCCATCATGACAGTGATTTATGCCGCTAATTGTTCATTTGCTACGCCGATTGCCTATCAGACTAATTTGCTGGTCATGGGGCCGGGGCATTATAAATTTATGGATTATTTGCGGGTAGGTGGGCCATTGGTGGTTATTCTGTGGTTGGTGTTTGCTTTTATCGGCCCTTATTATTTTGGACTTTGATACCTGAACAACGTCGGTCTATAATTTATAGATGACTCACCCCTTCCCACTCAAGCAATTGCGGTTTTTCCTGACAACACCCGCACCGTGCCCCTATTTGCCTGAGCAGATGGAACGCAAACTGTTTACCCATTTACATGCACTGGATGGCCCGGAGTTGAATGACAGCCTGACCCAGGCAGGGTTTCGGCGCTCGCAAAACATTCTTTACCGCCCGGCATGTGAAGCCTGCTCTGCCTGTCATTCAGTGCGCGTTGTTGCTTTGGCTTTCAATCCAACCCGCACCCAAAAGCGGGTGATTAAAAAAAATGCTGATTTAAACCGGACTATCGAGGCCGCCTTGGCCAGTGATGAACATTATGCCCTGCTATTACGTTATGTGCGCCACCGTCACCCTGATGGCGGCATGGAAGATATGTCTTATGCCGATTATTTGAGCATGGTGGAAGATACGACGGCGCGTAGTCAGGTCTGTGAGTACCGCGATGGAAACGGCAAACTTCTTGCTGCCGCTCTGGTCGATCAACTGGGCGATGGCCCCTCCCTGGTGTATAGTTTTTATGACCCTGCCTCGGCAGATCGCTCGCTTGGGTCTTTCATAATTCTGGACCATATAAACCAGGCCATGGTGCATGCGCAGCCTTATGTTTATCTTGGCTTCTGGATTAAAAATAGCGATAAAATGAATTACAAGGCCAAATACAGACCGCTAGAGATTTTGCGGCCTGAAGGCTGGGAAATATTGAAGGATTGTGACCTATGAAACGTAGAACTTTATTGACGACAGGCGGCCTTGGTTTGGGCGCAGCTTTGGCCGCGTGCAGTGCACCTGAAAGCACCAAGGCAGAAGGGGATGCACCTGCCTCACCAGCAGTGTTACGTAAAAAGGCACGCACATTGCGGATGGTGACCTCCTGGCCTAAAAACTTTCCCGGCCTTGGTACTGTTGCCGAAGAAATTTCCCAGAATATAGGAAAGCTTTCAGGAGGAACGCTCGCGGTAAAACTCTATGCTGCAGGAGAACTGGTTCCAGCCCACGAAGAGTTCGACGCCGTATCATCAGGCGCAGCTGATTTATATCACTCATCTGAATATTACTGGCTGGGAAAGTCAAAAGCCTTTGCATTTTTTACCGCCGTGCCTTTTGGCATGACAGCCGTTGAGCAATTGGGCTGGGTCGAAAATGGTGGCGGCAGGGCATTATGGAGCGCGCTATCGGCACGCTTTAATCTCATTGCGTTTCCTGCAGGCTCTACCGGGCATCAGATGGGCGGCTGGTTCAAAAAAGAAATCAACACACTTGATGACCTGAAAGGTCTGATTATGCGCATTCCCGGCCTTGGCGGGGATGTTATGCGCGAACTGGGCGTATCTCCAAAGCTTCTGGCGGGCGGTGCGATTTATCAAGCGCTGCAATCGGGCGCGATTGATGCCACAGAATGGGTGGGACCGTGGAACGATTTGGCATTCGGGTTTTATCGAGAAGCACCCTATTATTATGGGCCAGGCTTTCATGAACCTGGCTCAACGGTGGTTTTGGGATCCAATCTGGATGTTTGGAACAGCTTGAGCGAACAGGAACAAACCGCGATAAGAGGCGCATGTGGGTGGGCTATGTCCACCTCGCTGGCACAATTTAGTTGGCAAAATGCCAAGGCATTGAAAACACTACAAGATGATCATGGTGTTCAGGTTCGTAATTTTTCTGATGAAATATGGAAAGCCCTCGGTGATGCAACTAAAAAAGTTCTTGCCGAAGTAGGAAAATCAGATCCGGAAACCCAGGCCGTTCATGATAGCTATATGACGGCCCTGCATGAAGCCAGTACGTGGGCTCAGGTTTCTGATGGCCCCTATTTGCGGTTACGCTCGCTTGCCGGTTTTTGATGCAATTCCTGTTTTCCAATACGGTGAGCAGTTGGGCGCTGCTCTGGGCCCACCCACTTATTGTTTTGGCGATTGGCCTGTTGGTGTTCAAGGCAACTGGATACAAAACACGTACGCTTGAAGCTGTTGCGCGGGTACTGGTGCATTTTGTTGACGCGCTTAGCATCATGATCATTGAAAGTGTAAAATGGCTGGCACCGGCAATGATGCTAACAGTCGCCGCATTGGTCATCAGCCGTTATGTATTTGGCCTGAGTGCCATTAAACCACAAGAAGCCGTCATATATATGCACGCGTTGTTGTTTCTGTTGGCGGCACCGGCCACATTGTTGGCGAACGGTCATGTACGCGTCGATATTTTTTATGAGAAGCTATCTGAGCGGGGCAGGGCCGTTGTCGATCTGCTTGGGGTAATATTCCTGCTTATGCCGGTCGCCATTTTAATTTTTAAATATGGTGGCAATTATGCGGTGCGCGCTTGGGCATTTTTTGAAGGCTCAGCCGAGGCCAATGGCTTGCCAGCTGTGTATTTACTCAAAACTTCCATACCCGTTTTTGCAATGCTGATGATGGCTCAAGGGTCTGCCATGGCATTACGGGCTGCATTATTACTGAATGGAACAGCGTTGATGCCTTCCCAAGCGATTGAAGAGAAAGTTTAGGGTATGGACTTTTTGCTTTCCCATCTGGATTTGCTGATGTTCGGTGCGGCGATCCTGGTCTTGCTATCGGGTTATCCCGTAGCTTTTGCGCTTGCCGGTATAGCCTTGCTGTTCGCTGGCATAGGTATTCTTACCGGCCATTTTGACCCTGCACTTCTCAGCGCCTTTCCCAATCGAATATATGGCGGCGTTATGACCCGGCAAGTCATGGTGGCGGTGCCATTATTTGTTTTTATGGGGGTGATGCTTGAACGCTCTAACATTGCCTCAGAACTTCTTGAAACCATGGCTAAATTGTTTGGCCGTATGCGCGGCGGCCTTGGCATATCTGTTATTCTGGTCGGGGCATTACTGGCTGCATCAACGGGCATTGTTGGTGCCACGGTAGTGACAATGGGTCTGCTTTCATTACCGACCATGCTGCGTCACGGATATTCGCCATCTCTGTCCAGCGGCGCAATAGCGGCGTCTGGTACATTAGGTCAAATCATTCCGCCATCCATCGTTCTGGTGTTGCTTGGTGATGTTATTTCCAATGCCTATCAACGAGCACAACTGGATGCTGGTAATTTTGCACCAAAAGCAATTTCTGTCGGTGATCTGTTTGCTGGCGCATTATTACCAGGTTTGTTGTTGGTGGTACTATATCTGGTATGGATGATTGTGGTTGCCTATTTTCGCCCTGAAATGGCACCAGCCGTTCAAAACAATGCGGATAGCCCGCCCAGCCTGAAGGCTATATTGGGCGTATTATTGCCACCATTATTGCTCATTTTTGCGGTTTTAGGTTCAATTCTGGGTGGATTGGCCGATGTTACCGAAGCGGCAGGTGTTGGCGCGTTAGGGGCACTCTTTTTAGCCGCAACGCGTCTGGGTAATGTTGCCAATGGCAAAAAGGATTGGAGGCGCATTTTTGTGCTAGGCGGAGCGGCCGCGTTTGCCGCAATGATCGCGTTGGCAATTTTGATGGATTTACGCCTTGGCCGGTCTGATACAACCGCCATTGAAAAAATCGGGCAGGGGGTGGCGCTGGTGCTCATCCTGCCAGCACTGGCGGGCGTCATCGCTGCCTTATTACGCCTTTATGGCAATAAAGTTTTACAGGCAGTAAGCCGCTCTACCGCGCAGATCAGCGCCATGGTCTTTGTTATCCTAATCGGTGCCACATTATTCAGCTTGGTGTTTCGCGGCCTTGGCGGTGATGAAAGCGTTGAACGCCTGCTCACGTCGGGTGACGGGGGTGTCGTGCGCGCCGTTGTGCTGGTGATGCTGGTAATGTTCCTGCTCGGATTTTTTCTGGATTTTATTGAGATTACCTTCGTCGTTGTCCCCATCGTCGGGCCTATCCTGCTGGGCATGGGGGTGGACCCGATCTGGCTGGGTGTGATGATGGCTATCAATTTGCAAACCAGTTTTCTCACGCCGCCATTTGGGTTTGCGCTTTTTTACTTGCGCGGTGTCGCCCCCAAAGGGGTTACAACAGCCCATATCTACAAGGGTGCATTGCCGTTTGTCGCCATTCAGATTGTGGTTATGGCGCTGGTGGCGCTATTCCCCTCACTGGCAACAGCTTTACCACATTTGATTTATGGCTGAGTAAAACAACTTAACCCGGTGGCGCACCAAGTTCAGGGAAAAACCGGGCGCGCATACGGGCGTTATAAGCCACCAGATTGTCATGACTTAGTGCCGCACGTTTTAAGGGCGTATCAAAGGGCGCATCAATAATGCCGCTTAAGTGCCCATATAATGCGGCATCAACGGCCTTGGGTTCATCACCAAAGGCAAATTTACGATCACCAATAAAACCTGATATGGCCGTCAGGTCTTCGCCAGCAAGGGCATATATGGTTTCTCGGTTATGGCGTCCTATGCCATGTCCATGCAAGGCTTTGCCCAACTCTTTCCTGGCAATGCCGGGAATAATCCAGCGTAACGGGATGGGCAATTTACCAAAAAATATTTTCTTTAAAATGGCCCAGTTCTCATCTTCCATCCAGCGTGAATAAACCACGGCCCAATACAAATGTTCGTCGGCCAAACGAGAATAAGCTAAACCATCGGCCTTTTGGCGATCAGTTAAACCGGCATCAAAATCAACTTTATACTCGTTTTCAAGATAGCGTTGAATAAGGCCGCTATCACCCATCATATTTTTCTTGTCTTTGATAAAAGGTATTTTCCCGGTTGGTCCCTTGCCTGGATTGCCTTCAATTTTAATTTTATAAGGAAGCTCTGACATTTTCAGAAGAACCTCCAGTTTAATACAAAAAGGGCTGGGGTTGGCAGCACCAAGTCCGGGGGGCGGTTGGAAAAGTATAATCACAGGAAAACCTCATAGTTAAACGAGCATAAGAATATTGTTTTTGGGTGTTGGCAAGAAAAAAGGCCCGACAAATCTGCCGGGCCTTTCTGCAATTTTGTTTGCTAACGTTTAGCGGTGCAACGTTACGGTAATACCAAACATACGCGGGTCTTTGGTGAAACCAGTATTGTTGTTGAAATCAATACCGCCGATCACATTGTTTTCATTAGTTATGTTTCGCACAAACAACGAGGCATCAAGTGAGCCGTCATTGCGGGCATAACCAACGCGTAGACCACCTTCATAATTGCCGGAAGTTTTGAATTCTTCAGATTGGTAGAGGAAGAAATTTGTTTTTCCCTGTATCGACCAGTCTGAGAACAGATAAACTTCACCATCTGTTCCAACAGGTTGGGCATAACGGAATGTAAAGTTACCGGTAAATTTGGGAGCTTGCGGGAATGGGTTTCCATTCACAAGGGCATTGCCATTTCCATCAAGCGGATCAAGAGGTGTACATTGACCGGATCCGCAGGTTGGAACCGCCAGATTTGGGTCTTTCAGCTTAGTGTCGTTATAAGCAAAGCCTGCCGTTATCACAACATTGTCAGCAGCAGCCCATTCCAGATCAGATTCAAAGCCATGACCAATACCTTTTTTAGCATTAATCAGTTGGTTGAAATTACCAAGACCACCGATCGCTGTTAGTTGCATGTTCTTGATGCGATAATAATAAACATCCGCATTCAAACGCAAGGTATTGTCAATTAACTCAGACTTGAAGCCAGTTTCTATAGAGTCGATAACTTCAGACTGTGCAGAGGTAGGCAGACCAAAAAAAGCAACGTCCCGACCTTGAATGGATGGAGCGCGGAAACCACGGGCAGCCCGTACATAGACATTAACGTCATCCGTTGCGGCGTAATTACCACTAACATCCCAGCTGACTTTGTTGCCTTCAATTTCAACACCGGGTACGGGGAAATTGGTAGCAATTGAGCCAAGGCGTTTTTTATCTTCTGTATAACGCACACCAGCAGTGACAGTGAAAAGGTCTGTCACATCATAGCTACCCTGACCGAAGACAGCCCATGAACTATTTGACTGTTTTAGAACTGTTTCAGGGACAAAGAACGGGTTGGTACCCAGGGCCAGGTCCATATTGAAATAGTACGCACCCATTTGCCATTTGGCAGGTCCGCTACCATTGCTGGCCAGGCGAAATTCCTGAGTGAACTGATCATGATCCTTGATGGAACCTTCGGTAACAGAGGGAAAAGGAATAAAGCCTGGTCCTGCCAAGTTACCACCATCAATATCACCAATACTGGCACCATCTGTGGTTTGTAGTGATGTGATAGAGGTGAAGGTGACGGCGTCAGCTTCATACTCTGTTTTCAGGGTTACGCCGGCATTGTCATAATTTTGGGCATTATTGTTACCACCGTCAAAAAACACGGTGTCGCGTACAAAATTGCCATTTAGTGAATTACTGCCCGTATCAAAAATATTTGCCCGGAAAAGCGTGGCTGTATTACCATCAATAGAGCGGGCCTGGCCGCTAAGAAGGACACTTAAGCGTTCGGTCGGGGTGAACAGTAACTGGATACGTCCAGCAATATCCTCAAAGCCGCCCATAACATTGTTTACGCCAGTGAAGCCATTATCAATCCAGTTGTCGCGTTGCTCATAAAGTGCAGAAACACGCATGGAAAGTTTGTCTTCGATAAGGCCACCGCCCATGGCCCCCATCAAGCGGACCGTGTTGTAACGGCCCCAACTGGCGGAGGTATCAACCTCAAACTCATCACTGGGGCGCACCGTATCAAATTTTACGATACCGGCCGTTGTATTACGTCCAAAGAGTGTGCCTTGTGGACCACGAAGGACTTCGACCTGCTCTATATCAAAAAGCGGAAAGCTTTTCAGAGCAACATTTTCCATCACGACATCATCCATGATGACCGAAACCGGCTGCGAGGCAGCAAGGTCAAAATCGGTGTTGCCTAACCCGCGAATATAAAACCGCGGGGCCACGCGGCCATTTGATGATTCAATGTTCAAGCTGGGAATGCGTGCTGACAGCGCGAGAATATCTTCGCCGCCAGACAAAATATTATCCAGAGCATCACCTTTCATGGTGCTGATGGAAATCGGCACTTCCTGAATGTTTTCAGCACGTTTTTGTGCGGTTACGATAATGACATCAAGGCCATTGTTATTGGTAACTTCCTGTGCGGCTGCTGGCATAGCCAAAGCGCCGGTAAGTGCCAAGGCAACAACGCTGGCGGCACCGCCAAAACGTTGAAATGATTTTTGTACAGAAGTAGTCATGTGGGAAACATCCTCGTTAACGAGGCCGACAACACGTCGGCAAAATTGGGTTATTGTTTGATTCTTTTATGCGCTGGTGAGGCTCAATGCCAGTAGAGACGTAATAAAAAGGTGGGAATGCGTGCTTCATGTGACATTTCCAACACGCATTTTATACAATTTTACTACTATTGGTAGTGATCATTATTAATGGGCAAAAATCATGTTTGGCCACGGACCAAACGATAAAGGCACGCAGGATATAATTTATGTTCTTCGCCTAGCACACGGGCGGATAATATATCCGGGGTATCCGTTTTATAAACCGGCACGGCCATCTGCCCAATAATTGGCCCTTCATCCATTTCTGCATCGACAAAGTGCACGGTGCAGCCATGGTGTTTCACCCCGCTTTCCAAAGCTCTTTTATGGGTATTCAACCCTTTGAACGCAGGCAAAAGCGAGGGGTGTATGTTGATAAGTTTACCCTGCCACTCATTTACGAACCCAGTACCCAACAGGCGCATAAACCCGGCGAGACAAACAATCTGAATACCATTTTCGATCAAGGTGTTGGTAAGCGCTGCTTCAAACTCCTGTTTGGTTTGATAAACCGTATGATCGATGAGTTTGGTCTTTATGCCTTTTGTTTTAGCAAACTCCAGCCCTTTGGCATCAGGACGGTTAGCAATAACAAGGGCAATATGCGCTGGAAAACCTGGTGTTTCACAGGCTTTGACCAAGGCCTGCATGTTCGAGCCGCGCCCGGAAATGAGTACGCCAACCGGCACACTCATGATGGATGATCAGTCAGTTCACCGACTTGCCAGGCAATCTCGCCAGCAGATGATAAGTCCTGAATAATACCATCAGCATTCTCGGCATCGACGACAGCCAGCATCCCTATGCCACAGTTAAAGGTTCTGCGTAGTTCATGAGTGCTGATACCGGCGCTCGATTGAAGCCAGTCAAAAACGGGAGGAAGTTCCCAGGTTGAATAATCAAGCGCAGCAACAAGTTGCTCTGGCATCATGCGTGGCGGGTTTTCAATCAAACCACCACCTGTGATGTGTGCCAGACCTTTTATAACACCTTTGCGAATTTGTGGCAGCAGCGCACGAACATAGATCCGCGTTGGCGTTAACAGGGACTGTGAGAGTGTCGAGCCGTTGTCAAAGGGCGAAAGGGCTGACCAATCAAGCCCGGATTGTTCAACAACCTTGCGGATCATGGAATAACCATTTGAATGCGGCCCGGATGAGCCAAGGGCTATTATCGCATCGCCAGCCTTCATACTGTCTTCCTTTGGCAACAATGCGCCGCGTTCAACGGCTCCCACACTAAAACCAGCCAGATCAAAGTCCTTATCGGCATACATGCCGGGCATTTCAGCGCTCTCACCACCAATCAATGCACAATTGGCCAACTGACAGCCTTTGGCTACGCCGCCAATAATTTTTATAGCCTCATCAGGATTGAGGCTGGCACATGCCAGATAATCCAGGAAAAACAGTGGCTCAGCTCCCTGAGCCAGAATGTCGTTGACGCACATTGCCACCAGATCAATGCCGATGCTGTCCAGTTGGCCGCAATCTATGGCAATCCTTAGCTTGGTTCCAACACCATCAGTGCCAGAGATAAGTATGGGGTCATTATAACCGGCTGCCTTGAGATCAAAGGCACCACCAAAACCACCAAGGCCGGTATCAGCACCAGAGCGCGAGGTTTCCCTGGCCAGTGGTTTTATTTTTTCCACCAGCGCATTACCCGCGCTAATATCAACACCAGCCTGCGCATAGGTAAGCCCGTTTTTCAAGCTTTCGGTCATTGGGTTATTCTCTTTATCTGAGCGAAAACAAGCCTAGGTTATAGACTCATAAACTGGGTCAATATAGCGCTGTTTATGAGTCTATGACCTAATGTGAGAATAGACGCAAGAGGCGGCTTTCATTCACGTACCAGAGGCGTGTATATTGTAAAGAAAACTGAAGCAACATTATGCAGGAAACCCCATGTTCAGAACACTTCTGACGATTTTAACTTTTCTGGCAAGCGTTCCAGTTGCGTTCGCAGGCAACCCTTTTGAGATATCAGGGGTGCGCATTGATGCGTATGGAACGAATATTACAGCAGCCAGAGAGCACGCCATTCGTGTCGGCACGCTGGATGCAACATATAGATTATTGGACAGGTTAACCCTGCCTGAGGATCGTCTTTTCCTGGACCCACCTCTTGTCATTACCGAGGACGTTGCCGAGCAATTGGTTGCCGGCATACAAATCGCAAATGAGAAGCGCAGTCGCTCGCGTTATATGGGCGATTTAAGCGTTACCTTTGACGCACAGTTAATCCGTGCTTTTTTGCGCGGACAGCAATTACCGTTTGTTGAAAGTCAGGCCCGGCCTGTTTTGGTTGTAGCCTTATGGCAAAACAACCAAGGGCAACTCATTTCTTCGTCTAGCAACCCATTAGCTCGCGTTATAAAAGGGGAGCACTTTCAAAATAACCTGGTGCCGTTTGTTCTTGCCGAACTTTCTTCATCGCAAAATAACTTGAGAAATGACGGTGCGCACAGGGCGCGGCGCCTTGCCAATCTGGACCCTGAATTGTTAAGTCAAATTGCCGCAAATTCTGGCATTGAGGACCTCCTTATTGCCAATGCCCGACAAACTGGACCGGGTGTTGTTCGTGTGCTGGCAAAGCGGGTTGCAATGGAAAATGGTTTTATTACGTCAGTTGTGAACATGGGTAGCTTTGAAGGTACGACATCAATGTCTACCGGCAACAACGCTCTCGCCTTGCGTTCTGCTGTACAGAAAATAGCACACACGATGCAAAGCAAATGGAAACAGGCCGCCATAGTGCGAGAGGATGAGCGTCAAAGTGTTATAATGACGGCCCTTTATCGCTCACTGTCAGAATGGCAAACCTTGCGAGATGCGCTTGGTAGTGAAGCCCTTATCGAAGAAGCCAGGCTTGATGCTCTTAGTATAGATGGCGCACTCTTGACGCTGACTTTTTTGGGAAGCGAGGAGCAGTTGGCCCGTCGTCTTGCGCAAAAGGGTATTATGTTAAGAAATGAAGATATTGGGCTTGTTGCCCAAATCCGTTAAAGGTGATGCCGTGCAGACCCGTCAATTATGGCTTGATTTAACCCCGAAAGGTGGTGCATATCGGCGTGAAACCTTCGTAGAAGGACACAGCAATGCCCTGGCACGCAAAGCGTTGGGTATGTGGTCAGACTGGCCTGCCGGTTTGCTGGTGCTTACAGGCCCACCTGGATGCGGGAAGTCTCACCTTGCACATTTATGGATAAGTGATCGTAATGGTCAAACAAGAGATCTAGCTAATACACCACGCATGCCCACTGGTTTTTTGCTGATTGAAGATTTACCAGCCAGCATGGATGAAGACGCTCTTTTCCGGTTAATCAACGCTGCATCAGACGGGAAGGTCCAAGTGTTAATCACCAGCCCCGCAATGCCTCGCCAGTGGCCAGTAAGCTTGCCTGATCTCAAATCCCGTTTGGCAGCCATACATACTATTGCCATAGAAGAGCCGGATGATGTTGTCCTTACCGGCGTATTAAACAAACTTTTTACTGATAGACAGATTGCTGTAGAAAAACAGGTTCTTACTTATTTATTATCACACATGGAACGTTCCACCTCTGCGGCATTAACTACGGTAGAGCGTATTCATGCTAAAGGTCATGAACTGGGAAAAAACATTAACCTGCCATTGGTGCGCACTGTAATCAATGAAATGGTTGAGGAGACAAATCTACCAGATTTATTCCATTCTAGGCCACAAAGTAATCATGAAGAGGCGTTATGATGGTCGCAATCAGCAAAAATGCTAACGACGTAAGTGTAGATGAAAATCTTTCCACCTCTGCCTCGCGGTTTTTGAACCGTGAGTTGAGTTGGTTGCAGTTCAATATGCGAGTACTTCAAGAAGCAGAAAACCACTGTCACCCGCTACTGGAAAGACTTCGGTTTTTGTCTATCTCCGGGTCTAATCTGGATGAGTTTTATATGGTGCGTGTTGCCGGGTTGCGTGCACAAATACGTGCAGGCCTGAACCGGGCTAGCCAGGATGGCCTTACACCACAAGTGCAGCTTGAGCGTATCAATACGCAAACGGCTAAACTGATGAAAGATCAACAACGGATATGGCGGGAATTAATGCCCGAATTGAGCAAATCAGGGCTTCTTGTCAGGAACGCAGATACTCTTGATATCGAAAATAAAAAAAAATTACATGAAGCTTTTGTCGCTCGTATTTTTCCTTTGATTACGCCGTTGGCTATTGATCCGGCTCACCCGTTTCCCTTCATTCCAAATCTGGGTTTTGCACTGGTGTTAAAGCTACGCCGTGCTCGGGATGGAAAGCTCATGAACGCGCTTGTGCCTATCCCAACAGGTGTGCCACGATTTTTGTCACTGAATGAGGGGCAGCGCACTAAAGACGGCTATGCTATTACGTCATTCGTCCCTCTTGAATCTGTTATAGCATGTTTCTTTGAAGACATATTTCCTGGCTATATAGTGGAAGAAACCGGGGCTTTTCGCATATTGCGTGACAGTGATATTGAGGTGGAGGAAGAGGCTGAAGACCTCGTTCTGCAGTTTGAGAGCTTGATAAAAGAACGCCGCCGGGGCGTGGTGGTACGGATTAAGTTTGATGCCAGTACGCCGGATACTTTGCGGCAGTTTATTGTCGAGCACCTTGATGCCGAAAAACAGGATATTGCCCCTGTAGATGGCATATTGGGCATAAGTCAGCTGGACCAGCTTATCATCCCAGAGCGCCCTGATTTGCAATTTCCATCTTATGAGCCCCGTTTCCCTGAGCGTATTCGTGACCATGGCGGCGATTGTTTTGCTGCAATTCGTGAAAAAGATATTCTTATCCACCACCCTTATGAATCCTTTGATGTCATGGTGCAGTTTTTACGGCAAGCTGTGGTCGATCCTGATGTTGTGACGATAAAACAAACATTGTACCGGACATCAAAAAGCTCCCCCATTGTATCGGCTCTGATTGCTGCGGCGGAGGCGGGCAAGAATGTGACGGCACTTATCGAGCTAAAAGCGCGCTTCGATGAAGAAACAAATCTTAACCTTGCCCGTGCTTTGGAGCGCGCCGGTGTGCAAGTGGTCTATGGGTTTATCGAATGGAAGACCCACGCCAAGATCAGCCTTGTTGTTCGCCGTGAAGGGGATCAATTACGCACCTACACCCATTTTGGAACAGGCAATTATCATCCGCAGACCGCCAGGGTATATACGGATCTCTCCTTGTTTACGGCTGACCCTGCTTTTGGCCGCGATGCCGTACGGGTATTTAATTATGTAACAGGCTATGCCCAACCAGAGGTTTTTGAGCGCATTGCCCTCTCACCACTGAATTGTAAATCAACCTTGCTACGCTTGATTGCTGCCGAAGCAGATAATGCCCGTGCAGGAAAACCCAGTGGTATTTGGGTAAAATTGAATGCACTGGTAGATCCGCAGGTGATCGATGCACTTTATGCCGCAAGCAATGCAGGTGTAAAAATTGATATGATTATCAGGGGGATATGCTGTTTGCGTCCCGGCGTGCCGGGGCTGTCAGAGAATATTCAGGTCAAAAGTATTATTGGCCGGTTTTTGGAGCATTCCCGCATTGCCTGTTTTGCTAACGGCAAAGCCATACCCTCAACGTCTGCATTGGTTTTTATCTCTTCGGCTGACTGGATGCCGCGTAATCTTAACCGCCGTGTTGAGGTTCTGTGCCCCATACAAAACCCCACGGTGCATCGCCAGGTGCTTAACCAGATCATGGTCGCCAACCTTCAGGATCAGGCCCAAAGCTGGAGCATGTGTCCTGATGGCAGTTTCAAGCGGCTGGATGTTACCCGGATAGATAGCCCCTTTAGCGCCCACACCTATTTCATGACCAACCCTTCACTATCCGGTCGCGGCAGTGCCTTTAAGCATGATCAACCCTCTCTTTTTGAAGCGGGAAATAACTAAACATGACAGCCAGGGAGGGGGACAGGAAAAACGGTCTTATCGACAAGGCTGTCATTGACGTGGGCTCTAACTCAGTGCGTCTGGTTGTTTTTCGGACCCGTGAAACTTTTTTCCAGCCGGTTTTTAATGAAAAGGTCCTGGCGGGCCTAGGAAAGGGCTTAGCCGAAACAGGTACCTTAAATCCTGATGGTGTATCGGCTGCAATGGCGGCTTTGAAACGCTATAAACGCATAATCAAGGCACGCGGTGTTAAAAATATTCTGGCTGTCGCAACGGCAGCAGTACGCATTGCCAAAGATGGTCCTGAATTTATTGAGGACGTAAAACAGCAAACAGGGCTAAAAATATCTATTATTGAAGGGGAAGAAGAAGCCCGGCTTTCTGCACTGGGCGTAATCGCCGGTGCACCGGATGCTTTGGGCCTTGTCGGAGATTTAGGTGGGTCATCACTGGAACTTGTCCCGGTTAGTATGGGGCGGGCAAGACGCGGCATTTCTCTCCCCCTTGGACCACTGGCCATGCACGCTGGCAGCACCATAAGTCTCAAGGAAATGAGCGGGCGCATTGATGCGGCTCTGGATTTGGCAACGCAACAAATCACCGCTGGTGGCAATGGCAATTTTTATGCTGTTGGAGGCGCATGGCGATCTCTTGCTTTGGTGAATATGGCACTACGCGGGCATCCCTTGCGGATTTTGCATAATTACACCATGAGCCGGGACGAAGCCTTTGAGCTGGTGCACCTTGTTGGTGCGCAAAGTTCAGCGTCGCTTGGCCGCACTCCTGGCCTCTCGTCACGACGAGCACCACTATTGCCGTATGCTGCCTTATTGCTTGAGCGTATCCTGCAACGCAATTTTTTTGAAAATATTACGATTTCGAGCCACGGCCTTCGTGAAGGGTTACTCTACGAGCAACTAAGTTCAAAAGCTCGTGCCGTTCATCCTGTTCTTGCTGGCGTGAAAGCGCTGGCTCAGCAAAACTGGGCATCACCACGTTTGGGGGGGGAACTGGAACGCTGGCTTAACCCTGTTCTGGATGTACAGAAAGCGCCGTTTGGCAAAAAACGTACAAACCTCATGTATTCCGCCGCGTGCCGCCTTGCAGATATTGGTGCACGCCTTCACCCGGACCACAGGTCAGAGATAGCCTTTGATATTGTTTTGTTTGCACCTTTTGCAGGCCTTACACATGCGGAACGTGCGGCACTGGCTTTGTGTATTTTTCACCGCTATGCAGGTGATGTAACTATACCAAGAGCGGGCTTAATAGGACACTTGCTCGGTAAAAAGCAAAGAAACTGGGCGCTGGGTCTTGGCATGAGTTTACGTTGTGCCGCTGCCGTTTCCGGCAGAACAGCCAAGCTGTTAAAACGAACCCACATTCAGATTGAAGGTAAAACCTTACAACTTCTTGCGCGTGAGGACGCGCAAGAATTATTGACAATACGGTCACGTAAACGTCTGGGGGATATGGCTACCGCCCTGAACTTAACTACCTAAGGTGCAATCAAGCCGCTTTTGCGTAAGCGGCACCGCACATGGTCTGAGCAACTATCGTGTAGGTCTCAATCCAGGCGTCGCGCACTTCAGGCGTAAAGTCATCGCCCAGCCCTTGTTCCAGGGTCCATAACAGAACCTCGCCAACCACGTCATAATGTGCCTCTTCAACACCATATTCCAGGTGACCTATAGCGAGTTTCTCAAGCACGGGTACCAATGCTGGTAAATTGGTTAAGCTCTGAACAGCCGTGCCCAGCACAGCCATCAGTTTTTTGCCTTGCTCATCCATATTTTCCGGAAACATAGGACGCACTTGCGGGGCGACATGAAAAAGCCGTTTATAGAAAAGTGAGGAAACATCTTTTGCGGCAGGGCGCACTTTTGCAAAGCTGTTTTGTACGAGTTCAATTTGTTCAGGAGTCATCGTATTCACCATTTTTTTATTCGCTCATTTATTGAACGTTAGGTGATGATGCTACTTTATAATCGCTAAGATTGTGTTTCTAAATAAAAAACAATCAGCGCGTTTCTATTTTTGCTTGTTTTTCTTTCAGGGTAAGGCTGATTTCACCACGTTTCAGGCGCAAGGCATCCTCACCAAAGGCCTCATAGCGCCATCCTTGCAAGGCAGGGATGTCCGCTGCATCGAAGGCAGCCAATTGTTCAATTTCAGCCGCATTAGCGATCAGACGGGGGGCTACACCAAGTTCTTCAGCCTTGATGCGCAATAAAACTTTCAGCATTTCTGTGACAGGTCCAAGCCCCGGAGGCATTGCCGGAGGACGCGAGATATGTGGTGCGTGGCTGGAAGGGTCTTCCAGCGCCTCTTTGACGACGTCCAACAGGTCTCTCGCTATTGAGGAGCGTTCAAACCCCCTGGGGATAGCGCGCATCCGACCCAAAGCCTCTACGTTACGGGGGGCCTGCTGGGCAATCTCATAAATGGCATCATCTTTGATAATGCGCCCGCGTGGTTTATCGCGCGTCTGGGCTTCTCGTTCTCGCCAGCGCGATACCAGACGCATAATCGCCAGCCATTGCGGCGTGTATTTGCGTATTTTCATACGACGCCAGGCATCTTCTGGATTAAACTGGTAAATCCCGGGGTTGGTAAGCCCGGCCATCTCTTCATCAACCCAGCTAAGACGGTTATTATTGGCAAGGCGCCCGATGAGAAGCGGGTAAAGGTCGCGCAAATGGGTGACATCACCAATGGCATAGGTGAGCTGTTTGTCCGTAAGTGGCCGACGTGACCAGTCGGTAAACCGTGAACCTTTATCAACGCTCCGGCTCAACATTTTTTGAACCAGAGTGTCATAGCCAATTGAATCACCAAGGCCTGCGGCCATGGCAGCTATCTGGCTATCAAAAAGGGGCAGGGGAACCTGGCCCATAAGACGGTAGAATATTTCCAGATCCTGCCGGGCAGCATGAAACACTTTGGTAATGGATGGTTCGGCCATTACTGATAAAAAAGGCCGTAAATCCAGGTCTTTGGCAAGCGGGTCGATGATGGCTTCTACATCGCCACCAGCAACTTGTATGAGGCACAGCTTTGACCAATAGGTACTTTCGCGTAAAAATTCGGTATCCACGGCGAAAAACTCTGCCTTGCGCAAACCTGCACACACTTTTTCCAGCGTAGCCGTGTCTGTAACGATTTGTAGATCAGTCTCTACCATGTGTTTTTTACCCGCCTGTAAATCATAAATATCGCAAACAAAAGACTTATAACCGCAATGCCAACATAAGTGCTGGAAAGTGGGAAATTGGCGCGGGCTACTCCGATCAAGGCTAACTGCCCCATAGAGGCACCGGCAGCATTCATAACAGCCCCACCGGCAAGAATACGCGCCCTCGATGCTTCAGGCGCACGATGTTGTGACATGGCTTGCAAGGGGACAACAAAAACCCCTGAGAACGTCGACATGGCAAAAAAGTCAAAAAGGAGCCGCCAATTGCGTTTGTCGCTAAAAAAAACTCCCAGGTCTCCGTATGGCGCTTCTGCCCGTCCCGCACTGGCAAAAAACACATCAACGGCGAAAACAGATAACAACACAGCGCCAATGATTGAAAGCCATAAAATATCCCGGTGCCGGGTTGCCGCCGCACAACCCAAAGAACCGATTGCAGCCCCTATGGTAAAAACAACCATGAACACGGACACGACGCTTTCATCCATATAAAGCGCATCACGAATAAACAGCGGTAACACCGTCACCGAAGCGGCACTGGCTGCCCAGAACCAGGCTACACCTATCAACGGGCGCATGGCACGAGGCTCTGTAACCAAATTGGCCATGGTATGCCAGGTACCGGAAACAATATTCCAGTTAAGTTTCAGGCCGGGCACAGCGGCTGGTTTGGTTGGCAATAAGCGCATGGACAGCCACCCCAACACAGACAGGATAACAAGTGTCAAAGCAATGATTTCCGGGCCATTAGGGCGAAGAATGACCAGCGTTCCCAAGAGTGATCCGGTCAGAATTGATAAAAACAACGTGCCACTCATTAGCGCGTTTCCGGGTACCAGTTCCTTACGGCTAAGATAGTGGGGCAGGGCGGCCTGTTTTGCCGGAGAAAATATTGCAGATTGCGCACCCATAAAAAAAAGTGTGATGAAAAGAACAGGCCCGGAGTTTAGTAAAAACCCAAGCGCAGCAATTATCATCAAGGCAATTTCTGCCAGTTTTGCCATTTTCAACACCTGAGCGCGGGGAAAGCGGTCGGCAATTTGTCCGGCTATGGCTGAGAATAAAAATAGTGGTAGTGTGAAGATGGTAGCCGCAACAGGCACCAGTACATCGCGGGGGATACCCTGTAACTGCAAGCCGCTATAGGTGATAAGAATGATAAGCGAGTATTTGAATACGTTGTCGTTAAATGCACCAAACGACTGGGACAACAGAAGCGGCCCGAAACGGCGCTCCCGAACCAGTTGTAGCGCTGTTGAATCGCTCATGAACTCTTGTCCAGAAAAGTACGAACAGCCATAAAAACTTCATCAAACATGGGCTCGGTCAAACGACCCGTATTGGTGTTATAACGAGAGCAATGATAACTGTCGAACAGGCGAATTGTTCGGCCCTGACTTTCCAGAATGTGTTCTGCGCCATGCCCGAACGGATGTGCAGCGCGGCGCAACCCCAGTGTAGAAATAACATTGTCATGAGCGATACGCCCTAGCGCAAAAAGCGCTATCACCTTTGGTAAATGCGCCAGTCTGCTGATCAAAAATGGGCGGCAATTACGGGTTTCCTCTCCGGTTGGCTTGTTTTGCGGCGGTACGCAACGCACAGCATTGGTGATCATACAATCTTGCAGACGCAGGTTATCCTGGCCATTTTTATCGAATGCGCCAATAGAAAACCCCTGTTTTGCCAATGCCTTGTAGAGTAAATCTCCAGCACCATCACCAGTGAACGGTCGCCCTGTACGATTGGCACCGCCACGCCCGGGGGCCATGCCAACAATTAAAAGCCGCGCGTTTTCATCACCAAAAGAATCTACAGGACCATTATGCCAATCCGGTTCCGCCTTTGCGATTTCCTGAATATAGGTAACCAGACGCGGGCATAACGTACAATTGGCTGGTGCTTCGGGGGGGGTAAAGGGGCTCATGCTTGTATCTTCATTCGCTTATTTCATTATCTGGACGCGCCGGACGGGCAAGCAATTGAGCCAGATCACCAAGTTCGATAAAAGCATCAGCAACACGGCGCAGGTCATCCGAAACAACGGGAGGATTTGATAATGCGGTTGAAACTACTGACACACGCACGCCTTTGCTTTGAATGGCTTTTATCAGTGCGCAAAAATCACCATCCCCTGAAAACAGGATAATATGGTCAAGCCATTCGGTGGCCTGCAAAGCATCAACAGTGATGTTAACGTCCATATCGCCCTTGGTGCGTTTTTTCCCGCTTGCATGGTCGATATATTCTTTTGCTGATTTGGTAATAATGGTAAATCCATTATAATCCAGCCAGTCCACCATTTTCTTTAGGGGCGAAAAATCCTGATCATCAACCAGGGCTGTGTAATAGTTGGCGCGTACAAGACGGCCACGCTTGCGAAATTCCTCAAGGAGCTTGGAATAATCTATTTCTATGTCTAGAGCACGAACAGCGGCATAAAAATTTGCACCGTCAATAAATAAGCCAAGGCGTTCATCAGGATAAAAAGCCATTTTAAAATCTTTCAATAAAAAGTTTAATCTATGAAGTTAATAAATACGCGCCCTAACAAAGCCTATATCGCCTTTGGTGCCAACCTCGCATGTGAGGGCAACGCACCTGAATGTACGATTGTTGCAGCCCTGACGTCATTGAAGGGCAGGGGGATAACTGTGCTGGGATTTTCCCGGTTATGGCAAAGCCCGGCATGGCCAGACCCCAGTGAGCCAGCTTATGTAAATGCTGTGGCAGCGATCGCTACCCGGTTGCCACCATTTCAACTGTTAAATACCTTGCGCCTGGTAGAGCGCCGTTTTGGCAGAAGGCGTGGTAAACCCAATGCAGCAAGAACCCTGGATCTGGACCTGATAGCCTATGAGAATTTGTGCATACGTACAAAGCATTTAACCCTGCCTCACCCACGGGCGGCCCAGCGTGCGTTTGTCCTGCTACCTTTAAAGGACGTATCGCCTGAATGGCGCCACCCTGGCACGGGCCATAGTTTGGCAGCACTGCTAACCGCTTTACCTGACAAGGATAAAAGCCAAATTTTCCCGTTATAAACCTGTGAAAACAGCAGATGACTGCATTGTAAGCGATATTGGCGCTTGCCTCATGCCAATCCCGGCGTTATGCAGTCGCGTTTCCTCCATGGTTTTATACCTCACCCCCGGAGTGTCCTATGGCTCGCGTTACCGTTGAAGATTGCATCGAAAAAGTTGAAACCCGGTTTGACCTGATTTTACTGGCGGCTCACCGGGCACGTTCTATTTTATCCGGGTCATCACTTCTGGTGGAACGGGATAATGACAAAAACCCGGTTGTGGCTTTGCGCGAAATTGCTGACGAAGCGATTAGCGTGGATGTTCTGGCCGAAAGTCTGGTTTCCAGCTTGCAACGTGTGCTTCCTGAGGAAGAAAGCGGTGAGGAAGTTGAACGTATGGCAATAGAACATCAAAAGGCCGACGAAGCAATTTCCGAAATTGATATGCTCAAGGCGCTAACCGCAGATCGCGACGGCGCCCCAGACAATCGCTTCTAACGATATGGTGACGGCGACAACGTCGCCAGTTCCTCATCCGCCCCTGTCGGGCGGCATACCCGGACCTATACCAACAGCAGATCACCTTGTTGATGCTATACGCGTCTACTACCCCGTAGTTGATGAAACGCAGATACGCGAGGCCTATGCTTTTGCCCATGAGATGCACGGTGAACAATTACGAGCTTCTGGCGAACCGTATTATGGCCACCCGGTCAATGTCGCCTGGATTTTAATTGGGTTAAGGCTTGATCCAGCCAGTATCATTACCGCGTTACTGCACGATACCGTTGAGGACACAGAAGCCACAATAGATGATTTGCGAGACCGTTTTGGTGAGAACATAGCTTCTTTGGTGGACGGGGTGACTAAACTTGGCAAGCTGGAGCTCATATCAGCCCGTACGCAACAAGGTGAAAATCTGCAAAAATTTGTTCTGGCTATCACCAAGGATGTTCGGGTTTTATTGGTGAAATTGGCCGATCGTCTACACAATATGCGCACGCTTAATTTTATTTCCAAGAAAGACAAGCGAGAACGCATAGCCAGGGAAACAACTGAAATTTATGCCCCACTGGCCCGGCGCATTGGTATCCAGAAAATATGTGCAGAACTTGAAGACCTTTCTTTTCAATATTCAAACCCGTCAGCCTGGGTCTCGATAACGCGTCGTTTGCAAAGCCAGCGCGATAATACATCAGCGCAAGTGGCACAGATGTCGCGGGCAATTTCTGAACGAATTATGGCCGCCGGCATTTCTGCGCGCGTATTCGGGCGAGAAAAGCGTCCATTCTCGATCTGGAGAAAACTGGAACGGCAAGCGATTACTTTTGATGAACTTGCTGATGTTTACGCCTTTCGCATCATCGTGGATAACCCTGAAGACTGCTATCGCATTCTGGGACTGATCCATACCTCATGGCGATGTGTACCAGAACGGTTTCGTGACTTCATCTCCGTACCAAAACCCAATCGCTACCAATCCCTGCACACAACCGTAACCGGGCCAGGCAGCGTACGTGTGGAATTGCAAATTCGTACTGAAGAAATGGACAATATCGCCGAGGCAGGGGTAGCGGCGCACTGGCGCTATAAGCAAGGCGGTTATGACTATGACACGGTTTCTGGTGGTGACCCCCTGGAAATGCTTAAACCGTTGTTGGAAATATTAGAATTTGGTGGTGATCCTGATGATTTTCTGGAACATGCCAAACTGGAAATGTTTCAAGACCAGGTTTTTGCCTTCACCCCAAAGGGCAAACTGATCTCTCTACCGGCTGGCGCAACCGCACTAGATTTTGCCTATGCGGTTCATACAGATATTGGTGATGACTGCGTCGGCGTTAAAATTAATGGCAGGGAACGCCCCTTGCGCATACCGTTGAACAATGGGGATTCAGTAGATATTATTCGTGGCGGTGATCGTTTACCACCTCGTGGTTGGGAAGGTATGGTGATCACGGGGCGCGCCCGATCGGCAATACGGCGCCTTATCCGCGAAGTAGAAAGTCAGGAGTTTGAAAAACTTGGCCGTGCCTTTGTTGACAGGCTCTTGCGCCGTGAAGGGCTAAAAGGAAAAATAGTCCTCAAGGATGCCCGCAAACGTCTTGGATACAAGACCAATAAAGAACTTTACATACAGGCGGGACGCGGTTTGTTACGCACTGATGCACTGATGGAAGCCTTGTTTCCAGGGCAGTCCGACAAAAGTGCGGAAAGCATGAACCAGCGCGAATTAATTAGTGATAAAACGGCACGGCTTTTTGTCAGGGGCAGTGGCTTAAAATCTAATATATCCATGCACTTCGCTCAATGTTGCTCACCTTTACCTGGTGACCGTATTGTTGGCGTTATAGTTCCTGGCAAAGGGGTGATCATCCATACAATTGATTGCGAACTTTTAGCCGGTTTTGAAGAAACCAAAAATGACCTGATAGACTTAAGCTGGACACCGCAAGCGGGTGTGGAATCAGCATCAATTGGCAGAATATTGGCAACAGTTATTCATCAACCGGGTGCGCTTGCAGAAATCACTGATGCTGTTGGGCGCTCCAAGGGGAATATCATGGACATCAAAAGCCTGACCCGTTCACCTGACTTTTTCGATATGGCCTTTGATGTTGAAGTCCTGGATGCGCGGCATCTTTCCCATATCGTTGCGGCTATGCGGGCCTGTAATTGTGTTGTCGCTGCCAACCGTGCCAGAGTACAAAACACCAATGAGGATAACAACAATGAACACTGATGACGTTCTTAGTGAATTTCGCGCGGCAGGAGCTTTGCTGGAAGGGCATTTTATTTTGTCCTCAGGCCGTCACAGTCCCGTTTTTTTGCAAAAAGCATTTGTGTTTATGGATCCGGTTCGTACAGAAAAGCTCTGTAAGGCACTGGCAGAGAAAGTTATTGCCGCTGATCTGGGGCCACTGGATGCCATCATTGCTCCCGCAGTTGGCGGCATTATTCCGGGTTATGAAACATCGCGGCATTTACAAATCCCGTCCATGTTTGTGGAGCGTGAAAATGGTTCATTCTGTCTAAGGCGTGGCTTTAGTTTAAAAAAAGGTGCCAAAGTACTGATTGTGGAAGATATTGTCACCACTGGCCTGTCATCAAGAGAATGTATAGAGGCTGTGCGTGCACTGGGGGCTGATGTTGTGGCTGAGGCTTGTCTTATTGATCGCTCTGGCGGCAAAGCTGATGTTGGAGCACCGTTGATTGCACTGGCAAGCGTTGATTTTCCCACCTATGACGCCAATGAGTTACCCGCTGAACTGGCCTCCATTCCCGCCCACAAACCGGGCAGTCGGGATTTGCACACATGATCCCTCGACTAGGTGTAAATATCGACCATGTGGCCACCATACGTAATGCCAGAGGGGGTAATTACCCTGATCCGGTAAAAGCGGCGCAAATAGCGGCAAAGGCTGGCGCTGATGGTATCACGGCACATTTACGCGAAGATCGACGTCACATCACAGACCGGGATATTGAACGCCTGGGCAAGGAAACAGACCTTCCGCTCAATCTTGAAATGGCGGCCACCGATGAAATGCTTTCCATAGCGCTAAAGGCAAGTCCACATGCGGCCTGCCTCGTACCGGAAAAGCGCGAGGAACGTACTACAGAAGGGGGGCTGGATGCCGCTGGACAGCATAATCATCTAGCGCGTTTTGTGAGAACATTAAAAGATAATGGCACACGGGTTTCATTATTTATCGAACCTGTGCAAGTCCAACTGGAAGCCGCACTGGCCCTTGGGGCGCCTGTGGTTGAGTTACATACGGGTGCGTATGCTGAAGCCTGCAATGCAGGTAAAACTGATGACGCGATGAGTATTCTGGAGGACCTGCACCGCGCTGCAGAATTTGGCATGCGGGAAGGGTTGGAAATTCATGCAGGCCACGGCCTGACATTTGATACGGTCATACCCGTTGCCGCCATCGCCCAGGTTAAAGAGCTGAACATTGGTCACTTTCTTATCAGTGAAGCTATTTTTTGTGGTCTTTATGATGCCATTACGCATATGCGTGAACTGATTGCGGGTGCTCGCAAGGAATTAACTTCATGATATTGGGGATAGGTGCCGATCTATGTGATATATCACGCATTGAAAAGACGCTGGAGCGTTATGGAACGCGTTTTACCGACCGTGTCTTTACCCTGATTGAACGTGAAATATCTGATAGCCGTAAAGAACGGGCAGCCTCTTATGCAAAGCGTTTTGCCGCCAAGGAGGCCTGCGCAAAGGCTTTGGGTAGCGGCGTGAAGTACGGCGTTGCGTGGCGCGAACTGGGCGTAATTAATTTACCCACAGGTCGACCGGGCATGGCATTGAGCGGCGGTGCAGCAAAGTATCTGGACGTGCTGACCCCAAAAGGGTATCAGCCCTTTATCCATTTAACGATCACCGACGAGTACCCTTTGGCACAAGCCTTTGTAATTATTGAAGCTAGGAGTTTGTAAGTATGGCTGAAAACATTGGCACTGAATCCCAAGGTGCGCAAGAAGGTTGGGGCGAGACAGTTCGTACAATTTTTTGGGCACTTGTTATTGCCGCAGTCCTGCGCACGGTTTTCTATCAGCCTTTTACAATTCCTTCAGAATCCATGCGCCCGCAATTGCTTGTAGGCGATTACCTGATCGCATCCAAATATGCCTATGGATACAGCCGCTATTCACTTCCCTTTGGACCAAAATTATTCAAGGGGAGGATAATAGCCTCTGCGCCCAAGCGTGGTGATATTGTCGTGTTCAAATGGCCACGGGATAACAAAACTGATTATATCAAACGTCTGATCGGCCTGCCAGGTGATACTGTTCAGGTTCGTCAGGGGCAAATTTTCTTAAACGGTAAAGCCATACAGCGTGAACTTGATGGTGAAGAAACTATAGTTGAGCATCAAGGGTTTTCCCGTACGGTTACCCGTTATCGGGAAACCATGCCAAACGGTCACAGTTATATTGTCTACAATATGATGGATGGTGGCCGGTATGATAACACACCGACATACAGGGTGCCGGACGGGCATTATTTCATGATGGGTGATAATCGTGATAACTCGCTGGACAGTCGTGATTGGGGGTATGTGGCTTCGCAAAACCTGGTCGGTAGAGGTGAAAGCATTCTGGTTTCAGTCAATTCAAAGTTCCGCCTGTTTCGTCCGTGGACATGGTATAATTTCCGCTCCCGTTTTTTTACAAGCTTGCGGAAAAACCGGTGATAGAGCCTGATCGTAATAATATAGATGTTTTTCAGAAAAACCTTGGTTACACCTTCAAGAATAAGGATTTGCTGAACCGGGCACTGACCCATTCCAGTTATGGTGACGGGCGCAGCATTGTGCATGACAATGAACGGCTGGAGTTTCTTGGCGATCGGGTACTGGGGCTTTTGGCGGCACAATTTCTCTTTGAAGCTGATGGTGGGTTTGATGAAGGCGATATGGCGCCTCGTCTTAATGCTCTGGTTCGTAAAGAGGCCTGTGCGCGCGCAGCGCGCAGAGCCGGGTTAGGCGATGTAATAGTTCTCTCAAAGTCAGAAAACAAAAGTGGTGGACGAGAGAAAACCAAAATTCTGGGTGATGCCTGCGAAGCAATTTTGGCTGCCCTGTATCTTGATGGCGGTATAGCAGAAGCCAGTCGTTTTTTCCTCACATTTTGGGATAAAGAACTGCAGGGTGAAGGGGATAGTATTTATGACCCCAAAAGCCTGTTGCAGGAATGGGCGCAGGGAAATGGTCATAGCTTACCAGCTTATGTTCTGCTTGAACGATCCGGGCCGGATCATGCCCCTGAGTTTCTGATCGAGGTTACAGCAGGCGGTTTTACAGCCGAGGGCAGGGCGAATAACAAACAGGAAGCAGAGCGCACCGCAGCGCGTAATGTCTTACAAAAAGCAGGGCAAGATAATGAGTGAGACGCCGGTAAAAACCACGTGTGGCTTTGTTGCTATTATTGGTGCGCCTAATGCCGGCAAATCAACACTGGTCAATAAACTTGTTGGCGCCAAAGTTTCTATTGTCACTCATAAAGTGCAAACCACGCGCTTTAACGTACGTGGTGTAATGATTGAAGACGACAGCCAGATTGTACTGGTGGACACCCCTGGCATTTTTGCCCCCAAACGGGCATTGGACCGTGCCATGGTACAGGCTGCATGGAATGGCGCTGCCGAGGCCGATGTCATTGTACATTTGGTTGACGCGCCGGCCTTTGCCCGGGTTCTGGCTGATAAGGATGTGAAACCCCAGGACAGCCTCGCTTTCAAGGATGTAGGGCGCATTATTGAAGGGCTGAAAAAGCATGAATTGCGTGCCGACCTTGCACTCAATAAAATTGATCAATTGCCTAAGGAAAGCCTTCTTGAACTTGCTAAATATTTCGAAGATACAGGATGTTACAACAAAACATTCATGATAAGCGCTAGCAAGGGGTCTGGTCTAAAAGCGTTAAGGAAGTCTCTAGCACAAGCTATGCCTGAAGGTCCCTGGCACTATCCCGCTGATCAGATTGCAGATTTACCATCGCGTCTTCTTGCTGCCGAGGTGACCCGCGAAAAGCTGATGCTGCGCGTACACGAAGAACTGCCCTATGCCGCCAGTGTTGAAACTGAAACCTGGGAGGAACATCGCAACGGCGCGGTGCGTATTGGCCAGGTTATTTATGTACAAAGGGAAAGTCAGCGTAAAATTGTACTGGGCAAAGGCGGACAGGTTATCAAAGCTATTGGTGCTGCCGCACGGCAGGAACTTTCGCAGATGTTCGACCGCAAGGTTCATCTATTTTTGCATATAAAAGTTCGTGAAAACTGGTCACAAGACCGCGCTCATCTGGCTTTGTTCGGCTTGGAACTAGAGTAATGGAGTGGACCGATCGCGCCATTATTTTAGCGGTGCGTACCCACGGTGAAGCCAGTGCCATTGTCGAAGTTCTCACCCCTGAACATGGACGTCATGCCGGATTGGTTCGCGGCGCGACAGGCAAACGTCTGCGTGGTGTTTTGCAGCCAGGTAATGTTGTCGAGGTCCACTGGCGCGCTCGCCTGTCTGAGCATTTAGGGGCCTTTTCCCTTGAACCTGTTGAAGCCCGGGCGCCGGCATTGTTCGATAATGCGTTAGCCTTGGCAGGCCTTGGTTCTGCCTGTGCCATGGCCAGCCTGACTTTACCGGAACGCGAACAGCATCAAAACATTTTTGAAGCGTTTAACGTGCTGATGGAACAAATGCTGGAACCTGCGATCTGGCCTGCGCTTTATGTGCGTTGGGAAGCTGGCATGTTACAGGAGTTGGGCTATGGCCTGCGGTTGGATCGTTGCGCCGCAACCAATGCAACAGATCATCTCACTCATGTTAGCCCCCGATCCGGGCAGGCTGTAAGCGCCAAAGCTGCCGAGCCATACCTTGATAAATTGCTGAAGTTGCCAGGGTTTTTAAATAAGGAACCAACACCATTGCAAGATGGTGATATTGGGTTCGGACTAACGCTTACCGGGTATTTTCTGGAACGACGCGTGTTGTGGCCCGTGAACAAGACCCTGCCAGAGGCACGAGGGCGGATGATAGAGCGCCTGGATAGTGCGCAGCTATTGTAACATGTGGCGTTTTGGTCTGGACCTGGGCCGGGAGGCGCGGCATAGTCGTGCCAATCAGTTGAGGCGAATCTGAATATGTTACTTTTTATCAAACGATTGTTTGCCTGGTGGGATGGTGCGACCCTGGGCACACTATTCACCATTTTCAAACACGGCCAAATGGTTGGTACAGACAAATGTGGTAACCGCTATTTTGAGGCCCGCAAAGCTGGCCCGGATGGCAATAAGCGCCGTTGGGTAGTGTATAAAGGCTATGCTGACGGCTCTCGCGTTCCCACTGAATGGCATGGCTGGATGCACCACACATTTGAAACTCCGCCTACAGACACGCCGTTGCCTCGCAAGTTCTGGGAAAAAGACCATCTGCCGAACTTGTCTGGAACCGTTTATGCCTGGCAACCAAAAGGTTCACTGGTCGGCAATGGGGTGCGGGCCAATGCCACAGGCGATTATTCAGCCTGGACACCCGACAAGGCAGATACCGATGCGTGAACAGATGGTGGAGACCCTGGTAGGTTTACTGGTGCTTATAGTAGCCAGTTATTTTACTTATTATACCATGCAGACTGTCGGTGAAGGCACAGGCCGCAATGATTATACGCTGGTTGCAAAATTTGGTTCTATTGGCGGTGTTGATACAGGCTCTGATGTGCGTATGGCGGGCGTCAAGGTAGGTATAATCAGTGCTATATCACTTGATAAAGTGACTTTTGATGCCCGTGTTGACATGAGTATTCATGCGGGCATTCCCGTGCCTGAAGATTCTGTTGCCCGGATTACCACTGATGGATTATTGGGTTCTGCTTATATTTCCATTGACCCCGGTGCCGAAGAAATCCTGCTTGCGGAGGGGGAAGAGTTCGATTTTACGCAAGGTGCAGTGGACTTGTTGACCCTTTTAGGGCAGTTTGCCGGGAGTTCCTCCGAGGAAGCGCCGCAATAAAGCGTCATATTCCCGTCACCTCAGTTATACAATTAGGTCTATGCGCATTATTCTGTTCACGCTTGTCGCCTTTTTCAATACCAGTTCCCAGATATCTGAGGGCACGGCCCAAAGCATGCCGTCTGTTCAAAAAAGTGATGGACTGTCTTCTCGTGTTGGCACTATGGCGATTTTGCGTGGTTTGGACAAAATCAGCGCTGAAACCAGGGATTTCAATGCCCCCATTGGCGAGACGGTACAATTTGGCACTTTGAGTATCTCCATGAATTACTGCCGCAAGACCCCTCCAGAAGAGCAGCCCGAGGTTTATGCCTTTATGGGCATCAAGGATCGCCGCACTGATGGTGCCGGGCAGGAGAGTGATGGTGAGGAAATTTTCACGGGCTGGATGTTTGCTTCAAACCCGGCGTTAAATGCACTTGAGCATTCTATTTATGATGTCTGGGTTCTTGACTGCAAAGGCTGAGATGCCGCTCAGACCCCGGTTTGTATTTGATTATCCAGCACCTCTAGCGCCACTTTACCACAGGTCCCAGCGGGCATGGCGCTAAAATTTGCTGACTGTACAAGGGCCAGTTCCAATCGCTTGTGGTAGACCGCACGCGAAATTTCCTGCGCGCCAAACTGGGTCAAATGTTCGGTTAAAAACTGTGTGTCCAGTAAAGAGAAGCCACCCGATACCAGCCGGGCTACAAGATGCACCAGTGCAATTTTTGAGGCATCACGTGCCAAAGAGAACATGCTCTCACCAAAAAAAGCGCCGCCCAGACGTACGCCATACAATCCGCCCACCAAGGCGCCATCGTGCCAGCACTCAACGCTGTGGGCATTTCCTTGCGCGTGAAGCTCTGCATAAAGATAGGCAATGCCATGACTGATCCAGGTGTTTTCGCGGCCCTCTGCCGGTGCAGCGCAAAGGCTTACCACCTCATTAAAGGCGCTATCAATACGAACCTCATAGGGGTTCTGGCGAACAGTACGGCGAAGGCGACGGGAAACATGCAAGGCATCAAGTGGCAAAACACCGCGTAATGGCGGATCAACTATGGCCGCACGTTCATCCTCCCGACTGTCGGCCATAGGGAAAAGTCCCTTGGCATAAAGTTCAAGAAGCTCTTTAGGGCCAAATACGTCTGCCACAGATCAATTATCTTGTTCGGCCAGCCAGTGTTCCAGCCAGTGAATATGATAATCACCACGTTGAAAATCCGGCTCGTCCAACAGGTCCAGAAACAGGGGTAAGGTGGTCTCAATGCCAGTAACAACCAGTTCTTCGAGCGAGCGTTTTAGCCGCCTCAGCGCATCTTCGCGGCACGCCCCGTGTACAATTAATTTGCCGATCAGACTGTCGTAATAAGGGGGAATGGAATAGCCGGAATAGACCGCTGAATCGAGGCGTACACCCAGACCACCCGGTGGGTGAAATTCGCGCACCTTGCCCGGCGATGGTACGAAGGTGCGCGGGTGTTCGGCATTAATACGGCACTCAATAGAACACCCCTGAAACCGCACATCATCCTGGGTAAAGGAAAGCGGCTCGCCCGCGGCAATAGCGATTTGCTCACGCACCAGATCAACGCCGGTAATCATTTCTGTCACCGGGTGTTCAACCTGCAAACGTGTATTCATTTCAATGAAATAAAATTCACCATCCTCATAAAGAAATTCGATAGTGCCAACACCAAGATAGCCGATTTTAGCAATAGCGGAACGCACGGTTTCACCAATTTGCGCTCGCTGTTCTGCGTTCAGGGCAGGTGAGGGTGCTTCTTCCAGAATTTTCTGGTTGCGCCGTTGCAGTGAACAATCACGTTCGCCCAAATGCACCACATTGTTGTGGGCATCGGCCACAACCTGCACTTCGATATGGCGCGGCTGCTCAA
Source organism: Robiginitomaculum sp. (assembly GCA_021776515.1). Lineage (GTDB taxonomy): Bacteria > Pseudomonadota > Alphaproteobacteria > Caulobacterales > Maricaulaceae > Robiginitomaculum_B. Next base: position 60,742 of record JAJFFS010000003.1, on the reverse strand, counting down.
GATAGCGTTCCAGATAAACTGTGCCATCGCCAAAGGCGGCAGCGGCCTCGGCCCGTGCGGTTTGTACCGCCTGAACAAGGTCACCCTCAGAGCGGGCCAGCTTCATGCCGCGCCCGCCGCCACCCGATGCCGCTTTTACAAGTAAGGGAAAACCAATATCGCGGGCAATTTCCATGGCATCTTCAGGATTGTTGATTTCCCCTTCAGAGCCTGGCACCACAGGAATACCGGCTTCTTTTACGGCCACCTTGGCGGTGATTTTATCGCCCATCAGGCGGATATGTTCCGGGGATGGGCCTATAAATGTCAGACCATGGGATTTTACTATTTCGGCAAACCGGGCATTTTCAGATAAAAACCCATAGCCCGGATGTACCGCATCTGCGCCGGTGATTTCTGCAGCAGCCATAATGGAGGGTACGTTTAAATAACTTTGCGCCGCCGCCGGCGGGCCAATGCAAACACTTTCATCGGCCAGCAAAACATGCTTGGCATCACGATCCGCTGTCGAATGGACGGCAACCGTGGCAATGCCCATTTCACGACAGGCGCGGTGGATGCGAAGGGCAATCTCGCCGCGATTGGCGATAAGAACTTTTTCGAACACAGGCTTTACCCGATCACAAGCAGGAGTTCATCAAACTCAATTGGTGCGCCGTCATCGACCAGTATCTCGATCACTTTGCCTGATTGTGGTGCCAATATCGGATTAAAGGTCTTCATCGCCTCGATCAGCAGCAAAGTATCGCCCTCATTGACACTATCGCCAACTTTGACAAATGGCGTCGCCCCAGGCTCGGGTGCGAAATAGGCCGTACCCACCATCGGCGCACGCACGGCACCGGGGTGAACGGAAAAGTCTGCGGCAGCTTCTGGCGCCGGTGTTTCCGGTGCCATGCTGGTCGGTGAGGCAGTGGCCTCGGCGGGTGCTGCCAGAGCAGAGGGCAGGGCAGCATGAACCATCTGTGTAGCCATCTGGCGACTAACCCGTAATTTCAGATCTCCGCGTTCCACTTCGATTTCACTTAAATCTGTATCGCGCAAGATGTCGGCAAGTTCACGAATAAGCGCAAGGTCTCCCTTGCCTAATGCGCGTCCGCCTTTTGTACCCGCTGTCATAATGAGGTTTCCGGTTTTGTTATTATCATGTCAGATTTTAGCGAGATGCAGCGCCGCTGTCACGGCCATCTCATAACCCATTGCACCAAAGCCGCAAATACTGGCTGTAGCGGCCGGTGCAACATAATTAGTGCTGCGAAAACTTTCGCGCGCAGCCGGGTTTGATAAATGTAGCTCAATCACCGGCACTTCCATTAGTCGTAATGCGTCATGCAAGGCTATTGAGGTGTGTGTATAGGCTCCGGCATTCAGAATTACCGCACAGGCCTTGTCGGCGGCCTCTTGCACCTGAGAAACCAGTTCCCCCTCTGCATTGGTCTGGCAAAATTTGAGCGCTACGCCTTTTGCCTGAACCAGCTTTGCACAGTCTGCCTCAATATCAGCCAGCGTCGCCGTGCCATAAACTTCTGGCTCGCGCGTACCCAGCCGATTTAGATTGGGGCCGTTCAGTATGTATAGCGTCTTGCTCATGGGCGGCGTTTTACGTCTCTTCTGGGCAAGGGGCAAGCGTTGTGTCCGGCTCTTATCCTTCGACAAGCTCAGGATGAGGTGGGGGATAAGCTCAGGATGAGGTGGGGGATAAGCTCAGGATGAGGTGGGGGATAAGCTCAGGATGAGGTGTGAATTTGAAGTTCGGGATGAGGTATGGGATAGGCAGTAAGTCTTGACAGCATCAGCTCTACCCTCATCCTGAGCTTGTCGAAGGATGGAAGGTTAATACAATGTCTGACTCTTGGGTCTATATGCTGCGTTGTGCAGATGGCCGCTATTATGTTGGCTCTCATCGTGGCCAAAGTCCCGAAACACGCGTTCATGAGCATAATGCAGGAAAAAACAAGAAAGCCTATACATATTCCCGCCGCCCTGTTGAATTAGTCTGGGCCGAGAGATTTGTTAATGTAACCGATGCAATCGCAACAGAGCGTCAAATAAAGGGGTGGAGTCGAGCGAAGAAAGAAGCCCTAACTGCTGGAGATTGGAGTAAAATTAAAACGCTCGCTATGAACTATACAGAAAATGCTAAGTCATCCATCTGAGTACGGTGATCCATCCTTCGACAAGCTCAGGATGAGGAAATATGAAACGCCGCCTCATCCTGAGCTTGTCGAAGGATGAAGGGGGTAAGCCGTGGTTGCAACAATCAGTGCTCATAGTACGCTATTGTTCAGAACGGGAAACACGAATCGCTTATGAAAATCACTCTAAATGGCGAGCCACATACGGTTGAGGAGAACACCTCTATAGCCGGGCTATTGGGCGAGCTGAATATTCCCCTTGCCAAGGTGGCGGTAGAGCGCAATCTGGCTATCGTGCCGCGTTCAACCTTTGATACGATGATTCTGACCCCGGATGACCGGATTGAGATAGTGAGGTTTATTGGTGGTGGCTGACATGCAAGACAAACCTTTAGTAATCGCCGGGCGGGAATTTTCCTCGCGGCTCATTATTGGCACCGGAAAGTATAAGGATTATGCGCAAAATGCTGCCGCTTTGGCCGCTTCGGGCGCGCAAATCGTCACCGTGGCCATGCGCCGGGTAAATGTCATGAACCCGGATGAGCCAATGTTGGTGGATTTTATAAACCCAAAGGAAACGGTGTACCTGCCCAACACAGCGGGGTGTTTTACTGGCGAGGATGCTGTGCGCACCTTGCGTCTGGCACGTGAAGCCGGGGGCTGGTCGCTGGTAAAGCTGGAGGTTTTATCAGACCCCAAACACCTGTACCCGGACATGGAAGAAACCATGCGGGCAGCAAAAATGCTGATCGATGACGGATTTGAGGTGATGGTTTATTGCTCGGATGACCCGGTCTTTGCCCGCAAACTGGAGGACCTTGGCTGCGCCGCCATTATGCCGCTGGGTGCGCCTATTGGCTCTGGGTTAGGCTTGCAAAACAAGGTCAATATTCGCCTGATTGTCGAACAATCCTCGGTGCCTGTTATCGTTGATGCCGGGGTTGGCACCGCATCAGATGCCACAGAGGCCATGGAATTGGGGTGTGATGGCGTTTTGATGAACACAGCCATTGCCGAGGCAAATGATCCTGTGCGTATGGCCCGGGCAATGAAACACGCCGTGATTGCCGGGCGCGAAGCTTACCTGGCTGGGCGTATGGCCAAAAAGCGTTATGCAGACCCTTCCAGCCCCCTGGCGGGATTGATTTGAGCCTTCTGCCATAAAAAAACATGAGGTTCACGCATAAGTGAGTGGTTAAGGAAGTTAACACTAGTATTACTCATTATGGTTGCACCTGCGGCGTTTCGCCTGTCTTCACTTGCAATGACATGCGATATATGATCCGAAGGTGTGGTATGGTTAACGAGTAGGGAGAGCGCATATCCGCGCTCCGCTAGGACGCATGGAATACAAGGCCAAATTTGAGGCAGCTGTTGATCAGGTTAAGGCCGAGGGCCGATACCGCGTCTTTGCTGACTTGCGCCGTCAACGGGGCAACTTCCCCCGCGCCACCTGGCGTACGCCCGAAGGCACCGACAAGGATATTGTTATCTGGTGTTCCAATGATTATCTGGGCATGGGCCAGCACCCCGCCGTTATTGAAGCCATGCACAAAGCCATAGATACCGTTGGGGCCGGGGCAGGGGGCACCCGCAATATTTCTGGTACCACGCGCTATCATGTTGAATTAGAAAAGGAACTGGCTGACTTGCATGGCAAGAACGGTGCCTTGCTTTTCACCTCTGGTTATATAGCCAATGAAGCCACATTGGCGACTTTGGCAAAAATTTTACCCGGATGCATATTTTTCTCGGACGCGCTGAACCATGCCTCAATGATTGAAGGCATTCGCCGTGCCGGAACGCCCAAGCGCATCTGGCGACATAACGACCTTGAGCATTTGGAAGAATTATTGGCCGCCGCGCCAGCCGATGCACCCAAGGTGATCGCTTTTGAGTCGGTCTATTCTATGGATGGTGATGTGAGCGATATCGGGAAGGTCTGTGATCTGGCCGATAAATACGGTGCCATCACTTATCTGGATGAAGTTCATGCGGTTGGCCTTTATGGCCAGCACGGTGCCGGGATTGCTGAACGTGACGGGGTTATGCACCGGGTTGATATTATCAACGGAACACTGGGCAAGGCTTTTGGCCTGATGGGTGGTTATGTGAGCGCCAATGCCTCCATGATAGACGCCATTCGTAGCCATGCGCCGGGTTTTATATTTACAACTTCTTTGGCACCAACCTTGGCTGCTGGCGCTGTTGCCAGCATAAAACATCTAAAACAAAACAATGGATTGCGGGAAAAACATCAAGAGCGCGCTTTGCGATTGAAAACCTTGCTGCGCCAGGCAGGCTTACCGCTTATGCCCTCGCAAACCCATGTCGTACCTTTACTGGTTGGTGACCCGGTTGCGTGTAAAGCGGTAACGGATGAACTGCTTGACCGCTTTGGTATTTATGTCCAGCCCATTAATTACCCCACTGTACCACGTGGCACAGAGCGGTTGCGCCTGACACCATCTCCCTTGCACGACGATGCACTGATGGCCAATTTGATTGAAGCATTGCAGACAGTGTGGTCGCAATTAGGGCTTTCGTCCAAGGCTGCATGAGCAGCACGCCAAAAAGTCGTGAAATTTTCTTTGAGTTAATCAGACTCGATACCAATTTGCGGGTCTGCGCAGTAGATGCTGATACCGGCATTGAAGTGGTAACTGTGTTGCCATCCAACACGCCTATGAGTGCGGCAAAGAAAATCGTTCAAAAAAAACTGTTATGGCGCCTTGAACAGGAACAACAGCAAGAACAGGAAGCAGAGTCAGAGCATGAGGCCAATGCGCCTACTGGAAAATACATCTAGTATTGCCTTGACTCCTTGGTAAGCAACAGCTTACGGTAAGTCATGGCTTACGAAGAGGTTATATCAGCATTGGCAGACCCAACCAGGCGGCGCATTTTTGAGGTGTTGCGCGAGCAACCCAGAACTGTAGCAGAACTGGCGGCCAGCCAACCTGTGAGCAGACCTGCCGTATCACAACACCTCAAAGTACTGCAATCCGCCAGGCTGGTCAGTGTCGAACCATTGGGAAACCGCCGCTTGTATTCTATCAAGCGTGAAGGATTGGATGAACTGCGGCAGTATCTGGAAAGCTTCTGGGCCGATGTTTTGATCGCCTACAGTGCCGAAATTGCCAGAATCGAAAAAAAATAATCAAGAGGAAATACCATGTTAGACCCAATTCATTATTCTATTGAAGTGCCTTGCAGTCAGAAAAAGGCATTTACTGTGTTTGTCGAAAATATTGGCAATTGGTGGCCACTGGATAAACGCTCAATGTCGCTGATGGAAACAGGCACACCAGCCAAGACTGTTCAGCTTGAGCCTAAAGCTGGCGGTAAAATTGTCGAAATTGGTGGTGACGATACAGAGTATTTATGGGGTACAATAAAAACATACGACCCGCATGACTTTATGGCCATGGATTTTCACATGGGCCTGCCACCAGAAACGGCTAGCCTCGTTGAAGTGCGCTTTACTGTCCTGGATGATGAACGGACCAGGGTTGAACTTACCCAGAGCAATTGGGAAGCCTTTGGCGATATGGCCGAGATGATGCGTAATGGTTATGGTTCGGGTTGGGTGCTCATTTTTGAACAAGGCTTTAAGTCAGCCTGCGGTGAGTAATCAAAGACAGCGTATTAAAGCAAATGCCTTGTTTTATTACATTTCCTTTGCTAATAACAACACATAATATATATTATGCGCCTTATTGATGCGTGTGAAACATAGACATTAGTTTGTAATAATTGCCCTATCGTAGATGAAATAAAATAAATCGGCTTGCCAGTTATCGCAACTTGCCCTTGAGTGGTAATATGACATCACTAGTAAAACTACAGTCCATTATGGCGCGTTTGCGTACCCCCAAAGACGGCTGTCCCTGGGATCTGGCACAAAATTTTGACACTATAGCCCCCTACACCATTGAAGAAGCCTATGAAGTTGCCGATGCCATTGAACGCAAGGATATGGATGATTTGCGTGAAGAACTGGGTGATTTGCTGTTTCAGGTAGTTTTTCATGCGCAAATGGCCGAAGAAACAAGTGCCTTTACCCTGGATGATGTTGTGACAGGCATTTGCGACAAGATGGAACGCCGTCACCCTCATGTCTTTGGAAATGCTGAACAATTAAACGCGGGAGCAATTCCGGGTGCCTGGGAGCGCCACAAGGAACGCGAACGGGCTGAAAAATCCATACAAAAAACCACACCAGACAGCGTGCTTGATGGTATTGCCCGCACCCTGCCCGCCTTGCAGCGCTCGCAAAAACTACAGGAACGTGCCGCCCGCGTTGGTTTTGACTGGCCGTCATTACAGCCGGTTTTTGATAAACTGGAAGAGGAAATTGCTGAGCTGTCAGAGGCCATTATAGCTCCGGAACACAACGACCATATTGCTGAAGAACTTGGTGATATATTGTTTGTTTGCACGAACTTGGCACGAAAATTAAATGTAGATGCCAATGCCGCATTGGCTAGTTCAAATAAAAAATTTGAACGACGTTTTTCCTGGATAGAAAAACGCCTTGCGCAGACAGGCAAAACACCCAAAGACGCCAGTCTGGACGAAATGGAGGCGTTTTGGGTTGAGGCTAAAAAACGTGAGAGAGAGGCATAAATCGCATAATACCGAATTGAATTACACTTATGTTTTTTACTCCATGCTTCGAGACAATTGCATAAATGCAATCCCTCAGCATGAGGGTGTAGTTTACTGAGGTGACATGAAGCGCCTTTGCTACCTCATCCTGAGCTTGTCGAAGGATGGCTGTTAGCCCTCACAATTCCCCTTCGACTATTTGTAAACTCTTATGACTTAAACTCGCTCGTGTGTTAACATCGGAAATGTAGCATCGAGCGCACCGATGTTTTTAACGTCCAGTTGCGCCAATAATGTCTGCGCACCCGTTTCATCAATCTGTGTGTCCAATAGCGTTCCATTGCGGCATATCCACGGGCTGATACGCCCCTCCCCGGCTGGCACGGTTATGCGAAGGATGACCGTGCCACGGGACAGAATGTCTTCTATGCCTTGCTTTAGTGTCTCCAGCCCCTGCCCCGTTATTGCAGACAGCAGCACCGGGCTGGGCGTTATCGAGTTTGCCTGCGCCTGCAAATGTGGCCTTTCAGCCTCTTCCACCATGTCAATTTTGTTCCAGACCTCCAAAACCGGAATAGCTTCGCCCTGACTAGCGAACAACTGCTCCAGTATGGCGTTCACATCATCACGCTGTTCGGCACTTTGCTTTGAGGCAATATCGCGCACATGCACGATAAGGTCGGCTTCGAGCACCTCTTCAAGTGTGGCGCGAAAAGCAGCAATAAGCTCTGTCGGCAAATCAGAGATAAAGCCCACCGTATCTGAGAGAATTGCCTCACGCCCCTTATTCAAGGTGATAAGGCGCATGGCCGGATCCAGCGTGGCAAACAGCATATCCTCTGCCAGCATTTTTGTGCCGCATAGCGCATTGAAAAGTGTTGACTTTCCAGCATTTGTATAACCAACAAGGGCTACAATTGGGTATGGCACGCGTTGACGTGCGGAACGATGAAGCCCACGCGTTCGGCGCACATCCTCCAGACTGCGGCGTAATCGTGTGATCCTTTGTCCCAGCAAGCGCCGGTCGGTTTCCAGCTGACGCTCCCCCGGTCCGGCCAAAAACCCCTTGCCACCGCGTTGACGTTCCAAATGGGTCCAGGTACGCACCAGCCTCGATCGCTCATAGGTCAGCCGCGCTAACTCCACCTGCAAACGCCCCTCTTTGGTTTGCGCTCGCAAGGCAAAAATTTCTAATATGGTTCCGGTGCGGTCTATAACCTTAACATCAAGCGCTTTTTCAAGATTGCGCTGTTGCACTGGCGTTAAGGCAGCATCAACAACCAGAAGTCCTGCATTTAAAGATTTCAGATCGTCGTGCAATGATTCGATCACCCCCATGCCAAGCAAAGTTGCGGCGCGGGCTTTACGTATTTGAACGATACGAGATTCGGCAACTTCAAGGCCTAGAGCCAGAGCTAGCCCTGTCGCTTCTTCGCGTTGAATAACCGGGTCACGTTTTGTTTTTGCCAGAACCGGAACGATAACAATCGCCCGGCTTTGTGCATCAGACGAAACATTCACGCGGTGTCATCACCGTTTTCATCTTCGCCTTCAGGCTCAAACAGGGAAACAGGTGCAGAAGGCATGATTGTTGAAATTGCGTGTTTGTACACCAGTTGCGAATTGCCATCACGGCGCAAAAGCACGCAGAAGTTATCAAACCAGGTAACTATACCTTGCAGTTTCACGCCATTAACGAGAAAAATTGTAAGTGGGGTTTTTGTTTTTCTTAAGGAATTCAGAAAAGTGTCTTGCAGATTTTGTTTTTTTTCGCCAGCCATTGCCTTGCTCCGTTTGCGGGCCGAATGTTTAATCCGGGAACCGGTTCGCAGTCTGTTTGTGTTTATCGTACGTCATAACCACGCCAAAGCGTGTATAGCAAACTGTCTGCGTTAAGTTGCCGCACTTTGCAAGTAATCTTTGCGCAAGGCACTGGCTAAAGGGCCCGGCTTGCCTTCGCCAATAGCTTGATTATCCAGTTTAATGACCGGCGTAACCATGTTTATTGCTGAGGTAATAAAGGCTTCGCGTGCCTCGCAAGCCTCGGAGGCGGAAAATGCTCGCTCATCCACTTTTAACTGCCTCTGCGCCGCCAGCGCCAAAACTCTCTCTCGCGTAATCCCACCCAAAATGTCGGAAGACAGGCTTCGGGTAGTCAGCACCCCTTCTTTGGTCACTATCCAGGCATTCGAGGATGCGCCTTCGGTTATTAACCCCTCATCGTCCACCATCCAGGCTTCAAGCGCGCCTTTTTCGTAAGCAGCCTGTTTGGCAAGAATATTTGGCAATAAGCTCACAGATTTAATATCGCACCGCGCCCAGCGTTCATCCTTCATGGTGGCAACAGCAATACCGATTTTCGCTGTTTTATCAGCCAGTTGTGTATTCATGCTTTTTGATGTGATAACAATTGAGGGAACAATTCCCTTCGGAAAGGCATGATCACGCGGCGCTACGCCCCGGGTAATCTGAAGGTAGACCAACCCGTTTTTTACCCGGTTTTTGCGCACAACTTCGCGCAAGACATGCGACAGTGATTGATCTGCCATCGGCGTAGCAATCTCTAATTCCCCCAAAGAACGGCTAAGACGGCGAAAATGCCCTTCGCTATCGAACAACCTTCCGTTTCGCACAGCCCAGACTTCGTAAACGCCATCAGCAAACTGATAGCCGCGATCTTCGATATGAACGCTGGCCTGATTGTGCGGTACATAGGCACCGTTTACGTAGGCAATTCTCGACATGGTTTTCAAGTCCTCCAAAATTCAGGTGAAAGAAAGGCCAGAACCGCCAGAATTTCAAAACGGCCCAGCGCCATCCCGGCACTTAACGCCATAATTGCGGGTGTCGATAGTTCAGAAAAGTCACCTGGCATCCCTGAACCAGCCAGAAAAGATGGCCCGGCATTGGATATTGCGGCTATGGCGGCATTGCTTGCCACTTCAAAGCTGGAACCAAATGCCGCTACTGTTACAATCAAAATACCTAGCACCCCTGCATAACCCAATACATAAACCCATAAATTGGTGAAGCTGCTTTCGGGAATGGTTTGACCACGAAATCGCGTCAGTTTTGTGGCTGATGGATGGCTAAGTTTGTAAAGCTCGGCACTGGTACGGCGAAAAAGAAGAAGAAAACGTATTATTTTTACACCGCCTGCGGTTGATAATGCGGCACCACCAACCAGCACGATGCTCATGGTAATGGGCAAGGGTAGTATTTCAGTGCCTCCTGCTGTCATGGGCGTAGCATTGGTTGTGGCAAGCGAAATACCATTTAACAGCGCCGGGCCGAACCGCGATCCAACCAGAAACAAGGCACCTGCGGACAATGCGGCCATCATCAAAACCCCCAGGGTTTCAGGGTCATTGAAATGGTTTACCCGGCCTCTTTTAATCTCCCAGTGCATGGCAAAACTTGTGGCCCCAACGAGCATGCCCAGCGCACCACCCCAGGCCCCCACATTACCCGCAACGGCGTCAAAAGAATCTACATTTGGCAGAATGCCGCCAGTTGAAATCGCACCAAACATGGCAATCAGCGCATTAAAGAATGTTGCCCCTGCCAACAGCAACCAAATTAAAACCCCCAGGCTAGCAATGCCATAGGCAATGACAACAATCAGGGAAAGCGATCCGATACGAGCAGAAATATCTTCCTTCTCAACAGTCAACAATGGGGATCGGTACACCCCTGGCCCAGTTAAATTAAACGGTGCCAGAACAGAAAGAGCCAGCAGAATGGATAAGTACCCCCCCAGCCATTGTAACGACCCTCGCCAATACGTGATGGCGCCATGATCCACGTCAAAATCAAGAATTTGCCCACCCGTTGTTGTTAGTTGTGCCATGGCATCAGCATAGGCCAGAATAAAGGGTATTTGCTCTTCGGCCATCATCAGGGGCATGGCCGCCAGTGCCGGTGTTCCGATCCAGGCCACCAGCATCAGCATTAATGCACTACGGACCCCACCAGAACGGCGTACACCTCGTTCTCCCAAGGTAAGAATAAGAGCCAAAGTCCCGCATACAATGACCGAGAGTGCAAACCCAAACGCAACTTTAGTATCGTTTTGTGTAGCAGCCAATCTCCAGCCTATGGCCGAGTTTAGCGCCAGAAGTGCGGGGATAAATGCCAAAATACGCCATAAACCGCTCATGAAGCAGCACCCGCTGTAAGGCTATACATAATTGCGACTGACCCGGAACATTTTTTCAACACTTGGCACAGCGTCTTTTTCGGCAAACAGCACCACATGGTCGCCAGCCTTGATGACAAAATCACCATTTGGAAAGAGTAATTGTTCCCCCCTTTGCACCGCAGCAACCTTTACCCCATCAGGAATATCAACATCGCGCAACGGACGCCCCACCAATGCCGATGTTGCTAATGCTACCGCCTCGATAGCCTCAGCCTCGCCGTCTTCAATGGAGCGTACAGAAATAATGCGGCCTCGTCGCACATGTTGCAATATCGTCGAAATCGTAGTTTCACGAGGATCAATAAAAACATCAATGCCCAACGGTTCTTTTAAAAGGTCCAATGTGCGGTCATTTACCAGACATAATGATCTGCGCACTCCGGCTTCTTTAGCCAACCCGGCAACCAGTACATTAACCCGGTCATCATTAGTCAGGGCAAGGGTTATATCAGCTTCATTGACCCCGGCTTCCAGCAAAACATTTCTATCCAGACCATCGCCATTCAGTACAACAGTACGATTGAGGGCGATGGATGCCTGCTCCGCCTGATTGGCATCTTGCTCAATAGCACGAACCCGGATACCCGGTATTTTTTCCAGTTGCTTGGCTACATGTATGCCAATATTACCGGAACCAACCATAATCACTTTTTGGCCTCGCTCTTCCTTGCGACCAAAAATATCCAGGGTACGGGCGACCTGCTCTTCCTGAGCGACAACATAAACCTCGTCCCCAACAAGCACCTGATCCTTACCTTTGGGTACAAAAAGCTTTCCCTCACGCTTTACCCCGACAATCATGGCGTTCAGGTCAGGAAACAACTCGGTTAGCTGTGACAACGCTGTATTGGAAACCGGGCAATCCTCTAAAAGGCGCACTCCAAGAAGTTTGATTTGCCCCCCGGCGAAAGGCACCGTCATAAATGCGCCTGGTGTAGAGATACGTTGCAGTATGGTTCTTGCTACTTCTATTTCAGGTGAAATCACCACGTCGATAGGCATGTTTTTGTTTGAGAACAAGTCCTGCCAGGCTTTGCTCAAATAAGCTTGTGCTCTTACGCGGGCAATCTTGATGGGGACATTAAATAGTGAGTGAGCAATCTGGCAGGAAACCATATTAACTTCATCCAGATACGTTGCCGCAACAATCATATCGGCATCTTCTATGCCGGCGCGAACCAGTACATCGGGGTGCGACCCATGCCCGACGACACCACGAACATCCAGATCCGTAGAAATTTGCTGTACCAGTTGTGGAGAAAGGTCGATAACCGTGACTTCATTGTTTTCATTGGATAGTTGACTGGCAATGCCATAGCCAACCCGCCCGGCTCCGCAAACGATAACCTTCATAGTAAATCACCATTGTTTTTGGCAATTCTGGGTTGGATACCCAGTGATTTTAACTTGCGATGCAAGGCCGAGCGCTCCATGCCAATAAACATTGCTGTGCGCGAAATATTGCCACCAAAACGGCTGACTTGCACTTTCAGATACTCACGTTCAAATTCCAGTCGAGCTTCCCGCAAAGGAAAAGCAACCAGTTTTTCTGTGCCTAAAATGGATTCTGAATCATCAGAATTTTGCTCTTTTGGTAAATTTTCAAAGGTCAGGGGTTCGGATGATTTACCACTGGAAAGTATCAGGATCCGTTCAATGTTATTGCGTAACTGACGAACATTTCCAGGCCAGCGTGCCGCTTGTAAATAAGCCATCACATCTTCGCTGATTGGGCGTGTAGGCCTGCCCGCAGCGGCGGAAAGGTGCGATACAAAATAATTGACCAATGCCGGTATATCTTCGCGCCGTTCACTCAGAGATGGTACATGAACAGGCACAACATTAAGCCGGTGATACAGGGCTTCACGAAAATGACCTTGCGCAATCAATGTAGAAAGGTTTTTTGAAGTCGAGCTGATGACCCTGACATCAACTTTTACATCAGTTGTACCACCAAGACGCCTGAAACGCTGGGCAACCAAAAGGTGCAGTAACTTGCTCTGGGTCTCTAACGGCATATCACCGACTTCATCAATATAAAGCGTGCCCATATGCGCCTGTTCAAACAAGCCTGCCTTGGTCACTTTTCCCTTTTGACCTTCAGAGCCAAACAACTCAAGCTCCACTGAATCGGGGGTCATAGCAGCAGCATTTATTGAGACAAATTGACCATTGCGGCGCTCGGATTGTTCATGAATATTGCGCGCAACAAGTTGTTTCCCTGAACCCATTGGCCCAATCACCAGCACCCGGCTGTTGGCACGGGCTACCCGGGATATAATCTGGCGAACAGTATTGATATTCTGGGAAGCACCAATGAGTTCCGAGACATTGGCAGCACTTGCCTTCAGGTCCAGGTTTTCACGCTTCAGCCGCGAAGCTTCCAGAGCGCGGCGTACGACAAGAAGCAGCCGTTCGCTGTTAAACGGCTTTTCAATGAAATCATAAGCGCCCTTGCGAATGGCATTCACCGCAGTTTCTATCGTACCATGGCCTGAGATCAAGATAACAGGCAGGTCTGGGTCAAGTGCCTTGACTTCTTCAAGAACACCAAGGCCATCACGTTCGCTTCCCTGTAACCAGACATCCAGGACAATCAAAGCAGGTTTTCTTTCTGAAATTGCCGCCAAGGCCGAGACGGCACCATCAGCGGTACGTGCGGAATATCCGTCATCTTCCAGAATACCACCGATCAGTTCTCGAATATCCTCTTCGTCATCAACAACTAATATGTCAGCGGACATCAGGCTTCTCCCTTCTGTTTATGAGTGTCTTTTTTTGCGACCATTTCACTGGTTGGGGTTAAAAACCTTAACGCCACCACAGCCCCAGCCTGTCCGTCTTCTCTATCGAGAAGGCTGAGGCCGCCGCCATGGTCTTCCATAATCCTGTTAACGATGGCCAGACCCAGGCCAGTACCTTTGACACGGGTTGTCATATAGGGCTCCAACAGGCGCTCCCGGCCTCTTGCCGGCCAACCAGGGCCATTATCGGTGATCGTCACCGTTTTACCCTGATGTGTTTCAGCAATAGCAACCTCTATTTTCCCGTTAAGTTGTGATTTTTCACTGCCCAATACGGCCTCAGCGGCATTTTTTAAAATGTTACCGACAGCCTGAGCCGCCAGTCTTTCATCTCCCCACCCTTGTAGTTTCTCACCGGGAATAGAGGTCGTAAATTTTAAATCAGGAAATGCGATCTGCTGTGTAAAAATAGCTTCCTGCACCAGTTGTCCAAGATCAAAAATAGCATTTTTTGGCTCAGGCATCCGCGCAAAAGACGAAAATTCGTCAACCATCCGCCCAATATCCGAGACTTGTCGCACTATCGTGTTGACGCATCTGTCAAACACATCAGTATCAGTGGTTAATTCCGAACGAAATTTACGCCGAATGCGTTCAGCGGAAAGTTGTATCGGTGTTAGCGGGTTTTTGATCTCGTGAGCGATACGGCGCGCCACTTCGCGCCATGCTGCACTGCGTTGCGCTGCTATGGCACGGCTCATATCATCAAATGTAATGACGTAGCCATGCCCCTTACCCCTGCCGCTTGGGGCTACCTTGGTATTCAAATTTATGGTGCCGCCATTGCCGGTTAATTCCACTTGCCCCTCTGCTCGCCGGTCCGAAGAGTGCCGGGCTTGTTCCAGCAGAGCTGTAAATTCTGGAATACAAACTTCCAGCACTTCACCCTGTAATTTATCTTCTTCACAGTTAAGCAGGGCAAGGGCGGATGGGTTAGCAAAACTGATTTCTCCCTTTGCATTCAAATCAAGGACACCGGCGCTAACGCCGGAAAGCACAGTTTCAATAAAAATTCTACGGCTTTCAGTATCCTGATGAGCGGTGATTAGTTCCTGTCTTTGTGATAGAAGTTGTGAGGTCATCTCGTTGAAATCACGTGAAAGTTCTGAAACTTCATCATCTTCTTTGCCAACCCAGACGCGTGCCTTTAAATCTCCATCACGGACATGCTGAGCCGCCTGCGCAAGACGCCCTATGGGAACAACAATCCGTGTTGCTGCGGCTAACCCCACCCATACTGCCCCAATGAGCACCAGAAGTGCCGTTTCAAGATAGATCAGGGAAAATGACTGCGTAAGACTGCCCCGCCTGCTTTCAGCCTCCTGATAAGCAACCAGCGCGTTGCTGGCCTCAGCTAGGGTGCTTAAACTGTCGCCAGTAGCAAAGCGGACCACATAAAGATAAGCATCTTCATACCCCCGCAAGCGAATAAGGCCACGAATGAGATTTTGTTGTTCATCAAATTGAAGGTTTATGCCCCCTTCGCTTGTTGCCCTAAAGGCTTCAGGGGATGGGACGATAAACAAGGGGCTGTCGCTTCCCTCAACCCGGGATAAAACAGAGCCAGCCTGGTTCAACACATAGGCTGCCTGAAAAAAACGTCGTTCAGCCTGAAAGCGAAGATAATCTGTAAAAAGAATAGGCCCGTCTTGCAGGTTTTTAATAGCCTCAGGCTGATTGAGATCATTAGCCATTGGCTGAATTTCACTAGTGACTTCATCAGCTTGCGCCTGCAACGTCGCACGGGCAACCGAGACAATGTTGTTAGTCAATGTCCCAACGCGGTCCGAAAACCAGTATTCAATGCCGCGCGAGTAAACCACGGCAAAAAATATGGCAACGATAACAGCGGGAAGTACGGCGGCCATACTGAACATGCCCGCAAAACGCAAATGCAGTTTGGGCGCTGCTTCATCGCGTGTTCGGGTAACCCATAAACGGCCTAACCGCATTACCACATAACCTGATAAGCCAGAAATAAGCAGTAAATTGCCAACCAGTATTGCTAATAAAAAAGAGCTGCCTGGCCCAAAACGCCCAGCACCCGAAAGGGCAAAAAAAGCGCCCAGCATAGTAATGACAATAGCCACCGCAAAGAAAGCACCAAACAGGGCTGAACTGAGTAGTTTTACCGGTTTTGAATACCGGGCATCTATGCCGGTTTGTACATTTACGCCATTCCCCATCAGGAAAATTGCTCCTTGACTCATTAAGCGCGATACTTTTGTCACACCTGTTGCCCTAGATCAACAGTGCCTGGCGTTATTGAGAGAGCAATCCATAGCGCAATAACTTTGTATGCAGAGTATTACGGTTAATACCAAGCTGCCTTGCTGCCTTGAGCTGATTACCATTTGTCATGGCCATCACCTGCTTCAACAGTGGGCGCTCAACGGCGGCTAAAGCCTGTGCATGAAGGTTTTTGTTTTTTGTTTCACTGTCCCGTTCATTCAGGAATACAATTAAAGCCTGCTCGAAAGCCTTATCCAGACTGTTTTCATTTTTCCCGGTCTCTTCTGGTAAATCGGAAATATCTTCATATTCAATAACATCACTACGTGCCATCACCAGCGCACGTTGCATCAAATTGCGTAATTCACGCACATTGCCAGGCCAGCCACGACTTTGTAGTGCTTGCGAGGCCTGCTTGCTTAAGCTTTTGCGCCCCTTACCCAATTCAGATAAAAAGGTTTGCGCCAGCTCCAGGCAATCGTCCGACCTGTTCCGTAAAGGCGGGAGCGTGATATGCAGAGTATTCAGTCGATATAACAACTCGTGATCAATGCCGTTAAGACCACGGGCTTCACTATAGGGTGTCCGCGTTGTCGTTATTAATCTTGGTGCACACTCCTGAGTGGTCATTACAGAAAGCAGGCTGATTAATCGATCATGCTGCGAGGTGGTTACCGCACTGATTTCATCCAGCACCAAAGTCCCCTCACCTGCCTGCGTTGTGGCGTTGGTAATGCACGTCTCAAACTGGTCATCACTCAAGGGAAAGTGCAAGACTGCGAACCCGGCACCAGGGTTATTGCCATAATCATGAATAACTCTGGCCACCAGACTTTTACCTGTGCCGGTTTCACCAGTAACCAGTAAGGGAAGGTTAGACTGGGCGACCTGCGCAATTTGTCTATAAACAGCCTGCATTGGCGCTGAACGGCCAACCAACGGCAAGTTAACCTGCGCCTTACGGTTTATTTCTTCTGGTTCCAGTGTGCGCAAGGCTCGTTTCATCGAGGCCGTAAGCTGCTCAAAACTGAACGGTTTTGGGAAAAAATCAAAAGCATCAAAACGCGCCGCGAGCAAGGACGTCAGCACGGTGTTTTCAGCACTCAGTACAAGTGCCGGTAATGACGGGTATGCTTTGCGAATTTGTTGGAGAAGTTCAAAACCATTGCGCGCCGGGTCGGTAATATCCACGTCGATAAGGATCAGATCCCCCTCGCCAGCACGCACCCATTTCCACAATGTGTCAAAGCTGGCTGTCGCCCGCACCTCATACCCCTGCCCCGCCAGGTCTCTTGCCAGGGTTTCCCGCGCCACACGTTCGTTATGCGCTAATAATATACGCGAGGGTTTCGCCACACCCGCCACGGTCATGCTGCCACAGAAAAGATGCGGTTTTGACCAAGTTCTGCAATCAGTGTGGTCAGTTTTTCAGGTTCAGTTATCCGGCAGGCAGTGGCCCGTAAGGAACGGCGCGCTACTCTGTCCATCACCAGAGGTGCCGCATCAATGCTCCAGGCAAGGTGTTTACGAAACATGCGTAGCCCAAGCTTGTCACCATAGAGCGCCAATGTGCCTTCAAACTGTTCAGCCAAAAGGGTGAAATGCTCATCCAATGATGGTTCACGCACCGTTTGCTCACCTTCCAGCACAGCACCAATGAGGCCCGGCAACCAGGGGCGGCCACAGGCCCCCCGCCCGATCATCACGCCCGCTGCACCCGATTGCCCTAGTGCCGTGCGGGCATCTTCGATAGAACAAATATCGCCATTGACGATGACGGGAATTTGCACTGCCTGCACAACATGTTGTACAGCCTCCCAATCTGCTTTTCCCTTGTAGAACTGGCACCGCGTACGCCCGTGAACAGTAATCATGGCGGCCCCGGCATTTTGCGCGCGACGTGCCAGTTCCGGCGCATTCAGGCTGCTCTCATCCCAACCCAGACGCATTTTGACGCTAACCGGCACACTAACAGCACCAACAGTGGCATCAATCAATGTCAGGGCGTGGTCCAGATCGCGCATCAGTGCCGATCCGGTTGCCCCTCTGGTCACATGGCGCGATGGACACCCCATATTTACATCAATCAACCTTGCCCCGGCGTCCTGTGCCAATTTTGCCGCCTTGGCCATCCAGTGCGCCTCTCGCCCGGCAATCTGGATGGCCAGAGGTTCGGTTTCGCCATTTGCGGCAATTTTACGCAACATATCCTTGCGTCCACTGACCAGCTCTCGGCTGGCTGTCATCTCGCTAATCACCAGCCCGGCACCCAGCCTTTTGACCTGCGCCCGAAACGGTAAATCCGTAATTCCAGACATGGGTGCCAGTATTACCCGATTGCCAAGAAGCAGATTGTCAATAATAAGAGCCATAATGGATTGCGCCGTTGTGCCTAAATTTTAGGCACTGATTACGGAATACGTCAGTCCTGTAAAGGGAGTGCAGGAATGAATTGTGCAGTTCTGGTCGTTGGTGCGGGCCGAGGAACACGCCATGGCGGCGAAATTCCAAAGCAATATCAAAGCATTGGTGGAACACCCGTGTTTCGTCGATCTTTATTGACTTTTTTAGAACACCCGCAAATCAATACCGTTATTGCCGTCATTGCCGCCGAAGATGCGCCTCTCTTTGCCATAGCCAGTGAAGAGCTGAACGTGCGCACCGTCTTTGGCGGTGCCAGCAGAACAGCTTCTGTGCACGAAGGTTTGAAGGCTTTGGGCAATGAAGCGCCCGATATTGTTCTCATTCACGATGCCGCTCGTCCGCTTGTCAGCCCTGCGCTGATTAGCCGCTTGATTGATGCCACCACCAGTGTTTGTGGATCGGCACCGGGGCTGGCACCCGCGGATGCACTCAAGCGTCTGGAAGGTGATGAGATAGCCGGTGATGATGTTAAGCGCACCGGGCTGGTGCAGGTACAAACACCGCAAGGTTTTGCTTTCCAGCCCTTGTTCGATGCCTACGAGAACCTTGGCGCAAATGCAGCGTTTGCCGATGACCTGGCCGTGGCCCGTGCCTCAGGCATAGAGTGCACAATTATTGCGGGTGAGCCGGATAATTTCAAAATCACCCGACCCGGCGATATTGAGCGAGCAGAGCGCGTGCTTGGCGCCAATAATAGCCCTGTTTGTATCACCGCCAGCGGGTTTGATGTACATCAGATTATCCCGGGCGATCAGATGATGCTCTGCGGCGTTCCGATTAAGGGCGATTTGGCCTTAAAAGGGCACTCTGACGCGGATGCGGCGTTGCACGCCTTAACCGATGCTTTGCTTGGCACCATTGGCGCGGGCGATATTGGCGATCATTTTCCGCCCAGCGATCCGCAGTGGAAAAACGTGGATTCCAGTGTGTTTTTGAAAAAGGCAAAAGAGTTGCTGGAAGAGCGCGGCGGCAAAATCATACATGTTGATCTAACGATTATTTGCGAACGCCCAAAGATCAAACCCCACCGCGAGGCTATGCGTGCGCGCCTAGGCGAGCTGTTGGGGCTGAACCTCTTACGGGTGAGTGTCAAAGCCACCACAACCGAAGGGCTGGGATTTACCGGGCGCGGCGAAGGCCTCGCCGTTATGGCCAATGCTACGGTGCAATTACCTGCATGATGGCATATTGTATGGAATGATATTTTCCCAAGACAAGGACATAAGGCGGCGCTAACGTTCTTTTTGTTGACCGTTATGATGAGGTAAAAATGTTTTCTGATGATGTTTTGAAACTTGCCGAAACGGCATTGCAGCATGCCCGTGATAACCACGTTATGATTACCACCGCAGAAAGCTGCACCGGTGGCCTGGTCAGCGCCGCCCTGACGGCTGTGGCCGGGTCTTCAGATGTATTTGATTGTGGATTTTCCACTTATTCCTACAAGGCGAAGTCCTCTTTGCTGGGGGTGCCGCAAAGTATATTGGTTGAACACGGCGCGGTTAGTGAAACGGTGGCATCATTAATGGCAGAAGGGGCGCTGGCGCATTCTGCCGCTGATGTCTCTGTGGCGCTCACCGGCATTGCTGGCCCCGGCGGCGGGTTGCCCGGCAAGCCCATTGGTACAGTTTGCTTTGCCTGCGCCCGTATTGGCGCCAAGACGCGCACACAGACACATCAGTTTGGCGATACAGGTCGGGCAATCGTGCGTATGGATAGCGTTCGTGTTGCTCTGGAAATGCTAAATCAGGCTTTTAATTGAGGCGATCTGGGCGTTCATGGCCTCTTGTGGACCACCGGTTCTCTCAAAGCGTTCCGCCGCCCGACGTTCAAACGCGTTTATAATTGAAACCGCAGCCCTGTCTTCACTGGCACTGAGTAATTGCCCAAGAAAGGGAATGGCCAGTTCATACTCTATCTTGAACTCAACAAGGGATGAGCCATCATCAAGCGGGTGAACAGTCCAGAAATTACTCAGCTTGTTAAACGGCCCACGTGCCAGCTTTACATCAACCGTATAGGCATCAGCATCTAAAACAACATTGGTAGCAAAGCGCTCGCGGACAAATTTATAGCGAATGCGTACTTCTGCCAAAAGCGTGCGCAAAGCCTCATCAGTTTCATCAGATTTAATGCGTACAGCACTTATGAAACTAATAAAATTTGGGTAATCCTCAACATCAGATGCCAGAGTAAATACATCATCGGGACTAAATGAAACGTGTTTCCAGATATGATGGCGGGTCAATGTTATAACACTCCAGCAGTTTTATTTTCTTGTGCAGCCCGTGCCGCCTGTAATTGCGCAAAATCTTCGCCAGCATGGTGACTTGACCGTGTCAGAGGCGAGGATGAAACCATTAAAAAACCCTTGGCGCGAGCCAAAGTTTCGTAATTTTTGAACTCATCAGGCGTAACAAAACGATCCACGGGAGCGTGTTTACGTGTAGGTTGCAAATATTGACCAATGGTCAGGAAATCTACATTCGCTGAACGCATATCGTCCATCACCTGCATAACTTCTTCGCGGGTTTCACCCAAACCTACCATCAGGCCCGACTTGGTAAATTGTGTGGGGTCACGCTCCTTGACGCTTTGCAACAGGCGCAAGGAATGGAAATACCGGGCGCCCGGACGGATAGAGAGATACAGGCGCGGCACGGTCTCCAGATTGTGGTTAAACACGTCTGGGCGCGCATCAATAACAATTTCAGATGATTTGCCTTTGCGCAGAAAATCCGGCGTCAGTATTTCAATACTTGTTTCTGGTGCCGCCGCCCTGATTGCAGATACGGTTTTCGCAAAATGCTCTGCGCCGCCATCCTCCAGATCATCGCGGTCCACCGAAGTAATGACAACATGGTTCAGGCCCATTTCCACCACGGCTTGGGCCGCATTTTCTGGTTCATCTATATCCAGAGGGGCTGGCCGCCCGGTCCGTACATTACAAAATGCGCAGGCACGGGTGCAGGTATCCCCCATGATCATCAAGGTGGCGTGTTTTTTGTCCCAACACTCCCCCATATTCGGGCAGGCCGCCTCTTCGCAAACGGTAAAAAGACCTTTTTCCTTAACGATCTTGCGGGTTTCCAGATACCCCTTGCCAACAGGTGCCTTGACCCTGATCCATTCTGGCTTGCGTTGCAGGGGTGTATCCGGGCGGTTGCGCTTTTCCGGGTGCCGGTGCGCAGGGGTTTTAGAATTATCAATCAGAGTCGCCATGATCAGCAAAATGGCTGCTTCTGCGTTCATGCGCAAGGGCGCACTATCAGTCTTCTTTAATCAATCCCCAGACAAAAGGCTTAGCCTTATCGCCAAAACGAAAATACTGGCTTTGAGTTTGCCCGCCCAATGTCAGATTGACCAGATTGACCTGATCATCAAATGCGTTGACCAGCATGGCATTATGTACATTGAGTTCAGTCATGGCTTCGGGAAGATTGGTGGTGAAATAGACATAAATAAATTCACCATCAGGCTCTGTCCCCACATAGGTGAGCGGCATTGCCTCTGTACCATTTGCCATGGAAAAATGCGCCCGAACATATTTACCAATTTTGGCAACGCCTTCCGGTGTTTCCTCCCATCCCCCCTGCACAGAATGAAACAAGCGCGGTTCCAAATCATGGGCATAAAGGCGGTGGGTAATTTCAATTTCCCTGGTAGACGTATTCCACGCGATTTCTGTTAGGCCTGCATGGGCACGATGCGCCAAAGCGGGCGCCGATATTCCGATAAAAAAACTAAGAGCAAGGCAGACAAGCCGGAGATAATTCCCCGGCTTGCCAGAATATTTCAGCCTCATTCGTCCTTTTTGCCTTTCTTGGCCTTGTGCGGGGTCATGTTGTCCCGATCAACAGCCAGATCAAATTTCTGCATCATGTTCTTTGTTCTTTTACGTTTGAACGCTTCGAGGCGCGACGGAATAATGCGACGCGGATAGGTGTTGTTTTCCATATCCACATCGGCGGTTTCCCACCGGGGATCAACGGTAACCGAAACCAGCTCCTTTTTGGACATAACCCGTGTCGTGACCGTATTGGGATTACTTTTCCAAACCTCTGCCGGCAAACGTAAGGATTGCTTGCTGCCGTCCTTATATGACAGCTCAAGTAGGATTGGCATAACCAACCCGCCTTTGTTGGAGAACGTCAGGAAGTAGAAATTTTCCTTGGTCGTCAGAACGTCCTGTTCCCATGGCTCCAGCTTTGCAAAGCTTTTTTTGTACTTTTTACGCGCCCCTTCAGAGACTGCGCGCTTGCCGTTTTCATTATAAAAATCCAGGATAGACGGATCGTCATCAGACCATTTTTTGAGCTTTTCATTGCGTTCGATCGACAGCGATGCGGGCTCTGTCTTGTCTTCAGCAATCAGATAGTCGGATTCAATATCCGGGTCTGTGGTGTTGATGGTGCCCTTGACCACCTTATCCAGAGAAATATCAACATGGTCAGTGGAATAGAACCAACCGCGCCAGAACCAGTCCAGATCAACCCCGGACACTTCTTCCATAGTGCGAAAAAAATCATACGGTGTCGGGCGTTTAAAACGCCAGCGATTTGAGTAAGTAATGAACGCTTCGTCAAACAACTCACGGCCCAGAATAGTCTCCCGCAGAATATTCAGCGCCGTTGCCGGCTTGCCATAGGCGTTGTTGCCAAATTGCAGGATCGATTCTGAATTGGTCATAATCGGAACCTGGTTTTGCGACTTCATATAACCGGTAATATCTTTGGGCTCGCCGCGCCGTGAAGGGTAATCTTCCTCCCATTCGTTTTGTGCCAGATACTGGGTGAAGGTATTCAGCCCCTCGTCCATCCAGGTCCACTGACGTTCGTCAGAGTTCACTGTCATGGGGAAAAACCCGTGGCCGATTTCATGAATAATCACCCCGATCAAGCCGTATTTGGTGCGCCGGGAGTAGGTCAGATTGCCATTATCGTCCTTCACCGGGCGAGGCCCGTTAAAGGTGATCATGGGGTATTCCATACCGCCCACCGGGCCGTTGACCGAAATGGCGGCTGGCCAGGGGTATGGCGTGGAAAACCGCGAATAGACATCAACCGTATGAGCTACTGACTTGGTAGAATATGTTGACCAGAGCGGCTCGGCCTCTTTGGGATAGAAGGACATGGCCATAATGGTGTCTGGCGAGCCTTCCATGTTAAGTTGCACACCCATGGCATCCCAGATAAATTTTCGTGACGCAGCCCAGGCAAAATCACGCACGTCATCAGCGTGGAATTTCCAGGTTTTGGTGCCTTTAACCTTGCCCTTTTCAGCCGTAGCGGCTTCGCGGGGTGTGACGATAAAAACCGGCTCATCCGCAGTGCGTGATTGTGCCAGACGCTCTTGCTGAGCCGCACTAAGAACCTCATCAGGGTTAAGAAGTGTACCGGTTGAGGCTACAACCAGATCAGCGGGAACCGTTATTTCAACTTCATAACTACCAAACTCCAGCGTAAATTCACCGCGCCCCAAAAAGGTTTTATTGTGCCAGCCTTCATAGTCGGAAAACACTGAAATACGCGGATACCATTGGGCGATCTCGAAAATGCAATTGCCGTCTTCATCTTCTTTGGTGAAGCATTCATAGCCGCCGCGTCCACCAAAAACTTTTTGTTCAATAATGTTATAGGCATAACCAATATTCAGTGCGGTTGTTCCCCCGTGTTCCAACGGTGTTGGCAGGTCAATGCGCATCATCGTATCAACTACGGTGTAGGGTAGCGAAGCGCCATTGCCGTCTGTAACACTTGAAACATCAAAGCCGCCTTTGAAGTCTTTCATCGCAATAGAGCGACGGGCGGAGGAATATGAAATTTTTTCACTGGAGCCGGTTGTCGCGGAAAGCTCACCCAGAGAATCCTTGCGGAACCTGTTCTGGTCCAGTTGCACCCACAAAAATGACAAACTTTCAGGTGAATTATTGGTGTAAGTTATGTGAGAGCTGCCTGACAGGCGACGTTTTTTCTCATTCAGTTCAATTTTGATTTTATAATCGGCCTGCTGTTGCCAGTACTCAACCCCTGGCGCACCGGTTGCTGAACGAACACCGTTTGGTGTTGGCCAGTCTTCATCTTCCAATTGTCTGAATTTATCTTCAAATGACCCTTTGGTTTGACGGACTGGATCCGCATATAAAGATGAAGAAATCAGTGAAAACAGTGCAATAGCGCCGATAAAACGATGCATGGTAAACCCTCCAAATACCCGATAAAGAAGCACTAGCAAGTTCGCTCGCGCAAAACCAGCGCCATATACGTTACCGTTTCGTCATATTCCTGTGATGATGATCATTTATCCAGCGAAACAATCATGCGTGAACTAGCTTTTCAAAAGCATTACAAATGGATAGTCTGCCTCTTCATCGGGGAAAACCCAGCTTTGTCTGGGCTGTAAAAAATTGGGGTAACATGTCAAAGTATCGTCCACATAAAGCGCGTAAATCAATTTTTGCGGCCCTTCTGAAGGCCAGGTTTCAGTTCGGTGGTAACACTGTGGCCATCGTCGATGCTGATGACCGGGCGCTAACCTATACCGAGATTATTCGCGCCGCGTTTGCCCTGGGCAGTGTCCTGCGCCGCTATGCCAAAGCCGGTGAAAATGTCGGCATTTTACTGCCCACGGGCGCTGGTTCGGTTATCGCCTTTTTTGCGTTGCTGGCTTATGGGCGTATTCCGGCCATGCTTAATTTCACGGCTGGCCCACGAAACCTGAATGCGGCTTTTGCTCTGGCAGAAGTTAGGACCATCATCACTGCGCACCGCTTTATCTCTCTGGCAAAGTTAGAGAAACTTGAAAAAACCCTTAAAAGCAAAGTCAACATTCTCTACCTTGAGGATATACGCGAAGAGATCGGCACAATAGATAAAGTTGCCGGTGCTCTGGGGCCGATATTTCCGTTTTTATTTCGAGCCTATCCCTCACCAGATGCACCGGGGGTTATTCTTTTCACCTCAGGCACAGAAGGCGACCCCAAAGGTGCGGTTCTTAGCCACAGCAACGTAGTTGCCAATGTCGAACAGATACGTGCCCATGTAAATTTACGTACAACCGATGTGGTGTTTAACCCCTTGCCGACCTTTCACTGTTTTGGCCTCACCGGGGGTGTGTTACTGCCTTTGTTCAGCGGTATGAAAGCGGCGCTTTATCCCTCTCCTTTACATGTGAAAATCATACCAGAGCGCATCCGAACTACCGGGGCTACGGTGCTTTTTGCCACCGATACATTCCTCAGCCGCTATGCCCGTGCAGGTAATCAAGGTGATCTGGATGGGCTACGTTTTTCCGTATGCGGTGCAGAGCGTGTCCGAGATGAAACCCGTGCAGCTGTAAAAAAGAAATATGGATTACAAGTACTTGAAGGATATGGTGTGACCGAGGCTGCCCCGGTCATTGCCGTTAACACGCCTGAAGATAACCGCCCTGGCACCGTTGGCAAAATAATGCCAGGTATGGAAGCACGGCTGGACCCGGTTCCTGGCATAGACAAGGGGGGGCGGTTGTTTGTGCGCGGCCCAAATGTCATGCAAGGCTATTTAACCTCGGAAAAGCTGGGTGAGATCACCCCCCTGCCCGATGGTTGGCATGATACTGGCGACATTGTTGAAATTGATGACGAGGGCTATGTTGCTATTCGAGGCCGGGCAAAACGCTTTGCGAAAATAGCTGGCGAAATGGTGTCACTGGCCGTTGTGGAAAACTGTGCAACGGCGATATGGCCGGAAAATCAACATGTCGCTATTACCAAACCGGACCCCAAAAAAGGGGAACAGATTATCCTGATTTCTGATCATGCTGATGCCAATCGATCAGAGATATTATCATGGGCGCAATCACACGGTGTCCCTGAACTAGCGGTGCCTCGAAAGGTTGTCCACGCCACAACTATTCCAGTGCTGGGTTCTGGCAAGGTCGATTTTGTCAGCGCCGCCAAAATGCTGGATAATGATGAAGTTGATTGAACTTTTTATTTCTAAACACAAGGAAAGCCCATGCTTCGTTTTATCCTGACTGTCATTTTGTTTGCCAGCGCTTTTTCGGCCAAAGCTGAGGAGCCACCCAGAGACACTCTATGGTTGACCACTACAATGCGCGCCGCGCCGGGAGGACTGAAAAACCTTATTGCTGACCTCAACAGCCTGAAAGAACAGGGCTATTACGCCAAGGCTGGCCGTGTCTCACCATTGATTATGCGCCACAGTCAGGGCGATCAATGGGATCTCATGCTGCTGGAGCCAGTTGGAAATTACACCGCTTTTTTTGCAACCACACGCCTGAAGCAAGAAGCAGCGGCCAGTGCTGAATTTTCTGACACACTCAATAATGTCGACACCCGCATTGCCTATCGTGACGAACTATTCGCCTATGGCCCCTCAACGGCAATTGTTGATGAACACATTACCGGTACAAGTTTTTTCCACATAGAGATGTTTGATGCCCTGCCCGGCCTGAATGACAAATTGCTGGAACAGCGCGAAATGGAAAATGTTTATCTTGCGGCAACAAACCGGCGCGGCAACCTTATTTTTGATGGCGATATGGGTACTAATGTGGATAGTTTTACCATCGGTGCCTATGAGAATTTAGTTGCCTTTGCCAAACCCTCTGGGGCTACAGACGAAGAAACTGAAAAGGCCGCAAAGGATGCTGGATTTGAAGATGGCTCCAGTATTGGCTTTTATCTACGCACGTTAATTTCCGCTCACCATGACACACTGGCAAACCGGGTAAAATAAATGACTGACACACAAACCGTACTTGTTACCGGCGCTTCGGGCTTTATTGCCAAGCACTGCGTTAAAAAGCTTCTGGAGGAAGGGTACACCGTCCGCGCTTCATTACGCACACCTTCGCGTGCCGATGAGGTTCGCGCCGCTGTGGACCCGGACGGCAAAGCCGGTGATCGTCTCTCATTTGTCACGCTCAACCTGGATAACGATGACGGTTGGGATGAAGCCATGGAAGGTTGCACCTATGTACAGCATGTGGCCTCGCCCTTTCCGCCTGCCGAGCCAGAACATGAGGACGAATTAATTATTCCTGCCCGTGAAGGCGCTCTGCGGGCCTTACGCGCCGCCGCCAAGGCGGGCATC
Organism: Robiginitomaculum sp.; assembly: GCA_021776515.1. GTDB lineage: Bacteria > Pseudomonadota > Alphaproteobacteria > Caulobacterales > Maricaulaceae > Robiginitomaculum_B. Next base: position 33,237 of record JAJFFS010000003.1, on the reverse strand, counting down.
AAGCGTGTTGTTCTGACCTCCTCTATGGCCGCTATTGCCTATGGGCGCACACCGGCAGAGGAAAAAGCAGAGCAGGAACGCGTTTTTACTGAAGCCGACTGGTCAAACCCTGACGGCCCGATCAGCGCCTATTCCAAAAGTAAAACGCTGGCTGAACGTGCTGCCTGGGATTTTATGCAAACCAAAGACGCCGGTAAAATGGAACTGGCGGTGATTAATCCCGGTGCCGTTCTGGGTCCATTACTGGACAAGAGTTTTTCAACCTCGGGTCAGCTCGTGTCGCGGCTGATTGACGGCAAGGTACCAGCCTGCCCGCGCCTGAACTGGAGCATGATCGACGTACGCGATGTAGCCGATGCCCATTATGAAGCCATGATACGCCCCGAGGCAGCAGGCAAACGCTTTATCCTGGTTTCTGAAAATGCCTGGATGCTGGATATATCGAAGGCTTTATCCCGTAATGGGTTTAAAACCCCAACGCGCACCCTACCTGACTTTGCGCTGCGCCTTATTGCTATTTTTGACAAAACCCTGCGCATGACCCTTAGCAGTCTTGGGACACAAACCCTTGTTGATAACACTGCATTGCGTGAAACGCTGGGCATTACCCCGCGCTCTGTCGAAGAAATGTCTGTGTCTATGGCCAAAACCATGCGCGAGTTCGATGCGGTTTAAACGCGTTCTGTTGATAAACATATAGTGCGTGATGTTGCTGGCAATTCTATCAGTGGTGCCCGATGCTCAGTCCAAAATTTGGTGCCATGAAGCATGGAATGAAGTCATTTGAATGGGCCGGGACATAAGAATGCAATGGGACCCCATATACATTCTTTACTGCTAACAAACCAAATATTAGTTTGCTTTTCAGGTTTTTTCCTATATTAGCGGCCTCGGATTACGTCACTGCTCCTTCTGAGGAACGACTTTGGATTATTTTTGCATAACCTTTCACAGGTGCCGGTCGGCTTTCACGCCGTCCTGTTTGTTTCTAAAGCTCACAATACCTTCACCACGGACTTTTACGAATTCTTGTTTTCCCAACTTTTTTGGGAATTTTGTGCAGCTATAGATTTAAGGAAACTAACAAATGGCTACAGGTACTGTTAAATGGTTTAACTCTACAAAGGGTTATGGTTTTATTGCTCCCGAAGATGGTGGAAAAGACGTGTTTGTACACATTTCTGCTCTCGAGCAAGCTGGCATTCAAGGCCTCAACGATGGTCAAAAAGTCAGCTATGAAATTACAAGCAACCGCGGCAAAGATGCAGCGGCAAATGTTCAACTGCTTGACTAATATATAGCTTGTGCCTACGGGCATAAATGACATTGAAACGCGCGTGAATTCTGATGAATTTGCGCGCGTTTTTTATTTGAGCCACAAAGGTATTTAGAGGCAAGTGTCATTAACGCTGGCCATGCCCTTGGCTTTTGTACGGCGCAACGGCATTACTATACAGAATTATGACCTGAAGTTATTATAACCGGAATGTCCTTACTCATGCTGCTCATTATCGATAATTACGACAGCTTCACTTATAATCTCGTTCATTATGTACAGGAATTGGGTGTGCAAACCGAGGTATATCGTAATGATGCTCTTGGTGTAGATGAGATTTTGGCCTTGGGCGCAGAGGCTGTTATTCTCTCTCCCGGACCCTGCGATCCGGATAGGGCCGGTATCTGTCTTGAGCTTTTACGCCGCGCACCTGAAACACTACCCATATTGGGTGTTTGCCTGGGTCATCAGGCCATCGGGCAAGTGTTTGGCGGCAAAGTGATTAGTGCCAAATCCATTATGCACGGCAAGACCAGCGAAATTATACATGATGGCAGCGGTGTTTTTGCCGGTATCCCGAATGGGTTTGAGGCCGCACGTTATCACAGCCTTGCGGTTGAGCATAAAAGCGTTCCAGAATGCCTGAAGATTACGGCCCGGACAAATGATGGTGAGATTATGGGGCTTAGTCATACAACACGCCCCATACACGGGGTGCAGTTTCATCCTGAATCTATAGCCTCTACCCACGGTCATCAATTATTGCAAAACTTTTTGAACCTCTGCCCCAACCTGGCGGCGCGTGCCGCATGAGCAATTTCACACCGATACTGGAAAGACTGGCATCAGGTCGGGCGCTGGATGCAGCCATGGCGCGAGATGCTTTTTCCCAAATTATGGATGGCGAAGTTGATAATGCGCAAATCGGCGCCTTCCTCATGGGCCTGCGCGTAACCGGACAAAGCACGCAAATCATCACTGAAGGCGCCCTGGCCCTGCGAAAGCGCCTTAGCCCGGTCCGTGCGCCAGAAGGCGCTATAGATACATGCGGCACAGGTGGTGATGCCAAAGGCACATATAATATTTCTACCGCCGCTGCCCTGATTGTGGCTGGTGCCGGTGTTTGCGTTGCCAAACATGGCAACAAAGCCCTTAGTTCCAAATCTGGCTCTGCCGAAGTATTGGAAGAGCTGGGTGTGCGTATGCAAATTAGCCCAAAGCAGGTTGAGGCTTGCCTGGCCGGGGCCAATATCGGTTTTATGTTTGCCCCTGCACTTCATGTTGCCATGCGCCATGTCGCCCATGCGCGCCGTGCGCTGGGTATTCGTTCTATCTTTAATCTCGTGGGCCCAGTGTCCAACCCGGCGGGGGTTCGTCACCAGTTATTAGGGGTTTTTGATGCCCGTTGGACAGCCCCTATCGCCGGGGCCTTGCGTGAACTGGGTACCAGGCGCGCCTGGGTGGTCCATGGCAGCGATGGTCTTGATGAAATAACCACTACAGGCCCCACTCTGGTAAGCTCTCTTGATGATGGAAAAATAACAAATTTTGAGATCACGCCAGAGGAATTTGGTATTGCCCGCGCATCAGAGAGTGATCTGGTTGGTGGTGATCCGGCAGAAAATGCTAACGCTATACGCGCTTTGCTGGATGGCAAAACAGGCCCGTTTCGCAATATTGCCCTGCTGAACGCCGGCGCAGCCGTTTACATTGCCGGCAAGGCACCTGATGTGCGTGCCGGAATAGCGCTTTGCGAAAAAGCGCTTGATAGCGGAGCAGCGGCGCAAGCGCTGGATAATTTGGTTCGTCTTTCCCACGAGGACGAATAATGAGTGTGCTTACCCGTATTCTTGAGACCAAGGTTCAGGAAGTAACCCAAGGGAAAACAACAGTTTCACAACAAGACTTGCTGAACCAGGCCCGTGATTGCGCCCCTGCGCGCGGGTTTTTGCGAGCTTTACGAAACCCACCCGGGGGAGTGAGCATCGCCCTGATCGCCGAGATTAAACGCGCCAGCCCATCCAAGGGGCTTATCCGCAAGGATTTTGCGCCCGCAGCACTTGCCACAGCTTATGAAAAAGGGGGGGCAACTTGCCTTTCCGTACTAACAGACGAACCTTACTTTCAAGGGAAAAATGAATTTCTGGGTGAGGCGCGCAATGCCTGTTCATTGCCAGTTCTACGCAAGGATTTCATCATTGACCCCTGGCAAGTTGCCCAGTCTCGTACACTGGGTGCTGATTGCATTTTACTTATCATGGCAGCGTTGAAAACCGAAATGGCCTGCGAGCTGGCCGAGCAAGCCCAGGAGCTGGGTATGGATGTTCTGGTGGAGGTCCACAATAACGCAGAAATGCAGGCTGCACTTCGTCTTCCGACGCAGCTTATTGGCATTAACAACCGTAACCTTTCTAGCTTTGAAACCTCTCTTGAGGTGACGGAAACTCTCGCCCCTCAAGTGCCCCCAGCATCTCTTCTGGTTTCGGAAAGCGGAATTTCCACTGCGCAAGATGTTGCCCGGGTTAAAACGGCAGGCGCGGGTGCCATACTGGTAGGTGAAAGCCTGATGCGCGAAGATGATCTGGAAACGGCAACACGAACGTTATTAGAACCGTGCCCTTGACGTGACAAAAGAACATCTATAGAACATTGGCTACAGATTCGTTTTTTGTTCCGCTAAAACCCTGGTGATGCCATGTTAACTGCAAAACAGCACGACCTCTTGCTTTTCATAAATAAACGCCTGACCGAGAGCGGAATTTCCCCTTCTTTTGATGAAATGAAAGACGCGCTGGGTCTTGCTTCCAAATCAGGCATTCATCGTTTGATTACAGCCCTTGAAGAGCGCGGGTTTATCCGCCGCCTTGCCCACCGCGCGCGCGCGCTCGAAGTGGTCAAATTACCTGAGGATATGCAAGACAACACACCGGCAAGCGCTGAAATCAAGGAATTCAGGAAAGAGTTTAGTGCGTCATTGCCGGAGCCAGCTAATAGTATTGATGTGCCACTTTTGGGACGCATTGCGGCCGGCACCCCTATTGAAGCCATATCACACGAAACCGCTCGTGTGGCAGCCCCGGCAGATATGATCGGGCGCGGTGAACACTTTGCTCTGACGATTGCAGGCGATTCCATGATTGAGGCCGGAATTCTGGATGGTGACACAGTGATTATTCGCAAAGCGGATACGGCACAAAACGGTGAAATTATCGTGGCACTTGTTGATGATGAAGAAGCCACACTAAAGCGCTTGCGCAAGAAAAACGGCTCCGTTGCCCTTGAGCCGGCAAACCCTGAATATGAAACACGTATTTTTGGCCCTGATAGGGTTAAGGTTCAAGGCACGTTGGTCGGGTTGGTACGGCGCTATCATTAATATGACCTGAGACTATCGGGCTTGTGACCATAACCGGGCGCGAGCCGGCCTGGTACGCATTTCGGTTTGCCCGTTTAAATATAACAACGCTGCCTGCCCCTCTCCTATTGCTGAGCTGACAAGCTTGCCGGACGCGCAATTCAGTGCATTGCGATTGGTCGGTATATATTCCGTGAAGACCAGATCGGCAAAATAGCAATCTTCGGTCAACCGGGCCAATTTGCTATTAATGACCACAAGGCGGCCATCATTTAACCTGGCAGTGCATCCACTGACATCACAAGACAATAATTTAGCGGCTTTTTTCATACGCACGGCATCAACCGGGTCGATGGCGAGCACACTGGCAAATTGTTCCAGTTCAAAACGGGAAAAAGCCCCAAAGCCTAACAGTTTCTCTTTTCCCTCCACAAATACACGTAAAGCGCCGCCATCTTTAGTGATAACACCATCTATTTGTGGAATATTCATCCATATTGTTATGCCAAGAATTATGGGTAACAAGGCCCATGCCCGCCTGAAGCCCCGCATAAGACATACCGATAAAATGCCAACGGCTATGAGTGCCAAAACCATGGGGGGCGCGGCTGTTACCCTGATCAATGCACCGGGTAATAGGGCAACACTATGGGCAATATCTATGATGACATCCAAACCCCAACCGGCGATATAATAAAACGGTGCACCAGCACCAATAATATCAAACAGTGTGCCAGCCAGAAGTGACGGCATAACGATAAAGGTAAAAATTGGCATGGCTGCAATATTAGCAAGAAGGCCGTAAACTGCGGTCCTGTGGAAATAAAACGCGGCAAAAGGCCCGGTTGCCATACCAGCAATAAAACTTGTCAGCGCCAGAGCGGCCAAAACTGACAGAGTACGCAAGAGCATTGTTATCGGCCACGATCCGGAAAAAACAGGCAATAACTGAAACCGGCCTCTGGCCCATTCATAAAAGGCAATGAGCGAAAGCGCGGCGGCGAAAGACATTTGAAAACCAGGCGATATTACATTTTCTGGGGCAAGGGCGACGACGACAAACGCTGATAGTGAAATTGTGCGAATGGATAATGCCCGCCGGTTAAAAAGAACGGCGATGAAAACCACGGCGGTCATAACGAAGGCACGCTGTGTTGGTGCACTGCCACCAGAAAGCAGTAGATACCCGACCGCCACAATAAGGCCCATAATTGCTGCGGGTTTTCGCGCATCATACTGCCGCCCTATGGCTGGAACAGCCGCCAGTATCATACCGCTGGCAGCAAAAACCAGCCCCGCAACCAGCCCCATGTGCAAGCCGGAGATGGCGAGCATGTGAGCCAATCCGGCTGCGCGCAAATCTTCTGCCGTTTGTTCGGCTATGGCACTACGGTCCCCGGTAACCAAAGCGGCCGCCACAGCGCCCTTTTGCCCTGCCAGATCATGGCGAATACGAAGTGCCATAGCGCGACGGGTTTGTGCCAGTTTCAACCCTGCTTTCTTACCAACCTGCAGCTCTTCAATGTCCTCAGTATGTATATGGCCATACGAGAACCCGGTGCCGCCGATTTGCTTGAACCACGCCGCCAGTGCGAAATTGTATCCTCCGGGAAACCGAGGCGTCGAAGGGGCCTGTAATGCAGCCGTAAAGCGCACTTGGTCGCCCGGTTCCGCATCACCTGAAAATCCACTAACCCGGATACGTTTGGGCATTTGTTCCGGTGTTAATCGCCCCAAAGTTTGCGGTGCCAACAGGTATCGCGCTCTGTGACCACGTTCCTTATCAACCGCCAGCACTTGTCCTTGACCTTTATAGACCTTGGTTTGTTGCGTTAATGTTGGTGCACTGCGGGTATAACCACGCCATTGTGCCGCCCCCCATCCGGCAGCAAAAAAGATAGTAAGGCCTAAGACAAAAACCAGCCAGACGCTGCACAAACCGGCGAAACGCAACTGTAATACTCCCGGCACAACACATAAAAAAATGACAGCAAATGGCAAAACCACGGATGGTTCGGCCGGAGGGTAAAAATAGGATGCTGCGCCTGCACAAAAAAACCACGGTGCCCAGAGTGAGAAACGGCCCCGCATTGGCATTGCGATTGCCGATTGCCATAATTTTATCCACCAGGACTTATCACAAATCTGGCGCCATACACCCACCAGTGCCTTGGCCATCAACAGGCTAAGGACAGAGAATGCCCATAATGGCTGTGCTTCCTTGCTGTTCGCCATCTGACGCGCATGGTAGCATAAGTTTTGATTCCTGCCCGTTTTTCTTTCCCGGTCCCTTCATGTCAGATATCATCACCCGTTTTGCGCCATCCCCCACCGGCTATTTGCATATTGGCGGTGCCCGCACAGCATTGTTCAACTGGCTATTTGCCCGTGCCAATGATGGCAAATTCTTATTGCGTGTTGAAGATACTGACCGTGCTCGCTCTACCTCCGAAGCAACTCAAGCCATTTTGGATGGCATGGCCTGGCTGGGCCTGGATCATGATGATGAGGTCTATTACCAAAGTAAAAATGCAGCTCGTCATGCGCAAATTGCGCACAGCCTGTTACAATCCGGTGGGGCATATCGTTGTTATATGACCCCGGATGAGGTTACGGCGGAGCGTGAAGCAGCGCGCGAAGAGGGACGTCTTTTTTGCTCACCATGGCGTGAGAAGGAGGCAGACGACGCCCCGGAAAACAAACCCTGTGTTATCCGCCTTAAAGCCCCCCGGGAAGGGGAAACCGTTATTGATGATCAAGTGCAGGGCACGGTAACTTTTGCTAACACGGCCCTGGATGATCTGATTTTGTTACGCGCAGATGGCACCCCCACCTACATGCTGGCAGTTGTTGTTGATGACCATGATATGTGTGTCAGCCACGTCATTCGGGGGGATGATCATTTGGTCAATGCAGCGCGGCAGTGCCTGATTTATCAAGCGCTTAACTGGCCTGCTCCCATTTTTGCCCATATTCCGCTCATCCATGGACCAGACGGGAAAAAGCTTTCCAAACGCCACGGGGCGCTGGGCGTAGAGGCTTATCGAGACATGGGGTATCTGCCCGAGGCCATGCGCAATTATCTGGTGCGGCTGGGCTGGGCGCACGGTGATATGGAAATTGCTTCTACGGAGGAACTCATAACTGTTTTCAGTCTTGCGGGGATTAACAAAGCGCCAGCCCGGCTGGATTTCGACAAAATGGCCAGCATTAATGCTCATTACCTGCACCGCGCCGATAATGACCGCCTCGCGGGGCTGGCTCTTGACTATATGAAAGGCGTGAAAAACTGGCCGATAAACACCGCAGCAGAACAGCGGGTGCGCGGTGCTATGGAAATTATTAAAAAAAGAGCCAAAACCATTTCCGATTTGGCCGAACAGAGTTACTTTCTAGTACGACAGCGACCGATTCCTTTAAGTGGGAAAACAGCAAAACCGCTAAAAGGTGACGCTATGCCAAGATTGGCGCGTTTGCGCGAAGTTTTGCAAAGCCAGTCTGATTGGCAAATCGAGGCCCTCGATAAAGGGTTAAAAGATTTTGCTGAAACCGAAGAGGTTGGCTTTGGTAAAGTTGGTCAACCCCTGCGGGCGGCACTCAGCGGGGGAGCACCAGCGCCAGATTTGGGGACGACCTGCGCACTATTGGGCAAAGAGGAGACTCTGGCCCGTCTGAACGATGCCCTGGCGGCAAACATAGCCTGACACAGGGTGCAAATAATATTAGTGCATACTGCGCTAAATAATTGAGATGAGGTCAATGACAATGGAAATTAAAATTAAAAAAACCAGTGATGCAAAATTAAATACGTCCACAGGGGGCACTTTTGAACTGCCGGTTTATTCCGGCACTGTTGGACCTGACGTAATCGACATACGTGCCCTTTATAAGCATTCCGGCATGTTCACCTTCGACCCGGGTTTCACTTCCACAGCCAGTTGCGAATCGCAAATTACCTATATTGATGGCGGTGAAGGCACCCTGCTCTATCGTGGTTACCCCATCGATCAATTGGCAGAACAATCAAACTTTCTGGAAGTTTCCTACCTGTTGTTATACGGCCATTTGCCAACGTCTTCCGAAATGGAAGACTTTGAACATGCCATCACTTATCACACCATGTTGCATACGCAATTTGATACATTTTTCAATGGGTTCCGACGAGATGCTCATCCAATGGCCATCGTTTGCGGTGCCGTCGGGGCGCTGTCTTCATTCTATCACGATTCAACCGACATCAATGACCCACTGCAACGCAAAGTAGCCAGCCACCGTATGGTTGCCAAAATGCCAACCATTGCTGCACGGGCCTTTAAGTATTCTATCGGGCAGCCTTTTATCGGGCCGCGCAATGATTACGGTTATGCGGAAAACTTCCTGAGAATGTGCTTTGCCGTGCCGGCAGAGAGCTATGAAGTAAACCCTGTTCTTGCCCGGGCAATGGATCGCATTTTTATTCTTCATGCCGATCACGAGCAAAACGCCTCGACCTCAACTGTGCGCCTTGCCGGTTCATCCGGGGCCAACCCCTTTGCCTGCATTGCTGCCGGTGTTGCCTGCCTTTGGGGGCCAGCCCATGGTGGCGCTAATGAAGCAGCATTGCGTATGCTCTATGAAATTGGTTCAGTGGACCGCATCCCGGAATTCATTAAACGCGCAAAAGACAAAAACGATCCGTTCCGCCTCATGGGCTTTGGCCACCGGGTTTATAAAAATTATGACCCACGGGCAAAAATCATGCAACGCACCTGCCATGAAGTGCTTGATGTCACCGGCCATCGTGACGATCCCATTCTAAAAATTGCTTTGGAACTTGAACGCATTGCACTAAGCGATGAATATTTTGTCGAAAGAAAACTCTATCCCAATATTGACTTTTATTCCGGCATCACATTGAAAGCTATGGGTTTTCCAAGCGATATGTTTACTGTTCTGTTCGCTCTTGCACGAACAGTTGGCTGGATTGCCCAATGGTCAGAAATGCTCAGTGACCCATCGCAAAAAATTGGACGCCCACGGCAAATTTATACTGGCGCAGCGCTAAGGGATTATGTTGCAATGGATGAACGCTAACGCTTAATCTTCTGCCAAAATGAATAAATGGCCCCGGCAACACGTTGTGGTGTCGGGGAACCGTCTGTAGTCATCTTTTTAATCGCCACAGCGAGTGATTTTTTTTGTGTATCTCGCTCTTTTTTATTTCCAAGCAGTTGTTCCAACGCCACATATAAAGCACCGGGTTGGCAATTATTTTGCAAAAATTCCGGCACAATCATTTTATCTGATGCCATATTGACCAAAGTAACAAAACGGGTTTTCAGGAAAAATGTCTTCAGTAATGCCCAGGAAAGTTGCCCAATTTTGTAACCAACGACCATAGGTACACGCGCAGCAGCCAGCTCAGTGGTAACAGTACCCGAACAGGCCAGTGCCAGATCAGCAGCAGCAAATACATCCGTATTTTTTTCCTCATCCAGAAATATCATGTCTTGCAGTCTCGGGTCATCCGTCGCGGCAGCCCTCACCTGCGTACCAATCGCACGCGATAATGGGCACAACACCACAAGATCAGGATGACGTTTACGCAAACGATGAACGGCTTCGGCAAAAGGTTCATGCAACCTTGAGAACTCGGCACTACGGCTACCAAACAGCACTAATAAAATTTGGGCATTTTCGGCAATATTCAGGCTTTTGCGCAAAGCCGCACCATCGCCTGGTCTATAGCGCGAAAGCACAGGATTGCCGACAAAGGTTATCGGCAGACTTTCTGTTTCATAATAAGGCGCATCAAAAGGATGAATGGTCAGCAAATGATCAACCGCCTGACCAAGCGTTTTGGCACGCCCCGGCCGGGAAGCCCAGACCTGTGGACCAACATATTTAACCAATAATGCCTCCGGGCGAATGGCGCGAACGGCCCGGGCAACACGCAATGTGAACCCCCAACTATCAATCAGAATAACAATATCTGCGCTGCATTCATCGGCGTAAAGAGCGGCGCTTTGGGCCAGTTTTACAATACGCCGCCAGGCAAGCAGCCCTTCAATATAGCCCAGCACAGAAAGCTGAGAAATATGAATAGGACTATCAATACCGCGTGCGGCCATTGCCGGACCACCAATTCCAAAAAACTCTACATTGCCGCCAAATTTTTCACGCAAAGGTTCAATGATTTCTGCCCCCAGCGCGTCACCACTGGTTTCCCCAGCCACCAAAAATATCCGTACAGGTGCGGGTTGGTCCTTATCCTTGCACATAACCTATCGGCCTGCCTCCACGCCAAGAAGGAAAAGCCCCAGCCTGTCTGCCGCGTCTATAATCGCCTCTGGTTCCAATAAAATAACGCTACCCGTCTCTAAAACGAGACCAGCAAACCCAGCCCGCGCCACGTCCTCAATAGTGGAAACACCAACAACAGGTAAGTCAATGCGGCGTTCTTGCCCCGGCTTTGCCAGCTTTGCAAATATGCCGCGCCGGTTATTTACCGTTCCGCGTACCGCCAAGGGTAATTCAGCACAGCGGGCTAACATAGCCGCTGTTCCTTCTTGCGCTTCTACTGCCAAAACCACTCCATCACATACCGCAACACACTGACCAATATCCAGTGCCCCGACTTTTAGCGTAACTTCGCGGGCAAGACGGCAATCTGAACGGACATGGGCCGGCACCACCATGTTGCCTATAGGGCCGGGCGGCATCATGAGGTTTGGGGCAATATCCTCTGTGCCCAACACAACAAACCCGGCGTTTTCAAACAGGGTGATGATACCGCGCAATAGTGCATCATCGCCTTGCCGTGCCGCATTTTGCAATTTTTCCTGAGCCGGAATTTCAAGTCCCTCAGGGCTAAAAACTTCAAAATCCGGGCGCTGAACCTGTCCGCCGAAAACTACAGCATCAACCCCCACATCCTTAAAGTATGAGAATATCGTAGCGAAGTTTTCCCGCGTAAAATCCCGCGTTGAAAACCCACCCCAGTTCTGGTCGGTAAATTCACTAAGACAGGCAATACTAACGGGTTTGCCTGTGGCACTGGCTTGCCGGGCAAGCACAAGTGGCAAAAGGCCACCACCTGCGACAACACCAAGATGCGTCCATTTTTGTGCTTTGATTTCAGTCTGCATCGGGCAAACACAATGCGCGATCTGAACTGACCTTTATAAATTCAACCATGTCCATAACCAGAACGCTGTCCTTATAACGGCTTTCCAGAATACTTAACCGCTCAGAAAATGGCCTTGTTTCATCGTCAAACAGCGCCTTATAAGCGGCACGGGCAGTATGAATATCTTTACGTGCAATACCTGCGCGCTGCATCCCGATAACATTCAGGCCGTTCAAACGGGCCGGGTTATCTACCGCCATACCATAAGGAATAACATCACGCGAGACATAGGCCAGCGCCCCGACAAAAGCATGATGGCCAATGCGGGTAAACTGATGCACGCCAACCATGCCGCCAAGATTGGCGTAATCACCCACCTGCACAAACCCGCCAATGGCCACAGCATTGGCAAATACCACATGATTACCCACAACACAGTCATGGGCGATATGCGCCCCCACCATGAAATAACCATTATCGCCGATGCGGGTAACACCATGACCAGCTTCGGTACCAGTGTGCATGGTGACATGCTCGCGGATAATATTGCGCTTGCCAATGACAAGCCGGGTTTCTTCGCCTTTGTATTTCAAATCCTGTGGAGCCCCCCCCAATACAGCCTGCGGAAACACCTCACATTCACGACCAAGGCACACACCGGCACCTATATGCACCTGTCCATGTATATGGACGCCATCATGGAGCTCTGCCCCGGCCCTGATGATGCTAAACGGGCCGATCTGCACGCCAGCGCCTAATTTTGCACCGGGCTCTACCAAGGCATTGGGGTGGATTATAGTTTCACTCATGAGCTACTCGGGATGGCCATAGCGCTGAACCGGCATTGCGCACATAGAACCTCGTTTACGTAGACTTCCCCTTCATAAAAATGGATATTTCTACGAATCTTCAAAAGTTTCACCGGGATATGCAAGAGATCACCAGGAACGACAGGGCGACGAAACCGCCCCTTTTCAACACCAAGAAACATGATGGTTTGTTCGCCAGGCTTCAGATCAAGCGTCTTGGATGAAAGCAGAGCACCAGATTGCCCCATAGCCTCGATTAACAAAACCCCCGGCATAACCGGGTTGCCTGGAAAATGCCCGGGAAAGAAAGGCTCATTTGCGCCAACCGCTTTGATGCCGGTTATGCTCTCACCCTCAATAAAATTGATCGCGCGGTCAATCAATAAAAAGGGGAAACGGTGCGGTAAATAATGACACACCTCATCCATAGCGATGGATTGGCCTGCGGCACTTTCTGCATTCTCAAGCATCATCGTCACCGCCTCTGCTCGCTGCCAGTTTTTCCAGCATGGCTTGTTCCCGCAAATATTGGCGCAAGGGACGGGCGGGATAACCGCTCCAACTCTCCCCTGATCCAATGTTTCTGGTAACCAGGGCCCCGGCGCCGATTTGAACACCATCACCAATTTGAATATGGTCAATAATGCCCGCGCGCCCGCCCATCATCACATTGTTTCCTAAAACTGTACTGCCCGCCACCCCGCACAAAGCCGCCAGTACGCAATCAGAGCCAACCTGAACATTGTGGGCAATGTGCACCAGATTATCAATTTGACTACGCGCACCTATGTATGTGCTACCAAATACTGCGCGATCAATTGTTGAATTAGCACCGATGCGAACCCCATTAGCGATGTGAACCTGGCCAAAATGGGCCATAGCCTGTATCCCCGCATCACCACCAATCACCCCAAGGCCAGCCTCTCCAATTACGGCTCCAGGGCGCACATCAACACCATCGCCTACGATGGAATAACTGATGGCCGCGCCGGCACCGATGGAACAATTGCGCCCAATGACGCATCCTGTGCCGATGATGGCACCGGGCCCAATGCGTGAGCCCTCACCGATTATGGCACCGGGTCCAATACACGCTCTGGCGCTTATTTGTGCATCTTTTGCAATATCTGCCTTTGAAGAGATTGCTTCATCAGGTGAGATTAATGCCCGTGGCTGAACAAGACCTGAGGCAGCCCTCAAAAAAGCTCTGTCGGGATTGTCACTTATAGCAATCGTGTGGACGCCGAGTGCCTTGAGTTTTGTTTCAAGGCCTGGTGGACAAAAACACAAACCGGCATCCAGCGTTGTCATGTCTTGTAAATATGCCTGATTACGCACAAAAGCCATATCAGCAGAAGTGGCGCATTCAAGCGTTTCTACATCACCAAGGCTATGTTCCGGATTGCCGTAAACCAGCTCCGCTTCACCGGCTAAGGCAGCCAAATGGGCAAATAGAGGCGCTTGCAGATGGTAAAAGCGTGAATCACTCACCCTGAAATGCGCCTCCCAAAGCTGTAGTTATCGTCCCGGAGCTTGCCCTTGTTGCTGTTGCGGAGCAACCCGCGGAACCCGCACCCGGTTAACCGGGGTTGTAGTCAAGGCTGCATCAATTTTACTGACAACGGCTTCGGTAACATCCACAGTGCTGGTACGAAACAATGTTGCCTCACCTGGCAGAAGTATCTGAATGTTACCTTCCTTGATAACGGCATTAACAGCCGCTTCATAGGCTTTAAGGGCCGGTGTTAATGCCTGTTGCCGGGTAGCTTCCATCTGACGCTGCTTCCAATCGCCTAATATAGCCAGTTTCTGGCGAATTTCCTGTCCCCGGCGTTGCAAGTCAGTGCGGGTGCGTAGTGTTTCAGGGGATAAAGCAGAAATTTCAGCATTTAACTGCTGCGCTTGTGTCCGCAATGGCGCCAGTTCTGGCTCAAATTCAGTGTCGATTTCCTTATCCAGCGCATTAAGTTGATCAGCAACGTATAGACCGACTTTAGATTTGGCGAGAGACAGTTCCTGACTGATAACGGCAACTTTGGTCCCGCTTGTAGGTGTTTGCGCTAGGGCAGGTGCCGTAGAAAATGCGCCAAGAAGGGCGAACGAAATGCTGGTGATTAGAATTTTCATAGTTAAAACCTTGTTACCTGACTAAATCTGAACTTTGTTATATCATCATAGACTTCGCTTCTGATTATACGTGAGAAGTCAAAACGTACTGGACCAAACGGCGAGTCCCAAAAGACGGAAACCCCGGCTGAACCGCGAATGGAAAGATTATCACGAACAGCAAATCGCGCTTCATCCGAGACAATTTTGTCATTGGCATCAAGCAATCCCAGCGTTCCCCATTCGGTAAACAACGCCCCTTTAATGCCATATTGCTCTGGCAAGCCCGTTGGAAATGCCAGCTCCAGTGAACCAATTGCAAAGGCTTTACCGCCTAATGCATCTCGTGCAAAATCTGTTGTGCCGCCATTTCCATCATCAACAATTTCAACAATACGGGGGCCAATCCCGGCTATATCAAAACCACGGAAAGACAAACCACCTTTAAAAAAGCGGTCATTAATACGCATATCTTTACCGCCCCAAGCAGTGATGTAGCCGGCGTTTAAATGAGCACTGAGAATAAAGTTCTTGATAATACCGCGATAAGCATCGCCGGTGAGAGAGGAGCGGACATAACGAACATCCCCACCTACACCAGCTATTTCCTGATCAAATGAAACATTAAATCCGCGTGTTGGACTTATGGGGTCGTTACGTTTGTCCCAAATCATCGTAAACCCGACAAGAGAGGTCAAACGCCTGCCAATTTGGGAACAAATTTGCAGTGAGGCCGTACATGTTGTGACCAGATTACCATCGGCATCAAAAATTGGACTGCCAAAGATATCAATGGCCGCGACCTCTGGTGCAGTAATTTTGTCACTACGAGCGGTATAACGCAGAAACAGGCGCGAGTTTGCCGTAGTCGGGAAGCCAACGCGCACACTACCACCCAATGAATTCGTCCGAAAACCAGCCTCGCGGATAAAATCAGATCTGATATTAAACGCCTCAACACCGGCTGAAAGGTTACGCCCCAAAAAGCGGGGTTCAGTAAAACGAAGATCAATGTTTTGTTGACGTGAACTCGCTGAAACAGCAAAGCGCAAGAACTGACCACGGCCACGGAAATTCCTCTGGGTGACTGAGACATCCACAAGAAAAGAGTTTACCGAGGAAAACCCAACCCCAAAAGACAGCTCCCCTGTGGGCTGTTCCTCAACCTTGATCTGAACCACTGCCCGGTCAGGTTTAGACCCTGGTTTCTCGGTGATTTCAACTTCCTTGAAAAAGCCCAGACTACGAACCAGATTGCGAGAACGGTCCAGCAACACCCGGTTAAACGCGTCACCTTCCACAATTTGAACTTCGCGGCGAATAACACGATCCAGCGTTTGCGTATTACCAACCACTTCTACGCGTTCAACATAAACACGCGGGCCTTCATTAACGACAAAATTTAAATCCACTGTGCGGGTTTCTCTGTTGCGTGTACGCTGTGGGCGAACGTCAACAAAGGCATACCCCGAAGCACCTGCTGCAAAGGTCAGTGTGTCAACAGCACTATCAATGCGTTGGTTTTTATAAAGCGAGCCTTCCTTGATGTTGATAAATGCCTTTAACAAATCGGCATCAAGGGCATCCAATTCAGATTCTACCTTCGTCTCACCAAATTTGTATTTGATTCCTTCATCCACCGTAAACGTGATGAAAAAGTCTTTTTGATCCGGCGTTAGTTCAGCAACAGAGGAAATAACCCGAAAATCTGCATAACCTTTGTCACCGTAATATTTACGTAATTCTTCACGATCAAACTCAAGCCTGTCGGGGTCATAATTATCGTTCGATGTTAAAAATTTATACCAGCGTGATTCTTTTGTAGCGATAATCCGGCGCAATTCAGAATCTGAATAAACCAGATTGCCAACAAAATTAATCCGCCGCACATTTGTGACGGGCCCTTCAGACATTTCAAAAATAAGATCAACCCGGTTCTGAGGTTGTTCAGCCACTTTTGGTGTAACCGTAGCGGCAAAATGCCCGGCCTGACGGTACAGCGAAACAATGCGTTGAACGTCGGCCTGTACACGCGCACGCGTAAAAATAGCCCGTGGCTGCGCTTCGACTTCATCTCGTAATTTATCTTCTTTAAGGGCCCGGTTGTTCTCAAATATCACACGGTTAATAATGGGGTTTTCCACCACTGAAACAATCAGGGTGTTATTTTCCAGACGAATGGTTACATCAGCAAAAAGCCCGGTTGCGAAAAGCGTTTTAATTGAAAGGTCAACGCGTACCGGATCATAACTGTCGCCAGGACCAAGAAGCAAATATGATTGAACCGTACCTGGTTCCAGGCGCTGATTGCCTTCGACCATTATCTGGTTAATACGTACGGCTTGCTGTGAGGTGGCAACCGTTTGCGCCCGAGCTGACGTGTGGGCCAGACAAAGCCCCGTAGCTAATAAAACTGTCAAAAGGCGCAAGCCAATATGCGGCAAATACATCATTATACACCCTAGAAAAAAAATCGACCGATACTCTCAAACAGGCCAAAATATCGCAAATCATTGAATGTGGCAAATACCATGAGGCTCAGGATCAGTGCCAGACCGACCTTAAACCCGACAAGTTGCATGCTATCACTCAACGGTCTACCTACTACGGCCTCGAATGAGTAGTACAACAAGTGCCCGCCATCAAGTACAGGAACAGGCAATAAATTCACTAATCCGATAGCCACTGACAACAAAGCCGCCAGATTAATCAGATTGATCAGACGCATGGCAAAAGAAATGGGGGCACTTTGCACCTCTATATCCGGCGCAGGTGCCGTGCCTACTGCGCCGGTATATGCAAAAATACGCAAGGGTCCGCCCAGCATGTCAACTGACCCACGCCCGCGTAGTAACCGCCCCATAAACTTTAGCTGATCAGTTATGCTATTCCATGTTTTGGTTGTACCAGCTGCGATTGCTTCTATTGGGCCATATCGTTTTTGCTGAATCACATCAGTCGCAGCACTAATGCCCAAATAGCCAATGCGAATGGTATTCCCAAGCGGGTCTGTCTGTTCCACAAGGCTCGGAACAGCGACCAAGCCTACAGATTGCCCCGCGCGCTCCACTATGAAGCGAACAGGTTCATTCGCGGCAATGGAAACAATAACGGCCACATCAGTAAAGGCATTCACCTTACGCCCGTCTGCTTCCAGTATCAGATCATTACTCATAAACCCGGCAAGGGCTGCTGGAGATTCAGGCACAACACTGGCAATTCTAGCCGGCAGTGTTGTTGTACCAAAAGACATGAGCAGAATGGCAAAAATCACAATTGCGAAAAAGAAATTCATTAAAGGCCCGGCCGCAACTATGATCGCACGACGCCACACCGCTAATAAATGAAATACCCCACCATCACCGTCCTGCTGAGCGGCAGCTTCTTTAATCTTCTTGGCATCAGGGGCGCTAGCGGCACCTGAATCCCCAGCAAATTTTACGAACCCGCCAACGGGAAACAGTGAAACTTGCCAGATTGTGCCATAACGGTCCGTACGTTGAAAAATACGCTTGCCAAACCCGATTGAAAACACATCTACCTTGGCACCCAAAAGGCGCGCAGCAAGAAAATGCCCCATTTCGTGAACAAACACGATTAATGTGAACACAAAAATAAAAGAGAGAACAAATCCCGGTGTCTGGACAATAGCCTGCATGCGATAAACCTTTTAGTTCAACGGGTTATTTCTTATTGATACGTCTTCGTCAAGTGCTCTCGCGTACGTACTCTCGCCAGGGCATCCAGGGCAAACACTTCATTATAATCACGGGGAGATCCTGACCAATCACCGCCATCTGGATGCCCATCATGCAGTACGTCTGCGACCAGCGCGGCAATATCCAAAAATCCGATCTGCCCGGTCAGAAAGGCTTCTACAGCGACTTCATTGGCGGCATTAAGCACCGTACACGCTACATCACCCGCTTTCATAGCGTCCCTTGCAAGATCAAGGGCCGGAAATTGATTTGTATCCGGGGGTTCAAAGTCCAGACGTGATAAACGTGCGATGTCCAAGCGCTCGCAAGGTGTTTCAATGCGCTCCGGCCAGGCAAAGGTAGAGGCAATGGGAACACGCATATCTGCCGGACCCATTTGGGCCAATAAAGATCCATCAACATACTCCACAAGACCATGCACAACCGATTGCGGGTGAATAAGAACGTCAAGTTGATCTGGACTTGCGTCAAAAAGATGGCGAGCCTCAATTAATTCCAGCCCTTTATTCATAAGGCTTGCGGAATCCACAGAAATTTTTGCGCCCATAGACCAAACCGGATGGGCAATTGCTTGTTCAGGCGTAGCAGTTTTCATTTGCTCTCGTGTCCAGGTACGAAACGGTCCCCCAGAAGCGGTAAGCACAATTCGTACCACTGCATGACGTTGGTTTGGGTCCAACACCTGAAAAATCGCATTGTGTTCCGAATCTACTGGCAACAGTGTCGCCCCGGTACGCGCACAGGTTTGTAATAAAAGGGCACCCGCACAAACCAGCGTTTCCTTGTTTGCTATGGCAATCGCCCCCCCCCGGCTTGCGACTTGCAAAGTTGAGCGCAAACCGGCGGCCCCCATAATTGCCGCCATCGTCCAGTCTGCCTCGCGCGCGGCTGCCTCAACAACAGCCGCCTGACCTGCCCCGCAATCTATACCACTCCCCGCCAGGCCTGTGCGCAAATCATCGGCATATCGCTCATCGGCTATAGCAACAAAGTCTGGACGAAAGTGAAGGGCCTGTTTGACCAGATCCGTGACATTACGCCGGGCAGCAAGGGCAACCATATGGATGCTCTCTTCTCCATGGCGCGCCCGCTGATCGGCAATAATATCAAGTGTAGAGCGGCCAACAGAGCCGGTAGCCCCTAAAACACTAATGCGTCGCGCTTTGCCATCCGCTGTCATCTAGAAAATCACACCGGGGAAAGCCAGTATGAATGCCGCCAGCACCATGCCCGCGGCCAACAAAGCATCAAGCCTGTCTAGCACGCCGCCATGCCCCGGTATGGACGTGCCGGTATCTTTCACGCCAAAGCGTCGTTTCAACCAGGAACTTAGCAAATCTCCACCGACTGAAGTTATAGCAAGGAACGCAGACAAAACTTCCAACCCCATACCACCTTCAAAGCCTGCATAACGAGCCGTTATACCGCCTGCCAGTGTACCAGCCACTAAACCAGCGGCAAATCCTGACCAGGTCTTATTAGGACTGATGGAGGGCCAAAGCTTTGGTCCACGCACCTGACTGCCAAATAGATAAGCAGCAGAATCAGCAGCCCAAACCACAGAAAAGAGATATAAAATTTGCCATAACCCATCCGGGCCAGCCCGCAAATATAGAACGGCCAGTACAGCAATCCCTATATAAAGCAGTCCAGAAACAGCTCGCCAGGAGTGACCACGCCCGGCACGCTCAAATGCGGAAAGCGATGTGATGACAAAAAGCGCCAATAATGCCCAGGTCCAATGACCAGTGCTGACAAGTATAATTGGTAGCATCAGCCCGGCCATAGCGAACGCATAAGTACCCAGCTTTGCATCGCGGTCAGACATTCTGACCCACTCCCGGGCCATTGCGGCTGTTAGCACGGCCGTCATCAGCGTGAACCACAAACCACCATTAATCGCACAAATTAGTGCAATTGGAATAAGGATCAGGGCAGAGATTACGCGGATCCAGAACTCACGTCCCTTGAAGCGCCCCTTTGTCGGAGGTCCCAAACTCATGCCCCTACCCCACCTTGTCTGCGTTCACGGCGATAAAAAATTTGCAAGGCATCCTCAAAATGCTGCTTCGTAAAATCTGGCCATAAGACATCAAGCACAATAAATTCAGAATAGGCACTTTGCCAGAGAAGGAAATTACTAAGCCTCTGCTCACCGCTAGTCCTTAAAACCAGTTCTGGATCAGGCATAAAAGCAGTATCCAGGTGATTAGTCATATCAGTTTCGGAGATATCATTCAGGCTTTTAACACCGGATTTCACCTCTTGTGCAATGGCGGTGCAGGCACGGATTAATTCGTCACGACCACCATAATTAAACGCTATATTCAAAAACAAACGATCATTGTCTTGGGTCTGATGCTCTATGTCATCGATTAACGTAATAATATCCGGGGCAAGGTTAGCCCTGCTACCCAGAACACGAACACGTACACCATTTTCTTTCAACCGTTCGACATCAGTGCTCACGAAATTACGCAGCAGATTAAAAAGGGCCTTGATTTCCCCCTCTGGCCGCTGCCAGTTCTCTGTTGAGAAGCTATAAATGGTCAAATAATGAATACCCAGATCACCAGCGGCTTCAACACACCGGCGGACGGCTTCAACGCCTGCGCGATGGCCAAAGCTGCGCGACTTATGTCTGCTTGCCGCCCAGCGTCCGTTGCCATCCATGATGATGGCAACATGTTCTGGTGGCTGAGTTATGGCCTGAGCAGTCTTCTCTGACACACTCTTATACCTGCATGATTTCTTCTTCTTTGGCAGCAAGCACCTGGTCGATATTTGAAATGGTGTCGTCGGTAGCCGATTGAACCAAAGCACCTTCTTTCTTGTGCTCGTCCTCGCTTAGCTCATTGTCTTTTTCCAAAGCTTTAAGCGCATCCATACCATCGCGCCGCACATTACGAACAGCGATACGGGCTTGTTCAGCATATCGACCAGCAAGCTTTGTCAGTTCAATCCGGCGTTCTTCGTTCAAAGGCGGGATGGGAATACGCAAGTTTTGCCCATCCATGACCGGATTAATGCCTAACCCGGCATTGCGGATGGCTTTATCAGCCGCCTGCACCAGACCTTTATCCCAAATCTGTACTGATATCATCCGCGATTCAGGTACTGAAACCGTACCAATCTGGTTGAGCGGGGTTAGCGCACCATAGGCTTCAACCTGCACAGAATCCAAAAGCCCGGCACTGGCGCGTCCTGTACGCAAACCGCCAAATTCATGCTTCAAGGCCGTCAGCGCGCCTTCCATGCGGCGCTTCAAATCATTAAGTGAAAATTCTGCCATAGCCCTACCTTTATTATTTTGCTTCACTGATAATGGTACAAACACCAGAACCAGCAAGTACCTCGCGTAATCTACCCGGCTCGTGGATGGAAAATACAATAACAGGTATCTGATTATCACGCATCATGCTGACCGCTGACGCATCCATTACTCGTAAATCCTGTGCCAGTACATCACGATAACTCAATTGATCGTACCGGGTTGCGTCAGGCTCTTTCTTGGGATCTGCGCTATAGACACCGTCAACTTGCGTGCCTTTTAACAAGGCATCACATCCCATTTCTGCGGCACGCAGAGCCGCGCCGGTATCCGTTGTAAAAAAAGGATTACCCGTGCCCGCCGCAAAAATCACGGTGCGATTGCGTTCAAGATGGCGAATAGCACGGCGGCGAATATAAGGTTCACACACAGACATCATCGGGATGGCCGATTGAACCCGGGTTTCTACGCCAATACTTTCCAGTGCATTTTGCATGGCAAGGGCGTTCATCACCGTAGCCAGCATACCCATATAATCAGCTGTGGCGCGTTCCATCCCTTGTTCAGCCGCAGAAAGGCCCCGGAAAATATTACCGCCACCTATGACCAGACACATTTGAACGCCGGAACCAGCAGCATCGGCAACTTCATTGGCGATACGAAGGACAGCTTTCTGATCTATGCCATAGGCCTGATCACCCATAAGAGCCTCGCCAGAGATTTTAAGCAAGACCCGCGCATATATCGCGGATTCACCATCACTTTGCGTTACTGCTTTTGCTTCAGGCACAACCGCATACTCCTGCGACTCATTTTCAGGCACACTAGAGCAATTTTCATGATTTAGAAAACGCTCAAATTACACTAACCTTTTTACCTTACAGCACACCCGCATAACGGACCCGCAAGAGGCAATGATCAGGCGCCGCCGGCAACCGATGCCACTTCAGCGGCAAAATCCTCTGTCTTTTTCTCAAGGCCTTCACCCAGACCCATGCGGGCGAAGGCCGCAAGGGCGACAGGCGCACCAACATCTTCAGAGGCAGTTTCAATTAGTTGGGAAATTGTTTGGTCGGGGTTCATAACAAAGGATTGCTGTAACAGGACAACTTCCTGATAGAATTTACGCAAGCGCCCCTCAACCATTTTCTCAATGATATTATCTGGTTTTCCAGAAGCCCGGGCCTGCTCTGTAAAGACATCGCGTTCGCGCGCAACAACATCCTGATCCAGATCTTCAACAGAAAGAGCCAAAGGAGAAGTGGCAGCCACATGCATGGCAATTTTCCGGCCTAACTCCTCAAGTTTGCCTGTATCACCAGTGGATTCAAGCGCAACCAACACACCAATACGGCCTATATCTGTTGCAACCGCGTTGTGCACATAACGGGCAACAACACCATTGGAAACCGAAAGTGAGACGGCACGGCGAAAACTCATATTTTCACCAATTTTAGCGATCAGTCCTGTAAGAGTGTCAGCAACACTATCCCCGGAGGCCATCTTGGTCGCCAATATAGCATCAACATCGCCATTGTTATTATTGGCGTAGTCAGCTAGCGATTTGGCAAATGCCTGAAAATCACTGTTACGCGAAACAAAATCTGTTTCAGAGTTCAGCTCAATCATCGCCCCGGAAATGTCTGCGGCGGCAACAGCGACGACACCCTCAGAGGCTATGCGTCCGGATTTTTTTGCAGCTTTTGAAAGGCCTTTTTTACGCAACCAGTCTGTAGCAGCGGCAACGTCGCCATCTGTTTCAATCAAAGCTTTTTTGCAATCCATCATGCCTACGCCCGTTACTTCACGAAGCTCCCGGACGAGCGCTGCGGTAATGTCAGCCATAGCTGAACTCCTCAATCATAATTAGTGATCAAATGCCAAATAACCGGCATTAAAAATGTTGCCAGATTTTACTTTTCTTTGGTTTTATCAGCTTTAGGCTCTGCCTTGGCTTTTGGTTCCACCTCAGCTTTAGGCTCTGCCTCAGCTTTAGGTTCTGCCTCAGCTTTAGGTTCTACCTCAGCTTTAGGTTCTGCCTTGGCTTTAGGTTCTGCCTTGGCTTTAGGTTCTGCCTTGGCTTTAGGTTCTGCCTCAGCTTTAGGTTCTGCCTTGGCTTTAGGTTTTTCAGTTTTCAGGGCCAGCTCAACAGGTTCTTCAGCAGCACCAAGATCAACGCCCAAACCAGCCTGGGCATCAGCCATGCCATCCAGAACTGCGTCTGCTATCAAATCACAATAGAGTGCAATCGCACGCGTTGCATCATCATTGCCAGGTATTGGGTAGTCAGCATCCTTGGGGTCTGAGTTTGTATCAATAACAGCAACAACAGGAATATGCAGTTTACGAGCTTCGCAAAGCGCAATCACCTCTTTGGTTGTGTCGATAACGAACATCAAATCCGGAACACCGCCCATGTCCTTAATGCCGCCAAGTGAACGCTCAAGCTTGTCTTGCTCGCGTGTCAATTTAATAAGTTCTTTTTTTGTCAGGCCCGTTTGCGCATCTTCTGCCAGAAGCCCTTCCAGCTCACGCAAACGTTTGATCGAATGCGAAATAGTCGTCCAATTGGTCAACGTTCCACCAAGCCAGCGATGATTGATGTAATATTGAGCACAGCGTTTGGCCGAAGCCGAAACAACGTCACTGGCCTGGCGTTTTGTGCCGACAAATAAAATCCGCCCGCCTTTGGCTGCCACTTCGCGCACCTTCACCAATGCCTGATGCAAAAGTGGTACGGTCTGTGATAGATCCAAAATGTGAATATTGGAACGAACCCCAAAAATATAGGGTTCCATACGTGGGTTCCAGCGGTGTTTCTGGTGTCCAAAATGTACGCCTGCTTCCAAAAGCTGACGCATGCTTACCTCAGGTAAAGCCATGTTATTTTCCTTTTCCGGTTCGCCTCCACAAGGGCAGTCCGCAATAGCGGCACCGGATGGATGAGCGCGAATGCGTCCGCGCCCCCCGCCCCTGTGTGCGTGGTGCGCGCCTTATAGGCATACCGCATAGTCTTGGCAAGCACACGATTCAGCCAATATGCACACGGCCTCTACCGTGAGAAAAATGTTCTAGCCTTGCGATAAAACTTCTTGAACATCGCGCACACCGGCTTGAGATTTCAAGGCACGTCTCGCCGCAGCGTCGGCAGGCCAAAGCCCCTCAGCTTGCACCTCTACCTCACAACCATTACTGGTTTCAAAGACAAGTCGTAACGTGCGCAAGGGAATACCCTCACGTGACCTTAAAGCTTCAAGACAGGCCTTGACTGATGCCACTTGATCGCTTGCCTCCATAAGCACGCGAATATCGCCGGTTTTTGACGCGGTTAATGCCTCAAGGTGTTGCACCTTTGTCAATTTAAACCTTGAATCCCCTCCCCCTTGATCAGCGCGGATACTGGCTAAGATTGCCGTTCCCGGCGCTAACAAAGAACCAGCCTCAGTCAATATTTCAGCAGGAGCCATAACTTCGCACTCACCGCTTGCATCAGAAAGCGTTACAAAGGCAAATCGTTTACCACGTTGCGTGGTACGCTCGCGCTTGGCACGCACAACCACAGCCAGGCGCATACTGGCACCGGGACGGCCCGTTCCTGCTGTAATTTTTTGTACAGGCACAACGCCCATGGACTTTACGCTTTCTCTATAAATATCAATTGGATGGCCAGAAAAATAAAACCCCATTGCAATCAGTTCTTCTTGTAATAAAGTTTCAGAATCCCACGATTCAGGCTCTGGTAAATCAGCGCGCCCAATATCTGGTGTATCATCTCCGAACAGGGCTACTTGAGCCGACTCACGCTCGCGCGCCGCATGAGCAGCATGGGCAAGCAAAAGGCTGGCAGACTGGAAAACCTTGTGGCGGTTTGGTTCCAACGCATCAAAGGCACCTGCCTTGGCAAGGTTTTCAACCGCACGTTTGTTTAGTGCCTGAGGGTCAACCCGCATGGCAAAGTCATAAAGGTCACGAAATGGGCCGTTTTTGCGCCGTTCCTGCACCACATGATCCATGGCACTACTGCCTACATTGCGCACCGCGCCCAAGGCATAAAGGATTTTACCGTCCTTAACCGCAAAATCAGATAAACTTTGGTTAATATCAGGACCACATACCTCTATACTCTGGCGGCGGGCATCAGAGACAAAAACGGCCAGCTTATCGGTGTTGGCAACATCCAGGCTCATGAGAGACGCCAGTAACTCCACAGGGTAGTGGGTTTTTAGCCAGGCCGTTTGATAAGAAACCAGGGCATAAGCCGCAGAGTGAGATTTGTTAAACCCGTAACCGGCAAATTTATCGACAAGGTCAAAAATATGCTCGGCCTGATCCTCCCGCACATCATTTTTTACCGCCCCTGCAACAAAACGGTTGCGCTGTGCCTCCATCTCGGACTTGATTTTCTTACCCATGGCACGACGGAGCAAATCAGCCTCGCCTAACGAGTAACCGGCCAGCACTTGTGCGATCTGCATGACCTGTTCCTGATAAATAATCACCCCATAGGTTTCAGCCGTTATGTATGTAATTTTCTCATGCAGAAACAGCGGCTCTTCTAACCCGTGCTTACAGGCCGCATATTTTGGAATATTTTCCATCGGACCTGGACGATAAAGTGCGACGATAGCAATTATATCTTCAAAACAATCCGGACGGGCCTTGCGCAGCACATCACGCATGCCGGAACTTTCCAACTGGAAAATACCTACCGTTTCTGCCTGAGAGAGCATTTCGAAAGTTTTCTCGTCATCAAGCGATAAACGGTCAATATCGATTTCAATGCCAGTTTCAGCAACAAACGCAACGGCACGATCAATTACGGTAAGCGTCTTCAGACCCAAAAAGTCAAATTTAACCAGCCCCCCCTTTTCCGCCCATTTCATATTAAATTGTGTTGCTGGAATGTCAGATCTGGGATCACGATAAAGTGGTGCCAGCTGAACCAAAGGCCGATCCCCGATCACAACCCCGGCGGCGTGAGTGGAGGTATTGCGATACAGCCCTTCCAATTCCAGCGCGGTACTCAGCAGCTGAGCCACATCTTCATCATTATCCCGGGCATTTTGCAAATCCGGCTCTGAAGCAATGGCTTCTTTCAGGGTAACAGGATTGGCGGGATTGCTTGGCACCATTTTTGCCAAACGATCAACCAACCCTAATGGCAGTTGCATAACCCGACCGACGTCGCGCAGGACGGCACGAGCTTGCAATGTGCCAAAGGTGATGATTTGCGCAACGCGGTCAGAACCATACTTCTGGCGTACATACTCAATGACTTCGCCGCGCCTCTCCTGACAAAAATCAATATCAAAGTCAGGCATGGATACCCGTTCCGGGTTCAAGAAACGTTCAAAAAGAAGTCCAAACCGTAAAGGGTCAAGCCCCGTTATGGTCAATGCCCAGGCCACCACAGAACCGGCACCGGATCCCCGCCCAGGCCCCACTGGAATGTCTTCGCCATTAGCCCATTTTATAAAATCAGCAACAATCAGAAAATAACCAGGAAACCCCATCTGATTGATGATGGTCAATTCATGTTCAAGGCGCTTCCAATAGGTGTCTTCCGGTTCTGCCAGCTCTATGTTGGCAAGGCGTTCTCTTAGGCCTTCCCGGGCCTGATTTGCCAACTCCTTCACCTCATCATCACCACCATGTTCTGTAAAATTTGGTAAAATGGGGTCATGTAAAAGAGGACGATAATGACATCGCATGGCGACAAGTGCCGTATTACTGATCAGCTCAGGCAAGTCGCTGAACTGCGCCGCCATTTCCTTGCCGGATTTAAAATAATGCTCTGGCGTTACGCGCACACGATCAGGTACAGAAAGATAGGTGCTTTGCGATATACACATTAGTGCATCGTGCGCCCTGTACATTTCCGGTTTGGCAAAATAGGGCTCGTTACTGGCGACCATGGCGACGCCATGACGGTCTGCCCAATCGAGCAAAACCGGCTCGCTTAATGCCTCTTCAGGGCGACCATGGCGCTGAATTTCAATAAAAAGGTTGTCACCAAAAATAGTAGCCATTTCGTCAAGGCGGTGAGTCGCCTGATCAATTTGTTGTTTATGAAGTAACCTGTTGATCACCCCATCAAACCCGCCGGTCAATGCAATCAGGCCTTCAGCATGCTCTTGGACATCATTCCACGACACATGCGGCAGGTCGGTCGGGTCAACCTCAAGAAATGCCTTTGAACTTAAAGTCATTAAATTGAGATAGCCCTGTTCACTAGCCGCCAGAAGAGCAATGTTGCCGGCAAGTTCACCATTTCTGGCGTTTTGCCCATCGTCCACGCCCAAGGCTAACGTCAAGCCTATCAAGGGTTGCACGCCTGCCTCGGCAAGAGTTTCCGAAAACTCCAAAGCCCCGAAAAGGTTATTGACGTCGGTCAGGGCCAAGGCAGGCATTTGCATACGCAGCGCCAGATCGCGCAAACCTTTTACCTCAACCGCACCCTCTAATAACGAGTAGGCCGAACGGCAGCGCAAATGCACAAAGGGCAATGTATCTGTAGCCATGTACCATCCCTCCGCTCGCTTGAAATTGCGATTCTTGTCAGCCTAGCGCGTATCCTAGCCGCCGAGAACCATTGACCATGCACCAACCAGAACTGTAAGCCCCGCCAACACTGAAAGAGCAGCTGCTTCTCTGATAATATCACGCATTTTTATATATCCTTGTTTTTTGTTCCTATTTTGTTCTTTCATGTTTTGTTCTCGCTGTCAAGTCCGCATAAAACCCCGTCGCATAAACTAATGCGTTATTGATCGGAGGCCCCATCCCAAAGTCCATGTGTACGTTGCCTTGCCGTATGCTCCTCCGGCCAGGCAGAAGGGCGACAGAGATGGGGCAGTATCCATCCTTCGACAGGCTCAGGATGAGGTGGGTGTGGAAAACAAATACAGGGTTCCCGGTCTTCGCCGGGCTGACGACGGGGAGGATGACTGGATCCATCCTTCGACAGGCTCAGGATGAGGTGGGTGGAAAACAAATACAGGGTTCCCGGTCTTCGCCGGGCTGACGACGGGGGGATGACCAACCCTTTATCCCCATGTGTGCACATAAGGATCATGCCGAGGGACATCGGGCACCCCTCAACTGCCCCTTAATCGCGGCTTACGGCGCGAAATTCCATGCTATTTTACCTGTATTCGCCCCTTATTGTCCCTCGTTGCCCTTATGAGTTGAGACACTTATCCCCGGGCCGGAAAATGCGTGCATAATGACGCTGTGCAGGATGGCTCAGTGCCTTATCTGTACGGCTCTTTGACAATGTGAATGTATTTTGAAGGCTCTTATAGTTAAGAGTCTTTGGCTCACCATATCAGTATTTGTAGTGTGCCATAAGCATATAAGCAGGCTGGTTTAGGCCATCCTTCGACAAGCTCAGGATGAGGTTGATTATAATATTACCATCACCTTATCTTGAGGTGCGAGGTGAAACCGGGCCTCGAAAGAGAGAGGCCGCATCCCCTGCAAAGCGGCGCACAGGCCGTTTATCCCCGATGTTTTGAACTCTTTGCCGCCCAAGGAGCCCGAATACTTGTTATTTACGGATAAAATGCGCGCTGCAATAAAAGCAATGCGCTTCACCATTAACGTCCAGATCGTAATAAACCAAAGGATGTCCAAGAGCACCACCGCCACCATTACATGAAACGCGCTCTTCGCTCACATGCACCGTTTTGTGCGGAGGCAGTTCCTGAGTATTTTCATTTGTCTGTGTATTCGATGCCATTTGCGTATTTCCGTATTGCCGTTTGCAGGTGGGGGCCATATTTATGCACCTTTAGTGCGGCGTCAACACGCCCCTGTCAGAGGAAATGTGCGCAAGCGATAGCACAAGGAAAAACACCGTGAGCGTTATCACCACAACACCAGAATTTGCACTTGAAGCGGTTAATTTGCGAAAAACCTATCCGGGGCGGCGCAATACACCGCCCAAAGAAGCCCTCAAGGGCATAAACTTGCAAATCCCGCGGGGGTCTATTTTTGGTTTGCTGGGTCCCAACGGGGCCGGTAAATCAACAATGATCAACACTTTTGCCGGGCTTACAAAAAAAACCAGCGGCACAGGACGCATCTGGGGCTTTGATATTGACAAAGAAGCACGTCAGGCCCGCGCCGCCATCGGTGTGGTACCGCAAGAAATCAATATGGATCCATTTTTCTCGCCGCTGGAAAGCCTGGAATTTCAGGCGGGGTTTTATGGCGTTCCCAAGGCAGAGCGCCGCTCGATGGAAATCCTCGACGCGATGGGCCTGGCCGACAAGGCAAACGCTTACGTGCGTGAACTTTCAGGTGGCATGAAACGGCGATTGCTTATCGCCAAGGCACTGGTGCACAATCCGCCGGTTCTGGTTCTGGACGAGCCCACCGCCGGGGTGGATATAGAGCTGCGCCGTCAGCTTTGGGATTATGTACGTGAACTGCACGCACGCGGGGCAACTATTGTACTCACCACGCATTATCTCGAAGAAGCACAGGAGCTATGCGACCAGATTGCCATCATCAACCATGGTGAAGTTGTTGCCTGTGAAGATAAGGAAACGCTATTGAAGCGCCTCGACCATAAAACCCTGGTTATTGACCCCCGAGACGCTCTTGACACTGTGCCCGATGGTTTGGGTGCCTATGACAGTGAAATACGCAAGGACGGCTCACTGGCAATATCATATAAATTTGGCCAGCAATCAGTGGCTGAATTGATCGAGCGCGTACGGGCCAGCGGTGTACGCATCAATGATTTGCGCACAGAAGAGGCAAATCTGGAAGACGTATTTATGGCGCTAACCTATGACAATCAAGACACCCCTGCCCCGACAGCGAAAAGCTCTTGAGGTGAAGCCCGCGCCACGCTAAACCACCCGACAACGCCAGAGGGTTTTGCCCAAAGCCATTTTGCACCCGTAGCTCAGCTGGATAGAGCGCTGCCCTCCGAAGGCAGAGGTCACAGGTTCGAATCCTGTCGGGTGCACCAATTTTCTAAATTGTTGAAACTTAACGGTTATTTTTTCTTATAAAACGAAGTGTTAGCCAACTGTTTCTCCAAGCCACTGTTTTCATTGATATTTATGGTTCTAACTCTTATTAGGCCAATAACAGCTAATCCCCTTTAACCGGACATAAACACCCAATCTAAGAATATCTTTCGGTTCCGTGATGGCCATCACGGTCAAGGGCGAAAGAATGTACTAATTTGGGTTTTCAATATGAAATTCACAATTGTATTGAATAAAACAACACTCAAAATAGGACATGCCATGAATTATATTTTAAAAGTTTCAATCACTGCTTTGACCTTATTTAACTTTGCCTCTCCGGCGAATGCCCAGTCAGATACCGATGAGTACAGAGACATTATGGTGCGAGGTGCTACTGCTCCTTACATGTCAATTGGCAGACGTACCATGGTTTTCGCCGGCGTATTCCTACCAAATTCTATGTCAGGTTCGCCTTGGCGTACTACCGAAAAGACAATAAGCATAAACCCAATTCCGGCAATGAGGTTTGTGTCAATGCACTGCTCTGGAGCCATTGATAATTCTTATGCAAAAATTGAACGGAAAAACCCAGATGGCACTGATCATCCAACGTTCATGCAAATTGGATTTCAGGTAGAAACTCAATCAATTAGGCAAAATGACGATACTAACAATATACGCATCAAAATGGGAGTTAGAGCTTTAGGTAATGCGACATCCCCTAAAAGGGTTAGCTATACGTGCCTTGGAAAATTTTAAACTCATTGAAAACTCAATATGAATAATTGTGCAATTAGGTAGTAAAAATGAAAGTCCTTTCTGTCGCCATAGCGGTATTTTGTTAACCACTTATGTTCTTCATTAGGGATTTCCGTCATTAGTGGGGGAATTAGACTATTTGGGAATGAGTTGAGATTTTGGGCTTAGAAATTGCCTCTCCCCACCCTTCTAATTCTTCCCAGAACTGGTTCGAGGCTTCCGTGTCTAAGTGCACCATGCTCTAACCTATTGATTTTGCTCAAGAATTTATTCCTATATTTTGATATGTGGGTTGAGATAACATCTATACCATTGATTTTACGGTATTTTCTGGTTCGAACTTTGTTTAGGTGGTTAAATCAAGCGCATATAAACCAATGAATTTTAGAGAAAAATAAGAATTGTTAATTGGCTCGTAATCGGCTATTATTTGGCTATGTCATGGTTGCCTAAATATACGCTTACCGATGAATTATTGATAACGATCCGAAAAATCGGCGAAGTTATTGGTGGGATAAACTCAGTACGACTATCCACACAAGCGATAAACGAATTACAGATTAAAGCTCGTGTTTTATCAACGCATGCTTCGACAAGTATTGAGGGCAACCCATTAGCGCTAACTGATGTGCGGCAATTGCTCAAATCTAGTCCTTCGCAAATTCGCGATACAGAACGAGAAATTTTAAATTACAATCAAGCCTTACAAGATGTTTATAGAAATGTAAAATCTGACGATTTTATTTTAAATTCAAAAACTATAAAGAGTGTACAAGGGCAGGTCGTTGCCAATTTAATGCCTAATAAAGGCGATATTGGGCATTACAGGGAAGCCCCAGTCGTAATTCGTGATCCGCGCCGCCCTGATGCCATTATATTTATTCCGCCAGATTCTAAAGATGTTTCCTCCTTAATGGATGAATTGCTAGGTTTTATAAATACAAAACTCGGTAAAATTGATCCTATTATTTTGGCTGGTTTATTTCATCGCCAGCATGTCATTATTCACCCATTTATGGATGGCAATGGCCGAACAACACGGCTCATAACTACAGCTATCTTAGGGTTAGGTGGGCTGGATATTTTTGATCTGTTTTCTTTTGAAAACTTCTACAACAGGCAGGTAACGAGGTATTTCACCAAGGTTGGTGTCTTTGGTGATTATTATGAAGAACAGGGCAACATTGATTTTACAAACTGGCTTGAATATTTTGCAGAAGGCATGCTTGATGAGCTTATTCGAGTAAAGGGTGGGCTTAAAGCCGTTGGTCCGCGTTTGGAGATATATCATCAAGCTATACTTGATTATATTCAGCAACACGGTTTCATCACACAGCGTGAATACGGAAGTATTTCGACACGCTCGCTTGCATCACGAAAAAAAGATTTGGCTAATCTTGTCGCTTGGAACTTAATAGAACAACGCGGCAAAGGAAGAAATATAACTTATGTTATGCTGGAACAATAATGCCATTAAATTGAAACGGAACATTAAAGTTTAAAGTATTGGTTCTTACTTTGGAAGCTGCTCTTCCCACCCTTCCAATTCCTCCCAAA
This sequence comes from Robiginitomaculum sp., assembly GCA_021776515.1. Lineage (GTDB taxonomy): Bacteria > Pseudomonadota > Alphaproteobacteria > Caulobacterales > Maricaulaceae > Robiginitomaculum_B. The sequence continues at coordinate 290 of JAJFFS010000003.1, read as the reverse complement.
ACTGGTTCGAGGTATCCGTGTCTAGGCGCACCATTTTTTAAGCCATTGTTTTTATTAAAGAATTTATTTCTACATTTAGTCAATAAACTAAGCTTCTATGTATTTGCTTGATTTTACATGGTTTTTTAGTTCTAATTCTTTTCAGGTAGGGTAATACCCCCCTTTATAGAGGGCATCGTAAGTAGAACGGTTATGCGGCTATGGACATGTCCATGGCCGATTTCTGTTTTGGCGTGATACCGCCGATAGCCATATTGGGTCTTTCATTGTTGTAAGTCCAGAGCCAGTCG
>JAJFFS010000020.1 GCA_021776515.1 Robiginitomaculum sp. | reverse complement strand
GTGTCCTCGGCTTCGCCTGTGGGCCGCACCTAGACCCCATCGATTTTTACCTCCGTTTGCACACCCCGTTTTAAGAGGCTTCCAAGGGTTGCATGTGCAACCCCTATTTCAAGGAGGCTTTAAAATGGGAGAAACAACAGACAAGATAGAAATCTATGTGGCCTGTCTGGCTTCATATAATAATGGCATACTCCATGGGGCATGGATTGATGCCAATCAGGATGTAGGGAGCATCCATGATGAAATCAGAGCCATGTTACAGGCTTCACCAATGCGTGGTGCAGAGGAATACGCCATACATGACACCCAAGGTTTTGAACGTGTGGCTATATCTGAATATCAGAGCATTGAAACTGTGGTTGAGATTGCAGGCTTTATCTCTGAACACGGCATGGTGGGTGCCAAGCTCATGGAGCATTACAATAACATAGAAGATGCCAAAACCTCAATGGAAGGTCATTATGCTGGAGTCTACGCATCATTGGCTGAGTTTGCCGAAGAGATCACCGAGGCAACAACGGAAATTCCAAACAGCTTGAGCTTCTACATTGATTATGAGCGCATGGCGCATGATTTAGAGATCAACGACATTATCGCCTTTGAGACAAACTTTGAAGAAATTCATGTGTTTTGGAGTCATTGAGATGGAGGCAGAAACTTACAAATTCATATGGCAAGGCATAGAGATCGAAGCTCGATACACTCCACTTGATATGGCCATAATCTCTCATTTGGAGATTGAGGCCATTAACCCACCTCGTTCGCCATTACCAATAACAGACACAGGCTATAGATCATATTTCCACAAGCCCGGCATAATCGAAGCCCATGGCGGTGGTGTTCTTCAGTTTGTAAGTGACTGGCTAGATGAAGAAGCTAAAAGCAAGGAATGGCAGATCTACATGGAAGCCAGTCGGCAAGGGCAGTTGTTTTAACTCAAATATATGATTTAAAATTTGAGACTCTGGGGAAGCTAATATTTCAGAGTAGATAAAAACCCTTCTAATAAAAACCGTTAACGGGTACGTTTGAATCGAGATATAAATACATAATCAACGATCAAGGCAAACTAATGAATACGGACTTAGAACAGGATATTGTCATAGGAAAACTTATGAAAGTCATCAGTGTTGATGACGACGACCAAACCGTTCATGTTCACCTTCAAGATGGGAAAAATGCGACAGTAACTGGCCTTGGCGAAAAACTACCGTGCCGTGGTGACATTTTGTTTGTTGATGATGATAACGGCTGGAAGCAAGCTCCGCCAGAAACATGGATAGAGAAAAACTCCATCGCAATTATCAAACTTGTCCTCGAAGACGGCTCCGTGTTGCTCGATAATGGCATAAATATCAAACCAGTTCACAACGACCAAAATTTGGATGTCGCAGTTAATAATACCGTCGAGTACAATGATATTGACGGCCTTGTTCGAATTATTTCTGACGTGCCAATCCGAAGTCGAGATTTTGAGCTTGATACCAAGGAAGCCATAAAAGAATATTTAGTTGATAAGGGTACAGACGGGCCTAGCTTTAAGGACTTCGGGGGATATCCACATGTCATTAAACGTGCACGTCAACTTATTGAAACGCAATTTAAGGGCCGCAAGTATCTAGATAAAATCGGCGCGAGGCCGGTAAAGGGAATTCTTTTTTCAGGCCCTCCAGGAACAGGGAAGACCCATCTCGCCCGCATCATAGCGCATGAGTCAGAAGCTGATTTCTTCTTAGTAAGTGGGCCTTCAATAATCAGCAAATGGTTAGGTGATACTGAAAGTACGCTTCGCATGATTTTTGATGCTGCAACGGCTAGTGAGTCAGGTCGGGCAATCATCTTTTTTGACGAAATAGATAGCATTGCAGAGCGACGCACTGGGGATAGTCATGAATCTTCAAAGCGGTTAGTTGCGCAATTGCTGACTCTTATGGATGGATTTGACAACAAAGATAAAAGTGTTGTTGTCATTGCAGCAACTAACAGAGTTGAAACCCTTGATCCAGCACTTACCCGTCCTGGACGGTTTGATTGGGAGATTGAGTTTGGTTTACCATTGCTTGCTGATCGCTTTGAGATTCTTAAGATAGATGAAAGTCGCTTGCAGACGGACATTGAGCTTCCAATTGAAGATATTGCGAGCCTCACAGAAGGATGGTCGGCAGCCGAACTGACATCTATTTGGACCGAAGCAGCTCTGCTTGCAGCAGAAAACCAGCGCGACAAAATCTCAGCTGAAGATTTGGCGTTGGCATATGAGCGCGTAGCGAGTCGGCCACGGCGTCAAACAGTAAGTGAGGATACATAATGAGGTTTACTGCTTGGGTAAAAAGTTGGTTTGGGCAAGAACGCAACACGTCTAAAGATCACCTAGATGGTGCAAATAGGCCCTTACGAGAATTTGTTTATCTTGATGAAGTGAGCTTGCGTAGTTTGCTTTCTTCACAAACAGGTGAGGTAGTAGAGAGCACATCCGAGCAGTTTGCTGACGAACACCAAACTGAAGTTGGTGGTACAATCGGTGTTAGTTCCCCTCTAATAGCAAAGTCAGAGCTGACATCACGCTTCCAAACAAGCAATAGCAGTACGATACAGACTTCACGTAAAGCGACTGTCCAATCTTGGTTTGGTGACTTTCATAGAATACCCGATATTCGCCTTGTGGAACCGCCATCACAGACTTGCAAAACTGTTAATGATACGAAAGAGCTGCTATCTATCACTGACACTTCCATAGTGGTAAAAGCGGAAGAATTATTAAGGGGCTCGCTCGTTGAGTTTCGAGTAAAATTAACTTCTGATCCAGTATTCCGCCTTGGCACAATGGTATCTGAATTCACGGGTATGGCCGAGGATTTTCCACAAATGTTCGAGGCAAGTGGTGCTCTAGCCGCTTTGGTAGAAACTCAGCCGATAAACAAGATTTTACAGCGTCTGCTTGCTGGACTTATACCCATTCGAGCTGAGGCACTCGACTATGCAGTGGTGACAATTGGGGGCGTGGAATATGTGGCCCATCGAGATGCTATAGCGGGGTTGGATCTGGAAGAAAAACCTTTAGAAATTGTAGGCGTCACCGAACACCTTGCATACTGGAAAGACATCCGCAGAGTTCTCTTTTCGGACGCTGAGTTTATCATGATGGGGCGGGTCTCCCGCAGTGCACTGCAACCTTCGTGGACGCCAGTTAAGCTCGTAGACCTCTTTAGCGAACTAACACCTGATCTCGTGGAACAGATCAGTAAAGCAAGCCTGTTGCCATTTAATGATGATCAGCAAAATATCGTCTCAGACTCCAACGAAGATCGGCTGGCAATAGCACTTGGTTTATATAAGAATGCGATGTTGAAAGAAATGGGCAAAACTTTAACAAAGAAACAGAATGCCCAGATAGAAGATGAGATTATCAAATTGCAAACTCGGGTTAATAGCGCTTCGGATCAACGAAGTGCATTTTTGGTTGTTAGCGATCTTTTATGCGGTCTGGTAGACGCACGGATTGATCCATCAAAAGACCTTGAGTTTAGAGACACTGCACGAAACTCAAGTGGACTTTCACTTTTTCCGTCAACCTCTCCTGTATGGCCCACGGCAAATGTAAGTGCGACGGAAGACAAAAATCATGCACAACCGCGTCTTCTCGACGTTGAAATTATTGCTATCTACTGGTAATAAATGGCACGCTAATCTCCTTTGCTCTCTAAACTTGACCCACCTTAATAGTTAAAGTTTTGGCTTCCTTAATTGCCCTTCCCACTCCTCCAAATCCTCCCAAAACTGGTTCGAGGTTTCCGTGTCTAAGCGCACCAATATTTTCAACAGCTTAGCATAAATGCGGTGATTTGCTATTCTCATCAGGGAAGCATGGGGGAAGCAACTGGTAGAATGCTGGTACGGTTAGATTCAATTCAATTTGGCCTGAAACCATCACTGCATATCGCTCATGATACTTTGCTTCATAATTGCCCTCAAGGTTATTTGCTTTGGGGCTTTGGTGCAAAAAACTCAGATCTCTTTCAACGCCTACCTTACCCCCATATTTATGGGATAGGTGAACATCCATACTCTGCTAAAATATGAGCAAATGGCGATGTTGCTCTGAACCCGTAATTTTAGGTGAATGCGATAAAAATGCTCGATGTGCTTCACACAAATACTATCCGCATTTTGAAATTTGCGTTTGTGATTATCTGCTACACAGGTGCCTTTTCTGTGAGTGCCCAAACCTTAACTGAGGCGGAAAAACCAGCTGCACCTGAAAAAGGGCTGACCTTTGCCCTGAATCCAATACCGTCAGATAATAACATCGGGACAGCATTTGCCTCGTGCTCTGGCAACACCACTTCCAGAAAAAAATGTAACCCGTATCAAGGTGACACTGTGTGCTCCGTTGAATTACCTGTTCTGTGCTTCAAAGATATAAACGAGCCGGTTCCGACCATGATGAGGAAGCAACAATATTGGAGTGGGGGCATTATTGCGACCACGCCGGAAGTGGCAGGTTCAAAATTTGAAACGATAGACATGGCAAACCGTTTTTGTGCCGCCCAGTTCGGCAAGGAATGGCGAATTGCCTCTTTTCATGATGGTGGCGGGTGGGCAATTGCTGCGTATGGAAATGTTAGCAATCACAAGAAGCGGGCATGGATAGATATTAAAGATCAACCCAAAGGCACATGCTGGAGCCGGTAGCACCTGTCGTCACACAAAATTGTTACTATCCCAGGCCAAAGACTGAGTGTATTAGAAATTCTATTTTCTTTTGGAATTTTACACTGTGAATAAACTACCAAAACATCTAAATAAGGCCAACGTCAGTAGCGGGATCATCGGCGGTGTTACTGGCGGGTTGTTGGTTGGTGTTTTGTTGCTTGTTGTAACGCCTTTTGTCTTGCAGCCTGAACCTGGGGAAACGGCCAATACAGCATCCGGCATGCCAATAATTACAAATTACCAATGCCCGATGGGTGAGACAAAGCAAGTCTTCATCAATGGTGTGGAAGACAATTATAGCCCGCAAAATACCGAGCCGGCCCGCATGCACAGCCGCCTTGCTTCCCTGGCGGGCTTTTTCAAGGTTGATGCAGAATCCCGCAACTATGATGAAACAGGTTCAGACAAATATCTTGTGGATTATTTTGAAATACCCTCTGATATTACAGGGGGACTTTTTATTACAAAGGTTAAGTTGCCGGCAAACAATAACGATGAAATGTATATTGGGGATTATCTGAGCAACAAAATAGAGGGCTTACAAGCCCACAAACATACCCACTGGCAGTTATTTAACAATCCTGAAAACAACACCATCTGGAAGAAAGACGGTGATTTATATTCAGCTCAACTCTCGGCAATGATATTTAATTCCAATACTGGAGATAATGAAAGAGAATATGCCAATTTGCTGGACTATATTCAGTCAGGAGAAAAGCAGCAAATTGTTGATGTTTTAATCGGAGACGATATCGTTGTTGATTTTACCGCCATGATTGTTTGCCAGCCGCCTCGCGTAAACAGGGGCGTGACATTGGCCGAGCATTCCGGCTTTGAGGGAAAACTGGACGGCATATCTTTTCTTTCCTGTTTCAAAGATGCGTCGCAATCACGATGTGATGCCATCAGGGGGGATACAGATTGTCGACAATTGCGTCCATTGGCCTGTTTTAATGATCTTAATCTACCGATGCCGGATATTATTCAGGAGGATAGGTATTTGTCGAAACACTGGGTTGGCGGGCAGGTGGAATTTTCAGAGGATGTTCGTGGGGATACGTTCCAGACCATTGCAGAAGCTAATGAATACTGCGCGTCGCAGTTCGGGCAGACCTGGCGCGTGCTCTCTCTTCATGAGAGTGGCCATCATGCAAGCATCGCCTTTACCAAAACCCGAAAGCCGGAAGTGCGGGTCTGGGTTGATAGCAAGGATGAAAACTACCCGCACACAACATGTTGGGCGCGGTAATGAAGCAGGAACAGGACGCACGGGTTGGCATATTGGAAGACGACGATGATATGCGCGGCTATCTGTGCATGATTATCAGGCAAACAGAGGGGCTGCAGATCGGGTTTTCAGCCGCAACTGTGGCCGAAGCCTGTGCCCTGTGCCGGAATAATCCTGTGGACATATGCCTTGTGGATTTACAATTGCCCGATGGCAGCGGCCTTGAGTTTGTAGAAAATATCAAAGCAATATCTGATCCCAAAATATTGATCCTTACGGTGTTGGGGGATCGTACCAGCGTGCTGGTGTCATTACAGGCCGGGGCAAACGGCTATCTTCTAAAAGACACCCCGCCCAATCAAATCCGCCGTGATATCAAAGCGACGCTGGACGGCGCTAACCCGATCAGCCCACAGGCAGCGACCCATGTATTGCAGATGTTCAAAAACAGCCCTGATCTTACTGCCACGCCAAAACCCAAAACCTTGCTGACTGAACGCGAAAAGGAAATTCTTGTCATGTTCTCCAAAGGTTTGTCATACAGGGAAACCGCAGAAGTACTCAGTATTTCGCACCATACCGTGTGTGATTATGTTAAAGCGATTTACAGCAAGCTCAAGGTTCATTCGCGCAATGAGGCTATTTTTGAGGCAACGCAGATGGGGTGGATTAACCCCATAGTTTAATCTGTGGCCTGGGGCAAGGTCAGGGTGATGCAAGTCCCGGTGCCACCCAATCCTGATTTAATATCCATATGACCGCCGAGCATTCCTGCTCGTGCCTGCATATTGGGAATACCTTTTCCCGTAGTGGCTTTGGCACCCTTGGCGGAAAAACCTCTGCCATCGTCCATGACCGAAATAATCAGCGGCGAAGCCGGTGCAGCTTGCGACAGGCTGATTTTGACAGTCTTCGCTCGGGAATGACGAATAATATTGGAAACCGCTTCTTGCAAGAAACGATAAATATTCAAGGTTGTGCGCGGCGTCGTCTGCGCCAGTTTGATGCTTTTCGATTGTTGCCAGTCAAGCTCAATGCCCAACGCATCCAACTGTGCCTTAACCCTGGAGCGAAACGTGGTCAGGGCAATTGTTAAATCTTCCCCCGTATGATCCATTGAATCAACGATCAGTCGCAAATCATTAAGCCCGTCCTGAATTTCATCTTCGACCTGCTCAATGCCAATATTTCCAGACCTGACCCGCACAAGCAACGATAAGAGCTGCCCACCAATGCCATCATGCATATCGCGTGTCAGGCGTTGGCGCTCTTCCAGCACAGCACGTTTTTGAAGTTCTGCTTGTAAAGCGGCCTCTTTTTCAGAGACAAGAGCGGTAAGGTAAGCGGTCTTGCTTCTGTAATCGCGTATGGCATTGACCAATATCACCATGAGCAAGCCGGTATAGACCGGTAACAGGCCCAGATTTATCAATGTCATTGCATGAAATTGTGGGCTTAAAGAGGACTTGAAAATGGACTGGAAAACCCCGGCCCCAAGCGCCGCAAAGGCGATGACAAACAAACCCGTCTGCCAGGCTTCGCTGGTGCTCTGGCGCTGATAATACCGGAGCAGCCGAAATCCGATAAACCCGGTTAAGGCAAGACCAATCAAATACAAGAGCGGGCGGGTGAAAGCCGAGGCACCCGCGCCTGTAACCCATTCAAGAGCCACCAGACTGATAATGATGAGTGCAGACCAAACGAGCCGGATTTGTTCTCTCTTTTCTCCCTGGGTCCACAGGCTAAGAAAAACAGCCGTCACCGCAACAAAAATAATGTGCAATGGCGCGCGAAACTGTACATCCAGCGCCAGAAAAAGGGCCGTATCTGCCTGTTGATAACCATAGCCCTGCCCGGCAAACAAAACCCCTGCCACGCAAATCAGCAGTGCCAGAGCGCGCCTTTTGCTGATTATGGTTGTGGCCAGCCCGCCAAAAGCCAAAACCAGCCCGACCGCAAGAAGGATCAGGCTTTGTCGCCCGGCCCATTTTGCCTGCGCCGCAAACAGGGGGTAAAGCTGCGCAGTCGGGCCGAAATAAAAATATTTTAGCCCGGTACCGGAACCATCGTCCTGCACGATAAAGTTTATCCTGTTAATGCCGGGCTGATAGATGCTCTGTGGTAATTCCTGATAGATGAACTGATTGCCCAGCCCCGGGCTAGAGCTGTGCATGGCCACACTGTTTTCAAAGTGAATGCCATTCACATAAACGTTCAAAATGCCACCTACGCCGGGAACATAAAGGCTGCGCGCCTGATCCTGCGGCCAGTCTACCTTGAACATGGTGCTGAATTGGCGGGGGCGGACGGGTTTTTTATCCCATTGCCCGCTCATCGGAGAGGGTGATTCACTGGCCGCCGGTCGTCTCAGGCGCAAGTCAGAAGCAGGAGAAATAACCTCAATCCAGTCCACCTTTTCCGGCGCCACCATAGATGCCGAGATTGCGGACAGGCGAGGCGTGAGAACATATCCGCCAACAAGGCAAGCCAGAACCACCAGAGCGGCGATCAAGGGCTTCACCAAAGAATGAGCCTGCGTCGCCGCTTTCAGCTCATCCGAAGTATTGGGGGGCAGTTCCAGTTCCATCCCCCATGTTTGCCATCATTTAAGCCAATTTCCCATCCCCATGGCCATCAGACCCCCATATTCATGGGGTGGCGAAGGGCGGGCGTTAGAGGCGAAACTGCCGGTGTTTATCACATGAGGCGGAAGCCGTTATTTGTTACCTTGGGGAAAAATGCCATGTTTAATCTAGCAAAACACCATATCATAGCTGTCTTTATGGCCTTGCTGGCTTTGGTCATAATAGTACCAGACACTGCCTCGGCCCAAAGTCTGGTACTCAACAATACAGATAATGTCGCTGACAATAGCACTCTGATGATTATGGGTGCCTCTTCTGCAACCACAGCCGTTGTTGGCGGCACCACATATTTGTTTGTTTCTGGCATGAATGATGATGGTGTCAGCGTATTTTCTGTCGATGCTGGTGGCCAGTTACTGAACGTGGGAAATATCACCGATAATAGCGCACGGATGCTTGCTTTTGCAAAATCTGTAACCACAGCCATTATTAACGGCACCACTTATCTGTTTGTTGCCGGTTTTAGTGATGATGGTGTCAGTGTGTTTCGTGTGGTGAATAGTGGCTCGTTCAACGTAACCACTCAGGCAAATGTCACCGACAACAGTATTTTACAACTTGATGGCGCAAATTCCGTCGCCACAGCCAACATTAGCGGCACCACCTATTTGTTTGTTGCGGGCACTAATGATCATGGTGTCAGCGTATTTTCTGTGAATGCTGCTGGCATGTTGCAGAATGTTTTTAATGTCACCGATAACAGCCAATTCAACCTTAGTGGTGCAAGTTCCGTCACCACGGCCAACATTAGCGGTACAACGTATCTGTTTGTTGCGGGCACTAATGATTCTGGTGTCAGCGTGTTTTCTGTGAATGCTGCTGGCCAGTTGCAAAATGTTGATAATATAAACAACAATGCCCCTCCCGGGGCCGGCCTTACTGTCCCGTTACAGCTTAAAGGTGCAGTGTCCGTCACCACTGCCAACATTGGCGGCACCACTTATCTGTTTGTTGCTGGTTGGGTTGATGATGGTGTCAGCGTGTTTTCTGTGAATGCTAATGGCATATTGCAGAATGTTGATAATATCACTCACACTGCCACCGTAAAACTTGATGGGGCCGATTCTGTAACCACAGCCGTTATTAACGGCACTACTTATTTATTTGTAGCCATTTTTGATAATATTGTTGATTCCGGTTTCAGTGTGTTTTCTGTGAATAGTAATGGCAAGTTACAGTATGTAACAAATGTCACCGATGATCCCACTTTGAAATTTATGGGTGCAAGTTCCGTTGCCACTACCAACATTGGCGGCACTCCCTATTTGTTTGTTACCGGTTATGATGAGGGTGTGAGTGTGTTTTCCCTGAAACCCTCTGGTGGTGGTACTGGTGGTGCGGTGCTTTTACCTGGAGGACCTGTAGGCGTGTTTCAACCTCCCCTGCCCAATTTGTGCTGCACACCGTGGACAGAGAGGAAATTGGAGACTTCATTTGTCAGTGTACCCGGTCCCAATGGTCTGAACGATAATTTCTCCTTGGGTTATAACGATCTGGCGACAACTAACACCCAAATGCAGGCCTACATCAATTATGTGAACGCTGTATATCCACAGGCTTACTCTGTCAGGGTTTCGTTCATCCTGAAAGATTTTGGTGCAGCATCAACAGTCACCACTGGTGGTAATGTTGTGCCTGTGGCCACATCCGGCCCACCGGTTTCTGCCTTAAACCCGTCAAACCCTGTTGAGCGTGAGTGGATAGTGGGCGGCACGGGACCCGTTGGCCCGGCGTTCTGGATGGCCCCGCACCAGTTGCAAGTTAACCATTGGTACCAGATCCAAACCACTGTCAGCTTGCGCACAAACACAGGTGTTAAGCTTGGTCTTCTGGAGGCAGAGTGCCTAACCCAGAGCCGTATTTACCGGGTCAGTACGTTCGGCGGTCGCGGTATCAATGGTGGTGCCATACTGGAAATCAGCGACGGTAAATCCATCATCAAAACCGTGCCTGTGAGACCCCGTGCGCAAAACACCGTGCCCGTGGAGACCAACAGGAAACTGAAAGGCCAGAAAAAAATTAAAAACAAGGTCAAGAACAAACTCAAAAACAAATTCAAGAAAAAGTTCAAGAAACAAAAAAACTAGGACGGTCCCCTGCCCTTGGCGCTGGCACCGTAAAAGGTGCTGGCGTCAGATGGTGGGTGAGTATTTTTTACCTCATGTTGAGGGATTGCGCCCGCGCAATCGTCTCGAAACATGAAGAAACTCCATATCCCCATCTCGTCGTCCTTCGGTTTAAGCAGAGGGCGACGAAGTGATTGTTTTCATGCGCCACGGGATACCTGTTTTCACCGGTATGATGAAAAAGATCCAAGCCCCCCGCCGCAGATCACGGTGATATAACCTTACCTCCCCCCATATTCATGGGATGGCGAAGGGGGGAGGGAGGGTGCGAAACTGCCGGTGTTTATCACATGAGGCGGAAGCCGTTATTTGTTACCTTGGGGAAAAAGGCCATGTTCAGTTTCGTAAAACACTCGCTAATGGCCCTGTGCATGGTCGTGCTGGCTCTGATGGTGATGCTGGGGCCAAACGCCGCCTTTGCCCAAAGCCCGCTGACCATCATCAATACTGATAATGTCACCGATGATGCCATTCTGGAGCTTGATGGGGCAACTTCCATAACCACTACCATCATTGGCGGTACCACCTATCTGTTTGTTTCCAGTTTCTTTGATAGCGGCGTTAGCGTTTTTTCTGTAGCCGGTGACGGCACATTAACCAATGTGGATAATGTCACCGACGATGCCATTCTGAAAATTGCTGTTTCTGAAGCCGTAATCACGGCGGTCATTGACGGTATCACATATTTGTTCGTTGCAGGTACACTTGATGATGGTGTCAGCGTATTTTCTGTGGATGCTGCTGGCCAGTTATTCAATGTTGATAATGTGAGTGACACCCCGACGTTGGCGATAAATGCTCCCGAAGGCATAGCCACTGCCCTTATCGGTGGCACTACATATTTATTCGTTACAGGTACGGTGGATGATGGTGTCAGTGTATTTTCTGTGGATGGTGCTGGCCAGTTATTCAATGTTGAAAATATCACCGATGATGCCGTTTTGGAACTTGATGGCGCTAGATCTGTTGCCACTGCCCTTGTAGGCGGCACCACTTATCTATTTGTTGCTGGTTTTCTTGATAATGGTGTCAGTGTATTTTCTGTGGATGGTGCTGGTCAGTTAACCAATGTCGATAATGTCACCGATGATGCCGCGATGAAACTTAATGGCGCTCAATTTGTAACGACTGCCATAATTGGTGGCACCACTTATCTGTTTGTTGCTGGTCAGACTGATGACGGTATCAGCGTATTTTCTGTGGCGAGTGATGGCACCTTGAGCAATGTTGAAAATGTTACTGACGATGCCGATCTGGAACTTAATGGTACAACTTCCGTCACCAGTACCGTTATTGGCGGCACCACTTATCTGTTTGTCACTGGTTGGTTTGATGATGGTGTCAGCATATTTTCTGTGGCGGGTGATGGCACCTTGAGCAATGTTGAAAATGTTACTGACGATGCCATTCTGGAACTTGATGGCGCTCAATCTGTAACGACTGCCATCATAGACGGCACCAATTATTTGTTTGTTGCCGGCTTTGGTGATGATGGTGTCAGTGTATTTTCCGTTACTGCCCCGGAGATGGACGTTGCTGGCAAGGGCATTTCCATACTTGATGGCGATGTGACGCCAGATACGGCGGATGGAACTGATTATGGTAGTTTCACAGTAGGCACTCAAGCTGGCGGTGTTTTCGCCATCAGAAATTTTGGCACGGCACCGTTAAATCTATCAGGCACTCCTCGGGTAAGTATTAGTGGTCCACATGCTGGTGATTTTATTGTTAGTTCAGCAAACCCGACAGATCCGCAAACACCGCTTGCAGCGGGTAGTTCGACTTCATTCGCTATCAATTTTGTTCCAAGCGCCCTTGGCCTGCACACCGCCACGGTTTCCATCGCCAATGATGATGCGGACGAAAACCCCTATACGTTTGGCATTTCTGGCACCGGCACAAATACCTTGCCCACCGGCGAGTTTCTGGTCAACACCACAACACCGAGCAATCAGATACAACCCGGTGTGGCAACGTTGACCAATGGCGAGTTTGTTATTGCCTGGGCGGATGAAAGCGCCACAGGCGGTGATACCAGCAGTTTTGCCATTCGGGCACAGCGCTTTGATGCTCTTGGCGCAAAGCTGGACCCCGAATTTCTGGTCAACACCATAATTTCCGATTTTCAGTTACAGCCCAGTATGGCGGCGCTTTCCGGCGGCGGCTTTGTCATTACCTGGTATGACAACAGTACTAGTCCAGATGATCCCAGCTCATTTGCTGTGCGGGCGCAACGTTATGATGCCAGTGGCGTACCGCAAGGTGCCGAATTTCTGGTCAACACTACAACGTTTTCCTCGCAAACAGCCCCCAGTGTGGCGGCGCTGACGGGGGGCGGTTTTGTTATTGCCTGGTGGGATTTTAGTGCAGCAAGTGGCCCCCTGAATGGCGTTGATGTTCGGGCGCAACGTTATGATGCCGCTGGCGTGGCCCAGGGCGTTGAATTTGTTGCCAACACCACTCTATCAGGCAACCAGACAACCCCCGTTGTGGCGGCGCTTTCCGGCGGTGGGTTTGTCATTGCCTGGACAGATGGCAGCCAAACCGGCGGCGATACCAGCAATGGCGCCATCCGGGCGCAACGTTTTGATGCTGCTGGTGTGTTGTTGGGACCAGAATTTCTGGTCAACTCCATAACGGCGCTGGCTCAGCAAAACCCCAGCGTGGCGGCATTGCCCGGCGGCGGCTTCGTTATCGCCTGGCAGGATAAAAGTTTAAGTCCCGATGACACAAGTGACTTTGCCGTACGGGCGCAGCGATTTGATGCTGCTGGTGCAAAAATAGACACCGAATTTCTGGTCAACACCATAACGACGGGCGTTCAGTTCGGCCCCTCTGTGTCGGCATTTTCTGATGGTGGTTTTGTCATCACCTGGCAGGATGAAAGTGCCAGTATTGATGATCCCAGTGGCGCGGCTATTCGGGCGCAAGCCTATGAGGCATCCGGCACACCATTGGGACCAGAGTTTCTGGTCAATACCACAACGCTGAGTGACCAAATGATACCCAAAGTGGCGACGCTGCCGGGCGATAAATTTGTCATCACCTGGCAGGATAACAGTCAATCCGGTGGTGATGTCGATGGCAATGCCATTCGGGCGGATATATTTGGCCTTTCTGCGCCGGAGATAGATGTTACCGGCATGGGTGTTGCCATTGCCGATGGGGACATGGCGCCGGATACAGTGGACGATACCGATTTTGGTTCTGTGACACTGACCGGCGGCAGCAATGCCAATACTTTCACCATTTCTAATTCCGGCGGTGCAGACCTGAACCTGTCCGGCACCCCGCGTGTGGTTATTGGCGGCACCCATGCTGCTGATTTCACTCTGACCAGTGATGCGACGACACCGGTGGCGGCCAATGGCGGCACCACCACTTTCACCATTACCTTTGACCCTAGCGCCCTTGGCCTGCGCACCACCACGGTTTCCATCACCAATGATGATGCAGATGAAAACCCTTATACCTTTGATATACAAGGCACGGGTGTTGCGCCGGAGATGGACATAACTGGCCTTCTTTTTGGGCAACCCATCCTTGACGGGAACACTACGCCGGATGCGGTACATAATACCGACTTTGGTAGTTTTAGCGTGTTAGAAGTGGTGTATAACACTTTTGCCATCACCAATTCAGGTACTGCGCCACTTAATCTCATCGGCAACCCACGTGTGAGTATTATCGGCCCCCATGCGGGTGATTTTTCCCTGATGGCTGATGCAACAACACCAATTGCCACAGGGGACACAACCTCTTTCATCATCGGGTTTAGGCCTGGTGCCCTTGGTCTACGCACCGCAACAGTCAGCATTGCCAATGATGATGCGGATGAAAACCCCTATACCTTTGTTATTCAGGGAACCGGCGTCAATTCATCGCCCACCGGGGCGGTACTCATCACCGGTACGCCAACGCAAGGCCAGACGCTAACTGCCGATACCTCTACAATTGCCGACGCAGACGGCCTTGGGCCATTCAGTTTCCAATGGCACAGAAACGGTGCCAATATTGCCGGGGCCACGGGTGCTACCTATGTTCTGGAGCAGGCTGATGTGGGAACCAGAATTGATGTTGTTGCCAGTTATATTGATGGTGGCGGTACAACCGAAGGCCTGATTTCGGCACAAACTGAGACAGTACAAGGCTTACCACAATTCTCTCTGGAGGTAAGCAAAACAGGTTTAGGCGATGGAACAGTTACAAGCGCCCCGGCAGGCATCAATTGCGGTACGGTTTGTTCCGAGGATTATGTAACCGGAACCAGTGTCACCCTGACGCCGGTGGCCGCAACTTCACGTTCAGCATTCTCGTCCTGGAATGGTGATTGCACTGGCAATGGGGTGTGCATTGTCACCATGGATCAGGCGCGCAATGTCAGCGCGAAATTCAAGTTAATGGCGCTATTGAATACCACCTTGTTCACGTCAATTCTGCCTTCGGCGCGCTCCGGCTCACTTGCCTCGGCAATGGATAATCCGGAAGTTAGCGGGTCCACGGCGCTAGGCGATCCGATCACGGTGTTTGCTTCGGTCATTAATGCCGGCGATAATCCGGCGCAAAGCTGCCAGATTACCATTCCGGCAGGCTCACCGGTAAGTTTAAGTTATCAGGAAACCGATGCAGCCAATACGCCTGTGGGACCGGCAGATGTACCCTTTGATCTTGATGCTGGTCAGACAAGGTCTTTCATTCTGGCCTTCACACCAACAGCGCTCAGTGCTGGTGAGGGGGTGTTTCCTGATTTTGTTTGTGAAAATGCCAATGTCGATGCCATACCCGGGGTCAATACGGTGTTTCTCTCCATTGATGACAAAGAGGTGCCGGATATTCTCTCCATCGGGGCAACGCCTTCGAGTGATGGTATTATTACCGTACCACAAGGAAGCATTGGCTTTATGACGGCCTCGGCCATTAATATCGGGGTAGGCGATGTGGGTGGTTCGGCTGATACAGCGGTGAGAGTTAGTGCCGATACTGGCGCGGCAGCATTGCCTTTGCTGGTACAGATATGCGAGACCGATGCGGTCTCGGCCTGTATTACCCCGCTTGGTCCCGATCCCATTGATACGGTAATCGGCGACACCCCCAGCTTTTTTGCCATGTTTATCAGTGACCAGTCCGACGGCACCGGTGTCGCGCTTGATCCGGCCAATGCGCGGGCGTTCCTGCGCTTTGCTAGCCTGGGTGGTAAGGCGCGTTCCGTGACCAGTGCGGCAGTAACTGTGCCTGCCGCCGCTGATGATACGCCCATTGCTATGGCCAGTGGTCTTCCTGAGGGACGCTGGGCAGTAATGGTACGTACAACCAAAGGTATTCGTCATACTCAAGAACCCGGCACGCTTTATGTTTGGCCGGATGGGATAGCTATACTGGAGACGCCTAAGCAAAGCATGGCGCTTGATTTGTTTGCTGCTGCCGAGGGGGCCTTTACCGGCCTTGAGGCCAAAGGCACCATTGCCGGGCAGTTCATCCGCGACCATTCCCTCTTTATGGTTGACGCCCAGAACGATAATACTCGCCTCGACATACGGGGTGTACATGATACACGTGGTCTTAATTATAAAAATGAATAAAAAAAATATTCTGCAATTCCGCAGCCAGTTTTTTTGGGCTAATGCCACCGGTTTAGGGCTTGAGGCCTGAGAGATTAGACCCACCCCTCCCTCTTTTACTCATGATAAAGTCTCCGATTGGAGTATGGCATATGCCGCCTTGCGCCACTGGCTATGATTTTCAAGAAGCGGGGAGATGTCCGCCCAGGCAGGCCAATATTTGGCGCTGGTTTTAAGTGAAGATACTCTCGCTCCAATGTCAGGCCATTGCCGTAGTGTGTGACGCACGACATCTGCTGGATACTGGCTCAGGCGCTCTGTCCACACACCCAGGGTAAGGTCAGCGCTAAAGCCATCCTGACGACGCGTGATTACTAGTGTGCTCAGCTCTGCCAGCCAGCCTTCTATCTGTGATGGCTTGGCTGGTGCCAGACGGCCCTCCAGGAGCTTAAGGGCGGCAGCGAGGCCCATTGGGCCGCCATGAACCGGCATAACGTTGATCTGCTCAATGATTGAGTAGGTGGGCGCATCATTCGGGAACATCGTCCTGCTCTTTACGCGTATATGCACGCCGCATTGCTGCGCCAGCAATGCCTGAAGGCTCTTGTCCATGGCTGTTGGTGGTAGTGCTGGGTTTATTGGGCTTGTGTCTGGCAGGTTTCTTCTTGCCGAGCCTTCTGAGTTGCATACGAAATGTGCGGCTCCAGCTTCGCTTCTTTCCGTCTGAGCAGTTCCTTTTGTTGTCCCAGTAATCCTTAAAGTCTTCGATGACATCGTCTAACTCCTCTTCATCGTAATGGTATTGTTGAATGGCCAGAAGCCTGGTTTGACTGTCTGGTTCCCAATCTGAGGGGATGGCAGATCGTTTTTCTGACTGGCCAGCGTTATTGTTATGTATTGAGGTTTCTTCTGAGGTTTCATGCGCGGCAAGTTTTGACGTGGTTTTGTGCTGTTTTTTGCCGCTAGTGCCGCCTAATTCGGGTGGTTTTTGCCGCTGGATGAAGAACGAATAGCCAGCAAGTGTGCCGTCCTCTCGTTGCCGTCGTTTTCGGGTGATGATGCCCATACTGGCCAGACTGTTCAGATGAGTGCGCACGCTTCGGTTCGATAAAGAGGTGTAAAAGGCCAAACGCCTGACAGAGGGAAAGCATGTCCAGTTAGCATTGGCGTGATCTGCAAGCGCCAGCGCAACGAATTTACATCCGCTAGGGCGTATATCCCGTTCTCGAATATAGGTGATAGCCTTCAGGCACATGGCTTATGCCCTGTGTTAAGGCGTGCCGTCACATCGCATGTGGAATGGCGACGGTTTGCATCGATCCAGCGCGCCAGGGATTGTGGTTCATAGAGCACGCGGCGACCCAGCTTGATAAACTCAGGCCCACCGCCGCGAACGCGCAAGGCCTCTAATGTGCGCGGTGATAGCCCAAGGCGACGGGCGGCATCATTGGTGCTGAGTAGTGAAGTGGGTAGGGCAAGGGTGTTCATTCGTACCTCCATTGGTTTGGTGGTACAAATGAGGCGCTTAGGGCCTTCCCCTAATAGCCCCGTAATAGGAAAAATAATTAGGGTGTTTTATTTTCAGTTATGAATGATTTTGTCTTGGAATCATAAAACCCTAGAGCTTTCAGGTGCTTGATGACGTTTTCACTTTTTACTTTACTGGTATTTATGCTTGGAAAATGAGCATATTCTTCAAGATAATCATCTCTAATTCCGTCGGCCTCAGCATTTAGGGTGGTAAGGGGAATGTCTCTAGTGCGCCTTTGTTCGTATAATTTTCGAATCTTTTCCCTTTTAGAAGGCGCACCAGGCCTACGCTTCTTCTTAATATTCGACTTATTTGTAACGGGTCCGAATGGCGACATTGACACTGAGGAGTTGTGTTCCCGCATAGTCTTTATCGAATGTTGGGTGCGCTCAATTAAATATTCCTCTTCCTGATATAACAACTCCATGTTTTCCAAGACCCGTTTTATATCTTTTTCTACGGTACGAACCGTATGCCATGGTATGCGCAATGCTCCGTTTATAAGTCTGTCAGCTAATGAGCTAGGCAAAGCGCTTAAATTCAAAAACACTAATTCATCGAATGGTATACCACCCCAGGAAACCCTATGAAGGTCTAATGAAATTCCTAAAGTTCCCCACCATGAAGGCGGTATGAAGCGAGGCTCTCCAAAACGGCCAACCGAGGCACTCACCAAAAGGTTTGCTTCGGCATCTTTTTCAAATAGAGCCTCGCTGACAAACCATTGGGCATCAATTGAGCATTTAACCGGTAAATTATCCCAAAAGGGATGATCTCTACTGCTCAAATAGTCAGGTTGCCAATGTGGTTCGGGGCGGGGTTTGGACTGAAACCAGCGCACCAATTCCGTCAATGTAAGAGAGGGGTGCTGCGAAATATCTTTACCCGGCACTGTTTCACCGATCTTTATAATCCGCTCTGCAATTATCGGATCCAGTTTGATCTGATCTCCGTACATTGCCAGCAGCCCGTCACGAGTCATCATATTGGCATCGATTAATCGCATGTCTTTTGCGTGGATTTCATCAACCATTGCCGGGCTTGTCATAGGCAAGCGTACCAATACGCTCTGCCATTGCCCTAAGTGGATCGTCCTGCAAATGTGCATACCGTTGTGTGGTCTGCACAGAATTATGACCCAGATATTTGCCTATCATGGAAAGGGACCAGCCATCACCCACTGCCAAAGAAGCAAAATCATGGCGCAAATCATGAAACCTGAAATCTTCTAACTTGGCCGTCTTGCGAATGCGCCTCCACGGTCCTTTCAAGTCCGGGCGCGGAAGCATAGGGTCTTTGCCTGGAAACACCCACCCTGCATCTGAATTGGGACATTCTTGTTTCCATTCGCTAAGCAGCATCACCGCCTGTGCTGAAAGGAGCTTACGGTTAATCCGTCTTTGTTTGGTGTTGGAGGCTGGTAGTATCCAAATCGGGGCATGTCCATCCAGATGGAACTGATCCCATTTGGCATTGAGCACCTCTCCGCGCCGAGCCCCTGTCAGCATAGCCAGCCAGGTGGCATTAGCGGCGCACCTGTCGCTCTCTTTACCCAGTACACTGGCTAAAGCCTCTCGCTCGTCTGAGGTCAGGAACCTTTCGCGACACACTTCGCGGTATTTAGGAATGCCCATGCACGGGTTTTTCTCGCAATACCCCCAAAGCACGGCGAGGTTCATCATCTTTGATAACAAAGCCAGCATACGGTTCGCCCGGCTTGGGACATGCTGCATTGATGCGTGCAAGTGTTCCACATCTTTGCGCCCCAACTGGTCCACCTTAATTGGGCCTATGGTCTTGTTAAGCCATAGTCTCCATATGGCTTCATCTTCTACAACCGAGCGAGGGGCTTTTTTAGGCTTGGCGTGTTTGACCAGATACTCATCCCAAAGCCCTTGCATAGAAACCGAATGACGTTTTGTGTTTCTATCCAGCGAGGGGTCTTCGCCTTTAGCAACCTGTGTCAGCAAAAGCCGCGCCTCATGACGGGCCTCGTCAACAGTCAGGGTGCCGTAACGACCCAGAGTAAGAGAGCGCTGCCGCCCGCCGCGCGTTCGATACTGAATGGCAAAACTTTTTAAACCGGATGGTTTTATTCGTAAGTGAAAACCAGCTAGCGCATTATCAAAGACCTTGCGGTCCAGACCATTAGCATCTTCAGAATCAACGACACGTTTGGTGAGCTTCCTGTTCTGTTTCAATAGCGCACTCCACCGCTTCGGGGAAACAATAGGGAAGCAGGGAAACACAAACCAGAGCGTGTTGTAAAGGGCTACATCGCAAACAAAATTAAGTTAATCATATGATATTTAACGGATTATAGTAATTCAGCGTACCAAGGAGTAGCCCAGAGAACCTCACAAGAACACACTACGAATCTGGGGGTCGGGAGTTCGAATCTTCCTCGGCGCGCCATTTTCTTCGAAAATCCCACACCCTCGATATAAGTGTTCGGACTTCGTCCTTTGGGGCGCGCCATTTTAGCTGTCCTACCTCTTCGCTATTTGAGGACAGGTTCCCTTTTTAGCTGTCCTACCGCTTCGCTGCTTGAGGACAGGTTCCAGTTCGATGTTTCACCTCGAACCCCTCACCAATTTCACCCGAATTACTTTCAGGAAGAGGTTTTTCAATTTTGAAAGATGTTGCTTTTCGCTTTATACTAAAAAACAGTGCTTCTGGGGCGCAATGTTTTTGTCTCCCGGGCTGATGAGAGATGGTATAATGGCAGATGAATTTGATTATGTTATTGTGGGCGCTGGTTCGGCAGGGTGTACGCTGGCCAACCGTTTGTCAGAAGATCCGGATGTTTCGGTCTGTCTTTTGGAAGCCGGTGGCACTCACAAAAACCCGCTTGTCTCTACGCCCGCTGCGTTAATTGCGCTGATCCCCGGAAAATTAAAGAACTGGGCTTATCATACTGTGCCGCAAAAAGGCTTGAACGGGCGTAATGGCTATCAACCACGCGGCAAAATGCTGGGTGGCTCTTCGGGCATGAATGCGATGATTTATACTCGCGGACATCGGGCAGATTATGATGCCTGGGCGGCACTAGGCAATCAGGGCTGGAGTTATGAGGACGTCCTGCCCTATTTTAAAAAAAGTGAAAACCGCGAGGCGGGCGGCGATAACTTTCACGGGGTGGGCGGGCCATTAAATGTAGCACCGGTTACTGACCCCAGCCCCATCAACAATGCTTTCATTAATGCCGCCAGAGAGTTGCAGTTACCCCTAACCGATGATTTTAATGGCGCAGAGCAGGAAGGCGTTGGCCTTTATGAGGTCACCCAGAAAAATGGCGAGCGCTGGTCCACAGCTCGGGCTTTTTTGGACCCGGCGCGCAATCGACCAAATCTGACCGTACGAACTCATGCACACACCCAAAATGTAATTGTAGAAAACCAAAAAGCCATTGGCGTGCAGTTTTTACGCAAGGGAAAAGCTGACCACGTGCTGGCCCGGCGCGAGGTTATCCTGTCTGCCGGAGCTTTTGGATCACCGCAAATTTTGCTTCTTTCAGGCATTGGCCCCAAGGATAAAATCGAACCACATGGCCTGACGCATATCCATGAATTACCTGGCGTGGGGGAAAACTTGCAAGATCATCCAGACTGGATTGCCAGTTTTAAATCCAGGTCGCTGGACACGGTTGGGCTTTCCTTG
Organism: Robiginitomaculum sp.; assembly: GCA_021776515.1. Lineage (GTDB taxonomy): Bacteria > Pseudomonadota > Alphaproteobacteria > Caulobacterales > Maricaulaceae > Robiginitomaculum_B. The sequence continues at coordinate 38,500 of JAJFFS010000020.1, read as the reverse complement.
TTTGGTGGCCTGAAAATGATTGGTGAAACATTTAAGTATACCGTCACAAGGCGCGGCATGCTGGCGACGAACTATGGCGAGTCTGGTGGCTTTTTGTACACTGACAAAAAGGAACCTTCGCCAGATATACAGCTACATTTTGTACGCGCCGTGGTGGATGACCATGGTCGCAAGCTGCACTGGGGCCATGGTTATAGCTGTCATGTGTGTGTTCTGCGCCCAAAAAGCCGCGGGCAATTGGCGCTTAATAGCGCAAACCCGCTGGCACCGCCTGCTATAGACCCGGCCTTTCTCGAAGATGATCGGGATATGGAAACCATGGTAAGAGGCGTGAAACTGACACAGGAAATCTTGCGTGCACCAGCCTTTGATGCAATACGCGGCGAAGCTTATTACGACGGCGACACCACAGACGAAGACGCTTTACGTGCTGACATACGCGAACGTACTGACACCATCTACCACCCGGTTGGCACCTGCAAAATGGGCCATGATGATATGGCCGTGGTTGATGACCGGCTGCGGGTTCATGGCGTGGCGGGATTGCGGGTGGTGGATGTTTCTATCATGCCAAACCTTGTCTCGGGGAACACCAATGCCCCGGCGATAATGATTGCAGAAAAAGCAGCCGACATGATTAAAGAAGACGCAGCCAGTACGAATTAAATTGCTTAAAAACTCTAAGGAATATTATGAAAATGAGACAAATTATATTCGCATTAGCTCTGACGGTCGGCATAATGGGTTGCCTGCCTGAAACAAGGCAAACACCCACACAAAGTGCCGCCCCTTTTGTCTCTGACACTGTCAAAGCCTCAAACAAAAAGCTGGCCAACTATCTGGATATGCAAGACCAGACAGATTTTGAGAATGCTGATCGCGGCTTTATCGCCTCTTTGGAGGAGACCCTAGTAACAACGAAAACCGGTGCGCCAGTATATGATTTAGGCGCTTATGAATTTCTAAAAACAGAAGCGCCAGATACCGCAAACCCAAGCCTTTGGCGGCAAAGCCAGTTGGTTTCAAAACACGGCTTGTACAAAGTCATGGACGGTATTTACCAGGTGCGTGGGTTTGATCTTTCCAATGTTACGTTCATCAAGGGCGATACGGGCTGGATTGTTGTTGATCCGCTGATTACCAGAGAAGTGGCCGCAAAAGCCAAAGAGCTTGTTGACCGTGAACTTGGTGTATTCCCGGTTACCGGCGTTATTTTTACCCACTCTCACATTGATCATTTTGGCGGTGTGCGTGGCCTGATCTCGGAAACAGACATCAAAAATGGGGTCGAGGTTATTGCGCCCGAGGGTTTCGTACTCGAAAGTATTAGCGAAAATATTCTGGCAGGTAATGCCATGGCGCGACGGGCGTCTTATATGTTTGGCAGCTTGCTACCTAAAAATGCGGCGGGGCAAATTGGTGTGGGTCTGGGTCAGGCCGTTTCAAGCGGTACACCCGGGCTTATTTATCCGACTATAGATGTTGATCATACTGGCCAGAAAGTTGTTCTTGATGGGGTAGAGATGGATTTTATCCTCACCCTTGGCGCCGAGGCCCCCAGCGAATTTATGTTCTATCTGCCGCAGTTTCGCGCCTTTTGTCAGGCCGAAATTATCAATCACACGCTTCATAATATGTACACACCGCGCGGGGCCAAGGTGCGTGACGGGCGGCTCTGGAGCCAGTATATAGACCAAGCGATATATATGTATGGCGACAAGACAGATGTGTCGTTTGGCTCGCACCATTGGCCCGTCTGGGGGCAGAATAACACGGTTGAATTGTGGGAAGATCAGCGCGATTTATATCGCTATATTCATGACCAGACTGTGCGGTTAGCCAATATGGGTTACACCATGCACGAAATACCAGAGCAGATGGACATTCCAGACGGGCTTGCCAAATCTTTTGCCAATAGAGGCTATTACGGCACCGTATCGCACAACGCCAAAGCGCAGTATCAGCTTTATTTTGGGTATTTTGACGGCAATCCGGCCAATCTGGATCCGCTTGGCCCGGTTCAGATGGGCAAGAAGTTTATCGAATACATGGGCGGCGCACAAAACGTCATAGACAAGGCCCGGGCTGATTTTGATAAAGGTGAGTTTCGCTTTGCTGCCACGGCACTTAACCATGTGGTCTTTGCCGAACCGAAGAACCAGGCGGCGGCAAACCTGCTTGCCGATACCTATACGCAACTGGCCTATATGGCGGAAAGCGGGTCGTGGCGAAATTTTTACCTGACCGGCGCATCGGAGTTGCGCGGCGGTGTTATGAACTTGCCAACACCGCGCACCAGCAGCCCGGATATGGTTCGCTCCATTCCGCTGGATTTGTATTTTGACCTTCTGGCGGTGCGTCTGAATGGGCAAAAGGCAGCCAAAGAAAACCGTAATTTGAATTTTGTACTGACTGATACTGGCGAAAAGGCATTGTTAATGATCAGTAACGGAACATTACACCACAGGCTTGGTCACACCGATGAGGATGCGCCGACGCTAAGCTTAACCCGTGCAGCACTGGACCAGTTAAACCTGAAACAGAAAACCTTTGCCGAACTATCCAAAGCCGGATTAGTGTCTATTGAGGGAAACCCCTTGGCGATAAGGGCATTCTTTGGCCTTATCGAAGAACCGCAATTCTGGTTTGAAATTGTCCGGCCATAGACCGTAACTGAGGGGCAGGTTAGAGGTCATCCTCTCATCCGCGCCCCTCATTTATCAGGTTTCTGTATTATTCCATTTGTACAAAATCGCTGGCCAGACGGTTCATTTTGAACAAAATCAATGTGTTAAAAATGATATCCATCATGACAACAATAAAGGCAGTGCCAAGCCCAAGAACCTGAAATAGCGACAGTGGCATTTTACCAACTACAAACAATACGGCGATGATAATCAGCGTGAACAAAGGGATGAGAGAGAGGAAAAGGTCCACCAGCGGCCCATCCTGACCCACCCGGTTAAAGGCAGAAAGCCCCATCTGCATGGCCAGATAGATAAGCGAAAATAAGCTGGCTATAAACATGCCAAATGCGCTGTCGGGCAATGAGAGTAAGGGGATGCTTTGTAATGAAAACAACACGATAAATACCGAAAACACGAAAGGCGAGCCTTCACGAAAAAAGAAACGAACAATTGCCATAATAATCCCCAATACGCTTACACAACTATTTATTTGGCTCATTATCTGAGCCTGAACCTTCTGGCTCAGGCACCCTTATACCGCTTTTTTTGGTGTCAGAGCAACAATCTCATAAATTTTTAACCAAGGCGCCGCCCTGACCCCTGTTCAAATCTCTGGTTTGAGGGCATTCACCTCTTGCCCTTTCCCTCATGTTTTTGGCATGATCGGCTCCAGCAATTCAGGAGGAGGTGAGCCCATGGGCATGAGCGACGTTATCATGGAAAAGAACTATATTAATGGTCAGTGGCAGGCGGGTGATGGTGAGACCATCGCTGTTATCAACCCGTCCACGGAAAAGCCCATTGGACATTTTCATGAAACCAGTGCCGATGATGTTGACCGGGCCGTTACCGCTGCCTGCGATGCTTTTCCGGCGTGGAGCGCTTTACCAGGCGCCGAACGTGCCAACTATATGCGCAAGATGACGGCCGCTATCCGGGCCAATATGGATGATCTGGTTGTTATGCAAATGGCTAATTGTGGCAAACCCAGAAGTGAGGCCGAGGCCGATATTGTCGGCAGTGTGGATTGTATTGATTATTTTGCGGACCGCGCAGAGGAGCTTGATGCCCGCCAGCAAACCCCGATTGATTATGATATACCGGGCTACCGTTCTGCCACACGTCTGGAGCCCATGGGGCCAGTTGGCTTTATTCTACCGTGGAATTTTCCCATGAAAATCTGTTCGTGGAAACTTGGACCGGCTCTGGCGGCAGGCTGTACAGTGGTGATTAAACCATCCGAGGTCACCCCCTTCACCGACACTTTCTGGGGCAAGGCGGCTGAGCTGGCGGGCTTGCCCGCCGGTGTTTTGAATGTGGTCAATGGTCGTGGTGCCATCACCGGCGCTGCACTGTCATCGCACCCGGGACTTCGCAAAATTTCATTCACCGGCTCCACCAGCACCGGCAAAGCGATTATGCAGGCGGCCGCAGAGGACGTAAAAAATATTGGCCTGGAACTTGGTGGGAAGTCCCCCATACTGGTTTTTGAAGACGCCGATCTGGATCTTGCTGCCCGTCTTGCCGTCGAGGGTGTATTTTATAATTCCGGCCAGTGTTGCAATGCCACGGGGCGCTTGCTTGCCCATGAAAGTATCAAGGAAGACCTGACCACAAAAATCGAGGAGCTTTATAAGGCGGTGGTGCTTGGCACACCTGATACGCCGGGTATGACCATGGGGCCGCTGGCCTCGAAACCACAATATGACAAGGTTACCGGCTATCAGGATATTGCCCGCGAAGAAGGCCTTAACTGCCTCACCGGCGGAGGCCGGGCCGTACAGTTTAACACCGGGTATTTTGTGGAACCCACGCTTTATACCGATGTGCCAAAATCATCACGTTTGTGGAACGAGGAAATTTTTGGTCCGGTGCTTTGCCTGCGCAGCTTTTCCAGTGAAAATGAAGCCATTGCCGAGGGTAATGACACCGAATACGGCCTGGCCGCAACAATTGTCACCGAAGATGAGAGCCGCGCCGAACGGGTGGCGGCGCAATTGGACGCCGGTCATATCTATACCAATGTTTCGGTTGCCATACCGCCGGAAACCAGTTGGGGCGGGTTCAAGCAATCTGGCATAGGCCGCGAGCTTGGTCCCTGGGGGCTTTCCGGTTTTCTTGAGGTTAAAACGGTCACGTCCCGAGGTTAAGGCAAGACGCAGGGGACAGGTTTTACCAGGCTTTATCGTTGGCAATTTTTCTGCCGTAATTGATCAGACACCTCATATACCGTGGGTGGAACTGTAACGGGTTATCAATGACCTTATCCAGCGCCTTCCAGGCGGCACAGGTTTTGGTTTCGCCCTCATTGGTAAAGAGGTGGTTGCCCGCATCACTTTCAATTTTTGCCGAACGTAGAAAATATCCGGCATCACCACTTTCCCTGATAATCTTGTACTCGGAAAACTGTTTCACCTGATCAGTCAATATGGAAACGGTGCGTCCAACCAATCCCAACACGTCCCAATCCTTGTGCGCACCTTGTTGTCCTCCGGAAGGGGCGGTGGGTGTACATAATGTTGGATCCAGCTTGCCGCATTTTTGTGCAATAGCCTGGTCACCATTAAAAATCATGAACACATCGCGCGGCTCTACTGGTTCGTCATCCAAGGCCATTTGGCCCTGATATTCTTTTATAACGCCGGCAATTTCATCACTAAACACGCTAAACCGTACACCCCCATCAATATACATACGGTTGTCGATAAAAACCGGAAGGGCGGCAATGGGCACAGAGGAAGAGGCGGCAACGGCCTCGACAAAGCAATCAGTAAAAAATGATTTTTTGTCTGCATCTTGCGTCTTTACAATTTTTTGTGCCATTTGAGTCATGTCAAAGGCAACGGCATTACCCGTATCAAAATCAACAACGGCGGTATAAAGCTTGCGATGCTCCCCGGCACCAACTGCAATTTTACGAATAATATCGTAATCATGCAAAATCCGCTTTAGTTCCTGACGGAACGGCCCCAGATCTGTCATAGCACCTTTTTTGAACGTTTTGAGATAATCATTGGGGCTGAGTTTGCCATTCTTCTGCTTGACAAAACGATCTAGCACCTGATCCTCACTGGTAATGCTATAGCCCTCAACGGCAGCTTCCGGTTCACCGATAAAGGCAGATAAGCTTAGGATAGCGCCGGTACTTACCCCGGTAACAACTGAGAATTTTGGCAAAATGCCATCGTTATTTTTTGCCCATTGGTCGATAAAACCGGCACCAAAGGCACCATTTTGACTACCGCCGGAAAGAAATAATAGCGGCTCGACATTAGTTTCAATAGCCAACATCAAATCATTGGCCAGCGCCGGGGGCATAGTATTTACCGTCAGTTCATATTTTGGAATTTCACAAAAAAGGTTTCCCGTAATGGCCGGAGGCGTAATTTTGAAATGGCCGCATCCAGCAAGAAAAAAAGTCACCAACAGCATAAATGCCTTGTTATGCATCACCATATCAGCGGTCCTGTCCTATCTTGTTGTTCCGGTAAATTCCTTGCGGCGAAAGCCCTGAAAAAACAGCGCCGTGGTTAAGTCTGTGTGGCGAATTTGTGCGTTTGCCACCTGGGCCAGAACGGGTTTGGCGTGATAAGCAATGCCAAGTCCGGCGGCCTCGACCATGGCAATATCGTTGGCACCGTCGCCAATGGCAAGCACTTGCTCTGGCGATATATTACTGGCTTCACAAAAACTGTGCAAAGCCTCGGCCTTGGCGTTGCGGCCCAGTACAGGGGACGTGACCTCGCCGGTCAGCAAGCCCTCTTTTTCCACCAGCGTATTGGCCTGATTATCAGTAAACCCGGCCAGCTGTGCCACCCGGCTTGTAAAAAAGTCAAAACCACCTGAAACCAGCACGGTAATGGCACCTTTGGCGCGCATCGTGCGGGTCAGAACGCGGGTTCCCGGGTTCAAGTGTATACGTTCTTCAAAGCACTGGTGCAAAAGGGAAACCGGCTTGTCTTTCAACAGGCGTACGCGCGTGCGCAAGGCTTCCTCAAAATCAAGCTCTCCGGCCATTGCGGCTCTGGTAATGGTGCGGACTTCATCACCAAAACCTGCCAGGTCAGCCAACTCATCCAGTGTTTCCTCGGCAACAATGGTGCTATCCATATCGCAAATCAGAAGCCGGATACGCAAGGCCGCTTCATCTCGCATACACCAGTCTACCGCCAGGCCTTCCAACGCGTCTTCAATCTGACTGTTTTCGCCCATGCCGCGCATAACCAGCGCTTCACCTGGCGATAAACTTGCCATATATCTGAAGCTCAGTTCTTCTATGCGAGCGCGGGCTTCACCAAGGGCTGGGTCATCAGGGCGGGAAACCAGGGTAAGAGCAAAAGTCATGGGGACTCGGAGTTTGCAGACAGGTACGACACCCATCCTTCTTGTGTATGGACCGACGGCCAGCGGTAAAAGCGCTTTGGCTGTAGATTTGGCGCGTCGTTATGCTGGAGAGATTATTAACACGGATTCCATGCAAGTGTATCGAAATGTTCCGATTTTAACTGCACAACCTGATATTAGCGAACAGAATGGCATTGCGCACCACCTTTACGGACACACAGACCCCGCAAGCCCCGGCAGTGTCGGGATATGGTTGAAAGAGGCGCTACGCACCATCAAAACGGTGAAGGAACACAATAAAACCCCCATTCTGGTAGGGGGGACGGGACTATATTTTGAAGCCCTGACACGCGGCCTGGCCACAATCCCTGCTATTGAAAGTGACGTGGGTGCGCAGGCGGCAGCCTTACTTGAAAATAAAGGTATAGCCGCGCTAAGAGATGAAGTGCAGCGCGTTGACCCTGCCGCCGCAGCCCGCATTTTAGGTGATGACCGCCAGCGGCTTTTGCGCGCCTATAGTGTTTACCTTCAAACCGGGCAATCGTTAAGCGCGTTTCAAAAAGAGACCCGCCCTGTACTGGCACCGGGATCGTGGCGGGGCATGGTGTTGTTTCCTGAACGGCCCTGGCTTTATGAACGCATTGCGGCGCGCTTTGCTCACATGGTTAAACACGGTGCACTGGATGAAGCACGCTCTATGGCAGCTTTGGGTCTGCCCGGTGATGTGCCCGCCATGAAGGCTTTGGGGTTGGGGCCAATGATAGAGCATATCCAGGGCCATATAACGCTGGATAGCGCCATTGAACGTGCGGTGCGTGACACCCGGCGATACGCCAAACGTCAATATACATGGGCGTCCGGGCGATTTTCTGATTGGCCCAAAATTGATGCAAACTCCCCTGGTCAGCAAAAAAATGAAGCGGTTCGCATAGTAGAAAGCCGGGATAAATAGTGGGCTCCGCACCTAAAATAGTTATTCCTGTGGTTACTATCTTTGGAAAAAGAACAATGGGCGGGTGCCATAAGGCTGATAAAACAAGGGAAATTACGCCTGTAAGCCTTGAAAAAAACCGCACGGCGTCGCAAAAGGGGTAAAGTTTTTCTCGGGTGTGACATTTGTGCACAATCCCGGCTCGCGAAAAGGTTCGCTCACACATGCTGGCGCGTTTATTTGGTTTAATGTCGGCCGATATGGCCATCGACCTGGGAACAGCGAATACGCTGGTTTATGTGAAGGGGCGTGGGGTGGTTCTGAACGAGCCCTCTGTTGTTGCCTATGAGATCAATGGTGGTCGCAAGGTGGTGCGCGCTGTTGGCACCAAGGCCAAGGAAATGCTGGGTAAAACCCCGGGACATATGGAGGCCATTCGCCCCATGAAGGACGGGGTTATCGCCGACTTTGAAGTCGCCGAGGAAATGATCAAGTCCTTTATCCAGAAAGTTCATAACCGGCGTACCTTTACCAGTCCGCAAATTGTTATCTGTGTACCTTCTGGCGCGACAGCCGTTGAACGCCGCGCGATCCATGATTCAGCCATGGCTGCCGGTGCGCGCCGGGTTTATCTTATTGAGGAACCCATGGCCGCTGCTCTTGGTGCGGGTTTGCCCATTAATGAAGCTACGGGTTCCATGGTTGTTGATATTGGCGGCGGAACGACCGAGGTGGCGGTATTGTCTTTGGGCGGTATTGTCTATTCACGCTCGGTTCGTGTGGGCGGTGATATGATGGATAACTCCATCATCAATTATGTACGCCGGACAACCAACATGCTGATCGGTGAAGCCAGTGCAGAGCGCATCAAGAAAGAAATTGGCAGTGCTGCGGCCCCCAAAACCGGCGATGGTCTTTCCATGAACATCAAGGGGCGTGATCTTATGGCGGGTGTTCCGCGCGAGGTGCGGATTACCGAAGCGATGATTTCGGAATCTCTTTCCGAGCCTGTGGAGCAAATCGTTGAAGCGGTAAAGATGGCGCTAGAATCCACGCCGCCAGAACTATCCGCCGATATTGTCGATAAAGGCATTATGCTGACCGGCGGCGGTTCCTTGCTGCGTAACCTTGATATGGAATTGAGAGTACGAACAGGCCTTCCTGTCATGTTGGCAGATGAGCCTCTTTCCTGTGTGGTGCTGGGCTCTGGCGCCACACTGGAAAACCTCAAGATCATGAAGGGGCAATTGTCGGCGGTATAAATGGCAAGACGGCAATCATTAGGAATGTTTAGCGGGCGGGGTAGTCCGTGGGCCCGTGGGTTTTTCATTATCCTCATTCTTTTATCAGTTGCTTTACTGGCCATAGACCGGGCGCGGCCAGAGCAGTCTCCGTTTAATGGCTTGAAACGAACGGTGGCCGACGGAATCGGGCCAGCCATGACACTGATTTCTGCACCTTTGCGAGCGCTCAATCAATTTAGTGACGGGCTTGCCTCCAACTGGCAATCCGCCAGGCGGGTACGCGAGCTGGAGAGGGATAATCGTAATTTAATGCAATGGCGCGACCTGGCCCTGGCTTTGCACGAAAAGCTTATTCGCTATGAGGAATTGCTTGGTGCGCCGCAAACCCCGACGCCAATCGTCGTAACGGCTCGGGTTATCACCGATTCCGGCGGACCTTTTGTTCGCGCCCGCCTGGTCAATGTGGGTGAAGATAACGGGGTCGCCGAAGGGCAGGCGGTTTTAACCCATAACGGTTTAATCGGGCGGGTGATGAGTGCTGGAAAACGGACATCCCGCGTTCTTTTGCTGACCGATTTGAACAGCCGCATTCCTGTTTTTATTGCCGAGACCGGAGCACACGCCATTCTCGCCGGTGACAATAGCAATAAGCCACGTCTGATTTATGTGGCGCGCGATAAACTTCCCGCAGTGGGTATGCGGGTCATGACATCGGGTGAAGACGGGGTGTTACCGCGCGGTCTGGCCGTTGGGCAAATCGTGGAAGGCTCTGGAACGAAATGGCGGGTTTCCCTGTTTTCCAAGCCAGACAAGGTTGATTTCGTCAACATTCTCAAGATTTCCCCCATCACGTTTATTGAAAGTGATGCTGAAGACAAGGTGGAAGATGATGCTCTTGAGCCTGAAGGGGTGACAAGCTCCGAGCCCGTAACGGCACCTTCCCCTGAACCAGAAACCGGGCCCGGTCTACCGGATACGGGGGAAGAATAATGGCCGGAACAGGTGCACTACAACGATTGAGTGTGGTTGTCTGGGCCATTTTACCATTTTTTATCGCGCTTGTGAGCGTGATGCTCTATGCGGCACCGTTACGCATTGGCAGCGTCTCAATTCCCATGCCACTGTTCCCCTTTATGGTCATTTATTTCTGGTCAATGACTCGTCCGGAATTTATGCCCTGGATTGCCATTTTTTTGACAGGACTGTTTCAGGATGTTCTCACCGGCGGGCCGGTTGGCCTTTGGGCGCTGACTTATTTACTCAGCACGGCAATTATATCCACCCAAACCGAAGTTCTGGCGGGACGCGGGCGCACGGCACTTTGGGCAGGGTTTGTGATCGCTATTGTTGCTGCCTCTTTTATGGCATGGGTGTTCGCACGAATTGCTCTGGGCACTGATCCTTCTTTCGGGCGACTTGGCATTGAAATACTGGTCACCTTGTTGACGTTTCCCCTGGCAGGAAAAGCCTTTGCCCTGGTGCAGCGGGCGACCAATCATGCGCGGCGTTTAACCGTAAACAGCACAATGGCCAGGATCTAATGGCGCGTCGGGATGAAGATGCCAGCAATTTGTTTACACGCAGGGCCTTGATATTGGGCGGTGCCGGTCTGGCCAGTTTTGGAGCGCTCACGGCCAGGCTTTATAAGTTACAAATTCTGGAATCAGATCGCTATCGCGGGCTTTCAGATGAAAACCAGTTCAATTTTCATCTGCTGGCCCCCAGTCGTGGCCGCATTCTGGACCGGTACGGCAACCCCCTTGCTGAAAATGCAGATAACTTCCGCCTGCTTCTAGACCCGGATCAGGTGCTAGATCTGGACAGTCTTTTATCACGACTTGCAAAAATTATCCCGTTAGCTGATGACACTGGCGAACGTATTAGAAAATCAATTAAACAACGCGCTGCCTATTCGACAGTGGTTCTTGCTGAAAACCTTGAATGGAAAGAATTTGCAGCAGCAAACCTGCATCTACCGGAACTGCCGGGCGTTCGCCCGGAAGTGGGAGAGTTACGTATCTATCCAGATGGTGTGTCTCTGGCACATGTTGTCGGGTATGTTGGGCGCGTGCCCGAGGCGTTGATAACTGATGAGCCATTAATGCACCACCCCGGGTTTCGTATTGGTAGAACGGGTGCTGAAAAAGCACTGGATGAAGGTCTTCGTGGTCAGGCGGGGGCCTTAAAAGTAGAGGTTAACGCGCTTGGCCGGGTGGTGCGCGAACTTCCTGATCCGGCGACGGTGGCCAAGTCTGGCGCAGACGTAACATTGACGCTGGATCAGCGTGTTCAAAGTTTTGCGGCCAAGAGATTTGAAGGATTAAGTGCCGCTGTTTGCGCCATAGATATAAAGACCGGAGCTGTGCCCGTGCTGCTCTCCACACCCGGGTTTAATCCTAATCTTTTTGCCAAGGGTATTTCCGGACCGGATTACAGGGCTTTGCTGGAGCACGAATTCAAGCCGCTTTTCAACAAGGCGCTTGGTGGTACTTACCCACCAGCATCATGCATCAAGCCGGTCATTGCCATGGCAGCCTTGCAACATGGTGTCACAGACGGGCGTGAGCGCATTCGCTGTACCGGCAAGGTCAAATTGGGAGATCGAGAGTTTCACTGTTGGCGGCGCAAGGGGCATGGCCCGGTGAATATGCTGGGTGCCATTGGCACCTCATGTGACATTTATTTTTATGAAATGGCACGCCGTCTTGGCATTGACCGTATCCGCGATGCCGTACGGTTGTTTGGCTTTGGAGAGAATTTTAATCTTGGTTTAGGTGGCGGCAATACTGGCCTGGTACCCGATCAGGCGTGGAAACAGGCACGCTTTGGTGTACCATGGTCACAAGGTGAAACCCTGATTGCCGGTATTGGTCAGGGCTATATTGCCACAACACCCATACAGCTTGCCGTCATGACCGCTCGCCTTGCCAGTGGCCGCAAGGTGGTGCCGCATCTGCTGGCCCGCCAGGAACCACAGGTTTTTGAAGACCTTGGTTTGCCTGTGAGCAGCCTTGGTGCGGCCCGTGCCGGCATGGTTGCTGTTTGCGAATCTTCATGGGGAACAGCGTTTCGTATGGGCGGGCTGAAACTGGGCGATATAAAAATGGCCGGGAAAACCGGCACAGGCCAGGTGCGCCGAATTTCCCAGGCAGAACGCGAAGACCGGGTTTTGCGCAATGACGAATTGCCCTGGGCGTTGCGTGACCACGCCTTGTTTGTCACTTATGCCCCTGCCGATGCGCCGCGCTATGCCGTTGCTGTTGTGGTTGAACACGGTGGTGGTGGTTCAACAACGGCGGCACCTCCGGCACGGGATATTTTGCGGGAACTTCTCAAAGAGCGTGTTGAGACACCGGACAGCTTATCTGCAGGTCGGGAAAAGGGGTCATCGGCATGAGCGAATTTCGGGTTGCCCGGCTGGAGCGTAATTTGTCGTTTGGGGCCAAAATTACCCAAATTAACGGACTGCTGGTTGTCCTGCTGTGCCTTGCTGCCATGATCGGCGTTGCCGTGCTTTACTCTATTGCTGACGGTTCCTGGACACCCCGCGCTGCGCAACACGGCATGCGCTTTGGTATTTTACTGCTGGTCATGCTGGTCATTGCTTTGGTGGATATTCGCTGGTGGATGAGTTTGGCATACCCAACCTATATTGTTGCACTATTATTACTTATCGGGGTCGAGTTTGCCGGTGTGAAGGTAATGGGGGCACAGCGTTGGCTGGATCTGGGGCCCGTGCGCATACAACCTGCTGAAATTATGAAACTGGCGTTGGTGATGGCGTTGGCACGCTATTATCATGGACTGGCTATAGAGCGGGCCACGTCTCTGCGCCATATAATTTTGCCAGCCTTTATGATCGGGGTGCCGGTATTACTTATCCTGAACCAGCCGGATCTGGGTACGGCCATGCTGGTCGGCGCCACGGGGGCCGCCATCGTCTTTCTTGCCGGATTAAGTTGGCGTATAATTATTATTGGCGCCATTGCCGGGTTTATAGGTGGTATCACTTTTTTGATATTTGGTTTGCACGACTATCAACGTGCGCGGATAGATACTTTTTTACACCCGGAACGCGACCCCTTGGGGGCCGGTTATCATATTTTACAATCAAAAATTGCTTTGGGTTCAGGGGGGTTGGCCGGAAAAGGTTTTCTGGAAGGCACGCAATCGCATTTGAATTTTCTGCCTGAAAAGCAGACAGATTTTGTCTTTACTGCACTGGGTGAGGAATTTGGGTTTATAGGCTCCTTTAGTGTTCTGGTGCTGTATGCGCTTATTTTACTGACAGGCATGATGATTGCTGCGCGGGCGCGTCATTCTTTTGGTCGCCTTGCCGCCGCCGGGGTGTGCGTAACCTTTGCGTTATATGTCGTGGTCAATATTTCAATGGTGATGGGGTTAATCCCGGTGGTTGGTGTGCCATTACCCCTCATTTCCTATGGGGGAACGGTCATGCTGGCGGTAATGATTGGCTTTGCGCTGGTAATGAATGTGCATATCCATCGCAGTGCAGAACTGCCCAGCGGCCACGGTTTTTTACTTTAAGCCGTTTTCTGATCTTCCAGTATATGGGGTTGCGGCCCCAAGTCAGACCAATATTGCATGGTCTCGATCAGTTTTCGCAAATCAAAGGGTTTGGACAACCAGGCATCCATCCCGGCGGCGCTAAAGCGCGATTGTTCCTCAGCTATCATGTGTGCGGTTAGTGCAATGATTGGCGTATCACAGCCAGCTTCGCGCAATTGTCTTGTAGCGGATACGCCGTCCAGTTTAGGCATCTGCACATCCATCAGGATCAAATCAAAAGGTTCTTTCAGGGCCGCATCCACGGCCTCTAGACCATTTTCAGTCATAACAATTTCGTGCCCCATTCGGGTCAGAATGGTTTTAATAAGTAATTGGTTGGCGGGGTTATCTTCGGCCACCAGAACGCGCAGATGCCAGTCTGTGGCATCACGTTGCGGTTCATTGGTTTGCTGGGTTTCTTCGTTGAGGTTGATTGCGCTGGCTTTGGCAAGGGGAATTTCAAACCAGAATGTGCTACCTTTGCCCGGATTACTTGTAGCGCCAATATCGCCGCCCATAACCTCGGTTAACCGTTTACAAATTGCCAAGCCAAGCCCCGTTCCCCCAAACGTGCGGGTGACGGAGCTGTCTGCCTGGGCAAAATCCTTGAACAAGGTTGGCAAAGCCTCAGGTTCAATGCCGGTGCCCGTGTCCGTAACGCTAAAACGGATGCGCTGCTCGTTGGTTTTACTCACCTTTACAGATACGCTTCCTTGTGTCGTAAACTTAATGGCATTGCCAACGAGGTTGACCAGAATTTGACGAATGCGTGAGGGGTCACCGACAAAATCACCTTTGGTGTCATTATCAAGCTTGATTTTTAAGTTTAGCCCTTTGTCACGCGCCCCGGTTATCAGCATATCGTGTACAGTTCTAATTTCACTTTGCAGATTAAACGGTGCCTTTTCCACTTCTAGTTTGTTGGCTTCCAGTTTGGAAAAATCAAGAATGTCATTAATCAGTGCCAGCAGATGCTTCCCTGCTGTATTGGCGCTATTGGTCAGACGCCCCTGTTCTTCCTCCTGCGGCATATCCAGCAACAGGTCAGTCATGCCGATCATAGCATTTAGCGGTGTGCGAATTTCATGACTCATGGTCGAAAGAAAGCGTGATCGTTCTTCGGCTGTGGCTTCTGCGGCCTTTCTGGCATTAATAATTTCAATTTCAGCCTGTTTACGCGTTGAAATATCAAAGGCAACGCCGCGATACCCGATGAGGTTGCCGTCATCATCAGTAACCATGCGGCAATTTGTACTCATCCACCGATTAACCTCACCATTCAGAGGTGTCATCCGAATTTCACTTTCCAACCCGCCATCGCTATGGCGGATGGTGTCTAGCCATTCCTGATGACGAGGCTCCAGATCAGGTGCCAGGGCATAAGTATGTTTTCCTATTAAATCAGCAGGGCTCGCCCCAAACAGACTGGCCGCATTGTCTGACATATAAAGAATACGCCCTTCTGTATCGAGATCAAAAATACATCCGCCAGCGATCCGTACCACGTCACTAACGCGACGTTCGCTTTCAACCAGTTTCTCCATTGAGACTTTGTGTTCAGTGATGTCATTGGTGGCGCCACGAAACCCGACAATATTTCCATCGGCGTCCATAAGGGCGCGTCCGTTCGCAACAATCCAGCCGAAAGACCCGTCTTTGCGTATTATTTTACGCTCAACACTCTTCCAGCCGAAATT
This sequence comes from Robiginitomaculum sp., assembly GCA_021776515.1. Classification (GTDB taxonomy): domain Bacteria; phylum Pseudomonadota; class Alphaproteobacteria; order Caulobacterales; family Maricaulaceae; genus Robiginitomaculum_B. The sequence continues at coordinate 23,028 of JAJFFS010000020.1, read as the reverse complement.
TTTATGGGCATCTGAAACCCATACTTTCTTGTCTTCATCAGGGCCTGCTGAGAGAAATGTCGAGTGTTTACCAATCAGCTCTTCCGGTTTGTACCCGTATATTTGCCTGGCAGCATCCGAGAGGTAGGTAATGTATCCTTCGGCATCAAGTTCGAAAATACATTCGCCGGTGATAGTAGCGACATCATGAAAGCGTCGCTGACTGATGACCAGATCAGTTTCGGCACGTTTTCGCTCGGTAATGTCCTGAAGGGCACCAGCTATGGCTATGGCTTGACCTTTTTCGTCATGGCGGGCAAGGCCCCGGTTTTCCACCCAGATAATGGTGCCATCGGGGCGGATACACCTGTGTTCAATGCGGAACTCTTTACCAACATTTGGCTCAGTTGTTGCCAGAATGATTTCGGAAACATCATCACACTCGTCAGGATGAATCAATGACACCAGTGTCTGCCAGCTTGCCTTCTCGTCACTTTCAAGACCCAAAATGTTGGCCATATGAGGTGACCAGGACATGGCACCGTCTTGGTTTTTGGCTTGCAAATCCCAGTTCCAAAGACCTAACCCTGCCGAATCCACCGCCAGGTCCAGCCGGTCACGGGTTTCAGCAAGCTCTTGATCGGCGCGGACTTGTACGTCAATGTTGGTAATGGTGCCAAAGACTATCGGGATATCCTTACCCGGCGCAAAACGGGCAGCGGCACGGGTTTCAAACCAGCAATAAACACCACTTTCTGTCATGAAACGATATCGGCTGGTGAAGGAATTTGTGCTTTTAATAAGCTTGTTGAAAGTGTCCCATGCCATATCAAAATCTTCAGGATGCAATCTTGTTTTCCACTCTTCGATGGATATTTGGTCCGGCACTCTCTCCGCACCCAGCATCACACTGACATCAGCTGAATAAAACATAGTCTGGCTTTCCAGATCGATCTCGACAAAGCCGACTTGTGCCGCGTTCAGGAACATTTCCTGTTTTCGGCGCAGACTGCAAATTTCTGTCTCGTCCCGCAGCACACCGATGAGCGCAATAACATTATCATCGTCATCAAATTCCGGTTGTGCGGCCAGCAAGCCATCCCGCCGTGTGCCATCATCACGATAATACGTACAATGAAGTTCAAAAGGTTGACCGGATTGGCGACATTCCTCTTTGGCCTTATAGATTCTACCGCGTTCTGAGTTTGGTATCAGGGCCAGTATGCGTTCCACAGAATCTGTTTTTGACGAAAGCCCATGCAATGCATAACAATTTTCCGAACAAACCAGCTCGTTCTTCTCAAGATCAAAGCGCCAGGCACCAGTGTCGCCAACCTCTTCAGCCTGAGCCAGAAGGCCTTGTGCGCCAAACCAGCGCAATCCAGCGTTTTCCGGATTAATCGATGTGGAAATAAAGACATAGTGTGTGCATACGCCGTTCTCATCAAAACGCCCTGTAACCATGCAGCGTATAGCAAAAGGTTTGCCATCTTTACGCTTGAACCGGCTAGCGAAAATTCCAGGTTCACCGGATTCTGCCAAACGTATGGCTTTGCGTATGGATTGTGTGTCAGTTGTATTGTCGGATGTGGTTTTTTCCGGGCAGGTGCCGATCAATTCTTCGGGCGAATAACCGGTGATTTGTTCATTGGCGTCATTGCAGGAGACGATAATCAAGCCTTCTTCGGTCACCTTGGTAACCATAATGCCAACATTACAGTCACCTAACAGTTCGCTGTCAGTTACAGTTACATTGTCACCCATCATAATCTTACCCCATAGAACCCTTGCTTTTTATACCTAATTTACTTTCAAATGTGTTATCAGAAACAAGTTTGGACATTTTTTAAGTAATGAAATTAGACGATTCTGCCCCAGACGCTTGACCCGTGGTGGTGCATCGGCCAGCATCAGGGTTAATGAAAAAGCGGATCATCCGTTATAAATGGGGAGGGAAACATGGTTGCACCTGCGGCTAGTTCAACCGGACACGAGCAATGGTCTTCACGGCTGGGGTTTTTAATGGCGGCGGTCGGTTCGTCCGTCGGCCTTGGTAACCTTTGGCGGTTTTCCGCCGAGGCCGGGCAAAATGGTGGCGGGGCCTTTGTTCTGGTTTATCTGCTTTGCGTGCTCTTCATAGGCCTACCCGTATTAATGAGCGAATACATTATTGGGCGGGGCAGCAATAAAGCGAGTGCCGTTCAATCCGTTGTTGATCTTTCAGAGCAATCTGGCCGTACTCGGCATTGGAGTTTGTTGGCCTGGATTGGTATGATTGCCGCCTTTATGGTGTTGAGTTTCTATAGTTCGGTTGCCGGGTGGGTTATCGCCTATATTGGCAAGTTTCTATTCGGTGCCTTTAACGGGCAGGATGCCAAGGAAATTGCGGCACAATTTGGTACCCTTATCAGTGACCCAATGACGGTTTTGCCTTATTTTACAGCTTTTGTTTTATTAACGACTTGGCTGGTTTCACGCGGTGTGAATCGGGGCATTGAATGGGCTTCAAAATTTTTGATGCCGTTGTTTTTCCTGCTTCTGGCCGGATTGGCAATTTATAGCCTGGTCTCCGGCTTTGGAACAGAGGTTGAAATCGACGGCAAGAAAGTCAATGCCGGTCTACATGCTGTAACCTGGCTATACCGCCCTGATTTTAATCTCATCACCCCTTCGGTGATGACCAGTGCCCTTGGCCAGGCATTTTTCTCCATCGGTATTGGCAGCGCAATCATGATTACCTACGGCTCATATTTGCAACACGGAATTAATATTCCTCGTTCGGCTACGATTGTGGCGCTGGCTGATACGGGTGTGGCTCTCATTGCTGGTATGGCTATTTTCCCCATTGTTTTTGCTTATGGGTTGCAGCCAAATTCCGGTGCCGGTCTGTTTTTCCAAACCTTGCCTGTTGCTTTGGTCAATGCGCCCGGTGGGCAATTCATAGGCACGGCGTTTTTCCTTTTGGCGATCTTCGCGGCGGTAACTTCGTCCATCTCTTTGATGGAGGTGAGCGCAGCATGGGTTGTCGACAAAACCGGCTGGTCACGTAGAAAATCAGCATTGGCATTGGGTATGCTTTTATGGGTTGTCGGCAGTGGCACAGTGTTTTCCCAGAAATTCTTCGCCTTTTTGGATAATACGGCAGGTACACTCATGCTGCCGGTTTCTGGCCTTATGGTAGTTCTTTTTGTGGGATGGCGCTTGAAAAAAGCGGTGCTGGCAAAAGAACTGGAAGGCACGTCAGTATTGATGCGCGTGTTGTTGATGTTTTTGACGCGTTTTGTGGCACCGGTTGCCGTTCTTATTATTCTGGTGTCCGGTATTTTTGAGAAATATTTTGGTATTCTCTTGTTTGGATAAAACCATGAGGGACGAAGCAACAGAGAACCTGACACAGCTTGGCGGGGCGAGCGCCCTGCCAACCTCGCCAGATGAGGCGGTATTGGAAAAGGTTCCCAACCCGGTGCCGGACGCGCCGTATCTGGTGCGTTTTACCTGTCCCGAGTTTACTTCGCTCTGTCCGGTAACCGGGCAGCCTGATTTTGCCCATTTGATGATTGATTACGTGCCGGACAGGTCAATTGTTGAAAGCAAGTCTCTCAAGCTTTTTCTGGGTTCATTTCGAAACCATGGGGCTTTTCACGAAGCCTGTACGGTAATGATTGGCCAAAGGCTTGTGGATGAGGTCAAGCCACAGTTCTTGCGCATTGGTGGATACTGGTATCCTCGCGGTGGTATTCCTATTGATGTGTTTTATCAACACGGCACACCCCCTGACGGGCTTTGGGTACCCGAACAGGGTGTGCCCCCATATCGTGGGAGAGGATAACATGACCACAGTTTCATGGACCAAGGCCTATAGCGTTGGCGTCCCCGCGCTTGATAGCGATCATAGAAACCTTTTTGAGATTATTGAAACTGTGGACAGGGCGCTGCAAAAAAAAATGGGCAAGGAAAAAATTGCCAAAGCCATTGCCGGCCTGATCCAATACACCGAAGAGCATTTCCAGCGTGAAGAAAAGCTGATGGAGCGGTATGATTACCCTGATCTTGAAAAACATAAAACCCAGCACCGTAATCTAGAGAAAACAGTGCACGCCCTGTACCGGGTTTATCAGGTTGAACCAAAAAGCGTGGATACAAAGAAACTCATGGAGTTTCTTAATCACTGGCTTGGCTATCATATTATCAGTGTTGATATGAAATACGCCAAATACATTGAATCACTGTATTTATCAGGTCAGGTGCCCGAATTTGTAAACACACCAGACAAAACAAAAACAGTAACACTGGAGGTTACCGCCGAAAATGCCTGGTTATTAAAACGGTGTGATGTTTTATTAAACCGTGGTGAGGAAGAGGCCCTGACTATCCTTGAGGTTGCAGATCCCGCATCAAACATGACTTTGTCTGTAGCCAAAAAACTTGCTCATAAGGTTTTGTGCAATACCTGAACAGAAAATTTGACATAAACTTAGTATCGTGGTGGTTGGACAACCATACAAAAATTATGGTAAACATTAACGAGCGCACTGCCGAATCAGGGGACGATTCTGTACTGCGGATGGGGATAATATGACGACCATTACATGGATCAAGGCCTATAACATAGGCGTGCGCATGATTGATAAAGATCATCGAAATTTGTTTGATATGATCCGGAAAATTGACCAGGAAACTGGGAAAAATTTCAACTCAAAAAAAATCGGCAAAGCTATTGAGAATCTAATCCAGTATACGGAAGATCATTTTGCTCGTGAAGAGCAGTTAATGAAGCGCTATGAATATCCGGGGCTTGAGAAGCACAAGGTCCAGCATCGAAACCTTGAACAAACCGTTTATGCTTTATACCGCGTTTATCTGGCTGAACCAGAAAGTGTGGATACCAAAAAGCTTATGCTGTTTTTGAATAACTGGCTTTCAGACCACATTCTCAATATCGATATGGATTATGCCAAATATCTTGAAAATAACCAGTTTGCGGGTAATCTGGTGCAATACAGTGATGAGAAAGAAGGTAACAAGAAAATTTCTATGGAACTTTCAGCGTGTAATGCGGACCTGTTAAAGCGTTGCGACCTTTTGCTTAATCAGGATGGAGAAGAAGCGCAGCGTATTCAGGAAATACTGGATCCATTCAAGAACATGACATTGGTTAAGGCTAAACAGCTCGCGCAATTGGTTTTGCGCTAGGGCGGCCTGTGTTTAGTCAGCTTGCGCCGGCTCAGTTGATGGCCCTCCATACTACGAGGGCGCCCTCATCCTGAGGTGCGCGCATAGCGCGTCTCAAAGGGCGGAATGGCGCTAAAGGAAAATACTGCTGATGAGTTTACGCTTCGTCCAGATCCATTGCCAGAATAGCCATGTCGAGATTATAGGAAATATCAGACGGGTCTTCGTCATCCTTGAACAAAAGGGCGGTAAATTCATCGCCAATATAAACCTCGACAGAATCATCTTGTCGTGCGCGTTTGCGCAAGGTGATATTCGGGTTTAGCTTTTTGCACAGATAGTCTTGCAAACGGGTAATTTCTTCATTGGTCATGGGTCTCTCCAGCGCCTGATGTGTCCTGATATGCACAGTTCAATATAGATAGTTCACGATAATACCAGCGGTGCGGCGCTTCAATCCTCTTCCAGCATATGGTTCATGCTTTTGGCCGGCTCAGGGCAGCAATCGCCCACAGGTTTAGCCGGGATACCGGCCACGGTGCAGCGCGGCGGCACATCTTTTAACACCACCGAGCACGCGGCAATGCGTGCATGGTCACCAACCGTGATATTGCCCAGCACCTTGGCCCCGGCACCAACCAGCACACCATCCATAATTTTGGGGTGGCGATCGCCCCGGTGCGATCCGGTGCCGCCCAGTGTTACATCCTGCATAATGGATACATCATTACCGATCTGCGCGGTTTCGCCAATGACAATACCCGTGGCATGATCCATCATAACACCGGATCCGATACGGGTGGCCGGGTGAATATCAATGGCAAACAGCTCGGATACACGACTTTGCATATATAGTGCCAGCGTTTGGCGTTCATCGTTCCATAATTGATGAGAGATGCGCTGTGCTTGCAGGGCCAAAAAGCCCTTATAAAACAAAAATGGTTGCAAAAAGCCCTTGCAGGCCGGGTCGCGTTCCAGAACCGCCAGGGCATCAGCCTCTACCTTGGTAATAATTTCAGGATTAGCGCTTAACGCTTCATCGCAAATCTCGCGCACCTGCATAACATGCATGTTCTCGCCGCCAATTTTTGAGGCAAGTATATAACTTAAGGCATCTTCCAGATGGTCATGGTTGAGAATGACCGCGTGCAGCATGGACGCCAGAATGGGTTCTCCGGCGGTAACTGTCGCGGCTTCAATCCGCAGCTGCGACCAGACCGAACTGGAACCTGTATCGTTGGAAACATCAACAAGGTGCGCCATGGTTTTCTCCTTCTGAGTTTAACTCTTATCCCATATAGGTACGTTCTTCATATTTTTCACCATACCCGTGTTCACAAAAGTTTGAAAACGCGATGAGTGGCGCTCCCCAACCTTGGCTTCAACTCCGGCCCTTTTCATGGGCGGCTTTCAATTTGCCCCGCATTTTGGCAATGGCGGCTTTCTTGTGGGCGTGCAAAGCGGCTAGCCGGGCTTTGCGTTTGTGGCGTGCCCGTGACAATAGCACAAAGGCGGCTGGCGCAGTGATGAGCGCCAATACAGCCGAGCCCGCCACACCGCCGGCAATAGCGGTGGCCAGCGGCCCCCAAAAGCTGTCGCCAAAGGCCAGTAGCGGAATAAACCCGCCAATGGTGGTCAGGGTGGTGGCAATGATATGGCGCGTGGCATCCACCACGGTTTCGCGGGTCTCAACCGCATTGCCTGCCTTGGCTTCCTCGTTGGCTTTGAGGGCGGAAAGCACCACGATGGTGCCATTAATCGCCAGCCCGACAAGGCCCATCACCCCGACAATGGCCATAAAGCCCATGGTCTGGCCAAAAAACCAGACGCCAAACAGCGCCAGTCCGACAGAGAGTAAACCATTAAGACCGACAATGCCCGCATAAGAGAACGAGTTAAATGCCAGCACCACCGCACCAACAATCAGGATGAGAAGCGGCAAGGCAGAGGATAGCAAATCGCCCAGGGCATTATTACGTTCTTCAGCCGCACCGCCAATGGTAAGGCGATAGCCATCAGGCATGATAAAGCCACTTTGTGCCAGGCGTTTATCAAAACTCTGCTGCACGGTATCGGGCAAAAGATAAGGCTCCAAAAAGGCACTGACCTTGTTGATACGACGCCCGTTAAAGCGCTTGATGACCGATATTTTGGGTACCAGTGTCACGTCGCCCAGGGCATCGGCGGGCGTGCCAAGGGCGCCTTGCTGGCGCGTTGATGGCAACAACAACGTTCCGGCATTGGCCAGTGTGCTGCGCCTTGTGTCACTGGCAATAACCCGCACGGGGATGCGCTCCACGCCTTCCTGCACGCTGCCGCCAGTGACCCCCTCAAAGGCATCATTGATTTGTTTTGCCAGTTCTGTCAGCGCCAGGCCGGTGCGGCGCGTTGCCGCCTCATCGGCATTTATCCGGGCCACAGGTTCACCCATTTGCAAGCCTGCGGCAGTGTAGGTAACGCCGGGGGTGCGGGCGAGAATAGCGCGTAATTGTGCCCCGATTTTATCCAGCATATCAAAGTTCGGGCCGGTAACGGTTAGTTCAATCGGTGCCTCATTGGGTGGTCCCTGTTCAAACGGTAAAGCCAGAACACGGGCATCCGGAAAGGCAGCGCGGGCCTTTTGCTGTATGTTCATCACCGCTTTTCGGGTGGCGGCGGGCGATGTTGTGCTGACAAAGCCGGTGGCCCGGTCCGGGCTGACGGCACCGGCGGAGAAGACATTGTAATAAACCTTGGGCGCGGCACTGCCGATAACCCAGCTGACACTTATTATGTCAGGTTCCTTGATTATCAGTTGGCGAACCTGCTCGGCGCGCCGGGTGGTCAGATCAATCGAGCTGCCCGGTGCCATGACCAGTTGTAGCTGAAACATGTCCCTGTCCACCGGCGGGAAAAATTGCATGGGCAAAGTGCTCACGGCCACAAAACCGACCATGGGCACAATGGCACCGGCAAAAATACCGCTCCAGGGATGTCTGATAATAAAATCAAGAACCTGGCGATAGCCATGGGAAAGCATTGGGGATGAAAACCCAGAACGCCAGAAACGGCGCGGTGCATCCGGGTCAGGCTCATAGTCAAACCAGGCGGCAAAGGCGGGTATCAGGGTCATGGCCAACGCAAATGACGAGCCAACGGCGAAGATCACTGAAACCCCCATCATGCCGATAAACTCACCAGCCCCGCCCGGCATTAAGGCTATGGGGGCAAAGGCAAGCATGGTGGTCAGCGTTGAGGCCAGCAAAGGCGCAAACAAATGTTGTGATGCTTTGGTGATGGCTTCTTGTGGTCCGGCGCCGCGCCTGCGGATCAACTCGTACTCGTCCACCATCACAATAGCGGTATCGATAAGAAGCCCCAGCGCGATAACAATGCCGGTCACTGACATCTGGTGCAGGGGCGCGCCGGTAAATTTAAACAGCGCCATTAACATCATCACGGTCAAGGGTAGGGCGGTGCCGACGATCAGCGCCGCCCGCCAGCCCATAGCCAAGAAGCTGATGATAAAAACGATAAGCGCAGAGAGCAATAGATTGCGCGACAGGCCGACCAGCCGTTTGGCGACGTAGTGTTCTTGCTCGAACACCACCTCAAGATTGATGCCGGGCGGTAATTCTGCGCGGGTATCTTGCACGATGGCATTGGCCCCTTTGGCCCAAATATCTACCCGCTGATTGGGGGTGGCATAGGCAGATACCATGACCACACGCTTGCCATCACGAAAGGCGCGCGCCTCCTCTGGCGTGCGGATGCTTTTGGTCACCAGGGCAATATCACCAACGCGGGTAACGCTACCATCTTTGCCGGTGCGCACAGGCGTGGCGCGTATGCGTGAAACACCATCAAACTCGCCAGCGATTTCAACAGAGAGGTTGCGCCCGGCGCTGCGTACCCGCCCTGCCGGGGTTTTGGCATCTGCTGTTGCGATCAGGCGCGAAAGCGCCGCCGTATCAAGACCCAGTGCCGACAGCATGTCATGGTCGGCCTCAACCCGTATTTCTTCTTCTACAGCACCAAAAACCTTGGTTTCCTCTGTGCCGGACATGATCTGAAACTGTTGTTCCAGATCGCGGGCAAGGCGAGAGAGAATTGGCATGGCATCCATGCTTTCCTCATCCACCGAAAACGCAACAATAATGGTGTCTGCCCCGATATGCTGGCGTCGTAAATCCGGCTCAGCAGAACCCGGCGGCAGGAACAATTTGGCCTTGTTGATTTGTTCGCGCACCAGGGTCCAGGCCGGCTCTACCTTTTCGCCGCGAAACCGTTCTTTCAGTTCGATCGAAATAACAGAGAGGCCATTGCGACTGGTCGAGTTCAGTTTTTTGATCTCGACCAATTCCTGCAAAGAGCGTTCCAGTGGCTCGGTAATCAATGCCTCGGTGCGTTCTGCGGAGGCACCCGGAAAGGCGGTGACCAGCACGGCAAACCGTTCTGATAATGACGGGTCTTCCTGACGCCCAAGGGTTGTCAAAGCACCGATCCCGGCGGCAAGCACCAGAAAAACCGTCAGGATAGCCAGACGCGGATTATCGTAAAACAGCTTGCTCATGGTTGGTCGGATACAATGGTTTTCGTGGGGGTGACCGGCATTCCGACGCTAACGCTCTGATTGCCGCCGACCAGAATTAATATGCCGTCTTTTACAGGACCACGCACATAGACACGCTCAGCACCAGCAAAGAGAACCTCAACCAGACGCGGGGTAAGGATATAGCGGCCCGCATTTTCGGGGTCGCGGTCCAGCGCAAAGAGCGACCAAAGACCACGGCGGTCTTCGCGCAAGGCACTTAATGGTACCCAAAAACCTGATTGCTCCAGCGGCACGTTTAACGTCAGTCTTGCCGTTTGTCCGGGAACCAGATTTTTCTGATCCGGGGACACATCGAAAACGGCACCAACGGTTTGGGTGGCGCGGTCAACCGTGCCATTCAGTCCGCGAAGCCGTGCCTCAAAGTGTGTGTCAGCAGCCGTAAAATTAAAATTTATGCCTATTTTCATGCCAGGCAGGCGTGATGCAGGCAGACCAACACGTACCTCCAGTGCACCACCTTCAACTAGTGATAGCGCCATGGCTCCGGGCGCAGCAATGGCGCCTTCATCAATATAACGCTCGGCAATAATCCCATCATAAGGGGCAACAATACTGGATAGCGCCAGTCGCGCTTGCAAGGTTTGAACCTGCGCTTCGGCAACATGTTTGGCGGCTTCGGCGGCTAATAAATTAGCATCAACTTCTTCCAGGCGTTGCGCCGAGATATGGCCCTTTGCAAGCAAGGCTTTTTGCCGTTTCAATGTGGATGCGGCGATCTGTCTTTGTGCCTCAACCTGTCGAACACCGGCTTTTGCCGCAGCCAGATCAGCACGCTGCGCCCGGGTGTCCAGCCGCGCCAGAACATCGCCCTTTTTAACGTGATGACCAAGATCAACAAGCATCTCCACCACAAGGCCACCGCGCTCAAAGCCCAGGGCGCTGGTGCGCCGTGCGCTGATCATACCGGCATAGTCTGTAGTAATGTGCGTGCTTTGCTCAAGCACTATTCTTTGCACAACAACCCCGATGGGCGGCGCATCATAGATCTCATCGTCTGCCTGGGCGCTTAAAAACACGGCACCTAGCAAGAGGCTGGCAAACAGGGCCAGACCTGTATAAACGAATGCGCGGACGTTAATCATGGGCGCTGTTCTTTCTATTCTCTTTTTGGCCGATTTAATCTATTCGGCTTGTTTGGCGTATCAGGAATTTCCACGAAAACCGTTTACGCTGTTTTGTTTGAAAATGATATAGGAACTAATAGTTTGTTTGAAAAGTGAACATTGTTCACTTTTTAGTATATCAGCTATGCATAAATGCTGAGCATATAAATTGTTCAGGCGTTTTTGGCTGTTTGCTCAGGTTCCATATAGAGCTTTGAAAGGCGGGCAAAACTGGGCAGGAATGCGATCAACAATGTCCCCAGAACCATAATGCCAATAATCAAATTTATGGCGCTTTGGTAACTGCCGGTCATGTCAAATCCGACATCCATCAGAACCGGGAAAAATCCGTTGGTCAGGGCAATAATGCCATAAACAAGGCCGGATATTTTACCATAAGCCTTCAAACCAAAATACCGCGACAGGCAAAATGGCAACAGCCCGAACTCGGTCCCCATGCCAAGCCCCATCAGCGCACCGGCCAGCAACAATAATGGTGTACTGGAAGACATCATCAACAAAGGTAGGCCAAAAACCGGAATAAAAAAGAACGGTGCAATCAAATTGGGACGGCGGAAAATATCCAGTAAAAACCCGGTTCCAATTTGTCCAAATACGGTGAAAAGCGCAAAGACAGAAAGCACGGTTGTGGCCTCAATCATTGGCAAACCCCGGTCCATCAAAATAGGTATTATGTGGGTGAAAACCGCTAACATGGTGCCAGAGCAAACAGCAATAGCCACCAAAACCATCCAGAATGCCCGGGTTTTTATGGCTTCGTTCAATGTCAGCCCGGGAAAGCCCGAAACCCCTTTGACGCGCATATATGTCTTTCTGGGCAAGGGTTCAGGAGGATTGCGCAAAAAGAAATAAAGCGCAGGAAAACCAACAACAAGAACCAGTACAGCAATGGCTTGATACGTGGTGCGCCAATCGCTGGCCGATAGCACAAAGACGGCAAAGATAGGCATGAGGGTGCTGCCCATGCCATAGCCAAGGCCACTTATGATCCCTAGGAAAAAACCACGATAACGGTCAAACCAGCCGGCAATAATTTTGGTAAAAAGAATAGGCCCAAGCACGGAACCACTAAGGCCGATAAAGACAAAGGCGGCATAAAATTCGCCGATATTGCGCGCCTTTGAAACCGCAAACAGCGCGGCTACAAATAACAAATGCCCGACAAGGATTACTATCCGGGCGCCATATTTATCAGCCAGATGCCCAATGACCGGATAGATAAGGGCGCTGCAAATAGCCAGAATGAAAAACACCAGAGATATACTGGAACGCGGCAGGTCAAATTCATCGGCAATCGGTACAAGAACAAGGCCAAGGACGGCGACAATGGTCGACGTGATACCGATAGCCGTTCCCATGGTTGCGGAAAATATGACACCGGCATGGCGGAAATATTGTCTGTTCATTTCGTTGGGTCCTTATCAGCACAGGCTTATGGCTGAAAACGCACCCAAAGCAGAGTGTTTTGTGCAGTGCGGGATGCTGCCTTATCCTTTTCCCAAAAATGTGTGAGCGCCTTTGTTCACCGCAAAGGTGGATCATGCCAACCAGCTACAACTATACCCGACCAGCGCCTGGGGTTGGATAAACCTGAAATGTTTAAGCACAAAGAAATACTGCGGCAGTAAACATGAAACGCTTTCCTCTCCCCGAAAGAGAGGGGGGAAAGCGGGCATAAACACCACTTATCCCCATGTACGCACCCAAGGGTCATGTGCTGCCCCTTAACTGATACTCACGCGCCCCATAAATCAGGCTTATCGCATAAAAAGCACCCATAATTGCCCCTCAAATCAGGCGTGGTGTCCCTTAATGGCCCTACACAAAACGTTAATAAAGCGCGCTTATCCCCGCCCGGTATTTTGCCGATATTATACTCATTTTACCAACAGGGTTTTTCGTACATCTTCGGCGCTCATACCCTCATCACGCAGGCTTTGTAATGTGGTGGCGTGATCGCGTGTGGCGAGGCGCTTACCAGTATCATCTGTGATGAGACGGTGGTGGCGATAAATTGGTGTTGGCAGGTTCAACAAAGCCTGTAGCAGTACATGAACATGGGTGCTTTGCAGCAAGTCCTGCCCGCGAATAATGTGGGTTATGTCCTGCGCGGCGTCGTCATGGGTGACGGCAAGGTGATAGGATGTGGCAATGTCTTTGCGGGCCAACACCACATCACCAAGCTGGTCAGGGTGCGCCCGTATCCATGCCGGTTTGCCGTTATGGGTGGCGGTTTCTTCCGTAAAACCAAGGTCATGCCATTTTTTGCCCAGTATTTCTTGCGCCGCGCGCAAGGATAACCGCCAGGCAAAGGCATCGCCTTTGGCCAGGCGTTCCGCCTCTTCATCCGTGCTCATGGGTGTATCGGGACCGGCATAAACCTCACCTGCACCGTGGGGAGCACGCACCATGTCGGCCATGACCTCGCGGCGGGTCAGGAAACAGCGGTACAGCACGCCCATCTGGCGTAATTGTTCCAGGGTTTTGGCATAGTCAGCCAGATGTTCGCTCTGGCGGCGCACGGGCTCTTCCCAGCTGAGGCCCAGCCAGTGCAGGTCTTCCAGTATGGCGTGTTCAAACGCGGGCTTGCAACGCGTTGTGTCTATGTCTTCAATGCGCAGGGTGAAACGGCCCCCGGCCTTTTGCGCGGCTTCAAAGGCGCATAGCGCACTAAAGGCATGGCCCCTGTGCAAAAGCCCTGAGGGTGATGGGGCAAAGCGGGTGGTAAAATTATTCATGGTGAAGGAGTGCAGCAAATGCCTTCCTGCCGCAAGAGATTGCGGGCGTTGCCAGAACTGTTAAGTTCACGTTTTATATAAAAACAAGGTTGCGCTTTATGTCACTTTCTGGCCCGCGTCAGGCACCAAAGTCCGGTGGTACGCCCAAATCCCTGGTTATTCTATGCCATGGATATGGCTCTAACGGGAATGACCTTATCGGGCTTGCCCCTCATTGGGCGGATGCTTTGCCCGATACCGAATTTGTTGCTCCCAACGCCCCGCAGGCTGTTCCGGGCTTGCCGGGCGGTTATCAATGGTTTGGAATTTCAAATCTTGATCCTGAGGTGATAACAGCGGGCGCGCGCTCTGCCGGGCCGGTTCTGGATGCCTTTATAGATGAGGAGCTGGCACGCACCGGCCTTGGTGCGGACAGGCTGGCGCTGGTGGGGTTTAGCCAGGGTACAATGTTGGCACTGCATGTGGGCTTGCGCCGCAAAGAACAGATCGCTGGCATATTGGGTTATTCGGGCGCGCTTGCTGCACCGGAAACACTGGCAGATGAGATGCAAAACAAGCCGCCGGTGCAGCTGATACACGGTGATGCAGATGAAGTGTTGCCGGTGGCCTTTAGTGTGAAAGCCATGGAGGTATTACGCGAGGCAGGTGTGCCGACGAACTGGCATATTAGCCATAAGATACCCCATTCCATTGGGCCGGATGGTTTGGCCATTGGTTGTAATTTCTTGCAAGAGGCTTTACAAAAAGGATAGAGTTTCACCATGACAGGCTCGCCTGACTTGCGTTAGGGTATTGCAAATCAGGTTTATGCGTGTCGGCGTAAAAAAGGGGTAGTGACGCTTTCAGAGGGTATAAAGTACAATCTGCACATCCATTTTGGGAACTGTGCCTGTGACCGCCGCGACCGCCATAACGGCCAGGGCACGCGGTTGGCCTTGCCTTGTTCTAAACGCTGATTACCAACCCTTAAGCTATCACCCTTTGTCATTATTGCCCTGGAAAGAAGCCATCAAGGCGGTGTTTCTGGACCGTGTAAATATAGTCGCCCAGTATGATCACCGTGTGCATTCCCCAACGCAGAGCATGTCACTGCCCAGCGTCGTAGCCTTAAAAGACTATGTAACGCAAAACCGCGTTCCCGCGTTTACCCGGTTTAACGTTTTTTTGCGCGATGGCTTTGCTTGTGTCTATTGCGGTGTAGGTGAGGATCTGACGTTCGATCATCTCATTCCGCGCTCCAAAGGGGGAACAACCAGGTGGGACAATATCGTCACTGCCTGCTCGCCGTGCAATTTGCGTAAAGGGGGGCGTATGCCAAAACATGCCGGTATGATGCCCGCGCACCCGCCGCGCCGACCAAGTTCGTTTGAACTGCAAGCGCAAGGGCGGCGCTTTCCGCCAGGCTTTTTGCACGAAAGCTGGCTGGATTTTCTTTATTGGGATGCCGAACTGGAGGCGTAAAGCGCTTATGCGCCCTCAAACAAAGGCGTAGAGAGATAGCGTTCGGCAAAACTGGGTAAAACAACCACGATACGTTTACCGGCCATACCGTCGCGGCCACCCAGATCAAGTGCGGCTTTAAGGGCAGCGCCGGAAGAAATACCGCAGGGCAAACCTTCCCACCGTGCGGCCAGTCGCGCCATTTCAAAAGATTGTTCAGAGGTGATGGGGATCACTTCATCCACCAGATCGCGGTCCAGATTATCAGGAATGAAGTTGGCGCCAATACCCTGAATTTTGTGCGGGCCGGGGTCTTTGCCGGCCAAAAGCTGACTTTCAGCAGGTTCTACGGCCACCACTTTTAAACCTGGCAGGCGTGGTTTCAAGCTGCGCGCAACGCCGGTAATCGTGCCGCCAGTACCAACACCGGCAACAAAATAGTCAAGCTGCCCATCGGTGTCCGCCCATATTTCCTCCGCCGTTGTGCGTTCGTGAATGGCGGGATTGGCCGGGTTGGAAAATTGGCGGGCGAGAACCGCACCGGGTGTTTCTTTGACAATCTCATCGGCGCGATCCAGAGCGCCCTGCATGCCTTTGGGGCCGGGGGTGAGATCAATTTTTGCCCCTAAATGGGTCAGCATTTTACGGCGCTCTACTGACATGGTTTCAGGCATGGTAAGGATCAGTTTGTATCCGCGCGCCGCAGCAACAAAGGCCAGCGCAATGCCGGTATTGCCCGATGTAGGTTCAACAATGGTACCGCCGGGTTTCAGAACGCCCTGCATCTCCAGGTCGTCAATCATGGCAACGCCAATGCGATCCTTGACTGAGGCCAGCGGATTAAAAAACTCCAGTTTGGCGAGAATTTCGGCCTGAACGCCGTGTGCCTTGGCCAGGCGTGAAAGACGGACCAATGGCGTATTGCCCATGGTGGCGGGCATATTGTCATAGATGTGTCCGCGTGATGGTATTTTTGTCATGGTGATCTCTCCAGCTTTATCTAATTTATATAGGTCTGAACTATTCTTTTTCTAGACCCCGGTTGAGCCATAACCGCCTGTACCGCGTGTGGTTTTTGATAAATCATCGCTTTGGACCCAGTTCATTTGCACCATGGGCGCAATGATCATCTGGGCGATACGCATGCCGCGCGTGATGGTGAACGTTTCATCCCCATGATTAATCAACAGAATTTTTACTTCACCACGATAATCCGCATCAATGGTGCCGGGGCTGTTAAGCACGGTAATGCCGTGCTTTAGCGCCAGACCTGAACGGGGACGAATTTGAGCTTCAAACCCGGCGGGAATGGCAATCGCCAGCCCGGTAGGGATCAATGCCCGTTCGCCGGGTGCCAGAGACATCTGTTCTTCTTCTGCCGTGGCTGCGCGCAGATCGGCACCGGCCGACAGGCTGGTTTCATAAGAAGGTAGTGCCAAACCGTCAAAATGGGCCAGGGTTTTGATGGCCATGGATGGTCGTTCGTTTGTTTCAGTCATGAATTTGTCAAAGCCTCTGTTAGTTGTTTGACCAGACGTGTCGCCACGTCCTTTTTGTCCATTATGGGCCAGGGGTCCTCGCCTTTATCGCTCAGTACGGTGATCTGATTATTAGCACCGCCCATCACATCACCGGAAACATCATTGGCCAGCAGCCAATCGCAGTTTTTTCGGATTTTTTTGGTGCGGGCGTTTTGCAGAACATTGTCGGTTTCAGCAGCAAACCCAACAACCAAGGCCGGGCGCTCAGCCTTTGGTAAGGCGCTGATACTAGCCAGAATATCCGGGTTTTCGCAAAAGGAAAAAGACGGCAATGCGCCCTTTTCTTTCTTGAGCTTCGTATCGCCAGCGCAATCCACGCGCCAGTCAGCAACGGCGGCGGCAAATATGGCGGCATCGGCTGGCAAGGCAGCCTTGACGGCATCAAACATTTGCTTCGCTGTTTCTACCCTGATCTCATCAATACCTTTGGGGGTGGGAACGGTCACTGGCCCGGTTATGTAACTCACCCGCGCGCCCCGTTTTACCAGTGCTGCGGCGATGGCCGCGCCCTGACGCCCGGAGGAGCGATTGGCGATATAACGCACCGGATCAATCGGTTCATGGGTGGGGCCAGAGGTCATGAGAATATGTTTGCCGGTGAGAGGTCCCGGTGCGCCCAGGGCCGTTTGTGCAGCGCTAAATATCACATCTGGCTCGGCCATGCGACCAAAACCAAATTCTCCGCAGGCCATATCGCCTTCGTCCGGACCTATGCGGCCAATGCCATCAGCTTCCAGCGCGGACAGATTGCGCTGTGTGGCGGCATGTTCCCACATGCGCACATTCATCGCGGGCGCAATGAGAACAGGCGCGTCAGTGGCAAGCAGCACTGTTGTTGCCAAATCATTGGCCAGACCGTGGGCCATTTTTGCCATCAGATCTGCTGTTGCCGGAGCCACGATCACCAGATCAGCGGAACGTGAAAGCTGGATATGGCCCATATTGGCTTCATCATCGAGATCAAACAGGTTTTGATATACCGGCTCGCCGGTAAGGGCGCTTATCGAAAGCGGTGTGACAAACTCTGCCCCCGACGAGGTCAGCACAGCGCGCACTCCGGCCCCTGCTTTCTTGAACAGGCGGATAAGCTCAAGTGATTTATAGGCTGCGATACCGCCGCCTATAATAATTGTTATGGATTTACCGTTCATCGCCCCACCTTATGCGTTTGTTCTGGTATCGCAAAGCTGGGTTTGATAAAAGTGTTTTGGGCATGCGACACTTTGTGGTTGTACAATGCCGAAGGCACTTCTTATATTAAGGGTAAGCAAAGGAGCCACCATGAAAATAAAAAAAAGCACCTGGGTTGTTATCGCCAATGGTGCCAAATATTTACTGACAGAGAATATTGGCAAAGCATTTGAACCAGAACTTAGCGTGCGTGCGCATGTTGAAGAGGGCCATCTGGCCACTCATGAACAAGGCACAGACAGGCCGGGGCGCCGGTCTGGTCCGACAAGCGCAAAGAGCGCTATAAGTCAGGCAGACTGGCACCAAATGGACGAAGCGCATTTCGCGGCAAAACTGGCGGCACGCCTGCACAAGGATGTGCAAGCCAATGCCTTTGATGAACTGGTTCTGGTTGCTGACCCGAGAACATTAGGCAATCTTCGCGCCGCACTTCACCAGGAAGTTAGCAAATGCGTTATTGGCGAAGTGGCCAAGGATTTAACTAATTTACCATTGAGCGAGATTGAAAAGATACTTGAGGCACAATAGGTCGTGACCTGTAAGGCGCGAGCCGGTAAGTGAGTGCACTAATGCCCTATTGTTGATCATTTTTCTCCTTCGTGAACAAATCCGGCAATTGTGGTCAACATAGATACGCGTTGTTCCGGGTTGCTTTCAGCTCTTGCCGTGGCAAGGGCACCATCAATATCACCCCGTTCCGCCTGATCCATAACGACGGCAAACGTCAACGCATTTTTCAGAATAGTGTCACCAGATAAGCTTATCCATGACCGGGCAGAATCGAATTGTTTATGATTGATTTTCGCCAGAGTGACCGCACTCATGATCGTGTCCATACTGTCAGCACCACTTTTCCTAGCCGCTAATCCAACGACATCAGAATCCCCCAAATGGATATAAACATCTACAAGTTGCAGATAGGCGCTCGGGCGCAGAGCCTTGGGTTTCAATTGCTTGGAAGCCTTCAAGGCCTTGTCGGCTATGGCCCGGCCCCCGGCCCGATCACCAGCCTTAATCTTTGCATTAGCGATAGATTTATAAAGGATCATATTTGTTAAGCTGATGGGCATTGAATTGGTTAATGCCAGCGCCGTTTGTATGTCTTCGAGGGTGATGTAGGTAAAAATTATTGAAAAGAGTGAACTGTTGCGTGACGTTTCATCACTAATTAATAGCGCAGCCGCCCTGGCTTCTCCCATTACGGATTTGGCTTGCCCCATATCACCGGCAAGTTTTAGCGCCGAAGCAGCGGCCAATAAAGCAGTAACACGGTCCGCTGGTGATGATTGATTACGGGCAACAGCAAGACCTTTTGCCACATCGCCTTGCTTGATGTGATAACTCGCAATTTGTCCATCAAATCTGGTGCGTAATGCAGGTTTGCTTATGGTGTTGGCGGTTTTAAGGGCACCATTGAGGTCATCGTGTGTTAGCTGCCCTCCGGCAATGCCCTGAATGGCATAGTCACGAAAAAAATTGGTGCCAGGCATTGTTTTGAGTAATTCCCGGGCACCATCAATATCACCCAGAGCCGCCTTTAGATTAATAATGGAATATATAGCGCTACTCTTTTTATCCGCCGGCAGGGCTTTGGCAATTTCCAGTGCTTCATTTATTATTTCTTCGGCCTGGCTTAGGGGTTTTATAGTATTGGCTGATCCCTGTAGGCCACTTATGCGCCCTAAGGTGCTATTAAAGTTTTCGGTGTCAAAAGTGCCGTTTTTCCCGTCGGGAGTTAGTGTAAAGGTGAAGGAAAAATTTGCGCCGCCGGCGATAAAAGCTCCGTTAAGCTTGTTATCACTGTGTGTTGCCGTTAACGGATATGTAGCGTTGGTTGCTGTATAATAGAGTTCGCCCGTAAATTTCGGGCCAGAATTGGCAAGGGTCAGGCGCACGGCATCAGATTGAAAAACACCTGCATAGCGATCTGTCTGTGCTGTTGCAAAAGGGTTCGCCGGTGCGTTTGTGGCGAAGGGGTTGTTTTGGGCCAGAGCACTGGAAAACGGCGTGGCAAGAAGCACCATTCCGGCGACAAAGCTTTTATATTTCATGATTATCCCCCAATAAGCATTTATTTCATAAACATGTTAAACGGCTCGATCAAAATATGTTAGCAAAAAACGATAATACACAAAATTGTGATCGTTCAGATGAACTTTCTCTCATCAAGTACGAGGTGTCTTCATATAAAAAACACCATGGTTACACGGGTTAAGTCACTTTTCCTGTGACAAATGATAGATCAGCAGGGCCGCTTTTGTCGTATTGCGTTTTAAGGTTGTCATATCAGCGGTTTCGTTTTTTGTGTGGCCGCCTGTCCCCATCAGGCCGAGGCCATCCAGGGCAAAATCGACATAACCGGCAGTAAAGGAAATATCCGCCGCCCCGGCGTTGCGCGGATTAACCGCGACGACCTCTCCATAACCCAAAGATTGACTGATCTGGCTGTAAAGCCCCAGTAATTCTTTATTGCCGTCTGTTGGTGCCATGGGGGGATAACCGTCATCAAAGACAAGGGTCGCAGAGGTATGCAAGAGGTTGTTTTCGATAATTTCCTGCATTTTTGCTTTTGCGCTGGCCAGTTGCTCAGGCGATACCGCGCGAATGCCGCCAAAGACGGACAGGGTTTGCGCCACCACATTGGTTTTGCCAAAGGCTGTACCGGTATCAGTGCTCTTGTCTTCGGTGGTGCGGGTGCCACCAACGATGCGTCCTGGGTTGAAGGTCAAGTTGTCCATGGGGGATAAGTTTTTGCGAAAACCGTCCAGAATACGGGCGGCCTCCAGCACGGCACCGTAGCCCACATCATTGGTAAAAATTTGCGAACTGTGTGCCGGGCGACCTGTGACGTTCAGGGTCCAGCCGACACTGCCGCGCCGGGCAATAACGGCAGTTTTAATGTTGCCGTCACCGTCCTCAAAACCAAGCGCAATATCGGCCCAGATGGCGGCATCTATGAGTGCTTTTTTGGATTTTACCAGTGGTTTGCCACTGCTTTCCTCATCGCCGGTCATGACAATTTTGATGCTGACACCATCCAGCACTCCGGCGGCCTTCAAGGCCTGCACAGCAGAGATGATGATGACGTCACCACCCTTCATATCGGTAATGCCCGGACCCTTGACCTTGTTATCGGTCAAGGGTTCAAATTTCTGAAAATCATCGTCTTTGGCAAAGACAGTATCCAGATGGCCAATCATCAATATTTTTGGCCCCTTGGTGCCAAAGGAGGCCACCAAATGCCCGGCACGACCAAATCCCCTGCCCTCAACCCACTCAGTTTGAAAACCAAGCTCACCCAATTGTGCGGCGAATAGACGGCCAACCTGCTTCACGCCAGCAAAATTCATCGTGCCGCTATTGATGTTTACGGCTTGCTCCAGCGTAGCTAGCGCTTGGGGCATGCCTTTTTCAACAGCACTGATTATGGCTTTTTCAGTGTTTTGATCCGCCAAAGCGGCGCTCTGAAACAGAGTTATTACCAACAAAATTGCCGCGAATTTCTTAACCATAACCTACCCATTTAGCTTGTGTTGAGGCGATAATACTTATCTCATAAACACAGGTCAGATGGTGCGTCAAACCACATGGCATTGATTGCATGACATACTGCGTGCTTTATGCTGTTCCATTTGTTGATCTATTCGACGGGAAGGGGCAATACGAAATGAAACAGCACAATCTGCTGACCGGGTTTGCGCTTTTTCTTGCACTCAATACATTTTTCTTTGCTGCGCCGGTCATGAGCCAGAGAATTAGTGATGCAGACGTGGCGACGCATCATATCAAGGCGCAAGCTGGTGATGCGCAGGCACAATTTCTTCTGGGCGTAATGTATGAAAAGGGCAGGGGGATCGCACAAGACCCCGTCAAAGCGGCAAATTGGTACCGCAAAGCCGCACAGCAAGACCACATTATCGCGCAACTTAGCCTTGGTAATCTTTATGACAAAGGCCTGGGTGTCAGGCAAAGTTATGCCGAAGCCAGAACCTGGTACACCAAAGCCGCCGTATTGGGTAATCCCGAAGCCATGTATTTTCTGGGTAGCATGTATTATAACGGGGACGGACTAGAGAAAGACTTAAAAACGGCGCTTGCCTGGCTTCAGAGGTCCGCCGAACAAAATTATCCAATGGCAAATATGGCCGTGGCGCAGGTTTCGGCTGAACTGGCGGCACAAGACGCGGGCTCTCTGGCTCTGCCGCCAACCACCACGTCAGATAAAGCCCCGGCAGCAATAGCCCCGACAAGCGAAACGGGCGATCAGGCCATACTCCCTCTGAGCGGCTATGCAGTTCAGGTCAGTTCTTTTAAAACCGAAGATCAGGCACATGGCCATTGGCAAAAGCTACAAAAGAAAAAACCCGGCTTATTTGCTGATACCAAAGCGATAATCCATAAAAAAGAATTTGAATCCGGGCGTGTTTTTTATCGCCTGAACGCAGCTCTTTTCCCCAAAAATGCCGAGGCAAACAAATATTGCAACACTCTAAAAAATCAGGGCGTTGATTGCCTGGTGGTTAAATACTGAAGTGGCACGTTGTCCCTGTTTATGAGTTCAAGCCCTAGTTTTTATAGGACTCTTTTTTGATTTTTTTCTTGAATTTGTTTTTAAACTTGTTCTTAAGTTTCTTTTTGGTCGTTGCTTCGACACCAGATGGGGCCACTCGTGAAGCAGAATAATAGGTTGTTACCCCGCCTTGGCCATCGGGTACGACCATCAGGTCTTTTTGCTTCACAATAATGGGTGGTGTCGTATTGCTGACCCCTGCGCTGGAGCAAATAAGGCCACCGCCACCAATAACGTTCTCATCATCATCAAAAACAAACGGTTCAAGGTAGCATTCAACGGGCTTAAGTTTTTCAAAACAATGGCCATCAAACAGCCGACCGCCGCACGTCTGCTCGGCCAATGCCGCTGAACTTAATGATAGCGCTAGCCCTATGCCAAGACTTGTCTTTGCAACTGTTTTCATAATCATGTTTTGTTTCCTTGTTACCACGTAAAGCCAAGATAATATTATAAATACATAATAGTCCAGATGAACCCACCATGAACGCTTCATTCCTCACCAGCAGCATGATAATATGACAAATTGATTTTACATTGGTAATACCCCCGTATTTTAAGGGTGCTCATAAGTAGAATTTTCTCTTAATCAGGATTGAGGAGATTCATCCATGAAGAAGTCACGATATTCGGACAGCCAGATCATCGGCATATTGAAGCAGGCAGAGGCGGGTAGTCC
>JAJFFS010000019.1 GCA_021776515.1 Robiginitomaculum sp. | reverse complement strand
TGGGGCGTAAATGCCCTGATGACCCAAAAGTTCAGGTGGGCGCAGCATAAAAGAGACCACGGTCTCAATCAGAGGACGCTCCCTCAGGAGACGATACGGTCGCCGGGATTGTACCCCTGACGCGCGCCGCAGACACCGCCTCTATCTATCTTAGGCTGGATGGACAAAGATTTGGAGGGGGTAACGCAAAAAGAAACATGAATTTACTGCTAAACATTACAAATTTTTGCTGTTCTCTAGCCCTGTGGCCAATTTTTCAATGCGATTTGCCGCATTGTTGAGTGTTTTAACCGCAGATTGCACGATATTAGCGCCTTGAAGCTCGCCTTCAACACTATTGGTTTCAAGGCTGGCAATCTGCGCCTCTAAGGTGGCGCGTACATTCTCTGATTCTCTTAGGTTATCACCCAGTACCAGGGCCGCCATCAAAAACAGTCGTAAATCACCGATCTGGCCAACCTGATCGACAAGCGCGGTGACATGGGCATCAAATTGCTGGCCAAGGGCCGCAACCGATTCTTCCTCGCCATCTTCACAGCCTACTGCAAAGGCGCGTCCGTTGACGTTGATCGAAACTTTACCCATCAGGACTAAACCTCCCCAAGCGCTAGGCGTACTTCGGCAATGGCTGTATCAAGCGCTTCACCGGCTTCTTCTGCTGCAATTTCCAGACTTTCTGCTCGTGCTTGTGCGGCATCAAGTCTGGCGGCCAGACGGGCACGGTCTTCATCCACTTCACCGGCATCACGCGCATCTTTCATACGGGCAAGCATAGCGGTGGTGCTGGCATCCAGATGGTCCAGCGCGGCCATTAGCCGTGCGCCTGCCTCATCAAGTTCAGCCTTTTCAATCATGCCGGGCGAATCGTTGTTTTTCTGGTTGCTCATGGCGTTATTGTGCCGCAATAGATCGACGCTGCATAGCCCTGACCATAGGGCCAGATGAAGCTGGACGTGTTGCCTTGTCCGGGCTATAGCCAAACTATACTTTCAGCTTATGCGAGTCTTCTTCGTATAGGTGTTTTATCTCAGGAGTTTCAGATGGCAGTACGGGTAGCGATCAACGGGTTTGGACGCATTGGAAGGCTGGTTTTACGGTCCATAATCGAGCATGGGCGCACCGATATTGAAGTGGTTGGTATTAATGACCTGGGGCCAGTGAAGACTAACGCTCATTTGCTGAAATATGATTCTTGTCATGGACGTCTAAACGCCGACGTAACAACCGATGATGACGATATATTTGTTAATGGCAAAGCCATCCGTGTAACCGCTGAGCGCGATCCGGCCAAATTACCCTGGGCAGAGCTGAATGTTGATGTGGCGCTGGAATGCACCGGGTTTTTCCTGTCCAAGGAACTGGCTGGCAAGCACTTGCAAGCTGGCGCCAAACGGGTGCTGTTATCGGCCCCGGGCAAGGATTCTGATAAAACCATTGTTTACGGTGTAAATCATGACGTGCTGGGTGCAGATGACATCATTGTCTCTAACGCTTCATGCACGACCAATTGCCTTTCCCCGGTTGCTAAAACCTTAAATGATGCGGTTGGCATTGTGCGTGGCTACATGACCACCATTCATGCCTACACTGGTGATCAACCAACGCTGGATCGTCTGCATTCTGATCTTTATCGCGCCCGTGCTGCAGCCCAGTCCATGATTCCCACCTCCACCGGCGCGGCTCGTGCTGTTGGTCTGGTTCTGCCAGAACTGGCCGGTAAACTGGATGGCTGTTCCATTCGGGTGCCGACACCGAATGTGTCTTGCGTCGATTTGACCTTTGATGCAGGCAAGAAAACCAGCATTGAAGAAATTAACAACGCGATTATTGCCGCAGCAGATGGGCCTCTAAAAGGTGTGCTTGGTTATTCCGATGAACCGTTGGTCTCCATTGATTTTAATCATAATGCCAATTCCTCGACCTTCGCCCTGCCGCAAACCCAGGTAGTTGACGAAAGTTTTGTGCGTATTCTGACCTGGTATGATAATGAATGGGGCTTTGCTACCCGCATGTCTGATACAGCCATTGCTTTGGCGGCATTTATTTAAAGGCTGACCTGGGGGGGTGCCGTGACTTTTCGCAAACTGGAAGATGCAGATGTGAAAGGCCTTCGGGTTCTTGTGCGTGTAGATTTCAACGTACCTGTGTCCGGCGGTGTTATTACCGATGGTACCCGTTTACGCGCGGCGATGCCGACCATTGAGGATTTGCAGGCGCGCGGCGCTAAAACCATTTTGTTGTCACATTTTGGTCGCCCCAAAGGCGAACGCGTTGCCAGTATGAGCCTCGCCCCCGTGGCTCCGGTGCTGGGCGCGCTATTGGGATCAGATGTAACTTTTGTCGAAGACTGCATTGGTGCGGCGGCGGAGCAGGCCGTTGCGGCCATGAAACCTGGCGATGTACTACTGCTGGAAAACACCCGGTTTCATGCTGGTGAGCAGAAAAATGACCCGGCGCTGGCTTGCCAGATAGCCGACCTTGGTGATGCTTTTGTATCTGATGCGTTTTCCGTAACTCATCGCGCCCATGCCTCCACTGTGGGGGTTGCGCAGCATCTGCCCAGCTATGCAGGCAAGGCGATGGCCCGCGAACTTACTCATTTGCAAAAGGCACTGGGTACACCCCGGCATCCTGTTTTAGCTGTGGTTGGCGGTGCCAAGGTTTCCACCAAGATTGACCTTTTACAAAACCTTGTCACCAAAGTGGATATGCTCTGCGTTGGCGGCGGCATGGCCAATACGTTTTTGCATGCCCTTGGTAAGCCAGTGGGCGCTAGCCTGTGCGAGGCGGGCCTTGCCGATACAGCTCGGACAATTATGACAACGGCCACACAAAATGACTGTGCGTTATTGTTACCACTTGATGTGGTTGTGGCGCAAAAATTTGAAGCCAACGCTCCGCACCAAACACTTGGCTTTGATGGGGTTGGTGAGACGGACATGATTTTGGATGCCGGGCCACAAAGTATTGACGCTTTGAAGGCGGCTATGGATACAGCCAATACGGTGATCTGGAATGGTCCGCTGGGGGCGTTTGAATTAACGCCCTTCGATGCGGCCACCAATGCGGCAGCACGTTATTGCGCAGAGCTGACCCGGGCTGGAAAACTGATTTCGGTTGCTGGCGGCGGTGATACTGTGGCAGCATTAAACAAAGCTGGTGCAGCCGGTGATTTTAGCTTTATTTCTACCGCTGGTGGTGCTTTCCTTGAATGGATGGAAGGTAAAGCCTTGCCCGGCGTTGAGGTTTTGAAAAATAAATAAATGGGGAACACTGATGAATATTGACGAGCTATGCCAAACAGCCACCGCTATGGTGCAAAAAGGCAAGGGTATTTTAGCTGCTGACGAAAGCACTGGTACCATTAAAAAACGATTTGATAGTATTGGCGCTGAATCCACGCCGGATAGTCGCCGGGACTGGCGCGAAATGCTGTTTCGCTCCGGGCCCGCCATGAGCCAAAGTATTTCCGGTGTTATCCTGTTTGATGAAACCCTGCGCCAAAGCGCCGTAGATGGGACGCCTTTGGTCGAGCTGATCCGTAATACGGGTGCTATTCCAGGCATCAAGGTGGATATGGGTGCGCAGGATATGGCCAATTTTGCTGGCGAGAAAATTACCGCCGGTCTTGATGGTCTGCGTCACCGTATGAAAGAGTATTATGATCTGGGTGCCCGTTTTGCCAAATGGCGTGCGGTGATTGAAATAGACGCCGAGCGTCCATCGATGGCCTGTGTTGCTGCGAACTGCCATGCACTGGCACGCTATGCCGCCATTTGTCAGGAAGCCAGTATTGTTCCCATAGTCGAGCCCGAAGTGCTTATGGATGGTGGCCATGATCTGGATCGTTGTTATGAGGTGACCGAGGGAACACTAAAACACCTTTATATGGAGCTGTTTACGCAAGGAGTTATGCTAGAAGGCACTGTTCTGAAACCCAATATGATTATTTCCGGGAAAAAATGTAATACCCGCGCTGGTGTGGAAGAGGTGGCCGAGGCTACGGTCAAATGTCTTAAATCATCCGTTCCTGCTTCTGTACCGGGTGTTGCCTTTCTCTCTGGTGGGCAATCTGATCTGGAAGCCACGGCGCATCTCAGCGCCATGAATGCCGGCGGTGCATTGCCATGGAACCTTACATTTTCATACGGTCGCGCATTGCAAGCTGCACCCCTGGCCGCATGGTGCGGCAAGTCTGAAAATCATGATGCCACACAGGCCGCCTTTAATCACCGGGCCAAAATGAATGGTCTGGCCACATTGGGTAAGTGGAATGAAGGTATGGAGGGGTAGCCTTCTGCCCGTGCAGGGGTATCGCTCCTCTTCACTCTCACCTTGAGCTTGTCGAAAAGTGAGGGTGAAAATCACCTAAAAAGTCCCCCTCTATCCTTCGACAAGCTCAGGATGAGGAAATCCTTCGACAAGCTCAGGATGAGGAAGGAAATAAATACAGCCTCATACTGAGGTGTCCGCTCTTGCGGGCCTCGAAGTATGGAGAAACATATTGCCCCATCTCACTCATCCCGGTCGTGGGCCAGTTCGCCGGCAACATAGGTACGGCGCACAGCGCGATCATCGGCCAAAATCATCAAGGCAAACAGCATTTCCTCGAACGTATTAGCCCGGCCAAGGCGACGCTTCATCAGCGGTGTTGCTGCCAGATCGAGAACCAGAAAGTCAGCTTCTTTGCCGGGGGCAAAATTACCAACATGGCCATCAATATGCAGCGCCCGTGCGCCGCCCAGCGTCGCCATATAAAAGGCGTGCAGGGGAGAGAGGGTTTGCTCACGCATTTGCGTAACTTTATAGCCCTCGCTCATACTTGCAAAGCTGCTTAAGGATGTACCGGCACCCACATCAGAGCCAAGGCCAACAGTGATACCCGCTTGCCCCGCCGTCTCAAGGTCAAACAGGCCGCTGCCTAAAAACAGGTTCGAGGTCGGGCAAAAGGCAATGGCGGATTTGGCCTTTGCCAGATCAGCACGTTCATCATCACTTAAATGCACACAATGGGCAAAAACCGAACGATCGGTGAGCAGTCCGGCGCGTTTATAAACATCAACATAATCGCGGGCTGTGGGGAAAAGTTCGGCAGCGCGCTCGATCTCTTTTTTGTTTTCGCACAAATGTGTATGCAAGAGCACATCGGGGTTTTCTGCCAGCAAAAGCCCGGCGAAATTAAGCTGTTCTTCGCTTGAGGTTAACGCAAAACGCGGCGTTACCGCATAGCCAAGACGGCCCTTGCCCCGCCATTTTTCGATCAGCGCCTTGCTGTCTTCATAGCTTGATTGCGCCGTATCCATTAGCGCATCCGGGGCGTGCGCATCCATCATCACCTTGCCAGAGATCAGACGCATATTGCGTTTTAGGGCTTCACCAAAAAGCGCATCCACCGTATGAGCATAAACGGTGGCAAAAACCAGCGCCGATGTGGTGCCATTGCGCAGTAATTCATCAAGAAAGAACGAGGCGGTATCTTCGGCTTTGCCCTTGTCATTCATCAAGCCAATTTCGGCCGGAAACGCATAACGTTCCAGCCAGTCCAGCAAATGTTCGCCATAACCGCCAATGATATCCACTTGCGGATAATGCACATGGGCATCAACAAAGCCGGGTATGATCAGGCTATCGGGGAGGTGTTGCACCTCAATATCGCGGGTCATATCAGTCAGCGCTTCCGGTGTATCAAGGGCGAGGATATGGCCATCCTCAACAACCAGAACGCCATCGTTATAGGCCATAACCGTATCCGGGTCATTGCTGTGCGCCGGGTCGCCATTAAAGTGCAGGATTTTACTGCGCCACGCGGTTCTGCTCATGGGCGAAGCTCCACCGTGAGATTGGGCGATAAATGAACTTCATCGCAGTTTTCACCCGGGCCAATGCGATCGACCACCAGAAAATCACTGATCCCGTTCAGGGCCAGCACATAATGATGCCAAACCCCGGCATGGTAATTCACTCCCTGATCAGAGGTGGCAATGAAGGCGCGAAGGCTGGCGGGCTCAAAATCACCTTTGCGGGCGACGACAACCAGATACGGGTACTTGCCCAGTGGATAGAAGGTCTGGGTTGATAACGGATGACGCTCCATCACTTCAATCAGGAGGGGCGCAGGTAAAGGCGTGGAGCGAAAAATGCTTATCCCGGCGCGGCCATTGTCGGCGTTCAGGTCTAACGCCGCCGGGCTATCATGGCGCAAGGTATGGCCATAGTTGATGGTTTTGGGCTGGTCATGTTTTTCGATAACATCGCCAAAGGGGGCAAAATCACGGGCGCTCAGCGGCGTGGGTATGAGGATATTCTGGCTCATTTTTGTGCACGTACCCATGCACCAATAAGCTCGCGTTCAGCTTGGGTCATTTGGGTTTCATTGCCCAGCGGCATACTTTTGGCCACCACAACCTGATCATAAATGAGGGCAGCGCTGCTTTTGATGTCGGCCTCATCGGTAAGGCTAAGGCCAGCGGGCGGCGCATCAAATTCATCGTACGTAGGACTGGCCGCATGGCACATGGTGCAATGGGTTTCCATCAGGGTTTTGACGGTAGCGAAGTCAACGGCCCCCATATCTTCAACCTTGCGAAAGCCGTTTTGACTGGCCGCGGCAAACACCATGGTGGCGATAAAAATGATAGCCCCGGCAACAAGGTACAGATATTGCTCATCATCTTTATGGCGACGATTGAAAAAATGCCGAATGGCCATGCCACAAAGGCCAAACCCGGCCAGTAACACCCAGTTATACGGGTTACCAAACAGAAGCGGATAATGATTGCTGAACATAATCAGCACCACCGGCAAGGTCATGTAATTATTATGTAAACTGCGCTGTTTGGCCTGTATGCCCAGTGCCGGGTCCGGTTTTTCACCGGCCAGCATGGCGGCCACGGTTTTGCGCTGATTGGGGATGATGATCATGAACACATTGGCGGCCATGGCCGTGCCTACAATCGTGCCCATGTGCATCACCGCACCGCGCCCGGAAAATACCTCGTTCAGCCCATAGGCAAAGCTGACAAGCACGACAAACCAGATGGTTCCCAGCAACGCATTGTTGTTACGCAAAGGCGAACGGCACAGGCCATCATAGATCAGCCAGCCTGCGACCAGAAAGGCAATGCCAAGGCCGCTGGCCTGTATATTTGTCATGTCCAGCTTGGAACGGTCGATCAGATAAAGATCAGCCGCGAAATAATACATCAGTACCAGAAGCGCGAAGCCGGAAAGCCAGGTGGTATAGGCCTCCCATTTGAACCAGTGCAGATCGTCCGGCATCTGGTCCGGGGCCACCAAATATTTTTTTTTGTGGTAAAACCCGCCGCCATGCACCGCCCATAATGCACCGCCAACGCCCTTATCTTTTTCGCCCTTTTCCGGGCGCAAGGAATTATCCAGCCAGATAAAGTAAAAGCTGGACCCGATCCAGGCGATACCGGCAATAACGTGCAACCAGCGTATGGCCATATTCAGCCAGGGGATAATGTCAAATTCCATGAGTGTTATCTTTCAGGCCAAGAAGTTGCGCTGCAATAGCAATGGCAATGGCTTCGGGTGCCTTGCCGGGAATGCCGCCCAAACCAATGGGGCAGGTCAGACGTTTTAGTACATCCTTGTTTATACCCTCGCGGGCAAGGCGATGGGTAAAACGAGCCCGTTTGGTTTTGGAGCCGATCAGCCCGGCAAAACGAAAGGTGCCTCGCCTTAGCACGGCGCGGATGATGTCGTAATCCAGATCATGATCGTGGGTCAGCACTAAAAATATGGCGTCCTTCGGGGCGTCTTTAATGATGCCAGAGGGGTTTTTGATCTGCATGGTTTTAACGCTATCGCGTATTTTATGGGTGAAGCTTTCCGGGCGCGAATCCACCCAGCTTATGGCAAATGGCAGGTCTTTGAGTACATGTACCAAAGCGCGGCCCACATGCCCGGCCCCAAAAATATAAAGCGGGGCGGGGGGCGCGGCATTGGCAATTAGTCGCTGGCGAATGTTTTCGGGCGTGCCTGACAGCCGCTCATACACCAGATCAACCTGTCCGCCGCAACACTGGCCAAGATCGGGGCCAAGGATCACAGTATCTTCAAGCTGCGCCGGGCCATTATCCAATAGCTCCCGGGCGCGGGCTGTGGCCTTATATTCCAGTACGCCGCCGCCAATGGTGCCGTATTGGCGTGTGCGTGTGACCAGCATTTGCGTACCCGCTTCACGGGGGGCCGAACCTTGCACAGTACCAATGCTGACCAGTACAGCATCTTCACCCTCATCCAATGCTCTTAACGCCTGTGTGTGCCAGATACTCACTTATTTCTCCCCCGCTTCAAGGGAGTGAATCGCGTGCAAAATATGCTCTGGCGTTGCCGGGGCGTGCAGGTCCGGCAAGGTTTTGTAATCGCCGACGCTGGCCACCGCATCGGTCAGCGCGCTGAACACTGATATGGCCAGCATAAAGGGTGGCTCGCCCACCGCCTTGGAGCGATGAATGGTATCCTCTGTGTTTTCTCCACGCCCATAAAGCGCTACGTTAAAAACTGGCGGACGGTCAGAATATGCCGGGATTTTATAGGTTGATGGCGCATGAGTTTGCAAAATGCCTGCCTTGTCAAACACCAGTTCTTCAGAGGTCAGCCAGCCCGCACCTTGCACAAAACCGCCCTCGATCTGGCCAATGTCCAGTGCCGGGTTCAGAGACTTGCCTACATCATGAAGGATGTCTACGCGCAAAATGCGGCTCTCGCCGGTGAGCGTATCAATCTCAACCTCACTGATGGCGGCACCATAGGCGTAATAATAAAACGGACGTCCTGAATGGGTTTTCCGTTTATAATTAATATCCGGCGTTTTATAAAACCCGGTTGAGGATAGTGAAATACGCGCCAGATAAGCCTCTTTGACCAGTGCTGGAAATGACCAGTCTTTGTCGTCTGCAATGACCCTGCCACCCGCGAAAATTACGTCCTCAATGGCGCAACCGGCCTTTCCAGCAGCAAACGCGGCCAGACGTGATTTAATGGTTTGCGCGGCGCGTTGCGCTGCCATGCCATTGAGGTCTGTGCCTGATGATGCGGCGGTGGCAGAGGTGTTGGGTACTTTGTCTGTGTCAGTGGCAGTGATTTTAACGCACGTGTGGTCAATCTGAAATTCTTCGGCCACAATTTGCGCAATTTTAGTGTTTAGCCCTTGGCCCATTTCCGTGCCGCCATGGTTCAGGTGCACACTGCCATCGGTATAGACATGCACCAGTGCGCCGGCCTGATTGAGAAATGTAGTGGTGAAGGAAATGCCAAACTTCACTGGTGTTAAGGCGATGCCGCGCCGGATATATTGGTTGTTGGCATTAAAGGTACGCACCTCGCTGCGGCGTTTCTCATAGTTGGCGTTTTGCGCCAGTTCATTCATCAGTTCCGGGGCGACATTGTCGGTAACGCGTTGACCATAAGGGGTGAAATCACGACCCTCACCGCCATAGAGATTGGTTGTGCGAATTTCCAAGGGGTCTTTGCCAAGGTAGAGGGCGATATCGTCCATCACCCGTTCAATGGCGATCATGCCTTGCGGGCCGCCAAAGCCGCGAAACGCAGTATTGGACACGGTGTTGGTCTGAAACCTATGTGAGAGAATCTGTGCCGTGTTCAAATAATAGGTGTTGTCCATATGGAACATGGCGCGATCATTGATGGCGGCTGAGAGGTCCATGGAACACCCGCAGCGCGAGGCCATATCAAAAGCGATGCCCGCAAGACGCCCCGCATCATCAAATCCGCATTTGTAGTCTATCTCGAAATCATGGCGCTTGCCGGTGAGCACCATGTCATCATCACGATCCAGAACCAGTCGTGCCGGATGCCCGGTTTTATGGCTGACCAGAGCGGTCATGGCAGCGATCAGCGCTGCTTGTGTTTCCTTGCCGCCAAAAGCACCGCCCATGCGCCGCACCTGCACAGTGATGTCATGGCTGGAACGGCCCAGTATATGGGCGATAAGGTGTTGCACTTCGCTGGGGTGTTGGGTGGAGGAATAAAGCGTCAGATCATTATCTTCGCCGGGCACGCACTGTGCCGCCTGGGTTTCGAGATAAAAATGATCCTGCCCGCCAACGCGCAAATGGCCCGAAAGCTGATGCGGTGCGGTATTGATGGCTGCCTTGGCATCACCATTGCCCATCACTTGCGCATCTTCCAGATTGCTTTTGGCTTCGCGGGCGTCGGCAATGGTTAGTATGGCAGGCAGGTCTTCATACTCCACACGGGCCAAAGCCGCCGCATGGCGGGCTGCGGCAAGGTTGGTTGCCGCCACCACAAAAATGGCTTGTCCCGCGTAAACAACCGTGCCCTGTGCAAATACCGGGTCATCGCCTGACCCGGTTGGGCTGACATCATTTACGGCGGGAATATCGTTATGGGTAAGCACACACACCACACCCGGCGCGGCACGCACAGCCTCAAGATCAAGAGAAATAATGCGGGCATGGGCGCGAGTGCTAAGGCCGGGCTGCAAATGCAAAAGCCCCGGCAATAACGGCATATCGTCAATATAAATGGCCTCGCCAGTGACGTGTTTATGGGCGCTGTCATGACGGGGGCCAGAGGCATGCTTATCCATGACGCACCTCTTTTGCCAGATAAGGGGCATCATCAGACAGCCAAAATTTTAACAAGAGGTTTTGTGCGCACTGCAAGCGATACTCTGCACTGGCGCGCATATCGCTCAGGGGGGTAAAGTCGTCGCCCAAAGCCATCATGGCCTTGCGCAGATTGGTCTCATTCCAGTCCTGACCCAATAGTGCCGCTTCGGCATTTTTGGCGCGTGCCGGAATGCCTGCCATACCACCAAAAGCGATGCGGATAGCTGCCACCTTATGGCCGTCCAATTGCAAGGAAAACGCGCCACACAGTGCGGATATATCCTGATCAAATCGTTTGGAAACCTTATAAACGGCAAAGCGTCCCGCCGGGACCGGATTGGGTACAAAAATCGTCTCGACAAACTCACCTGAGGCAATGTCTTGCTTGCCGTATTCAAGGAAGAAGCTTTCAAGCGCTATGCGGCGGGTGTTGTCGCCCCGGCGCAAGATCAGCTCTGCTCCAAGCGCGATCAGCGGTGGCGGCATGTCGCCAATGGGCGAGCCGTTGGCGATATTACCGCCCATAGTACCTGCGTTTCTGATCTGTGTTGAGCCAATACGCCGGATCAGCTCACCAAGTGAGGGATACATTTCCTCAAGTGTTTCATGGGCTGCTGCGTAACTTGCCCCCGCGCCAATCATTAACCCGTTTTCAGTTTTTTCAATATTGGCAAAACCTTCAACGCGGCCAATATCAATAAGCACTTTTAGTACTTTTTTTTGCTTAGTTACCCATAGCCCTACATCGGTACTGCCCGCCAGAATAACCGCGTCAGGATGCTTGGCATAAATTATCGCCAACTCGCTCATGTTATGTGGTGCGAAATATTGTTTCTCGGTGCCGCTCAAGGTGTCGGTCATGGTCAGGCACAGCATTTCGCTGTCCGTAGCAGAAGCAAGGAGAATGTCCTCAACCTTCGGATAATCATACATGGCCCTGGCCGCGCGGATAATCGGTGCATAGCCGGTGCAGCGACAGAGATTGCCCGCCAATACATCGTTTAGCGTTTCATCATCCACGACGCCTTCATTGCGATAATGTGCATAGAGGCTCATGACAAAACCTGGCGTACAAAACCCGCATTGCGAACCATGATGCTCTATCAGGGCTTGTTGCACCGGATGCAGTTTGCCGTTTTGCGCTAGCCCCTCCACGGTTATGACGGTTTTACCATCCAGCGTTGGCAGGAAGGCAATGCAGGCATTGACTGCCCGCCATGGGGGCAGGTCTTCGGGTGCATCTGGACTACCGATCACCACAGTACAGGCCCCGCAATCGCCCTCGGCGCAGCCTTCCTTGGTGCCGGTGAGGGAGCGTGTCTGGCGCAGCCAGTTTAGTAACGTCAGGGTCGGGTCGGGATTTTGTACCGACACCATTTCGCCATTGAGGGTAAAACTGACCGTATCGCGCATTAACTGCCCCGATATGTGGAATAACCAAAGGGCGAAACCAGCAAAGGCACGTGGTAATGCGCGTCTGTTTCAGCCAGGCCAAACTCTATGGCCACCACATCCAGAAATGCAGGTTCAGGGAGGTTCACACCTTTGGCGCGATAATATTCAGCCACACCAAATTCCAGCCGATATAGCCCGGCACGCATATCCCCCGGGGATATTAGCGGGTTATCACAGCGCCCATCTTCATTGGTGCGGGTTTGCACCAGAACTTCTCCGCCCTCAAACAACAAGCGAACACTTATATTCGCGGCCGGACAGCCATTGGCGGTATCCAGTACATGCGTGGTCAATCCCGCCATTTTTATAACTCCTGCCTAGTCATTGTCCGACTCGCTCGGGTGATTTAGCTTTGCTATCCTACACATTCTGGATTACCGGGACAGGCCACTGTAGCCCGGTTGTTTTTTGTGGGCGGCTCGCATGGTATTGCCTCTACTCGCGTTCAGGCGTTTAGCGAGGGGCTGGGTCCTGGTGATGCCAGTTTGTAGAGCACTTTGCGTTTTGATGTGCCTGGCGTCAGGTTTCGTTACGAACCTGCTCTCGCGCTTTTTCTGTCATTTCAGTCATTTTATTGCGAATCTGATTATCTGTGAGCGTTAGCTCAGCCTCGTCGGCATCGGCCCGGAGTTTGCGAAAAACATCCTCGTCTCCGGCCTCCTCAAAGTCAGCTATGATGACTTGTTTGGCGTAGCTTTCCGCTTCCTCCTGTGACTTGTTCATAAGCTCTGCCAGCCAAAGCCCCAGAAGTTTGTTCCGCCGGGCCGCAGCCTTGAATTCCAGATTTTCATCATGTGCGAACTTGGATTCAAATCCCTTTTCACGGTTGTCAAAACTGCTCATTCAAATCTCCTGATTGTTGAAGCGGCTGCGCAAGACTGACTAACCTGCCATGCAACGGGAATCAATCACCTTGGGTGCATTGCCGCATGTAGGTGGCTGAGGTAAGGACGTGAGGGTCTGATCTCACGATTCTGTAGGCCAGACTCTATTTTTTGCTGTTTTCAGCGTGGGCTAAGGAACAAGGCAGAATGAGCAGACGGAAAAAATTATACGAGGGCAAGGCCAAGGTTATTTATGAAGGCCCGGAGCCTGGTACGCTAATCGCCCATTTCAAGGATGATGCTACCGCTTTTAACAACGAGAAACACGATGTTCTCGAAGGTAAGGGTGTTCTAAATAATCGTATTAGCGAATATTTGATGCAACAAATTGGCGATATTGGCATTCCCACGCATTTCATAAAACGACTGAATATGCGCGAGCAGCTAATTCGGGAAGTGGAAATCATCCCTTTGGAAATTGTTTGCCGCAATATCGCAACGGGCTCTATCTGTAAAAGATTGGGAATAAAAGACGGGGAAAAACTGTCTCGCCCCATTGTAGAATATTTTTACAAAGATGATGAACTGGGCGATCCACTGGTTGCTGAAGAGCATATCGCGGCTTTTAACTGGGCCGGCCCGCAAGAGGTGGAAGACATGGTTTCCATGACATTGCGGGTCAATGATTTTCTCAGCGGCTTGTTTGCGGCTGTGAATATCCGCCTCGTTGATTTCAAGCTCGAATTTGGCCGTCATTATGAAGGCGAATTGGTACGCACTATTCTTGCCGATGAAATCAGTCCTGATTCTTGCCGGTTATGGGATATCGGTAGCGGCAGAAAACTTGATAAAGACCGGTTTCGCCAGAATATGGGCGGCGTAACCGACGCCTATGCAGAGGTTGCCCGGCGGTTAGGCGTTTTGAAGGATCAACCGCGTTTGAAAATTATTTCAAACGGGGATGAAGAATGAGAGCGGTGGTTTATGTCAGACCGCGTGGCGGCGTTCTGGACCCACAGGGTCAGGCCGTTGTCAGCGCGTTGAAACACCTTGATTTTCCTGAAGTCCTTGATGCTCGCCAAGGCAAGATAATAGAACTTGTACTTGAAGATGGTGATGCAACGAAGGCGAAGGAACGCGTGACACAAATGTGTGAACAGCTTCTCGCCAACACAGTTATCGAGGATTATCAAGTGAAAATAGAGGCTTAGGCCATGAAGGCAGCGGTTATCGTTTTTCCCGGATCAAACTGTGACCGGGATGCAATTTGCGCTCTACGCGACCACACAACGCCTGATGTTTACCGTGTCTGGCATCGTGATACATCTCTGCCCAAGGTTGATCTGGTCTTTATTCCGGGCGGTTTTTCCTATGGCGACTATCTGCGCTCTGGTGCGGTGGCGGCACGTTCACCCATAATGTCTGCGATCAAAGATCACGCGGAGCGGGGTGGCCTGGTTGCGGGTATATGTAATGGTTTTCAAGTATTAACCGAGGCCCGCTTGCTTCCCGGGGCATTGATGCGCAATGCGGGGCTGAAATTTGTCTGCAAAAGCGTAGATTTGGTTGTTGAAAATACGCAAACACCCTTCTCAAGCGCTTATGAGGGGCAGCCCGCAACAACCATCCCTGTGGCCCATCATGATGGCAATTTTTTTGCTGATGATCAGGTGCTGGACCGGATGGAAGGTGAGGGGCAGGTGGTATTTCGCTATGTTCAAAACCCTAATGGCTCGGCGCGTAATATTGCCGGGATTATCAACGATAAGGGCAATGTATTGGGCATGATGCCGCACCCGGAACGCGCTGTTGATCCCTTAACTGGTGAAACGGGCGGTCTTCCTTTCTTTGAAAGCCTTGCCGGAGCGTTCTCATGAGCGAGGAAAGACTGACAGATTTATGCCATGCGCAGGAACTTGGCCTTAGCCAGAGTGAATGGGAAATTATTCTCAAACGGTTGGGACGGCATCCAAACGAGACAGAGCTGGGTATATTTTCTGTGATGTGGTCCGAGCACTGCTCGTACAAATCATCGCGGCGGCATTTGCGTAAATTGCCCACTACGGGTGAATGCGTCATCTGTGGCCCCGGCGAAAATGCTGGTGTTATCGATATTGGTGATGGCCTTGCCTGTATTTTCAAAATGGAGAGCCATAACCACCCCTCCTATATTGAGCCTTACCAGGGTGCGGCGACAGGTGTCGGCGGCATTATGCGTGATGTTTTCACTATGGGCGCACGCCCGGTTGCGCTTTTGAACGCGCTTCGTTTTGGCGCGCCCGAACACCCTAAAACAAGACCTTTGGTCTCTGGTGTGGTGGCGGGTATTGGTGGTTATGGTAATTGCGTTGGCGTACCAACCGTTGGTGGTGAAACCAATTTCCATGCCGGTTATAACGGTAATATTCTGGTCAATGCGATGTGTGTCGGCATTGCTGAACAGAAAAATATTTTTTATTCGGCGGCAAAGGGCACAGGTAATCCCGTGCTTTATGTGGGTGCCAAAACCGGGCGTGATGGTATCCATGGCGCAACTATGGCGTCGGCGGAGTTTGATGATCAGACTGAGGCGAAGCGCCCCACGGTGCAAGTGGGCGATCCGTTTACGGAAAAACGCCTTATCGAAGCATGTCTGGAGCTAATGCAAACCGGCTGCATTATCGCTATTCAGGATATGGGCGCTGCCGGACTGACCTCATCTTCGATCGAGATGGCTGACAAGGGCGGGGTAGGCATTGCGCTTGACCTTGATTGCGTGCCGCAGCGCGAAATCAACATGACCCCGGTTGAGATGATGTTGTCGGAAAGCCAGGAACGTATGCTCATTGTTCTGCGACAGGGGCAAGAGGCCATAGCGCAGGAAATATTTGAACGCTGGGAACTGGATGTGGCGCTCATTGGCAGCACCACGGATACAGGGCGGATGGTCCTGAACCATAAAGGCGAAACCGTTTGCGATATTCCCATTGCACCACTGGGCGATGATGCCCCGAACTATGACCGCCCCTGGAAAGATAGTCCAAAACAGGACGCAATATCACCCGATGAAGTAGAGCCTTGTGATGTTGCCAAAGCCTTGCTCACCTTGATGCAAAGCCCTGATATGGCATCAAAACGGTGGATATGGGAACAATATGATCGCCATGTTATGGCCGATACAATCAAAGCCTCTGGCGGGGCCGCTGATGCTGCAATTGTTCGTGTACATGGAACAGATAAGGCGCTGGCAATTTCCTCTGACTGTACGCCGCGTTATGTGGCAGCCGATCCTTTTGAGGGCGGCAAACAGGCTGTAGCCGAATGCTGGCGTAACCTTATTGCCACGGGGGCAAAGCCATTGGCGGTGACTGATTGTCTGAACTTTGGCAACCCTGAACGCCCTGAAATTATGGGGCAACTGGTACGAGCCATAGAGGGTATGGCAGAGGCATGTACGGCGCTCGAATTTCCCGTCGTTTCCGGCAATGTCTCGCTTTATAATGAAACCGCTGGTGTTGCCATCCCGCCGACACCGGCGATTGGCGGCGTTGGCCTTATGCTAGATGCTGGCGGGGCTATGGGGTTTGATAGCGCCTGTGCAGATGACGCGCTGATCCTGCTGGGACAAAGCACGGGTTGGCTTGGTTCGTCGCTTTATTTACGCGAGGTTGAAGGCCGTGAGGCAGGCGCACCACCACCTGTAAATTTGCAGATGGAGCGCCTTACTGGTGCGTTCGTCAGCAATGCTATTCAAGCAGGGCAGTTGCGTGCAGTTCATGATCTAAGCGATGGTGGACTGGGATGCGCGGCGGCGGAGATAGCGCTCGCCAGCGGGTGCGGGTTACATGCGTATGCCAACCCTGCTTTGCCAGATGCGGCCTGGTTTTTTGGTGAAGATCAGGGACGTTATTTACTGGTTGTTGATGCAGATCAGGCCTCGCGTATTATAGAGGATGCAAAGGCAGCCGGGGTTCATGCAGAACATGTTGGCAGCATGGGGGGCGATGCTGTTCGTTTAGGAGATGTCTCCTTACCCCTTGATTTTTTACGGCAAAAGCATGAAAGCTGGTTGCCGGATTATATGGAGGACGCGTGATGGCCATGCGAGCAGAGGATATCGAAGCCATGATCAAGGCTGCCATTCCTGATGCCAGTATAGAGATTGTTGATCTGGCTGGTGATGGCGATCATTATAAGGCGAAAATTGTCTCTGCGAGTTTTGAAGGTTTGAACCGCGTGCGCCAACATCAGATGGTTTATGCGGCCCTGAAAGGTAAAATGGGCGGTGAATTGCACGCCCTTGCGTTGGAAACATCAGTAAGTTGATGTCAGGTTCGGGGGCAGACTTTTTGTTTGAAGCCCCTTCAAGCCTTAGCCGTATGGCATTTGGCGTTTCCGGGCCCCATGCAACGCGACTGGTGCCACACCAAACGACTTCCACCTTGATAAAAAATGCGTTTGAAAGAGGGATTACCACTTTTGATACGGCGCCGTCTTATGGTGCCGGGGAGGCGGAGAGGCGTTTGGGGCAAGCTCTTTGCAAAATAAATCGCAACAAAGTATTTCTCTGCACCAAGGCAGGTGTGAATGAGGAAAAAACCCGTAATTTTTCTCCTGATGCCATTATTCGTTCTTTGGATCGTTCATTACAACGCTTGCAGTGCAATTATGTGGATGCGCTATTTTTGCACGGCCCGGCAGCATCAGAGCTAACGGATAATCTGATACAGCTTCTATCTGCCGAAAAGAAAAATGGCCGGGTGCGCTTTTTAGGCATAGCCGGGCGGGGTGAGGAAGTTGATGCGGCGCTATCTCTGGGGGTGTTTGATTTTCTTATGGCCCCGTTAAATGCGGGGATACAGGAAAAAGAAATACAAAGGTTGGTGACTGCACGTCAGGCCGGTCTAGGCATATTCGGGATAGAGGTGTTGAGCGGCGCCAGTGCCGGGTTGCGCTTGCCGCGCTCTGCAGCAGACATTTGGTATAATGCCCGGGCTTTGTATCGACGTAAATATAGCCGCCCCTCGCGTTCAGTGCGTGAAGCCTTGCTCTATGCGCGAGATAGTGGCCTTGCTGATGTGGTGATGGTGTC
Source organism: Robiginitomaculum sp. (assembly GCA_021776515.1). GTDB lineage: Bacteria > Pseudomonadota > Alphaproteobacteria > Caulobacterales > Maricaulaceae > Robiginitomaculum_B. Next base: position 74,863 of record JAJFFS010000019.1, on the reverse strand, counting down.
AACAACCCGGGAAGAACATCTGCAAGATGCACTGAATGTGCTTGACGAAACGGTTCTGGATACCTAGCTCTAACTGATAACCGTTCTCAATAAAGGATTTTAGCCATGACCGATCAAGCCGTGATTGATCACATTAAAAACACTGTCGAAAACAATGATGTTGTCTTGTATATGAAGGGAACGCCTGTGTTTCCACAGTGTGGGTTTTCATCTATGGCGACAAAAATTCTTGAAATCACCGGTGTGGATTTCAAGACTGAAAACGTCCTTGAGGACATGGCAGTGCGCGAAGGTATTAAAGAATATGCGCAATGGCCCACTATTCCGCAGCTTTATATCAAAGGTGAATTTGTTGGCGGTAGTGATATTATGAGAGAAATGTTTGAAAGCGGTGAGTTGAAAACCTTGATGCACGAAAAAGGTGTTTTGAGCGAAGCCGCCTGAACTTATCAAATCGGGATAATAAAAAAGGGGATCCAGCGGATCCCCTTTTTGTTGTTTATGACTTGCAATCAGGACGTATAAAATTCGACGACCAGATTTGGTTCCATTTTAACCGGGTAGGGAACGTCCGCCAGTTCGGGGGTGCGTAAATATGTGGCGGTCATGGATTTGCCTTCAACTTCGATATAGTCAGGCAAATCGCGTTCCGGGCTTTCCAGTGCTTCGAGCACCAAAGCCATTGAACGTGATTTTTCACGAATTTGGACAACATCACCAGGTTGGCAACGGTAGCTGGGGATGTTGACCTTGCGGCCATTGACCATGACATGGCCGTGGTTGACAAACTGACGGGCGGCAAAAACGGTTGGTACGAACTTGGCGCGATACACAACGGCATCCAGACGCGATTCAAGAAGCCCAATAAGGTTCTCGGCTGTGTTACCTTTACGGCGTTGGGCAACACCATAAATATTACGGAACTGCTTTTCCGAGATGTTGCCGTAATAGCCTTTAAGCTTTTGTTTGGCCATCAGTTGCAGACCAAAGTCTGACATCTTGCCCTTGCGACGCTGACCGTGCTGGCCAGGGCCATAAGAGCGTTTGTTTACAGGGCTTTTCGGGCGACCCCAGATGTTCTCGCCCATACGGCGATCAATTTTGTATTTCTGTGTGTGGCGTTTGGACATAACTGTCCCCTTATGTGTCGCGGTCCGGTACTTTTCTTGAAAAGTACGATTGCAACGGCGGACTAGCGGCATCCCGTCATTTGTGCCTGTTCGCTAAAATGGCGAAAGGCGGCGGAACATAACGCGACGTACAGGCATGTCAACGCCGGAAGGCATTTTCACCACGTTGGGTTTTATGTTCAGGCTGCGGTAGATTGTTGGGTTGTTTTTCGTATTTTCCAAAACCGCAAAGTGCGCTCTGCTGTATTTTTGGGAATCATCTCATAAATGCGGCCAAGGCTTTGAATTACCGAAAGATCAGCATTGTTGTCCTTACTGATCAAGACAACAAGTGTCGAGAATAAATCTTTTGGAATGTTGCTGGCTTTGCACACAATGGCGGCCGCTTCGGTTTTACCCGGTTCCCAGACACGCCTTGCCGTATCAAAATCAAGGCCGGTAAGTTCTGCAAAAGCCAGGTAAAAGTGGGTATGCTGGTTGTTGCGGGCAAGTGATGCAAGAAGGGGCGGGGTTAATTTATTACTATTTTTTTTGGTGTCTACAAACGTGCGCGCATCTGCAAAGTCTTCTGGCAAACCAGGTGATCCGCAAATGCTGGACCTGGCTTGCGCAAAGGCACGATCCAATTCTTCTTTCGGTGTATTGTCGTTGCGTTCCACAATGCGCTGACGAAGTTTTTCCTCAACGAAGAAATACATCTCGTTTAACATGTCTGGTGGCAAATCCTTGTGATCAACCAAAGGTGATTGTAAATCTTTTTGCGTTTCAGATCTACGGACTAAAGTCGCCATTGAATCGCGGGAAAACCGAGCACCCTGATTTTGCGTTAATTTAACAAGAGTTTGGGAATCGCCTTTTGCGACAATAGCACCGGTAACGCATTCGCTTAAATTTTTACGTGACGAAATGGCGCGTATATGGTCCTGATTGCGATCGGCAACTATGTCCGTTAAATCCAGATCACTTAAAACCGGGGAATGACGTAATACAGGCTCTGCGACGTCAATGTCATCTCTGGCAAGATGGCGGATAAAGCCAGAGGGGGCATTATCTTTTTTGGCAAAACGGTTGGCCATTTCCTTGCGAAATTCAACACCCATTTCTTGGGTGACCGAAGTCAGAATATCATTAAAATGGTTGCTTGTTTCTTTCGTATGAGCGTGATCGGGTTCAAAGAAAAGGTCGGTAATTTCGCGTAATAACTCACGGCGCCGTTCGCTTGATTTTTCATGCGCCAAATCCATAAGTCGTCCCAATTGATTTGATTGTTTGGCCATGCTCACTGTCTCAAACTTTAAAGGCAAATTAGAAATTGACAGAAAAGCCCTAAAGAAGCCTCAACAGATGAAATTAATTTTCATAGGTGTTTACACTTGAAAACCCTTCAGTTGGTTCCCTAGTTTTTGTAAAAATTGTTGTCAGGCTTGTATAAAATGCAGCCAGTTTTTCTTCATTTTCCGACCGTAAATGCGGTGGTGGCGCGTTTAATGCACGTTTTGGATTTCCGCTTAGCGCTTCGGACATAATGGTCCGCCATATTTTCGAGGGTAAACCGCCGCCGGTTACCCGCTTCATAGAGCTGTTATCGTCATTGCCCACCCAGACGCCAATAATGTAATCTGCGGAATATCCTACAAACCATGCATCGCGCCAATCCTGACTGGTGCCCGTTTTTCCTGCGACTTGACGGCCGCCAGAAACGGCAGCTCTTTTTCCTGTGCCGTCCAGAATTACCTCTTGCATCAATGATGTCATTTGTTGTGCCAGGGTCGGATCGTAAACTTGCTTTGAATTTATGTGCGGCCGCACATACAGTTCATCACCCCGGCTCGTGCCAATAGTGCTGATCAGGAATGAAGAATGGAAACGCCCGTCATTGGCGAACACTCCATAAGCCCGGGTTAATTCCAGCAGGTTAACTTCTTGTGCGCCCAGGGCAATAGAGGGCAGAGGGGTAAGTGCGGCCTTGATACCAAACCGCTTGCCAAGGCGGACGACAGCATCTGAGGATATTTCTTCGGTTAATTGCGCTGCTACAGTATTGATGGAGCGTTTGAACGCATCGCGCAACGTAACGCGGCCACGAAATTTTCCGCCATAATTCTGCGGTGCCCATCCCTCTATTTCAACGGGTTCATCATAACGTACTGAATCAAAATCTACGCCTTTTTCAAGCGCGGCCGCATATACAATGGGTTTGAAGGCTGACCCGGGTTGCCTGTACGCCTGAACGGCACGGTTGAATTTGCTTTCTTCGTAAGAGCGGCCCCCTACGAGGGCGCGTACAGCCCCTTTCATATCTAGAATAACAACTGCGCCCTGGGATACGTGCAGCGCTTGCCCCTCTTTGGCTAGCCCGGCTTCCAATGCGGTTTTTGCAATACTTTGCAGCTTTGCATCGATAGTTGTGGTAATTACCAGGTCTTTGGCGGCAGTTCCTGCCAGCGCTTGCGCTTCATTTGAAACCATGTCGAAAATATAACCGTAGCCACTGGCACGTTCTTGTGTCTTCAACTCTGGCGGGGCTAACAGGGCTTCTTGCGTTTGTTCGAGGGAAATAAACCCAGATGTATGCATGGCCCTCAGCACAAGGTTAGCTCTTGCCTGTGCTTTTGCACGGTTATGGTCCGGGGCTAGACGACTTGGTGCCTTTGGTAAGGCTGCTAAAAGTGCGGCTTCAGACAGGGTAAGTTGTGTTGCAGGTTTGGAAAAATATCGTTGCGCTGCGGCATCAACTCCATAGGCGCCTCCACCAAAATATACACGGTTCAGGTAAAGTTGAAGAATTTCTGTTTTATTCAGGCGTTTTTCCAGTCGGGTGGCAAGCCACATTTCCTGAATTTTTCGCTTAAAGGTTTGTTGTGGAGACAAGAACAGTAGTTTTATTAATTGCTGGGTGATTGTAGAGCCACCTTGCACCGTTTTCCCTGATTTAATATTGGCATAGGTCGCCCGGAAAATGGCGCGTAAATCAACACCCTGATGAGCGAAAAACCTTTGATCTTCTATGGCAATAAAAGCTTGTGGCACCAGAGCGGGTAGCTCAGCCAGTTTAATGGCGCGTCCATAACGTGGTCCGCGAGAGGCCAATAGCGTATCATCCTTGCCCTGTAATACAAAAGACTGGGTTCGTTCTATGGTCCAAAGCTGGTCAAGGTCAGCAGGCAATGCCGGGATGTCAGAAAAAAAATAACGCCAGGCCATAATACCTGTCACAGTCATCATCGTTAGAAGAAGTAAGGTCGCAGCAAAAAACCAGCGAAGGCGCGTGCTGCGACTGGTATGTTGTGCTTTCAAAATATCGGCGCGAAAGGCTGGCATGGTTCAGCAACACCATTTAATAAAGGCGAAAATTTGATCCGGTATATTATTTCTCATGTCTTTCTGTCCTTCAAACTCATTCTGGCGCAACAAATCACTGGACGATATGACCCAACAAGAATGGGAATCGCTATGTGATGGGTGCGGTAAATGTTGCATGATCCGCCTTGAAGACGAAGATACTGGTAAAATTGCTGACACTAACATTGCTTGTCAGTTGTTTGAGCGCACGGCGTGCGCCTGCACCAATTATATGGACAGGTGCACAATCGTTCCTGATTGTGTGCGCCTGACCCCCGATAATCTTGGCTCATTAGACTGGATGCCCAAGACCTGCGCCTATCGTTTACTGTTGGAAGGTTATGAGTTGCCGCCATGGCATCATCTGATAACAGGTGATCGGGAGAGTATTCACGAAGCCGGTATGTCAGTCAGGGATCGAACTATTTGCGAAACTGAGGTTTCTTCAAAAAATATAGAAAATTACCTGATTATATGGCCAGGTGAGGGCTGAACCTGCTGTGTTTCCGGGGATAAAGCAGCATAACACTAGGTTTCAAAATTTGTAACATGATGAAAACATGTGAGAAAATCCATAAAATGAGAAAGTAATTCGACGGGGGCGCTGGTCGGGTAGTCTTTGGGCATGGTCAGGAAGTGCGGATGAGTAATCGCTGTGAAGGGGTTTGCAGCAAATATTTCGTGCTTTTTAAAACTTGATACTATCAGTTTTGAAGCGTTAGCGGATAACCGGGTTATGCCTGAGGGGGTCTGTGTTGCGTTTCTCAATATAGAGAGAAGGCGGGTTCTCTGAGGAGAGCGCCCTTGTCAGTAAAACCCCGGGCGTTGAGCGCATCATATTTAGCGCGTCTGGGGCCGCATAAGGTGCGGATGTTTACACAAAGCCTGTCTCCGGAACAGGTTCAATATTTGAAATGGTATTGGCCGTTTTGGGCAAGGGATAACCAATTGCCGCCGCCCGGAGAATGGAAAACCTGGTTGCTGCTGGGCGGACGGGGCAGTGGAAAGACGCGTGCAGGTGCTGAATGGATACGGGCGCAGGTGGAAGGTACCAGCCCGCTAGGAGGTTCCAGGTGCCGCCGCGTAGCGTTGGTGGCGCCAACATTATTGGATGCTCGTGAGGTGATGATTGAGGGCGAATCCGGATTGCGCAGGTGTAGTTCTGCCGCATTTCGCCCGGTTTTTTCCACCTCGCGGCGTCGGCTTGAATGGCCTAATGGTGCGGTGGCCTACATTTTCTCTTCGGAGGATCCAGATAGTTTGCGCGGTCCGCAGTTTGAGTGTGCGTGGTGTGATGAATTTTGTAGCTGGACCCATGTTGAGCAAACCTGGGACATGTTGCGCTTTGGTCTTAGGCTTGGCCTGGCACCACGCACAGTTGTGACCACTACGCCACGACCTATTGCGCCATTGCGAGCTATGTTGAATGACCCTTCGACCGTTACCAGTCGGGCGCGGACCACAGATAACAAGCTGCTTTCGCAAAGCTTCCTGAATGAAGTTGAGCGTCGCTATGGTGGCACTGTCCTGGGCAGGCAGGAGCTGGATGGTGAATTAATTGAAGACCCGGTAGGGGCATTGTGGACGCGCAGTCAGATCGTTCTGACCTATGACACATGCCCGCCTGCATTGGAGCGTATTGTTGTTGCAGTGGATCCGCCTGTTAGCGTCGGGGCCAAGGCCGATGAATGTGGAATTATTGTTGCAGGTTATGCCTGTAAATCAGATGCGGTACATACCTGGGTGCTGGCTGATCGATCATTACAAGGTGTTCGCCCTGAGGCGTGGGCTCGCGCCGTTATGCAGGCCTATGCAGATTATGATGCTGACCAGGTTGTGGCAGAGGCCAATCAGGGCGGCGAAATGGTGCGCACAGTGTTGGCACTGGCCAATGCGGATGCGCCTGTGAGGCTGGTTCACGCCAGTCGCGGGAAACACGTGCGTGCGACCCCCGTTGCTGCACTTTACGAGCAGGGACGGGTTCATCATGCAGGCCGGTTTCCGGTTCTGGAAGATCAAATGTGCGCTTTTGGTGCTGATGGTTGTTCATCCGCTAAAAGCCCGGATCGTGTTGATGCACTGGTCTGGGCCATTACGGCGCTGGTGCTGGATATGAAAAACGGGCCACGTTTGCGGGCTCTGATATGAGGAAATTTATGTTAGAATTTTTGACAAGGGGCTTTGCCCGCCAACCTGAACAAAAAGCCAGTTCAGCTCGAAATCTGATCTCGTTAAGTATGCACGGGCAGGCGGCGTGGACGCCGCGGGACTATCTGGCTTTGTCGCGGGAAGGCTTTGCCCAAAACGCAATCGTGTATCGTTGTGTGCGCATGATTGCCGAGGCGGCAGCCTCTGTGCAGATGCAATCAGAACATAGTGAGACGGATGCGCTGTTGCGCAGACCAAATGCCGATCAGGATTATGCTGAATTGCTTGAAGCACATTTTGGTTATCTGTTGCTTTCCGGCAATGGTTATATTGAGGCCGTAATTCTTGATGGTGCTCCGCGTGAACTTTATGCACTGCGTCCAGACAGGGTGAAGGTGGTTCCCGGTGCCGGCGGCAGGCCGGGCGGGTGGGAGTATAGCGCTGGCGGCCGTAAAGTACGCTTTGAGCGCCCGGCACATGCGGATCAAAGCCCTGTCCTGCATATGCGCCTGTTTAATCCAGTGAATGATTATTATGGGCAAAGCCCATTGGAGGCCGCTGCATACGCTGTTGATTTACATAACGCAGGGGCAAAGTGGAATAAGGCACTTCTGGATAATGCGGCACGACCATCAGGGGCATTGGTATTATCTGAGGCAAAAGGTGACAGGCTAAGTGACGAGCAGTTTGAACGGCTAAAGGCCGAGCTTTCCGACGTGCATCAGGGCGCGCAAAATGCCGGGCGTCCCATGTTGCTGGAGGGGGGGCTGGACTGGAAGCCAATGTCGCACGCGCCATCTGACATGGAATTTTTGCAATCCCGACATGCGGCTGCCCGCGAAATTGCGCTCGCCTTTGGTGTTCCGCCCATGTTGTTGGGTATCCCAGGGGATAATACCTATGCAAATTATCGCGAGGCCAATCTGGCCTTTTGGCGGCAAACCGTTTTGCCATTAATGCGTAAAACTGCCCGCGCTTTTGAAAGCTGGCTGGAGCCATGGATGGGCGATAAAATTTCAATTCATATCGCCGAAGACGATATACCCGCGCTTTGTGAGGATGTTGGTGCACGGTGGGAGCGTCTTGCGAAGGCAGATTTTCTCACTAACGAGGAAAAGCGTGCTCTTGCGGGGCTTTCCAAAGTAGGGGCTGTTGCTGAACCATGAGCGAACATACAGCTTTTGGTTCGGGAAGGCGCATTGAAAGTCATATCAGTCTGGCTCTTATCCTGACCGTAGTGTTGCAAAGTGCCGCCGCTTTATTGTGGGCCGGTGCCGCCGCAGAGCGCATCAACGAACTAGAACGGCGCACCGCCAATCAGGATGCTGTTTCTGAACGTCTTGCACGCCTTGAAGAACAAATGGATCAGGCGCGTGCCTCCTTAAACCGGATAGAAGAACGCCTTAGTCGTTAGTTTGTCGCAGCAATAATAATCCATATACGTAATAAGGTATTACAGATATGAAAGAAAATCATAACACCATCCACATTGAAGGCTATGCCTCAATCTTTGACCAGCAAGATCTTTCGGCTGATCTGGTGCGGCAGGGTGCCTTTTCGGCCTCCTTGCTGACCCGTGGAGCAAGCGGAATTCGCATGTTGTTTCAACATGATGCAACTGAGCCTATAGGCGTTTGGGATTTAATTAGCGAGGACCACAAAGGTCTCTTTGTGCGGGGGCGGGTTTTTAGCGACGGACCGGTTGGGTGCACGGCCTCTGCATTGATTAAGCGCGGTGCCATTGATGGACTTTCTATTGGGTTTCGTACCCGGCGAGCAAAAAAAAGCACTCAGATAAGAGAGCTTTACGAGATTGAATTGTGGGAGGTGTCGATTGTGACATTTCCCATGTTGCCGCAGGCACGTTTGCGCATTGTGGGGAATGCCGGGCGTTCTGCGATCCACCCTGTGGCCAACTCTCTGGCCAGTTAACCAAAATAATGAGGAATATTGTGAAAAAGGAAACCAAGATGGCTACTACGCCGTCAACAACGCCCTATGGAATGGATGAATTTCGCGGCGCTTTTGAAGCGTTTAAGGATGCCAATGACCGGCGTCTTTTGGAAATTGAAAAAAAACAGTCGGCAGATGTACTGAGTACTGAAAAAGTTGAGCGGATTGACCGCACATTGACCGAGCAAAAGGCGGCTATGGACCGCATCAACCTTAACCAGCATCGCCCGATGCTGGAAGCTTCAGCAGGACATATTCAAAGTGAAAGCAAACAAGCCTGGGGGCAATATATGCGCCAGGGCGATGTAGGCCGTCTCTTGGAGGCCAAGCAATTATCAGCTGGATCTGACCCGGATGGTGGCTTTGTTGCCCCGGATGAAACGGCGCATGAAATTACGCGTCTATTACAGGACGCTTCTCCAATGCGTCAAATTGCCGAAGTGCGCCAGGTTGGTTCATCAAATTTCAAGAAACCAGTCAGCCGGGGTGGTGCCTCTGCCGGTTGGACGGGTGAAACCGCGGCCCGGCCTGAAACCCAAACCCCAACTCTTGATTTGCTTGCGTTTCCGGCAGCGGAACTTTATGCCATGCCGGCGGCAACCCAAACGCTGCTGGATGATAGCCTGTCTGACATCGATCAATGGCTTGCTGGCGAGGTTCAGGATGTTTTTGCGACGCAGGAAACCACGGCCTTTGTTAATGGTGATGGTATTGGCAAGCCCAAGGGCTTTATGGCCTATACCAATACCGCAGAAGCAACCCAGCAATGGGGCGAAATTGGTTATATTGCAACAGGAGTGGCCGGTGATTTTGCCGCTACTGATCCTGTGGATTCACTAATTGATCTGATTTATGCGCCCAAAGCGGTTTATCGTCCCAACGCCCGTTTTGTGATGAACCGGCGGACCGTTTCTGCGGTGCGCAAGTTCAAGGATGCCGATGGTAATTATATCTGGCAACCGGGAACAGCTGCGGGGCAGCCTTCTACCTTGCTTGGGTATGCGGTGACTGAAATAGAAGAAATGCCTGACATTACCAGCAATGCCAATGCCATTGCCTTTGGTGATTTTCGCCGTGGGTATTTAATCGTTGATCGTGCCGGTATTCGTGTCGTGCGCGACCCGTATTCTTCCAAACCCTTTGTACTTTTCTACACAACCAAAAAAGTTGGTGGCGGTGTGCAGGACTTCAATGCCATCAAACTTCTGAAATTTGCCATCAGCTAACCCCCTGATGCTTTTGGTAAATCGCGGGCGGGCTGCTGACTGGTTCAGCGTCCGCCCGTGTCTTTTCTGACAACAAAAAATCAAGGATGTTTACATGAGCTTGCAAGTTTTGGTTCCGCCAGCAATTGACCCGGTCACGCTGGCTGAAGCCAAGGTGTTTCTGCAACTGGATTCCAGCCATGATGATGCTTTGGTTGTGGATTTGATCCGTGCAGCCACGCAATCGATAGAACAAATAACGGGCCGGGCACTGATTTTACGATCATTACGCCAAACTGTGAACGCCTGGCCTGACAAGGGTGTTTTTGCCCTGCAAGCGCGCCCGTTAGCCTTGCTGAGCCAAATTCAATACCGGGATGAGGCTGGTGTTACCAGCGTCATAGATCCAGCAGATTACTATGTGGACCCGAACAGATCTCGCATTATTGCCCTTTCCAGCTTTGCACATTTTAATTTTACGCACCCATCCGCAGCATTGCTGTTTGATTTTGATGCGGGGTATGGCGTGGATGAAAGTTTTATTCCTGCCCCCTTGCGCATGGCGCTCTTGATCGTTGTTCGCGATCTTTATGAGCACCGTGGTGAGAGAGGAGGAGCCCTGCCATTGCGAGCGCAAGCTTTACTGGCCCCTTTTACCGAGGTGCGTTTGTGATGGCAGACGTGAAATTGACTGAGCGGGTGATGGTGCAGCAATTGTCTGTCATTGCCGATGCCGGTGGCGGGCAGGCCCGTAACTGGTCAGATTTTCGTGAGGTTTGGGCAAAAGTAAAGTGGGGGTCAGTTAGCCGGGATCCACAAAATGCTGAAATTGGCCGCCGCCGTAAAGCTATTGTGACCATAAGGCACGCTCCTGATCTGCCTGATCCCATGCGTCTGGTCATTGCACAAAAAAATCTCGTTGTTTTGGCCATCACACGCATAAATGAAAGTTCCGGTGCCTTTTTACAACTCGAATGTGAGGACACGTTCTGATGGCTGTGAATGCCCAATGGGCCTTGCAAAAAGCACTGCTGGCAATGCTGAATGCTGACCCAGACCTTGGTGCGGTTTTAGGTAATCCGGTGCGTATCTATGACGACATTCCGGAACAACCACAATTTCCCTTTGCCACCTTTGACCGCGCTAGTGCCCGTCCGGTAAATGCTGAACATGGCGGGGCGCTGGAACATCAGATGACTTTAAAAATCTGGTCTCATTATGGCGGGCGGCGCGAAGCTCTGGAAGGCTTGAACGCTCTACGCAACGCGATTGATGATGCGGCCCTTATACTGGATGAGCATCACCTTGTGAGCGTTCGCACTATTTTTGCCGACGTTTTTCGGATCCGCAGCAGTCGCGTTTTTGAGGCGATACTCAATTTGCGGGCCATTACTGAACCTTTACTCTAACCTAACAAAAGGAGCTGCCGTATGACGATGCAGCGTGGCAAGGATATCTTGCTCAAACTTGAGGACCCAGCCGGGTCTTCGGTCTTTATTACAATGGCAGGTCTGCGCGCGCGGACCATTTCGCTAAATGCCAAAACGGTTGATACAACCAATACAGACAGTGTTGGCGAATGGCGGGAGCTTCTCCCGGGTGCCGGCGTTAAATCTCTCTCGGTGTCTGGTTCAGGGGTGTTTACTGACTCTGCTGCTGATGAGGCAATCCGCAGTGTCTTTTTTTCCCAGGAAGCCCGTAAATGGCAAATTATTATTCCCGCTTTTGGTGCGCTGGAAGGCGCCATGCAAATAGCCGCGCTTGAATATGCGGGTGAATTTGATGGTGAGGCGGTTTATAGCCTGACTTTGGCTTCGGCAGGCAATATCACCTTTGCGCCATCATGAGTATATTGAACCGCGCACGCGGTGAAACCAGCCTTGCCATTAACGGTGAAAGGCAATGCTTGTGCCTTACCCTTGGTGCCTTGGCACAGATCGAAACAGCGCTGGGAACATCAAGCCTTGATGATTTGGCGCAAAGACTGCGCCTCCTTAGTGCCGCTGATGTTCTGGCTGTTCTGGGTGCTCTTTTGATGGGGGGTGGCAATCCACAATCAGTAGAGAGTTTACGAACGGCGCAGGTTGATCCGGCAGAAACGGCGAGCGCCATTGCCCAGGCATTTTCACTTGCCATGCAGGACATTTGATCATGTTGCCATGGGGGCAATTGCTACGGGCTGCCCAGAGCGGATTTGGCCTTTTGCCAGCGCAGTTTTGGGCTTTGTCCGTTCTGGAATGGCGCAGCCTTCAAAACCCACATAACGGACATGCTGACCGTTCAGCCCTGCAAGAATTAATTGCGACATACCCGGATATATCCACACAGGTGAGAGAGAATGAAAGACCCCGACACACCACAAAATAAAGAGGCGCTAGATAGTGCAGGTGAAGCCATGCAGGCATTGGCCAATGGCCCTGCCCAGCAGGCCGCCGATGCGATTGCCGCCAGTTTTGCACAGGCGGGAAAGAGTATTTCCAGTGAACTGTCGCGGGCGGCCAAAAGCGGCGAGTTTTCATTTCGGCGCATGGTCAATTCAATCCTGAACGATTTGGCCCGTCTGGCAATCAGCAAGGTAATAGGCGGCGCCATTAGTGGCGTACTGGGGCAGGCAGTCGGCGGAGCCTTCTCGGGTGCACGCGCAGATGGCGGGCCGGTTTTGCCAGGCGGTGCTTACCTTGTTGGCGAGCGTGGGCCAGAGGTTTTCAGGCCTTCAAGCGCAGGCAATATTGATAGCAATGTTTCTGAGCCACGTATCGTGGTGAATTTTAACCTGGGCGAGGGGGCGGACATCAACTCATTTCGCCGCTCATCTGGGCAAATTTCAGCCTTGCTTGCCCGCACTGTGGCTAATGGACGGAGGCGCCTGTGAGCAATTTTCATGAAACCAGGTTTCCGGTTTCCGTTTCATTCGCCAGCTCTGGCGGGCCGGAAAGACGCACAGAAATTGTAAGTCTGGCCTCTGGCGCAGAGGAACGTAATTCACCATGGCAGCACGCCAGACGACGTTATGATGCCGGGCTAGGGGTGCAATCAATGGATGACCTTCAGGCTGTGATTGCTTTTTTTGAGGCACGCCGGGGTCAACTTTATGGGTTTCGCTGGAAAGACATAACTGATTTTAGCACTGCCATAACGTCTGCACTGCCAAAGGCAGAGGATCAGCAAATCGGTGTTGGCGATGGCACAACCAGCATCTTTGCGCTGTCCAAAACTTATGAAAATGGTCCTTATGCCTATTTACGCCCTATTACCAAACCCGTGCAGGGCAGCCTGTTGGTTGCCATAGATGGAGTTTTGCAACAGGAGGGCGTGGATTACACCGCAGACTTTGCGCTGGGCATTGTTACCTTTGTGGGGGGGGCTCCCGTAAGCGGCGCACTGATAACGGCAGGTTTTGAATTTGATGTGCCGGTTCGCTTTGATACGTCCTTTTTAAATGTCACCCTTGAGGCTTTTAACGCCGGTGCCGTTCCCTCTATTCCTATTATTGAAGTGAGGGTGTGATGCGTACAATCCCTCAAGGTTTGCAAGATAATCTCGATAGCGGTGCCACAACTTTGTGCTGGTGCTGGAAAATCATTCGCAATGATGGCGTTGTTTTTGGATTCACCGAGCACGATGAAAACCTTCAGTTTGATAACCTGCTCTGGGTAGCAAGTGCAGGGTTGAACCCCGGTGTTCTGGAAAGTGCAACAGGTTTCACGCCTGATACAGGGCTGGCTACCGGTGCCCTGACTTTATCAGGAATATCAGCCGATGATATTGATAAAGGAAAATATGATCAGGCAGCGATAGAGATCTGGCGTGTTGATTGGCAAGATACGGCGCTTCGGGTTGGTATCTGGTCAGGTGAAATTGGTGACATAACGCGAACAGAACATGGGTTTGAGGCCGAAATTGCCGGCCCTGCGCGTAGACTTGGTCGAAATTTTGGGCGTGTGTTTTCCAAATTGTGTGATGCTGAGCTGGGTGACACGCGCTGTACAAAAGATGTATCCGCAGTCCCGTTTTTACGAGCAACAACAATTACACGGCTGGTCGGCTCAGCACAGTTTGCTGTTTTGGCTTTGAATGCGCCTGATACGGATTGGTTCTCAGAGGGTACTGTGCAGTGGGTAGATGGTGAAAATGTGGGACAAACCCACAGAATATCCCAGTATTTTCAAGATGGTGCAGAAGATGTTTTTACACTGGCAGAATTGCCCGTTCGTCCTATTGCCGTTGGTGATGCCATTTCAGTGGTTTCGGGGTGCAACAAATCAATCGACCATTGCGTGGACAGGTTTTCCAACATCCTGAATTTTCGTGGATGCCCGTTTATGCCAGGCAATGATTCAATCATTGCTGGCCCGACGGAAATCCAATGAGTAACCATGTTGAAACAACCCGGGCGCAGGTTCTCACTGAGGCAAGAAAATGGCTGGAAACGCCGTATCAGCATCAGGCTAGCCTCTGTCAGGTAGGGTGCGATTGCCTGGGGTTGGTACGGGGGGTGTGGCGCAGCATTTATGGCTCTGAACCATTCAAAGTGCCAGCATACAATGTGCATTGGGCAGAAACGGGTGAAGACGAAACATTGCTGTTGGCAGCAAAAGAATATCTGATGGTGTTGCCTTTGGCGGAGGCTATGCCAGGCGATGTTTTATTGTTCAGGTTTTCCTCTCATCATGTGGCGAAACATTGCGCCATTTTATCGGCACCGCAGCGCATAATCCATGCCTATAGCGGGCATTGCGTTAGTGAAACTTCGCTTACACCATGGTGGCAACGACGGATTGCTGCCGCCTTTCAATTTTCAAAATAATACGGGTTTTCAATGACTCAACTGGCTTTAACTTTTGCGCAGAACGCAGCAACGTCGGCCGCGCAAGGCTTTGCGGCGCAAGCAATTTCATCTCTTTTAGCAAAACGGCGTGATACAGGTGCACGCCTTGAAGAACTTCATGTTCTTTCATCAACAGATGGCGCACCAATGCCAATTCCCTATGGCCGTGTGCGACTTGGCGGGCAGGTTATCTGGACTGATCAACCGATTGAACACCAAATCAATAGCCGCGCCGGGGGTAAAGGTGGCCCGCGTATAAGCAAACGAAAATATACACTTAGCTTTGCCATAGGGTTGTGCGAAGGTGTGATAGACGGGATTGGTCGTATTTGGGCTGATGGGGCGTTATTTACCGGCAATTTGGCGGATATGAGGATCTATACAGGCACAGAGGATCAAATGCCTGATCCGCTGATTGAGACCACACAGGGGAGTGGCAATACTCCCTCTTTTCGCGGTTTGGCTTACGTTGTTTTTGAGGACTTCTCTCTGGAAGGGTTTGGCAATCGTATACCGCAAATATCGTTTGAGGTGTTTCGTACACCCAAGGGGCTGGGTTCAGAAAAGTTTGAAGAAAAAATCAAGGGTGTTTCTCTCATTCCCGGATCTGGCGAGTTTGTTTACGCAACCGAACCGGTCATTACCAACCTTGGGCCGGGACGGTCCGGTACAGAGAATGTCCATAGTTCTCGCGGGCGCCCGAATGTAGAGGTAGCCCTGGATGATCTGCAAACCCATTTGCCTAATTGCGATACGGTCTCACTGGTGGTTAGCTGGTTCGGCGATGATTTACGTTGCGGTATAACAACTTTGCAACCTGCTGCCGAAGATGCGGACAAGCTGACACAAGCGCTCGAATGGCAGGTGCAAGGGCTAAACCGAAGCCAAACCAGACTGGTATCTAAAGATGCCCTGGATAGGCCGGTATTTGGTGGTACACCAGATGACACTTCAGTTCTGCAAACAATCGCATCATTGAAGCTGCGTAACATTGAGGTTGTTTTTTACCCCTTTGTTTTAATGGACATACCTGCAGGTAATGCTTTGCCAGACCCTTATGGCGGAACAGAACAATCTGCGTTTCCCTGGCGGGGCAGGATCACCAGTTTCCCCGCACCGGGGCAAGCAGGAACAGTTGATAAAACCAACAGCGTAATTTCGCAAATCGATCAATTTTTTGGTACCGCGACGGTCAATGATTTTTCTGTCAGCGGGCAATCCATATCGTATAACGGGCCTAATGAGTGGTCGTATCGCCGGTTCATTTTGCATTATGCACATTTGTGCGCACTGGCGGGCGGTGTGGACGCTTTTATTATCGGTTCAGAACTGAGGGCTCTGACACGGTTGCGCGATGCTGCGGGAAATTTTCCTGCGGTACAACATTTGCAACAATTAGCGGCACAAGTACGTGCTATTTTGCCATCCACTAAGATTTCCTACGCTGCCGATTGGTCGGAATATTTTGGCTACCAACCCCAGGATGGGTCGGGTGATGTTTTGTTTAATCTGGACATGCTTTGGGCTGAATCGAATGTCGATTTCATCGGCATAGATTGGTACGTACCGCTATCTGACTGGCGCGACGGCAATCAGCATATTGATGCCAATACCTATCGGTCAATTTATGAAGGTGCATATCTTGCCGCCAATATTGAAGGCGGTGAAGGGTATGACTGGTTTTACGCCACTTCAATGGATCGCCAAAGTCAACAAAGGTCACTCATCACAGATGGCGCATACGGCAAAGATTGGGTGTTTCGTTATAAAGACCTACGATCCTGGTGGTTAAATCAACATTTCGACCGCATTGGGGGTGTAGAAGTTAGTACAGCGACCGCCTGGGTGCCGCAGTCGAAACCGATATGGTTTACCGAAACCGGTTGCCCTGCCGTTGACAAAGGGGCCAATCAACCCAATGTGTTTTTTGACGCCAAAAGCTCAGAAAGTGCATTTCCGTACTTTTCACGGGGGCGACGTGATGACCTCATACAGCGTGAATATTTAAGCGCAATCTCATCTTATTGGGCTGCGAATACAGGCAACAATCCGGTTTCCAGTATTTATGGCGCACCGATGATTGATGATGACAAGGTACTAGCATGGACATGGGATGCACGGCCTTTTCCACAATTCCCTGCTTTGGAAAATGTTTGGTCTGATGGCCAAAATTGGGAGAAAGGCCATTGGTTAAATGGCCGTATGGGACTGTCTTCATTGGCTATGTTGATAGGGGATGTCTGTTCTCGGGCCGGGTTTGACAATGTTGATGTGTCGCGTGTTGAAGGGCTGGTGCCCGGGTTTGTTGTTACAGGGCCAACGTCTGCTCGCGCCGCACTGGAAACGCTTTTAGCTGTATATAGTGTGGAGGTTTTAGAGGTTTTCAACGGGTTGCGTTTTCAGCATTTTAGCCAGGATAGTGGTATTGTATCCGTCGCGGCCAATGATTTTGTTGGAAGCGGAGATGCAGTGCCCAGGTTAAGTCTTCCTGATAGCGAAAATCTACCCATTGAAGCGCGTATTCAATTTGCGGATGAAGGCACTGACTATCAGCCCGCCTCTGCAAGCGCTCATGGCATACAGGCTCAAAAACGTCGGGCGATAGATGTAGCTTTGCCGCTGGTGGCAGGTTCCGAATTTATCCGCGATGCGGCCCGCGATATACTTGCCCGGGCTGTAGCTTCAGCGCAGTCCTCAAGTGTCACACTACCTCCTTCATTTCTGGCCATAGAACCAGGTGATGCCGTCCAGGTGGACACACTTGATGCAAACAGAATATGGCGTGTGGAGAGAGTAGAAGATTCCCTGCAACGTGAATTGTCATTACGGGCAGAAAGCCCGGCTTCGGTTTCTTTAAGTGCGGGGACGAAACCAGGGGTAGGTAGAACGCCTTCGGTAAACCCGGGTCCACCGGTTTTGGCAATAATGGACTTGCCATTGTTGCCAGGTGAGGGCGAGCGCAATGGCCCCAAAGTAGCTGCCTTTGCTGAGCCCTGGACTGGCGATGTATTGCTTTTGGATAGCGTTAGTCTGGCCGAGCGAGCGCGTTTATTGACGCCGGCAATTATGGGTGAGGTGACAAGCAATGTTAGCGCCGGTGGTGTTTTGGGGCGCTGGGATTATGGGACCAACCTGTCTGTGCAGCTTTACGGGGGCATTCTATCATCTTTTTCCGAAGCTGCCGTTCTGGCTGGTGAAAACAAACTGGCCGTGCAGCACGATGGGGGAGGGTGGGAAGTCTTGCAGTTTCAAAGTGCAACGCTTAGCGGTGAAAACATGTATGTGCTTTCTGGGTTGTTGCGCGGCATTGCCGGGTCTGATGATGCGCTTGCCTCGCCCATTACGCAAAATGCACGATGTGTGTTGCTTGATGGTGCAAGCCAAACCTTGCCGATGCAGGATTATGAAACCGGTGTTCCCGTTTCTATTAAAGCGCGTTCGGTAGCCGCTCCCCCGGGAGGTTTGGAGGAAGCAACGCTCACTGTGACGTTCAACAACCGTATTTCCCGCTTGCCATCACCAGTGCATTTGAAAGCACAAACCAGTGCAACCGACGTAAATATATCCTGGATACGCCGCGCCCGCACTGGGGGTGATTTTTGGGGTGCGGCAGAGATACCTTTGGTGGCATTACCTGAAACCTATCAAATGCGTATTTATTCAGCCGGATTGATACTTATGGATGAGGTTGTTTCGTTACCTCAAAGGGCTTTGAGCGATGCTGAAATTGATACCCTGTTTCCAGCAGGGCGCCCGGAAAGTATCGATGTGGGCATAGCGCAAATATCTTCTTTAAGTGGCGTAGGGATTGAAGCACGGTATTTTCTCACCATCTAGGCCTTTTTTCTGCGCGTCAGTCCGCATAAGTGTGGTGGTGGAGAGAAAAAATGGCAAATGATCCCTATAAAGTTCTTGGCGTAGCAAAAACAGCCAGCAAAGATGAGATACGCAAAGCGTATCGTAAGCTGGCTAAAAAATACCATCCGGATATACGCCCTGATGATGAAAAGGCTGAAACCAGGTTTAAAGAGGCCAGTGCCGCCTTTGCCCTTTTGAATAATGAAGAAGAGCGCGCACGCTTTGACCGTGGGGAAATAGATGCTTCAGGAAACACTACTGGTCCGCAAGGGTTTCCCGGTGGCGGACAGGGGCATGGTTTTCCCGGTGGTTTTGCGCCGGGTGGCTATGAAGATATTTCTGATATTCTATCCGACTTATTTGGTAGTCAGTCACGAGGTGCGCGCCGCCAGAGCTTTGCCTTTCGCGGCGATGACGTCCGATATACTTTGCAAGTTGCGTTTCTGGAGGCCATTAACGGCACTTCAAAACAGGTAAAAATGGGCGATGGAAAACAGCTTAAAATTTCAATCCCTCCTGGTACCAAGGACGGGGATTTGTTGCGCTTGCGCGGACAGGGGCATCCCGGCGCAGGAGGCGGCCCGCCAGGTGATGCTATTGTCGCTATCAAAGTCAGCGCCCATAGTAATTTTAAACGTGAAGGGTCCGTAATACGTCTTGACCTTCCCATCACGCTAAAAGAGGCTGTTGATGGTGGCAAGGTGTCGACACCAACCCCTGGGGGGGGCGTAACGCTAACTCTGCCTCCCAATACTTCATCGGGTAAAGTATTGCGTTTGAAGGGCAAGGGCGTGCCTTCTGGCAAAGGAAAAGCAGGCGATATGCTGGTTCGTTTGATGATCGTGCTTCCTGATGAAATTGATCCGGCGCTCAAAAAATGTCTTGCAGAATGGCAACCCAAAAAGGACTATAACCCCAGGAAGAATTTAGGTGTATAGTTGCGTTCACATGTGGTTCAGAAGCCTTGGGTAATATTGCGTTTATGAAAAAGTTTGGAACTATATTTTTGTCGTTATTGCTGGCTGGCAGCATCTTGCAGGCGCGACCTCTGCTTGCCGCAGATCGTTCTGTCTTTGCGCAACGCCTTACCGGTGAGCAGGCGCGGGATGCGTGCAAGAGCGGCAATGTGATGTGTGCGAGAAAGGCTTTGCGTGTCGTCAAGAAACGCTATCCGAAATTACGACATAGCAATACATACTTGAAAAAAAATGCAGGCGGACAACGGGAATATGTTGTTAAAATGATGAGTAATGATGGCCGGATGGTTGAGGTGCGTGTTGATGCGCAATCGGGACGCATTCTCGGCTCAAGGGGATATTGATATGCGATTGCTTGTCGTTGAAGATGATCCAGATCTAAATCGCCAGCTTGTCTCTGCATTGGAAGATGCAGGTTATGTTGTCGATAAAGCATTTGATGGAGAAGAAGGGCTTTTTCTAGGCGAATCTGAACCTTATGATGCCATCGTGCTAGATCTTGGTTTGCCCGAGATTGATGGTGTTACGGTGTTGGAGCGCTGGCGCCGGGCAGGGCTGACCTTTCCTGTGCTTATATTGACGGCACGCGATCGATGGAGCGAGAAGGTGGCTGGTTTTGATGCCGGGGCAGATGATTATTTAACCAAACCGTTTCACACTGAAGAACTGTTGGCACGGCTTCGGGCGCTGGTTCGCCGCGCTGCTGGTCATGTGACTTCAACCATCGAGATCGGTGATATGTCAATTGATACGCGTGGCGCCAGAGTTTTTCTGGATGGGGCACCTGTAAAGATGACATCCCATGAGTTTAGACTACTAAGTTATTTGTCACATCATGCTGATCGCGTGATTTCCCGATCTGAACTTACAGAACACATTTATGATCAGGATTTTGATCGGGATTCAAATACAATAGAAGTTTTTATTGGCAGGCTTCGTAAAAAAATTGGTACAGACCGTATTCTGACAGTCAGAGGATTGGGGTACCGCCTTGTCGATCCGACTGCGGCTGATGGAAAAGCTTAGAAACTCTCTTGCTGGTCGGTTGATCGCAGGGGCAGCTCTGTGGACTGTGGCTTTATTGATAGCCGGTGCGCTTGTTCTGACGACACAATACCAACGCTCTGTTCACAGGGTGGATGATGAGCGGTTAGATGCAGTCATCGAATCTTTGGCGGCCTTCTCGGAAATGGCACAGGATGGGCAGTTTTACCTTTCTAAAATGCCTGGGGACCCACGATTTGAGCGCGCATTTTCAGGGCAATACTGGCAAATTTCCCTTGTTGATGATGACGGAACGCAAAGGCAGATTGCACGTTCTGAGTCTCTGTTTGACAGCGAACTGGATATACCACAAACGATTTTTCAACAGGCCAGCAAAAGCACCGGCAGTAACGTAAAAGCAGCGCTTACAGGGCCGGATAATGAGCCGTTACGCTCTCTGACAAGAATAGTACGCCTGCCTGATCAAATTAGTGTTCTGGCGATTACCGCCGGGGCAGACAGGAGGCCCGGCGATAAGGAAATTGCCAGGTTTCGTCTGGTGGTGGCCTGGACACTGGGGCTTTTTGCCACCGGCCTGGTCATCGCGGTTATTCTTCAGGTGCGCATTGGTCTTGCCCCGATATATAAAATTCGCAAAGCCATCGCTCAAGTTCGTGAGGGTGAAACCGAAGCTGTTGAGGGGAACTACCCTGCTGAGCTCATGCCTCTAACCGAGGAGCTTAACAATCTTCTTGGACATAACAGGGAGGTGGTTGAGCGCGCTCGCACCCATGTTGGCAATCTTGCCCATGCGTTGAAAACACCAATCTCTGTCCTTTTGAACGAAACCAGCCAGAATAAACCCGGGCTGGAAGAGCTTGTCCAAAGGCAGGCCTCTGCTATGGCCAGGCAGGTTGATCACCATTTGCGCCGGGCCAGTGCTGCTGCACGCGCACAAGTATTGGGTTCGCGGACACCCGTGGCCGAAGCCGTTGATGATATGCAAAGGACACTGGCCCGCCTTTTCAAAGATAAAAACATCCATTTTGAAACGAAAATTCCACCGGAATTGACATTTCGTGGTGAACGGCAGGACTTGGACGAATTACTTGGAAATTTGATGGAAAACGCCTGCAAATGGTCAAATGGTGTCGTCCATATCCATGCCGAGCCATCTTCAAAATCAACAATAGACATTAGTGTCGAAGATGACGGGGCGGGTCTTCCAGCTCAAAAACGAAAAGCCGTTCTTGCCAGAGGTGAACGACTGGACGAGAGTGCGCCAGGCTCAGGGCTTGGCCTGTCAATTGTTAATGATCTGGTTGGCGCTTATGGAGGAAAATTCTGGCTTGAAGGCAGTGACCTTGGAGGACTGAAAGTTGTGCTAAGATTACCGTCTGTCACTAACCCCTCCCACTTATAAAGCCAGCGTTAACACACTGTCATCCATACTGAACGTGCTTTCTATGTGGTAACAGGTGGTTTCATGTCAATTTCTGCCAAAAAGTCAGGGCAGCTTCTGACGCTTTTTTCTGGTTTTTCTGCTGATCAGCAGCAGGCTTTGGTAATGACTATCAAGGCGATAAAAGCCGATGGTGAAACAGAATTTCCTTATGAAGACCTTCTTTTGCTGTTAGGGGGTGACGGTGATCGGGAAAATCAATGGGAAGAATTATTTCGTGTTGCATTACCATTAATTGTCGAGAGCGCGAGGCGGTGTGACCAGATTGAGAGGTCATTGCTGCAAGAAGTTTGGGAATATTTTCTGCGTGAATTGAACCCGACTGTGGCCGTCTCATGGTTGTCCGGGCAAGAAACTGCTTCTCATACACGTGAGGCTATCGTTTCTGAATTTACGAAAATTGCAGAAACAAAGGAGGGGCGGAAATCACTTGATGCGCGTTTTGGAAAAGAGGGCTTTCATCAGTTGGAAATTCTTTTGTCTTTGCTGCGTCGCCCTGAAGAACTTGAAGATTTTTTTAAAGGCTGGCCACAAGAAATCAAAGATCTTGATGAAGCCCTTTTATTACCATTGCGGGATTTTAACGAGCTTTTGCTTGTTGAAAGCCCGGAAATCACGCCGCATCTCTTGTTTCTGGTATCCTCATACTTGCGCAACTCTTTTCATATTTTCAGGGCTGTTGAGAAACTAACCGGGCACTCCAATGACAGCGTGATGGTAAAAACAGAACTTAAGGTCGTTGGCGATGCGCTATTAGATCAAAATGATGTATGGCTTGAAGCATTTAGCTGGCCAAAAGGGCAGTTGTGCGACCCCGAGCACATGTCGAAACAATTAAAAAGTTTCACTAACATTACCCAAGGTTGGGTGAGTGAATTTGATGTCGACCCATCCGGGCCATGGGGCATGCGATTGGCAGCGCAGCGCGCTCATTGCGGCAAAATCTGGGACGAGCACATGATTCGGGTTGAAAAAGTTATAGACCAGGTCATGCCGAGAAAACGCGGTAGTGTGACCGGGCGGCAAACGATGCCGAATTTGAACAAAAATATTGATGAGCAAAGTATTGTATCTGCGGAAAATGCCATTTTATTACTTCTTGCTTCCCAATGTTTCGCCTCTCATGGTGGCTTTCAATCTTCTAAGGACAAGGTCGTTAAATTGCTGAAACAACGCCTAGAAGAGCAGGGGGATGACCTATTGGCTTTGTTGGGGCAAAAAAGCGATCAATACGAACAGGTCAGTGCGCACTTTTCTATTCTGGTCCGTATAACCAAAGCCTACCTTGGTGATAAAGATGCCGATGTTTTGGCGCGTCGCAGCGTTGCCGCCATGGCTGCTTAGGGACGTAACACCTGATTAGCTCCCCCTCTGTTTGCTTACCATCCTCATGACAGGTGGATGTCTCAGGGCGCAAGGTCTGCCCTGTAACGGCCATGGGGCACTGGAGGCAGAGCATGCCGTGCTGCCAGAGCTGGCAAAATGCTGAAACTTTCGTGCATTAGATGCGCTCCAGAGGTGTCAAATGTTTACGTATATTAACACTGCGACAACCTCCTTTTTTTATTCTGACCTTTGCAGGAAGGAATGCTCATGAGAAAAACAGGAAAGCAAAATCGCTTTGTAGCTTTTGCCTTTGCAAATGCAGACCTGTTACTGGAAGTGACTACTGAGGGTAATGTCACTTTTGCTCTGGGCGCAGTGCATCCTCTTTCTGCAGATGATGCCGAGGACCTTATTGGCACGTGCCTGATGGATATAGTGTCTTCATCAGATGCAGGGCTGGTACGCCACTTACTTGAAACCATTGAGGTCGGTCAGCGATTTGGTCCAGTAAAAATTTCCGGCACTACTGAAGATGGCACCAATCAGTATATGTTAAGCGGGTCTCGTTTTCCTGGCTATGAAGAGGTGCTTTGTCTCACATTATCTTATGATGTTTGCCATGGTCCTGCTGTGGCAACTGTGGAACGGGATGGCCACACGGGTCTGGTAGAGGCCGAGGGATTTGAGGGTGTGGCTTTCGAGGCGCTTCAAAGCGCAAGAAAGAGCGGAAAGGATATAAAGCTCAGCTTTTTTTCATTTGAAGATCAGGAAGCTTTTGCTTCAAGGGTGGATAACCATGTGGCCGAAGAGTTTCTGGGGCATACCGGAGCTATTCTGCGTGCAGAATCATATGCCGATGCGGCTGGCCGACAAAGCGACGGAAAATATGCAATTCTGCACGAAGGTAAGGCAGATGTTGAAATCATTAAAGGCCGTCTTCTGAAAGCATCCAAAATGCTGGACCCTAAAAATGAAGGGATAAAAATAGCAAGCGGATCAATCGAAATTGACGCCGAAATGAGCGCCCGAGATGCAGCGGGTGCATTGTCACTCGCTGTCAAACAATTTGCTCTCGAAGATAGTAATGCCACAAAAAATCTTGTCCTTGGCAATTCGCTGGAAACCTTAATGAAAGAAACCGGGGCAAAAATGTCACGTTTTCGCTCGGCCCTGGCGATGGGGCAGTTAAAATTTATGCAACAGCCAATTGTTGATTTGAAAACCAAGGCTTTGCATCATTATGAAGTTCTGGTGCGCTTTGAAGAAAACAAGTCACCTTATGAGATGATCCGCTTTGCCGAAGAAACCGGGCTTGTCATGGAACTGGATGACATGATTTTGAAGCAGGCAATTGCCTATCTTTCTCAAACGGGTGCCAATTCAAAGGTCAGCCTTGCGGTGAATGTTTCTGGTCGTTCATTATCGTCACCTAAATTTATCAGTAATTTATATCGCGCTATGGCCGAGGTGAATTTTCCACGCTCTAGGCTTATGTTGGAAATTACGGAATCATCAATCATAGAAAACCTTGAGCAGGCAAACCGGGTTATCCAAAAAATTAGAAAACTTGGACATTTGGTGTGTCTGGATGATTTTGGTGCGGGTGCGGCCTCGTTTCAATACCTGCGTTCGTTGGTTGTGGATTACATTAAAATTGATGGTGCCTACGTACGTACGGCCCTCAAGCAGAAGCGTGAAGCTATGTTGTTAAAGGCCATAGCGGGCCTGGCACGTGACCTTGAAATGGGTACCATTGCCGAGAGCGTTGAAACAAAAGACCAGAGCACCATGCTGCTGGATTTGGGGATTGATCAGGGGCAGGGGTATTTTTTTGGACGGCCAGAACCGCTTCAAATTTTACGACAAGAAAACAAAGTAGCCTAGATGGGTAGCAAGTTAGAAAATTTAAGTATCCTCATCATTGATGACAATGCGCATATGATCAATATCGTAAAAACGATTTTACGCGGATTTGGAATCAAGGCATTTTTTGAAGCAAGTGATGCCGCTGAGGCCTTTGATATTGTCCGTTCAGAGGGACCCGATGTAATTATTGTTGATTTTCAGATGGACTTGCTGGATGGGGTTGATTTTACCCGTTTAGTCAGAACCGGGGAAGATGTTTCAGACCCATTTGTACCCATTATCATGCTTACTGCATACTCTGAAAGAAAGCGTGTGTTTCAAGCCCGTGAAGCAGGCATAACTGAATTTTGCTGTAAGCCTGTAACGGCTAAAGAGCTTTATAATAAACTCTGTTCAATTATTAATACACCTCGTCAATTTGTGAGAACACCAACCTATTTTGGACCCGACAGGCGCCGCCATAAGAATAAAAAATACAAGGGACCATTTCGTCGTAAAACCGATGAAGGCAGCGAAGAGGGAGAGAGCAGTATCGATCAATTACCCGACGGGTTTAAAACTCTGGATTTTACATAACAGGTCCTGACTTTCGAAATTTTAATAGATTATAGTGGTACGTTAACTCTTTTTATCTCGACAGCATTGACTCTGACAGATTATCTTCTCCTCAGAGGCGAATCACCAAAGGGCGGGGTCATGACCAAGCCACAGGAAAACATGCAAACATCACCGGCGTGGCAAGATGCCAGCCAGGTGAAAAATGTGCGTGGTGTTACCAAAAACAAAAAAAACAAAAAAAACAAGAAAATAGACCCTTCGCTGACATTGCAAAATACCGGTGCCGAGGCTCGTTTAGCCATAGGCGTCGTTGTTTTTTTTGTTATTGCCTTTATTCTGGTTGTCGGCATGAAGCTTTTGCAGGAACGCCGTGCGACGCTTGCCGATGCCGTATTAACGCAGGCCTTTTCAGCAGCATCAATTGCTGAGCAAGTCCGCACCAAATTGATTGATGTGAAAAGCTATGCCGGTGCTTTGGCCCTTTCTCTTTCTGAGGTGAGTGGCAGGCAAAGGCGAAATCTGGCTGATGCAATGTTGACTGATTTGACCGCTCGCCCCACGGTAAAGGGGGTGGTCTTGTTTACCTCTGCCGGTGTTGCCCGGTACAGCAAGGGTAAAACCGCAGACCCGGCTACACTTTGGGCAAAATTACCGTCCTGGATTAAAACAGAAAAAGAAGCTGCTTTTTGGGTAAATAGGGGGACAGCGGGTCCTGAAATTTATATTCTAGCCCCCGTTGGGGCTGGCGCTCAGGTTCAATTGCTTCTTGTTGAGACTGAGGGGTCGGCTTTGATTCCATCCTCTTCCGTCAATAATATTCAAACCGTGCTTGTTGATAATGCCGGGCAGGTTGTTTCAGCCGTCCCTGCTGACCTGTCACCAGTTCTTATTGAGAGAATAAAGGTTGAGGGCAACAAAACAATTTTTGCCAATGCCCAACGCTCAATCAGTGGTTTTGAACTTAGCGACGCTGATGAAAACCGCTTTGTTGTTGGGGCTTCCAACCTGTTTGGAGGTATGTTGAGCATATATAGGGTTAAACCCCTAAGCCTTGATAACTCAGCATGGAAACGCACGCTGACCTTTTTTGTATTGATGACCGTTGCCCCTTTATTGGTTGCTGCGGTGTTGTGTGTGATTTTGCTGGTTCAACTGGACACACTCAAAGTAGCAAGAGAAGCCCTTGCTGATAGTGAGAAGCGTTTCAGGCTGGCTGTTGAAGGTGCAAGTGGTGGTGTGTGGGATTGGAATCTTTCTACTAATCATGTGTTTGTCACAGATTCACTTGCGCGGATGTTTAACTGGGAAAAGGGGGCGACTGTTCCCGTCTCGGAATTCCTTAACCTGGTGCATGTTGATGACCGGCAAAAGTTATTGCAGGCCATGCAGGCGGCACCAGAAACAGGCGAAGTCGATGTGGAGTTTCGGGCGGCAAATATGCCGATATGGCTTCACGCACGCGGGCGCCCCTGGCGCGCTGGTAATACTGTGACTTCGGGAAGGGTTGTCGGGGTTGCCATTGATGTGACACAGCAAAAAGGATCGCAAGCGCGCCTGAATGCTGCCGAGAGCAGATTGAGGGCCGCGCTGGAGTCTATGTCAGAATCTTTTGTTGTTTGGGATGTGAAGCGGCGTTTGATTATGTGCAATCGCAAATTCAGCGATTTTTTCCGTATAGAGCAAAGCTTATTACGCCCTGGAACGGCTTATGATGTATTGGAACGTGCCGCTGAACCAGCCATCAAGGCTGTGCATGATGGTGCTGATGAAAGTGCTATCGAGCTGGAATTAGCAGATGGGCGTTGGGTTCATGTTTCTGAACGAGCCACCAAAGATGGTGGATTGGTTAGTATCGGGACCGACATTACCGCCCTGAAAACCCAGGAAGCATTGCTCTTGCGCAAAGAGAAAGATTTACGCGAAAGTGTAGAAGATCTTGAATTGAGCAAAAAACGAATATCTGAACTTGCTGAAAGCTATCAGCAGGAAAAAATTCGTGCGATTGATGCGAATAGCTCCAAAAGCGAGTTTCTGGCCAATATGTCTCATGAATTGCGCACACCTCTTAACGCCATAAACGGATTTTCAGAAATTATGCAAGCTGAAATGTACGGCCCCTTGGGCGATCCGCGCTATAAGGAGTATGTCAGTGACATTCTGGGCAGTGGCCAGCACCTTCTTACCCTGATTAATGACATATTGGATATGTCAAAAATTGAGGCAGGCAAATTATCCTTGCAAACAGAAGCTGTGTTTGTGGATGAGTTGATTGAACAATGCGTGCGTATAGTGCGGGGACGCGCCACGGAAAGTGGGCTAAAACTGGAAGTTGATATTGGTGATCTGCCAGAAATTGTGGCTGACCCGCGCGCGATTAAACAGGTATTGATAAACCTTGCCTCTAACGCAATCAAATTCACGCCCGAGGGGGGAACGGTAACGGTCAGGGCCAAGGAATACCGTGATGGCGTACACATAGACGTGGTCGATACTGGCATAGGCATTCCAGAAGAACATTTACCTTTGATCTGCAAGCCTTTTGTGCAAGTTGAAAATCAACACTCCAAATCACATAAAGGTTCCGGGTTGGGCCTTGCACTTTCTCAGGCTCTGGTGATGTTGCACGGGGGGAGTTTTGATCTGACCAGTGAGCTTGGTGCAGGCACAAAGGTTTCAGTCTGGTTGCCGCCTATCGCCAAACAGCTCGATGAGAATGAACCAACATCCATCTGGGCGATGGCCTCAGATGAGATTGCCGCACCGCCTGTTAAGAAGAACGATGTACATGAGAGTGTTGCCTGACGCCTGCTCTAATTACGTGGTGCTTGCCTTCTCCCGGGTCTGTTTTGTCGGGGTGAGGCAGGGCGGCGCCCGGCAGCCTTTATAACCTGTCTTCGGGTTTGTAAATCAAGATCATCCAAAATTTTGATTATGATGGGTTGGCCAAGTTTTCGAATTTCAGTTTCAAGCTTGAGCAAACGGTCAAAATGGCTCTCAATTTTAGCTTTGTCCAGTTTCTCTGCGATAAGCAGTTGGCCTAGTTCTCTACGAGTTTGCTGCATGGCGCGTGATAGTTGCCGGTGTTCTCCGGCGGCCCCACGCATAACACGCATGGCCTTGCGACGTTCATCTACAGGCAGGGCACGAATAAAGGCTCGCGGGTTAAACTGAAACCGTGTCGCAGGGGGGGGCGACATAGTCGGCACAGGTGGTGCATCATGACGTAGTCCTGCCATTGCCATGCCACCAATAGCGCCCACAATTAGTAGATTGATCGCAAGCGATACCAGAAGGGCAATACCCAAACCATTTTTTGATAGGTTCATGTTGCTCCATCCTCCTCAAAGAAGATCGTCTGTTCAGTCCCAAAGGCATTGGCGATAATTTCCGTCGAGCTGGTTCTGCCAAGGGCGTAGGAATATCCCGTATAGCCACCGACGAAGCCGCACACCAGCAAGAGGGTTAGCGCCATGCCCCAGACGGGAATAGCTGTTTTTTGTTGCCCGAAAACACCCCAAAGCGCGAAAAGCGAGAACCAGTTTGCATGGGGCGCAGGGGTGGTGGCGTTTATTCTAAAATTATGTAGAACCCGGCCCTCAAGTGCAGGATTGCTTGTTTGTTGTGGTGCCTGGGCAAGGGCAGCATCAATACTGCGTTCAGCATCCAGAATATGCTGTGCGGTATCAGGCTGGTAGTGCTTGAACTCATCGGCTGCCTTACGGATATGGGGGGGCCAGTATTTAATTGAACTGCCGTAAGTTTGCGCCAGTCGCGTAAATTCGCCCTTTGTCATTCGTGTGCTCATTTATCCCTCACGTCTCCAATAATATACGGGCTTCACTGCTCATTAATTTACGTAATCCACGCCGCCCGCGTGCCAAAAGTGACTCCAGTGCCTCAATGCTAATATCCATAGTCCCCGCCGCATCAATATTGCTCATTTCCTGCAAATGACACAGTGTCAGTGCCGCGCGCTGCCGGGGCGGCAGGTGCATCATGGCATTTTCCACCTGCATCTGTAATTGGGTGTCGATGATCGACTGATCGGCTCCCGGTATGTTTTCATCTTCTCTTTCAGGAAGCTGGTCAGTGTAAATTTCACGTTTACGGCGCAGGCGATCATAACATAAATTGAGCGCAACCCGGTGCATCCACGTCTCGAACCTGGCCTTGCCGGGCTGCCATTTTGCGGCATTCTGCCATACCTTCATGAATACCTCTTGCGCGACGTCTTCCGCTTCGCCTGCATCACCCAGCATATTACGTGCCATGGCTACAATTTTGGGCAAATGGCGCCGCACAAGCTCCTCCGCTGCCCTATGATCGCCTTGTCCCGTGCGTTTCACCAGTTCAGTATCAGGGTCTAGCGAGGCCCGAGGGTGATTTCGTAAAGTATTTACACGCATAGGCTCTTTCTGCATGGCCTGAGTATAGGCTGGCTTGGCTATCATGTCCTGCACAAGATTTGTTTGGACAATAAAGTTGGGTTCAGATTCTAAGGTCTGCCTTGTTTATGCCTGCCTGGGCGCGGTGCGCTTTGCACTTCATCACGGGTAACCTGGCCATCTCCATTCACGTCAAAACGCGTGAACATTGGCGTTTCACCATCAATAAATTCTGCACGGGAAATGCGGCCACCCTTACCCTTACCCTTACCCTTACCAATTTTGTGTTTCTGGCGTTTCGCTTTGTGGTCATCAGAGGTGATAAAGCCATCATTGTCGACATCCAGGCGGGCAAAGTGTTTGGCTTTGGCTGCTTGGTGCTCATTGGCACTGATAGCGCCGTCGTTATTCTTGTCCAAATTTGTAAACAGGGGCGAAGGTTTGGCCTCAAACTCTGCCAATGAGATTTTGCCATCCTTGTTTGTATCCAGTGCCAGTTGGCGGTCTGCCCTGCGTTCAGCACGGTGTATCTTGTGCCTGGCGTGCTGTTTTTTTCGCACGAGACGTTTTTCCGGACCGTCCAGATAACCATCTTCGTTACGGTCCAGATTATCGAACATCAGGGCACGTTGCGTTTTGGCTTCCTCGCCAGTAATTACACCATCACCATTGGCGTCAAAGCGTTCAAACATAGCCTCAGGCCCACCGCGCATACCCTGTGGAGCGTGATGGGAGCGGTGAGGCTCTGCCACGGCTGCATTAGCGCCCAGTGTAGCCGTTACCAGTGATGCCAGAATAATGCGTTTCATTTTTGTCTCCTTGCGTTCATGCTTTACTATGAAGTCAAACGCACAAACACTGCAAACCTGTCGCATCCTTACATTACAATTTGGTCAGAAATGTTGGTGACATCGTGCTGGGCGTTGGTCAAAAGAGTTTCCAAATTTTCAAAGCTTTGCACGCCGGTTCTTTTGGCTAGCAGGGTTTGTACAGGCTCAGGGAAAGGTGGCTTGATTGTATCGGCAGACAAACAAAGGCGTAGAATTTGTAATAAGCTGGATTGCAAAGCATGGGCTTTTTGTAAAACCTGAATGCGCTTATCCTTCGCATCACCGGGCACAGACAGTTGCTCGTCATGGCATAAAAATTGATACAAAAGGTCCGTTTCTATAAGTCCGCCGGGGGTATGTTTTAAATCCCAAAGTGTGGTGCTCGGGAACTCATCGCGCAGACGTTGGCGCATATCGGCAATGTCATTGGCCATAGTTTTGCGATCACGGGGTTGGTGCAGTATCTCATCAATATGCCCGGTGATGAGTTTTGCAAATTTCTGTGATGAGGCCGCGACCACTCTGGCGCGACCAAGTGCCAGAATTTCCCAGGACCATGCTTTTTCCATGTAATAGGCGACAAAGGCTGGCCAGTGTACAGCCACAGGCCCGGCCCGGCCCGAAGGGCGCAGTTTCATGTCGATGGCATAGAGCGCCCCTTCCTGAGTTTGTGCGCTTAATGCACCAATGAGGCGCTGGGTAAAACGTGCGTAATACAGTCCAGGTTCAACAGCCCCCTCTTCCTGCTCGACCTGCCCTTGCCGGTACAGTGTAAAGAGGTCCAGATCAGAGCCTTCGCTCATTTGTCGTGCGCCCAGGGAGCCCATCCCCAAAATTGCCCAATCACCGGGTATCGGGCCATACCGCTCTCGCATTTGGGTTTGGCAGGCTGTGGCAAGGGTGTTGATGGCGGCATCTGCCAGCGCGCTATAACTGTGCGCTGCCTCATTGGTACTTGCCTTTCCAGTCAGTATTTGAACACCAATACGCAGACGTTCTTCCAGCGCTGTGCGCCTTGTCGCGTTAAGTAGGGGTTCAAATGCGGTGTGCTCTTTTGCACAATCCAACATCCGTTTTGCCCCTGCATACGGGTCATCACCAAGCGGTGTGGCAAAGCCCGGGTCCAGCATGGCATCAAGAACACTGATGCGGGTTGAAAATGCAGTGGCCAGTCGTGGGGCTGTATTCAGTAGAGACACCAGTAATTCCAGCAGGGCCGGGCGATTGCAAAAAAGCGATAAGGGTTGCACCCCGGCGTTCAAATTTTCAAAAAACCGGGTGAAAGCGGCAAAGGCATGGTCGGCATCTCCGGTTTTTGCCAATGCCTCAACGAGTTCAGGCCCAAGGCGGGTCAGCAATGCCCTGGCACGGGGTGTTTGCGTGGCGCGCACCTGCCCCGAATGCCATGCGCGCATTCGTTCGAGAAAAATATGCGCCTCGGTAAAGCCTTTTTTCTGCAAGGTGGCCAGTGTAGCCGGGTCGTCTTCAACGCCGGTAAAAACCAGGCTGCCACCAAGGGCAGCCAGGGGGTCACTTTGCGGGAAAAGCGCCGAATAATCCGTGTGAACTTGCCGTAAGATGCGCCCCATTTGTTCATCAAATTCAGCAAGGTTGCCCATACCAGCAAGGGCAGCAATGGCGCTGCGTTTTTGTGAATTTTCCGGTAAAATATGGGTTTGCTGATCGCCCATCATTTGGGCACCGTGTTCAACACGACGCAATATACGATAATGCTGGGCAAGTTTTTTGGCAGTATTTGTGCTGATATGCCCGGCATTGGCCAGTGCGTTTAGCGCAGGGCAGGTTTGTGCACTGCGCAGGTTTTTATCGCGTCCCCCTAAAATTAGCTGTTGGGTCTGGGTAAAAAATTCTATCTCACGGATGCCGCCACGTCCCAGTTTTACATCATGCCCTGCTACCTCAAACCCGCTCTGGTTTAGGGAAACATGGATTTGGCGTTTCATTGCATGAATATCTTCGATGGCAGCAAAATCTAATGATCGGCGCCAGATAAAAGGTTGCAGCTCTTCCAGAAAGGCCTGCCCTGCTGCTTTGTCACCCGCGCAGATACGCGCCTTGATTAGTGCCGCCCGCTCCCAGTTCTGGCCAACACTTTCGTAATAGGTATGCGCAGCATTTATTGACACCACTGGATTGGCCGAGCCGGGGTCGGGGCGCAGGCGCATATCTGTACGAAAAACATACCCGTCTTCGGTCACGGCCCCCATGCTGTGTACCAAGCGCCGTACCAGCCGAGATGTGATGCGCGATGGTTCTTTATCCAGCCAGCTCTGAGTGAGGGTAGGATCAAAAAAAATGGTAAAATCAACGTCAGAAGAATAGTTCAGTTCCCAAGCACCGTATTTGCCCATGGCAACGACAAACAGGCCAGGCAAGGGCCCCGTTTCTACATTTTCGCTCAGTTTTGTAATTAATCCCTGCCCCTTGAGTGTGCGGGCAGCGCCCAAAAGTGACGCCTGCATGGCCGTATCGGCAAAAGCAGTTAAGTGCTGTGTGACATCCTCTAATTCCCAAATGCCACCAATATCGGCCAGCGCGCACAAGAGATGTGTATCAGCTTTGGCAAGGCGTAAGGCCCGGTCCAGGTCTTCCTGAGTGTAGTTTTTGGCGGCCTCACTCACCTCGTGACAGATACGTTTGGCCTGTGTCTCAGGTGCAGTGTTTTCAATTGTCGTAAGTGTACTTTTGCGTCGTTCTATCAGCGTGCGCAGATAGGGCGCGTGTTTTCCTGCAAAGCTGCAAAGCTCTGCAAAAGGCATTGATAGCCGGGTACTGAAGGTTGGTTGACTCACTTGGCAAGATTGCCCGAACCGGCGGGGCAGGGGAAGGGGGCTTGTTAGTTTTCAGGTGAAGGTTTATTTTTCCGGGCGCGCGCCAAAGGGAAAATCAATGCAATGTGTAGCCCGGGTGCATCCTTGTTATTGCCCGCACCATCGCCGATAACCAATTCTGCCCCATGTGCCTTGGCGACGGCAGAAACCAGCGCGAGGCCAAGGCCGCTTCCCGTTTGCGTGCGGCTTTCTTCCAGGCGGACAAAGCGGCGAAATACCGCTTCGCGTTTATCAGCGGGGATGCCAGGTCCGGTATCTGTGACCGATATGGCGACTTTCCCGTCGCGTTGTTTTCGCAAGCGCAAGGCCACCGCCCCGCCTTTGGGGGTGTATTTGAGGGCATTATCCAGAATATTTGAAAATGCCTGGGCCAATAACCCACGGTCAGCGCGAATAAACAGGCCTTCTTCAATTTCGATTTCAAAATCAAGTCCGGTGTCTTCGGCCACTGGTTCAAATAACTCTGCCAGATCGTGCAATAGCGATGACGGGTCGAGGCGGTCATAAGTTTCACGTTGCTCACCGGCTTCCAGACGGGCAATGCGCAACACTGCATTGAAGGTTTGCAAAAGTTCGTCGGCATCATCCATCGTGCGGTGCAGGACGGCCTCAGCGTTCTTTTGCTCCAGTGCCTTCCCGTCTCGTAATTGCGCTTCCAGGCGGTTACGCATTCGTGTCAGAGGCGAGCGCAGGTCATGGGCTATGGAATCACCAGCATGGCGGGTGGCCGCCATAAGTTGTTCTATGCGGTTCAGCATGGCGTTCAAATTGCCTGCCAGTTCATCAAGTTCATCATCACTGTGGTTGCGTGGCGCCCGTCGTTTTAAATCGCCGGCAATAACATCGCGTGCCACATCGTTAAGCGCATCAAGCCTGGCGGCAAAGCGCCGACTGATCAGGGCCCCGGAAATGAGGCCAAGGGCAAGAACTAACCCTGCGGCTATCCAGATGGCCCGAGAAATACGATCTACCAGCTCAGCTTCTTCTTCGGTATCACGCGCCACCAATAGCATATATTCGCCAGGAAAGCGGATGAGACGCCCGCGTGCCCGATGCGTTTCCTGCATACCATTTTCGGGGTTATAAAGTTTGTAGGTGAAGTGACTGTTTGCCCCGGGTTTTAGTGTGATAGGAGGGAGGGCACTTAGATTACCAGAAACGAATTTCCCCCCCGGTTTGGTAAAAACATACAGGTATGGGTCGCGCCCGGTGCTGTGTTCAACAACGATTTTGTTGACCGCATTTATACCGCCCTTGTTAAAGGCATTGTTGAATTCGATTATCTGGCTGGCAAGTAAGGCATCGGTCTGGCGTAAAAACACCCCGGCGGTGGTTTCATAAACAAAGGCCAACAAGACAAAGGCAGAAAATGCAAAGAGAGAGGCAGCCAGCATGGTAAAGCGAAACGTGGTAGTTCGCAAAAAAGTCGGCAGCCTGTTCATCCCTGCAAGCGGTACCCGGCACCCCGCACGGTGTGCAATAGAGGGTGGTCAAATTCCTTATCAATTTTGCCGCGAAGACGTGAAATATGCACGTCTATGACGTTAGTCTGGGGGTCAAAATGATAGTCCCAGACCTTTTCTAGCAACATGGTACGGGTCACAACCTGTCCGGCATGTTTCATCAAAAATTCCAACAGGCGAAACTCTCTTGGTTGCAAGAGGATAGCCTGCTCAGCGCGCTTTACCGTGCGAGCCAGCAGGTCCATCTCAAGATCGCCAACTTTAAGGTGAGTTTGCACGGCATCCGGATCGCGGCGACGGGCCTGTGCCTCAACCCGCGCCAGAAGTTCAGCGAAGGCATAAGGTTTGGCCAGATAATCGTCTCCGCCGGCCTTCAGACCTTCGATACGGTGATCCACCTCACCTAGCGCAGAAAGAAAAAGAACCGGGGTTTTTTCTCCTTCATCGCGCAAGGTTTGCACCAGGGTCAGGCCATCTAGGCGTGGCAACATGCGGTCCACAATCAAAACGTCATAATCGGCGGTGCGGGCCATTTCCAGCCCCATCTCACCATCAGAAGCATGATCGGCAACATGACCGGACTCGCTCAGGCCCTTGCGCAGATAATGGGCCGCCTCCAGATCATCTTCAATTATGAGGATACGCATATTGTCATCTCTTTTTGTTAGTCATCATTTTTGTCTTCATCAAGACGCAAGGCTGTGAACAACTGTCCGTTACGGCTCTGCACCAGAACGCGGATGGCTTTGCGCCCGGCCTTGCGGGCATCAGCCACGGCACGTTCAAAATCCGCTGGTGAGTTGAGATCGATAGACCCGGCAGCCAATAGAGCGTTGCCGGCACGAATGCCCTTTTTGAAAGCAGTGCTGTTCGTATCTACACCCTCAACCAGTACGCCGCGATCATCATCCAGATCAAGTCGTTCGCGGTCCTCGGGTGAAAGGGAGCCAAGTTTCAGCCCAAATTCATCAACGCTGGACTCTTCCGGGGTTGTGTCCGGTGTCGCCCCCAGATCAGCTTCGCGTTTGCCGATGGTGACGGTCAGGGTTTTGCGTTTGCCATCACGAAGGATTAGAAATTTGGCTTTTTGTCCGACAAAAAGCCCACCTACCTTGCGGGTTAAATCGCGGGAATCTTCGACGTCTTTACCATCAAGACGAAGGACAATATCACCAGTTTTAAAACCCGCCTTTTGTGCCGGGCTGTCATCAACCACGCGCGCCACCAGGGCACCTTCACGGTTTTTCAGGCCCTCACTATCGGCGAGGTCTTGATCAATGCTTTGAATGTTGACGCCTAGCCAGCCCCGGGTGATGGATCCGTTTTCCATCAGCTCGGCGGTGACCTTGGCGGCCACTCTGGCCGGAATAGCAAAGCCAATGCCAATATTGCCGCCCGTCGGGGATAAAATTTGAGAATTGACCCCAACAACATTGCCATAAAGGTCAAATGTTGGCCCACCAGAGTTTCCCCGGTTAATCGAGGCATCGACCTGAATAAAGTCATTATAGGTACTGGAGCCAATTTCGCGTCCGGTTGCCGATACAATCCCGGCTGTGGCAGTGCCGCCCAGACCAAAGGGATTGCCCACGGCAACGACCCAGTCACCAACGCGCAATTTTACATTTTCAGCAAAAGAGACAAAAGGAAACTCCTTGTCATCCTCAATTTTGAGAACGGCTAGATCTGTTTGCTCATCGCGGCCCACCAGTTCGGCTTCAAATTCGCGCCCATCCTGCATCACCACGGTGATTTTGGAAGCATGTTCTACCACATGGTTGTTGGTGACCACATTGCCATCTCCGGAGATGAGAAAGCCGGAGCCAAGCGAGCGGCCTTCACGTGGCCGAGGCGGACCATTGCGGCCACCAGGTTGCTGGCGTCTGAAAAACTCCCGAAATTGTTCGGGTAGCTGGTCCAGACCTTCTGGTAATTCCACATCGGGCGTTTCTTCACGTGTTTCAACATTGATGCTGACCACGGCAGGGCTAATTTCCTCAATCAGGTCGGCGAATGAAACCGGCGCTCCGGGGGCCAGAGCCGCTGCAAACGGGATGGTGTTATTATTCTGCGCCAGCGCCGCCGGTGCAGGGCCAGACAGGGCAAGTGCGCCAGCCAGACCAATGGCGAGGGTTATTCTGGAGAATGCGGGGAGCAGCGCCGTGCTGCCGATAAGCCGTAATGTCATCAATACAATCCTTCAATTTGCCCAGCCGCCTAGACAGGTGAAGCATCACCCCCCGCGGCTATCAGGTTTCTTACCAAAATATTACAGATCAGCAATGCTTTATGCGCTTTTGGTTGAGGAGATGACGTGATTCATCCTTCGGCAGGCTCAGGATGAGGTCGTCATTTTGCCTCACCTTGAGGTGCGAGGTAAAGCCGAGCCTCGACAGGTAGATACTTACATATAAGGGCTCCTGGCCTTGAGCCGGAAACTACCGCTGTGTCTGTATGCCCAGATAAATGAGTGTTATTACAACAACGCCTGCGGCAATCACTTCACTGATCGCGCTTAACGCATCCCAATTCATAATCAGGCTTTCCCTTATTAAAGTCAGAAAGTAATCATAGAATATAATTGTTTCAGATTATAGGCTGACCTCATGGGTGCGCACACATGAATTGCCAGAGAGTGCCTTATGCACAGGGCATTTGTCGGCGATTTGCATCAACCGTTCGCGTTGTTCATCGCTTAGCGGGCCTTCAAGTGCGATGCTGCGGGTAAAAATATCCACAAGGCCGGGTTTACCAGTCCCATCATCGCAATCCTCACGTGGACCTTTTTTGTGCGTTATCTGTGCGCTGACGTGTTCCAGTGGCCAGTCTTTGCGGTTGGCATACATGCGCAATGTGATGGTGGTGCACGAGCCCAAAGCCGCCGAGACCAGTTCCATTGGTGTTGGACCGCTGTCATCACCGCCCAGTTCCTTGGGTTCTCCGGCGATCAGTTTATGCGCGCCAATAGTGACCTCATTTTGGTAGAGACCTTTGCCGGTTTCACTAATGGCGACGGGTTTTTGTTCGTGCTGGCTCATGGGAATTTCCTTCTATTTGCCCAGTTGACGGCTGGCGATCTCATAGGAGTTGGGGGAGAGGTCAGGGGTTTGCAATATGTCCTCTATGGTGGCTTTCATGAGGCTTGAGCGAACCGGTTCCAGTTGTTGCCAGCATTCAAATGCCCCCAACAGTCGTGCGGCCAGTGCCGGGTTCAGCGGGTCAATGGCCTTGATTTCATTAGCAAGCAGGGCATAGCCGCACCCGTCCGGGGCATGGAATGCGCCTTGATTGCCCTGGCTGAATACGCCGATCAGGCTGCGCACCCGGTTGGGGTTGTCATGGGTGTAGGCAGGATGTTTCAGAAGGCGTTCAGCTCGTTTTAACGCATCCGGGCGAATAGACCCGGCTTGTACCGCAAACCATTTATCCAGCACCAGCGGGTTGCCTTTCCATTGATTGTAAAATGTATCAAGTGCATTTTCAAACATTGTTGAACCGGAACGGTCCAGCGCAATGAGCGCTGCGAGGCTGTCGGTCATATTATCGGCGCTGGTAAAAGCTTCATTAGCCAATTGACCCCCGTCTTTTGCTCCCAACCTGGCCAACACCCCAAGGGCAGTACCGTTGAGGGCACGCTGGCCTGCACCCTTGGCATCCGGGCTAAAGGCAGTCGTTGTGCGTGTGCGTTCCAGGGCGCTGAGCAGTACTTCTTTGTGTTGTTCGGCAAAAGCAATCAGAACTTTTTCCCGCGCGCCCCGAATAAGACCAGGGTCTGCCGGTTGGCGGTGTTGAAATATCTCTGATTCAGAAGGCGGCAGAATGGCAAGGGCGGCAAAGGCCGGGTCTATGCCGGTATCACTGGCAAGGGCACCAAGCGCGTCAAGATAGGTTGTATCAATTGGGGCACCCTTGTCTTTCACCAGATCAACAAGCACTTGCAGCCCGTAAGACTGTGCTTCTTCCCAACGGCGAAAAAGATCAGGATCGGAGGTCATCAGCCGGGCGTGCTCTTGTGGTTCGCGGCGTTGTTCCAGATGAACAGGCGCAGAAAAACCACGCAACAATGACACTAGGGGACGTGAAGAAAGTCCGCTAAAGCACCATGTTTGTTCGTGTTTTTCTAAAATCAGGATCCGTTCCAATGGGCCCGAAGTTTCTCTCGCCAGTGTCATCGGCACTGGCCCGTCATCGCCCACAAGGCCTATGCGTACAGGCATGGGCAGGGCGTGTTTGTTCTTCTGGCCCGATGTGGGGGCAGTGTTCTGATGGAGGGTTAGTGTCAGTGTGCCTTTTTCGGCGTCCCACTCCTCATGGGCACTCAGGCGGGGTGTACCGGCCTGACCATACCATTTCTGAAAATCGGTGAGGTCCACATCGGCGGCAGTTTCAAAGGCGTGCAGGAATTGTTCAATCGTGGCGGCGGTACCGTCCAGTGTTTCAAAATAATAATCCATGCCTTTGGCAAATGCTTCATCGCCAATCAGGGTTTTGAGCATACGGATCAGTTCTGCGCCTTTTTCGTAGATGGTGGCAGTGTAGAAATTATCTATTTTGAGATAATGGTCCGGGCGCACCGGATGGACCAGCGGGCCGGCATCTTCGGGAAACTGGCGGGCGCGTAAGGCTATAACATCCTTGATCCGCGAAATGTCGGCGCCGCGCATATCGGCGGAAAACTCCTGATCGCGAAACACCGTCAGGCCTTCTTTCAGGCAAAGCTGGAACCAGTCGCGGCAGGTAATGCGATTGCCCGTCCAGTTGTGAAAATACTCGTGAGCAACAACGGATTCGATACGTTCAAAGTTCAGGTCGGTGGCCGTATCGGCATCAGCCAGCAGTACCGAGGAATTGAAAACGTTCAGGCCTTTGTTTTCCATGGCACCGAAGTTGAAATCGCGCACGGCAACGATCATGAAAAGATCAAGGTCGTATTCGCGGCCAAAAACCTCCTCATCCCATTTCATCGACCGTTTTAGTGCGTCCATGGCATAGGCGGCACGCGGTGCATCGCCCGGGTCCACATAAATGCGCAAAGGGATGACGCGATCTGTCATGGTGGTGAAGCTGTCTTCGAGCATATCAAAGCCGCCCGCCACCAGCGCGAAAAGGTAGGCGGGCTTGGGAAAAGGATCGCTCCACGCGGCGAAGTGCCGCCCATCTGGCAAACTGCCCGATGCGGTCAAATTGCCATTGGATAAAAGCGTGGGAAAATTCTCCACCATTGCTTCGATGCGGGTGGTAAAACGGCTCATCACATCGGGCCGGTCCGGATAGTAAGTGATGCGGCGAAAGCCCTCGGCCTCGCACTGGGTGCAATAGCGCCCGGCAGACATATAAAGCCCACTGAGTGCGCGATTACCCTTGGGCGAAAACTGCGTTTCGACAGTCAGTTTAAACTCATTAGGCACATCATTGATCGTTAGTATTTCATCATCAAGCACATAAGCATTATTGCCCAGCTTTTCGCCGTTCAAGGTAATGCTGAGCAATTCCAGGTTTTCACCGTTCAGCACCATGGGCGCTTTGGTTGTATCTGTGCGCGTACCTTTAAGGGTCGAGCGCACACGCGTTGCCTCGGGATCAAGCACAAACTCAAGATCGGTGGTCTCGATGACAAAAGGATAGGGCGTATATTCAGCCAGCCGTATGGGCTGTGGTGTTTCAGTTCGCATGGGGATTTGTGTTTCCTGACCAGTTCGTGATTGTTTTAACAACATTATGTAAGGGCCAATTGCAGGCACGTCATCCCGGCAGGTGAAAAAGCATAGCATTACGGTAAAACCGACATTGCTGTCTTGCCGGTTGGTGCGCACACCGCTATCAGCGCAGGTATGAAAACACTTCTTCTGACGGCGGCTGGTGGGGCGCTGGGTGCCAGCGCCCGGCATTTGCTGAGCCGCTTTGCCTTGCATGCGTTTGGTCCGGGTATTCCGTGGGGTACGCTGATTGCCAATACCCTTGGCGGCTTTGCCATGGGGTTGCTGGCTGGCTGGCTGGCCTTTGGCGTTGATGGCGGGCGGGAAATACGTTTGTTTCTGGGTGTTGGTCTGCTGGGTGGTTTTACTACATTTTCTGCGTTTTCACTGGAAGCGGCCTTGATGATTGAGCGCAAGGCTTGGCTCGCCGCTTTGGGTTATGTCGGTATATCGGTTGTCTTTGCAATCGGCGCT
Organism: Robiginitomaculum sp.; assembly: GCA_021776515.1. Lineage (GTDB taxonomy): Bacteria > Pseudomonadota > Alphaproteobacteria > Caulobacterales > Maricaulaceae > Robiginitomaculum_B. Next base: position 33,526 of record JAJFFS010000019.1, on the reverse strand, counting down.
TTATTCATAGGTCTTTATATTGCGCGGCGGGTTTTTGCGCTATGAGCGGTGTGCAGACCATAGCCGTCAAGGCTGGCGAGGAGGACCAACGACTGGATCGCTGGTTCCGTCGCCAGTTTCCTCATATCAGCCATGGGGCGCTGGAGAAATATTTGCGCAAGGGCGAGGTACGTGTTGATGGCAAACGCGCGAAATCTTCCTTTCGCCTGCAAAAAGGTATGCAGGTGCGCGTGCCGCCTTTGCCGGATGCAGATACACCAAAACCCGCAGGCCGGGTTAGCGCAGAAGATGCGGCATTTTTGCGCTCAATGGTCATTTACAAGGACGCACGGGTTATTGTCCTGAACAAGCCCGCAGGGCTGGCGGTTCAGGGGGGTACAAAAACCCACCGCCATATCGACGGCATGCTGGATGCGCTGGCCAAAAAGGGCGAACGGCCAAGGCTGGTGCACCGGCTGGACCGGGATACCTCTGGTGTATTGCTTTTGGGCCGCGATGTGGCGGCAACGGCGGCGCTGGCCAAGGCATTTCAGTCTCGCAAGGCGCAAAAGACCTATTGGGCGCTGGTCCTGGGTGTGCCACGCCCGGAAAAAGGATTGATTGCCGGGTATATGAAAAAGGGTTTCGGGGAGCAGGGCCGCGAAGTGATGATCTCTGCCCGTCATGGTGACCCGGATGCCAGCTATGCCCGCACCGGCTATGCAGTTCTGGCGCGGGCGGGGCAGCGCGCTTCATGGGTGGCGCTGCGCCCTGAAACAGGTCGTACTCACCAATTGCGTTTTCATATGGCGGGCATGGGCCATGCCATTGCGGGCGATCATAAATACGTCTGCGACAGACCTGAGGTTGGTGGGCTAGAGGATCAACTACACCTGCATGCCCGCTCGATCAGCCTGCCGCACCCGGACGGCGGTACGCTTAGTGCAGAAGCACCCTTGCCACCGCATATGAGCGCCAGTTTTGCTGCGCTAGGGCTTGATGAGCATGAGGCGGGCGAAGACCCGTTTGTTTAAGTAAACGCGGCATATCGTCCCGTTACCCAATCCCGGTTTCATATTTTAACGCTTTACGTGCATAATTGCGGCTCAATGCACGCAAAAGGCAGGTTATGACCAACAAGTCTACAAACACCCCCGCTCCCACGAATGACCTCGCAGAGGACCAGGCTACCGGTAAAACTGGTGAGGCGCTGCATGATCTGGCTGAAATGCGTCACGACCTTGATGCCATTCGAGAAGCCTTTGAAAACGGCGTCTATCCGTACAAGACTAAAATCAAGCGTAAGGCCTATGAAAAGCACAAAGCTGATTTACAGGTTGAGCTACTGAAAATGCAGCGCTGGGTCGAGGAGAGCGGCGAAAAAATCATCATGATTTTTGAGGGCCGTGATGCGGCGGGCAAGGGCGGCACCATCAAGCGCATTACCGAGCATTTAAATCCCCGTTCGGCCCGGGTGGTGGCGCTTTCAAAGCCGTCTGAGCGTGAACGCAATCAATGGTTCTTTCAGCGTTATGTCCAGCATTTGCCTACGGGTGGTGAAATCGTTCTGTTTGACCGATCCTGGTATAACCGTGCCGGCGTTGAGCGGGTGATGAATTTTTGCGAGCCGGCAGAGTATCTGGAGTTTATGCGTCAGGTTCCTGAACTGGAGCGCATGCTGGTGCGTTCGGGTATTCGTATCTTCAAGTTCTGGTTTTCGGTGACGCAGGAAGAACAGGCCCGTCGGTTCAAATCCCGTGAGCATGATCCCTTAAAACAGTGGAAGCTATCGCCGGTTGACCGGGCCAGTTTCGATAAATGGGCCGATTATACCGAAGCCAAGGAGGCGATGTTCTTCTATACGGATACCGCTGATGCTCCCTGGACCATCGTCAAGTCAAATGACAAAAAACGGGCGCGTCTGGAATGTATGCAACACATACTGGCCAGCCTGCCATATCCCAACAAGAACGGACAATTAATACGGGGGTCAGACCCTTTGATCGTGGGGGGGACGCATCATGTTATTGGTCGTTCTGAACACATTTTGGGGGCCAGTTTGCACCCGCATTTGCGCCGCAAATAAGGCTTGAGCTACCTCAACGTATCAAGCTGGCGTTCGCCGTCAATCTCGATGCCTTTGATAATGGCGCGGCCATCTTTACCAACCGAGATGATCAGGCGCATTTTATGGTCGCTTACCTGTGTTTCAAGGTGTTTGGCTGATGCTTCGTCGGCAAAATAGCTCTCGATATTGTATTGCACTTCAATTTGAATGGTATCGGTGCTGGGGTCGTTATCAAAGTTAGTACGAATGTATTCATTTTGCACAATGCCTTTGATGAAAATGGCGTCTGTGTCAGGCCTGTGTGTAATTTTGGTTGGTATCCATGCCCCCCCCTCTTGCTGAGAAAGGGAGACATAAATAGTTTGCCCCCTGGTAAAACCATCATCACCTTGCAGGCTATCGGGTTCTAACTGATGTAAAGGCGTTTGCACGTTCACATAATGCCCGCGAAAGAGCGAGCGCGGGTCCACCGGCTCCATGTCCAGTACCACCTCAGTGCCCGTACTGCGGCGATGTTCATGATCCATGGCCATATATAATAAAAAGCCGCTCATAATAGCGAATACTACAAGCAGGCGATGGGCCGGGGATATATTCATGACGCTTCCCCTTTGCCAAGTCGTTTGCCAAAGCGCATGGCAATGAGCGCCATGAAGAGCAACAATAAACCACCGATAAGGAAAAACAACGAGGTACTAAGCAGGTCTTTGAAGGTTTCAAAATAGGCGTAAAGTGCTTCGGTGGCAAAGGCGATGCCGCCAAGCCATAAGAGACGTTTCTGGTTGTTTTGCGCGCCTTTGAGTAATGCCAGAACAGCGCCGGCAAAAAACATGGTTCCATAAAGAACCTGTATGCCAAACATATCTAAATATCCGTGAAGGGGGGCGACCCCAAACAGCATTATAGCGCCAATCGCGGGGATAATGGTCTCGACAGTGCGATAACGCCCGGCACGACGGGAAATCAAAAGAGCGACAAATATCAGGATCAGCAAAATGGCGCTGCCAATCAGCCAGGCGGTGGATGCGGCCACAATATTGGTGGTGTGATCAAAATTGAATTGCACGATGAAGGCTGAAATTAATAGACCGCTTCCGCCCCAAAGCTGGCCAGCTCCAGCACCAAATACAGTATGTGCGCGTCCTATGCCCGCCCACAACAATACGCCGAGCATCAAGGTCGCAAACAGTGTTGTAGCCTCGAAATCATGCAAAATTTCATGTCGTTGTGCCAGGGCAAGTATGTGGATCGCCCAGACTATGCCGGTAAGTACGACAATATGGACGCTGTCCTTGGCACGCATACGCCTCGCCGCCGCCCACAGGGTGACAAGTAGGGGTACCAGCAGCCAGATGAGCGGGTTCAGGCCGCCAAGTGGGCCAATATGTGACACCTGCATCCACAAGGCTGTTAAACCGGCGGATAATAATAAAACCGGGCGTGAAGGCATAGCAATGGCCACGGCCAGCGCCCCCAATGCCCAGATAAAAATGCCATTGGGGTAGTGTGCAGAGATATTAAAAATTTGTGCTACCAGCATAATGCCAGCACCAAATAATGCCGCCGCGACCAAGGCAAAAGCATGGGCGAATGCCATCGTTTTCCTCTTTAACGCATAAAGCGTCACGCCAAGAGCTGTCCACATTAAAGCAAGCACTAGCCCAAAGCGTACAATCTTGGATATGCCGCCCCAATTGGCACCAATGAAGGTCAGTGCAGCCAATGCCATGAAAATGGCGCCCAGCATGGCCAAAATACCAACGGCAGACAAATTGCCCTTATCCGCCCCGATACTGGCCAATATGGTGTTACGGTTTTTTGCCGGCACCAGGCCATCTTCAATCCAGCGATCCAGATCGGCTGTTAAGGTGCGTTTATAAAGAGGTGGTTTCATGGGGGCAGTTTAGCCTTTGCTCTAGGTTTCAGGCAAGCACCTTAATTTTTGTTGTTCTGAAAACGTGCAAATAGATAAACCGCTAACCCTGAAACAATAACCCCCAAGGCAAACAGCGCCTCCACCGGGCGGCTGATGCCCACATAAAGAAGCGTAAATCCGGTTAAGGCCAGAAAGATAAGCGGCGTTACAGGGTAGAGCAGAACCCGATATGGCCGGGGTAAGTCAGGCTGTCGCCAACGCAAAATAAACACACCAAGAACGGCGGCAAAACTGTTTAATGCCAATAGCATACCAGAAAATACTAATATGCTTTCAAAGCTGGACGTGACAATGAAAACCAGGGTTAGCAATGATTGAAACCAGATGGCAGAAACCGGAATGCCATCTTTGTTGGTTTTGGCCAAGGGGCGAAAAATCGTAAAATCCTCACCTAAAACCTGTAACACACGCGGTCCGGCAATGATCATGGCGCTAACCGTGGAAACCAGCAATAACGCCAGCACAACGCCAATAAAGCGCGCACCGGTGGTGCCAAGGGCATATTCGGCGGCGATGTAGCCAATTTCCAGCTTACCGACCATGGCATCCATAGGGGCAACACGCAGGAACATATAGTTCAGGGCCACATAGAGCAGCATCACCAGTGCCGTGCCAACAAATAAAACACGGGGTAAAATGCGCTGAGGGTTTTCAACTTCGCCGCTAAGGTAGGTCGCGGCATTCCAGCCGGTATAGGCGTAGCTGACATAGATCAGCGAGACGGCAAAAGCGCCCGAAAACATCAGGCCGGTATTACCCTTGACCGGTATTATGCTGATGTCTTGTGGCTCGGGAACCAGTATCAGGGCTGCGGCGCAAAAAATGCAAATAAGTATGATTTTCAGCGCGGTAAAGGCCACTTGCGTGCGGCCTGAATTGCGGTGTGTGCTGGCATGGACCAGCGTCATAATAATCACCAATGTTATGGCTAGTACCTTAACCACCCAGGGCCCGGCGCTGGCCTCGGGCAGAACAGAGACAAAATAGGTGCCAAAGGTGATGGCCGCCAATGCCGTGGGCGCAGCAAACCCAATAAGCGCGGACATCCAGCCTGAAACAAATCCCGCCGCCGGGTGATAGATTTTACCTAAAAAATTATACTCGCCGCCAGAACGGGGCAGGGCGGCGCCCAGTTCGGCATAGCTCATGGCGCCACAAAGGGCCGCCAGCCCGCCAACCACCCAGAGCATTAGCAACACAAAAGGAGCGCGAATGTCGGCCAGCTGGTACCCGAGACTGGTGAAAACACCTGTGCCGATCATGTTGGCAATCACCACAGCGGTGGCGGTCCAGAACTTAAACTTGTGCATGTTTACTCCGGGTGTTTTTTATCATTTTACCAGCGAACACCCTAGTTCTGGCGTATAGCGGGCGCTGCCTTTTGCGAGGCCAAGGGGCGCTGTGGCGGTGATGGTCTCATCATGCTGGGTGATGGTCAGGGCGCTGATGTTGTCGGTGAAATCCTGTCGGCAGCTTTGCATTTCGCGCTCACCAATAAAGCGACAGGAACATACCTGCTTGGCCCCATAGGCGGTGGCAATGCGGGCATATTCCATCTGGTTTTTCAGATAAAACTGCCATACGGCACCGGCCAATATGCCAATAATCACAACAATTCCCAATAAGACTTTGACGTTTTTCATAAGGCTCCCCTAAGATGGGCAGCTTAACGGGAGAACGCCATGACGATCAAGAGAGTGTTGCTGGGTTTATGCGCGGTTATTTTGGTGCAGGTTTCACCGGTAATGGCGCAGGGCTTGTATCCGCTATCTGCACAACCGGACGGGCAAAGCTGGCCTGATGCGAACTGGGACAATGGCAACTTACCCACATCAGCCACCGGAGAGGTTTCCGCATTGGTAGATGATATTATGGAACGCGAGCTTGATGATGTAATGGGCGAAACCCGCGCCATAGTGATTATCCACAAGGGTAAATTGGTTCTGGAACGTTATCGAACCGGCTTTGGCCCGGATACCAGACAGCTTAGCTGGTCTATGGCTAAATCATTGACCTCGGCATTGGTCGGGCGGGCGCTGGCGCAAGGGTTGATCAGTGATATAGATGCAGCAATGCCCGGGCCGTGGGCGGCCGATGATCCGCGTTCAGCGATTAGCTGGCGGCAATGGCTGAACATGACTGACGGGCTGGAATATCATGAAATTGGCGAGCCTGATCTGGCCAAAAATGATGTGGTACAGATGATGTTTGGCAAGGGGCGTTATGATGCCATCACCTATGCCGGAGCGTTGCCATTGGCCCATGAACCCGGCACCCACTGGAACTATTCCACTGCCGGATTTCACCTGATTGCCCGAGCTGTGCAAGGTTTTGTGGCGCAAAATGTCGGTGCGGAACTCCCCGCCTCCGAAGCTATGGCAAGTTATGTAGAGGACAGCCTATTTGCCCCGCTTGGTATGGATGCACGCATAGAATTTGATCCGGCAGGTACGTTTATGGGCGGGTCATTAGTGTGGGCTTCGGCGCGTGATTTTGCACGCTTTGGTTATCTCTTTTTGCATGACGGTATGTGGGGTGAAACGAGGCTTTTGCCAGAAGGTTGGGTGGATTTTTCGCGTACCAAAACGCCGGCTGACAATGCCAGTGTCTATGGGGCAGGCTGGTGGATCAATGCGGCCGATGCCAATGATATTCGCCCGGCCGGGCATGGGTCTGCCCTGGGGCCGCGTGATGCGTTTTCAGCGCAGGGCCATGAAGGGCAAGTGATCTGGGTGGTGCCATCACGTGATCTGGTGATTGTCCGCCTTGGCCTGATGAGCAATGGCGGCGAGAACTGGCCGGCGCTTTATGACTGGAGCCAGAAACTGGCTATGGCATTTCCTGAATACCGCGCTGATACACCACACTGAAAGAATTGGTCACATTTCTTGTTGGCAACCTGCATTGCTGTTGCCGCCTGCCAGTGGCAGTTTGCAAACAGGATAGTTTGTTAAGGGTCAGGTATGAGCCACAAGATCAGAATATGCATTTCAGGTGCCGGTGTATTTGGTAGCCATCATGCGGCCAAGCTGGCGGCACATCCGCGTGTTGAATTTGCTGGTGTGTACGATCCGGAACATCCCGAACGGGCGCAAGCTTTGGTTGCTGAACATGGCGGGACGGCCTTTGCAACCCGCGAGCAGATGATTGCCGCCGCCGATGCCCTGATTGTGGCCAGCCCGGCCAGCGTGCATTTTCGCCAGGCCATGGATGCGCTGGAACATGGGTTGCATGTGCTGGTGGAAAAACCCCTGGCAACCCGTATTGAAGATGCCCGCAAAATGGTAGCTAAGGCCGAAAAAGAGGGCGTTATTCTCCAGGTTGGCCATCAGGAACGATTTGTTTCCGGGGCCATTGGCCTGTTTGATATTCCTGAGCGCCCCGTTAGCATTGAAGCGCGTCGTCTGGCACCATATTCGGCGCGTGGTACAGACGTTAGCGTAACCCTTGATCTGATGACCCATGACCTTGATCTGATGAATTTACTGGCTGGCGATGAAGCCGATGAGGTGCAGTCGAACACCATTACGGGGCCAAGTGGTGGCATAGATGACGCCCGGGCGGTTATTACCTATCCGGGGGGGATGCGGGCCACGGTTCATGCTTCGCGGGTGGCCAAGGATCGTCAGCGCAATATGCGTATTGAGTACCCTTCCGGCGTTGTCGAGATTGATTTTTTTAACCGTTCTTTGGTGAACGGAACGCCCTTCGCACTGAATTCACGCTTTGCAGATGAGCCAGAGGCGCAGGATTGCCTGGGCGCTGAGGTCAATGCCTTTGTGCGCGGTATTCTGGACGGTGAAAGCGTGCCGGTATGCGGTGTTGCTGGCGCCAGGGCGCTGGCACTGGCGCTTCGTGTTGATAAGGTCGCCTAAGCTATCTAAAAGGGCGCTATGACGCGCACCCTGACGATTACCTCTGCACAACTTAACCCGGTTATGGGCGACATAGCGGGTAATTGCGCGCTTATCCGTGCGGCTCGTGCCGAAGGGGCAAAGGCTGGTGCCGATATTGTTCTGACAACTGAACTGGGCGTGCTGGGTTATCCGCCCGAAGATCTGGTGCTAAAGCCCTCAGCCGTTGCCGCTTGTCGCGCTGCTGTTGAGGCGCTGGCGCTGGAAACCAGTGATAACGGCCCGGCATTGCTGGTAGCGGCACCCTGGGTGGATGAGGGTGAGCTTTATAACGCAGTGTTGCTGCTGGATGGCGGGCAAATTTTTGCGCGGCGATACAAGCATGAATTGCCAAATTATGCGGTCTTTGATGAAAAACGGGTGTTCAGTCCCGGCCCGGTGCCAGAACCGGTAAAATTTCGCGGGGTTATGCTGGGTCTGCCCATTTGCGAGGACATCTGGTTACCAACCGTTCCACGTGCGCTGGCCGCAGCCGGGGCAGAAATGCTTTTGTGTATTAACGGTTCGCCGTTTCGCCGTGGTATCAATGATTTCCGGCACGAGGCATTTTCAACCTGGAATACAGATTTAAAATTACCGCTGGTTTTCGTCAATCAGGTTGGCGGACAGGATGAACTGGTCTTTGATGGTGGCGGATTTTCCTGCGATAGCGCTGGTAAAATTGTACAACGTGTTCTGTCCTATACCTCATCAATAGATACTTTGCGCTGGCAACATGGGAAGCAGGGTTGGGAAGCCGAAGAGGTATTATTATCGTCACCAATTGAGGGGCTGGAGGCCGTCTGGCGGGCGCTCTGCCTTGGCCTTGGCGATTATGTGAATAAAAATGGTTTTCCGGGTGTAGTTCTGGGGCTGTCCGGTGGTGTGGATTCGGCGCTGGCGGCGGCTATTGCCGTTGATGCGCTAGGGCCGGAGCGGGTTTGGTGCGTGATGATGCCCTCGCAATATACCAGCCAACAAAGCCTTGATGACGCACGCGCTTGTGCACAGCTTTTGGGCGTGCGCTATGACACTATTGCTATCGAGGCGGCGGTGCAAACCTATGGTAACATGCTGGGGCCGCTTTTTGAGGGGCGCGAGGCCGATACCACTGAGGAAAATCTGCAATCGCGTGTGCGGGCCGTCACCTTGATGGCGCTTTCCAACAAATTTGGCCAGATGTTGCTAACCACTGGCAACAAGTCTGAGATGGCCGTTGGTTATGCGACGCTTTATGGGGATATGTCGGGTGGTTATAATGCCTTGAAAGACATTTATAAAACCGAGGTTTTTGCCCTTTGCGAATGGCGCAATCAACATTTTCCGCAAGGGCTATTAGGGCCGCATGGCATAGTTGTCCCAAGGTCAGTTATCGATAAACCGCCCTCTGCAGAACTGAAACCCGATCAAACCGATCAGGACAGCCTGCCGCCTTATGTCGACCTTGATGCCATATTACATGCCTTGATCGAAGAGGAAGCAGACGCGGCCAGTATTGTTGCCCGCGGCTTTGCGCCAGAGATTGTGCGCCGGGTGGAACATTTGCTTTACCTTGCCGAATACAAACGCAGGCAGGCACCGCCCGGGGTGAAAATCAGCCGCCGCAATTTTGGTCGTGACCGTCGTTATCCAATTACCAACAGGTTTAGGGATAGTATTCCTGTCAGAGGACGTTAGCCATGTTTACCTCATTATTGATTGCCAATCGCGGCGAGATTGCCTGCCGGATTATTCGCACTGCACGACGCATGGGGATACGCACTATCGCGGTGTATTCCGAGGCTGATCGTGATGCTTTGCATGTCCGTAAGGCTGATGAGGCGGTATTGATTGGCCCGGCCGAGTCGACAAAAAGCTATCTTGATGTCGATGCTGTGATGGATGCTGTGCGCCAAACTGGCGCGGAGGCATTGCACCCGGGTTATGGGTTTTTATCAGAAAATCAAAATCTGGTGTCGGCATGCAAACGCGCTAATGTAATTTTTGTTGGGCCATCGGTGCAGTCCATGCGCCTGATGGGCATGAAGGATGAGGCCAAGCGCATTATGGAGGCCGCCGGTGTGCCGGTTACACCCGGCTATCACGGTGAAGATCAGCGCGAAACAACATTAGCCAAAGAGGCTGAAAAAATCGGCTACCCTGTGCTGATCAAGGCTGTGGCAGGTGGTGGTGGACGCGGTATGCGTCGGGTGGATGCGGCTGATGAATTTGTTGGTGCACTGGAATCAGCGCGGCGCGAAGCCAAGTCAGCCTTTGGTGATGACCGGGTTCTGGTTGAAAAATTTATCCAGAACCCTCGTCATATTGAAGTACAGGTTTTTGGTGACCGGCGCGGGCGCATTGTTCATTTTTATGAGCGGGACTGTTCTGTTCAACGGCGTCACCAGAAAGTTATCGAGGAAGCCCCCGCTCCCGGTATAAATAGCCAAATGCGCATAGCCGTTTGCGCCGCCGCTGTCGCGGCTGCCCGTGCCGTAGCGTATGAAAATGCTGGTACGGTTGAATTTATTGTTGACGGTTCTGGCCCGCTTAACCCGGATCGCTTCTGGTTCATGGAAATGAACACCCGCTTGCAGGTTGAACACCCGGTAAGCGAACTTGTTACAGGCTATGATCTGGTAGAGTTGCAGTTAAAAATTGCGGCTGGTGGGTCTGTGCCGGAACAGGATGAAATTTCACTGCACGGTCACGCGATTGAGGCGCGGCTCTATGCCGAAGACCCGGGTAATCATTATATGCCTTCAACAGGGATGTTGACGCATTTCACTTTGCCAGATGAGAACGATGTAAGGGTCGATACCGGCTTTGTGCAGGGCGATGAGGTCTCAGAATTTTATGACCCTATGTTGGCAAAAATCATTGCTTACGCACCAACGCGCAAACTTGCCGGTGAGACGTTGGCAAAGGCACTTTCATCAATGCAGTCATGGCCTGTGCGTACTAATGCTGGGTTTTTAGCGCGCTGTCTTACAGCACCTGCGTTTATCAAAGGGCAGGTTGATACCGGTTTTATCGATAATCAGGGCGAGGCTTTGCATAGTATTTCGCAAACGCCGCAAGGCAAGGCTGCGGTCACGGCGCTCGTGAAGCAAATGACGATGTTTGAAAACCAGACTAGTGATAATCCCTGGCAGGTTCACGATGGCTGGCGCCTCAACCAGATGCCTTCCTTGAGCCGCGCCTATTCCGAAAACGGTGAGACCTGGCGTGTGGATTTGCAGCATGATGGCGAAAGCAACTGGCTATTGAATTGCGATAACATCACCCTTCGTGCGCAAGATGTACGTAGTCAAGGCGAAGTGGTGTATTTTGAGATCAATGGCACTTTGCACCGGGCGCAAAGTGTTGCCTGTAGTGACGGACAGGTGACGTTTGATAATGGCGATGCCTGGTGGTTTGGAAAACCAAACCCTGAGGCTACAACGCTTGATGCTGAAGCCAGTACCGCTGTCCTTGCGCCAATGCCTGGCAAGGTTCTTGGCGTAACTGCCAAGCCGGGTGCATCGGTCAAAAAGGGTGAAACGCTGGTCGTGCTGGAAGCCATGAAGATGGAACACGCTTTAAGTGCGTCAGCAGATGCACTTATTGCCAAGGTATTGGTTAAACCCGGCGCACAGGTTAGCGAAGGTGATGTGCTGGTGCGTTTTGAGGTGCCGCCGGAAACTTCCTAGAGGCAGGTGCAGTATATCCATCAACTCTGGCTTTCAAAAATGCTAAACCAGCCTAGAATACCTCCATGGCCCTACACCTTATCAAACTCTGCGTCGGTATAGATACGCTGGATCAGCTTCAGCAATTGTACGCGACCCGTATTGCGGCACGCCGCGCCCGTGGTGAACGGCCAAACCCCTGTCATGTGACACGTATGACGCCTCGCCGCGCTGATGAGGTGTTGGCCGGGGGATCGCTTTACTGGGTCATCAAACGTGTGGTGCAGGCGCGGCAAAACATTATCGCTATGGAAGAGGTCGTTGGTGAGGATGGTATAAAACGGTGCCGTCTGGTTTTGGGCCTGGATATTATTCCGACAGCACCGCAACCGCGCCGACCGTTTCAAGGTTGGCGATATTTCAAGGCTGAAGATGCACCACCAGATTTGTCGGCGCAGGGCGGGGGCGCAGAACTATCTGCTGAACTACGGGCTCATTTGCGTGAAATTGGCGCCTGGTAAAGGCGTGTTAAGCAATCAGTAACCATGTTGGCGCAGGAAAGGGGGATGCGAAGAATTTCACTCATTTCCTGTTTGCTGGCTGTATCCCTGTTAGGTGGTTGTTCGGCTCTGCCTTTTGGGCACGAAAAGGAACTTTCACCAGATCCCAATGCGGCCTCGGCCCAATCACTCGATCCTGGCCTCAAGATTGCTGTTGATGTGGTTATGGCCAGATTGCGCGGGGCAGAAGCCGGTAATATTAACACTGTTCAGGATGCAGCGCCCGAAATTTATCAACTCGCTGCCGCACTTATGCCGCCTACCGGTGCCAAATCTTCTTCTAAACCATTATCGCCTCAACAACCGCGTGTGCTAGGGGAATTGATGATTATGGACGTTGAAACGCCGATGGGCAGAGCGAATGTCATCAAAGCCTCATACGCACCCGAGGACTTGGCCCAGCCACCCAAGCTGCCACAAGCACGCAGTCTGATGTATGCAGTGCATATCGGTAGCTATCGCACTGCGGCCCGTGCTCTGGAGGGGTATCAGCAAATTAAATCCAGATCACCAGAGGTGTTGGCAGATATTAGCCCCAGAGTGGAACGCGTTAACCTGGGCTCCGATAAAGGCATTTATGAACGCCTGAAAGCCGGACCATTTTCCAGTCGTGACGAAGCACAGGCGACCTGTAAGAAACTTGCTTTAGCAGGTACCTATTGTGCCCCGGCCGATTTTACCGGGCGGGTGCCTGAATAATCCACCATGTCAAAATGACACCCCACCGGCACACTGCGTGACGAGGTTCGGGTGTTCAGCATTTTCTATACTTTTATTAAATCCAGTCCACAGTCCGCTTGATCAGTATATCACAATCGATCTGGCTGGCATTGGCACCCCACAGATGTGAAGGGGCCATGAGGCGCAGGGCGATATAGGCATCACGCACCGGGCCGCCGGGCAGGGCGTCGGCAGAGAAAATCAGCGCGGCGCGTTCAGCAAACAGGCGCGGGTCGGCGTCTTTGGTTTGTAATACCCAGTCTGTAAGTGGTGTTAATGCCGGGATGTCATCGCCAATGCGGGTGATTTCTTCGGCAAAGGCAGTGGCAATTTTCTCATCGCTTAATGCGCGTTGAATATCCAGCGCGATGACATTGCCGGAGCCCTCCCAAATGGCGTTTAAGGGTGCGCCGCGATAGAGCCGCGCCATGCCGGTTTCTTCCACAAAACCAACGCCGCCAAAGCATTCCAGTGCCTCGCCCACGACAGAAGGTTGGCGTTTGCAAATCCAGTATTTGGCAATGGGGGTAAGAACACGCGATAATGCTGCTTCATGAGCGTTGTGGGCGCTGGCGTCAAAACTGGCACCCACGCGCATGGCCAGGGCCATGGCAGCTTCGCTTTCCAGTGCCAAATCAGCCAGAACGTGGCGCATAAGCGGCTGGTCAATCAACTTTTTTTGAAATGCGGTGCGCTGATGCACAAAGTTTGCCGCCATCACTACGGCCTTGCGCATGGCCCCGGCAGAACCGGTAATGCAGTCATAGCGGGTGTGATGGGCCATAACGATAATGGTCGGGATACCGCGCCCCGGATCGCCAACGCGCCGGGCCCATGCGCCCCTGTATTCAATCTCGGACGAGGCATTGGAGTGATCACCCAGCTTGTCCTTCAGGCGTTGTATTTCCATCGGGTTGCGGCTGCCATCGGGTCGCCAGCGCGGCACCAGAAAGCAACTAAGCCCTGCCTCTTCATAAGCCAACGTTAAAAACGCATCGCACATGGGCGCAGAGCAAAACCATTTATGCCCGGTCAGCTCAACTTCGTCATTACCAAGCGCAGATGCGCGGGTGGTGTTGGCGCGAAGATCAGATCCGCCCTGTTTTTCCGTCATCGCCATACCCATTGTCGCGGCGGTTTTTTGCGCGGCGGGCAGGACGCGGGGGTCATACGCGGCGTGGGTAACACGTGGCATCCATTCATTACGCGTCCAGTCATGGTCTTTAAGAACCGAAGCCACGGCGTAGGTCATGGAAATGGGGCAACACACCCCGCCATCGGTCCACGCCATCATCGCCATCAGTGCACCATGGGTGACATGTCCGCCATCAGGGTGCGTCCAGGCTCTGCTGGAAACGCCGCCCTCCAGCCCGAGCGTCATAAGCTGATGCCAGGCAGGATGAAACTCTATTTCATCGATGCGCTGTCCCTGGGCATTAAAGGCCCGCAATTTGGGCGGGTTTTCATTGGCAAGGCGGCCCCATTCGCGCGCCTCCTCACCACCAGCATTTTTACCAAAGGCAGAAAGGTGGTCGCTTTGGACGCGACTTGCCTGTGCGGTAAAATTTTTATCGTCTTTGACAAGTCGCGCAAAAGCATTTTCCACGGCTTCATTAACGGCCGGATCAGCATAAAGCGAAACAGCACCCAAAGCTTTGGGCTGGTTGCTGACTTCATGGGTGGAAAGATCGGTACGGGGGCGAAAACTGGACATTGTGATTTTATATCCCTGACTTTAAGAGGATTTTATACCTTCTGCGCTAATAGTGAATGCAACAAGAATAAAAAAAAGGGTGAAGTCATGGCGCTAGCGCAGAAATCGCAGCAGGTGATGGGTAATGAAGATCAGGAAATACAACAAGGGTATTTGCGCACATTAATGCTGGTCGAGCGCTTGCACAGGCAATTGCTGGATGTGGTCAAGGATGAGCTGGACCGGATGCGCCGCGATGACATTAACAGTGTGCAGGCGCTATTATTGTTTAATATTGGTGATGCAGAACTAACCGCCGGGGAATTGCGCACGCGCGGGCATTATCTGGGATCCAATGTCTCGTACAATCTTAAAAAACTGGTCGATGGTGGTTACCTCAGCCATGAACGCTCTTCAAAAGACAAACGCGCCGTACGGGTACGTCTGACCGAAGAAGGCAGCAAGGTTTGCGCTATGGTCGCAGAACTGTTTGATCGTCAGTTGAAAAGCCTGGGGCCTGTTGCCAATCTTGGCAGTGGTGAGTTGGACCAGCTTAATGGAGCCTTGATGCGGCTGGAACGCTTCTGGACTGATCATATCCGTTATCGCTTATAGGTAGAGCAGCGCTCTTTCCTTTTTCTTCTCTTGCTTGCCAGCAATGGTTTTGGCACCCTTGCAGTCAATGTAGGGGTGGTTATCGTGTTTCATCTTCTTTTTCCGCTTTGTCGGCTTGATGTGCAGAATGTTGTAGGGCGGTGCATCCATTTATGACCTTGCCCGCATCTTATGGTCAGACGGCGTTTATGCCGCCAACAAAAAATGGAGAAAGAAAATGGATTTTGGAGTTCTTATCCCGCTGGCACCGTTTTTGATGGTCATAGCCATCGTCTGGTTTGTGTCTCAGGCACGTACCAAATCAAATCAGGCCATACAAAAAACGGTGCAAAAGGCCATAGAAAAAGGCGTGGAACTGACGCCGGAAACGGTAAAAGCCCTTGGTGTGCAACCCAACCACAATCCACATAAAGACCTGCGTTCCGGGCTTGTTTTGATCGCGGTGGCGCTTGGCCTTATCGTCATGGGCGGTGGCATTGGCATTGCCGATGGTGATGAAGAAATATTGCCAATTCTTGCGGGCGTTGCTGCCATTCCCGGCTTTATCGGTATTGCCTTGCTTTTGATGCACTTCTTCTTGAAGAACGACAAAACCGAATAGTCATCGCAAAGGGCTTCGGGGAATGGCAGCGCAGGATCTGGAACTGGTTGGGCTGGTCGTCGCCACGGGCGACCGGCACGCCTTTGGGCAGTTGGTTGAACGTTACCAGACTTTGGTGCGCGCCATGCTGACCCGGATGACCGGCAATCATGCGCTGGCTGATGATTTGGCGCAGGATGCTTTTATCAAGGCCTATCGTAAAATTGGCACATTTACCGGCAAAGGTAGTTTCAAAAGCTGGTTGTGCCGGATCGCCTACACCGAATTTTTACAGGCGGCCCGCAAAAGAAAATCAGCCGATGCGGCGATGGAACGGTATAAATCCCATCAAGACGTGGAAATGCGTGAGACAAACTGGGATAGTGGCAATGCCTTGGATCTGGACCGGGCATTGGCGCAATTAAGTGAGGTGGAGCGCACTGTGATCGTATTATGCTTTTCCTCTGGCATGAGCCATACCGAGGCAGCCGAGGTTACGGGCTTGCCTTTGGGTACGGTTAAATCGCATATAATGAGGGGCAAGGCGAAAATGCGCGCTTTGCTGGAAGACAAGGAGGCCGTGACGGTATGATGACCCCCGAAGATGGATTTGATGCCCGTCTGAACGCCGCCTTTGAAAAGGCGGATGCCGAGATTGTGCTGGATGAACGTTTTACCCAGCGCGTAGAGAGCCGCCTTGGCATGATGCTAAACCCACGCACAATGGTGCTGGGTGGTGCCGGTGCCAGTGGTTCGGCGCTGGCCGCAACCCAGTTGGAAAACCTGGCGGAAGGGGTGGTATTTGATAACCCTCTTTTAACTCAGGTTTTCGACGTGGTTGGCGGACAAAGTCTTGTTGCCATTGTGTTTGCCCTTCTGGCAGCTACTTTTGTCTATATCTTGCCGGGCAGGCGTATCTGACCGCTTTTGGGCGGTTGCCGCCGCGCTACTCAAAGGCTAGGTTCGCTCGCCAATAAAGGTACCAAACCGGGTGCCGTTTAGAACCGCAGAGTAAACAACCGTGTCAGACGTATTTAATGAAGTTGACGAAGAGCTGCGCCGCGATAAGGCCAGTGAACTTTTTGAGCGTTATCGCCCCCTGATGATCGCCTTGACCTTAGCCATTGTGCTGGGAGTCAGTGGCTATAAAGGCTGGGAATGGTACAGCCTTCAACAAAAGGCAAAAGCAGCAGAAAGCTATAACGCTGCTGCTGAGTTGTACAAGGCCGGTGATTTAGCCGGTGCAGACAAGGCCTTTGCAGATTTCGCGATTATCGCACCAAAGGGCTATGCCGCTCTGGCTTTGATGCAGCAGGCCTCAGTAAAGACTCAAGAAGGCAAGATAATTGAGGCAGCGTCACTCTATACCCGCGCTGCGGAGCAATTTGATGACCCGTTTTACAGGGATATTGCCGTTTTGCGGGCTATTCTGGTTGTCGTTGATGATCTGACCCTGGCCGATCTTGATGCCAAACTTGCCTCTTTAACCGGCCCGGGGCAGGCGTTTCGTTTTACGGCTCGCGAGTTATTGGCCGTCAAGGCATTTGAAGAAGGCAATACTGCGCGCGCACGCGAAGATTACACTTATATTTCACTAGCTCTTGATGCACCGGCAGGGGCGCGTACCCGCGCCGGGCAGGCGCTGGCATTATTGGGACCGGAGCCGCAAGCCATAAAAACAAACACTGGCACAGAAAATGAGGAAACCACGCAATGAAACACATTGCTTTGAGTTTATGCGCCCTGATGCTGATGGTGGGCGGGTGCTCAACAGTTGGCAAGGTCATCCCTTTTGTTGGTGGTGACAGCGAAGAAAAGAAAAAAGCCAAACAGGGTACTTTGCCCGATGAAGAACAGCGTATTTCCATTCTCACTTTCGAGCAGGCCTTGCAGGTTGATGCCGATGCTGAGAAGGCACCAATTGTTTTGCCTCCTTCATATGTAAATGCTGACTGGGCACAATCTGGTGCCTTCCCCAGCCACGCTCCGCAGCATTTAAGCGCCAAAGGCGGGCTTACGAAAGCCTGGAAGCATAAAATTGGTCGGTCCAGTTATACAAAGGGGCGCATTGTTGCCCCGCCAGTTATTGCTGGTGGTGTGCTGTATGTGCTGGACGCCAAAGGCACCATCAGGGCCATTGATACGGCTACTGGGCGGACGAAATGGCGCAAAACTGTTATGCCTGACAAAAAAAAGCTGGCTAAGGAGGACCGCCGCGGTCGTTTTGGCGCAGGGTGGCGTGGTGTTTTACGCTTGGGCTTAGGAACAGCCCGCGAAGGCTATGGCGGTGGTCTGGCCGTATCTGGTGGGCGATTGTTCCTGGTGTCTGGCTATAGCTTGGCTGCGGCACTGGATGTGAATACTGGCGAGGAAATTTGGCGCACAGAGACGCCGACGCCAATCCACAGTGCGCCTAGTATTGCTGAAGGCCGTATGTTTGCTGTGACCCAGGACGACGAACTTTATGCGTTTGATATGGATACGGGCGAAATTTTGTGGACATATCAGGGAATCTCAGAACCGGCGCGGATTTTGGCAGCATCCAGCCCGTCAATTTATGGTGAGGTTGTGGTGGCCCCGTTTGCTTCGGGCGAACTGGTCGCCCTTCGGGTACAGAATGGGCGTAATATGTGGTCAGATTCATTAACGCGACAAGCGGGTATGACGGCCCTGGCAGAGCTGAATGATATTGCCGGCGCACCGGTAATTTTTGACCGTACCGTATATGCAATCAGCCATTCCGGTCTTTTGGCCGCTGTGGACATGCGCACCGGAACCCGTATCTGGTCTCGCCAGGTAGGCGGAATTAATATGCCGTGGTTGGCTGGTGACAATTTGTTCGTGGTGACCAATGAAGGCCAGGTTTCTGCACTTTCGCGCCATGATGGCCGTGTGGCATGGGTGCGCGATCTGCCGCGTTACCGCAAGGAAAAAAAGCGCAAGGGGCGCATTTCATGGTCTGGGCCGGTGTTAGCCGGTGGCAAGCTGGTACTGGTCTCTTCGCAGGGCAATGTTCTGCATCTTTCGCCAGAGAGTGGTGAAACCCTGGCCGAAGCAAAATTCAGTGATGCCTTTTTCATAGCTCCTGTTGTAGCAGGTGAAAGTTTTTACCTGCTTTCAGACAAGGCAATGTTATACAAGTTGCACTAGGGCAGCTCACTAAATTGGATAAATGATGTCTTTGAAGCTGGCCATAACCGGGCGACCCAATGTGGGGAAGTCCACTTTGTTCAATCGGCTTGCCGGGCGCAAGCTGGCCATTGTGCATGATCGTCCCGGTGTTACGCGCGATCGTCGTGAAGGCTTTGGCCGCTTTGGCGATCTGGATTTGTCTCTGGTTGATACCGCCGGACTGGAAACTGCAAAATCTGGCCTTGAGGCTGACATGCGGGCGCAGACCCTGCGCGCGGTGGGCGATGCCGATGTATGCCTTTTTCTGGTGGATGCCCGTGCGGGTATAACCCCGCTTGATGAAGTTTTTGCTGATATATTACGCAAATCAGGTTGCCCTGTTGTGTTGGTCGCCAACAAGACAGAAGGCCGAGCGGGGCGCGATGGTATTCTGGATGCGTATTCAATGGGGCTTGGCGAACCAGTGGCGGTTTCGGCAGAGCACAATGAGGGTATGGGCGAGCTGTTCACCGCGATCATTGATGCGGCCAAGGCAGCTGGTCTGGATACAGAAGACACCGATGAAGATGAAGAGGACGCCGCTGACAAACCCATGCGCATTGCCGTTATCGGGCGCCCGAATGCCGGAAAATCAACCCTGATAAACAGCTTGATTGGCGAGGAGCGTCTGATCACGGGCCCTGAAGCCGGGGTGACGCGTGATTCTATTGCTGTGGACTGGTCATGGGATGGCCGTCCGGTGCGTCTCGCGGACACAGCGGGTATGCGCAAAAAAGCTAAAATCACTGATAATCTGGAAAAAATGGCGGTGAGTGACAGTCTCAAAGCTATTCAGTTTGCCGAAGTGGTTGTGGTGCTGATGGATGCGCTATCACCACTGGACAAGCAGGATCTGCAATTGGCAGACCTTGCCGAGCGAGAGGGGCGCGCCGTGGTCTTTGCCGTAACCAAATGGGATTTGGTGAAAGACAAGGCCGAGTTGCTGGCGCATTTGAAGGAACGTCTGGGGCGTCTTTTGCCGCAATTGCGCGGTGCGCCATTGGTCACATTGTCGGGCCTGACCGGGCGAGGGTTAAAGCGCCTGATGCCCGCCATCGAAGGGTTATACAAGGACTGGAATGCCAAAGTTAAAACTCGCGATTTGAACGACTGGCTGCATGCTATGATCCAGCGCCATCCACCGCCCGCAGTGCAGGGGCGACGCATCAAACCGCGCTATATAAGCCAAACCAAAAATCGCCCCCCCACTTTTGTTCTAATGTGTTCACGGGCCAAGCACTTGCCAGAAGCCTATAAGCGCTATCTCATTAATGGCTTGCGTGATGATTTTGATCTGATGGGTGTGCCGATCCGCCTTATCGTCAAGGCGGGTAAAAACCCTTACGAAGACAAAAAACCTGAATAAGTGCTTTTGGCCAAATGGTCGCATTGCGCAGGTGCATTAGTGAAGGCACAAGCATATTATGAAACCCGCACATAAAAAATACGCTTTGGCCGAGGTGCCACGCTATACCAGCTACCCCACCGCCGTGCAATTTCATGATGGCATAGGTGCGGCGGATTACGGCCAATGGTTATCGCAAATTTCTGCGGGTGAGCCATTATCGCTTTATCTGCACATCCCGTTTTGCAAAAAAATGTGCTGGTATTGCGGATGCCACACTAGTGTTGCCCATACCTATGACCGGGTTGGTGCTTATGCGCATGATTTGCTGGCCGAGATTGATCTGCTGGCGGCGGCGCTGCCGGCACATCACGGGGGGGTGGCCCATGTACATTTTGGCGGCGGCAGTCCGACATTATTAAATGATGTGGATTTTGCCGCCATTTGCGCAAAAATCACGATGGCCTTTGGCACTCGTGACGATATGGAACTGGCTGTAGAGATCGATCCGCGCACCATGAATGCACAAAAAGCAAAGACGTTGGCCAAGGCCGGAGTGAGCCGAGCTTCATTGGGAGTGCAGGATTTTAACACCCACGTGCAGGAAAAAATCAACCGTATTCAGCCGTTTGAGCAGGTCAAGCAAAGCGTTGACTGGCTGCGGGGTGCCGGTGTTGAGGCGATAAATTTTGATTTGATTTACGGCCTTCCGGGGCAAAGCGTGGATGACGTGCGCCATAGCGCTGAACTGGCGCTCTCTTTATGCCCGGACCGGCTGGCCGTTTTCGGTTATGCCCATGTACCCTGGTTTAAAAAACATCAGGAAATGATCGATACTTCTGATCTGCCTGGCATGGAAGAACGTTTTGCCGAAGCAAAAATGGTGGGCAAAGTGCTGGAGGGTGCAGGGTATATCGCCGTGGGCTTTGATCATTACGCCCACCCCGATGACGACATGGCAAAGGCAGTGAAGGCGGGCACCTTGCGGCGTAATTTTCAGGGCTACACCACCGATGCCGCCGATATTTTGTTGGGGCTTGGCGCTTCATCAATTGGGGCGCTTGGGCCGGGCTATGTACAAAACTCACCTTCGCTGGATCAATGGCGAAAGGCCATTCATGCGGGTAAATTGCCCGTGGTACGCGGTGTGGAATTACAAGGCGAGGATGCCATGCGCCGCGCCGCCATTATGACATTAATGAGCGCGATGAAGCTTGATCTTGGTGCGCACGCCCGCGCCTTTAATGCCCCCGAAAATGCGCTTGATGATGCCCTGGTCAAACTGTCCCCTCTGGTCGAGGATGGTCTTGTGCATATAGACGGGCAACATGTCCATGTTACCGATGTGGGGTGGGTTTTTGTGCGCAATATCGCCGCGTGTTTTGACACCCATTGGCAAGCCAGTGCCGGGCGGCATTCCAAAGCGGTTTAGCCTTGTTCCGCTTTCCAATCTTCAAACCGCACCCGTTGGCCATTTTTATGGTAATCGGGCGACGACAGCGCCAGAAACAATGGCGCAATGTCTTCGGGCGGGGTGATGGTTTGCGGATCCTCGCCGGGCATGTATTTGCGCCTCATGGCGGTGCGGGCAATGCCCGGGTCCAGAAGGTTTACATTAAGCGTGAGTTTTTCAACCTCTTTGGCATAACATAGCACCAGGGCATCCAAAGCCGCTTTGGATGCTGAGTAGAGCGCTGTAAATGCGCGTAAACTTTGCACCGCACCCGATGTTACAAATACCGCCCGCCCGGCGGGTGCCGCACGAAGCAGCGGATCCATGGCCCGGATAAGCCGCCAGTTTGCGGTAACATTGACGCGCATAACGTCGTCCCAAACTTTGGGTTCTATGTGCGCCGTTGGCCCGACCATGCCCAATTGCGCAGCATTACCAATAAGAATGTCCAAATGACCCCAGCGTTCGGCGATCACACCGCCCAGCCGGTCAATGCCCTCCAGATCGGTTAAATCTGCCGGCACCAAAGATGCCGATCCGCCAAGCGGGCCAATGGCATCGTCCAGCTCTTCCAGTGCGCCCTGGGTGCGGCCAAGCGCAATAACGTGCGCGCCCTGCGCAGCCAGTGCCAATGCGGCTGCGCGGCCTAGCCCACGTGTGGCACCGGTGACAAGGGCAATTTTACCCTCAAAGTTTTGCGTAGGCGATGTCATGGTTCTGCTATGCCCTCGGTAAACAGGAGAAATTTTACAATTTCATATCACGATTATTATGTCAGGCGACCTCGGAAAGCAGAGAGAGCTGCTTGGCTTTGTCTGTATCGTGTGCCGAGAAATCTGTTAATCGTGTTGGGTATTCACCAGTAAAATAATGGTCGGAATAAGCAGGTATATCACCATTGCGGCGTTCCTCGCCCATGGCCCAATAAAGACTATCAACGGATAAAAACCCGAGGCTATCCACTTCAAGCATTTCCACCATTTTTTCATGAGAATGATTGGCCGCCAGAAGGCTGTCAGTGTTTGGCAGATCAATTCCATAAAAATCAGGAAAGCGGATAGGAGGGCTGGCCGACCTGAAATGGACCTCTTTGGCCCCGGCTTCGCGCACCATACGCACAATTTTCAAGGATGTAGTGCCGCGTACGATAGAATCGTCTACCAACAGTACCCGTTTACCCGCAAGAACCGCTCGATTGGCAGCATGTTTCAGGCGTACACCCATATCACGAATGGACTGGCTGGGTTGAATGAACGTGCGGCCAATATAATGGTTGCGGATAATGCCCAGCTCAAAAGGAGTTCGGGAACCCTGGGAAAAGCCTATGGCCGCCGGTACGCCACTATCGGGAACCGGCACGATAACATCTACATCAGCCGGGTGCTCCTGGGCCAGGCGTAGCCCCATGCGCTTGCGCACTTCATAAACACTTTTGCCATCCACAATGGAGTCTGGGCGGGAGAAATAAACAAACTCAAACACGCACGGGCGCGGGCGCACTTTGGCAAA
The DNA here is from genome assembly GCA_021776515.1 of Robiginitomaculum sp. Classification (GTDB taxonomy): domain Bacteria; phylum Pseudomonadota; class Alphaproteobacteria; order Caulobacterales; family Maricaulaceae; genus Robiginitomaculum_B. The sequence goes on along the minus strand of JAJFFS010000019.1, from coordinate 10,354 downwards.
GGGGTGATGGCTCGTAATGCCATCCTCGGTGATGACAACTATTTCGCCAGGTTCAATATTGCGCACAAAAATTGCGCCTATCATGTCCAGAGCACAGGTTTCCGAGGCCAGTACCGGCGCGCCGTCCAGATCACCCAGAACCAGCGGGCGTATGCCATAGGGGTCGCGTACCCCGATAAGTTTTTTGTTAGTCAGCGCCACCAGGGCATAGGCACCCTCGATCTGCTTGAGGGCATCGATAAAACGATGCACCAGATTTGTGCGCCGCGAGCGGGCCACTAATTGCAATACCACTTCGGTATCTGATGTGGATTGAAAAATAGCGCCATTGCCAACCAGCATTTCCCGTAAGGCCCGGGCATTGGTCAAATTACCATTATGGGCAACGGCAAAACCGCCGGATTTTAAATCGGCATAGAGGGGTTGTACGTTGCGCAATACAGTTTCGCCATGGGTGGAATATCTCACATGGCCAATGGCGGCGCTGCCCGGCAGACGGCTGGCCACGTCTGTACCGCCAAAATTATCGCTGACCAGCCCCATATGACGTTCTGAATGAAACCGTTTGCCATCATAAGAGGCGATGCCACAGGCCTCCTGCCCACGATGTTGCAGACCATGTAGCCCCAGTACGGTTAAAGGGGCAGCATCTTTTAAGCCATAGACGCCGAAAACCCCGCATTCCTCACGGGGTTTGTCTTCCATAGGATCGATTAATAATGAAGGCCATGTTTCAGGACTTGAGTTCATTATCTTCTATCGCCTTTTTATTCACCCTCTGTTTCTTCTGTAGAGGTTGAGATGAGTTGGTCAAGGCTTTGGCGCTCACCGCGCTCATAACCCTGATCAGAATTTCCTGGTGTGGCCAATTCGTTTGTTGCTGGATCCGTCGACGCGCTGACGGGGTGGTCGTTGACGGGCGCTGATGAGGGAGCCAGCGCTTGAAGAGCGCGTGCTGTGGCATTGATGGCGGGGTAGAGGCGGGCGTTTACCAGCCAGCCTGGCATTCTGTCGCGGGGGGTAAGCTGGTTAAACAAAATCAGCGCCAGCCCTAATAACGCCATGCCTCGCGCCATGCCAAAAATAAATCCAGCGCTACGGTCAAGTGTACCCACATCTGAGCCGCCACGTAATTGATTGTTGAAATGGTGGGTGACCAGGGTCACGGCCATATAGACAAGAATGAAAACCCCGGCGATGGTTGTTGCATCAGCCGCCCAACCCGGTGTGATCAGGCCACGCATGGGGATTTTGAATACCGGATAGGTAAATATGGTTGCCATAGCCGCTACAACAAAGGCTGTAACAGAAAGGGCTTCCCGAATAAATCCACGCGTTAAGGCCAGTATGCCGGACAAAAACAAAAGTCCAAGCGCAAAGGCATCAAACGCGGTTACTGAGCTGCCATCCACACCCTTACTCCTGGGCTACAATCGATTCACTGATATCGATCAAGTCTATAAGATCGCTCAATTTACTCATTTTCGCAATGGTACAACCGAAATTACGCTCATTATTTTTGGAATTGCGACTTTCCGGGCAGATGGCGCGTTCAAATCCTAGCTTGTTGGCTTCCTTTAATCGCGCCTGCATACGCGAGACCGGGCGAATATCGCCAGATAAGGCAATTTCCCCAAAAACGACCGCCTTTGGGGGCAGCGAAACATCAAGCGCAGAGGAAATCAGCGCTGCTGCCACAGCTAAATCAGCGGCTGGTTCAGAAATTTTAAGACCACCGGCTACATTCAAATAGACATCCTTGCCGCCAAAGCTGAACCCGCAGCGGGTTTCCAGCACAGCCAGCACCATAGCCAATCTGCTATTGTCCCAGCCCACAACGGCGCGGCGCGGCGTGCCAAATGCCGCCGGGGCCACCAGCGCCTGAATTTCGGTCAGTACGGGGCGCGTGCCTTCCAGCCCGGCAAATACGGCGGTGCCGGTGGCGCAGTCTTCGCGCCCGTCCAGAAACAGCGCCGAAGGGTTGGTCACCTGACGCAAGCCTGCATCAGACATTTCAAACACACCGATTTCGTCGGTGGGGCCAAAGCGGTTTTTTACGGCGCGTAAAATACGAAACTGATGCCCGCGCTCACCTTCAAAATAGAGTACAGAATCGACCATGTGCTCGACCACACGCGGTCCGGCAATCTGCCCATCCTTGGTTACATGCCCCACAAGTGCCACGGCGCAATTACGCTTTTTGGCAAACCGGGTGAGTTCCTGCGCGCAGGCGCGCACCTGGCTAACCGTGCCAGGGGCGGCGGCTAGGGCATCACTCCACAAGGTCTGGATGGAATCGATAACGACAAAATCCGGTTTTTCCTGCTTTAAGGCGTCCAGTATCGGCCCCAAAGCAGTTTCTGTGGCCAGCATCACATGAGTATCTTCAAGGCCAAGCCGTCGCGCCCGCGCCCGCACCTGATCAATGGCTTCCTCGCCAGAGACATAGGCTACCTTGGCGCCGGATTTTGCCAGCGCCGATGCGGCCTGCAATAGAAGCGTGGATTTGCCAATGCCCGGATCGCCGCCGATGAGCAAGGCAGAACCCGGCACAATGCCGCCGCCGCACACCCGGTCAAATTCGGCAATACCGGTTTGCATACGGGGCAGGGGTGGCTCGCTGCTTTGCAGATCGTGAAAGGCCACGCCCCTTGCGGTTTTGCTACGTGCCTTGGGCTTGGTGGATGAGGGGCCGGAATCAATGGTTTCCTCAACCAATGTATTCCACCCGCCACAGCTTTCACAGCGCCCTGACCATTTACTGTGTGAGGCCCCACAAGATTGACAGGTATAAAGAGTGGCTAGCTTGACCATCGTGACTCAAATCCATATTGTTCATGTTATGTTCTATATTATTTTGAGAGAGCTGGCAAGTTATTTAAAATGAAGGGTGATGGTATCTAAATTAATTCCATACGTCTCACTATGTCGATCAAATTTTTTGCGCCTTGCTTTGAAGCACAAATGTAATGGATTTTGGTGGGTGTTTGCTGTCATACTAGGCTTGATCTGGTATCCAGTAGTGACTCTGTTCTGGATTGCGGCCTTCGCCGCAATGACGGAATTTTACAGGTATTTTTTATGACTTTCATTCAACATTGGATGAGTATGGACCCTAACGCGCCAAAACCTTGATCGGGCCATCTTCGCTGCCGGTTACGAATTGCTCGACATACGGATTGCCTGAGCTGTCCACATCCTTGGCCAGTCCACGCCAGATAATCTTGCCTTCATGGATCATGGCAATGTCATCACCGATTTTGCGTACCGAGCCCATATCATGGGTGATGGAGACGGCAGTAGCCCCCAAGGCGCTGACCTGCCGGCGGATGAGATTATCGATCACGTCGGCGGTTATCGGGTCCAGCCCGGTGGTGGGCTCGTCAAAGAACAAAATTTCCGGTTTGGCAACAATGGCGCGGGCCAGACCCACACGTTTTTGCATACCGCCTGATAGTTCTGCCGGGCGCAACGCGGCAATGTGAGGTTCCAGATTTACCTGGGCGAGCGCATCAATGGCGCGTTCGCGGGCGGCTGTGCGGCCCAGGCCATCGGCATAAAGCAGGCGAAAAGCAACATTTTCCCACACGGTGAGCGAGTCAAACAGGGCGCCGCCCTGAAACAACATGCCAAATTTAGCCATCACCTTTGCGCGCTTGCGTTCGGAGATGCCCGTGACCGGCTTGCCATCTATGTTAATGCTGCCGCTATCGGGCTTGATAAGCCCTAAAATACATTTCAGCAGAACCGATTTTCCGGTGCCAGAGCCACCAATAACCACCATGGAACGCCCTGCTGACACATCCAGATCAACGCCTCGAAGCACATGGTTCTTGCCAAAGGATTTATGCACATCGCGTATGGAAATTTTGAGCGTATCAGAAGTTTCGGTCATATCAGGTCTATCAAACAAACAGAGTGGTAAGAACGTAATTGGCGGCAAAGATCAATATGGCGGCGCTAACCACCGCATTTGTGGTGGCCCGGCCCACCCCTTGAGCACCACGGCGAGAATGATAGCCATGATAACAGCCCATCAGCGCGATGATGAAGCCAAATACTGCGGCCTTGATAAGGCCCGAGACCACATCCCAATTGGTGACGAAGTCCATGGTGTTACGGATGTAGGTTGCCCCGTTAAAACCAAGAACCTGGGTGGAAACGGCCCAGCCCCCCATCACGCCGATAATATCGGCAATCAGCACCAGCAATGGTACCGTGATAACCGCCGCAAGAATGCGCGGCCCTACCAAAAACCGAAAGGGGTCGGTGGACAGGGTTTTCAAGGCGTCTATTTGTTCGGTTACGCGCATGGCACCAATTTCGGCGGCCATGGCGGCGCTAACGCGCCCGGCCAGCATCAGTGAAGCCAGCACCGGACCTAGCTCGCGGGTGATGCCCAGCACCACAATATTGGGTACAAACTGTTCAGCGTTAAAACGCGCTCCACCTGTATAAATATTAAGCGCCAGTGCTGCGCCGGTAAAAATTGCGGTCAGGCCCACCACAGGCAGGGAAAAGTAACCAATGCGCAAAAATTGTGCGCCTAACTGGTTGAAATACCATGGAGGTACCAGGGCGGAGCGAATACCGCGCCAGGCGAAAATCCCAATGGCACCGGCTTCGCGGGTTAGCGCCAGAACGGCTTGTCCAATAAGTGCCAACGGGTTCATGCACTGCTTCCTTTGTATTGGCGAACAAAACGAGGGCCAAGCCGGGTGAGTAACTCATAGGACAGGGTATCTGATGCGGATGCAAGCGCTTCCAGGTCTTTACCCAGAAGGGATAACATATCGCCAGGTTCCGGTGTGGATGGCAGCAGGCTGACGTCAAATGCGCTAAGGTCCATGGATACCCGGCCTATCAGAGGCGTTATATGACCATCTATGCGGCCAAACCCATGGTTGCTGGCAGAAATGGGCAGGCCATCGGCGTAACCAATGGCTACTGTGGCAATGGTCATATTGCGCGGTGCGGTAAAGCTGGCCGCATAGCCAACATTTTCACCTTTTCGCAGAGTACGCACCTGAAGTATCGGGGCCTCTATACGGGCCACAGGTGCCAAAGCCGGACCGCCAGTATCCAGTGGTGCGCCCCCATAAAGCGCAATGCCGGGCCGGGTCAGACCAAAATGCGTCTCGGGCCCATGTAATATTCCGGCTGAATTGGCAAGGCTTGCCCGTACTTTGGGAAAGGCCTCCCGGATGAGGGAAAAACGGTTTAATTGTATCTTGTTCATCGCGTGATCGGGGTCAGCGGCACAGGCAAAATGACTCATGATGAGGCTAAGGTTTAGCCCCTCGGCCATGGCCGGATCAAAGCCATGCCAATCAAACCCCAGGCGGTTCATCCCGGTATCAATATGCAAGGCTGCCGGTTCACCATCGCCAGCCTCGCGCCAAAGTTGAATTTGCTCTGGCGTGCTTAAAACCGGGGTCAGGAATTTTTGCCGTAATAACGGAGCTTCGCCATAACTGACACCGCTTAATACAAATATTTCTGCTTCATGCCCTAGTACGCTACGCGCTCTCATGGCTTCGCTAAGATGGGCGCAGAAAAAACTGGCGCAGCCGGCGCGGGCCAATACGGGGGCCACTCTCTCTAATCCTACCCCATAGGCATTGGCCTTGATTGCCGCCCCGGTTTTGGCGGTGCCCGAAAGTATTGCCATAAGTTGATAATTTGTGCGCACAGCATCCAGATCAATGATGAGACGTGGCGAGGAGGGAAGGGGGGCAACAGAATCCATACACTTGTTATAGCGCGTAGAGGCCACGGCGTCATCTTGATTGATCAATGTGAAGCGGCAGCTGCCTAATGGGTACTATCATCATAGCGGCCATCCTGGGTGAGATTGCCAAACTTGGTCAGTTCTTCACGGAATGAGAGGTCCACATTGCCGATGGGGCCATGGCGCTGTTTGCCGATAATTACCTCGGCGCGATGGCGAATTTCATTCATCTGCACTTGCCATTCGGCATGCTCTGGCGTGTTAAACGGCGGTTGTGTCCGACCCAGATAATAGGATTCTCGATACACAAACATGACCACGTCTGCATCTTGTTCGATCGAACCGGATTCGCGTAAATCCGAAAGTTGCGGTTTTTTATCCTCTCGTTGTTCCACTTGCCGCGAGAGCTGCGACAGGGCAATAACCGGCACATCCAGCTCTTTAGCCAGAGATTTCAGGCGCTGGGTAATCTCGCTGACCTCTTGCACACGGCCATCCTTGCGGCGCGATTCTGCTGTGACCAATTGCAGGTAATCCACAACAATCAGGTCCAGCCCCTTTGAGGTGCGTTTAAGCCGCCGTGCCCGTGCTGCCAGTGCGCCCACAGGCAGGCCGCCTGTGTCATCGATATGTAGCGGGATAGTGTTCAGTTCTGCGGCGCTATCCAGCAGTTTGTCAAAATCACCTTCGCCCAGTTCACCCCGGCGAATGGTCGAAGAGGATATGCCCGAATGCTCGGCAATCAGGCGCGTGGCCAATTGCTCTGACGACATTTCAAGGCTGAAAAAGGCAACCACGCCGCCATCAATGGTGTGCCGCTCCCCATCCTTGACCTCGTATTTATAATTTCGTGCCACATGAAAGGCGATATTGGTGGCCAATGCAGTTTTACCCATGGAAGGACGCCCGGCAATAATAATCAGGTCAGACTTGTGCATGCCGCCAAGCTTGTGGTCCAGGTCTTTTAAGCCCGTGGCAACGCCGGATAATCCACCCTCGCGCTTGTGCGCGGCGGAGGCCATGTCCATGCTTTCTTTCAAGGCCTCGTTAAACGGGCGAAAGCCGCGCGATATGCCGCCAGTTTCGGCGAGGCTGAACAGCAATTGTTCAGCATCTTCAATTAACTCCGGCCCGGATTTTGGTTCAACCGGGTCCACCGCTTCCTTTAATATGCTGTCGCCAATGCGCATCAGATCCCGGCGCAGCGCCAGATCATAAACCAGACGCGCATATTCGGGCGCATTGGCCGAGCTGGCCGCTTCGCCAAGCAGCCGCGCCAGATATTCCAGGCCACCGATTTGCGCCAGGCCTTCATGGTGTTCCAGCGTGGTTTTCAGGCTAATGGCATCGGCCAGCAAACCCTTGCCAATGGTTTTGGCAATGGCGTCAAATATCTGGCCATGGACCGGATCATAGAAATGGTCAGCTTTGAGATAATCGGCCGCCCGAAAATATATTTCATTATCGACCAGCAAACTGCCCAACAGTGCCTGTTCGGCCTCTATATTATGAGGTGCCGCGTTTGCGGTGTCTTGACTTTCCAAGGGGGTATCGTGATCAGTAGCCATGGTTGTTGTGTATCGCAGAAGCATCGGTGCGGCGAGCAGAAAACCCCGCAATTATAGAGTTGCAAACACCTTTTTTAAGGGTTTTATTCACAGGCGCTTTGGTGTTTGCGGGCAACCGCTTGTTGTATTGGTAATCTGCCTGTGAACAAGTTGTGGACAACCTGACAGCCAGCTGTGTGTAGCTTGTGGAATAAAGGTTTTTTCCTGCACTAAAAGCTAGGCTTTCCTTGATTTATTGAGCAAGGTTTTTTGTGACGTTTGACAATGTCCGGCGGTTGATGCGCGGGGCGTTACGCAATCCTCTATATATTTCAATGTGATTATGTAATATTTATGTTTGCAAGGAAGGGGGGCAGGAGCATTTTATGTCAAAAGCACTCATTCTGATATACGGAATTATCTCTTACTTTATAGGCGTCGCCGGTTTAGTCTGCATAATTGCCGTATTGGCCGGGTTAGTGCCGTTTGGTTTCCTGTGGGGCAATGTTTCTATCGCTGTAAATCCAGTTGCATGGAACATTATGCTGGTAACTGTCCCACTTCATATGAACACGGACAGGTGACACGACTAACTAAACAAGTTGTACTCCTTAAATCTTCCCCTCTGCGCTCAATCTTCTAAGAGTGTGCTGATGGTCACATCAAATTCGAAGCATTCGTCCATGGTTTTGCCGAACTTTCGAAACGTATTATAGACTTTATAAGATTCTGTCGCCGACAATCCAGAACGAGCACTTGTAAGGGTCGCGGCCTGCTTGGAAAATCCAAGATATTTTGTGCGATCAAATAATTCAAAACTATAACATAGCTCACTTTGATCATCGGTTATTATGTCTTTGAGGATGTATCCACTGGCCGCATTTAAAACAACGAGATGATAGCGTGTTTGATGTTGGTGTTTGTTTTTTGCCATCAATTACGTCGTACCCAATTAAAAGCTTGATCGGCGTTCTCGCATTTATGGCTTCTTTCGCCCGCCAGAGCAAAATCCTACCGCACACTAGCCGCCCTCATTCACACCCTTTGAAGTTTACCTCATAGCACTTCACGGAAAGCCATGTTGCTTCCGTTATCTGCGCAGAGGTCATGAGTTTTGCCATATGTGGTTTTCTGTCCACAGCAATTGGGTCTCCCCGTGCTGCAGCTATGGACATCCAAAGGTAAGCGCGAACATAATCTTTACGCACTCCATCACCATTGAAATACTGGAGTCCTAACATATACTGCCCTTCCGCATTACCCTGCTCTGCGGACTTACGGTACCATTTGACCGCTTCTGTGGTGTCTTGGTATACGCCTTCGCCATAGGAGTACATAAACCCCAAATCGTTCTGTGCACTTGCATCACCCTGTTCAGCCAAGGCCTTAATGGCTTCAAAATCCTGTGCGGCAACGCCAGGACTCCATCCGCCAATAACAATCAGTGTGAGCAATAAACGCTTAAAAATTACGAACATCAGGTTCCCCTTACGTAATTTCTACAGTTGGCCCGCTTCAAAGTCAAAGCCTGAACGGCGCTGGCATGTCCATCAGGAGGGAACGAATAGAAAAAGACCATCGAACATCAACGCTTGCAATGCCGCAAAGCTGTCACTTAATATAGACCAACAAAGAAGAGCAAGCTCTCACTTCGACCAGGCTTAAATCTGTTTCATTTTATTTGAAGACGGACATACCGTTGCAGACTTATTTTGGAAGCACCTTTCGGAGTCGCGAATTAAAATCCATTTATGCTACGACAAACTAGCGTCCGTTTTTGCCTGTGAGTTCAACTGGTCGCCTCAGCCCTCATGGCTGCCCACTTTGGATCAAGCTTATTGGATAAGCTGTGTGCCCAATAAGGACACAAATAAATGCTGAAACAGTAAAGATTTTAACTTTTGATATGTTCATAATAAAACTTCAAGTGGTTTTATTACTAGTCGGGATTTTTGCCTGTTAATAACTGATAGTCAGCAGGATTTTCTCGTTTCAATTCGTCTAGAAACGCTTTCGGCCATTCACCATATATCCACATGTCCTTGGCTTCTTTCGCACGCTTTGCCATGCGCGTCGCAGGAACTAGCCCTTCTTCCAATATGCGTTGTTTCTTAATCAGGCCATCCCGCTGGCTAATCGCAAGTGGCTGGCCCAATGCTGTATTGATATTTTTTTGAAGGTCTAGGGCGGGCGTCATAAATGAGCGATTACAAATTTCAAACGCAACCATTTCAGTTTTCCAGACCTCCATAATATCATCGTTTGTAACAACATCAGAACGCGTAGCTTGCAGTTGTTTTTCAATACCGTAATAAGCTGGTGGAGTTGGACATTTATACTCTGAAATATCTGCGGCTTGTGCTGCAGCCAGTGCTGGAGAAGGCTTATTGAGCCGATAGCGGAACTCGTTGAACCAGAGAAGCGTACTGAGCCAGACCGTTATGAGAACGACAGGAATACCTATGACCCATTTTGCAATGTATTTTATGTTCATTATCACCCCCCTATTATCTGCCACGCTAGGCAAAGCGCTTATTTTAAATAAGTACCGCATATATACTGCAATAATTTGGTGGTAAATGACAATCAATATTATGCGAGTGTTAACAGCCGCTCATATAAAATCATAAAGACGGTTTCCCGTCTCTTTTCTCACATGCAAAATATGATAAGCTGGTGCGCTTAGACACGGAAACCTCGAACCAATTTTGGGAAGAATTGGAGGGGTGGGAGGAGCATTTGTCTCTCAATTTTAACATTAAAAACTTGAGGATTGGACAATAATATCCCCGCCTATTCTGAGTGCCTTATAATCTCCTATTTCTTAAAGGGAGAATTTTATGCCGCCACAAATTGTAGAGGGTGATAGTGTTCATCAGGCTATCAGTTTGGCTGTTGGAAGCCATCCATTTCATTCTAAAAGCAAAGATGGGCAGGTAATACCCCCCTTTATAGAGGGCATCGTAAGTAGAACGGTTATGCGGCTATGGACATGTCCATGGCCGATTTCTGTTTTGGCGTGATACCGCCGATAGCCATATTGGGTCTTTCGTTATTGTAAGTCCAGAGCCAGTCG
>JAJFFS010000018.1 GCA_021776515.1 Robiginitomaculum sp. | reverse complement strand
AACCTACCGTGCATGGTTGCGGTTGCTCTTTAATGCCGCCTTTGAAGCGATGCAGGATTTATCAATTCCAAAGCCTGAGCATGACACATTATTCTTGATGGATGAGTTTCCATTGCTTGGCAAAATGGAGCGATTTAAACGAGCCGCCGGGGAAGCAGCAAAGTTTGGGGTGAAGTTGTTTATCTGTGCGCAAGATGTCTCCCAGCTTAAAGAGCATTACGGCATTGCGTGGGAAACCTTTATCGCCAATTCAGGCGTGCTGATCATGTTTGCCAATAATGACCTTGAGAGCCAGCAATATCTCTCGGCACGCTTGGGCAAGTCCAAGGTCAAGAAGATGAGCTTTACCTCTGGGGGAAATTCCAGCTCGACCACCACCAGCTATGAGCTGGAAGATGTGGCAAGGCCGGATCAGCTTGAGAAGACCGTCAGCCGCCAAGCGGGCAGTGCGTACATGTTCATTGCTGGACGCAAACCCATGCTTCTGCCACGGGCTAATTACGATCAGTGGGGGATGATCCCTAAGGGATTGAAGTTGGACGTTCCGCAAAATTTAGAAGATCAGTCAGAGCCTAAATCCGTTGCCGCTGAATAATAGAGAAAAGCTATGAAACAAGCATTTAATCCCAAGGCGGGCGAAACCTATGCCAGTCAGCAAGAGGCACTTCGTGCCAAGGCTGAGGCAATAGAGAAGCGCCTGAACATGCCCTCCAATCCCGCTATGGCACCAAGGCCAAAAGGCATAGTGCAAGCCAAATCACATGAGAAAGTACGGAATAATCTCAGACAACAACGTGTCGATATATTCAAAGAACTGGATGTTATGCAAAAAGAACAGCAGCAGCGTCTCAATGCTAGCAAAGATAAGGGAAAAAAGATTTAGGCTGGAAGTGGCCCCATATGAATGATGTGTGATTGTTCGTTCTTCCCATGGGGGCGAATGACAATATCAACATCGCAGTCCAAAGTTCCAAGCAAGCGGGTCATGCGCTCAATGCTATAACCTCTAAAATGCCCGCGCAGGATATTAGAAAGATCGGGCTGTTTAATCCCCATACGTTTTGCTGCCTTTGTTTGATTAAGCCGTAATTGTTTCATGCGTTCTTTAATGTAGCTGGCAAGAAAGGCTTTTTCTTTATGCTCTGGGGCAAAGCCTAGATCATCAAAAACGCTGCCCTTGGAGGCTGTGTATCCTGTATCAGTCATGTCTTTTCTCCTAGGTCTTTGTCTATCTGTTCTGCCACTTTTAATCGGCGTTTAATCATCTCAAGTTCGTTCTTCGGGGTAGCAATGCCGCGCTTGGATTTCTTCTGAAAGGCGTGCAAGGCATATACCGCCTCTATAAAACGAACAGTGTAAACAGCGCGGTAAGTGTTGCCATCATGGCTATCTACAATCTCTAAAATGCCACCACCCTTATAGCCTTTAAGCGGTTTGGCCTTTCGGCTCTTGCCACCCATTTGGGCTTCATGAAGTGCAAAACCAATCTCGTCTTTTACCTCTTCAGGAAACACCTTTAAATCAGCCAGGCATGTACCAACCCAGATCAGCTTCTTTAACGGCATGTTTTCATCCATAATCAAGAATATAGCAATATCACTATAAATGTCAAGAAAATAACACTTAACTATCAAGAACCTTTATTTTATTGATATATGCATGGAATATATTCCTATTTCGTGATACTATTTAGCCCATAAACGCCATATCTGCGCTTAAAAGTAAGCTGCGATATTGGCTGATAATCACCCACAAAAATAACCCCTAACAATCAAGGAGACTGCCATGAGCGATCATGAAGACGGGCAAGCTGTGCCTGAAACTCAACCAAAACAAAACTTAGCAATTGACTGGGTAGAACCACCACCATGCGCAGATAATAATGCACTGGTTTTGAAATTGGATATTGAGAAATATATCGACCAATTCAGCGAATTTGATTTAACCGAAGAACAAAAGGTAGATGTTCTAAAAGCCCTGTGGCAAATCATGTCGCGCTTTGTTGAGATGGGCTTTGGGCTGGATTCTGTGTCATTGGCCTGTGAACAAAAGGGCAAAACCACGGGACTTGAGCGTGATATTTTGCTAGAATCTGATTATCTCGAACAAGCTGACGCTGGATAAGGAGGCATATATGACTTTTGAGTTTTCTGAGGAATTTAGTTCTAGTTCCAAAACCCATAGCGCCAAGCTAGCGGTTATCTATGCGCGTGTGTCCAGCACCAAACAGGTAACAAAAGGCGATGGGCTAAACTCGCAAATTACCCGTTGCGAGGAATACGCTAAATTTAAAGGCTATGAGGTTGTTTATTTCTTCAAAGACGACATTTCTGGCTCTGTGGCGATACGCCCTGCCATGACAAAGCTATTGGCTTTTCTTAAAGCTAATAAGAAAGACCAGCATGTGGTCATTATTGACGATATTAGCCGTCTTGCTCGTGGCCTTGAGGCTCATTTAACCCTGCGTAGCGATATTGCAGAAGCTGGCGGTATTTTAGAAAGCCCGTCAATTGAATTTGGCGAGGATTCAGACAGCCAGTTTATGGAACATATGATGGCAGTAATTGCCCAGCATCAGCGTAAGAAAAATGCCGAACAATCCAAAAACAGAATGGTTGCACGGGCAATGGCTGGGTTTTGGGTGTTTCGTGCGCCAATGGGTCTTAAGTTTGAGAGGCAGGCTGGACGCGGTAAAGTTCTTGTTCGTCATGAACCTTTGGCCTCATCCATTCAAGAAGCATTAGAGGGCTTTGCCTCAGGTCGCTTTCAGACTTGCGCCGAGATCATGCGTTATTTTGAAACCCTGCCATACTTCCCACGTGATGGGCGAGGTAATTTGCGCTTTCATCGTTTCAAAGAAATGTTGACCGAACCTCTTTATGCTGGATTGCTAGAAATCCCTCGCTGGAATATCTCATTGCGCAAAGGCCAACATCAAGGTCTTATCTCTGTTGAAGCCTTTGAGAAGATACAGGCACGGCGTGCAAGGAAGCAGCCAGTTATGCCGGTCTATAAGAGCATAAGCGAAGACTTTGTATTACGCGGTGCGGTTGCCTGTGGTGATTGTGGGTGGTCGCTGACCTCTTGTTGGTCAAAGGGACGCACCAAGAAATATCCGTATTACATATGCCAGCACAAGGGCTGTGATAGCTATGGCAAATCCATTCGTAGAGAAACCTTGGAAAGTGAATTTGAAGTTATCCTTAAAGGCATGACACCTACCCCTAAACTTGCCACCATCTTATTGGATTTGCTCAAAGATGGCTGGGGGCAATGCGAGGCGGCTTTAGCCAATCAAAAGCGCGAACGAGCGAAAAACATCCAGCATGTACAGGCGTCAATCAACAAGCTGCTTGAGCGCATTGTCGACACGAATAGCGCAAGCGTTATCAAAGCTTATGAAAGCAAGATTGGTGTATTGGAGCGTCAAAAACTGGTCTTGAATGAAAAGCTGGAATCCACGGCTCCTGTACGATGCTATACGGACATTTCTAGAACCGCGCTCAACTTCTTACTAAACCCTTGTAACCTATGGGATCACGGCGGGTTAAGTGAGCGTCGTCTGGTGCTAAAACTCGCCTTTGGCTCGCGTTTGGTCTATGACCGAAACAAGGGATATAGAACCGCTATACCAAGCCTACCATTTCAATTAATTCAACGACTTAAGGCCGGTTTGCAAGCGAATATATCACCTGAAAATATGATGGTGGGCGATACTGGGATTGAACCAGTGACCCCTACAATGTCAATGTAGTGCTCTCCCGCTGAGCTAATCGCCCTATAACAAGGAAAACCTTGAAACAAGAGCAGCGTCTATAGCCAAGCGCCCGCCCCCGTGCAAGGGCGTGCGTCAGTGCAAAATAAACCGAGGCTTCTCTAGGCAGCCATAACCCGTTCAACTTCGGCCACCAGCTCGCGCAAATGAAATGGTTTGGACAACACCTTAGCATCTTTAGGGGCTTGATGCCCCGGATTTAGTGCTACCGCAGCAAAGCCGGTGATAAACATGATTTTTAATGATTTATCCTTCTCCGCAGCCTTGCGGGCCAGCTCTATACCGTCAACACCGGGCATAACAATATCTGTCAGCAAAAGATCAAAATCTGTTGGTGTGGAGCGCAAAGCATCCAACCCTTCATCACCGTCAGCACAAGAAATGACCTCATGACCAGCGCGTTCCAGCGCGTTGGCCAGAAAACCTCTCATCGAATCATCATCCTCGGCCAGTAGAATTCGTGCCATTTACCACTCCTGATACCCGTTTAAACCCTCTTTTGGGGCTTTTTTATGGTTACTGAGAAAAACTATAGAGCAAGAGGGTAAAGAGGGGATGAAGGTGCAGTGCCCATTGCAGCCCTTGACGAATCCAAACCAGCAAGCAAAATTCCTCTTTATGAATGTCTGGAGCACTCTTGATGCGGCAGTAAAACTATCCCGGCGCCAACCCTGGCCGGAGCTAGTGCCTGCTTTTGACATTTCAACACCTGAGCTTCCATTACCCGTAGTTTTTGCTTCTCCACATTCGGGACGATGCTATCCCAAAAAATTTCAGCAATTAAGCCGCCTGGATGCGCGCTCGTTACGGGTTTCAGAAGATGCCTGGGTTGATGAATTATTCGCAGATGCTCCTCTTTACGGGGCATCATTGCTGCGTGCTCACTTTCCCCGCGCCATGCTCGATGCCAACCGTGCGCAAAACGAGCTGGACCCGGAAATGTATAGCGACTACTGCACGCCCCTTTCACAAGGGAAAAATGCGCGGGTGCATGCCGGGCTGGGCGTAATACCACGTATCGTATCTGCCGGTGTACCGATTTATAAAAACAAGATTGCCTATGCCGAAGCGGTACAGCGCCTGCACTATTTACATACGCCATACCATGAGGCGCTTTCAGGTTTATTGCATAAGAGTCAGCAGAAAGCAGGCCGCGCCCTTTTGATTGATTGCCATTCCATGCCTTCATCATGCGCAACATATTGCCCGGGCGGGTCGGCAGACTTCGTGCTTGGCGATGGGCACGGCCAGACCTGCAATCCGACACTTGTTGCCCATGTTGAAAATTTCTTGATTGCCTCAGGTTACCGGGTTGTACGAAATACACCTTACTCTGGTGGGTACTCTACCCTCCTGTATGGCAAGCCATTACAAGGCATTCAGGCCTTGCAGATTGAAATTAACCGTAGGCTTTATATGGACGAAAAAGATCTTCAAAAATCAGAAGGGTTTAAAAAGCTTCGTGCTAATATGGGAAAACTCTGCGAAGCCATTTGCCGCTTTGTGTAATCAGCCATAAAAAAACCGCGTCCCATCAGGACGCGGAAAGTTATTAGGGAGGAAACACCCAAAAGGGTGACGGCGTGCGACGCCGCAACACACACACGATATATTGCACTGCACAAAAAACAAGGGTGCGGCGCACAAAACTGAAACTTCAACTATCTTTTAGATCATGATTGCTCTAGCTGACGCCTTGACCTGCTTCTAGGGAACAATCTGAGAGTTAAGACTTCCATGCGTAACATTGCAATCATCGCTCACGTTGACCACGGCAAAACTACGCTGGTTGACCAAATGCTCATCCAGACCGGTGTGTTTGCCGCTCATGAAAAACGTCCCGAGCGTGCACTGGATAATATTGACCAGGAACAGGAACGTGGCATTACCATTATGGCTAAATGCGCCAGTGTCACCTGGCAGGGAACGCGTATTAACATTATCGACACCCCGGGTCACGCTGACTTTGGTGGTGAGGTAGAGCGCATACTTTCGATGGTTGATGGTGCTGTTCTGCTTATTGATGCTGCTGAAGGGCCCATGCCACAAACCCGCTTTGTGCTTTCAAAGGCACTGGGATTAGGCCTTTGCCCTATGGTGGTATTGAACAAGGTGGATCGCACGGGTGCTGATCCGGAAAAATCGTTGAATGCGGTTTTCGACCTCTTTTCTGACCTTGGTGCCAGCGAAGAACAGTTGGATTTTCCTTTTGTTTATGCGGCCGGGCGCGATGGCTGGGCCAGCAAGGAAGAAGGTGTGATTGGCAAAGACCTTACTCCTCTATTTGAAACCATTGTTGAGCACACACCACCACCCGAAGCAGCCAATCGCAGGGACCAACCCTTTTCGATGCTGGTTTCCATGCTGGACGCAGACCCCTATGTGGGGCGGGTGCTGACCGGGCGCATAGAAACCGGCTCAATTCGCGTGGGTGATTTAGTACAGGCACTTGCGCGCACTGGAGAACCTATAGAGCGCGCCCGACTGTCCAAGCTGTTTGTTATGCAGGGTATGGAACGTATTCCTGCCGAAGAAGTTCACGCTGGTGATATTGCTGCGATTGCCGGATTTGGTACGGCCAATGTAGCCGACACACTGGCAGCACCTGAAATTATGGAACCGATCACGGCTACCGCCATTGATCCACCAACCATGGCTGTAACCATAACCATTAATGATTCGCCTTTGGGTGGCCGTGATGGTGACAAGGTGCAATCACGGGTGATCCGCGAGCGCCTGCTTCGTGAAGCGCGGGCAAATGTTGCTATTGAAGTGCGCGATGCCAGCACTGGTGCCGATGCACTGGAACTGGCCGGGCGAGGCGAATT
The DNA here is from genome assembly GCA_021776515.1 of Robiginitomaculum sp. GTDB lineage: Bacteria > Pseudomonadota > Alphaproteobacteria > Caulobacterales > Maricaulaceae > Robiginitomaculum_B. Next base: position 45,448 of record JAJFFS010000018.1, on the reverse strand, counting down.
GCAGCTTGGTGTATTAATTGAAACCTTGCGCCGGGAAGGCTTTGAGCTTTCAGTCTCCCGTCCGCGCGTATTGATACGAACCGATGAAACCACAGGCAAACGGCTTGAGCCTTATGAGGAAGTCATCTGTGATGTGGACGAAGCTCACTCGGGCACTGTCATTGAAAGCCTGACAAAACGCAAAGCCGAGTTAAAAAACATGAGCCCGGCGGGTGCCGGCCATATCCGGCTGGTGTTTGATGCGCCTTCCCGGGCACTGATTGGCTATGGCGGGCGGTTCTTGACCGAAACCAGAGGCAAGGGTGTACTTAACCGGGTGTTCTCTCATTGGGGCCCATGGCGCGGTGTTATTGAGGATCGCCAGCACGGTGCCCTCATATCTATGATTGATGGCAAGGCTTCGGCATTCGCATTGATGAACATAGAGCCACGCGGCACATTGTTTATCGGCGCAGGTGAACAGGTTTATGGCGGCATGATCATTGGCGAGTGTACACGCGGTGATGATTTAATGGTCAATCCCATCAAGGGCAAAAAACTGACCAACATGCGTGCTTCAGGCAAGGATGACGCGGTCACATTGGTAACACCAAGGCGTCTCACTTTGGAACAAGCCATCGCCTGGATCGCCGATGACGAGCAGGTTGAAGTTACGCCTAGCGCCATCCGTGTACGGAAAACTGAACTGGACCCTATAAAACGCAAGCAAAAACAAAAGCTTGCGCAAAACTGACATTTAGGCACAGCTCTTGCGTTCTTTAACAGCAGGTATCGCGAAGATGCTGTTGTAGAAAGTGAGAGAGTTATGGTTAGTTCAATTGATATACATGTCGGGCGTCGCCTGCGCCGTCGCCGCCGGCTTCTGGGTATGACCCAGCAAGGACTTGGTGAACAGGTTGGCATTCGGTTTCAACAAATTCAAAAATATGAGTGCGCGGCCAACCGCATCAGCGCCAGTCGTCTGTTCGACCTTTCCGAGGCTTTACATGTTCCTGTACAGTACTTCTATGATGGTCTCAGCAACGAAGAACCGGCCAATGATTCAAACGCTCTGCCTGCCGATATTTTAACCCAGGGCGAAACTATGGAGCTTGTCCGTGCCTATTACACATTAGATGAAAGCACACGCCGCCGTCTTCTGGAACTGGCCAAAGCCATGAGTGGTTCAAACTCGGCCGCATAATGGGCAACTGAATATTTTATCTGTCGGGCTCGCCTTTTGTGCAGCCTGACGATAAAATGTGCACATGCCCAAAGTGCAGAACACAAACTCTTCAAGTCATGCCCTGCCCGCTTTGCTGAGCGCAGAGGAACGCGATGTGTACGACGCATTTTCGCACCGGCTTGCAGACGCCGCACAAGACATAACTCTCAATTATTTTGACACGGGGGTCTCGGTAGAGGGGAAATCGGGTAAAGGCGCAGCCTTTGACCCGGTTACCGAGGCAGATCGCAGGGCAGAACAGGCCATACGAACACTGTTGCAGGAACACTTTCCTGAACATGGGATATGTGGTGAAGAATATGGTATCACGACCGGCACCGGTGAATTTAACTGGGTTCTTGACCCCATTGATGGCACCCGCGCCTTTATCAGTGCCTTGCCTGTTTGGGGGACGTTGATTGCACTGACCCGACACGGGCGTCCGGTTTTGGGAATTATGGATCAGCCCGTGACAGGGGAGCGGTTTGTCGGCCTGGGGGATGCGGCTTATCTACTTCGCCCTAACTCACCAAAGCGCCCATTACAGGCACGACAATGCGCCACACTGGCCAAGGCGACAATTTCCACCACGGATGCCTATCTTTTTACAGATAAAGAACGCCCTGCTTTTGAACAGATACGTTCAAAATCAAGACTGCAACGCTATGGTCTTGATTGTTATGGCTATGCCTCACTGGCCCGTGGCGGCATAGACCTTGTCATAGAATCCGGGCTTGAAAGTTATGATATTGCGGCGCTTATTCCCATTGTTGAGGGAGCTGGCGGGATAGTTACAGACTGGTCTGGTGGCACCGTCTGGCAAGGCGGGCAAGTGCTGGCCTGCGGCGATCTGCGAATTCATAAAGAAGCACTGGCAATTCTGAAAAGTTATGCGGGCTAACCTGCACTCTCCAACAACGCAAAAAAACCTTCCATAAAACGATCCCTATACTGGTCCTGTTCCTCAATTAGTTCGTGCAAGGCTCCGGGAATGTTTTCATAAACAGCATTGGGGATTTGTTTATGTGCCTGCTGCGTTGCCGAATTGCTCACCAGAGCTTCAGCGCCAGCCGTCGCCATGTAGACCGGGATGGAAATTTTATCGCAGCCACCCGGAGAAAGCATATTTTCTTGCAAATTAATCGCTGCTTCCAACCAGCCAAATGTCGGTGGCCCCAAATGAATATCATTATTGATAGCATTGCGTTTTTGATCGCGCTCAAAGCGCACAGCATCAGAGGTAAGCGTTGCAGCGGCATTTTCACTTTGCGCTCCTCCCCCATCAACCCCGGGAGGGCTTTTAGCTTTAAACCCAAGAAAATTAGCCGCCCGGATAATGAACTTCTGCCCCGCACTACCTTCTTTAAAGCCAAACATGGGAGAACTTAACGCCATACCCGCCAGATCAAGATTGCCACGCCGGGCCACATCAGCGGCAATCAAACCGCCCATGGAGTGCGCCCCAAGAAAAACCGGCCCGCTCAAGCGGTCTCCCAGGTGCTTATGAAGTGCCTCAATATCCTGGGCATAGTGCGCAAAACTTTCGACGTGACCTTTTTGAGAATCTTTGAGAAGTCGGTCTGACATACCCTGTCCACGATGATCGATCACCGCAAAATTATACCCCTTGGCCGTCAGGTCTCGCGCTAATTCCAGGAATTTTTCAAGATATTCAGAGCGCCCCGGTGAAAAAAGAACGGAACCTCGTGCCTTGCCCTGCGCCGGTGCAAAGGCTGCCCGCAAGCGAACACCATGAATACCCTGGAACCAGAAAGCTTGTGTGCCCGCAGGGGCCGGGTCTTCGTCAAGCTCAATCAGGGGAGCGGGATCAAGGCTCATATCATTTCTCCGTCGGGGGTTGTTCAATACCAGGTTTTCTAAACCGCAAAGTCATACGGTTGCTTTCGCCAATGGTATCATATTTAGCCCGGTCAAAAGCGGGGTCTGGTATTTCACCAGAGCCAGCACTGCGGCGCACTGGCGGCAGGGTCCAGACTCCAAAGGGATGGTCGGCTGTATCTTTCTGGTTTTCGTTAATATTGCTTTGTGCCTCAAAGACAAACCCGACCTCGGCGGCCAAGGCTTTAACCAGGGACAACTGTACGTAACCGGAACTGGCCAGGGGGTCCTGCTCACGGGCATCGGGTAAACGATGTTCCACCACACACAAAACGCCGCCCGGTTTTAGGGCAGCATAAAAATCTGCAAAAGTTTTGGCTCCCATACCTCGTGCCAGCCATGAATGCACATTACGAAATGTCAGCACCAGATCAGCACTTGCTGCAGGTGCAAGTTCTGGAGAGTTAGCACTCAATACACTGGTTGTGATCGTACCATAACGCTCTTCATCGCCATAAGCTTGTTTAAAAGATTCGCCCAGCGTACGGGCGCGTTCTGATTCTTCAGGGTCAAGAAGGGCAGCGGAATATTGCCCACTATTTTCTCTCAACCATGGTGCCAAAATCTGGGTATACCACCCACCACCAGGCCAAATTTCAACTACGTGTTGTGCAGGTTCAAGGCCGCAAAATTGCAATGTTTGCTTAGGGTTACGCCATTTATCGCGTTCCATATCACGCGTAGAGCGCCAAGGCCCGTTGACTGCCCATTCAAGCGAACCAACAGCCGGTCCTTCGGGCACGGGTGGCGCATCAGGAATAGGAATTTGAGCGACGGGTAATGGTTCCGGCTCACCACAGCTAGCCAATAAAATTGCGAGCAATACAATCCCGAAACCAGTACGCAAACTCATCGATAAACTCCTGAAGGTGGCCTGAAGATAGAACAGGGAGTCATAAACGGGCCAGGCCACCCAAGGCAAGTGCTCTTGAAAAGCAATACACCATCCCCAGATATAATCAGAAGGTGCCGTTTGGGCCTTTTAGGTTCTGTTGCCGTCAGGAGCGGAGCTGAAACCGGCAAGGTTCGGGCCAATTTATGCCGAACGAACATATCGCTTGAATAAGGAGATAAGGATATGCAAAGTTTTGATTTTACACCGCTTTACCGCACATTGGTAGGGTTTGACCGGGTCGCAGACATGATAGATGAGGCCACAAAAAATGATCCGGCCTCGCAAGGTTACCCCCCCTATAACATAGAGCAAATTGCCGATGATGCCTATCGCATAGAGCTTGCTGCCGCTGGTTTTTCCCAGGATGACCTTAACATTGAGGTTCGTGAAGGCGTACTCATTATCACTGGCAGTAAGATAACCTCTGATAAAGAACGTCAGTTTTTACACCGTGGCATTGCCGAACGCGCTTTTGAGCGCCGCTTTCAACTCGCAGATTATGTTATTGTTGAAGCAGCCGGTTTGGAAAATGGCCTGTTGCGGATTGATCTAAAACGCGAACTTCCCGAAGCAATGAAACCACGCACGATTAAAATTGAACAAGCGCAACGCAGTAAAGGAAAACTCGTTTCTGGGAAAAAGACACATTAAAAATTCCGGATTATTAAAAAAAGGCGGTGTGTCATACACCGTCTTTTTGGAATTTAGTGGTCAAGTTTCCAAACTTAGTTGATGCCAAACTCATCACGCATACGCGCACCAACAGCACCACCATCGCCCTCTATACGATTAGCGAGAAGATCATAAAGAGCCTTGGCACAACTCAACATGACGGGTAGCCCCTCACGGTCAGGGTTGTTTTTCGGGCGCATTATTTTGCACAAATATTCCGAGAGTTCCGTCACCAGATTGTAGCCAAATGTAGCCCCTTGGCCTTTTAAATTGTGTGCAATATCAAAGGCAGCGGAAACGCCCTGCATAAAGTTCTCGTCATTAGTCGCGTTCTGGGCTTGCTTGAGATAATTATTCAACCTGTTCGCTTCAATTTGAGCCTCGGCAGCAAACTCTTCGCCCATATTGGCCAATGCCGCACCGGCAGCATCTGCAATGGCGCCCAGCTCATCTGGAAGTTCAAAATCATCGTCATCATCATCAAACATGGTTTTAGTCCCTTGAGCCAAGTTCTGACGCCTGAACCTTAAAAGAGTGATAACTCAGGACAATTCAACAAATAATACCACTATATAAAATCTAGCCTAGCTCATTAGCGGTAACGCTGTTGCACGGTCTTTGTCGAGATAACGGGCTGAGCTGATGGAGAGTGTTCCCGGTTCAAACTCTATCAATAACGGGTTTCCTGTGGGTATTTCGACCTTGACAATATCAGCGTCCGCCACATTGAACAGCAGTTTGACCAAAGCACGCAATGAGTTGCCATGCGCGGAAATCATAATATTTTGGCCGCCAAGAAGTTCGGGTTGAATACGCTCATCCCAACAGGGCACGACCCTCTCCAGAGTCATTTTTAAGGATTCTGCCGTAGGCAGAACTTCACGGGACAATTTTGCATAACGGCGGTCCCGGCAAGGGTTAAGTGGATTATCCCAATCCATAGGTGGCGGTGGTACATCATAGGAGCGACGCCAGATGCGCACTTGTTCATCGCCGTGCTCTTTGGCAGTTTCTGCCTTGTTAAGTCCGGTTAACGCCCCGTAATGGCGTTCATTAAGCCTGTAATCCCGGGTTACGGGCAGCCAGACCTCGCTCATTTCAGCCATAGCCAACCACAGTGTACGAATAGCGCGGGTTTGCATGGAGGTATAAGCACAATCAAAATCATGCCCACAAATTTTAAGAAGTTGACCGGCTTTGTGTGCTTCGGCTTCGCCCTGTTCAGTCAAAGGCACATCAACCCAGCCGGTAAAACGGTTTTCAAGGTTCCATTGGCTTTGGCCATGGCGAATAAGAGCAAGTGCAGTCATGATCCCCAAAATCCTATAATGTGGCGCACATCATCCATAATCGGATCAGCAATGGCCCGGGCGCGCTGCGCCCCATCGGCCAGCACCTTGTCTATATGGGCCGGGTCGGCATTTACACGTTCCAGTTCTTGGCCAATGGGAGTAATCGCCTGAACGACCAGTTCCGCCAGTGCTGGTTTGAAAACACCAAAACCTTTACCCGCGTACTCATCCAGCACCGCCTGGTCAGTGGTGTCGGCAAGGGCGGCGTAGATCCCCACAAGATTGGCCGCGCCATCACGCCCTTTAAGTCCGTCAGTGCTTTCCGGTAGAGGTTCCGGGTCAGTACGTGCCTTTTTAATTTTGCGTGAAATGGTATCCGCGTCATCTTCCAGATTAATACGTGATAAATCTGACAGGTCTGATTTTGACATTTTTTTGGTACCGTCTTTCAAGCTCATCACCCGTGCCCCCGGCCCCTTGATTAATGGTTCAGGCAAGGGGAAAAACCCTGGTGCATTATAATCGCGGTTAAAACGTTCAGCGATGTCCCGAGAGAGTTCCAAATGCTGTTTCTGGTCCTCACCCACAGGCACATGAGTGGCCTTATAAGCCAGAATGTCCGCCGCTTGCAAAACCGGATAGGCAAACAGACCGACAGAGGCGCGCTCTTTATCCTTGCCCGCCTTGTCCTTGAACTGGGTCATGCGTTCCAGCCAGCCCATCCGCGCTGAACAATTAAAAATCCAGGCCAGTTCACTATGCGCCCGCACGGCGCTTTGAACGAAGATAACAGCGCGTTTGGGATCAAGTCCGGCGGCCAGAAAAGCGGCTGTGATTTTACGCGTATTATGACCAAGGGTTTTGGGGTCCTGCGGCACGGTAATCGCGTGCAGGTCAACTACACAGAAAATACAATCATGCGTATCTTGCAAAGTCACAAATTTCTTTAGTGCGCCAAGGTAATTACCAAGATGCAGCGCGCCCGTGGGCTGAACGCCTGAAAACACCCGCTCCGGGCCAGTATAGGGTATTGAAGGTTCACTCATGAGAGGTACTTTCTAAAAGGTTTGAAGCGACGTAACCAAGCTCATGGCGGAGGTCAAGAACGCCGCAGCAAAGATTTAATTTCCTGCACCCGCACAGCCCGGGTTAAAAGCGCTGCCAGCGCAAAAACAATGATGCCGATAAATGTCATTAAAACGGCACTGAGCAGTGAATATGCGGGCAGGTTTTGTAAGGCATTGCGCAATGGCTCGGCCAAAAAGGCCAGTGCAAACCCCATAATCCCTGCCGCTAAACAAAGACGCAGGAGACGAGAAGCCAATGCCCGGTCTGGCATAAACTGGCCTTGCCGCCATAACCCAAACCCAAGGCCAAGCGCATTGATCCAACCGGCGATACTGGTGGCAATGGCAAGACCAACAAAGCCAATGGTGAAAAAAAGCGCAGCCCCCAGCCCAACATTCACCACCATGGAAATGGCGGCAAAACGCATGGGTGTTTTGGTGTCTTCCCGGGCAAAGTACCCGGGGGCAAAAACCTTGATTAAAATAAAAGAAGGAAGACCAAAGGCATAAGCCATCAGTGCATGGCCAGTGGCAACGGCATCCGCATAGGTGAAGGCGCCACGCATAAAAATCCCCTCAATAAAATAAACCGGCAAAACCCCTAGCGCGATCGCTGCAGGAAGCGTAAGCGCCGCAGAGAGAAGCAAAGCTTCGTTAAGGGTGCGTGCTGCCCCCTTTTCATCGCCGCTGCGCACCTGCCTTGTCAGGCCCGGTAATAGCGCCACCCCCATGGCAATGCCCACCACGCCCAAGGGTAGTTGATAGAGCCGGTCAGCATAATAGAGCCAGGCTATGGCACCATCCTGAAGGCTGGCGAAAATTTGACCGACCAGCAAATTGATCTGCACCACACCGGCCGAGATGGCCCCCGGAACCCCCAGCACCACAAGGCGGCGCACACCGGGCGTTATGCGTGGCCGCGGCAACCCAAGCTGTATGCCTAATCGGCGACAGCTAAAAAATACTACCAGCACCTGTAAAACACCTGATACCCCAACGCCTATACTAAGGTGCAAGGCCGCAATTTCAGGTGTTACCGGGCCAGAGAGTAAAATCGCAACCATAACGATGTTGAGCAAAATTGGTGCGGCAGCTGCAGCGGCAAAGCGCATATGCGCGTTCAAAATTCCGCTAAGCATGGCGGTCAGTGACATGAACATAATGTAGGGCGTGGTAATTTGGGCAAAGAGAACGGCGCGAGCAAAATGCCCCGGATTTTCCAAAAACCCTGGTGCCATCGCCCGCATAATCCACGGCATAGCCAGTTCACTAACCAGCATTAAGGCCAGTAAAGAAACCAGCAAAACCGACAGGGCCTCACGCGAAAAACGATCGGCTTCTTCTTGCCCTTCTGCCTCCAGCTTGCCTGCATAAAGCGGTACAAAGGCCGAATTGAAGGCACCTTCTGCAAAAATTCTGCGAAACAGATTAGGGAAACGAAAGGCGACAACAAAAGCGCTGGCCATGGGGCCAGAACCCAGCACAGCAGCCATAAGCATTTCACGGACAAAGCCCAAAAGGCGGCTCAGCAGTGTAAATCCACCAATCACCAGGGAATTTTTAAATAGTTTCATTGCCGCTCACTTGCTTGTGCCTGCTCAAAACGGGCAGATTGATCTTTACTCTGCCCAGCTTGCAGTACGTCTCTTAATTTTGCACCAAGACTATTGATCCGTCGGGTGCTGGTGATTTTGTTACCGTTTTTTTCTTGCAGATAAAAAACATCAACGGCACGGGCACCGTAGGTGGCAATATGGGCTGAACGAATATTAAGCTGGTTTTGCCACAATACTTGCGCCAAATCATGTAGCAAACCCTGCCGGTCACGACCACTGGTTTCAAGAACGGTAAGCGCGGCCGAAGCATCATTATCAAAGACAACCGAAGGTATAACGGCAAAGGCTGCCTCACGTTTTGACACCATCCGCCTTGAGATTTGCGGTAAAGGTTCCCCGGTAATAACGTTAAGAACGACGGCTTTTAGTCGTATCAAAGCCCGCGCATTATTGTAGCCAAAAGGGTTTCCTTCATTGTCCTGAATATAAAACACATCAAAGGCACGGTCATCCCTTGTCGTAAAAATTCGCGCCCCGATAACATTGCCACCAGCGGCACAAACGGCACCACACAGTTTGGCAAAAATACCCGGCACATCAGGGGTCAGCACCCGCATGACGGTGCTGTCATCTGATGGTAGTTCTTCAAGAAAAACTGCCGACGAAATATTATCTTTGGCTAGTTCAGCAGCCCACAAGCCCTGGCGTACAATGGTTTCACACTCAAAAGCTGTCCAGTAAGAAGGGCCAAGCGCCTTGGACCATTTTTGGGCAAAGATTTTGTCTTTACAGGCTTTAACAAATGCCTCTCTTGCTAAATTTGCGCGGGTTTGTGCATCGCTTTGCAGTGTTTCCAGATTACGTGCTGTTTTGCCACGAAAGAGGCTTTCAGTGGCTTCAAACAACTCGTGCAACAAACGATCCTTCCAGCCATTCCAGACTTGCGGACCAACGGCGCTGATGTCGGCAATGGTCAACAACGTCAGCAACCTCAACCGCGCAGGCGTTTGCACAACCCTGGCAAAATCCAAAATCGTATGGGGATCGCCAAGATCTCGGCGCTGCGCCGTATCACTCATCACTAAATGATGACCGACAAGCCAGCTGACCAACCGGGTCTCTTCTGTGCTCAACCCTAATCGTGCACAAGCCTGACTGGCTGCCTGCGCCCCGGCAATTTGTTGATCACCTTTTCCCTTGCCCGTATCGTGCAACAACATGGCTAGATAGAGCGCACGGCGGTTATGGGTGGCTGCGGCTATGGGGACAGTCCAGTCAGGACCATCTTTTATCTTTTTTTCCAGTAAGTTATGGACAACACCTATCGCACGCAAAGTGTGTTCATCCACCGTATAGCGATGATACATATTAAACTGGGTGCGCCCGATAATCTGTCCGTATTCCGGCACGATACGGCCCAGCACGCCGCTTTCGCCCATAATCCGTAATAGTGTTTCCGGGTCGCGGGACTTGGCCATACAGTTCAGAAAAACATCGGTAGCCACCGGATTATTGCGAAATGCGGTCTTTATCAAAGGCAAATGCCGCCTCGTCGCCCGCAAGGCATTGGGGTGTATGTCACAGCCAATGGCATCAGCAGTTTCAAAAAGGCGCACCAGATTGACAGGATCTTTCAGGATGCTGTCTTCACTTTCAAAATCCAGCCTCCCTGCCTCGGTGACAAAGCCTTTGGTCTTTAGTGTCTTGCGTCGTTGTGGGATAAACCGACTTAGGCCTGTGGGCGCACGCTTGGCGGCAATCATTTCCAATTGAGTACAAAACACCCGGGTCATCATGCCAACATCACCGGCTTTGAGAAAATACGACTTCATTAGTCGTTCGGCTGCCGGGGTGTCACGATAACCCATTGCGCGGGCCAGCTCTGGCTGCAGGTCAAAGCTCAAACGATCTTCTGCACGCTCGGCAATAAGGTGCAACCAGAAACGTACTGTCCACAAAAAACACAAAGTGCGATCATACCTGTGCAGACTTTGCTCATCAATATATTCGGCAATGGCGGCACGTGTGTCGCTATGTTGAGCAGATAGACGTTTTGCCAGCCACCCCAGCGTTTGCAAATCACGCAATCCGCCTTTTCCGTCTTTGATATGGGGTTCCACCATGTACCGGGATTGTCCCTGCTGTACATGGCGTTTGTCACGCTCGGAAAGCTTGGCCGCAATAAAATCCCGGTCAGCTTTGGCGCTATTTTTTGCCTTCAGGCAATGATGCAATTTATCAACCAGTCCGGCATTACCCACAAGCACGCGAACATCCATCATAGCTGTGGCACTTACTGTATCATCGGCAGCAATTTTTGCGCATTCTTCCGGGCGCCGTAAGGCATGCCCGACCTTCAGACCAATATCCCACAAAGCATAGAGCATCTCGGAATAGGCGTCCCCCACACCTTCTGGCAGTTCTGCATCGTGGAGCAAGAGAAGGTCAATGTCTGAACCCGGTGCCAGTTCCCCCCGGCCATAACCACCTGTGGCACAAAGACAGAAGGACGCACGGTCCAGGCTTTCCTGCTCTTTCAAAAGCGGCGCAACAAGTGTGGAGAATAGCCCAATGATGATTTTATCCTGCGCGGCACTTAACGCACGCGCGGCTTGTAAGCCATCGTGTTCTCGCACCAGTATTGCACGCGCATCGTCAACGGCCCTGGTTCTGGCCTCTTTGAGTGCATCTAGTCTATCAGACGCGCTCACCCGTCTTCCTCGCCTAATATGTCCTTGATCCGGTAAAGCGCATCCAGTGCTTCACGCGGAGACAACTCATCCGGGTAAATATCACGCAAGGCTTTTAATGCCGGGGACTGCCGGGTGAGTGATCCCGGCTTTTGAGGTGTTTGAAACAGGGGCAAATCTGCCAGCGCAGGGCTTTTGTATGATTTTCCCTTTTCCAGACGCTCCAGCACCTCTTGCGCACGGGTGATAGCCGCATCTGGTAATCCGGCAAGGCGCGCCACATGCACACCGTATGACCGATCCGCCGCTCCTTTAACGACCTCATGCAAAAAAATAAGGTCCCCTTCCCATTCACGCGCGCGTAGCGACAAATTTGTCGCCCCGGAAAGGGTCGCCGTCAAACCTGTCAACTCATGGTAATGGGTGGCAAAAAGCGCCCTGGATTGATTAACCTGGTAAAGATGCTCGGCCACAGCCCAGGCAATCGCAAGACCATCAAAAGTAGAGGTGCCGCGCCCGATCTCGTCAAGAATAACCAGGGCGCGCGGCCCTGCCTGATTTAGAATTGCAGCAGTTTCAATCATCTCAGCCATAAAAGTAGAACGTCCACGGCCCAGATCATCGGCAGCACCAACACGGCTGAATACCCTGTCGACCAGACCAATTTGTGCGCTGCGCGCCGGCACGAAAAGCCCCGCTTGCGCCATAATGGCAAAAAGCGCGTTTTGACGCAGGAATGTGGACTTACCAGCCATGTTTGGCCCGGTAACAAACGAGAGGCGCGGATTGGCTTCGGCGCGACCATCAAGGGCACAGTCATTAGCGGTGAAAGGTGTGCCTCCTTCTTTTTTAAGGGCTTCTTCTACCACCGGGTGGCGACCACCTTCGATAATAAAAATTGGCTTATCCAGCATTGCGGGGCGCACAGCCTTGAATTCATTAGCCCAGGTTGCCGAGCCGGCAGCAACATCAAGTATGGCAAGCGCATGTGCCCGCGCCCTGATGTGGGCAGCCATTTCACTGATGCGCTCATTAAATTGATCAAAAATTTCCAGTTCCAGCGCCAGGGCCCGCTCACTGGCACCGGCAATTTTGGCATCAAGTTCAGCAAGCTCAACCGTGGTAAACCGCACTGCACTGCCCAAGGTTTGCCGGTGCGTGAAATGTGCATTCAGTGACTCATCAACCATTTTATCGGCATGGCGCGGCGTCACTTCGATAAAAAACCCAAGAACATTGTTATGTTTGATTTTTAGCGAGGTAATATCGCACTGCCGGGCATAATCAGCCTGCAAACCGGCAATAACCTGCCTTGCATTACGGCCAAGTTCGCGGGTTTCATCCAGAACTGGCGACCACCCCTTGGCAATAAACCCACCATCGCGGGTATAAAGCGGCAATTCCTCGTTCAGTGCTTTTTGCAGATCCCGGCACAGAACCCCGGCTATACTATCACCAGCCAGTGACAATGTTTGCAAGGCTTCGGCCAACGCACTTGGCAACGGTGACAATGGTGTAGGCGAGAAAATAGCATTTAACGCCTCGCCACCGTGCAGCACATGGGCAATAGCGGCCAGATCACGTGGCCCACCCCGACCAAGCGAGAGACGCGCACAGGCACGTTCAGCATCTGGACATGTGCGCAACGTACTTCGTATTTTGTCAAGAAACCCGGTTTCACTAGCCAAATATGCCACGGCATCATGACGGTGGTTGATCTCGTCCAGATTTACTGAAGGGCGGGTCAGGCGATCGGTAAAAAGGCGCCCGCCTACGGCGGTTAACGTACGGTCCAGACAATCCAGAAGTGCGCCTTTTTTCTTGCCCGTTAGCGTTGTTAAAAGTTCCAGCGAACCACGTGTTGCCGGATCAATAGCCATCCATTGCTGTTGATCGAGATGACAAGGTGGTGCCAAACGCGACGGCTGGCCAGCCTGAGTGGTTTGCAAATAAGCATGAAGCGCACAAAGCACCGCCTTTTCAGCATTTGAAAAATCTCCAAAACCATCAAGGGTATTCACTCCAAAGGCAGTGCATAATGCAGACAGGTTTTGCCGTGGGCGAAAATGACTGCCGGGCAAAAGCGTTGGCACCATGCCCTGTAAGGCCAGCTCGATTATGCTCGATGTCTCCTGCCCTTGCGTATCACTGACAAGCACTTCACGCGGTGCCAGTGCCGAAAGCAATTCACCCGCACCATGAGTATCTGTGGAGCAAGAACAAAACTCCCCGGTTGAAATATCAGCCCAGGCCAGGCCCCAGCCACTAGTACCATTGCGGTAAAGCGCGGTAATACGGCTAGCGCGGCGCGGGTCAAGCAAGCTTTCCTCGGTCAAGGTACCCGGCGTTACGACACGAACAACTTCACGATTAACCACGGCTTTAGCGCCGCGTTTTTTGGCTTCGCGGGGGTCCTCGGTCTGCTCGCAAATGGCAACACGGTGCCCCTTGGCGATCAAGCGTGGTAAATATGTCTGCGCCGCTGCCACCGGCACACCGCACATGGGAATATCTTCACCCAGATGTTTCCCGCGTTTGGTTAGCGCAATATCAAGTGATGCAGAGGCCGCACGGGCATCGTCAAAAAACAACTCATAAAAATCCCCCATGCGATAAAACAATAACGCATCAGGCGCAGTTTTCTTGATCGCCAGATATTGCGCCATCATGGGCGTGGGGGCTTTAACAGCCAATTTTTGCGCCTTCACCATGGATGACAAATTAGGCGATGATCACACAAACGCAATCATGATTGCGTGCTAAACACCGTAAGCCTACCCTATGTATGTGAATCAAAGGGAGCGAATCAACCATGACGCGCAAAAAGAATATGTTTTCCGACGAGGAAGTGCTGGCGTTTCACCGCCACCCACAGCCCGGAAAAATTGAGGTTACCCCCTCTAAATCCATGGCAACGCAACGTGATTTGGCCATGGCCTATTCACCGGGGGTAGCCGTCCCGGTTCGTGAAATCGCTAAAAACCCCGATCTGGTTTACGAATACACCGCAAAAGGCAATATGGTTGCCGTTGTCAGCAATGGCACCGCGATACTGGGATTAGGTAATCTTGGCCCTGCGGCCTCGAAACCGGTGATGGAAGGCAAAGCTGTTTTATTCAAGCGCTTCGCCGACGTGGACGCCATCGATCTGGAAATTGAAGAAACAGAAATAACCCCGTTTGTGGAATGTGTGCGCCGCTTTGGTCATTCGTTTGGCGGTATTAATCTTGAAGACATAAAAAGCCCTGAATGTTTCATCATTGAGAGCGAATTACGTGATGCACTCGACATTCCTGTATTTCACGATGATCAGCACGGCACAGCCATTATCGCAGCGGCGGGACTGATTAATGCCGTGCATCTGACCGACCGTAAAATAGAAGACTTGAAAGTGGTGCTTGTGGGCGCGGGCGCCGCCGGGCTTTCTGTCCTGAATTTGGTCAAGAGCCTTGGCGTTCGAGATGAAAATGCCATTGTTGTTGACGAGGATGGCGTGGTGCACAAAGACCGGGATGATCTGGATCAATGGAAACGTATGCACGCCAGAGATACAGACATACGCACGCTGGAAGAAGCCATGCACGGTGCAGATTGTGTGCTTGGCCTTTCTGCGGCAGGGGCCATTACGCCTGACATGGTCAAATCCATGGCCGACAAACCAATCATCTTTGCCATGGCCAACCCTGACCCGGAAATCACCCCTGAGGAGGTTATGGCCGTACGCCGCGATGCCATCATGGCCACCGGGCGTTCAGACTACCCCAATCAAGTCAATAACGTCTTGGGCTTTCCCTATATTTTCCGGGGTGCCATGGATGTGCGTGCGCGCACCATTAACGAGGAAATGAAGGTCGCCTGCGCCCAGGCACTGGCTGAACTTGCCAGAGAGGATGTTCCCGATGAAGTTGCCGCCGCTTATCACGGGGCGAGGCCAAGCTTTGGCCGCGATTACATTATTCCGGCCCCCTTTGATCCGCGCCTGATCTCTTTTGTGCCGCCTTATGTTGCCAAGGCCGCCATGGAAACGGGTGTCGCCCGTAAGCCCATACGCGATATGGATGCCTATCGCGATCAGTTGGCGCGCCGTCTTGATCCAACGGCGGGTTTGATCCAGCGCGTGCATGGCGTCGTTCGCAATGACCCCAAAACCATTGTTTTTGCCGAAGGCGAAGAACCGGCGATGATTCGCGCCGCCTATTCCTTCCAAAACCAGGGATTTGGCAAGGCCATTCTTATCGGGCGCGAACAACAGGTGCGCCGCAATATGAAACTGGTGGGGCTGGACGAAAAAGTTGATCTGGAAATATGCAATGCCATGTTATCGGATCGCAACCCGGACTATTTTGATTTTCTTTATGCGCGTCTGCAACGTCAGGGATATTTAACCCGCGATGTGCAACGCCTGATCAATAATGATCGCAATATTTTCTCCAGTTGCATGGTGGCTTTGGGCGATGCGGATGGTCTGGTTACCGGCATAACCCGCAGTTATGACATTGCCCTAAAGTATGTACTAAGAGCCATTGATCCCATGCCCGGCACCCGCATTATGGGCATGTCTATTGCCCTGTCCAAAGGGCATACAGTTTTCATTGCCGACACCAATGTTACAGAATTTCCGGGGCCAGAAGATCTGGCCGAAATTGCCATTGAGAGCGCCCGGACTGTGCGGCGGCTTGGGTTTACGCCGCGTGTGGCATTCCTGGCCTATTCCACTTTTGGTAACCCCGGCGGCGAACGATGCAACAAAATTCGTGAAGCTGTGGAAATCTTGGATGAACGCGAAGGACTAGGTTTTGAATATGAAGGTGAAATGGCCGCCGATGTAGCGCTGGACCCGGATACGCAGCGCCTGTTTGCATTTTCACGCCTGACCGGCCCTGCCAACGTACTGATCATGCCAGCGGTACATTCGGCCTCGATCTCAACCAAATTGCTATCATCCATTGGTGACAACACGGTCATCGGACCATTGCTGACGGGTATGCAAAAACCGGTTCAGATATGCCGCCTTGGTGCCACCGTATCCGATATTGTCAACATGGCCACCTTTGCTGCTTACGATCTCAGTAGTGATAACTAAGGCGTTTGTTCCACTGAATTTTTTCCCGGAATTTTGGCGACCTGCAAACACAAAAACACCGTGGGTATAGCAATAAGTGATGTTCCCGCGAAGAAGATGGCGTAGGCCGTCATCAGATCGGTCATGGTTGTCAGGGCGTCTACAACCTGGCCAGAAAATCCTTTTAGCACCTTACCCAAAATGGCGTAGAATGATGATAGCAATGCGTATTGGCTGGCTGTGTAGCCAATATTGGTCAGGCTGGACATCCAGGCCACCAGTGCCGCCCCGGCAAAGCCAGCAGAAAAATTATCAACAGCCATAGCAATGTTAAACACCAGTAAATCATTGCCCAGGAGGGCCATGGCGGAAAACGCTAAATTTGATCCCGGGCCGATTATGGCACCAACAATAAGCGTTCGCACAAACCCGAAACGAATGGCACTAAGGCCGGCAGAAGCAACGCCGATCAGTGTCGCCAGCAAACCAACAGATGCCCGTACAGCACCAATGGTTTCTTTTTCTATACCAAGGTCAATATAAAGCGGCCCCGCCATTGGCCCCATAACAAAGTCACCCAGCCGGTAGATGCTGATCGCAGCCAGCATAATAATAGCAGAACGACCATGGGCCTTGAAAAAAGCAATGAACGGCCCGGCAATCGCATCAAACAAGCCCATAGGCGTCCATAATGGCCTACCTGTATCATCGGCGTCATCTCGCCGACTTTGTGGTTCGGGTGCAAATAATACAGCGATTAGCCCAATAGACATCAGAGCCGCCATCATGAAATATGATAGCGACCATCCGGTTTTGGCCACAACAATCAAAATAAGCGCATCTGTCATTAAAAGCGCAGCGCGATACCCAAGCTGAAACGCTGCGGTCAGTAGCGCCAGTTCCTCGTCCGAACGCGACGCTTCAATACGCCACGCATCAACAGCAATGTCTTGCGTAGCAGCAGCAAAGGCAACAACCAAAGCGAAGGATGCAAACACCATGAGCCCGCCGCCCGTACCGACCATTGCCATCGCGGACAAGCCCAGCGCGACGATAAGTTGTGATAATACCAACCAACCCCGCCTGTGGCCCAGACGGCCAAGAAGGGGGACATTGGTTTTATCAAGCAGCGGTGCCCATAAAAACTTCATGGAATAGGCAAGCCCTACCCACGACAAAAACCCAATGGCGGTTAATGTTGTGCCAGCTTCGCGCAGCCAAAGCCCAAGCGTGTTGCCAACCAACAAAAAAGGCAGGCCAGAGGAAAACCCCAGCAATACGGTCAATATAACGCGCTTTTGGCGTAATGCATTTAAAACATCCCGCCAGTTTGGCCCGCGTTTTTTCGTAGTAGACAAGATGATACCCCCAAATTCACACGATACCGATTAACTCGATATACGCGAAGTTCAGGCCATCCTTGCTTGATTTGTTGCCGAGGTCCAGCGCTCTCGCACGGCCAGTAAGGTTTGCGCACTAATCGGTTTGGTCACAAATCCGGTCATGCCCGCCGCCTGACAAATTTTGCGGTCATCCTCAAAGGCATTGGCCGTTAATGCAATAATGGGAACATCTGCCCATGCCCCGCCTAATGCGCGTATGGCGCGGCAAGCACTGGGGCCATCCAGTTTAGGCATCCGCATGTCCATAAAGACAAGGTCAAATGTCTGTTGCCTTGCAATTTCAAGTGCTTCGTGACCGTCCTCAACATGGGTGACTTTGCAGTTTGCACGCCCTAACAATGCCATTGCCAGTTTGGCGCTAAGCGGATCATCTTCAACGAGAAGAATTGAGGTATGTGTATCCTGTGCAAGGGACGAAGTTGGTACACCAGCAACGTCTGGATTACCGGTATTTTCAGGCACCCCTCCCCCTAGTACAGCCGGTGGTGCAGAGGACTTACCCTTCTGTTTTGACCGCTGGCCTGGCACAGAAATCGAGCTTTTGTTACGGCGGCGATCGCGCTCTGGAGAAAGTTCGCCGCGGCCCAAGGTGCGCCGATCTGCATTAATGCGCCCTATGGCTAAAGAGCCGCCCCCTGGCAGCGCGGCCTCATCCCATTCAATCCAGCGTATACGCCCCCCCACATTTACCTGCCCATAGGCCCGAGTGTCATGAAAAGCGCCAATCTGCGCGCCCAACACAGCGCCATCAAAATTCTGTCCTGACCAGTCGTCAGGTTCTCCGCCGAAAATGCTTATAAATGCAGGGTTAACATTGGTGATGCGGCGTTCACTATCACGGCAAACGGCCAGATCATTCATATGTGTGAAGTAAGCTTTAAATGCGTTTGTCATACGCCTTGTATAGCGCGGGGGTCTTTAGGAAACCTTGACAGGACGAGGAAAAACCACTGTTTCATCAGCCGCTTTCGATGTTTTTCTTAACCCCAGCGCCTCTGCGATATGGATACGCCTCACCCCCTCACAGTTTTCCAGGTCAGCAATAGTCCGAGCTGTTCGCAAGACCCGGTGATAGCCACGCGCTGTAAGCTTCATGGTTTCTGCAGCACGGATCAGTAATTGCCGTCCGGCCTCATCCGGTGCAGACAGCTTTTCCAGTATTCCGGTCGGCAATTCCGCATTTGTTGAAACTGCGCTGTCGCCACCATGGACTTCGGCGCGCCTGGTTTGAATTTCTCGGGCGGCATACACGCGCGCTGCCGCCTCCCTTGTACCCTCAATAGAGGCTGGCAGAGCAAGGTCCGCCGCCGTAACTGCAGGAACTTCAATTTGCAAATCAATGCGGTCCATAAACGGGCCAGATATGCGGGCCTGATAATCCCGGGCGCAACGCGGACCCCGGCGGCAAGAATAGCCATCAGAACCGGCCGAACCACATCGGCAAGGGTTCATGGCGGCAATAAGTTGAAAACGTGCCGGGTATGAGATGTGTGCATTGGCCCGCGCAACACTGATCTTTCCGGTTTCTAATGGTTGGCGCAAACTATCCAGAACTTGCGGCGTGAATTCAGGCAATTCATCCAGAAACAATACCCCCCGGTGGGCAAGCGAAGCCTCGCCCGGGCGCGCCTTGATACCGCCACCAACCATAGCCGCCATTGAGGCACTATGGTGCGGGCTGCGAAATGGCCGGGCACGACTTAGCGTGCCGTGTTCAACAAGCCCGGCAACGGAATGAACCATGGAAACTTCAAGTAATTCCCGTGCATTCAAAGGCGGCAACAAGCCCGGCAAACGTGCGGCCAGCATGGATTTTCCAGACCCCGGTGGACCAATCATCAAAAGATTATGCCCGCCCGCAGCGGTAATTTCCAATGCCCTTTTTGCAAGTTCCTGCCCCTTTACATCACGAAGGTCAGGGCAAGGCGCCCCCTCTTGCAAGGGTCCTGGTTCAGGTTGCTCCAGTATCTGGCGCCCCTTAACATGATTAATCAGGGCAATGAGGTTAGGCGGAGCCAGTATTGATACATCACCGGCCCAGGCGGCTTCGGGACCACTTTGCGCCGGGCAAATCAACCCGAGATCCAGCCCATGAGCTGCCATGGCCGCTGGCAAGGCACCATTGACCGGCGCAATCGTACCATCAAGCGATAATTCGCCGATTGCGGCAAACCCCTCAAGGGCATCCATGGGCAAGACGCCGATCGCAACCATAAGGCCCAATGCGATAGGCAGATCATAATGACTGCCTTCCTTGGGCTGATCTGCGGGTGCGAGATTAATCACCAACCGTTTGGCTGGCAGAGCCAAACCAATAGCGGCAAAGGCGGCACGAACACGCTCGCGGCTTTCCGCAACGGCTTTATCCGCCAGACCAACAATGGAAAATGCAGGCATGCCAGAACTGATTTGCACCTGAACATCCACAGGCGCGGCTTCAACGCCTTCAAATGCAAAAGTCTGGATGTGAATACCCATTTTCAGCCCACTCCCTTGTATAGCCAGCTTATTCACAATTAATATTATGTCAAGAACAAAAATAGAACATTGTTTAACTTCCTTTATGTCTCTATCTTGTAGATCAGAGACAGAATCGCCATATAGTAGAAAATAGGGAGGATGCAATATGCAGTTTGCTCAGGCGGCACGACGGTTTTGGTCGCGCGTAAAATCTGTTGGCCGCAAACCCGTTAGCGATGAACCTATTGTGGTGACACAGAAGACCACACCAGTACGTAAAAAACGCCCCTGGGCCAAAATCACCGGCTTTGTTGCCTTGTTTTTATTCCTGCTTTGGCCTGCATTGGCGGCGCTAACCAGTCGTATTGATGACGACCCCTCATTTACACCGCAATTCACTTTGCCTAATGGCTCACAAGCCGTAGCCATGACGGCCGGTCTGATGGAGGCGGAGATTAAAAAAGCCGGCTGGGTAGCCAATGCACCTTTTTTTGTACCATCCTACATGCTCAATAACATGCCTAATTACCAGATCGGCATGGTGACTGCGCTAGGCCGCTTTGCCTTTGAACTTGAAGATCAAATTGGGCGCGAGCGCGGCTCTTCAGCGGCAGATCCGGACCTGTCCATTGCCCGGGCACGCCTACAATATTCACCCACAACCTGGATTATTAAACCGGGCACGCTGTGGCCTACTGCCTCGGCAGAGAGCCAGTACAAGGAAGCCGTGCAGGCCTTGCGCCGCTATAATGCCCGCCTGGCCAATGGCGAGGCAACCTTTGATACCCGGCCAGATAACCTTCTGGCGGCGCTGGACCGTATTGCCTATGATTTGGGCTCAGCATCGGCTGAACTTGATGCACAGATAGCCGGGCGTCACAAAACGCTGGGTCTTTTAGATCTAAAGGCAGATAAAATTTTCTACCGTACCAAGGGCAAGGCCTATGGGTATTACATGGTGCTGACATCCTTGCGCAAAGATTTTGAAACGGTGATTGAAAGCCGTGAAACCGCCGAACTTTATGACAAAATGCTTGAAGAATTACGCCATGCTGCGGTAATGAAACCTTTGGTGGTCAACAACGGCACGCCGGGTGGCCAGTTTTTCCCTAATCACCTGGCCAATCAAGGCTTTTACATCCTCAGGGCCCGGGCAAAACTACGGGAACTGACTGATATTCTAAAAAAATAAATGCCCGTTAAAATAAGGGTTGGCCTGTAGATTTCATTCATTATGCGCATGTATGTTTTGCACAACACCTGCGCACCAAAACCCGCATGCTCACTTACCAATAGACTAACCCGCAACAGCGTATGGGGTAACACGCCATTGCGGGTTTTGAAGCCTAAATGAACCATAAGGTTCAGATGGGCTGGTTCTTTGGTAATGCCAGCTCTAATGGTGATCGTCTGGACGGTGTCCCTGTGGGAAAATGTCCAGTATGATACCGCCATGACTATCGGCAGTCATTGCCATCCCCAGGATTGGATTGACCCTGGAGCTTCTGTCATCGTCCTCGGTACGCAAAGTGGCAACACCGCTATAAATTCCAGCGGCATCGCAGTTCTGCAATGAAACTGTTACCGTATAGAGGTTAGTCCCTGAACTTGCCGAAGAGAAATCACCTGATGCGGTACATGTCTGCGCCGAACCGGGAACGCTATAGGTTCCATTAAATGTACCATTGCTGGATATGGTTATATCACCAATGTCCGTGCGGCCATCATAGAAGTCAAAACTACCGGCAAGATCAGCTAGCACCGTAGGCTGGTCATAATCTCTGGAAAATGCAGCCCGAAGAGAGCCGTTGCCGATTGAGGAGACGCTGGTGCCTGTCGTAGGCAAATAGGTTCCTTCCAACGCTTTGTTGGCATCCCAGCTGCCCCCAAGTTGATAGCTAACGCTGCCCAAAGTGTTGGCAAGGTCAAGCACTTGCGCACTGGCAGACCACCCACCAACACCATCAGTGCTGATTGATCCGGAAAGCAACGTAGCCGTACCAATACGATTGTCATCGTCATCATCATGATCGCCGTCCCGATCGTGGTCGCCGTCCCGATCATGGTCACCATCACGGTCATCATCATGGTCACCGTCCTGGTCATGGTCACCATCACGGTCATCATCATGGTCGCCATCCCGATCGTGGTCACCGTCCCGGTCATCATCATGGTCGCCATCCCGATCGTGGTCGCCGTCCCGGTCGTGGTCACCGTCCCGGTCATCATCATGGTCGCCATCCCGATCGTGGTCGCCATCCCGGTCGTGGTCACCGTCCCGGTCATCATCATGGTCGCCATCCCGATCGTGGTCATCATCCCGGTCATCATCATGGTCACCGTCCCGGTCGTGGTCACCATCACGGTCACGGTCACGGTCATCATCACGGTCATCATCATGGTCACTTCGGCCATCAGCATGGTGATCATGATGGTCGTCATCACCGTAAATAATGGCATTCAAGTCGCCATCTGCAGAGATGAAAAACAACCCTTCATGATAACTGCCATCCGAGCTGTTCAAACGAGATTCCCAAATACCTTCAGGCAATTCACTCGTATGAGACGATACCGGCGCAGGCGATGTTACGGCCAGCCCTGTTGCGCCACGGCCTTCGCCGCGCTCTGAACTTTGCGGAGCTGCTTCCTCATAAAAGCGCAAGTACACCCTGGAAAGATCGGGGTAATCAGCGATACCGGCATCAGCATCTGCGTTTGCAAATACGGTATATGTTGAAGGGGCTGCACCAAGTTTTGTGTGAACGAAGGCCCCCGGGGTGCTCAGGCACTCACCCGTTACTGAATTTGTTTCACAAACAAACAAGCTGACCGGCAGAGCAACACCACCGGTGTCCGGCATAGCGATCAGATCAGCTTCCTCAGCTTTCCCACCAGTGCCAACACCAATGTTTATAGCAGAAATGGCCATGGCTTCGGCACCACCAACAGATGGTATGCGAATGTAACCGTCCCCCGATGGAGATTGTGCGATCGTCAGTACATCAGGGGATGGGGTAGCAGAGGCAGAAAAGGAAAGCGCATTGACGCCGTCCACGACAGGTGCCTCAACCGCGTTACCGGCATCATCAGTACAGCTATAGGTCAAACGCACTGCATTAGCAGGCAGAGGCGCGTTTGCTGTAAAAGACAGAACGAATGCCTGCGAGGCACCCGGAGCAAGGTTAACCGGCTTATTCGGAGCGGCAGCCGGCGTTGCGTTATCGGCTTGCATAGCCTGATATGAAAAGCTGATCGGCAAATTTGGATTGCGAAGGGCAATGCCACACCCCTGTGCAATACTATCACCGCCATTGATCATGCTGGAAAAAACAGTAACAGGTGCATTAATTGTGGTGGACCGACTGGAAGGCAAAACGGCTGCATGTATAGCCGGTCCAGCCAAAGCCGAGGTTGATACGCACATCACCGTCAGGGAGGCCGCACTTAACAAAATGTTTTTACGAGAAATCATCATCATTTCCAATCATTCAAAATACCGGCAACAAGCCGTTCAGTGCATCGACGCCACTGTCAGCCTGGAACCTCCAGTCTCATGAAAAAAAAATGCAAAAGATGTAATGTGCAAGATGATGTTTGAGTAAAACTCTCTAAAAAACCGGAGCAATGTTTATTTAATTACCTTTAAAAATTAAGAGGTTGTAGTTTTGTGAAACCGATAAATACAAATTGTTACCCAGCCGTCCATTGCCCCCACTCTTTTTTTGTTCATACTTAATGATATGTCCAATGAAGCCCTGCAAACCACATATATGGAGCAACGAGCAAACCTGTGCCGGTTTGTCGCTGCGCGCTTGCGCGATGAGGCCATAGCCGAAGATTTGGTGCAGGAATTGTGGGTCAAGGTTAGCAAAGCTAAAATAACAGAAACTCTGGATAATCCTGTCAGCTACCTTTTTACCATGGCTGGGCGAATGGCACTTGACCATATTCGCCAACGGCAACGACGCGTACGACGCGACGAAAAATGGACAGACGAAAGTACGGAAAAAACAGGCGGATTTGCCACCAGCAATGAAGAGGATGGTGAAACGCGACTTTTGCGTGGCGAGCGCATCGCCAGGGTTCGTGCCGCTATTGATACATTACCACCCAAAGCACGCAAAGCATTTGAATTACACCGTATGCAAGGCTTGTCACATAAACAGGTCGCCGCAGAACTGGGCATCTCGGTCAGCACGGTAGAAAAACACATCATCCGCGCCATGCGCGAACTAACGCAAATTTTGCGAGGTGCCGACCCATAATCTTTTTTTACAGTTTGTGGGAATAAAATTGGATATGCACTGGAGGGTTTATGTCGTTGGTGGCGTCAATCCGGTGAAGGAATAGAAAATCAATGGGTAATGAGCCAAATAACAAACGTGCAGAAAAGGCCAAAGAAGATGCCTTGAACTGGCACGTGCGCTTGCATAGTGGATCGGCGTCCAGCGATGACTGGATAGCCTTCACGCAATGGTTGGAAACCGACACAGCGCATAACGACGCCTATGATGTCATTGCCCTGGCATGGGATGATGCCGGTAGTCTGTCTGCTATTGTTGAGACTGACGAAATTGATACACCCGCGCAAACAAACAATATCATTGCCTTTCCTCTGCACCGGTTACGTAAGGCCATTCGCGCCCGGCCAGCCGCTTTTGGCGGTGGTTTTGGCGCTGCAATTGCAGCCACATTATTGATTTTGATGGCCCCTGTTTTCATCGGCCAGAATGGTACCCCGGGCGAAACACTCTATACAACTGGCATAGGAAAACAGCGCACCGTAACTTTGGCTGATGGCAGCACCGTCATGCTCAACACCGGCACCGCCATAGCGGTTAGTATGGATAAAAACAGCCGCCGGATAGAGCTTCAAAAGGGGGAAGCCTCTTTTACTGTGAAGCATGAGAAAGAACGTTCATTCATGGTTGCCGCCAACACCCTCAAAGTAACAGACATTGGTACCCGTTTTATTATTCGTATGGATGTAGGGCGCACGCTGGTTTCTGTTACCGAAGGTATTGTTGAAGTAGAGCCCCTGCCCCTTGAAAACCGTACCCTGCCTTCACCATTACCGGCATTACGTCTTGTTGAAGGTCAGCAAGCAGAACACCAGTTCGGTGCGGCAATAAAAGTACAGCCGTTTGACACTACAAAAGTCACAGCCTGGCAACAGGGGCTTCTCATTTTTGAAAATAATGGCCTGACAGATGTTATAGCTGAGCTAAATCGCTATTTTGCCAAGCCTATAAATATGGTAGATGCGGACCTTGCTGATCTGCGTTTTTCTGGAATATTACAAATTACAGATCAAGACAGGGCGATGCGCGATTTGACGGCTCTGTTATCATTAACAGCGGTAGAAACCGAGACAGGTATTGCCTTGCAGCATACTACCTCGGATAACCGTCAGTAAGCCTGCTCAGGTTTGATGTACGTATGTTTGGTAAAAATATTCACAAAACTGCCCTGACAGAATTACTGGCAAGCCTTTGCTTAATAGCCATGCTGTTCCACGCATATAGTGCCAGGGCGCAATCTGATAACACCTATATTGTAGATTTGCCTATACTCAGCCTTGATCGGTCTCTGGGGCAACTGGCACGGCAAACTCATATCTCGATTGATTTTTCCACCTTTAATTTGAAGCAGGTCAAACGCCCCACTGTGCTGGGTCTATATACTACGGACGAAGCGCTCAACGTGGTGCTGGAAGGCACTGCATATACGTATCTACAGGTTGGTCCGGGGGCTTATCGCATTATTCAAGGGTCTGCAGAACCAGAACGCAAACTCAAAAGAAAAACAGCCAAAACAAATAATACTTATTCTTCAGCCAGAGATACGATTATTGTTCGTGCAACCAAACGTGCTGGCGTTGCGTCCCGCCTTCCTCTGGGGCTAAGTGTAACCGATAGCGCTCAGCTTGAAGCATTACAAATAACCGATACCAACGCCTTGGCCTTGCA
The DNA here is from genome assembly GCA_021776515.1 of Robiginitomaculum sp. GTDB lineage: Bacteria > Pseudomonadota > Alphaproteobacteria > Caulobacterales > Maricaulaceae > Robiginitomaculum_B. The sequence continues at coordinate 19,279 of JAJFFS010000018.1, read as the reverse complement.
CACTGCTGGCATGTCCTCAACCAATTTGGGGCCAAGCCGGAATAAAATTTTTATTCGTGGCATCTCTGATGGCAGTTTTACAGGCCGCCAACAATCAACCATTGGTGCCTATCTGGATAATATTCGCCTGAACTACAATGAACCTGACCCGTACCTTCAGCTTGATGATGTTGACCATGTTGAGGTTTTACGGGGTCCACAAGGCACGCTTTATGGCGCTGGCTCCCTTGGTGGGTTGTATCGAGTAATTTCCAACGTTCCCGATATGGAAAAATACACGGCTAGCATTAGTCTTGGCACTTCGCTGACACGCAGTGGTGGGCAGAACGGCCGCATCAGCGCCACGGTCAACATGCCACTGAAACCTGATCAGTTGGCCTTGCGCGTAACGGGCTATCTCGATCACAGTGCCGGATATATAGATGATGTTCGCTTGGGAATTAATAACGTCAACAGTACCGACGTCTTTGGTACGCGAGCACGAATATTATGGAATTTGAATGAAAAATGGGAAATCAATGCCGGATTTAATTTCCAGGACGTGATTGCCGATGACTCACAATATTTTCTTAGTGAACTTGGCAAATATAAACGTGCTAATTTTTCGCGCGAGCCCCATGAAGACGACTACGTCAATCCCTTTGCAGAGGTAAAAGGGAGTTACGGGTGGGGTGAAATCATTTCCTCTACAGTGTTTATACGTCGCTCGATCAGTGATAAAATTGATGCCTCATTAGGTGTTCCCAACATTATTCCCTTTCCTGTAACGCCCAGTGTTTTTGTGCGCGATCGAAAAATCAACATGATTTCCAACGAAACGAGACTGGTTTCGCGCCTTGGAGGGCAGTGGGACTGGCTGGTTGGCGGTTTTGTATCACAGCGCCGCGAAAATTTTCAATCATCATTGACCATACCTGGTTCTGCTGCGGTGCTTCCCGGAGGAAATCTGAATGGAGATGTCGCCTTTAGTGAGGCACGCCGGGAACGCACCCAGGAAGTCGCTTTTTTTGGCGAAACCATTTGGCACCTGCCCTATTCAATTGATCTGACCGGGGGGGTTCGCTGGTTTCATTCTGATGAACACACAAAAGCGACAATTGATGGGGCATTAGGGACAACCCCGGTGATGCGTCTTGGCAAGACCCGTGATTCAGGTTTTTCTCCCAAAGCCACCCTCAGTTTCAAGGCTAATGAAGATACGCTTCTCTACGTGCAGATGGCACAAGGAAACAGAATAGGTGGCGTCAATCTAAACAGTCCGGACAGCGTGTTTTTTGAAAAAGAAAATGAAGGGGGGGAGGAAGAAGAAGATCGCGTTTTTGAACCTGATAAATTGACCATGTATGAAATTGGCGGCAAATTTTCTTTTCTAGGTGATCGTGTCCAGCTTCATGCTGCTGCCTTCACCCTCAAATGGGATGACATCCAGTCAGACCAAATTCTTCCAAATGGTTTTCCGGTAATCTTAAACGCTGGATACGCACGTAGTCGGGGCGTGGATATAGATATTATTTTAGAACCTTTTGACGGCCTTACCCTTGATGCCAATCTTTCGTTCAATGACCCTGACCTTGTGATCGTTAATCCGTTTTTAGGGTCCGAGGTGAATGACCACCTACCCGGTATCCCTACGCTGGCCGGGGGGGTAATAGCAGAATACAACTGGTCAGCCGGTACAGAACGGCGATGGCTCTTAAGTGCCGATTATACCTTTACTGGCCGTTCACAACTCACCTTTGCCCGCGCTGATAACCGCAATGCAGAACGATCACATATGGTGAATTTTCGTCTGGCGCTAGACCAGCCATCACATTGGCAAGCTGCTTTGTATGTGCGCAATATCCTGAACGAAAAAGCCAATACATTTGCATTTGGTAATCCCTTCAGTTTTCGCCAAAAACTACAGCACACACCACCAGTACCCCAAACAATCGGTATATCGCTAAAACGCCAATTCTAGCATTTTCCCCGAGGAAGCAGTATCATGTAAGTGGCGCTGGAGACCCGCTGTAATACGCCTGAAGGGAATAAAAAACGTCCGTTGGCACGGTGAATGCCTTCAATGTTATCGATTGACACGGTGACACGAGATGTAATTGAAAAAAAGGCGGAGATATTCCAGAAAAACATGCCAGCAAATGCAGATCGGGTGTTGACCCATACGTTCGTCCTGTTAGGTTCCGCGCCTTGGTCAGGGCCCGTAGCTCAGTTGGTAGAGCAACTGACTTTTAATCAGTAGGTCTCCGGTTCGAGCCCGGACGGGCTCACCAAGTTTTCCTACTAAAACAATAACTTTACCCTGGACTCCAGGCCTGGACTGCCCGCAAAAAGCTATTTCAGCTTATTCGCTGCATCCGTTTTAATGCTCGTACCGCAAAGCACGCCATTTTCGTAATCGCTCGGCAACGGCTTTTTCATAACCGCGCCCTGATGGCTGGTAAAATTCGGCGCGCTCCATCTCATCAGGGAAATAGTCTTGGCCGGAAAAACCCTCGGGCGCGTCATGGTCGTAGGCATAGCCCTTGCCGTAGCCTTCATCCTTCATCAGCGTGGTGGGCGCATTTAAAATATGTTTTGGCGGCATCAGCGAGCCGGTTTCACGGGCAGCCTTCATCGCCCCCTTAAAGGCCGTATAAACCGCATTGGATTTTGGGGCGCAGGCCAGATGCACCACCGTTTGCGCCAGCGCCAACTCACCCTCGGGGCTGCCTAAAAAACGGTAGGTTTCTGTTGCGGCGATAGCTGTTTGCAACACGGACGGATCCGCATGGCCAATGTCCTCGCTGGCCATACGCACCAGACGCCGCGCCAGAAACAACGGATCTTCTCCGCCCGCCAGCATACGGGCAAACCAATATAGCGCCGCATCGGGGTCCGAGCCGCGCACCGCCTTGTGCAGCGCAGAAATAAGGTTGTAATGCTCTTCGCGGTTTTTATCGTATGCCGGACTTCGCTTTTGCAAGGCTTTGGCCAGATCTTTGGTGCTTAATGGTGTTTTGGCATTCAGAGCAAAGACCTCTTCGGCCAGGTTCAACACATAACGCCCATCACCATCGGCCATGGCGCGCAAGGCCTCCCGCGCTTGCGGCTCCAACGGTAATAGCATTTCCATCAAGGTTTCACCGCGCACCAGAAGCTCTTCCAGCGCCGCATCATCAAGACGTTTAAGCACCATCACCGATGTGCGAGACAAAAGCGCGCCGTTTAACTCGAACGAGGGGTTTTCCGTCGTCGCGCCGACAAGCGTCACCACGCCCTCTTCGACGAAGGGCAAAAACCCGTCTTGCTGGGCGCGATTAAAACGGTGAATTTCATCTACAAACAGCAATGTGCCCTGCCCCGCCGTGCGCCTGTCTTTGGCGGCGGCAAATATTTTACGCAAATCCGCAACACCAGAGAAAACCGCCGATAAAGGCTCAAAATGCAAGGCGCAATGATCGGCCAAAAGCCGCGCAATGGTGGTTTTGCCGACACCCGGCGGCCCCCACAATATCATCGAGGAAAGCCGGTTCGCCCCGACCATACGCCCTATGGGGCCATCAGCGCCCAGCAAATGCCCCTGCCCGGCCACCTCGTCCAGGGTTTTGGGGCGCAAACGATCCGCCAGCGGACGCGGCGCACGCTGTTCCAGTCCGGCAGCTTCAAAAAGTGTGCTCATAGGAAAGAGTTTATCATTCAACGTCAAATCAGCAAACGTCAGGAACGTAATCTTATCACCGCAGAAATTGATTTGCCACCGCGCACAATAGACACCGGCCAGCGCCTCGCCCCGTCATTGGCGTCCAGTGCATCGCGGACATCCTCAACGGACTTAACATCCATTTCAGCAATGCTTTCCAGAATATCCCCCGCACGCAAACCGGAATTGCGTGCCGGGCTGCGGGCTGCCACTTCAAGAATGATAACCCCCGTGGCAAATTCATCGACACGGATTTCTTCGGCCAATGCTGGTGACAGATTAGCTATTTTTGCGCCGGCAAGCGGATTTGTGCCATCCAGAACAGTCTCATTCCGGCTTGGCGTTTCTGGTGCAGCATTCGTTTTCAGAGATAAATCTTTTTTAGCACCATCACGTATAACCGACAGTGACAACATTTCGCCAACCCTGTGTGTGGCCAGACGAAAGCGCAGCCCTTGCTCACTATTAATTTCATGATCGGCAATATGTGTCACCACATCACCGCGCAAAACGCCGGCATGATCCGCTGGTCCATCTGGAAAAATCTCGGACACCAGTGCGCCCTGCGGGCGATCCAGCCCCAAAGAGGCTGCCAGATCCCTGTCCACCTCCTGTATCCTTGCGCCAAACCATGGACGGATCACACGATCTTCTTCACCGTTGAGAGCGGCATCCACCACCCGCGCCACCATGGCCGACGGTATGGCAAATCCAATGCCATTAGAGCCGCCAGAACGCGACAGGATTACCGTATTAATGCCCAAAAGCGTACCGTCCATACCCACAAGCGCCCCGCCGGAATTACCCGGATTGATCGCCGCATCGGTTTGAATGAAATTGGTATAGTCAGATGCGCCGACATCTGTACGCGCCAGTGCCGAAACAATGCCTGATGTTACCGTCTGCCCTACACCAAACGGATTGCCAATGGCCAGCACCAGATCGCCGACCTCTGCCTCTCCGGCTTCATGGAAAGGCATGACGGGCATATCTTCACCCTCGGTATCAATTTTTAGTACCGCCAGGTCGGCCTGTTTATCTGAAAGCAGAAGCTCAGCATCAAATTCACGGCGGTCGGCCAGCACAACACGTAGCTCGTCCGCACCATTAACGACATGGTTGTTGGTTACAATAATGCCGTCACTACGTACCAGAACGCCCGATCCCAATGATTGTTGAACTCGCTCTTGCGGACCGAAAAAACCCTGGCCAAACAAACGTCCGAAAAAGGGATCGCCTGAAAAAGGCGAAGCAGCGCTTTTAACCACACGGCGTGAATAGACATTAACTACTGCGGGCGCAGCACGTTTGACCAAAGGCGCATACGACAATTGCACTTGCGTTGCGCTTTGGGGCAGCTCTCGCACCGATTGTGCATCGGCACCAAACGGCAGCAAGAAAAATGATAAAGCGGCAAGCAAATAGGTTTTCATCATCACATCATTCCCTGTAAATCATGGCGCAATTTTGACGTCTTCTGCGCTACTTGTTTTCATATAGGGTGAGAACGGGAAAATTTAAGTTAAAAATTGCAACCCTTTGCCCCATACGAAAAAGACGACCCGCAAGAAGAGGGTCGCCTTTTTAAAATTCTAGCAGACAGAAGATTAATCTTCAGCAGCAGCTTCTTCACGCTCGGTACGTTCGTGATCAGCTTTGCCTTTGGCCGCTACATCGCGATCAACAAGTTCAATCACGGCAACAGGTGCGTTGTCCCCATAACGAAACCCGGCTTTGAGCACTCGTGCATAACCGCCCTGGCGGTCTTTATAGCGTTCACCCATAACCGCAAATAATTTTTTGGTGGCTTCTTCATCGCGCAGGCGACCCGCCGCACGACGACGTGATGCCAGATCGCCCTTTTTAGCCAGGGTAATAAGCTTTTCCACGATGGGACGCAATTCCTTGGCCTTGGGCAAAGTTGTGGTGATTTGCTCATGAGTGATGAGTGACGCAGCCATATTGGCAAACATCGCTTTGCGATGTTCGTGCGTTCTGTTGAGTTTGCGGTGCGCAATACGGTGGCGCATGGCGGTCTCTCCTTAAAGGCGGACGTGTTGCAGTCCGTAAAAATCAGTTTACTAAATGTTGTCTTCCAGCTTTTTCGCCAGATCGTCAATGTTTTCAGGTGGCCAACTTGGTGCTTCCATGCCCAAATGCAAACCTAAAGAAGCAAGAACTTCTTTAATTTCATTCAAAGACTTACGGCCAAAGTTTGGCGTACGCAGCATTTCAGCTTCTGACTTGAGAATAAGATCACCAATATAGACAATATTATCATTTTTCAGACAATTGGCTGAACGAACAGAAAGTTCCAGTTCATCCACTTTTTTCAGAAGTGCAGGGTTGAAATCAAGCTCTTGCGCAGCATCCGCAGCCTTGTCGTCCTCAGGTTCTTCAAAGTTGATGAAAATCTGGAACTGGTCCTGCAGAATACGAGCAGCAAAAGCTACGGCATCTTCGGGTGTTACGGCACCATTGGTTTCGATGTCCATGACCAGTTTGTCATAGTCGAGAACCTGACCCTCACGGGTGTTTTCTACTGAAAAGGCAACACGACGAACCGGGCTGAACAGCGAATCCACCGCAATCAGGCCAATAGGAGCATCTTCGGGACGGTTCTTGTCAGCCGAAACATAGCCTTTGCCAGTATTAACGGTGAATTCCATCCGTATGCTGGCACCATCATCAAGCATACACAAAACGTGGTCCTTGTTCAGAACCTCAACGTCTGCGGTTTCTTCAATCATGCCAGCGGTAACTTCGCACGGGCCGGTCGCATTAAGCACAACGCGCTTCGGACCTTCATTGTGCATAAGCAGGGCAATTTTCTTGATATTCAGAACGATGTCGGTGACATCCTCACGCACACCCTGAATTGAAGAAAATTCGTGCACGATGCCGTCAATTTGCACCGCAGTAATTGCAGCGCCTTGCAAAGACGACAAGAGTACCCGGCGCAAACCGTTACCCAAAGTTGTTCCAAAACCGCGTTCAAGCGGCTCGGCGATGATTTGTGCCTGACACCCCTCATCATGCCCGGATTTAATAATGGGCTTCATGGGACGGATCAGTTCTTGCCAGTTTTTTTCCAGCACAGCTTTACCTCTTGGCTAATCTGGCAGTTAAACAGTTGCCAGATGAAAAATAAAACGGGGTTTAAACCCGGCGGCGTTTAGGTGGGCGACATCCATTATGGGGGATCGGTGTCACATCACGAATGGTGGTAATGGTAAAGCCAATAGCTTGCAGCGCCCGCAAAGCAGACTCACGACCAGAACCCGGTCCACAAACATTAACCTCAAGGGTCTTCATACCGTGTTCCTGTGCCTTCTTACCAGCATCTTCGGCGGCAAGTTGAGCCGCATACGGTGTTGATTTACGTGAACCCTTAAAGCCCATAACCCCCGCTGTTGACCAGGCAATTGCATTACCTTGAGCATCAGCAATGGTAATCATAGTGTTGTTGAACGTCGCATTGACATGCGCAACACCAGAGGTGATGTTTTTTCGATCAGCACGGCGTACCCGTGTCGGTTCCTTGGCCATAATCTATCCGCCTTTATTTCTTTTTGCCAGCAATGGCTTTTGCCGGGCCTTTACGTGTGCGTGCATTGGTATGCGTGCGTTGACCACGCACCGGCAAACCGCGCCGGTGACGAAGGCCGCGATACATTCCCAAGTCCATCAAACGCTTGATATTAACCGCGGTGTCACGGCGCAAATCGCCTTCGACCATATAATCACTATCAATGGTTTCACGAACCTTGAGAACCTCGGCATCGGTAAGTTCCGCAACGCGGCGCTCGGCCGTAATGCCAGCCTTCTCACAAATCTCTTTAGCCTTCGCGGGACCAATCCCGTGAATATAGCAAAGCGCAATTTCTACGCGCTTGTTCGTCGGTATATTTACGCCGGCAATCCGTGCCACTATCAATTCTCCATAAAAGACACCGCAAGCGAACAGCTGCCGAATGCATATTTGCAATCGCCAGTTACTCTGCCCTTTTGCGGAGGCCGTTTTCTATCCTTCTAGCGCCCCCCCCGTCAACCGGCTGAGACACTTGTTTCATCCAATTATTCCAAATCCAGCATGCGCGCCACATCACCGGCAACGGTGTCTATGTCATTCATGCCATTTACTTCCTTCAAAATGCCCTTGCTTCCATAAAATGGCAGCAAGGGCGCTGTTTGTTCATTATAGGCATTCAGGCGCACTTTAAACGATGTCGGGTTGTCATCATCCCGCGCCTGTTCTTCAAATCGTATAGCGATCCGTTCCAATAGTGCCGCATCATCGACAGCAAGACGAATCACATGATCCACTTGTTTGTCCCGCCCTGCCAACAATCCATCCAGTGCCTCAGCCTGAGCCACAGTGCGCGGAAAGCCATCAAAGATAAAACCGGGCGCATTCTTGTTCAGATCAAGTTGCTCATCAATGAGTGCAATGACGATCTCGTCCGAAACAAGATTGCCCTCATCCATAATAGCGGCAACTTTTTTACCAAGCTGGGATCCAGACTTACGCGCTGCGCGTAGCATGTCGCCTGTAGAAAGTTGTATATAACCGCGCTCGCTAACCAGACGTTTAGCCTGTGTGCCTTTACCGGCACCCGGCGGTCCAAAAATCACCAAATTCATCTACGACGTCCCCGCAATTTGGTTTTCTTGATAAGGCCTTCGTATTGGTGAGCCAGTAAATGCGATTGAACTTGCGCTACCGTGTCCATGGTTACACTGACCACAATCAAAATGGATGTGCCACCAAGGTAAAACGGCACGCTGTAGGCGTTGACAAGAATAACAGGCAGGAGACATACGGCGGTCAGATAAAGCGCGCCAATCACAGTCAGGCGCGAAAGCACATAATCCAGATATTCGGCGGTACGGGCGCCAGGGCGAATGCCCGGCAAGAAGCCACCATTTTTGCGCAAATTATCGGCTGTTTCTTCAGGGTTAAACACAATCGAGGTATAGAAAAACGCAAAAAACATAATGAATGCGCCATAGGTGAAAAGGTAAAGCGGCTGTCCCTGCCCCAGTGAAGCCACAATGGTGCGCAGCCATTCCGGCCCGGACTGGGCGGAAAAACCGGCAACAGTCGCCGGAAGCAACAGCAAAGAAGAGGCAAAGATTGGCGGGATAACCCCGGCGGTATTCAATTTCAACGGCAGAAACGAACTATCCCCGCCAAAGGCCTTATTGCCGTGCTGACGCTTGGGATACTGGATCAAAAGCCTGCGCTGTGAGCGTTCGATGAAGACAATAAAGAACACCACGCCAATGGCCAAAGCGGTCAGAAGAACGAGACCAAGAAAACTGAACTGGCCAATGCGGGTTAAATCAAGTGCCTTAAAAACGGCTGTTGGCAAACCAGCGACAATACCGGCAAAGATAATCAGCGAAACACCATTACCAACACCGCGTGCCGTTACCTGCTCGCCCAGCCACATCAGGAACATGGTGCCGCCAACCAGGGTAATCACTGTAGAGGCCTGGAAAAACACCCCTGGATTGCCGACAACATCTTGTGAACTTTCAAGGCCAATCGCTATCCCATAGGCCTGCACCGTAGCCAGCAAAACAGTCAGATAGCGCGTGTACTGGTTGATTTGCTTGCGCCCGGTCTCACCCTCTTTTTTCAACGCCGCCAGTGATGGCACGCTGGTTTGCATCAATTGCATGATGATCGAGGCCGAAATGTACGGCATAACATTCAAGGTGAAGATGGCCAGGCGACTAATAGCACCGCCCGAGAACATGTTCATCATGCCCAAGATGCCCTTTTGGGTGTTTTCAAACACTGCGGCATAAGCATCAAGGTTGATGCCAGGAATAGGGATGTAGGTGCCAAGTCGATATACGATCAATGCACCAAGGGTGAACCAGATACGCTTTTGCAGCTCTTTGGCCTTGCCAAAGGCACCGAAATTCATATTCGCAGCAAGCTGTTCAGCGGCTGAAGCCATGGTTATCTGTTCCCGGTTTCATCAATGAGGACCAAAATTGGTCCCATGATTAGTCTTTTGACGCCTTGGCTTCAGGTTCATCTGCCTTTTTAGCCATAATCGTGACCGATCCACCGGCTTTTTCCACAGCAGCTACAGCCGCCTTGGTCGCACCAGTGAGTGTTAATGTTACTTTGGCCTTCAAGGCACCATTTGCAAGAAGGCGAATGCCATCGCGCTTGCGGCGCACAACGCCAGAAGCAACCAGTGCATCTTCATCTATAGCCTTTTTGGCATCGATTTTCTTGGCATCAATGGCCGTTTGCAGCTTGCCAATACTCAGTTCCGCATAGCGGGCCTGATTGTGCGGGGTAAACCCGCGCTTTGGCAGGCGCATGTGAAGCGGCATTTGTCCGCCTTCAAAGCCCTTGATCGCTACACCTGAGCGAGACTTCTGGCCTTTTACGCCCCGTCCGCCGGTTTTGCCTTTGCCCGATCCAGGCCCACGACCAACGCGTGTGCGTTTGGTAGTTGCGCCAGGATTATCGCTAAGTTCGTTCAGTCTCATTTTTCTGCTCCAAAGAGAACGGTGTTACGCGCTTTCTTCTACAATGCTGACCATGTGCGATACTTTGGCAATCATGCCACGCACAGCGGGTGTATCTTCTAATGTGCGCACCTTGCCAATTCTGCCTAGCCCAAGGCCGACCAATGTCTGGCGCTGATCCTTTGGGCGACGTATCTGGCTGCCGGTTTGGCGCACGGTCACGGTTTTTGCTTTTGCCATTTTTCTGTTCCTCAGCCTTCAGCGCCAACGGCTTCAGGGGCACTGGCACCATCTTGACGACTGGCCACAAGGTCGGCGACCTTCTTGCCACGCTTGGCCGCAATAGCCCGTGGGCTGCGTTGTTTACGCAAAGCATCAAAGGTTGCCCGCACCATGTTATACGGGTTGGATGAGCCCTGGCTTTTCGCCACGACATCCTGAACCCCAAGAACTTCGAGCACCGCACGCATGGGACCACCGGCGATAACGCCAGTACCCGGAGGCGCCGCACGAAGTAGAACCTTGCCAGCACCATGATGACCTTTGCCATCGTGATGCAGGGTACGGCCTTCGCGCAGCGGCACCCGAATCAGGGTCTTTTTGGCTTCCTCAGTGGCTTTGCGGATGGCCTCAGGCACTTCACGCGCCTTACCATGACCAAAACCAACACGGCCCTTTTCATCGCCAACCACCACGAGGGCGGCAAATGAGAACCGACGACCACCTTTCACCACCGCGGCAACGCGATTGATGAAAACCAGACGATCAGTAAACTCGTCTTTTTCCCGGTCGTCCTTGCGACCACGTTTTTCGTTACGGCCTGCCATTATCCGCTCTCCTAGAACTTCAGGCCGCTGTCACGCGCAGCTTCCGCCAGCGCCTTGACACGTCCGTGATAAATATAACCGCCGCGATCAAACACGACTTGCTTGATACCGGCCTTTTTTGCCCGCTCGGCAATTAATTTGCCAACCTTGCCTGCTGCATCGGCATTACCCGCTGCTTTGGCACCAGCATCTTTTTCCAGTGATGAAGCCTGCACCAAAGTGGCACTTTTGGCATCATCAATAACCTGGGCATAGATGTATTTGTTTGACCGGAAAACAGACAAACGGGGCATCCCGCCAGCCAGTTTTTTCAGCCTTGTGCGATTGCGCGTAGCGCGCCGCTTTAATTTTGTACGTGAATCGATCATGGCTATTTCTTCTTGCCTTCCTTGGACCTGACAAATTCGCCAACATACCGCACGCCTTTGCCCTTGTAGGGTTCAGGTTTACGGAAACTGCGAATTTCAGCGGCGGTTTGACCCACGGCCTGCTTGTCAGCACCCGAAACGATAATTTGCGTAGGCTTGGGTGTTGCCAGGGTCACACCAGCACGTGGTGTATAATTAACCTCATGGCTAAAGCCCAATTGCATAACAATATTGCTGCCCTTCATCTGGGCACGATAACCAACACCGCGCAACTCTAGCTCTTTGCTGTACCCGTTAGTGACACCTTCAATAAGGTTGGCCGCCAACGAACGCTGCAGCCCCCACATAGCGCGGGAACGCTGAGAATCATCCTTGGGAGAAACCGTCAGCACATTACCATCAATAGTAACTTCAACCTCATTTACAAAGGTCATGCCAAGCTCGCCTTTTGGCCCCTTCACCTTGAAGGATTTGCCGCCAAGCTCTGTGGTTACTCCAGCAGGGATTTCAACAGGTTTTTTGCCAATACGTGACATATCCGTTCCCCTAGCTGACCTGGCAAAGAATTTCGCCGCCAACATTGTGTTCGCGCGCCGTGGTATCCGACATCACACCCTTGGGGGTAGAGACGATAGAAATACCAAGCCCGTTTTGCACACGTGGCAGGTCTTTGACAGATGAATAAACACGGCGACCTGGTTTGGAGACACGCTTGATCTCCGAAATAACAGGTTCACCTTCATAATACTTTAGCTCGATCTCGAAGGTCGGGAAGCCATCTTGCTCCACTTCCGCGTAACCACGGATATAACCTTCATGCTCGAGCACATCGAGTACACGCTTGCGCAGTCTTGATGCCGGGGTCACGGTCTTGCCGCGCCGACGCATCAACGCATTACGGATACGAGTGAGCATATCGCCCAGCGGATCACTAATCGCCATTGTTACCTCCTACCAGCTCGACTTGGTCACACCGGGAAGCTGGCCCTGATTTGCCAATTCCCGCAGTGCAATCCGCGACATTTTAAATTTACGATAATAACCACGTGGCCGACCGGTAAGTTCGCACCGGTTACGTATCCGCGTTTGCGCAGAGTTACGTGGCATTTCTGAAAGTTTGATTTGCGCAGCGATCCGCTCCTCAATGGGCAGGTCTTTATTACGCGCAATATCTTTCAGACGAGCCCGTTTGGCGGCATATCGCTCAACCATCCGGATTCGTTTATTATTGCGTTCAATGGCACTCATCTTAGCCATTAAGTCTTCCTCCAAGTGCGGGCGAATACCCGCGTTCCCTGATGCGTCAGTACTATTTTGCCCGGAAGGGAAAATCGAACTCTGCCAACAGGGCTTTTGCTTCATCATTAGTTTTTGCTGTCGTACAGACAACAATGTCCATGCCCCAGATTTGATCAATTTTATCGTAATCAACCTCTGGAAACACGAGGTGTTCTTTCAGGCCCATGGCAAAGTTGCCACGACCATCAAAACTTTTCCCGCTCAGGCCGCGAAAATCACGAACCCGTGGCAGGGCAATATTAACCAGCCGGTCCATAAACTCATACATCTGGTCCCGACGCAGTGTAACCTTGGCACCAATTTTCATGCCATCACGCAGTTTGAAACCGGCAATGGATTTCTTGGCAAGTGTTGCAACCGGCTTTTGCCCGGCAATCAACGCCAAATCATTCAACACACTGTTGATTTTTTTGGAATCCTGAACCGCTTCACCAACGCCCATATTGATAACAATCTTATCAAGACGCGGGATCTGCATTTCATTTTTATAACCAAATTGCTTGGTCATTTTTTCACGAACAGACTCGCGGTAGCGCGTTTTCATCCGTGGTTCATAAGCTGTCTCAGACATCGATTACCTCGCCTGACTTTTTCGCAAAGCGAACCTTTTTACCGTCTTTAAGGGTTTTGAACCCTACCCGTGTTACCTTGCCCGATTTGGGATCAGCAACAGCCAGGTTTGAAACGTGCAATGGTGCTTCTTTTTCCTTGATACCACCGGGGTCGTATTGTGTAGGACGCGTATGGCGCTTGACCATGTTCACGCCTGAAACAACAGCCCGATTTGTATCGGTGATCATTTTGACGACCTCGCCAGTACGGCCCTTGTCCTTACCAGCAAGTACGATGACTTTATCGCCTTTTTTAATTTTCGCGGCCATTACAGCACCTCCGGTGCTAATGAAACGATTTTCATGTGCTTTTTAGCGCGAAGTTCACGAGGAACCGGGCCAAAAATACGTGTACCAACAGGCTCATTATTGTTGTTGATCAGCACGGCGGCATTGCCGTCAAAGCGGATCGTCGAGCCATCGGCACGTTGAATATCTTTTCTGGTACGCACGACAACAGCTTTGCGTACCTCACCTTTTTTAACCTTGCCCCGTGGAATTGCTTCCTTAACCGAGACAACGATAATATCACCAATGCGTGCATAGCGACGCTTGGCACCGCCCAGCACTTTAATGCACTGGACACGGCGGGCACCTGAATTATCGGCGACCTGTAAATTACTCTGCATCTGGATCACAGCAGGATCCTCCTCAATCGCGTGGTTCCTAAGATTAGACTAGGCCTGCGCAACCACTTCCCAACGCTTCAGTTTAGACTTCGGCGCACACTCTTGAATGGTGACATTGTCACCGGTTTTAAACGCATTCTTCTCGTCATGAGCATGATAGCGTTTCGACCGCCGTATGATTTTACGATACAGCGGGTGGAGAAAAGTCCGTTCGACTTTCACCACAATTGTCTTGGCACCCTTGTCGCTAACGACGACGCCAGTCAGAAGACGTTTGGGCATCAGCCCTCTCCCTTGGTTTCATTAGCCTTGGCATGCAAGACTGTTTTAAGACGCGCAATGTCGTGTCGTACAACACGAACACGCGCCGTGTTTTCCAGTTGGCCTGTCGCCTGTTGAAAGCGCAGGTTAAATTGCTCTTTCTTCAAGGTTACAAGCTCGTCCTTGATTTGATCAGCGCTCATCGCGCGAATATCACTAGCGTTCATAACTTACTCTCCTCTCGCGCGCTCAACCCTCGCCCTGACGGGCGACGATTTTACATTTGATCGGCAATTTGGCTGCGCCAAGTGCCAGTGCTTCACGAGCGACGGCATCAGAAACACCATCAATTTCAAACATGACCCGACCAGGCTTAACCTTGGCGGCCCAAAACTCTACCGAGCCTTTACCTTTACCCATCCGTACTTCAGTCGGTTTTTTCGACACGGGTACATCGGGAAAAATTCTGATCCATACACGACCAGCCCGTTTCATATGACGGGTGATGGCACGACGTGTAGCCTCAATCTGACGCGAGGTTACCCGTTCCGGCTCCAGGGCTTTTAAGCCATAAGAACCAAAGTTCAGCGTAAACCCGCCCTTGGCCGTGCCTTTGATACGGCCTTTGTGCATCTTGCGATACTTTGTCTTTTTTGGTTGCAGCATGGTCCTGCCCTATACCTTTATTTATGCACTAGCGCGGTTGGAGCGCGCGCGATTTTCGCCAGCAGCTTCAGCCTTGCGGTCTTGCGCCATCGGGTCGTGTTCCATGATCTCACCTTTGTAGATCCAGACCTTAATCCCGATAATGCCCATGGCCGTTTTGGCTTCGGCGGTTCCATAATCAATGTCAGCGCGCAGTGTATGCAATGGCACAGAGCCTTCTGCATATTGTTCTGTGCGCGCAATTTCTGCACCGTTTAAGCGGCCACCCAGCTTAATTTTGCAACCTTTGGCACCCATACGAGTTGCCGTTTGCAAAGCGCGTTTCATCGCGCGGCGAAAAGCCATACGACGTTCAAGCTGTTGGGCAATGCCTTCGGCAACCAGAGTGGCATCAATTTCGGCTTTGCGAATTTCAACCAGATTGACGAACACTTCATCATTAACAATTTTGCCAAGCGCCTTGCGCAGAGTTTCAATATCAGCACCTTTTTTACCAATTACCACGCCCGGACGAGCGGTATAAATAGTGATGCGACATTTTTTGTGCGGGCGCTCAATAACAATGCGGGAGATACCAGCCTGGCTGAGACGTGCCTTGATAAATTTACGCAGACGTAAATCCTCATGCAGCAGACGCCCGTACTCTTTGGTATTTGCATACCAACGCGAATCCCATGTGCGGTTAATGCCGAGCCGAAGCCCGATCGGATTGACCTTATGACCCATCAGGCTTGCTCCTCAACTTCGCGCACAACAATAGTGATTTCTGAAAATGGTTTCATGATTTTGGCAGAACGGCCACGAGCGCGGGCGCGCCAGCGTTTCATCACCAGGTTCTTGCCTACATAGGCCTGCGACACCACAAGTTGGTCGATGTCCAAACCATGATTGTTTTCAGCATTGGCAATGGCTGACTCCAGGCATTTACGCACAGGCAGTGATATACGCCGACGCGAAAATTCCAGAGCGGCCAAAGCTTTCTCGACCTTCATACCGCGAATGGATTGCGCCACAAGATTCAGCTTTTGTGCACTACCGCGCAAGTTACGCGCTTTGGCAAAAGCTTCTGTGTCGCCAACGCGGCGGGGATTTGCAGTTTTACCCATAATTAACCCCGTTTAACTTTCTTGTCGGCCGTGTGACCATAATAGGTCCGCGTTGGCGAAAATTCGCCAAGCTTGTGCCCGATCATATCCTCGTTAATAATTACCGGGATAAACTTCCTGCCGTTGTGAACCTGAAATGTCAGGCCAACAAATTGTGGCAGAATGGTCGAGCGACGCGACCAGGTTTTAATTGCTTTTTTGCGTCCTTCTGCATGACTGGCCTCTGCCTTTTTAAGCAGATACCCATCAACAAACGGACCTTTCCAAACCGAACGTGGCACTTAACGGCTCCTAACGCTTTTTCTTCAAATGACGGGAACGGACAATAAATTTATCCGAAGGCTTATTCTTCTTGCGCGTGCGCGCACCCTTGGTTGGTTTACCCCAGGGAGTAACAGGGTGGCGACCACCCGAGGTCCGGCCTTCACCACCACCATGAGGGTGGTCAACCGGGTTCATGGCTACGCCGCGAACACTGGGGCGTTTGCCAAGCCAGCGATTACGGCCAGCCTTACCTTTATTGGTATTCATGTGATCCTGATTAGATACAGCACCAACAGTAGCCATACAGCTATCAGGAACCAGACGCATCTCACCGGATTTCAGGCGAATTTGCGCGAAACCACCATCACGACCAACCAATTGGCAATACGCCCCGGCTGAACGGGCAATTTGCCCCCCCTTTTCCGGTTTCATTTCCACATTATGGATAATCGTACCCACCGGCATTGTGCGCAATGGCATGCAATTACCAGGTTTTACATCAGCGCCGTTGCGTGAAGAGATAACCTTGTCGCCTGCAGCCAGGCGCTGTGGGGCTAAAATATAGCACTTTTCACCATCAGCATATTCAACGAGGGCGATAAAGGCGGTACGGTTCGGGTCATACTCAATCCGGGCAATCGTACCGATCTCATCATATTTGCGACGTTTGAAGTCAACCATACGATAGAGGCGTTTGGCACCACCACCGCGACGGCGCATGGTAATACGGCCATGATTATTACGGCCACCCTTTTTGCTCAGACCTTCAACGAGGGTCTTCTCGGGGCGTCCTTTCCACAAACCGCTGCGATCAACAATGACCAGTGCGCGGCGACCAGGAGACGTTGGTTTGAACGTTTTAAGAGCCATTTCCCTACCCTAAACTCAAAGACCCGTCGTGATGTCGATGGAATGTCCCTCGACAAGTGTCACGATGGCTTTTTTGACGTCCACGCGCTTGCCCAGATGGCCGCGAAAACGCTTGACCTTACCGGGGGTGCGGATGGTGTTAACTTTTTCAACCTTGACTTTGAAAAGTGCTTCAACAGCCTCGGCAATTTCTTTCTTGTTCGCACTCAAGAGAACCCGAAATACAACTTTGTTATGCTCAGAAAGCAAAGTTGCCTTTTCCGTGATTACCGGGGCGAGAATTGTATCGTAATGGCGCTCGGTGCTCATTTGAACCGTGCCTCCAGATCGGCAACCGCATCCTTGGTCAAAACCAGGGTATGGCGGCGCAACACATCATAAACATTAATGCCGGCACTGGGAACAACATCCACATTAGGAATATTGCGTGCGGCAAGTGAAAAATTCTTGTCCAGCTCGGCACCACCAACAATCAAGGCGTTTTCAATACCAAGTTTGGCAAATGAATCACGCAGATCCTTGGTTTTGGGTGCTTTCATTTTAGCTTCATCGACAATGATAAGCTCTTTGGCACCAGCCTTGGCAGAAAGCGCATGTTTAATCGCCATACGCCGTACTTTCTTCTGCAAGTTATGGGCATGGCTGCGAACAACCGGACCAAACGCACGGCCACCACCAATAAAGATATTGGACCGACGTGAGCCGTGACGGGCAGTACCGCCACCTTTCTGATTGCCAAACCGCTTGCCGGTAAGAGAGATTTCAGAACGGCCTTTGGTTTTATGCGTACCGGCCTGGCGCTTGGCCAGTTGGTAACGAACCATGCGGTGCAAAATGTCTTTGCGTGGTTCCAGCCCAAAAATGTCGTCAGCAAGCTCCAGCTCGCCAGCGGCTTTTGCGCCCAGTGTTGTGACTTTAATTTTCATCACTAGTCTTCCTTCTCGGCAGCAGGAGCTTCGGCAGGGGCCTCGGCTGGTGCAGCTTCAGGTGCGGCAGCAACTTTAACAACGCCTGGCTTGGGCACATCAGCACCTGCGCCCTTAACAGCGTCACGAATTTCAATCCAGGCTCCTTTGGACCCTGGCACAGCACCACGAACCAAAATCAAACCACGATCCGCATCGGTGCGAACCACTTCGAGGTTTTGTGTACTAACGCGGCTGGCGCCCATATGGCCGGCCATTTTCTTGCCTTTGAAAACCTTGCCCGGATCCTGACACTGACCGGTTGAACCATGACTACGGTGAGAGATAGACACACCGTGGGTGGCGCGAAGGCCACCAAAGTTGTGACGCTTCATCGCACCGGCGAAACCTTTACCGATAGAAACAGCGGCAACATCAACCTTTTGCCCGGGGACAAAATGCTCTGCAGACAGCTCCGCACCAACGTCCAAAAGACAATCATCCGAAACCCGAAACTCTGAAACATGTTGACGAGGCTCAACTTCTGCCTTGGCAAAATGCCCGCGCATAGCTTTGGATGTGCGTGAAACCTTGGCTTTACCGGCACCCAATTGTAGAGCGCTGTAACCGTCACGTTCGACAGTACGGTGCGCAACAACGGCGCAACCACCCAGCTCAAGAACGGTGACAGGCACATGAGCACCATCTTCATTAAAGATACGGCTCATACCCAGTTTTTTTGCAATAACACCTGAACGCATAACTTACGCTCCCAACTTGATTTCGACATCGACACCAGCCGACAGATCAAGCTTCATCAGCGCATCAACGGTTTGCGGTGTTGGATCAACAATATCCAGCACCCGCTTGTGAATGCGAATTTCAAATTGCTCACGTGACTTTTTATTGACGTGTGGTGAGCGGTTCACGGTGAATTTTTCAATACGGGTTGGCAGCGGAATAGGTCCGCGTACCGAAGCACCAGTGCGCTTCGCTGTATTCAAAATCTCTACCGCTGAATGGTCCAGCACTCGATGGTCGAATGCCTTAAGGCGGATGCGTATATTTTGGCGGTCCATTATTCTTGTCCGAACTTTAGCTGGTGAATAAGTGAACGCGGCGCCCAAACTGGGCACCGCGCTCGATGAATAGTCTTATTCGATAATTTTGCTGACCACGCCGGCGCCGACAGTGCGGCCACCTTCACGGATAGCAAAACGTAGTTTCTCTTCCATGGCAATCGGCTGAATCAGCTCGACATTCACATTAACATTATCGCCAGGCATCACCATTTCC
>JAJFFS010000017.1 GCA_021776515.1 Robiginitomaculum sp. | reverse complement strand
GCGTGCCCGCCTCTGCCTGCTTCAATATGCCGATGATCTGGCTGTCCGAATATCGTGACTTCTTCATGGATGAATCTCCTCAATCCTGATTAAGAGAAAATTCTACTTATGAGCACCCTTAAAATACGGGGGTATTACCATATGCCGCACTTTTTTACTCCTCCATCTCATTCTCACTGGGAAGTTCAAAAGTCATTGTAAAATCGCCACCAGGAAAAACTTTCTTCACGGCTTTTGGAAATTCTTTTTCTATTTTTCTCGATAGCTTAGCCCCATCATTGTACATTTCGATTATTTGTTGTACAAATTCCTCGGCTTCATGGGTTTTACGAAACAAATCCGGGTGCTCTCTCATATCCAAATCGAATGTCCCAACCAAATGCTCGCCATTTTTATTGAATGTTATCAAACGTGCATTTTCGGCTGAAATTTCTTCTCGCCGCGTGTTGTATTCACGAATGCTACTGAGCAATATATTTCTCAGATTTATCAATTTGGTTATATCCATAACAAATTCGTTCGCTCCAGAAGTGTGAAATAAACTTAATTAATTTGGGTTATATATTATGTCATTTTGAGAAAATCCGGAGATAGGATTGATTACAGAGACATGTGGTGCAAAATGATCGCTCTTCAAGCTATCAAGTCTTGGTAGCATTTTATCTATTTCTCTTTTTATGCCGAGAATATCATAGGAAGCTTGCGTAATTTGATACAATAATGAGGTCGCGCGTTCTTTACGCTGTCGTTTTATATCATCCTGCCTATGATCTTCATTTTGTTGAATTTGTTTCCGAATATATCGAATGGTAAGCCATGCTGCCAGCGAAGCACCAACACCTGCCAACAAGGTTTGTTGAAAATGTATCCAAATCAAAACGTGGCGCAGCCCACACGGCACATCAAAAAAGGATTGATACAGTTCAACAGAACACTCCATAAATCCTACTCCCCCGCCTCCACATACACCTTACCGCCACCTTGAATAAATTTTTCGCGCATGTCTGCCATGCCGCGCTCTATGTCGGCTTTTTCGTTTTCGCTCATATTGGCGGCATAGTCGCGCACATCCTGGGTGATTTTCATCGAGCAAAATTTTGGCCCGCACATGGAGCAAAAATGCGCCGTTTTGTGGGCTTCTTTGGGCAAGGTACGGTCATGATAATCGCGGGCGGTTTCGGGGTCCAGGGATAAGTTAAACTGGTCCTCCCAGCGAAATTCAAACCGGGCGCGGCTAACCGCATCATCGCGCAATTGCGCCGCCGGGTGGCCCTTGGCCAGATCGGCGGCATGGGCGGCCAGTTTATAGGTCACCACGCCAACCTTGACGTCGTCGCGGTCTGGCAGGCCCAAATGTTCCTTGGGCGTGACATAGCACAGCATGGAGGTGCCAAACCAGCCGATCATCCCTGCGCCAATGGCCGAAGTGATGTGGTCATAGCCCGGCGCAATATCGGTGGTTAGCGGGCCAAGGGTGTAAAACGGCGCTTCGTCACAAACGTCCAATTGCTTGGTGACGTTTTCGTGGATTTTATGCATGGGCACGTGGCCCGGCCCTTCGATCATCACCTGACAGCCCTTGGCCCAGGCAATTTTTGTCAGCTCGCCCAGAGTTTCCAGTTCGGCAAATTGCGCCTCGTCATTGGCATCCGCAATGGAGCCGGGACGCAAACCATCACCCAGACTGAAGCTGACATCATAGCGGCGCATAATATCGCAAATGTCTTCGAAATGTTCGTATAAAAAGCTTTCACGATGGTGATGCAGGCACCATTTAGCCATTATCGAGCCGCCGCGTGAAACAATGCCGGTCACCCGCTTGGCAGTCAGATGAATAAAGGGAAGGCGCACGCCCGCATGGATGGTGAAATAGTCCACCCCCTGCTCGGCTTGTTCAATCAGGGTATCGGCGTAGATTTCCCAGGTCATATCCTCGGCAATGCCGTTCACTTTTTCCAGTGCCTGATACATCGGCACGGTGCCAATGGGCACTGGTGAGTTACGGATAATCCATTCGCGGGTATTGTGGATATTGTT
The DNA here is from genome assembly GCA_021776515.1 of Robiginitomaculum sp. Lineage (GTDB taxonomy): Bacteria > Pseudomonadota > Alphaproteobacteria > Caulobacterales > Maricaulaceae > Robiginitomaculum_B. Next base: position 202,263 of record JAJFFS010000017.1, on the reverse strand, counting down.
GCCGGTGGAAAGGTCCATCACATTATCCGCGCCCCAGCGGGTCGCCCAAACCATTTTTTCCACTTCTTCTTCCACCGAAGAGCCAAGGGCGGAATTGCCAATATTGGCGTTTATTTTGACCAAAAAATTACGCCCGATTACCTGCGGCTCCAACTCCCCATGGTTGATGTTGGCGGGGATTATGGCGCGGCCACGGGCGATCTCATCGCGGACAAATTCCGGCGTGATGAAATCCGGTATCGAGGCACCAAAGCTGTTGCCCCCGGCAATACGCGCGGCAGCGCCTTCAACCGCAGCTTTACGGCCCAGATTTTCGCGCTCGGCGGCAAAATACATTTCTTTGGTGATGATCCCGGCGCGGGCGTATTCCAATTGCGTTAGCGGGCCATCGCCAATGCCGCGCAAGGGTTGATGGCTGTGCGGAAACGCCCGCGCCAAATGCTTTATGCCCACACTGCCATTGTCTTCGGGGCGTACATCGCGGCCTTCATAAATTTCCACGCCGCCGCGTTCCAGCACCCATTTGGTGCGCGGTCTGGCCAGCCCCGCATCTACATTAATAGTCGCATCGGGGTCGGTATATGGCCCGGAGGTATCATAAACGCGCACGGCGGGTTCACCCGCGCTTTCATGCAGGTCAATCTGGCGATGGGGGACTTTCAGGTCCGGCGCGCCCTTGGGAGACGTATAAACCTTACGCGATGCGGGCAATGGCCCGGTGGAAACGCTTTGCGGCGTTAAATTGCCTGTGGGTTTATTCATTGTCGCGTCCTTCGCCATTATCTATTTTTATCATCCTTCGACAAGCTCAGGATGAGGCACACACTGTTCACACCTCATCCTGAGCTTGTCGAAGGACGGGGTACCTGATGAAATCATGAAAGGAAAAAAGACCAGCCAAACAAACGCCCCGTCCCTTCGCCGGCATGACCCGTATCAGGTTCCAAGAGTACGTCTCAGCCCATAAGTGAATCACAGGCGCCCCTCGGAGCAGAGCTAACTATAGCGTGTTTTGACGTTCAAGCGAAATAGCCAAACCAGGTCAATGCGGCGCCCAGAGCAAAGGCAAATGCGAAGCCAAAATAAAATAGCCCGCTATTTTCAGCAAAGGCGCGTGAATATTTTATCATGACCTGAGGGAAGACCAGAATGGTAAGACCTTTGAGCAGGCCCAGCCAGCCGATAATGGTAATCAGGACCTGCCAGTCTGCACGCCACACATTGTTGAAAATCAAGATCACAGCACCGAACAAAAACGCCAAAATGCCAGAGATGTACATTACCGAATGGTTGCCGGAAAATTCAGCAATCATTTTTTTATAGAAATCCCGATTCATCACCCACCCCAAAGTGGCAACCAGATAAAGTGGGCCTAAAATTTTGGCTATAAGAACAGTCGTTTCCATGACAATACCCCTTAAGAGAAAGTCACCCCTACCATAAAACTGTCAACAGCGTCAGGTTACATAAAGTCGCAGCGCCTTAATCGCCCAGCAAGGCTGGCAAATTCTTAAAAAGGTCCAATGCTTCGGCATTGGCAAGCGCGTGAGCATTTTTAACATCGCGCCCATGAATAACATCACGTACGGCAAGCTCGGTTATTTTGCCAGATTTGGTTCGGGGAATATCGACCACCGGAATAATTTTCGCAGGAACATGGCGCGGACTGGCACCTTTTCTGATTTTGCCCTTAATTTCTTTGGTCAGGGCATCGTCCAGCATCACACCATCGCGCAGCACCACAAACAGGATCACCCGCACATCATCCTGCCAGTCCTGACCAACGCAAACGCTGTCGAGCACTTGCGGGATCTGCTCCACCTGATTGTAAATCTCGGCGGTGCCAATGCGTACGCCGCCAGGGTTAAGCGTGGCATCCGAGCGCCCATGAATAATGACCCCGCCATGATCGGTAATCTCGGCCCAGTCACCATGACGCCAAATGCCGGGATAGTCTTCAAAATACGCCGCTTTATAACGTGAACCATCATCATCATTCCAAAAGCCAATGGGCATACATGGAAAAGGTTTGACACATACCAGCTCGCCTTTTTGACCTGTGACAGGTTTGCCGGCATCGCCCCAAACCTCAACAGCCATGCCCAGCCCCGGGCCTTGAATTTCGCCTTCATATACAGGCGATAACGGGTTACCCAAGACAAAGCAGGAAACAATATCGGTACCGCCAGACATGCTGGCAATTTGTGCGGTGGGTGAAATTTTATCAGCAATAAAAGAGAACCCCTCGGGCGATAAGGGCGACCCGGTAGAACCAATCGTGCGGACATGATCCAACTTGTTTTCAGCAGCCGGGTGCTGGCCGGATTTATGAACCGCATCAATCCATTTGGCCGAAATACCAAAATAATCGCATTTTTCACGATCCGCGATACGAAACAGTACACGCCCATCCATAGCAAAGGGCGAACCATCATAGAGTACTATGGTTGCGCCAACGCCCAACCCGGCGACCAGCCAGTTCCACATCATCCAGCCGCAAGTGGAATAGAAAAACACACGGCTCTCTGGTCCATTATTGCAATGCAGCCGGTGTTCCTTGAACTGCTGGATCAACGCCCCGCCGGCAGAGTGAACAATGCATTTTGGCTTACCCGTCGTACCCGATGAAAACAGGATATAAAGCGGGTGATTAAAGGCAAACCCTTTATAGGGAACGCCGCCGCCCTGCCCTATTTTCATGAATTTTTCCAAAGTGATAAAGCGCTCATCTTCACCAAACCCTGCATGACGTCCTTCATAAGGTACCACAACTACATGCTCGATTGAGGGGATGTTATCAGCAATGGCGGGTAGTTTCCCGGCCACATCAAAAACCTTGCCGCCATAGCGATAGCCATCACAGGCGATAAGAATTTTTGGCTCTATCTGACCAAACCTGTCGGTAACACCGCCCACCCCAAAATCTGGCGAGGCCGATGAGAAAACAGCGCCAATCCACGCCGCACCCAAAAATGCCGCTATGGTCTCTGGCATATTAGGCATAATTGCCGCCACACGGTCACCTTCTTTTATGCCAATAGCACGAAAGGCCGCCGCAAAGCGCCCGGCCTTTTCCTTTAAAACACTGCGTGTCCAACATTCGCGGCGGCCATCCTCAGTCCAAAACACAAGGGCTTCGTCAGAGTGTTGGCCATGCTCTATCAAATTCTCTGCTGCATTAAGACGTCCTTCGGGGAAGAATTGCGCGCCCGGCATCTGATCGTCATTAATCACGCCTTGCGTGCCGGGATCGCCTTTCAGGCCACACTCATTCCACATAGCACGCCAAAACCGGGCCGGATCATCAACAGACCAGGCGTGAAGCTGCGCATAGGCGTTATCCGATGTTGGGTCGATCCCCGCCACTGTCCTGGCAAAACGGCCCATATGGCATTCGGTTTTTTGTTGGTCCGTGGGGTTCCAAAGAACACGCATGTCATAAATTCCCTTTTAGGCGTGAAGATACCGGCTTAACGCAGGTAATCCAATTGGAAAAGGGCTATGACCCACCAAAACCAGAAACGCCGGTTTCCACAATGGAAACCGGCGTTGGGCTGGGTTTGTTACAACCATGAGACCGGAACTGCGCGAGGGACGTTATGACAGCCCCGATCTCGAGAATGAACTTATGATTCCTTGCCTGAACGAGTGATGAATGCTGTACATAGGCTCTGTTCAGGGAATTTTTGTCTCGAACCAGTCAAACGGCATCGGCCAGAAATCACTAGCCGAACGGGAAAACATGCCACTATGCCCAATCTTGGGAACACCAATATCCTCTGGTTTAGTCCAGCAGGTTTCATAGTCGGCAGTTTGATAACATTTTCTGGTAAATGCCTCTGACTTTGGGGTAACCACCGGATCGTCAGTAAAGCCAAACTGGCGTATGGGCGCACCCTTCATGGCAAAATATGCGCCGCCCAACTTTTTCTGAATATCACGCCAGTAATAATCAGACCTGAGGCACCATTGCCGCCATTGCTTGAACACCGGCCCCGGCATACTCACCCCCGGCCAGTAAAAGATGCCTCGCAAATAACCGTGTCTGACAAGCGATAACGGCCCTATTATATAAAACAATACAAACATTCTAAACCATTCGCTTGGCCGAAGTCCGGCCCAGTACCCACTACCAACGGCGATCAAGGCATGAGCTGCCGCAAGCTGGTTGTTGTCCATCAGGCCAACAAGCTGTCCACCAAAGCTGTGCCCCATTGTAAAAACCGGCAAGCCATCAAGCCGTGACACAAGCGCATCCAGCGCCGCCGGGGCATCCAGTGTACCCCAGGTAAAAAAATCTGCCGTGCAGGTGCGCATATCCTCTGGTGCAGACCCGGCAATACCACGATAGTCATACACCAGACAGGCAAAGCCCCGCGTAGCCCCATAGGCCGCTATTCGGGCATAAAACTCCTTTGGGTAGCCAACGCCAGATGAAATCAACACACCGGCCTTTGGTTTGCTCGGGCTAAACAAGGTCGCCGCAAGTGAAACACCATCACGAGTAATGATCTCAATACCTTCTTTTACTATCTGTGATTTGTGCACGTTTTTCTCTCCCCCATGTCTTTTGCCCGTTAACGTGCAGGTCAAGTCAAGTTAAACTATTTTGCGAAATTAACGGAGAACCACTATGTCCGCCACTCATGCCCGCCTGAAAAAGCTGGGAATCACCTTGCCCAAAGCTGCCGCACCTGTGGCAAACTATGTTCCCTATGTACAAACCGGGTCGCTATTGATCGTCTCAGGGCAAATTGCCTTTGGCCAGGATGGTTTGATGAAAGGGTGTTTGGGAAAAACCATGGATGTCCCCACGGGGCAACAAGCAGCGCGTCTTTGTGCGCTCAACCTGATTGCGCAGGCCAATGCGGCGCTTGATGGCGACCTTGATCGTATTACCCGCGTGGTGCGCCTTGGCGGCTTTGTAAATGCCACAGCAGATTTTGAGGATATTCCCCACGTTATTAATGGGGCTTCTGATCTGATGGTAGAGGTTTTTGGCGATGCAGGGCGCCATGCCCGCGCTGCGGTTTCCTGCCCTAATTTGCCTCTTGGTTCTGCGGTTGAAGTGGATGCCATGTTCGAGGTGCAATAATCCGCGCCACATCCAGTGAGTATAATACATGCTTGAATCAATAGAGCCCGCCAATTTGGCGGGCTCTATAATTTTGTCGTATGTAAATACGCCGGTTAACTTAGAAGGTAACATTGCCCTGTGGAACAGCATCAATAGAGAAGGCCACTGTGGAACCATCTGCGGCCAAGGCACCTGAAACAGAAAAGAAGATTAGGTCATTTACCGTAGTTCCAGGGAACTCTTCGTCTATCTGATGGCCTGCACCAGAGTACGTACCGGCAAAGTCACAGCCGGTTACGGTCAGATCTATATCAAAAATGTTTTTACCACTGACTTGAAGTGATATATCTCCTGAAACAGTGCAAAGGGCAGTAGGGTCATCAATAGGATCCGGTTGGATGGAGCCAGAAAAACTACCATTGCTTTGTATGGTCATGTCACCAACATCCGACGGGTTGTTATTCTCATCAATATCCAGAAAGTCATAAGTTCCGGCTAAAGTCGCTAGAGTGACATTTCTGTCATAAAGGCCTGAATACAGCGCCTTACCAACGGCAGAGAGTGTGTTTATCCCAGATGGTGATGAGTTATCACCTTCTGGTGCTTCTCCGGCAGCAGGCACGAGAGTACCAAGTAAAAAGCGGTTAGGGTTCCACGTACCGCTACCTGCATAAGGACTAATGACAAATGATCCATCCGGGTTTTCATCGATAAGGTTTGAAGCAAATGAATAGGTAGGCGTGGGTGATGCAGAGGCATCTGCTGTCATCGTGCCGAAGATATACGAGTTCGTACCGTCCGGGTTTTCTGTATCGAGTACCATGCTGCCATCAACATTCACCATGATAAGACCTTCAATTCGGTTACCATTGCTTAAGTCATAAAAAGCCTCCCATATACCAACAGGGACACTTCCGGGTGCCGCGCTTGGACCAGGTGATTGTACAGCATGGCTAGTTGCACCAAATACTGTTCCTGCACCCGCAGGAACCGCTTTTGCCCCACTTGCCAAAGGTGCATCTGGTGCACTTGTATCATCATAAAACCGTAGAAACACACGTGCTACATCAGGAAATGCTGGCACACCAGCGCCCCGATCGGACGTCGCAAAAACGGAGAAAGTTGAAGCCTCATCACCAACAACAGTATTAACAGTTGCCGATGGAAGCGCCAGACATTCTGCTGTTACGGGGTTGGTTTCACAGATGGTCAGAGAAATGGGCAGCTCTACATTACCAAAATCTGGCGCTACTATAACAGGCACTCCATTAGCGCCCGCCAGAGGTCCGGAAATAATTGGCTTGTCAGCCACCGAGCCGGCGCCAATATTTAAAGCCGCTACGCCCATAGCCTCTGCGCCACCAAGGGTGGGGATATTGATAAACCCATCACCCGATACCGTTGTACCGATCGTAATGATATCAGGGTTTGGCGTAGCCGAGACTAACATTGACAAGGTGTTAACGCCAACAATAAAGGGCGCCATCCCGTTTGGCGTGCTGCCATTGCCAGGACAGTCAAAATTAAAAAATATGTCTGTTGCTGCAAATGCAGAGGCACCCGTAATGGTAAGAATGAATGATTGTGCGGCACCAGAAGCAATGTCAATTGGCGCGTTAACGCCAGCGGCCGGCGTCGCGTTATCGGGCAGCATTGCCTGATAGTCCATACTAAGGCCCGCCGGGTTCATAGTCAGGCCATTAAATGAAGCCTGACAACCAGGTGCCACATCCTGCCCCCCGTTTACGATCGTTGCAAACACGGTAATCGGCGTTCCCATAGTAGCGGAACGGCTGGATGGAAGAACCGCAGCATTAATGACAGGCGCGGACTGAGCCATTGCCTGTCCGGTAAGTGCAAGCGTTGCCAACGCAGTGCTTGCAGCAAAATTCATAAACTTACTCTTCATTGATATACCCCATTTAATAATACTACTTAGCTCTAAAAATCAGTTATTGGCCTTATCATACACAGAAATAAATGAGACGTAAATAATTATAATTACACCAGTTGCAAAAAAACTCTCGGCTGCTGCCAAATTGCAAATAGAATAAATTATTTACGCTTGAATAAATTAAATTAAAACGACTACCTTTATAGTAACATCTAAAACTGCTAAATGCACTTTGTCATTATATTAAAAAAATTATGAACACCTAATGTACTATATGTTTATAATTGCTTTTCAGTCACACACTTAACACCAACAAAAAGGTGATTTCAGTTTTAATGATATGGACGTCTTGCCTATCGTAAACTAGATAATATTCATGCGTCTGATTTCTACACTGTCACATGTTTCCGAGACTGATTGGAACAACCTTGCCAACCCTGCTGGCAAACCGGCTAATCCATTTTTGCGCTGGACCTTTTTACAAGCACTGGAGGAGGCTGGGTGCGTAGGTGAAGGTACAGGATGGCAAAGCCTGCACCTTATTGCCGAAGATGATAAAGGAATGCTAGTGGGAGCGGCACCACTTTATCTCAAAAACCATAGTCAGGGCGAGTATGTATTTGATCATGCCTGGGCTCATGCCTACGAGCGTGCCGGGGGGCAATATTACCCCAAACTGTTATCAGCCATACCATTTACCCCTGTCCCCGGCCCGCGTCTTCTCAGTCAGGATCCGACCGTACGCACAATGCTGGCCAACGGCTTGCGCACTGCCGCCCTCGACGTTGGTGCTTCCTCGATCCATGTTACGTTTGCCCAAGATGAGGATGTGCACGTTCTGGCCAACCAAGGCTTTATCCAGCGCACAGACGTACAGTACCATTTTTTTAATCCAGGTTATGGTGATTATGGTGACTTCCTCGCCAGCCTGTCGTCGAGAAAGCGGAAAAATCTAAAAAAAGAACGTAAACAAGCACAAGAAGGTATTGAAATAATACACCTAAGTGGTGGTGATTTAAAGTCAGAACATTGGGACGCATTTTTTGAATTTTATCAAGACACGGGCACTCGCAAATGGGGGCGCCCCTATCTCAACCGCGCCTTTTTTGAGGAAATTCATGCACGCATGAATGAGGATATTCTGCTGATTATGGCGCGAATGAACGGACGCTGGATTGCAGGTGCGCTTAATTTCATCGGTGGCGACGCGCTCTACGGTCGTTATTGGGGCCGCAACACAGTTCGCCCTGGTCTGCATTTTGAGCTTTGTTACCATCAGGCGATAGAGGCCGCGATAGACAGAGGTTTAAAACGAGTTGAGGCCGGAGCACAGGGTGAACATAAAATTGCGCGGGGGTATGAGCCCGTATTGACACGTTCTGCGCACTGGTTTGGTGATGCGGGGCTACATGAAGCCGTTGCCTCTTTTTTGGAGCATGAACAACGCATGGTTGAACAAGATGTGATCGCACTTGATGGCCACACCCCTTTTCGTAAAGACGCGCATGGCTTATCTCTGCCAAAAAAAGGAAAATAAGCCCATGCCCTCTATCCGGTTTGATTTTGAAAGCCATGAAGGAGTAAAACTGGCGGCTCTTTTGGAACAGCCCGATGGGGAGGTGCGTTCAGCCGCCCTTTTTGCCCACTGCTTCACCTGTTCAAAAGACATAATGGCTGCACGCCAGATTTCCCGCGAACTATCCAAAGTTGGCATTGCTGTACTTCGCTTTGATTTTACTGGACTTGGACATTCCGAGGGTGAGTTCGCCAACAGTAACTTCACCTCCAACATTGCCGACCTCATCAGCGCTGCAAAGGCGCTGGAAAATCGTGTTAATGCCCCTGCCCTTCTTATTGGCCACAGCCTTGGCGGTGCAGCAGTCATCAGCGCTGCAAAACACTTGCCTACTGTACGGGCAATTGCAACCATTGGGGCCCCATCAGACCCGGCCCATGTGTTGCATAACCTGGGACCAGCTATATGTGAAATTGAGGACAGAGGCGAAGCCGAAGTGCAACTGGCCGGACGATCATTTCGTGTTCAAAAACAATTTCTTGATGATGTACGCGCCCATAATCTGGATGATGATATAGCGGGCCTGAAACGGGCATTATTAGTCATGCATGCCCCAGCGGATCAAACAGTTGGTGTGGAGAATGCCGCCCACATATTTGCCAAGGCAAAGCACCCTAAAAGTTTTGTCTCCCTGGATAGGGCCGATCATTTACTCTCTGCATCCAAAGACGCACGTTATGCCGCCGCTGTTATTGCTGCCTGGGTCAGCCGTTATATATAAAACTCACGTCTCATGGACCCTTATGCAAGCTTGCCGTAAACTATGATTTAACAACAAAAAAACGAGGAACATGTTGATGAGTATTCGTGGCGATTATGATCCCGATAATATTTTTGCCCAGATTTTGCGCGGCGATATACCCTGTTACAAGGTTTATGAGGACAATCACGTACTGGCATTTATGGACCTTTTTCCACAAGCGCCGGGCCATACACTGGTCATTCCAAAAACAGCCGGACGTAACCTTCTGGATACACCTGACGAGGTTCTCGCCAACGCATTACCCCGTGTTAAAATGATTGCCCTTGGCATTGAAAAAGCTTTCTCACCTGACGGCATTATCGTTACACAATTTAATGGTGAGCCCGCAGGACAAAGCGTATTTCATTTACACTTTCACATTATCCCGCGCTTTACAGATCAACCGTTAGATCGCCATGGGCGCGGCAAGCCCGCAGACACCGAGGTTTTGCACGCTCAAGCTCAAAGCATTGCCGCCGCCATAAAACATCTGGAGACAAAATAAAACGGGTCCGGCCATCTGGCCGGACCCGCTTACCCCCTGAATACGCTTATTACTAGCGCTGTTCAGTCACCCTTGCTTCTGGATAGCCTGCATTGGCTACTTCATATCGTTGCTGTTCTGCGCCATCCTGATTCTGGTATGGCCCCACAATAACCCTGTGGATATAATTATTATTGACCCATGCTGTTTGCACACTGACATTGCCATTTGTGCGTAGATTGGATGCAATTCTTTCGGCTTTATCTCTATTGCCAAAGGCACCTAATTGAACAAACCAGCCCCCCTGGGCAATACGTGGCCGCGATAGTGCAATTTGATACTTATCTTCAGAGGCCTCTGGCCAGCCTTGTTTTGGCATGTAAGGGCGTGACTTCGCAGGTTGAGATGGCGATGGCCAGGCCTCAGCCTTGTTGCGTCGCGCCGATGCCCTGTGTACATTTGTCTGCCTCGGATTACTCACTGCCGGGCCAACATACTGCACCCTGACACGGGCGGTTCCCTGACGTTCATAGCCAAGTTCCTGTGCCGCACGTTTTGAAAGATCAATCAAACGGTCATTAACAAATGGTCCTCTGTCGTTCACCCGCACAATGATCGTACGTCCATTGTTCAGGTTTGTAACTTTCACCAAACTAGGCAGCGGCAACGTTGTATGCGCAGCACTCATCTGGTTCATATCAAAAATTTCGCCATTGGCAGTTTTACGCCCGTGGAATTTAGCCCCATACCAGGAAGCAACACCCCTGCGGTCATAGTTATCTTGACGTGCGGGTACATAGGTGCGCCCTGAAATTTGGTAAGGTCTGCCAATTTTCTGGTGTGCTGATGACCCTGACACAGCCGGGGTCGGTGAATATTTTCCACCTCGTTGGCTGCGTTCTTTGCGCCCAAGGTGAAAATTGGTTTTCACCGGCGCCCCCCAGCGACTGCCATTGGCTGATAAATTAACCCCACTGGTACTGCTACAAGCACTGACAATGGCCAGAGCAATAAGTGTGCTAAAGGCGTGCAATACGCGATAATTAGGCCTTGCCTGGCTCTCTTTTTGAGATTGGCTTTGGTGTTTAGTGTGAACTTTGCAAGATAGCATTTTTAGCTTTCCCAATACTCTGCGATTTTTTTCAATAACCGCACCCCGTTGTTGTTTTCCAACTATTATTGATTTTCACTTTAGGGCATCACACTGAATCTTGGGTTAAACGTCATGGTTACCAGAATATGATCAACACATGGGCTTGATAACCTGCAGCATTTTTTGCTTTGAACGACTTGCCGGATCGAGCAAGCCTTGCTAGCCCTTCGCTCATCGCGGATGGGTGGCAGAGTGGTTGAATGCACTGGTCTTGAAAACCAGCGGGCGTGAGAGCGTCTCGGGGGTTCGAATCCCCCCCCATCCGCCATTGTTTGTCTTGCAGTGCGAAAAACACCTCCGACGGGGCGGCCTGCCTGCCAACGCTAATAATTCAAAATATATGGCTATTGATTGCGGGCCTGTTCAAAGTTTTCCTGTGCTTCAAGCCACAGATTCTCAACCTCTTCAATGCGTTTAAGTGTCCGTGTCCGTTTCACATTAAACGATACGGCCTGCTCCGAGTCTCGCTCATACAGCTCTGGCTTGGCAAGCGCAGCCTCGATTTGTTTAACTCCGTTCCGCAGTCGTTCCAGCTCAGCCTCCAGGCGGGCAATATTGCGCCGCATCGGCGCCAGAGCTTCACGTCTATCCGCCTTGTCCTGACGTCTGGCAAGGCTGGCCTGGACTTTGAGTTGTGCAGGTGCCTTACGTTCTTTTTCGCCCATTTGGCGGCGATAATCATCCATATCGCCATCATAATTACGCACCGTTCCACCTTGTACGATCCATAACCTGTCAATGCTGCGTTCAATCAAAAATCTGTCATGACTAATCAGCAGAACTGCGCCTTCATAATCGTCCAGTGCATCAGCAAGCGCGGCGCGGCTATCCATATCCAGATGGTTCGTTGGTTCATCAAGGATCAGAAGGTGGGGGCCATTAAAGGCAATAAGATTGAGTAATAGTCGCGCCTTTTCACCGCCAGATAAATCACCAACCGGGGTTTCTGCATGTTGCGCCCCAAGGCCGAACCGGGCCAGCCGCGAACGCCTTTGTGCTTCCGTAGCACCCTCCATCAATGAACAAACATGTGTGTAGGCCGTCTCAGCCGGGGTAAGCACATCCAGTTGGTGCTGGGCAAAATAAGCCACCTGCATGCGTTTATGGTACTTCATGCGCCCCCCCATAACCGCTAGCCGCCCCGCCAACAGCTTGGCAAAGGTGGACTTGCCCTGCCCGTTACGTCCCAAAAGGGCGATACGGTCATCAGGGTCCAGGGCCAGGTTGAGCTTGCTTAATATGGGCTTGCCAGGTTCATACCCGACGCTGGCGTCCTCAAAACGGATCATGGGCGGTGCCATGGGGCGTTTGGGACCGGGCAGATCAAATGGTGCCACGGGATTTTCTACAATGGTGGCAATGGGTTGCATTTTCTCAAGGCGTTTAACCCGGCTTTGAGCCTGACGCGCCTTTGAGGCGGAATAACGAAAGCGATCAACAAAGCCCTGCAGGCGGCGGCGTTCTTCTTCCTGCCTGCCCCGCATGGCCATATCAAGGCGCTGACGTTCGGCCAGTTGTTTTTCGAATGAATCATAACCGCCTTCATAAATCGTAACTTTGCCAGCGTTCAAATGGGCAATCTGATGTACGGCTGTATTCAATAAATCACGGTCATGCGAGACAATCAGTACGGCACCCGGAAACCGCTTTAGATGGGTTTCCAGCCAAATAGCCCCTTCAAGGTCCAGATAGTTTGTCGGCTCATCCAGAAGCAACAAGTCCGGCGCGGCAAACAACATGGAGGCAAGAGAGGCACGCATTCGCCAACCACCGGAAAAGGTGGAACACGGGTTATTTTGCTCTTCTGTGGAGAAACCCAATCCATGCAGGATAGCCCCTGCCCGTGCCTCTGCTGAATACGCACCAATGTCCGCAAGGCGGGTTTGGATGTCAGCGATTTTTTCAGGTTCGGTTTCATTCTTCGCAGCTTCAAGTAACTCTGCGCGTTCAGTGTCCGCACTTAAAACAAAATCCATAATGGATTGTGGTCCCCCGGGAGCCTCCTGATCCACTGATCCAAACCGTGCCCCTTTGCGAATGCGTGTCTCACCTGAAACTGAATCCAGTTCACCCTTGATAACACGCAACAATGTGGACTTGCCCGTGCCATTACGCCCCACCAGCCCCATACGGGTTCGTGGCAAGAGGGCAAAGCTGACATTGTCGATCAGCAATCGCCCTTCGACCCTGCAAACCAGGTTGTTAATGTGTAGCATATTCACGTCCGCAAAAAAGGATTTTGCCGGATATAGCGGGTTTGTTTACGAGAAGAAAAGCTAAAGCTGCAGGAAATAGCCTTCACAGAGTTATGGCACGCTGCTATAGGCGCGCAAAATTGCTTTTATCTTGATCAAGGAAACGCCTCATGGCCATGCAACGCACTTTCTCTATCATCAAACCAGACGCCACAAAACGCAACCTCACCGGCGCCATCAATGCCAAAATCGAAGCCGCTGGATTGCGTATCATTGCCCAAAAACGCATCCGTCTTAGCCGTGAACAAGCCGAAGGTTTTTACGCTGTCCACAAGGAACGCCCCTTTTACGGCGATCTGGTCGCATTTATGATGTCCGGCCCGGTAGTGGTGCAGGCCCTGGAAGGCGAGGACGCAATTGCCAAATACCGCGAAGTTATGGGAGCCACTAATCCAGCCGAAGCTGCTGAAGGCACAATTCGCAAGGAATTTGCCGAAAGTATCGAAGCCAATTCCGTACATGGTTCAGATGCCCCTGAAACCGCAGCAGAAGAAATCCCCTTTTTCTTTAGTGCTGACGAAATTGTTGGCTAAATGTAAGAACTCAACCCGTCATTGCCCGGCCCAGGGTCAGGCAGTGACGGGTAAGTAACCCGCCTTACTTCATCCAGCCGGTCATCTGCACCAACCCCGTCATGATCGGCACCAAAGCATCTTCGATCTCGGTCTTCATGGTGCGTAAATCGGCAAAGGCTTTTACGGTATCACCCGCCGGGCCTTCCTCAAATTCCATAATCAGGTCTTCGGCCATGGCCAGTTTAAACCCCGGATGGCCAGTAAAACCAAAGGCATTATCGCCAATTTGAAAAACGGCTGCATGTCCATCTTCATCCTCGGCCAGAATTTTGGCGTAAGCAGGGGGTACCGGGCGGTCACGCATATAAACAACGTTTGGAAAACGCGCCGGTAAATATCCGTTAAGCGCGTCATCGCGCACCCGCTTGGCATAACCAGCCGAAAAATCTAGCGGTGCCGCCTCCCCCCCGCCGTCGGCAGCCAGACTGAGAATTTGGGCACCCAACCCAATAGCCAATATGGGGGTGCCCATCATCAGTGCCGCACGGGTGAGCGTTACTTCATCTTCAAGGGTTGGCACATCACGACCCCCAGCACTGCTCCCCCCCGCACTACCCCACGGACCGCCGCCCAGCAGCACAAGGCCATCGCCAAGCGTATTTATGTCTGGCGGTCTGCCCGTTTCAGTAAAGGGCCGCGCATAGTTAAAGCGGATGCGCCGCCCCTCCAGATGATCTTCCATCAGGCCCAGATATTCAGCCGAGGTGTGCTGTATGACAGATAGATATTTCATTAAAAATGCAAACCCCTTGCGATGCTTGTAACATACTGGCAAACTGTATATTAGAAATAACTCATATTGACTACCGCTGGAGTGGAATTGGGATGAATTGGCAACAAAGCGCATTGCGAATAGAGGCGCTGGAAGATGCGGAACTTGATGCAAACCTCATCCGTGCCTTTGAGGCCAATGCCGCCCAAGCCATAGCCCGTCCCATTCGCTTTTCCACGCCAACGTTCAAGGAATACGAATCATCCGAGCTTGCCGGTTGCGGTAAAAATTCCTTCCCCGCCTTTTCCATTACCGCTGGCGGATGTGCGCTGAACTGTGACCATTGCCAGAAAAAAATACTGGAACCAATGATCCCGGCTACCAAACCGGAACATCTGGACCGCCAGGTGCGCGATATGGTGGTGCTGCAAAATCTGCAAGGATTTTTACTCTCCGGTGGTTCCAACAAGAAAAATGAAATTCGTTATGAGCGCTACCTGCCCGTGGTAGAAAAGCTAAAGCATGATTTCCCACACTTACAGGTTGCCATTCACACAGCGCTTCTTGATGAACCCGCCGCCAAACGCATGGAGGCTGCCGGCGTTGATTCGGCGATGATGGATGTTATCGGGGCGCAAGATACCATCAAACAGGTTTATAAACTGGACCGCCCGGTGGCCGATTTTGAGGCAACACTGGCGGCGCTGACCTCTACCAACCTGAAAGTCACTCCGCACATTGTGGTGGGGCTTCACTATGGAGAAATATTAGGCGAGAAAAACGCGCTGGACATTGTCAGCCGCTATGACGTGCATGCTCTGGTACTGGTGGTTATTATGCCGTTTTACGCCAAGCCTGGCACCTTCAAAACCCCCTCCACCTCTGATGTAGGGCGTATATTTTTGGGTGCACGGCAACGCCTGCCCGATAAGCAGGTTTTGCTGGGTTGCGCCCGACCACCGGGCATGCACAAACGCGTAACCGATGCCTATGCGGTTATGGCCGGTCTTGATGGCATTGCCTTTCCCGCCGATGGTGCGGTTGCTATCTCTGAGGCCATTGGCCGCCCCTATCATCAAGAACATGCCTGTTGCGCCATTAAAATTGGCGGTAGTCAATCTGCACAAACCTCGGCCACTTGCGCGGCCTGAGAAGACGAGGAAATTTTGAAATATGACTTGTTTGAAACCTGAAAATGCCGGGCCAGCAGATACCGGGGCTGATGCTCTAGATTTCAACCCCTATGATGTGATGGCACCACGCAGCCCGGGGCAAACCCCTGCCGAGGCGCGCAATGGTGGCCGGGTGAAGGCGGCAGATACGCGCCCCGAAGGGCTTTACTTGCCCAACAATAATATCCAGACGCCCAATATGACCTCGCCGGAATATGTTCAACTTTCCACGGCGGCGGCGCTAACGCTGGGCATTATGCCCGGTAAAATGCACCGTTGCGGCTGTACGCGGTGCCTGAATATCTTGTTGACCTATCCCGAAGGCTGCCGCGCCAATTGTGCCTATTGCGGGCTGGCCCGTCACCGCGAGGCCGACCGCGACTATGCGGACCGTAATTTTATTCGTGTTGACTGGCCCAGCGTTCCCATGGCCAAAATTGCCCAGATCGTTGGCGAAGACCCGGCGGCCAGCCCGTTTCACCGCATGTGCATTTCCATGATCACCCACCCGCGTTCTGACGAGGACACGGTGAGCGTTTTGAAAACATGGACCGATCATGTGGACCCGGATGCCATGCCCATCTCCATACTTTCCAACCCCACCACCATGCAGCGCAGCGATGTGCAGACCTTGCGCGATATGGGCTCGGATATTTTTACTGTTGCACTGGATGCCGCCACGCCAACGCTTTTTGACCGCACCCGTGGCAAAGGCGTGCAATCGCCCCATAGCTGGAAGAAATATTGGGAAATACTGATGGATGCGCGGGATATTTTTGGCTCGCAAAAATTTGGCGCGCACATTATTGTCGGCATGGGCGAGACCGAGTTTGAAATCCTTGAGCTGGTGCAACAATTGGTCGATATGGGTGGTCACAGCCATATGTTCTGTTTTTACCCGGAAAAAGGCTCACTCATGGACCACTTGCCCGCCACACCCCGCGATCAATGGCGACGGGTGCAACTGGGCCGTTATTTGATCGACTATTTTGGCGTGCGCGTAGATCAGATGAAATTTGATAGCGAAGGTCGCGTGGTAGAGTTTGGCCTGCCTTCGGGCGAGCTGGATGCGGTTATTGATGCCGGGCTTGCCTTTCGCACCTCGGGCTGCCCGGGCAAATTTGCCGAAGATATTTCCGCCTGTGATCGCCCCTATGGCGATAGCCCGCCATCAGACATTGCCTCCTACCCATTCCAGCCCGCCGCAGTGGATCTACGCCGCATCCGCCATCAACTGGATATGCAAAAGCCTGGCGAGAGTTATGAGGAAGGCGATGATCTGGAGGACTATTGACGCTCTGCCCCTCCTTCGACAAGCTCAGGATGAGGGCATGTTATCCTCTACCGCATTTTTCAGTCCTTATCCTGATCTTGTCGAAGGAGAGGGAGAAACGAAAGTTTAGCCCATGTCTGCCCGCCCCACCTTTCGTGTCATTGATACCGGCCTGCGCCAAGGGCGGCAAAACATCGCCTTCGATCAAGCGATGATCGATGCGCACAAAGATGATATAATTCCCGACACCATCCGCTTTATACATTTCAGGCCGGTGGCACTTCTGGGCCGCCATCAGGCGTTATCTCAGGAAATCAGACAAGAAGAATGCGCCAAACGCGGGATTGAGGTCGGGCGACGTATAACCGGCGGAGGAGCGATCTATCTTGATGAAGGACAGCTTGGCTGGTCGCTGGTGTTCTCACGAAAAATTCTGGGAACGACGGATCTGGGAGCCGTTGCCAAAATGATTTGCGAAGCGGTTGCCCTGGGGTTGTCCAAACTGGGCGTAGAGGCCCACTACCGCCCGCGCAATGACATTGAGGTTGAGGGGCAGAAAATCTCTGGCACTGGTGGATTTTTTGATGGGGACACGCTCATTTATCAAGGTACAGTACTGGTCGATCTGAACCCGGAAAAAATGTTCGCTGCCCTGAATGTGGCCAAGGCCAAACTGGAACGTAAAGCACTGGATAATGCCGCCAACAGGGTAACGTGCCTAAGGGCGCTTTTGGGCGATAAAACCCCCGATATGGAAACTGTGCAAACGGCACTGACACAAGGTTTTGCCGAGCGGCTGGGCCTTAACCCGGTTTTGGGTGAGATTACCAATGCGGAAGAACAAGGCGCCATTGAACACTTTGAAGAAGAAATCGGGACAGACGAATTTGTCGCTGAAATTGATGATCCGGCACGAGAATCGGGCGTGCTATGCGGCACCTATACCGGCGCAGGCGGGACGGTAAACGCCTTTGTCCGCCTGGAAGGTGCACGCAATGAACGCCTGCGCGAAGTGTTGTTCACTGGTGATTTTTTCGTTACCCCACCACGAATTATCTATGACCTGGAGGCTTCTTTACGCCGCGTGCCGGTGGATGAAATTGGCCCGCATATTGCGGCATTCTTTCAAGCCGCCAATGCCAGTATGCTTAGCGCCACGCCTGATGATTTTGCCCGCGCCATTAATGCTGCCGTAAAATAACGCATCACAAATGCGTTGCCCCCTGCACAAGTGCGCTTTTGCCCGCTAGAAGGGTGAGGAACACATACGGGGTAGCTTCATGCTTCTTTTATCAACACTATTGAACAAGCTGATCTCGCAAGGCACCTTGCACGTTAAAGATCATAACGGGAAAATGCACACGTTTGCCGGATCACCGGCAGAACCAGTGGTCACCATCCATATTCACGATCCCAAACTTTACACGCGCCTGGTCTTCAAGCCCGACATTGCCGCCGCAGAAGCCTATATGGATGGCACGTTGACGTTTGAGAACGGCGCAAGGTTGCTGGACTTCCTGTCATTAATGGTGATGAACACCAAGAACATGACCAAGCACCCGGTGCAAAATCTGGTGCGACGGGTACGCAAATCCCTAAAGCGCATTCATGAGTTTAACCCGATTGCCAAATCACAGGAAAATGCCTCGCACCATTACGATTTGACCGAGGACCTGTACCGCATGTTTCTGGATACGGACATGCAATATTCCTGCGGGTATTTCGTTAACCCCAAGAAAGACACGCTGGAAGAGGCGCAACTGGCCAAGAAACGTCTCATCGCCGCCAAGCTGGATCTTGAAGATGGCATGAGCGTTCTGGACATTGGCTGTGGCTGGGGCGGTATGGGGTTGTATCTGGCGCAAGTGGCGGATGTGAAAGTCACCGGCATCGCGCTTGCCAAGGAACAATTGCGCGTGGCCAATGCGCGGGCCGAGGAGATGAACCTCACCGAGCGGGCCAGCTTTGAATATCAGGACTATCGCGAGGTGACGCAAAAGTATGACCGCATTGTCTCGGTGGGCATGATCGAACACGTGGGGGCACAACATCTGGATGAATATTTCAGTGCCGTTCAAAGCCTTTTAAAACCCGGTGGGCGGGCGCTCATTCATTCTATCGGGCGGCAAAATCCGCCGGGCGCCACCAATGCCTTTATCCGCAAATACATTTTTCCGGGCGGCTATTCGCCATCTATTTCTGAAGCCTTCGCCTCGGTTGAACGGGTGGGCCTGTGGGTGGATGATTGCGAGGTCTGGCGACTGCACTACCATTACACCATCATGCACTGGCTGGAGCGTTTTCTGGCCCACTGGGACGAAGCCCGCGAACTTTATGACGAACGCTTTTGCCGCATGTGGGAGTTCTATCTCACCGGCGTTGCGCTGGGGTTCAAGTATGGCACCAATATGAATTTCCACTTGATCCTGTCGCACCTGCGCGACGATGTGCCGATCACCCGGGACTTCATTGGCAAGAACGAACGGGCCTTGAAAAAACGTGGACTTTAGGTCTCTTCGCCGCCAACACGTTGCGACAGTGCCGCCGCCATAAACGCATCCAGATCTCCATCCAGTACCGCGCCGGTGTTGGAGGTTTCCACGTTTGTGCGCAAATCCTTGACCATCTGATAGGGTTGCAGGACATAAGAGCGAATTTGATGCCCCCAGCCAATTTCAGATTTGGAATCGGCCTCGGCCTGGGCGGCGGCTTCGCGTTCTTCCAGTTCGCGCTCATATAGACGCGCGCGCAGCATATCCCATGCGGTGGAACGGTTTTTGTGTTGCGAGCGATCGTTCTGACACTGCACCACAATGCCGGTGGGAATGTGGGTCAGACGAATGGCGCTATCTGTTTTATTGATGTGCTGCCCCCCGGCCCCGCTGGCGCGATAGGTGTCGGTGCGCACGTCCTTGTCTTCAATGTCTATATCAATGGTGTCATCGACCAATGGATACACCCAGACGGAGGCAAAACTGGTATGGCGGCGGGCGCTTGAATCATAGGGTGAGATGCGCACCAGACGATGAACACCGGATTCGGTTTTGGACCAGCCAAAGGCATTTTCGCCCTTAAACAACATGGTGCAGGATTTTATGCCGGCTTCCTCGCCAGCCTGCTCCTCTATAAGTTCAACCTTATAGCCGCGTGATTGCGCCCAGCGCATATACATACGTTGCAGCATCGAGGCCCAGTCCTGACTTTCTGTACCGCCGGCCCCGGCATGAATTTCTACAAAGGCGTCATTGGCATCGGCCTCGCCCGATAACAGCGCTTCCAGTTCCGCCGCACGTGCACGCCGGGTCAGCTCATCAACAGATTGAGTCACTTCGGCTTCCAGCTCGTCATCGCCTTCTTCCTCGGCCATTTGTGTCAGCTCTATGGCATCGGCGAGGTCGTTTTGCATGGCGATAACATCGTCCATGGCTTTTTCCAGCCGGTTACGTTCGCGCATCAATTTCTGCGCAGCCATCGGGCTATCCCAAAAACCGGGCTCTTCGGCGCGAGCGTTTAGCTCATCAAGGCGTTTCTGGGCGTTATCCCAGTCAAAGACGCCTCCTTAGCAGTTCTATCGACTGCTTGATGTTCAGAACATGGGTTTGTAATTCGGCGCGCATGGATTTCCGATTCCCTAGTATTAAATTTCTGTTTAGGCATTAAAGGTGCGGCGCGATCAATACAAGCCGCCAAGATCATCCTCTTCCTCAGGCAGTTCTGCCTCATCAACACCGGCCCGGCCCTTGCCAATTGAGAGCCGCACACCCTGCGCGCCGCGCCGGGGCTCTGTGCCAGGCCGAAATGCCTCCAGAATAGTGCCCGGATCACCCGGGCGCGCCAACTCGCCCGTGCGCTGATTAACACGCACCAGACGCACGCCCTCGGGTATACGAAACGGAGCATTAGGGGCATCTTTTAGGGCATCAATCATAAAATCACGGGCAATAGGGGCGGCCACCCTGCCGCCAGCCTCACCCCTGCCCAGGGTGGCCGGATTATCAAACCCCACATAAACGCCCACAACCAAATCTGGAGAAAAGCCCATAAACCAGGCATCTTTATAATCATTAGTGGTGCCGGTTTTGCCCGCCAGTGGTTTACCCACTGCACGCATCCTTGTGGCCGTGCCGCGTAGTACCACACCTTCCATCATTGAGGTGATTTGATAAGCCGTTACGGCATCCAGAACCTGGGGACGGTTTTCCGGCAAGTGAGGCTCTGCAAAAATATATTCAGTTTCATCAATAACATTGCACCCGGGGCAATCGCGTTGGTCATGGCGATAAATCGTCTTGCCAGTACGGTCCTGAACCCGGTCTAGAATTGTCGGCTCGACCTTGCGGCCACCATTGACCAGGCTGGCATAGGCCCCCACCATCCTCCAGGGTGTACTTTCCCCGGCACCCAATGACATGGCCAATACCGGGGCAAGCTGGTCATAAATGCCCGTACGCACACCAATATCAACAATAGGTGCCATGCCCATTTGCTGGGCAAGGCGCACTGTCATGACATTGCGGGATTTTTCAATACCAAGGCGCAAAGTAGACAGACCATAAAATTTGCCTTCCGCGTAATTACCCGGTTTGTAAAATCGGGTTTGGCTACCACCATCAGCTATAAAAGGGGCATCCAGCACCAGGCTTACCGGCGTATATTCCTTATCCAGTGCCGCTGCATAGACAAAAGGTTTGAAGGCCGAGCCTATCTGGCGTCGCGCCTGCATCACCCGGTCAAACTGGCTTTGTTGAAAACTGTATCCGCCAACCAGAGCCAGCACGCGCCCGGTATGGGGGTCCATGGCCATGATGGCTCCATTGACGGCAGGCACCTGACGCAAATCGTAATCTGACTCAGTATCCTTGATAGCCTCAGCATAAACCACATCACCAACACGCAGAACATCCGATGGTGCCGTAACTTCGGGACCAAGTTTAGCTTCTCGTGCCGGTTTTCTGGCCCATTCCAGCGCACTGAGTGGAATTTGCACTTCTCGTCCCGAAAACAGTCCGATCCGTGCGCCCTCTGATGTCAAAGCCAGCACCAGAGCCAGGTTCCAGTTCGGATCAACATCGGATACCGTTTTGACTTCGGTTAATTTAGTTTGCCAGTCTTCCAGACTATCCAGCCTGGCCAGAGCGCCTCGATAACCATGACGGCGATCATAATCCTCCAGCCCGGCCCGCAGGGCCTTGCGGGCCTCAAGCTGTAAACGGGTATCCAGTGTGGTGCGAATGGAAAGGCCACCATCATAAAGCTGGTCTTCGCCGTACATGGTGAAAACCTTGCGGCGCACTTCTTCGACAAAATACTCTGCTGCCAGATAAGATGCCCCGGACAACCTGTTGGCAATGACCAAATCCTCTTCACGATAAAGCGTGGCCGTATCCTCTTCGATGTACCCATTAGCCACCATACGACCCAGCACCCAATTGCGCCGTGCAACGGCCCGACCCTTATGACGCACCGGATCATAATTAGCGGGCCCCTTAGGCAAGGCGGCCAGATAGGCTATTTCTGCCAAATTCAGTTCATCCAGCGGCTTGCCAAAATAGTTTAGTGCCGCTGCTGCGACACCATAAGCGCGATTGCCCAGATAAATTTCGTTAAGATACAGCTCCAGTATCTTGTCCTTTGACAAAACCTTTTCCATGCGCACGGCGATAACCATTTTACGCACTTTGGCATCAAGTTGCTGGTTGGTGCTTAGTAGAAAGTTTTCCGCCACCTGCTGAGTCAGGGTCGAGGCACCAACAAGGCGCCGCCCTTCTATCTTGTTTTTGATATTCACCAGTATGGCACGAATTATCCCTTTCACATCCAAACCGTTATGAATATAAAAGTTCTTGTCCTCTGCCGAAATAAAGGCCTGAATAATATGGTCGGGAATAGCATCTCTCGGTACAAACACCCGGTGTTCCCGGGCATATTCAGCGATAAGCTTACCATCGCCAGCATGAACCCGGCTCATCACCGCAGGCTCATAATTCTGCAAAGCTTCATAAGAAGGTAAGTCTGCGGAGACCCGAATCACGTAAACGGCCAACGCAATCACAACCACAAATGCCAGAATGGCACCAAGTGAAAAAAGCCTGGCTGTCCAAACCCATAGTGTTTTCAATTGCATGGCTTACACCAGTACTCCCACGCCCAAAATCTGTCTTGCCAATTATACCGTTTAATTAGTTTCCGTCACCATTATGGCAAGAGCAAGATCAAAAGGCGACCAAATTCGTTAGATTTTGAACGCTGATAAATTCTAATTTATAGAAATTGACAAACCGCTGAAATATGGTGACACCGCTTTTATGTGCTGACTAGGTTTTTTTGAACGAAGGTTGAGGGCTAATGAAGATATTTCATAATGTAATTTTGGTTATTCTGATTTTGATGAGCCTCGCCGCGGGCGCAGCAAAAGTTATGCACGTGCCTCAGGAGGTGGCCTTCTTTACCGGTGCGGGCCTCAGTGTTTTCTGGCTGATGGTCTTGGGCATAGTGCAGATAGTCGGCGCTACCCTGGCAGGGTTTTTAAAAACCAGATTGATAGGGGCCATCCTTATGATGGGTGCCTTTTTAACCTCCTCCATAGTCATATTGATCAATGGAGATATGGCATTCGCCGCTTTCTCGCTTTTACCTGCACTTTTGTCCGCCTTCATTACCAAACAGCATCTGGCCCATAAGCGCTAAGAGGAAACAGTCTGCGCCGCAAGTGCGGATGTTAGACACTGGATGCCTGAATATAGCGGTACGAAGTTTAATTGCTCCAACCGCTATTGAGTTTCAAACTCGCAATACTTCAACATCACGAATAAGAAACTCATTCCGTTTTTGCCATTTCCGCTGCAACAGCCGCTATGCCAAAAGCGCGGTGGTGCGGTGGCACTACGCTTCTTGCCATTGCAAGAGCACCTTCGAGATCGCCATTTTGCGCTTGATGCTGTGCAAGGCTGGCCGTTAAGGAGCCAACAAGATCCGCATTGCCAATAATTGATAGATTAGTGCGCGCTGGCGCGTAATAACCGAAATCAATCTGGGTGCGTACAATCTCCACGCGGGCATGGAGGTCATTACCTTTTAGTATTTTCGTCCATTTGAACATTTTAGTCATGCCTTTTACGTCTCGAAGAGCGGCATACCCACGTACAATTTGCGCATAGGCAGCTGGCCGTGCTGATTTAGGTTTGATATATCCCGATCGGCCTTCAGCGCGCTTGATAGATTTTTGCGCTTCATCCATATCGCCAGCCTTTGCTTGCGCTAAAGCAACATTTACGTAGGCTTTTACACGTTTCATGTGGTCCTTGACGTCCCCGCCGAGAGCTATCGCTACATCATAATCCCCTGCAACAGCATACCCGCCCGAAACCATCCCGAATGCATCGTCTTTTCTGGACTTGTCTTGAACCGCATCCGCAACTGACTGTGCACTGGCAAGTGTCGTCAGTGCTGTTGATTTATCACCAGTTTGGCTGAGAGCGTTTGCGACGGCTACCAGTGCGCTGATTTTATCTATTTGCGTACCTATAGCGTTTGCTGTTGCAAGAGCGGCAGAGGCATCGCCGTTTTCAGCCTGATAAATGGCAATCGATTCACCTATGTGAGTTCGCCAGGTTTGGTCCGCCATACCGTTAGCGGTTGCTTTGGCGCCTACCAGATCACCATTGATCGCTTGACTTTCCCCAAACATTGCGGTGGCCAGATCACGAAACGTATCGTTACGCGGAATAGCGTCCAACAGCGCACGGGCTCGGTCGATGCGGCCACCCTGCGCAATCTGGGAAATTGTGGTCGCCATTGCGACAGATTTTTGCGCTGATGCTGCGCTCTCAAGAGCTTCGAGCGCCTCCTCATATAATTTATCAACGCGGTTGAGTGGTTTTGTTTTTTTCACTAACGCAGTGGGCTCGAAAGTTCGCTTGAGTTGTCCGCTATAGCCTTCGGTTTCGAACTGCGCGCTGTTGCCTTCATCACCAAATTTAAATGTAAAAGGAAAGGCTTTGCCGCCAGCCGTAAATGAGCCGCGCAGTTCGCCGCCTTCAACCCTTGCTGTAGCGGGATAGGTTTGTGAGGTTTGTGCATAAAAAAGCTGCCCAGAAAAACCATCTGCAGCCCTCGCCAGCGTTAGACGCACAGCGTCCGACTCGAATATGCCGACGTAACCTTCTGATTGGGCAATTGCAAAAGGGTTCTGGGTAAGATTTTCCGCAAAGGGATTTTCCTGAGCAAACGCCCCGGTATTGGATAGCGTTATCAGCGCTGCCAGAGCAAAAAGTACAATCTGTTTCATAGTAACCCCCGTATTATGCAAATTAAACATAGCCGCACATTCTTGATAAGTTTTTGTTTGTAACAGCAACTTGTCCGTATTCATACAAAATGGGACAAGCCTAGTATAGGGCAAATATCGACTAATAAATGATAATAAAATCAAAATTACCGTGCGGCGTGCAAGCTGGCTGTCTGTTTAAAATAGGCATCAACTGAATCGCCCACAGCGTTCATGAGTTTGTTCATATAACGCCCAGAGCCAAGATTAGCCTCATCATAACGGTTAGATAAGAACCCCATTTCAACAAGCACAGAAGGTACATCGGGAGCCAATAGCACAAACAGGTTTTTATCACGATGAGCGTTGGAAAGCATAGGGCCAACGCGCGCCAATCGCGGCGTTAAAATTTCTGCAAATATGGCTGATTCATTTTGGGTTTGACGCTGCGATAAATTGAGCAATATGTCATCAACCCCTGGGCGTGCGTTGGCAATATCTACGCCAATAATCGAACGATCACCTTGCATAACTTCTTTTTTGGTACGCCTACCAGCCCATTCAATACGAGTATAAACAGAGGCACCGCGCGCCTTGGTATTGCCCGCCGCATCCGAGTGCAGAGAGATTAACAGATCCGCCTGTTGCCTGCGGGCAAATTTTACCCGATCAACAAGCGCTATATAGACATCGGTTGAGCGGGTGAGGCGTACCGTATATTTACCAGATTTTTCAAGACGCCTTTTAAGCACCTTGGCCGCCTTTAAATTGACAGCCTTTTCCTGTAATTTCTGGCGACTGCCTATAGTGCCGGGGTCTTTGCCACCATGACCGGCATCAATAACAATAATTTTGCGTCCGCGGTTATAACTAATGCTTGGCTTGCGCGATGGCACAGCAACATCCGGCGGCAAGGAAGTGCTTTCCTTTATGCTTACAGGACGCGGGATAAAAGGCTGGCTAAACCCTGCCTCGGCGGCAAAAGTAATGGGGTCGATTTTGTTTAAATCCAGTACCAGACGATAAGGTGCGCCCTCTTCCGTCGGTTTTAAGAAAAAATCCTTTTTAACGACCATCGCTTCATCAAGATCAAAAACCAGTCGTGACGTAGTGGGCGAATATTTTCCAAAACGATAGCCGGTAACGACGCCATACCCTTTACCGCTGCCAGATAAGACAGGCTTTGGTTCATTTTCAAACTGCCATTTAACCACAGGCATATCGACAACCAGACGCAAGCCACTTTGCGCCAGCGCAAACCAGCGATAATCAAGTTCTTCACGGGTTTCGATCACAATGCGCGTCTGTTCAGAATCACCGCTAAACCGCACTTTGGTAATATCTGCCTCAGAATCACCGGCAATAGCGCCTGTAACGACTATAAAACAGGCCATTATGCTCAGCGATATTTTTAACAAGCCAGAGGGCATTCATTCCACCATTTAATCTTCCATGACCTTTTAACATGCCATGCTCGCATTGTGTAATATCTTATTACTGTTGACGTTTGGTTGACGCTGTTATGGCGTGCAGGTTCCCCTTCCCTTTATCAGGGCATTGGTGCATGGTGCACAGGTTAGTCGTTGTTGATTATTCAACCAAGCTAACAAATGAACACTGCGTTCGGGCGCAAATAACTGCTGCCCCATAGCGCTTAGGCACTTTTGATGTGCCGATTGGAACAACCGCAATGCGCACCATGCCGCACCGTTTATCGCAAGTTAAAAACGCCCAAACGGCGCGCAAATGCACGCGCATACGCACAACATCAACACCCACTGGCCAGACAAGGTTCAGCAGAGGTGTAAACGAGAGAATTTATGACCAAAAAAATGTTAATCGATGCTGCGCATCCGGAACAGACCCGGGTCGCAGTCGTAGACGGAAATCGTGTTGAAGAATTTGATTTTGAATCGCAAAGTAAAAAGCAACTTCGCGGTAATATCTATCTAGCAAAAATCACCCGTGTAGAAGCTTCCTTGCAGGCTGCCTTTGTTGACTATGGTGGTAATCGCCATGGCTTTTTAGCCTTTAATGAAATTCACCCGGATTATTACCAAATTCCGGTGAAGGATCGTGAAGAGCTGATAAAGCTGGAGGAAGAGGAAGAGGCCGCCGAAGTGGCGGCACAAGTCGCCGAAGTAGACGTTGCTGAATCCGAGGGTGATGATGACAACCAGGATCACGACGACGACGACGATCTAAATGAGGATACCGATGCCGCCGAAGAGGCTGCCATCGCAACCGAAGCGGCTAATCGACGGCGCAAGCGCCGGGTGCGTGAATTACGCCGTTATAAGATTCAGGAAGTTGTCAAACCGGGGCAGGTAATTCTGGTTCAGGTCAGCAAGGAAGAACGGGGTAATAAAGGCGCAGCCCTTTCCAGTTATCTTTCTTTGGCCGGGCGCTATTGCGTCCTTATGCCTAACACCGCACGTGGTGGCGGGGTTTCCAGAAAAATCAGCAATATAACTGACCGCAAACGCTTAAAATCCGTGATCAGTGGCCTTGATCTCCCCAAAGGCGTGGGCTTGATTATCCGTACCGCCGGTTCAAAACGCACTAAGGTAGAGATTAAGCGGGACTATGAGTACCTGGGCCGTCTATGGAGTACCATTCGTGAAAACACACTGTCCTCTATGGCACCAGACCTGGTGCATGAGGAAGGCGGATTGGTACGCCGGGCGGTGCGTGATCTTTACGACAAAGATATAGAGGCGATCTACGTTGAAGGCTCTGATGCCTATCACGAAGCCCATGATTTCATGAAAATGTTAATGCCTAGCCACGCTGCCAGGGTAAAACACTATAATGATACCTTTCCGATTTTCCTGAAACATCAGGTCGAAGAACAGCTTGAAGCCATTTATGACCCCAATGTACGATTAAAATCTGGTGGTTATCTTGTTATCCACCAGACAGAGGCTCTGGTTGCCGTTGATGTAAACTCCGGGCGATCAACCAAAGAGCGCAACATTGAAGCCACTGCCTTGAAAACCAACCTTGAAGCGGCTGATGAGGCTTGTCGGCAAATGCGTTTGCGCGATCTTGCCGGCCTATTGGTGATTGATTTCATTGATATGGATGAAAACAAGAATGTCCGTGCCGTCGAAAAGCGCATGAAAGATGCTTTAAAGCGGGACCGGGCGAGAGTTCAGATGGGCCGTATATCCAGTTTTGGTCTGATGGAACTCTCCCGTCAGCGCCGTCGGGCCAGTGTTATTGAAGGCTCGTCTCAGGTGTGTCCAACCTGTGATGGCATTGGTGTTGTTCGTTCCGTTGAATCTGCGGCTCTTTCTGCATTGCAGGCCCTTGAAGGTGAAGCGATGAAAGGGCAAACAGCTACGGCACGCCTTACGACACCGACTGAAGTTGCACTTTACCTTCTCAACGAAAAACGCGTGTTTCTTGATACCATGGAACGCAATCTGGATATGCGCTTTATTATTGCTGCCAACCCGGATATGCACCCACCGCAGTTTGAGATTGAAGCGATAGAGCGACGGACTGGCAAAGCCAAGCCTGCCCGTCCCCCTAGGGCAGAGAGTGATTCTTCTGGTAGCTCAAAACCTCAGGAAACAAAGGGAAACCGCAGCCGTCGCAAACCTGCAAAAGCAGATAATGTAACAGAAACTAACGAACAAGAGATTGCGGACAATACCGAAGAGGCACCTAAGAAACGTCGTCGCGGCAGACGCGGTGGCCGGGGTCGCCGCAGGGGCAATGCCAACACCGAAACCATGCAAACGCAGGCGGGAACGGTAGAGACAGCAATAGATGGCGAAGCTACACCTGTTGAAACGAAACCTGCTGAAGTTGCTGAAACGACGAATGCTGCCAAAAAACCCCGCAGACGGCGCAGGGCTCAAACAACTGAGTCCAGTGTTGAACCTGCTGCCAATGCAGCTCCCAAGGTTGAAGACGCAACACCTGAGACTGGGGACAAACCCAAACGCCCGGCGCGTCGTCGTCGCCCGACAAAAACGGCTGAGGCCAGCGCTGAACCTGCTGCCAAATCAGCTCCCAAGGCTGAAGACGCAACACCTGAGACTGGGGACAAACCCAAACGCCCTGTGCGTCGGCGTCGTCCGGCAAAAAAGGCAGAGGCCAACGCTGAACCAATAGTCAGCGAAGCCCCCAAAGCCAAAAAGGCGACACCCTCAGCCGAGGACAAACCCAAACGCCCTGTGCGTCGTCGCCGCCCGGCAAAAAAAGCCGAAGCCAGTGCTGAACCAATAGTCAGCGAAGCCCCCAAAGCCAAAAAGGCGGAACCCGAGGCCGAAGACAAACCCAAACGCCCTGTGCGTCGGCGCAAGGCAGCGGCAAAACCGTCAAAGGCAGCGGCTCAGGATGATGTTCCCGCCCCCAAACCAGACGCCCCAAAAAAGAGTGCCGAGGCTACTGCCCCAAAACGTCGCAAGGTTCGCTCGCGCAAACCGGCATCTGATACCGCAGCACCAGAAAGTAAAAACGATAGTGAAAAACCCGAACCTGGTGTTACCGGGAAAGTCGATAAAGATAAAAAAGGCTGGTGGTCGCGCCGGTTTAACAGTTAACATTCACAGGGGCGGGGGTAGGTTGTGCCAAGCCACCCCGTTACCCGCCTGTGGCGTCGAGTGTTGCGTGGAATAAAATATGCGCTAGGATGGTGTTCTGCGGGGGCAGAAGGAGGTGGGCCTATGCGCCTTGTTGGTGTCCTTTTTGTTGCAATGATTTTTGGCCTTTTTTTGCCTGTCCCGTCATGGGCGCAGGGCATAATTCGTGATGCAGAGATAGAAGCCGCAGCACGGGACTGGTCTGACCCAATATTTACCGCTGCTGGTCTGAACGCTCAGGATGTAAATATTCATCTGATCAATGATCGCAGCATGAACGCCTTTGTGACGCGCGGGCAAAACATGTTTTTGCATACCGGTATTATTCTCAATGCCAAAAAACTAAATGAACTTAAAGGGGTTATTGCCCATGAAACCGGGCACATGGCGGATGGTCATTTGGCGCGCTCTGACGATGCCATGAAGAAGGCCATGCGCCCGATGATACTCACCATGGGTTTGGGTATTCTGGCCGCCGTTGCCGGTGCACCTGATGCCGGTGCCGCCATTATGAGCAAAGCCCAGGAAGTGGGCATGGTGACCTTTTTTGCTCATTCACGGGTGCAGGAAGCCGCCGCCGATCAGGCCGCCGCCAAATACATGGAGGCGACAGGGCAGTCCGGCACAGGCCTGCTAACTTTCTTTGAACGTTTTCGTTTTCAGGAAATAATTTCGGGAGCCAAACGCTACCCTTATTTTTTGAACCACCCGCTTTCCTCTGAACGCATAAACGCGTTGCAGGCCAGAGTTGAAACCTCACCATACAATGCCGTTGAAGACAGCCCCGAAGATTTACACAAATTAAAAATGGTACAGGCAAAGATCATCGGTTTTCTTGAACCGCCACAAACCACATTTAATTTGTATCCTGAAACAGATGACAGCCAACCGGCACGTTATGCCCGCGCTATCGCCAATCATCAGGCAGCGACCACAAAAATTGCACTGGAGCAAATTGCAGAACTTTTGAATGAAGAACCGGATAACCCGTATTTTAATGAACTATTTGGCCAAATACTCTTTGAGTCTGGCCGGGCGGAACAAGCCCTGCCCTATCACCGGCGTGCTGTTGAATTGCGCCCCGAGTCCGCACTTTTGCGATTAAATCTCGCACAGGCACTGATCGCTTCTGATACGCCGGAGAATATTGAAATCGCCGTTGAACATCTTAAAAAGGTTTTGGTACGTGAAGTAGATAACAGTTTTGCCTGGTACGAACTATCTGTGGCTTATGAGCGTCAGGGCAAGGTGGCACAGGCCAAACTGGCCACCGCAGAACAGTCCTATGCCATGGGTGATTATTTTCGCGCCCAGTCCTTCGCCCAGCGCGCCCTTATGGAATTACCACAAGGCACGACAGAATGGCGGCGCGCCAATGACATTACGCTGGTGATTGCTGCGGACCCCCGTATCCGTAGACAAATGACGCAGCGCCGCCGCCGATAGAGCGCTAGGTCTGCCAGCTATTTAGAGTTCAGGTCCCTCCAGGAGCCTGAACTGAAAAACACGTGAATTTTACTTTTCTTATCGACAAATTTCCGGCATGAGATATGCAAGCCTATAAGTTTATTGTGCATATTTAGGAGATACTCTTGTCCAGAAATTTTCTTGCTACCATCGCGCTGGCCGCCCTTGTTAGCATTATCGCAGGAAGCGGCGCCGGTTATTTCGCCGCTAAACATGTTAGCTCTCCAACCAATGGTTCTAATGCCAACAACATGACGGAGGAGACTGTACGCTCAGCCATTCTTACCAACCCGGAAATTATCGAAGAAGCCTTTTACGCACTTCAATCGAAGCGCAAAGCCGAGGCAGACGCTGCAGCCAGTATCGCTTTGGCACAATCTCAAGACGCTCTTTATAACGTCAAACTTGACCCCACTCTTGGCGTAAATGAAGCGCCGTTCGTGGTTGTCGAGTTCTTTGATTACAACTGTGGTTATTGCAAAGTAGCATCGGAATGGATGAAAAAGGCACTAGCTGAAAATCCCGGTAAAATGAAAGTCATCATGAAAGATTTTCCCGTTCTGGAAGGGCGTTCAGAGGGGTCTCGCGAATCTTCTGAAGCGGCGTGGGCCGCACGTTTGCAAGGACAAGATAAGTACGAGGCCTTTCATTTTGCCTTGATGGACACACGCGGCGGCTTTGATAGTGCCAGAATTGACGACATTGCGGACAGTGCAGGTCTGGATGTGGCCCGCATGAGGGCGGACATGAAAGCGAACGCTCCGGCATTTGAAGCCTTGATCCAGTCAAATTTTGCACTGGCCAGACAATTGGGCATTGATGGCACACCCGCATTTATTACGGGCAGCAACCTTATATCCGGTGCCGATACAAATCGGCTGCAAAGCCTGTTGGAAACCGCCATTTTTGAGGCCGGGTAAGCTTATCCCTTGCTATTATTAGGCAAAAATGATCCCTTCTTCACTAATGGTATCAAGAGGGGATCAGCATGAACACGCTATTCAAGATAACAGGACTTACCTTAGCGTTGGGCATTGCCTATTTGCTATTCTGGCCTCTCCCCTTGAAGCCAATGGCATGGGATGCGCCTGTTTCGCCCGGGTATCAGGGAGAATGGGAACCCAATACCAAGCTTGCTGGCCTGGATAAAATCAGCCTTGGTGAACATGCTGGACCAGAAGACGTAACAGCACGGGTTATTGATGGCTCACTAACCATATTCACCGCGGTACATGATGGCTCGATCCTGCGCATTGGCCCTGTACGAAAATCTGTTTCTGTCTTTGCCAATACTGGCGGCCGTCCTTTAGGGCTTGAATTTGACAATGCAAACAACCTGATTGTTGCGGATGCCTATCGCGGCCTTCTATCGATAAATCCAGAGGGCGATGTTGAGGTGCTGGCCGACACTGCTGATGACGGTACCCCCATTCGCTATGCTGATGACCTGGATATTGCCGATGATGGGCGCATTTTCTTTTCTGATGCCTCCACACGTTTTGGGGCAAAAGCATCAGGTGGCACCTTGCAAGGTAGTCTGCTGGCCCTGATGGAGCATAGCGATGATGGGCGTGTGCTTGTTTATAACCCCGAAGATAAAAGCGTTAGTACACTGATAGATGGACTGACCTTTCCCAATGGAGTCGTCATGTGCCCCCAGGACGTTTGCGTGCTGGTGGCTGAGACCGGAACCTATGGGGTAAAGCTTATCTGGTTGAAAGGCAGCAATGTAGGCCAGGTGGATACAATACTGGATAACCTGCCAGGCTTTCCAGATAATTTGAACCGTGCCCCGGATGGTTCCTTCTGGCTGGGGCTGACCAGCCCACGTTCAACCCCGCTGGATAAACTTTCAAAAAGCCCCTTTATGCGGAATATTGTGCAGCGCCTGCCCGCTTCTTTACGGCCCAAAGCCACAAGTTATGGCTTTGTTCTCAATTTTGGCCTGGATGGCCACGTCCTGAATGTCTTGCAAGATCCGGTCGGTAGCTATCCCCTGACCACAGGCGCGCTGGAGCCCGGCGATGGCTGGCTCTATATCAGTTCGCTCAGTGCAACCAAGCTTGGCCGTCGCCCTTGGCCGAAAACTGACGTCACGCGATAAAATAGTTAAAAACCATACCCAGAAGGTATAGTGAAAATACATTATAAACCATATTCCATTAAGTGATTTAATAAAATTTCCACTTAACGTAAAATCAAACATTTTAATGCTTAACTTGATGCCGACACGCAACAACGGAGCAGTATCCCCTCCTTTTCATTGAAAGAAATGTCTTGGATAAATTAAAGCTTAAAAATATAATTGCCAAGAATACAGCATCTGGATGCATTTGCCTCCAGAGCTTTCATTTTATCAATTTTGATCTTGTTGAACATGCCACAGGTGAATCCTGGGAAAGCTTACGTAAAAAAGTATTTGATACAACCCAGAATTTTCTTGAAAAGCGCCTATCTCAAGAAGACCTTATCATAAAATTACAAGATGGCTTCTTAGTGGTTTTTGCGCATATTAACAAAGAGGGGGGGCATGTTTTCGGCGAGCAGTTAAGCGACGAGATCAACCGTTTCTTTATTGGAAATGAAGCTTTTCAAAACCTTCAAGTTCAATCCAAGAGCAGCAACGTAAAAGTTGGCGAACTGGATCAAAAAATAGCCGACATAAAAAAAGAAGCAAATGCTACGCATAAAGAAAACACCCAAACTTCTCATTTTAAGGCACCGTATTGGCAAACTGAGATCATTGATAAACTAAACTATATTTACAGGCCAATCTGGGACAGCGGTAATGAAGTGATTTCGTCTAACTCGTGTATACCTCAGCTAAATAAAAACGGGGCTTCGTATTATGGCAGGGAGGTAATGTCAGGTGATAAATCACTGACATTGCTTCGCAATATTGATTTGCTGATGCTTCGCCATTCACAAAAAATCGCTGCTAATATTGCCCTTAAAAAAAAGCACTGCGTTATTACCGTTACGGTGAGTTATAAAACGCTAAGCGACCGCACGAGCAGGGTTAAATATTTTGATCAACTTGCCAGCATACCAAAGCAAATGCGTAAATTTTTCTTCGTTTGCGTCGATCAAATACCTTCTGGTGCTCCCCAGGGTAAATTAATAGAAATTTTCAGGCCACTGAATACGCTCTGCGGCGCAACTCTAGTGCACAACCTGCCCTCTTCTATACATTTTGATTCATTCCTCGCTTGCGGCGTTACTATTTTTGGCTTTTCTATGCAGGAGTTTGTCAATCAGGAGAGGGGTATTACCGCCGACAGTCTTGATAAAATTTCTTTCTATTGTTCAAATGTTCAAAAACTAAAAGCTGTGGCCTATGTCACTGATGTCAATAATTTGGATTTCATTCAGCCGTTTATGGATTGTGGTGTAAGGTTTTTCTGTGGGGTTAATATTGGGCAGTCAAGCACGCTTCCTATGTTACCCAGCACCTTGCAAGCAAAAAACATTTTTTGCCCATAAGTTGTTGATGTTAAAAAAGCCGGCGCATGGCGATGGCTAGTGCAATACCAGCCTGTAACATGATCTGTGGCGTTCTCGTGCCGCCCAGATTTTCATTTAAGGGGGCTTTCACTGGGGGTGAACGCGCCTAAGTGCAAAATGCTGGAGGTGAGGGGCGCAACCTCGAAGCGAAACCAAGGCCGCGACTGCGGTCCGGCGATCGTTCGCCGCCCCGTCGGAGGCGCTTCTTCGCGCCGCGAGAGAAGAAAATAGGTATCCTCAAGCAGCGAAGCGGTAGGACAAACAAAAATGGTGGGCCCGGTAGGACTCGAACCTACGACCAGACCGTTATGAGCGGCCGGCTCTAACCAACTGAGCTACAGGCCCCCACAAGGTCAGGAGCGGTCTATAACCCGCCCGGGCAAGCAGTGAAAGGGGGTTGCTGCGCGTGATACACCAGATAGATCATATAGCAATTTTAGCCTATTGTTGATTTTCCCTTTTGTACCAAGTGTGTTCTATTAGGAAGGGATATTCAGTGGCGAGGAATGATTGATGAAAAAAAAACTGTTTGCAAAACTAGACTCACTTTTGTTCTGTGTAATCATACTCTCAGTGGTGACTACAAACGCCACTGCCGGGAATGATCCTGATCAAGTGAAACAATTGACCATTGAACGGGTTTATTCTGATCCTGCACTGTCCGGCCCTGCACCACGTGGTTTGAAATTCTCGCCAGATGGGAAATTGCTGACATTCTTGCGCGGCAAGGATAAAGATTATCTGCAACAGGACTTATGGGCCATGCCAACAAATGGTGGCGAGGCGCGCTTGTTAGTTGATTCCAAGGTGTTGTCACCGAATATTGTTGAACTTTCTGAGGAGGAAAAAAGCCGACGCGAGCGTCAACGCATCAGAGCACACGGCATAGTCAGCTATAGCTGGGACAAGCAGGGCAAAGCCATATTGGTGCCATTGGACGGCGACCTTTATACTGTCAGTATCCCGGAAGGTCAGGTCCGGCGCCTGACTGAAACTGATGCCTTTGAAACTGATGCACAGTTTTCACCAAAGGATAATTTTGTCTCCTTTATTCGCAAACAAAACCTTTACATAATTGACCTCTCTACCGGCAAGGAACGTGCGATAAGTACAGATGGTGGCGGTTCCATTTCCAACGGTATGGCCGAATTTGTTGCCCAGGAAGAGATGGACCGTGATACAGGCTATTGGTGGTCACCAGATGAACGCTATGTCGCGTTTCAGCGCGTTGATGAAAGCCCGGTAGAAATCATCAACCGCATGGAAATCGGGGCGCAATCAGCACGTATTGTGCCCCAGCATTACCCCCGCGCTGGTATGACCAACGTTAGCTTCACCCTTCATATTGCCGAGCTTGCCAATGGCAAGCAAAGTCAGGTCGACCTTGGCGACAATCCTGATATTTACCTCGCTCGGGTGAATTGGGAGGCAGATAGTAAAACCTTCTTGATACAACGACAAAATCGTACCCAGAACCAGCTCGATATTTTGCGTATAGATCCACTAAGTGGGAAAAACACACTGGTTTTTTCAGAAACGGCCAAAACCTGGATCAATCTATCCCATGATTTTCGCAGCTTGGAAAATAACAAGCAATTTCTCTGGACATCAGAACGCGATGGTTTTCGCCATATTTACCTTTACGCCAATGATGGGAAAATTATACGACAAATAACAAAGGGCAATTGGCCGGTCAGCGCCATAGCCGGCGTTGATGAGAAAAAAGGGCTAGTATATTTTTCTGGCTGGCAGAAAACTCCACTGGAAACACATTTATTTGTCGTGAGTTACAAAAAGAAGAACGCCAAAACACGTCAAATCACTCCTGATGGTGGCTCCTGGTCAATCACCATGGACAAAAGTGCCCGGCATTATATTGGTCGTTATTCAGCCCCCGATACACCGCCTCAAACGGCACTTTATAACATCAAGGGCAAACGCATTAACTGGGTTGAGCAGAATGCTTTAAATGAGAACCACCCCTACGCCCCCTATCTTGATGCGCATATCGCCCCCGAATTTGGCACCATAGCTGCCAGTGATGGCACCCCCCTGCACTATCAACTTTACAAACCAGCCAATTTTGACCCGCAAAAAACCTACCCGGCAATCATCCACGTTTATGGTGGGCCGGGAACACATCTTGTGCGCCGCACGTGGCGCGGTGGTGGCGATCAGCTTTATCCACAAGCCGGATATGTATATTTTCGTCTTGATAATCGTGGCTCAAATAATCGCGGCAAAGCCTTTGAAGACGCGATTTACCATGCCATGGCCGGGGTTGAGGTCGAGGATCAGTTAACCGGGCTTAACTTCCTGCGCTCGCTGCCCTATGTGGACGCTGAGCGCGTTGGTCTGCACGGCTGGAGTTATGGAGGCTATATGGCGCTTATGCTGGCCACGCGTACACCAGAGCCATTTGCCGCCGTGATTGCAGGCGCACCTGTCAGTGACTGGGCGCTTTATGACACCCACTATACAGAACGCTTTATGGGTACCCCACAAAGCAATCCTGATGGATATAAGGCGGGGTCGGCCATGACCTACCTGGACGAACTGCGTTCACCATTACTGATGATACACGGCATGGCCGATGATAATGTTATCTTTGCCAATTCCACCCAGGTTTATGCTGCGTTGCAGACCAAAAACCTGCCTTTTGAAATGATGACCTATCCGGGGCAGCGCCATGGTGTTCGCGGCAAGGCCCAGCGCAAGCATCTTACGCACGCTTTCTTTTCTTTTTTTGAGCGGCATTTGAAAGGAAACACACAGGAAAAATAACACTGCATACAGGATAGGCAGCACGATCAAAATCATGAAATATTATGGAATAAGCATCTAACTATGGCCCATAAAAAACCAATAGATATCATCACGTCTCACCCAGTGCTGGATGAAATTTTAACGGCACATCAGGATTATATTGGCAAACTCTTTGCCGGATACAGAAACCATTGCTTTATCGTCTATAACCTTGTGCGCCATGCCTCGGATCTCGATCAGGAGCAAGATACAGCCCTCGTCATTGCCGCCGCATTTCATGATCTGTCTCTGTGGACGGATGGTTCTTTTGACTACTTGCCGCCTTCGATTGCAATTGCCAAAATCTATTGCCAAAGCACGGGTCGGACTGAAATAGCCCCGCTCGTTGAAGCGATGATCCTCTATCACCACAAAGTTTTTACCGGCAAGCTAAAGAAGATGGACCCGTTAATAGCTGCGTTTCGCAATGCAGACTGGAGTGCCGTCACCTTTGGCCTGATCCCGTTTGATATGTTCACCAGGCACCGCCGGGCCATTGCATCCACTTTTCCCGATAAAGGGTTTCACTGGTTTCTTGTTTGGCGAGCCATAAAACACATCTTCACTGGCGGGTTACTGAACCCTTTGCCCATGATGAAATGGTAGAAAAACACGGCAAAATGATTGGCATCATACCGCGCACCCCCTATATAAGATATTCCTAATAAATGCGCGCCACCTGAAGGATACACCCCATGAGCTATTATTTTTCCAAAACCCTGACACTGCCCTTTGCTGAAGCCGTAGAGCACGCCCGCACAGTCATTACAGAAAACGGGTTTGGTGTACTCACCGAAATTGACGTCTCAGCAACGCTGAAGAAGAAAATTGGCGCAGAAACCCGCCCCTATACTATTTTGGGCGCCTGCAACCCGCATATGGCTTACCACGCCCTTCAGGCCGAGAATAAAATTGGTGTCATGTTGCCCTGCAACGTCATTGTACAAGAACTGGAAAGCGGCGACGTAGAAGTCTCCGGTGTTGACCCGGTGGCCTCCATGCAAGCCGTTGATAATCCTTCACTTGGCGAAACCGCCATGAAGGTGCAAGCCATGATGAAAACCATCATTGAAAGTATGTAGGTTCGACACAATTTCGATCGCCCGGGCGTGATGTTTCTTCACCTTTCGAGGGCGCTGTGCGCCACCTCAAGATGAGGTATTCGTTATAAACTCGGCCTTATCTTGAGGTGCGAACGTAGTGAGCCTCGAAAGATGGTATGCAAATGCCTTTGCAGCCTCTCTATTTAGAGCAATTACACCATCCAAATTGAGCCATTATAACGGCGCCGGGTTGGGCGGGGATAAGTGATCCTGTTTATTCGCCAAAAGCTATCTTTTACAGGCCGCCGGGCTTTTGGACCCGGGGCCTCGCATCAATATTCATTGCACTATGGAACCCGGATCAAGTCCGGGAACCCTGATGAATGTTAGGGGCATTATGGGGCGTTAAGTCATAATAGAGGGGCGATTATGGGATGTTTTCCTGCTATATGCCTTTCATAAGGGGCGCATGAAGGGCGGTTAAGGGGTAGCGCATGCCCCTTGTCTGCGCATCTGAGGATAAATTGTAATTTGTCCCCATATATCTTCACTCGTCACCCCGGCGAAGGCCGGGGTGACGGGTTAGTGGATGGTACAAACTTATCCAACCGGGATGCAGATGAGGTATGGTTTTGCCTGGTTCGGCAATCCATCCTTCGACAAGCTCAGGATGAGGAGAAAAGCGTGTGTAACACTTACCTCATGCTGAGCTTGTCGAAGCATATATAACACTTACCTAAGGATGAGGAAGAAAGCGTGTGTAACACTTAGCTCAGGATGAGGAGCAAAGCATATATAACACTTACCTCATGCTGAGCTTGTCGAAGCATATATAACACTTACCTCATGCTGAGCTTGTCGAAGCATGGGGTGAGGCCACAAAACCTCTAAAGCGGAATGTTGTCGTGTTTTTTCCACGGATTGCTGAGTTCCTTGTTGCGCAGGGTACGTAGCGCCCGCACCACACGTTTGCGGGTGGAATGGGGCATGATGACGTCGTCGATATAACCGCGCTGGGCGGCAATAAACGGGTTGGCAAAGTTATCTTCATACTCTTTGGTGCGTTCGGCAATTTTTTCAGGATCGCCCGCTTCACCCCTGAAAATAATTTCCACCGCGCCCTTGGCGCCCATAACAGCGATTTCAGCACTGGGCCAGGCATAATTCATATCGCCGCGCAAATGCTTGGACGCCATCACGTCATAGGCACCGCCATAGGCTTTGCGGGTGATGACGGTTATTTTGGGCACCGTGGCCTCGGCATAGGCGAACAGCAATTTGGCACCATGTTTGATAAGGCCACCAGCCTCCTGTTTGGTCCCCGGTAAAAACCCCGGCACATCAACAAACGTCACCAAAGGTATTTCAAACGCATCGCAAAAGCGTACAAACCGCGCCGCCTTTTTACTGGCATCAATATCCAGAACACCGGCCAGCACCATGGGTTGATTGGCAACAAATCCCACTGTGCGCCCCTCAAGGCGGCCAAAAGCGGTAATGATATTGGCTCCAAACTCTGGCATAATCTCAAAAAGATCGCCCTCATCGGCTACCGCTGCCACCAGTTCCTTCATGTCATAAGGCGTATTGGGATTGGCCGGTATCAACGTATCCAGAACCGGCACCAGCCGTTCGGCCTCATCAAAACTGGGCCAGTCCGGGGCCATTTCGCGGTTGCTGGAGGGCAGAAAGTTTATCAGGCGGCGCACCTGGGTAAGCGCCTCAAAATCATTGTCAAAAGCACCTTCGGCAACGCCGGAGATTTTAGCGTGCATTTTGGCACCGCCCAGTTCCTCATGGGTGACCACTTCATTGGTTACGGTTTTTACCACTTCGGGCCCGGTGACATAAAGATAAGACGTATCGCGCACCATAAAGATGAAATCTGTCATGGCCGGCGAATAAACATCGCCCCCCGCGCACGGCCCCATAATGACCGAAATTTGCGGGATTACGCCCGAGGCCAGCACATTGCGCTGAAACACTTCGGCGTAGCCACCAAGGGCATCAACACCTTCCTGAATACGGGCACCACCAGCATCAAAAAGGCCAATAATGGGCGCACCATTTTTCAACGCCATATCCTGAACTTTACAGATTTTCTGGGCATGCGCCAAAGAAAGAGAACCACCCATAACGGTAAAGTCCTTGGCAAACACATAAACCAGACGGCCATTGATTGTCCCCTGCCCCGTCACCACACCATCACCCGGCACAGTTTTGTCGGCCATGCCAAAATCGTGACAACGATGCTCGACGAACATGTCGTATTCCTCAAAACTTCCTTCATCGAGAAGAATTTCAAGGCGTTCGCGTGCGGTTAGCTTGCCCTTGTCGTGTTGTTTCTGAGTGCGTGCCGCACCGCCGCCTGCCTGCGCCGCTGCACGACGGGTCTCCAATTCATCCAGGATATATTTCATACTTTGGATCCAGACATAATACTCGTTTTTCAAGCCATAGCATTGCTCGCACCTGCGCGGCAACACATGGGCGGCTTTGCATTTTTTCACCCATGCGGTATTTTGTTATTATAAAAACCGGAGCGATGCACCATGACCTTCCCTGTTAACCGGCATAACGTACAAATTACCCTGCTTTGTACCGCATTTATAACTTTTGCTGCTTGCTCTACTACAAATTCACCAGCGCCCATTACGCAAAAAGCCGGGCCACCCGTAATGCGCTATAATACGCCGCGCCTTAAAAATACCAGTAATATAAAAAAGAAAAACAATGAAAGTCCCGGGGCTATTCAAAAAACCCGCGAAGGTCTGCCTGATGCGGCCTCTTCGCCATTGCATGATTTGAATTTGAGAACACCTGTGCCACCAGATTATCTGGAAAAACTGGGCTATGTTTACACCATGAGGCCGCGCCTTACTTGCCGGCAAATAGCTGTCCAAATCGCTGATCTTGATGAAGCACTCGCCGATATAGACACAGACATACTGGCCGCAGAAGAAATGAATAAGAAAAGCGCTGAGGTCAGTGAAACCACGCTTGATATCGTAGGGGGCATTGCCAGTTCTATCATACCGCTTCGCCCTATTGTACGAACAGTTACAGGGGCCAGAAAAGCTAAAAGGCATTTTGATGAGCGCTTTGATAACGGTCGCAGGCGAAGGGCCTTTCTGAAAGGCTATGGGCTGGCCAAAGGCTGCACACCTCCCGCGGCACCGCTTGTGATTTATGCGCCTAATTGGGGGAAGGAAATACAGGCAGATCCAAACACCCCCAACAAGCGGTGGAAACAAAGCCAGGTTCCACCGGCAGGGCGATAGATTTTAAATATTTAGAGTATTGCTGACCAGGGTCAGGACCGTCCCGCATCGACGATATGTTGGCGTAATGTGTCCAGCGTTCCGGCGGCAATAGCTTCACGTATGCGGCTCATAAGGTTCTGGTAATACGCCACATTGTGCCATGACAACAAAATAGCACCAAGGTATTCGTTCGCGCGTACAAGGTGATGCAAATAAGCGCGTGAATAATCCCGGCTGGCCGGGCAATCACTGCTGGCATCCAATGGTTCTTTATCTTCGGCAAAGCAGGCTTTTTTCAAGTTAACCGGCCCGGCATCGCTCCACGCCTGACCGTGGCGGCCCGAACGTGTGGGAATAACACAATCAAACATATCAATGCCGCGTGCCACGGCCTCGATAATATCAATCGGGCGTCCTACCCCCATTAGATACCGGGGCCGCTCATGAGGCAGCATGGGTACAGTAAAGTCCAGCGTGCGCACCATGGCGTCAAATCCCTCGCCCACAGCAAGACCGCCCACCGCATAGCCATCGAAACCCATCTGGATGAGCGCCGTTGCCGATTGTTCGCGCAAGTCCTCAAAAGTTGAGCCTTGCACAATACCAAAAAGCGCCTGGGTTTCCCGCTTGCCAAAGGCGGTGCGAGAACGCTCCCCCCAGCGTAATGATAGTTCCATCGATGCCTTGGCTTCATCATGGGTAGCCGGAAACGGCGTGCATTCATCAAACTGCATGGATATATCTGCGCCCAGAAGATCAGCCTGTATTTCAATGGAACGCTCCGGCGTCAGCATATAACGCGAGCCGTCAATATGGCTTTGAAAGGCAACGCCCTCCTCTGACTTTTTGGCAAGCGCGGCCAGCGAAAACACCTGGAAGCCACCTGAATCTGTCAATATCGGGCCATCCCAGGTGGAGAACTTGTGCAAGCCGCCAAGGCGCTGCATCCGTTCTGCCCCCGGGCGCAGCATGAGGTGATACGTGTTGCCTAAAATAATATCGGCACCGGCATCGCGCACCATATCCATAGTCATAGCCTTGACCGTTGCCGCCGTGCCCACCGGCATAAAGGCCGGGGTGCGAATATCCCCGCGCGGGGTATGCAATACGCCGGTGCGCGCCGCGCCATTACTGGCATTTATGTCAAAGATAAATTTACTCACAATGTCCTCACTCTGCCACGTGTGGATTTGCCTTCATTCTTTTGACAGCAAAACTGAAGGCAATAAAGGCTAATGCAGCCAGTGCCGATGCCCCAAAAAATGGTGCGCCCGGCAAATAAATGGCAGCATCTTTTGCGCTGAATACACCAAACAAACCTGTAAAAATCAATGGCCCAATTATGGCCCCCACCGCCGCCACGCTGGCCAGTGCACCCTGCAGTTCGCCCTGTTCGGACTCAGAGGTCCGGTTGGACATGATACCCTGAATGGCCGGGCCAATCAGGGCAGACAGAAACGACGCTATGGTGACCACATAAAGCTGCCAGCCCGCCTGCGCCAGCGCATAGCCCAGATAGGTCAGCACCATAACGATGATCCCGATTGTAGCAGAGCGCACCTCGCCAAACCGGGGTATTGCCCAGCGCGTGACCAGTGCCTGACTGAGTCCAAAAACTACCCCGACCACACCCAGGGACAGGCCGATGTCGAGCGGTGTCCAGTTGAACTTTTCCTGTGTGTAAAACGCCCAAACAGAAGGGTAAACCTGATGTGCGATCCCAAAGAACAGCATGACCCAGGCCATGCCCATAACCACAGGCCGGGTGCGTAGATGATAGAATGCCCCTAACGGGTTGGCGCGACGCCACTCAAATACCCGGCGTTTTTCGGGGGGGA
Organism: Robiginitomaculum sp.; assembly: GCA_021776515.1. Lineage (GTDB taxonomy): Bacteria > Pseudomonadota > Alphaproteobacteria > Caulobacterales > Maricaulaceae > Robiginitomaculum_B. The sequence goes on along the minus strand of JAJFFS010000017.1, from coordinate 158,569 downwards.
GCGTTTCTGGCAGCACAAACAAACCATAGGCAAAGTTCAGCATGGACAGAAGGGCAGCGGCCAAAAATGGCGCACGCAGACCATAACCGGCTAACAAACCACCCAAAACCGGGCCGATGATAAACCCCACCCCAAAGGCGGCTCCGATCAGACCAAAGTTTGCCGCGCGTTTTTCCGGCGGTGAAACATCGGCAATAAAGGCACCGGCGGTGGAAAATGTTGCGCCGAATGCGCCCGCAACCAAACGCCCCAAAAACAGCCATGCCAGCGTTGGCGCAAATGCCATGAGGGCGTAGTTGATGCCAAACCCCGCCAGCGAGAACAATAATACCGGTCGCCTGCCGAACCTGTCGCTTAAATTTCCTACCAAAGGCGCACACAAGAATTGCATGCCGGCAAAGGCCAGCATTAACGCCCCCGCATAATAGCTGGCTCCGGCCAGGTCCTTTCCTGTCAACTCACGAATGAGGTCGGGCAGAATTGGCATGATAATACCAAACCCGGCCATATCGATAAGCACGGTAATAAAGATAAAGGCGAGCGCATTACGCGATTTGAAAGATTGTGACATGTCTCAATTTTCCTTTCGCATACGGGGTTTATGCGTCAGAAACGCTTGAGGGTTTTGCGTTTACCCGTACTCGTAAAATAGTACAAGCTGTCATTGCCGGTCTTGTACCGGCAATCCAGTCTTTCTTATCAATTATATCTGGATTACCCGAACTGATCGGATAATGACAAGGTGAGAGCTTTATTCACACCCGGTGAAACCATCGGTTTCCATCTTGGCCTCATAGGGCGCAGCTACGTCAGCACCGGAAACATAACCACCTTTAATGCTGTCCCAGTCCTCGGCGGCAATTTCAACCATCCAGTTGGCATAAGGGTCATCATTGGCCAGATCCGGCTTGGCAATTAAAGCCTCATTTGAAGCCACAACTTCGCCGCCAGCCAGAGATTTTGCCGGGCCAACCCATTTACCAGATTCCACCGTCGCACATGAACGCCCGGCCTTGACACTGCGGCCCAGCTTTTTTGGCGTAAAAGCAACCAGTTGCCCAGCCATGGCGGTGGCCACAGAAGTCATGCCTAACCTGATTTTTCCGTCACCCTGTTCCTGTACCCAAATATGATTTTCAACATCGTAAAGAAGGTCTTCAGGAAAATGGCAACCGCGAACGTCTGGCATAATTAAGAATCCTTATGGTTAAAATAATTATATAGTGTTTAGCCGTATTGGTTTGGAAGAGCAACAAAACTCTCCCAGTCCGGCGACTTCCATTTTACCGCTAACAAATAGAAAGAGGTGATTGGCCACAAGCCGCATCATGGAAAGTCGTTTTAGCGTGTCTGCGTGATCTGGCTCAAGGCGGATGATGTTATAATGGTAAACCAGCTCACGCGCCGTTTCGCGGCACGCATTAAAGCTGGGATCGCCCTTGGCACCCTGGCGGTGCAAAGCCAGAATGCGAAAGCCCTCTTTCATTTCATCCGTTGGGGTCTTGTCGTGGGCAGCCAGCCAGTGCTCCAGAATTTCCTCGCCCGCATGCAGCATGAATATTGCTGCCGCCAGCGGATCATTCTCTGGTAAAGGTGCCTCCAAGGCTTTTCCAATGTCAGCAACAGGCCTCATGCGATTTTCTTAGCCTTTAACATGGGAATTGAGTTAGAGACGTTTTCATGGATGCCCACTTTGCGGGCGCTCAAGCCCAGGGCCAGCCCCAGCAATTGGGTAAAGTAAATCACCTTCACATTGGTCTCGGCTGACATGCGTTTCAGCGCACGTATCTGGTGCATCTCCAGCCCGCTATGGCAGGTTGGACACTCGGTGGCGATAACATCCGCGCCAGCAGCTTCAGCGGCTTGCAGGATATTCAGCACCAGTTTGGTTGAGGTGTCGCTATCCGACAATGTATGCGCCCCACCGCAACAGGCGGTTTTCAGGGGAAAGTCTACATTCTCTGCCCCGGCAATGGCCAGAAGGTCATCCATATAATGCGGCTGCGAGGTGCTATCACTATCGCCGCCTTGATCTTTTTCGGGGAAAATATGGCGCGGGCGCGTGTACATACAACCGTAATAATTGGCGACTTTCAGGCCTTTAAGGCCGCCCTTGATTTTCGCCTTTAACTCATCCTCGCCATAGCCAAACTTTAGCCAATCCAGTGCATGAATGGTTTCCACTTGCCCGGCTTCATATTTAGGATGATCTGCCTTGGCGGAGATTTTCTCGACCACCTCGCGGGATTTTTCCTTGTTAGCGATGTCGTATTCAGCCTTTTTGAGGTTGTGATAACAGCCGTTACACGGTGCCATCACCACATCCTGCCCCATGTCATTATGGGCCAAAGACATTACTCGTGACGATAGATAAGTCTGAATTTCAGGATCAACATTCTTGACCTCCATGGCGCCGCAGCAATTCCAGTTCTTGATGTCCACAAGTTCCAGGTCCAGCTTTTTAGCAATGGCGCGCGTTGAGGTATTATAGGGCTGCCCCGAACCTTCGAGCGCACAGCCGTGGTAATAGGCGACTTTTTTGTATTTTTCTTTGCGTTCCGGCATAATTAAATTCCTATTCGGCAGCATCAAGGCCAAGCGCAGCACGCTCAGCGGCCTTTTCCTCGGCAATATGTTCACGGATGGCGTCCCGGGTTTTATCCCAGCGTTTTGTACGGGGGTGGAAAATAGTGGCCAGGCCCATATTCATTAAAAATTTGATCGGCAAGTTCCAGATCATCTGTTTGACCATCTGAACCAGCCAGTCCTGAATAAGCGGCTGTTTGGTTTGCAGAAGGAAGTTCTTGATAATGGCCCCATCTTCAATCTTGCCGGTATTCACCACCTGATCGGTAAAGATGGTATCAAATATGGTCGAGGGTGTGGTTTCAGTGTGGCCTTTTAGCTCCAGCCAGTGGGCCGTGGCCTTCATCACCCCTTCGGGCACCACATCACGCGGGCAGGCATAGGTGCATTTATTACACGATACGCACTGCCAGATAATTTCCTTGTCGCGCAGAAGCTCGGATTCCATGCCCATGCGAATAAGGTAAATCCAGTAGCGCGGGTTAAAATCTGGGTTAATAGCGTTGACCGTACAGGCATTGGTGCACGAGCCACATTGCCAGCACCTGTGGATGTACTCCCCGCCCGGCAGCGCCGCGATTTCTTCCTGCAATTGCTCGTTATAATCGGTAACCACACGGGTTTCGATAAACGTGCTCCAATGGCCGGAAACATCCACACCATCAATAACCAGATTATCGTGGGTTTTGATGTTTTCCGGGCGGATCAGGTTTTTTTCATGAATAGCCATGAGTTCGCTCAGTTCTGTTGCAAGAGGTTAGCATCATCAAGCACGAAAGCCGTGCCATCGATGGATTTAAGACGTGTTTTGTTAGTATTGGCCTTCACCCCGTCCAGCCCCAAAAGTCGGCGCGTGTATTCCATCGGGTCCTGCGGTGAAGAAAAATCGGTACGCAAATATGACCCGCCCTGGGCGCAAATATAATCGGCGTAAATCTGCGCACATAAAAGGTCCATATAACACTGGACATCGCGGAAAATACCATTCTCGCTCAAATACAAACTGACCTCTGCGCGTAAGGTGAGGAAAGTGATGTATCTATCTGAAATATCCAGGGTAATGTGGTCAATTTCATCATCAAACCATAGCTCGCGTAATACCCCGGTATTGGCTTGCCTGTCCCACATCCAGCGGGTCATTAACGGATAGCGCTCCGGGTCCACATTATGCAAAATTTCTGCCGCCAGGTCGCGCACCCAGCGGTGTTTTTTATCATCAGGAAATGCTGCGCAAAAGGCGGTCAGGCGGTCATCTGCGGTGGATGTATCTTCACGGCCATCAAGCAAATCACCAACAGCGCCTTTAAGCGCGGTAAATTCCTCTGGTTCCAGATAAGGGGCAATGCGGCGGCGCACCGTGGACATAAAGGCGCACAAACCGGCAAAGGTCTCCACTGTCATGGTTTCATGACGGCCTTCCAGCAAGGCTTCCTGAAACAGCGTGGATTTTAGCTTCAAGGCGGCAATATAACGCTCGATACCGCCCAAAGGCTCGCATCCCTGAACCAGACTTTGCAAGGCTTGTTGCAAGACAGGCCCGGAAAGCTGCAATTGCGGACGTGCCTCGCCCGCGGGTTTATCCTTTTTTGAATTATTGAGAAAGGACAACATCTTAGACCACAGCCCCATCAACAAGGTCAAAAGTCGTGTCATCCCGGAAAAGCGGAGCTTTATCCGGGACCCATTGCAAAACTGCCGCGCAAAATAGGCCCCGGATAGCCAAAAGGCTTCCGGGGTGACACACTGGTGATGGAGACACGCGCGGCCTTAATCGTGTGCTATCAATAAATTGTTTCACAATATTGATCTTGCTTACTCCGCTGCGGCCAGTTGGCCATTGGCAATGGCCAGCGCAGAAAATGCCGCCGCCTGCCCCTGGGCAATTGAATCATCAATGGTTTCCGGCCCCATGGCTGAACCGGCAACGAACACCCCCTCGCGGGAGCTGGCCCCCATGCCGCCATAGGAACTGGCCCGGTCGATAAACCCATTGGGTTCCAGATCCACATCAAAAATGGACGAGATCAGCAAATTATCCACATTGGGGTCCATGCCCACCGCATGAACCACCATGTCAAACGGGATGGTGATCGGGCGCTTGACCAGCGTATCCTCGCCCTTGACGATAACCTTGTCGCCGTCCGAGGTGACCTCGGCAATGCGGGCCTTGATGTATTTAACTTTGAACTCTTCCTGGCTTTTCCAATAGTATTTGGTTTCCAGAAGGCCAAAGGTGCGAATGTCCATATAATAGACATAGACATGGCAATCAGGCAGTTCCTCGCGAATTTCCATGGCCAGATTGGCCGATACTGAACAGCATATTTTCGAGCACCATTCGCGGCCAATTTGCCGGTCACGCGAACCAACGCAGAGCAATATTGCCACACGTTTTGGTTTTTCTCCGTTGGACGGGCGGCGCACCCCCTGCCCCGAGGAAATCATTTGTTCGACCTGGGTGGTGGTCACCACATCAGGAAAGCTGCCAAAACCCCATTCGGGCTTGTTGATGCTGTCAAAATGGGTAAAGCCGGTACACAATACAGCCGCACTAACCGCATTGCCTTTGCCTTTAGAGTATTTCACAGAAAAATTACCCGGCTTACCGGAAAATTCAGAAACCGTGGTGCCGGTTTTTACGGTGACCAGCTTATTGCCCGTCACCCGGTCAACCATGCCGCCAATGGCGTCCTTGGCCCACTCACCAGAGGGCACCAGCTTGGCATAGCCCGAATGAATGGGGGTGCCGCCGAGGCTGTCTTTCTTTTCCACAATGATAGATTTCTGGCCAACACTGGCCAGTGCATGCGCGGCGGCTAGCCCGGCGGGGCCACCACCAACGATGAGTATCGGTTTGGTGCTCATGTGATTTGCTCTAGCTTTTTATAGCCCGGCCCACCGGTAATGCGGCGGCGGGGGTCGTAAAGGTTTTCCTGTTCGCCGCCAGCCTCGATTTGTTTGAGGTAATCCTCGAACTCGGCCTTTTTGGCGCGCCAGTCTATGCCCAGCTTTTCAAACAGTTTCTCGGTGGATGACGCATGCCAGTGCGATTGTACAATTTTATAAGGATGCGCCCCGCAAACCAGCGCGGCAAACTGCACATCGGATATGACCGGCAGGTCATAGTTTTTACCCTCGGCCTGACCAATCCACTGGTTCTTGTCCAGCGTGGTGATGCAGCCCGTATCATGGCCGATCATGACGTCTGAATTGGCCTCTTCAACAGCCACCTTGATCTTGCGGTCTATGGCATAAGAACGGGTAAATTCGCGCTCTGAAATGATGTGGCGAAAGCCAAAACCGCAGCAATCATACCAGGTGGAATAATCTATGATTTGTGCGCCCATTTCCTGAATAAGTCCGGTGGATACCGCCACGCGGTTTCCATCAAGCACATCATCATCGTAAATCACGTCCTGCGGGATCATTTTATAAACATGACAGGCCGGGTGGATGGTGGCGCGAATGTTGGCGCAATCAATCACCTGGTGCTCTTTGATGCGCCCGCGCATCACGTGCGCCCATTCGGTATAATGCACCACTTCTTCGGGGATCAGCAGCTTGCCATCAACGAGGCGGTCAAGCTTGCCCAGAATTTTCTTTACCCGCTCACGCAGCTCTGACGAGAGCAATAAAAACTCGCGCACTTCCTTGTAATTACCAAAGGATGTACCGCAATGCACCAGTGGGTAATAATACCCCTCGGGCTTGCCCTCGGCCTTGGCCGAAACATAGGCCTGATGAAAATTACGCAGAAAAACGGCGGCCAGACTTTCGATGTTACCAATGCCCGAACCATGATAATTCCACGCGGTGCAGGAGGTCTGGTCGGTTTCATCCAGATAGCGGATGTCCATCATGTTCATCAGCCAAAGCAAAGACGCCGGATAGCCCGGAATATTGCCGCACTGACCGCAGGATTTATGATGCCAAAGCTGATTGGTGGGGATTTTTTTGTCCCAGCCGTAAAGCGTCTTGGCCATGATCGGCTCATGCTGCTCACTAACCCGGTGAACCTTGATCTCGCCCTCTTTTTCCAGCTGCCACATCACATCACGAATGTCGTGTACGCGATCCTTGTTGGTCAGCATGGAGCGTTTATCAATTTTCTGTTCTACCCATGATGTGGCGACCATCGCCTCTTCGCGGCTAAGGTCTGCATCGCGCCATTCAGACCCGTGACCGGTAAAACGTTCGCCGTCATTTTGTGGTGGTTTCGTAGCCATTATTTCTTCCCTTTTCGGTCAGTCGTCCTGTTCGTCCTGCCAGTCTTCCCAGTCTTCGCGTTTTTCATCCATAATATCGAGGATGACATCAAAAAGGTTCTCATCCACGGTTTCCAACTGATCCAGAACGCCGGTTTCTTCCCAGATTGTGTAAAGCTCTACGGAGGTTTTCAGATTAACTTCCCACGCGGTTTCGGTGGTGTTTAGCGTTGGCATGGGGATGGCCTTGCGCAGCAGTTTCAAGGGCGCATCAACCTTGGATATATTCGGGCCCCAATCAGCAAAATGGTCAGGGTTAATCATATCCGGCGACAGCTGGTTGCCGGTGGAGATGAGCTTCAGCATAACCCGGCTAAACGGGCGCAGCACATTCTTGGCACTTTCCATGCCATGCTTGATCGAGGTTTCGCGCATCAGCATCACCAGCCCGCCCGGCGAATTGCCAAACGGACAGCGCGCCGCACAGGTATAGCATTGGGCGCAGGCCCAGATTTTTTCCTGCATGGCATCATAAATACCATCAAGGTTTTCAGTCCACAGAAGCTGGACAATCTCGCGCGGGGAAAAATCGTAATAATGTGCCGCCGGGCATGTGGCGGTGCAAATACCGCAATTCAAACAGCCATTCAGTTGGTGATCAAAACGCAGGTCAGACTGAATATCGGCAAAAATCTCTTCAAGTTTTTCCTGTGGCAATTCCGGGGAATCGGACACCGGATCGCCGATATGTTTTTGTACGCGGGAACTGGCTGAATGAGACATTTTTTCTCTCTCGCTACCGGCTAATACGTCAGAACCTGAATATCTTCTTCCATCACCTCTTCGATGAGGTAAGCCCCCCCCACTATGCCTTCGCATTCGGGGATTAAATCATCCGTGGTCATATCGAAAAGATCAAGATTGGGGGAACAGCAAAAAAACTTCACCCCGGCACCATGGGCATCCTTGATAAAATCATAAACGTTTTTGGGTGAGCCTTCCTTGACCACCAGCTTTTCCGCCTCGCCCTTTTTCATCAAAATGCCTGATGTGGCGGTGCAGATAACTTCAACTTCATATTCCATGGCAGCCGCAACTGTGGCCTGAAAAATCGGGGCGCCAAGTTCCTCGCCATTGCGCGGATCTGAATTGGCCATAATGATGAGCAGCTTTTCAGCCATATTGTCTTTCTCCCTTGAGTAGCCACTTTTCGCGTGACCTTATGCGCGTAATCCGCACTGTTTGCGTTAGTGTATTAGAACATTCTAATTTACGCAAGCGGTGACTTGCAGCTTTTATGCTTGCTACTGACAACGTCGTTTTCATCAGTAAAAATCAGTTCTATAAATACAATCGGTGGCTGTTTGGCATTATAGATAGCCCTCTTAGCTCCAGGGGCCGTCGTGCGGTGGCTCCACCTCTACAGGGCCGGTATCACGACCACCCATCATCACCAGCGCGTCCAGACGTTTATCCAGTGGCGGGTGGGTTGAAAACAAACCGCCAAAACTGCCACTGGCTGCCGGGTTTTCAATAAACATGGATTTGATGTCCCGGGGTGCACTGCGTAAATCCGCATTGGCAGAGATTTTGCGCAAGGCACTTATCATCGCATCCGGGTTGCGCGTTAGATCAACGGCACCCGCATCGGCCAGAAATTCACGCCGCCGCGACAGCGCAAAACGCACCAGAAATGCCAATACCCAGGACACAGCAATAATGGCAAACGCAACAATAATCAGCATACCGGCATTACCGCCGCCAGAACGTCTGCTGCGACCAGCCCTGCCCACATTAGTATAATACATGCCTCGGAAAATCAGCTCCCCGACAAACGAGAAGATACCCACAAAAATAATGGAAATGACCAAAAGCCGCACATCACGATTGCGAATATGGGTCAGTTCATGCCCCATAACAGCTTCGATTTCCTTGGCGTTCAGGGCCTCTATCAACCCCGTTGTCAGCGTGACCGACATCTTGTTTTCCCGCAGACCGCTGGCATAGGCATTGCGCACGGGCGTGCTGATAATACGCAAGGTAGGCATGGGCATCCCGCATGAAATACACAGGTTTTCCAAAAGGTTATAAAGTTCCGGGTTATCGTTTCGGCTAACCGCCTTGGCACCTGTGGCCGCATCGATGATCGTTTGGTGGAAAAACCAGGCCACACCAAACCAGAGCGCTGCCCCCACCAATGCAAAAGGAAGATAACCCGGCAGTATGTATAGTGCCTCGATCAAAGCCTGATCCACACGCCCCTCTGTGCCACGAGAGGCCAGAAGCAGGACGCTAAGCCCATAAAGAAGAAGCAACAACAAAAACGGAAACCCTGCCAGCAGGGCTACGGATTTCCAGTTATTGTTCCATATCTGAGTGCGAAGGCCATAGGCGCCCATCTGCGCCCCCTACTGCATTAAAATTTCACCGATGGTGAAGCATCAACGGCGGCACGTTCACTGGCGGCCACTTCAAAGAAATCACGAATTTCAAATCCGAACTGTTTGGCCAACAGAACCGCCGGAAATTGCTCTTGCGCGGTATTAAATTCAGACACGGCGTTATTGTAGAAGCGCCGGGCAGCCGCAATCTTGTTCTCAACATCTGATAATTCGGCCTGCAATTGCAAGAAGTTTGTATTGGCTTTTAAATCAGGATAGGCCTCGGCAAGGGCAAACAGGCTTTTCAGTGCACCAGATAGCATGTTTTCAGCAGCGGCCTGATCTGGAACATTGCCCGCACTCATCGCCGCATTTCGTGCTGAGACGACGGCTTCTAGCGTATCCTTCTCATGCTTGGCATAGCCTTTGACCGTTTCAACCAGGTTGGGGATAAGGTCATAGCGTTGCTTGAGCTGTACATCGATATCCGACCACGCCTGATTACCGGTTTGCCTCAGCGCCACCAACCGATTGTAAATAGCGATAAGAAAAAAGCCGACGGCAACGATAATACCAAGAATAATGAGCATAAAATTTCTCCTGAACCAATGAGAGGTTGTAACTCGTATATGGGGTATTTTCTAGTGCTTTCTAGGGCTAAAAAAACCAGAGCGTGGAAAGCCGCGTGGGGCCATGCGGCCCGCCTGTGCGCGCTTGCCAAGCCAGTTACGCCAATCCTTGCATGAAATCGAACGGCCACCCGGGTCAGTCCAGACAAGACCGTCTTCGGCATTAAATGTTATAGCATCAGCAAGGCCACCATCTTTATAGCTTTGTAACTTCACCCCCTTGCCACGGGACATCTCGTTAACTTCATCCAGTGGGTAGCAAAGCATTTTGTGGTTTTCACCAACCACCGCAAGGTGGTCCCCGTTAACCCGAGCGCAGACGACAGCTTCGGCAGCAGGGCTAATGTTCAATACCTGTTTCCCACCCTTGGTAAGCGCGATCATTGCGCTTTCTTCAAGCACGAAGCCATGCCCCGTGGTGGCTGCCACCAAGAGTTTTGCATCAGGATCATGCACAAACAGGGCAATTGGCGTATGGCTTTCATCCATATCAATCAGCAAGCGGATGGGATCGCCATGGCCACGTCCACCGGGTAGTTTATCGCACGGCAGGGTGTAGGCCTTACCGTTTGAGGCAAAGAGCACCAGCTTGTCCGTGCTTTGTACCGGAACAACAAAGGCGGCTTCATCGCCTTCCTTAAATTTAATGTCAGTAACATCTGTGTTGTGACCTTTCAGGGCACGTATCCAGCCTTTTTCCGACAGGATTATTGTCAGAGGTTCCTTCACCACCATAGCTTCCAGAACAGCACTGCGGTCTTGCGGTGTTATACTGGCAAAACTGCTGCGCCGCGCACCACCCTCGGACTTTGGCCCCAAAAGCGCCTTGGCCTGTTTGATTTCAGCAGCGATTTTTCCCCACTGGGCCGTCTCATCACCAAGCAGGGCATTTAATGCTGATTGTTCACCATGTAAGGCTTCATCTTCACGGCGTAGTTCCATCTCTTCCAGTTTGCGCAAAGACCGAAGGCGCATATTGAGGATCGCCTCAGCTTGCGTTTCGTTTAGCGCAAAGGCAGCCATTAAATCAGCCTTGGGGTGATCTTCTTCACGAATAATGCGGATCACTTCATCAAGGTTCAAAAAGGCAATAATATAACCAGACAGCACCTCAAGACGGTTGGCAATTTTCTCCAGCCGGGCGCGCGTGCGCCGTTGCAAAACTTCACGTCGGTGATCCAGCCAGGCCTGCAATGCCTCACGTAAAGACAAAACGCCCGGCGTACCATCAGCACTTAATACATTCAGGTTAAGCGGGATGCGCACTTCCAGATCACTAAGTGCAAAAAGGGATTCCATAAACACATCGGGATCAACCGCACGGCTGCGTGGTTCCAGAACAAGACGAATATCCTCAGCAGATTCGTCCCTGACATCGCCCAGAAGTGGTAGCTTTTTGGTTTCAATAAGCATGGCAAGCTTTTCAATTAGCTTGGCTTTTTGCACCTGATACGGCGTTTCAGTAACAACAATTTGCCATTGCCCGCGTTGTAACTCTTCACGCACCCAACGTGAACGTAAACGAAAACCACCACGCCCACTGGCATAAGCTTCGGCGCGGGTTTCCTCTGGTTCCACAATAACACCGCCGGTTGGGAAATCCGGCCCCGGCACATAATTCATCAAGGTTGCCACACTGGCACCCGGGTGTTTGATCAGGTGCGCCGCAGCATCCAATAATTCAACGGCATTATGGGGAGGAATTGAGGTTGCCATACCCACAGCAATTCCGTTTGCGCCATTGGCAAGTAAATTCGGGTAACCGGCGGGCAAAACTATGGGCTCGTCATCCTCGCCAGAATAGGTGGTACGAAAATCAACGGTATCTTCGGCTATACCTTCAAGCAAAAGGTGTGCAGCAATTGTCAAACGCGATTCCGTATACCGCATGGCAGCCGCTGAATCGCCATCAATATTGCCAAAATTACCCTGCCCATCAACAAGGGGGTAGCGTTGCGCAAAATCTTGCGCCAGACGCACCAGCGCATCATAAACCGCCTGATCGCCATGAGGGTGAAACCGCCCGATCACATCGCCAACTACACGGGCGCATTTTTTAAAACCTGATTGCGGATCAAGTTTTAATTCACGCATGGCAAACAAAATGCGCCTGTGCACCGGCTTTAGCCCATCGCGTACATCGGGCAGTGCCCGCTGGGTTATGGTGGAAAGGGAGTACGCCAGATAACGGCTGGACAGCGCGTCATCGATGGGTTCGTCCAGAATTAGTCCTTCCGGGGCTTGCATAACCAGTCCTCGCAGCGAATCATTAATTCAGCGAAGTATATGCCCGGCTTTCATCGTCTGGTAAAAGGGGATCAGAGTTCCCAGGTGTCAGTATCAGTTTGCGCAGCCGAAACAGGGGCCTGACGCTGTGTGGGTGATTTAGTTGTATCAAGAACACGCGGACTTTTTGTTTTTACTTTTGGCTTGGTCATAGATTTAGGGTTTACATAGACCATTCGCCCATTTTTACGCACCATATTTCGCTCATCTTTTTGAGTAAAATACATTTTTTTAATAAGCTCTTGAGGCACAATAGGCTTTACCAGAAATTGCGTGGCACCCTTTTGTATAGCGCTCTCAAGAATATCACGTGAACCATAACCACTAACGATGATAACAGGCGTTTGAGCAATTTCGTCACTAGGGTTGCACCTGATGCGGTCCAGAAGAACGCTGCCATCATTAATCGCCATTTTCCAATCACATAACACTAAAGAAGGTCGTTTTTTTTCTATTTCCCGACAAGCGCTATCAACACTTTCATACGAAAGCACTGAATGACAATTTAAATCACGCAATAGTGCCGTCAAAAGTGAACGTATGCATTGTGCATCGTCTATCACAATGACATCCATACCTTTAATGACTTCAGATGCGCTCACCAATACCCCCCTGATATTTGTGGTTTTTATTCATAATTCCACTAATCTGTAATACTTCTAAAACAAGAAGGTTAAAAAAGTACGTATAAAAAAGGGAGGTGGTATCGTTTTGGGGCATTATAAGCCACAAGCATTCTTAACATTATATCCCATCATGTTAGGGGTTAGCCCCAAATAACAGAAAAAAATGTTGCACGACCAGAACGACTCCCATCAAGATGAAAATCGATGATCTGGCTGTGCGGTACATACCCCATATTTTGCGTGGCTAGACTGGGGAGCTAAAGCAATGAAAATCGACCGCCGTTATACTGATGCCAAAACAGGGGCTTATGATGATATTTCCTTTGCACTAACGCAAAGCGAAATCCGCAATCCTGATGGCACAGCAATTTTTGAGGCGGAAAATATTGAGGCCCCGACGAACTGGAGCCAGGTTGCCATTGATGTGTTGGCGCAAAAATATCTCCGCAAAGCCGGGGTTCCCTCCGAGACCACAGCTGTAGATGAACCGGATGTGCCTGAGTGGCTAAGGCGTCACACCGCAACCAAAACATCCACACCTGGCGCAGAAACCAGCGTCAAACAGGCCTTTGACCGCATGGCCGGCACCTGGACGTATTGGGGGTGGAAGCTGGGGTATTTTTCTGATGAAGAAGATGCCCGCGCTTTTTATGATGAAGTACGCTTCATGCTGGTCACACAAATGGCAGCACCCAATTCTCCTCAATGGTTCAACACAGGCCTACATTGGGCTTATGGGCTGGATGGCCCCTCCCAGGGACATTTTTATGTGGACCAAAAGACGGGTAAGACGCATCGCTCGCAAAATGCTTATGAACACCCGCAACCTCATGCCTGTTTTATCCAGAGCCTCCGCGATGATCTGGTCAATGAAGGCGGGATTATGGATTTGTGGTCGCGCGAAACCCGTATTTTCAAATTTGGATCAGGCTCCGGCACCAACTTCTCCAGCTTGCGTGGCTCGGGCGAGCCATTATCCGGCGGCGGTGTTTCATCGGGCCTGATGAGCTTTCTGCGCGTTGGTGACCGTGCTGCAGGCGCGGTAAAATCCGGCGGCACAACAAGACGCGCAGCCAAAATGATTATCGTCGATGCCGACCATCCTGATATTGAGGAATTTGTTGACTGGAAACGCCAGGAAGAAGCCAAGGTTGCCGCCCTTGTTACTGGCTCAAAAGTACTCAAAAAGCGTCTGGACGCCATCGTTAAATCATGCGTGCAATGCTCGGGCGACGAAGAAGATTGTTTTGATCCAGCTAAAAACGCGGCCCTTTTACGCGAAATACGCCGTGCGCGTCGTGATGGCGTTCCTGATGGCGCCATTGATCAGGCTTTGCGCCTCGCCCGCCTTGGTATGGATGAACTGGACCATACGGTCTTTGATGCCGACTGGGATTCGGAGGCCTATCAAACTGTCTCCGGCCAAAATGCCAATAACAGTGTGCGCGTAACCAATGATTTTATGCACGCGGTTGACAACGATGCCGACTGGGACTTGAAACGCCGCACCAATGGGCAAACACACAAAAGCATTTCTGCACGCGGGCTATGGCAGAAAATCGCACGGGCAGGCTGGTCCTGTGCTGACCCGGGTGTGCAGTTTCATGATACGATCAATGCCTGGAACACATGTGCCAGCACCGAGGAGATCAATGGCTCAAACCCATGCTCTGAATACATGTTTCTAGATGATACGGCCTGCAATCTGGCTTCGCTTAATCTGAAAAAATTTGTTGATACGAATGGCAAATTCAATGTTGAAAGCTTTGAACATGCGTGCCGTTTGTGGACAATTGTGCTCGAAGTTTCTGTTGCCATGGCGCAATATCCATCCAAAACCATTGCTGAGCGTTCACATGAATACCGCACTTTAGGGCTTGGATTTGCCAATATCGGTGGCTTGTTGATGTCCAGAGGACTTGGCTATGATTCTGATGAAGGGCGTGCCACTGCAGCCAGTATCAGCGCCATGATGACAGGCACTGCCTACAAAACTTCGGCTGAAATGGCCGCTAGACTGGGTGCATTTCCCGGCTTCGAAAAAAACCGTAAATCCATGTTGCGGGTTATCAGCAATCACATGAAAGCGGCTCAAGGGGTAGACGATCCGCAGTTATACGAAGGTCTTGACCTGCCCCCCTTACCAATAAACGCAGATGTCTGTCCATTTTCAAACCTGACCAGACGCGCCAGCGCCGTATGGGAAGAAGCCCTTTATGCCGGTGAAATCCACGGCTATCGTAATGCACAGGTTAGTGTTGTTGCCCCTACCGGCACAATCGGGCTGGTTATGGATTGCGATACAACCGGGATTGAGCCGGACTTTGCACTGGTAAAATTTAAAAAACTTGCCGGTGGCGGTTATTTCAGAATTATCAACCGATCGGTTCCTGAATCACTGGCTACATTGGGTTATGACGAAGAACAAAGTGCGGAAATGTGCGCCTATGCAACCGGGCATAGTACCCTGAAAGGCTCACCAGAACTTGGTTGGGATGCCCTGAAGGCCAAAGGGTTTACCGATTTTGAGCTTGAGAAGATTGAAAGCGCCTTAAAGGATGCCTTTGATTTGCGCTTTGTCTTTACCCGTTGGGCTTTGGGTGATGGCTTTTGCAGTGATGGGCTGGGGCTAAGCCGGAAACAGTTGGACGACCCCAATCTTGATCTTCTGAAAGCCATTGGTTTTACGGCAAAGCAAATCAATGACGCCAATGTGTACTGCTGCGGTGCCATGACCCTTGAAGGGGCACCCTATTTAAAATCAGAACACTTGCCCGTTTTTGATTGCGCCACACCTTGTGGCCGTACCGGCACACGCTTCCTTAGTGCTCAGGCTCACCTGCAGATGATGGCAGCCGCACAACCCTTTATTTCAGGGGCTATTTCAAAAACCATAAATATGCCCGTTAATGCCAGCATTGATGACTGTGCAAACAATTATCATTTGGCATGGACGCTTGGTTTGAAGGCCGTAGCCCTTTATCGGGATGGCTCGAAATTGTCACAACCGCTTAGTTCTGCCTTGTTTTCGGATGAGGACATGGATGCGCTTGAGGATGCCGTTTCTGCGTCATCACCCGAAAAAGCACGGGTTGTTGCCGAACGAGTGGTCGAAAAAGTCATTGAACGTGTTGTGGAAACCCAGGCAAAACGTAAGAGGCTGCCGGATCGTCGCAAAGGTTACATACAAAAATCTACTGTTGGCGGCCATAAAGTTTATTTGCATACGGGCGAGTTTGATGATGGCTCTCTTGGGGAAATTTTCCTTGATATGCACAAGGAAGGCGCGGCCTTTCGCAGTTTAATGAATAATTTTGCCATCGCCATTTCTATTGGTCTGCAATATGGCGTGCCTTTGGAAGAGTTCGTCGAAGCCTATATTTTCACACGCTTTGAGCCCGCCGGCCCGGTTACCGGTAACGACTCCATCAAAAACGCGACCTCCATACTGGATTATATTTTCAGAGAGCTGGCAGTTTCCTATCTGGGAAGAGATGATCTTGCTCATGTCGTTCCAGGCGCTGACAGCAGTGCACTCGGCAAAGGCGTTGCCGCTGATAAAACATCTGAAGAAAGCACTGTAACCGATTATATATCCAAGGGTTTTGCCCGAGGGCAATTGCCAGAAAATGTTGTCTTGCTAAGCCCACAAGCACGACAAGGAAACGGGAACGAGAACAAAGAAGACGTTGTGGATGAAGATACTTTTGTACAACACGGTGAGAACCTAAAGGAAAATGGGGGTTCACTTGGGCGCACCCCTTCTACACGCCCGGCGGGTTTCATGCCTGATGTGCGCAGGCAATCCCAGGCACGTGGCTATACTGGTGATGCCTGCCCTGATTGCGGACACTTCACGCTGGTTCGTAACGGAACCTGCCTCAAATGCGATGTTTGCGGGGCAACAACAGGCTGTTCATAATATCCTTACCCGTTTGTGATGTATTAAAAGTGCTATTATTAAACGGGATTGCCAAACAGGGTGAACAAAATGGGCCGGAGATTTGCGGGCTTTGCCACAATATGTGTTTTTTTTGCCGCTATGTCGGCTAATGCTCAAAATGCAACGCAAATAGAAAAGGTGCGTAATGGAACAAAGTCCTGCGCGCGCTGTAACCTTTTTCAGGCTGATTTTTCCTATCTTGCTTTGCCCTGGCGCACCTTGAATGGTGCACGATTGCGCCAGTCAGACCTTAGCCTTTCTACTATGGAGCATAGTAATTTTTCTGCGGCTGACTTGTCTGTAGCCAATATGTTTGGTGGGCGGTTTACCCGCGCCAGCTTTATTAATGCCAATCTTAGCAAGGCAAATATGGTTGGTGCCTATGTCGGTCATGCCGATTTCACCGGGGCCGATCTCACGGGTGCCTGTCTTTCCGGCGCCAACCTTACCGGGGCGCATATTTCCCAAAAGCAGCTCAACACCGCTTGCGGTGATGAAAGCACTATTTTGCCTGCAGGTATGACAATTCCAGCTTGCCACTAGGCCGCTTTACTTAACCTCTGTCCCGCATGAGGCGACCCTGATCACGTTTCCAATCCCGGTCTTTATTGGTTGCCCGTTTGTCATGCAGTTTTTTACCCGTAGCAATAGCAATCTCAAGCTTCACTTTGCCGCGTGCATTAAAGTACAGCTTTAAAGGCATTATAGTCTTGCCTTGACGCTGAATTGCCATCAGCAACCTATCGATTTCACGCCTGTGCATCAACAATCGACGTGAACGTGTGGGGTGGTGATTTTGTCTGTTAGCGGCTTCGTATATCGGGATATTGGCATTGACCAGTTCTAGCTGGTTGTCGGCAACAGCCACATAAGATTCAGCAATACTGGATTGTCCATGGCGCAGGGCTTTGACCTCGGTGCCTGTTAACGCAATGCCTGCTTCAAATACATCATCAAGGTGATAGTCAAAACGGGCGCGTCTGTTATCGGCAATAATTTTTCGCCCTGACTCGTTTTTTTTGGTTGCCATTACCCCCTCCAGCCCTCCAGGGAGGTCAGAGCCTTGTCAACAGCCTTACAAGCCGTTTCATTGGCACTGGTTAGAGGTAAACGCAGATCATTTTTAATCATGCCCCATTTTGAAAGCGCGTATTTGACGGGGGCCGGGCTGGCATCGGCAAATAGTGCGTGGATTAATGGCTGCAAAGCATCATTAATCAAGCAGGCTTTTGCGAAATCTCCGCCATGCAAGGCATTTTGCATATCAGCACATAAACGCGGTGCCACGTTTGAGACAACCGATATGCACCCTTTCCCACCGTGTGCAGCAAAGCCCAAAGCAGTATAATCATCACCGGAAAGCTGAATAAAATCTGTGCCGCATCTGGCACGTTGATCGGCAACGCGCCCTATGTCCGTTGTGGCATCCTTGACGCCTACAATCATTTCCAGGCGGGCGAGACGCGCCATTGTTTCCACCGAAATATCGACCACCGAGCGCCCGGGAATATTATAAAGAATTACCGGAATGCCAATCTCGGCAATTGCTGCAAAATGCGCGTACAGACCTTCCTGGGATGGTTTGTTATAATAAGGCGCTGCCACCAGCACGGCATCCGCACCAATAGCTTTGGCCTCAACAGCCATGGCACATGATTTTGCTGTTATATTTGAACCGGCACCGGCTATGACCGGGATTTTCCCGGTTGCCTCAGCAACACAAATTTCAATAACATGGCGGCGTTCATCGTCGTTGAGCACAGGTGCCTCACCTGTTGTTCCACAGGGTACCAGCCCGTGAGTACCCTCATCCAGTTGCCAACGCACCAGAGAACGAAAGGCTGCCTCATCAAATGAGTTGCCATCAAATGGCGTTACCAGAGCTGTTATAGAACCGTAAAACATCACTTTGCTTTCTTTTACATCATCTTCAAGACCTGTTGAGGGTTTTAGGTTAGCATGACACTAAACCATTCAACCGGCTGGAACGAGCATATAGTATGATCCAAGTTCTGCGCATAGTAGTTTTCATCACTGCCCTGTTTTACGGGACAGTTATTGCTGCTGAAAAGACACCATCTCCAAAAGCAGGTGTTCCTGTGATTGGCCCCATAACGGATGCCAAAGAATATACATATTTTCGCAAGGCCATGCGGGCTGCTGATAATGACCATTGGGACGCAGTGCGTAGTTTTCGTGCGGGCGTTTCCACACCAGCGGGACAGAATTTGTTATTGTGGCGTTTGGCAGTTGCCGACCGTCACGCCAGTTTTTTTGAACTGAAGAATGCTATCGAAACACTGCAAACCTGGCCACGTCATAACAAAATGCGAATTGAGGCTGAGAAAAAAATTTCCACCTCGGGTATGGAAACTGAGTTTATCATCAAATATTTTGATAAGTGGGCACCGCTGACAGGCACGGGAAAACTGGCCTTTGCCCACGCCTTGAATGCACGTGATTTTACGGTTGAAACCCAGGCGCAAATTCGCTCTGCATGGCACAATAACGATCTTACAAAGAGTCAGGAAAAAGAAATTCTCAAGGCTTTTGGTCCCCTTCTTACCCCTGAAGATCACGCCATCCGCACTGATACCATGATATGGGGGCGCCACCGTCTGGCTGCATCACGTATGCTGAACAGGCTTAAGGGAGATGAAAAGGCCGTCGCTACGGCGCGGATCAAGCTGATGCGTAACGCTAATGGTATTGATGGTGCCTTGCACCGGGTACCAAAGGCCCGCGAAGATGATGGCGGGCTCTTGTTTGAGCGAGCCTATTGGCGGCGACGTCATGGTCTCTCCGATGATGCCGTCGAACTGGTTTTACAATTTCCTGAAGGGTCCCAGAACCCTGTCGCCGCCAAGCGCATGTGGACAGAACGGCACTTACTGGCACGGCGTGCCATAAAAGACAAAAAATATGCTACGGCCTATGCGCTTGTCTCTCGCCACGGGATGAGCCGAGGTGGTAATTTCGCCGATGGCGAGTGGCTGGCCGGATGGCTGGCTTTGCAAAAGTTACGTGACCCGATTTTGGCACTTTCTCATTTCAGACGATTAAAAGAGGGCGTTTCCATGCCTGTGTCATTGGCACGGGCTTATTACTGGATGGGACGGGCGCAACAAACCATGGGGGCAACTGAGGCGGCGCAAATCGCGTGGCAGAAGGCATCTATGCATGACTTTACCTATTACGGACAACTTGCTGCGCACAAGGTTGGGGGCAAAACACTGGAGCTGGGACAAGACCCGGAGCCAACAACGGATCAACGCGCAGCGTTTGAAAGCAATCTTCAGATCAAGGCGCTAAAATTGATTGGCCTCGCCGGCAACACCTCTTTGTTTCGCACGTTTTCATATCATTTAGATGATCTGCTACCCAATGCTGTTGACCATGTTATGCTGGCAAATCTGGCAAAAACAATGGGGCATAATCGTGCTGCCATGCGTGCTGCAAAGGCAGCCTTGTGGCGCGGCGAAATTTTGCCTGATAGTGCCTGGCCAGTACTTGCCCTACCAGAGAGCTTGCCAGTGGATAATGCCTTGTTATTGGCGCTGATGAGGCAGGAAACTGAGCTTGACCCCCAGGCGATCAGCCCCGTTGGTGCACGAGGGTTAATGCAACTTATGCCGTCAACGGCCCGTATTACAGCCCGTTCCCTTGGCATTCCTTACCGCAAAAGCTGGCTTACCTCTGACCCCGGTTATAATATCAACCTGGGCACGGGACACTTGCAAGAATTATTGGATGAGTTTGACGACTCCTATATTCTTGCAGCAGTCTCTTACAATGCTGGTCGCACCCGCGCTTATCGCTGGATCAAGGAATATGGTGACCCGCGCACTGAAACAGATCCCATAGACTGGGTGGAAACAATCCCGTTTTCTGAAACGCGCAACTATGTTCAACGCGTACTGGAGAATGTTCAGGTTTATAGACACCGCCTGGCCAAAATGCCGGTCCCTATCACCATTTGGGCGGACCTGAACCGTGGCTATCGGGTACCTGCTGCATCAATAGAAACCCCAAGTCAGAACTGCGTCACTGTCACCCTTCCTGATCCAAAGGGAACAAGGGTATTTTGCCCCGACTTGCCACAAGGCTAAAACCAGACCTGCCCGTAATGCCGACGAAAGTTGGCACCCAGTTCTTTACTGAAAGACTCTGATGAAAAACTGGACCCCGGTTTTCACCGGGGTGACGATTACCGTTTAATCACCATCGATCCAGACTTGATTGACCTTGATGTCATGCCAGTCATTCACAGGTGTTGAAAGTGGATCGGCAGAAAGCCAGACAAGGTCTGCGCGTTTGCCTGCTTCCAATGTACCGATCTCATCCTCGGCAAACACCTGCCGGGCTGCATTGATGGTAACCGCCTCCATCGCCTGTTCGGGCGTAAGTGCGCCTTTGGGGCCAATGATCGAACCATCTGCATCCGCACGGCGCATCACTGCTGTTTGCAACTCTGCCATACTATCCAGCGGTGATGCAGGCGCATCAGAATGTATAGAGACAAGCGCACCAGCGGCCATTGCCTGGCCTGCGGGCATAAAGCGCTCCGCGCGCTCGGGGCCAATAATGGCATCACGCATGGCCGGGCCATAATGACGCACGTGGTTAGTAAAAAAGCTGATCCCCACACCGGCCAGCGCTGCACGCTCTATTTGTGCCTGAGTAATCAGAGCATCATGTTCCAGCCGGTGGCGGGCATCGACCCGTGGATGGGCAGCTTGCGCCGCCTCAATGGCGTTTAACGCCTGTTCCTCGGCGCGTTCACCCTGCACATGCAGGGCAATTTGTACGCCTGCCGCATGAAGTTTAGAGACAAGGGCCGTCAGCTGCGCATCCTCAAAGTTAAGCGCCCCCCGGCTTTGTGGAGTAAGGTCCAGGCGATCACGAGTAATATTACTCACCGTATAGGGCTCGTCCATGGCCATTCCTCCGGCGTAAGGGGAACCATCGATCATAAGCTTGACACCACTAAGGGCGAAACGCGCATCGCTTTGAAAGCTGTCACTTAAGTTTTCATAAGCGTGCGGGAATGCAAAAAAACGTAAACGCAGAGGTGAAACTACACCCCGTGCCACCTCGGCCATCAGACTATATGGATCCTTAAACTGGGCCTGTTCGCCCATATCCACAACGGTGGTATAGCCTTGCGCACGAAAGCGGGCGTATTGGGCTTCCAGCAAGTGTCGATAACCCTCACGCGGTACCGCTGGCATAGCATTGACTATATCAAGCATGGCCGGGGTCTCGATTATGGCACCGTCCAGCGCACCCTCTTCATCACGGCCATATCGGCTTCCCTTGGGGGCAACAGATGTTTCGTCAAGATTAGCCGCATCAAGAGCCGCTGAATTGGCATAGCCCTTGTGCATCATCTGTTCGATTACCAACACCGGGTTGTTAGGTGCAATTTCATCCAGAGCATGACGTGTTAACGGCGCATAATCCTGGACCAGAACAGGATCAAACCCAAAGGCAAAAATCCACGCCCCCGGCTCTGCCTTGGCAGCGCCACTGCGCAACTGCTCTAAAACCTTCTCCATGGTGTTATGGCGAAACCCGGCAACATCCACAGCAGCGGCAAAAGTTGCAGCGAAAAGCGGGTGCGCATGGGCTTCAACAAACCCGGGGTAAAGCGCCCCACCCTCAAGATCTATTAATTTAGTCTCAGGCCCGGTCAGCTTTTTCATGCTGTGCAACATGCCAAGTTTCATTATGCGGCCATCCTTAACCGCCATTGCCGATGCCCGTCCTATCGCCCCTGATTTTGTGCGCGCCATAGTGACAATCTTGCCATTAAAAAATAACATATCTGCGGTTTGCTGTGTCGTAGCGGGTTTGCGCAATACATAGCCAAGCCCTGCCACCAACAGCACTAATACAATTAATCCGCTAAGCCATTTTTGCATCAAAATCTCCCCTTAGGCCACCAGCCTAAGCTCTCTCATTGTAAAGGACAATCACAAGTGTTCTTGTTTGCCCCTTTCCTGCGTCAACCTGTCACAGCATAATCTGGATGTTCACAGAAATGCTAGTTGCAAATGGTTCTCATATATGTTTAACCGACATCATGACCACAGAACATAAAAAGCTCAGTGAATTAAAACGCCATGAGGCGGGGCTGGTACGCGGATTTACCGCGAATAATGACGATATGGTCCTAAAGTTGCGCGAAATTGGCTTTGCTGAAGGCGATGAAGTAGAAATTCTGGGCCGTGGTCTATTGGGTGGCACTCCCATCTCGGTCAGGCTAAATCAAACGGTAATAGCATTGCGTTCCAAAGAGGCACAACTTGTGGAAGTGGACACCGTTACGTGACGTCTCAAGAAGGTGGTGAATTGCGGCTTGCTCTCATTGGGGCGCCCAATACAGGCAAAACTACATTGTTTAACGCCCTAACTGGGGGACGGGCCAAAACGGCAAACTATCCGGGCGTTACTGTGGAGCGCCGTACCGGACATTTCCATACACCTGGGGGCCGTGCCGTAGAGCTTATCGACCTGCCGGGTATTTATGGGCTGGCCGGGCGTACGCTGGATGAACGGGTTGCCGTTGATGCCATAACCGGACACATCGAAGGCGAAGCCGCGCCAGACCTTCTCTTGATCTTTCTTGATGCCACGAACCTGCGCACCCATTTACATAATGTACTTGAGTTGAAAACCCTGGGTCGCCCCTCAGTTCTTGTGCTCAATATGATGGACCTTGCCAAAAGGGACGGCACCAAAATTGACATCGCTGGCCTTGAGGAAACTTTAGGCATTCCTGTTATTCCTGCCAATGCAGCCCGGGCATCCGGGCGCGAAGAACTGGTAAAACGCATAGACACCATAGTGAATGGCATTATTCAGGATCCTGCGGCGGCACACCCCATTGATAGTTCCCAGGAATTAAAAACCTTGCAAAGCGAAGCGCGAGAAATTGCGAACAAGGTTATCTTGCAAGATAGTGGTTTGAACACACTAACCCGACGGCTGGACGGAGTGCTCATGCACCCGTTATTGGGGCCGGTCATCCTGACCTCTGTTCTGTTTTTGATGTTTCAGGCCGTGTATTCATGGGCGAATATACCCATGGATATGATCGATGGCCTTTTCGGGGTCTTGCGAGGATATGCACAGCAAGTTCACCCCGACTGGCTGGCCAGCTTTTTGGCTGACGGGGTGATTGCCGGGGTTGGCAGCGTCCTGATATTCTTGCCACAAATCATCATCCTCTTTGGCTTTATCCTGCTATTGGAAAGTTCAGGCTATATGGGCCGTGCTGCCTTTCTGATGGATGAATTAATGCGCCGTGCAGGGCTTAATGGCCGTGCTTTTATTCCCTTATTATCCAGCTTTGCCTGTGCCGTACCGGGCATTATGGCAGCCCGCACCATTGAAAGTGACCGCGATCGCCTGACCACGATTATGGTTGCCCCGTTGATGACATGCTCAGCCCGTCTGCCAGTCTATACACTGATTATTGCCGCCTTTATTCCGCGCACAAAAATTGGCATTTTTAACCAGCAGGGGCTGGTGATGTTCGCGCTCTATATTGCCGGTATTCTAAGCGCCCTTATTATCGCTTTTGTCTTGCGAAAAACCCTGACCAAAGGCGAAACTCAACCGTTTTTGATGGAGCTACCTTCTTACAAGCTACCCGGTCTTTGGGATTTTATTCTAGGTCTCTGGCAACGTACATGGATATTCCTGCGCCGCGCCGGCACTATTATTTTTACCGTGGCTATCGCCCTTTGGTTTTTGGCCAGTTTTCCCGCCAGCGCAGATGGCATTCAGGGCAGTTTTGCCGGCATGATCGGCTCCCTTCTGGTGCCTATTTTCAAGCCCATTGGTTTTAGCCTTGAAACGGTTATTGCACTGGTTCCCGGCATGGCTGCCCGTGAAGTTGTGGTTGCCGCCATGGGTACGGTTTATGCCTTGCAGGGCAGTGAAGAGCAAATTACCGGCAGCCTGTCGCAAATCCTGCAAAACGCCTGGACCCTGCCCTCTGCCCTGTCATTTCTAGCCTGGTATGTATTTGCCCCGCAATGCTTTGCCACCATCGCCATGGTGCGCCGCGAAACCAACTCGCTAAACTGGACGTTGTTTATGGTGGGGTATTTGTTTGCGCTGGCATACCTCGCCGCCTTCGTCACCTATCGATTGGCGTTGATGTTTACGGGTTAAGCTTTTTCAAAAGCACAGCCTTGGTGGCATCATCGCAAAAAGCGGCCTCAATAGCGGTACGAGAAATAGCGCACATTTCATCATCGCTCAAAGCAAATGCTTTTTGAACCTGGCGGTATTCATTGGCAATATCGGTATGAAAATACGGCGGATCATCCGATCCAAGGCTAACCCGTACCCCGGCATCACGCAGGCGTATTATCGGGCTTTGTGCGTAAGAACCATAAACCCCCAGGGCAATGTTGGAGCCCGGACACACCTCCAGCATTACCCCTTCTTTGGCAAGCCTTGCCACAAGGTTTTCGTCTTCAATGGAACGCACCCCGTGGCCAATGCGTGTGGGGTTTAGCGCATCCAGGCAATCGCTTACGCTTTGCGCGCCGCACACCTCGCCCGCATGAACGGTCAGGCCCAGTCCGGTATCCCGGGCAATATCATAGGTGCGGGTAAAGTCCGCCGGCTTGCCCCAGTTTTCATCGCCGCCCATGCCAAAACCGGTGACCAGCGGGTGCGGATGGTCATGGGCCAGTTTTGCCGTTTCTTCTGCGCGTTCAACCCCAAAATGGCGCACGCAGGTGAGGATAAACCGTGCCTCTATTCCGGTTTGCGCATGGGCGCGCTGATAGCCATCGGCAATGGCATCCATAAAGTCTACATAATCAATACCCACATCCGCCGGGTGATCGGAGGAGAGAAACATCTCTCCATAAATCAATCCCTTAGCGGCCGCCTCGGTAAAATATGTATAGACCAGATCAGCATAATCACGGGGCGTGCAAATGGCCGTACAAGCGGCCTCATAAACAGATAGAAAATGCAGGAAATCATAACACGAATAGGCACCGTCGGCAGTAAACATATTATCCGGTAAGGCCACTTTGTTGCGTACCGCACATTCGCGCACAAAAGCGGGCGATGCTGCCCCTTCACTATGGCAATGCAATTCAACCAGCGGTGCCCTCACAACCAGGATTTCCCGGTGCCAAATCCCTCCACACCCAGCCACTCGGCTGCTGTTTCCCCTATATCGGCAAAACTGGCCCGCGCCCTTAACGGCCCGACCTTGACCTTGGGTCCAAAGGCCAAAACAGGCACATGCTCGCGTGTATGATCAGAGCCGGGAAAGGTAGGATCGCACCCATGATCAGCGGTAAAGATCACCAGATCGTCGGGGCGTAAGGCCGCCAGTAATTCCGGCAGGCGTTTATCAAATGCCTCCAGCGCCGCCGCATAGCCCGGCACATCGCGCCGATGACCATACAACATATCAAAATCAACAAAGTTGGTCATAATGAGGCTGTGATCCGGGGCATCAGCCAGTGCCTTCAGTGTTGCATCAAAAATTGCATCATTGCCATAGGCAGGGACTTTTTGCGTCACACCAGAGCCCGCAAAAATGTCCGATATTTTCCCAATAGCTACAACCGCATGACCGGCTTCGCTGACCCGGTTTAACAAAGTGGGCATATGCGGCAATACAGAATAATCACGCCGCCCGTTGGTACGGGTAAAATCCGCAGCGCTGGTGCCCTCAAACGGGCGGGCGATTACCCGGCCAATATTGTAATCATCAGCCAGTTTACGGGCGATCAGACAAATTTCATAAAGGCGCTCAAGCCCAAAACTGCCCTCATGGGCGGCGATTTGAACTACTGAATCGGCGCTGGTGTAAAGGATGGGCTTGCCGGTGCGTATATGTTCTGCACCAAAGTCTTTAATTACCTCTGTGCCCGACGCATGGCGGTTTGCCAGAACCCCCGGCAGACTGGCGTTCTCAATCAGGGCATTTACAAATGCTGGCGGAAAACTGTTGGTGGCATCGGAAAAGTACCCCCAGTTAAACGTCGCAGGTGCGCCCATGGCCTCCCAATGGCCGCTGGGGGTGTCCTTGCCATGGCTCTTCTCGATGGCATATCCCCATGCACCAGTGAAAGGCCCCTCGCCTTCCAGACCCGGTGGTATGCGCCCGGTGCTGGCATGGCTCAGCGCCCCCATGCCTAACTTTACCAGATTGGGAATATGCAATGGCCCGGTGCGCAGCCCCGATTTATCGGCCCGCCCAGCCGCACATTCATCGGCAATATGGCCCAGCGTATCCGCGCCCTCATCACCAAACTTATGCGCATCGGCAGAGGCACCAACGCCAAGGCTGTCCAGTTCACATACCAGCACCCGGCTCATCTGGTGTCACCCTCTATGCGGGTGATGATAGTGGGGCGCATTGCGGGTTCTTTGCCCTCTTGCACGTCATAGGATCTGCCAAGCGCCGCAATGGCGACATTGGCGTTATCCTCGCTACGGGCATGAACCATAGCAATCGGCTCGCCCGCCTGCACCAGAGCGCCCACAGCTTTGAGGCTTGTAAAACCAACGGCATGATCAATTTTCTGATCAGCGCGCGTGCGCCCACCACCAAGGCCGATGACCGCCAGACCAACGCCGCGGGCATCTATCGCGCAAACAGTGCCCGTTTCTTGTGCCATGACCGGCATAATGACCGGCGCTTTGGGCAGGTAAGTTTCATAATTTTCTATAAAATCAGTTGGCCCACCAAGTGCGGAAACCATACGGGAAAACACTTCAGTCGCGGCACCGCTGTCCAGCACCTCACGGGCTTTGGCTAACCCGGCGGTTTCATCTACGGCCAAGCCACCAGAAACCAGCATTTCGGCTACCAATGTCAATGTTACGTCTTCAAGGCGCGGATCACGCATCTCGCCGGTAAGAAAATGTACTGCATTGACCACTTCAACGGCATTACCGGCGGCGCTGGCTAATGGCTGGTTCATGTCGGTCAGAATGGCGCTGGTGCGTACCCCGGCGCCGTTGGCAACCTCAACAAGACTAGTGGCCAGTTCGCGGGCAAAGGCCTCGTCCGCCGCAAACGCCCCATTGCCGCATTTCACATCCAGCACCAGCCCGTCCAGCCCTTCAGCCAGCTTTTTGGACAGGATGGACGCGGTGATCAGTGGCACAGATTCCACCGTGGCGGTTACATCGCGGGTGGCGTAAAAGCGCTGATCCGCCGGGGCCAAAGCTGCCGTTTGGCCAATAATGGCGCAACCAACCTCTTTGACTACGCGGGTGAACATCTGCTGATCCGGTATAGCTTTATAGCCGGGTATAGCCTCGAACTTGTCCAGCGTGCCGCCCGTATGGCCGAGGCCACGCCCGGAAATCATCGGCACAGCACCACCAGCCGCCGCCACCATGGGCCCAAGCATCAAAGACACATTATCGCCCACACCGCCGGTGGAGTGTTTATCCAGCACAGGTTTATCAATACCCGCTTTCTGCCAGTCCATGACCAGACCTGAATCGCGCATGGCGCAGGTCAGCGCCACACACTCATCACGGTTCATACCATTGAAAAACACTGCCATGGCAAAGGCCGCAATCTGGCCCTCCGATATGGTGTTGTCAGCAATGCCAGCGGCAAATTCGGCTATGTCGTCGGCACGCAAGGCTTTGCCATCACGTTTAGCGCGGATGATTTCCTGAGGCAGCATTGTCTAAGTCCTAATCGCCGTAGGGAAGCCAGATGTTTTTCACCTGCGTGGCCTCACGTAAAAAGCGCCGCCCTTCGCCGGTTGCCGGGTTTAACCAGTCACGCGCTTTGCCATGGTTTACCCAGGTGCGCTTGAGATTACCAACGGAGAGGCGTTCAACCATAGCGGCACCTTTCGCAGAGCCATGATACCAAAGCGCATCCATCTGGTCATGTTCGGCCAGCACTTTGGCCATTTCATCACGCCCACCAGTAACGATATTGACCACACCGCCCGGTACGTCAGAAGTTTCCAGCACTTGATAAAAGTCAGTTCCCAGTAACGCATAACGCTCGGATGGGATGATCACGGCCCGATTACCGGTGCCAATAATGGGAGCCATCAAAGAGACAAAACTAAGAAGTGGCAGGGTATCCGGGCACACGGCACCGATAATGCCGACAGGTTCCTTAACCGCCAACGCCACGTTTTGCACCGGCGGTGTATGCACCTGACCATCATATTTGTCAGCCCAGGCACCGTAGGAGAACAAGCGACTGATCGAGGCTTCAACTTCTGCCTCTGCCCTGGTCTTGCTGGCCCCGGTTAAATCACGCAGGCGCGCCGTGAACTCATCGGCACGAATACTGAGATTTTCGGCGATGTAGTAGAGAATTTGCGCGCGGTTATAGGCGGTACGTCCGGCCCAACATTTATTCTTGAACGCGGCCTCAACAGCGTTACGAATATCCTTGCGATTACCCTTGCCAACACGTCCGGCAATCTCGCCTTTATGGTTGAGTATCGGGGTTGTGTTGCCACCATCAGGGCGGGATTGTTTGCCACCAACAAACATTTTTGGCGTACGGTCTATGGCACCAAAACTTGCCGCCACAGGCGTGCCGGTTGGCGCTGGTGGAGCAACGACAACGTCGCCTTTACTGCCCCAGTCATTTTCAGGTTTGAGGTATTCAAACATGCCTTCGCGGCCACCTTCACGGCCAAAGCCGCTCTCGCGATAGCCACCAAATCCACATGCCGCATCAAACTGATTGGCAGAATTGACCCACACCACGCCCGCCTTAATCTGCGAAGCCATTTCCAGCGCCCGGTTGATGTTTTCCGACCAGATAGAGCAGGCCAACCCATAGCGGGAGTTATTGGCCAGTGCCACAGCATCATCTAATGAGCGAAAGCTCATGACGGTAAGGACCGGGCCAAAGATTTCCTCGCGCACGGCAATATTGGTCGGGCTGACATCACTCAGCAATGTCGGCGGGTAGAAGCAGCCCTTTTCGGGCATGGGTACGTCAGGTTGCCATTTGGTTGCGCCCTCTGCCACGCCCTGCTCGACCAGTTTGTCGATACTGGTGCGCTGCGTGGGGTCGATAATGGCCCCCATATCCATGGTTTTGTCCAAAGGGTCGCCAATGCGAAAATGTGTCAGGCGCTTCTTGATTTTAGCGATAATTTCATCGGCCACGCCTTCTTCGACCAAGAGACGCGATCCGGCGCAACAAACCTGCCCCTGATTAAACCAGATGGCATCCACCAGCCCCTCAACGGCGCTATCAAGGTCTGCATCCTCAAACACAATAAAGGGTGATTTCCCACCAAGTTCCAGGGTGAGCTTTTTGCCAGAACCTGCTGTACTTGCACGAATAATACGCCCGACATCGGTTGATCCGGTAAAGGCAATTTTGGCCACATTTTCATGCTCAACAATCGCCGCGCCGGTTTCCCCGGCGCCCGTCACGATATTGACCACACCGGCAGGCAGCCCCGCCTCCTGACACAGCTCAGCAAAATAAAGGGCGGTCAGCGAAGTAAATTCCGCCGGTTTCAGCACCACACAATTACCCGCTGCCAAAGCCGGGGCGATCTTCCACGACAGCATTAAAAATGGAAAATTCCACGGAATAATCTGCCCGACGACGCCTAACGGCTCATAACCTGGTAATTCCTGATCCAGCAGTTGCGCCCAACCGGCATGATAGTAAAAATGCCGCGCCGCCAGCGGAATATCTATATCGCGGGTTTCGCGCAGGGTTTTGCCATTATCCAGACTTTCCAGAACAGCAATAAAGCGGCTGTTTTTCTGAATAAGACGTGCCAAAGCGTAAAGATGACGCGCCCGTTGATGGCCCGACAGCGCCGCCCAGGCCGGATGTGCAGCACTGGCGGCCTGGGCCGCGGCATCCACATCGTTTTTGGAACCATTGGCGATTTTAGCCAAAACCATGCCATTAGCCGGATTGGTGTCATCAAAATAAGCGTTTGGCGAAGGCTTTGCCCACTTGCCGCCGATAAAGTGTGAAAACCCGTTCTTTTTGGCTTTTAGCCAGTCATATACATAAGAGGCATCTTCAGGTGCCGGGCCATAACTCATATTGTCAAAAATTTCTGCAACGCTCATCGGTTTTTCCCTAACCCATCGGGTGACGGTTGGCAGCGCTGTAGCGCCCGGTAACGAAGTGCTCCAGTTGGCGCTCTATATCGCCCAGAAGGCTGGACGCACCAAAGCGAAGCAATTCAGGTTGTAACCACTCATCACCCAGCTCTTCCTTGACCAGCACAAGATATTGCAATGCTGTTTTGGCCACGGATATGCCGCCTGCTGGCTTAAAGCCAATCATAAAGCCGGTTTTTTCGTAATATTCTCGAATCATACGTAACATAATAAGGCTAACCGGTTGCGTCGCGTTAACGGCCTCCATGCCCGTAGAGGTTTTAATAAAATCCGCCCCCGCCATCATGCAAATCATCGACGCCTTGGCGACTTTTGTCATCGAACCAAGCTGCCCGGTGGCTAAAATGGTTTTCAGGTGCGCTTCGCCACAAGCTTCACGATAGGCAGCAATTTCATCATAAAGCGCCTTCCAATTGCCGCACAACACATAGCGGCGGCTGATAACAATATCTATTTCCTTAGCCCCGGCAGCTACGGAGGCCCGTATTTCTGCAAGCCGCGTCTTTAACGGTGACAGCCCCGCCGGAAAGCCGGTGGAAACCGCCGCAACCGGTATGCCAGAGCCGGCAAGTGCCTTTACGGCAATCGGCACCATTTCATGATAAACACACACGGCCCCGGTGGTGAGGCCTGCCGTTTCCATGCCCAATGCCGCCAGTAAATCACTGCGCACGGGTTGGCGTGCCTTGGCGCACAAACGCTGCACACGCCCCGGCGTATCGTCACCAGAAAGCGTGGTTAAATCAATCAGGGTGATCGCTTTTAACAACCATGCGGCTTGCCATTGTTTTTTGACAGTACGCCGTGCGTTTAGCGTGGCGATGCGTCTCTCTACCGCTGAACGGTTAACCCGTATCCCCTCAACCCACTCAGGATGAAAGGCAACGCCAGGATTTCGCTGGTTTGTTGTCAAATGGTGTATTTCGGCACCCATTATCTTGGCCTCTAAAGTCTGTCGGTAAATTTCCACCTTATCATGACATATTTGCGGATGCGCGAACACCCCTACTTGACCAAATGGTCAGCTACGTTGTGCTAAAGTGGATTTTTATGCAGATCAGCAATAATGGCCTTGAATAATTTCATTATATTATCTGCGCCCTGAGCCGCGACACGCATGGTCATGGCATGGCTAAGCTCTTCGCTTTCCATACCCGCACCATAATTGGTCACCAGCGACACACCGCCTACGCGCAAACCCTGATGGCGGGCCAGAATGACCTCTGGCACAGTCGACATACCCACCAGATCACCACCCAGAACCCTTGTGGCGCGTATCTCTGCCGGGGTTTCAAAACTTGGCCCGGAAAACCAGGCATACACACCTTCATGAAGCTCTGCCTCAGACGCCTTGGCCGCAGCGCGGATACGATCACGCAGTTCCGGGTCATAGGCATCGCACAGATCAACAAAGCGTTCATTGCCCTCGGCCCCGATAAGCGGGTTGATACCTGAAATGCTTATATGGTCGGTAATCATGGATGCAGAACCCGGCGGCACATCTTTGCGCAAACTGCCCGCCGCATTGGTCAGGATCAGTGTCTCCACACCAAGCGCTTTTAGAGTTCGTATTGGTACAGCCATAGCACGCGCATCACCATGTTCATAATAGTGCGCCCGGCCCGCCAACAGCAATAACGGCGCCCCATCCAAATGCCCGGCAATAAGCGCCCCGGCGTGCGAGGCAACACCGGAAACAGGAAAGCCCGGAATATCCTGATAAGGAATAGTGATAGGGTCTTGCAAAGCATCCGCCAGGCCGCCCAGCCCTGAACCCAACACGATGGCAAGGCGTTTTTGTTCACCAATGCGCGCCCGAACAAAATCCGCAGCTTTATTAATTTCTGTGCTCATTATTTTTGTCTTCTAGCCCTTTAATTTGAATGCCCCTGGCAGCAATTCATCCATGCGCCAGGTGCGAACGATACCATCCAGATTGGCAATATGAACAGAGGTACCCGCATCCGCAAATTCACTCAAGCGCTGACGACAGCCGCCGCACGGCGTACCCGGTGGATCGCTTTTAGTAACAACGCAAACCTCTTTTATGTGCTTGGCTCCATTGGCTACCATCGCCGCTATGGCCGAGGTTTCAGCGCACCAGCCTTCGGGGTAAGACGCGTTCTCAACATTAGCGCCCACGTAGGTTTGCCCATCATCGGCCAACACTGCCGCGCCCACATGATAGTTCGAGTAAGGCGCATGAGCGTTTTTCATCACTTCGCGTGCGGCGTCATGGAGGTTTTGTTTGGTGGTCATTTTGGCTCCTGCGTTTTGGATAATATGAACCTAGTCCCGCATCGTGTCATCCCGGAAAAACGTTAGTTTTATCCGGGATCCATCTTGTCATAAAAAAGCACTATTGGCCCCGGATAATTCCTGATGAAATTTCCGGGGTGACACGGTAGAGGTGATTTCTGCTTACTGGATTACCCGAACCAGTCGGGTAATGACAGGTGGAGGATTATTTTCTCTTCTCCTTAGGAAGAGAGCCGGGGTGAATAGGAATGCAAGGTATTGAGCATTACGCCCCACTCAACACTTAACTTCATCTTGCTCACATGAGGCCTACAAACGATTACATCATATTAACAAAGAAATACCCTAAGTATCAAAACTTTCTATAATTTTTATGAGCTCCTTGGTTTCTTTCCCAATATAATCCATTGAATCTATTGACGAAAAAGCAGTTAATTCAAGAAACTCAAACATACTATGCATTTGTGATACTGCATCATTAAAAAATGCAGCATTGAAATTTTCTGAAGTATACACTTCTTTATCTTTATTATAGAGTTTACTTTTAAATTCCAAAATCCTTAATTCTTTTTTTTGGTAAAATTCAATAATTTTCATATCCTCCTCCCCAAATTTTGATAAAAAATTTGCTATTGTTGTTATTTTATCATGCAATTCTACTATCTGAGCATCAGAAATCATTTTTGCCAAAACATTGACATTGCGGATTGAGTTAGCTACATTTAGCAAATAATATTTTAACAACAACTGCCCATCAGCAAACTCGCTAGGTTTTGTTTTTAAAATTTTATCAATATATACTGTTCGAAATTGCAACAAATCACTATAAATTACATTTATCTCTGATATAATATATTGCACTTTTTCAAACCGTTGCTGTGCTCTTAACATTTTTAAGTCATGCTTTTTTTGGTCCTTATTTTGTTTATCTTCACGTTTGTATTGGAAATAAACAAATCCACCACTTAGAAGTGCTAGGACAGTTGCGAATCCCCCTGCAATACTTGCTAAAGCTACCCAATTATCTAAATTAGACCAGTCCATATTTCTCTCCAACACCCAAAGTTCTATGAATATATATTCACCCTCACCCCCAATCCAAAATCACCTTCCCAGACTTCCCGCCGCGCATGGCGTCAAAACCCTTCTGAAAGTCATCCACGTCAAAATGGTGGGTGATGATGGGTTTGACGTTCAGGCCGGAACTCATCATAGCTAGCATTTTGTACCAGGTTTCAAACATGCGGCGGCCATATATGGCCTGAATAGTTAGTGCCTTGCCGATCACCGTTGACCAGCGCACGGAGGTTTCGCCCCCCGGAATACCCAGTAGCGCAATGTTGCCGCCCATCACCATGGTATCGACCATTTGCGTAAAGGCTGGCCCGGCACCCGACATTTCCAGCCCCACATCAAAGCCCTCGGTCATGCCAAGCTGCGCCATCACATCGTGCAAGTCTTCTTCGGCGACGTTGACGGGCCGCACATCGGCGAGATTACCTGCCAGTTCAAGCCGGTGCGGGTTGATGTCGGTAATCACCACATGGCGAGCGCCAGCATGGCGGGCGACGGCCCCGGCCATAGCCCCGATAGGCCCAGCGCCGGTAATCAGCACGTCCTCGCCCACCAGATCAAAGGTCAGTGCCGCATGGGTGGCATTGCCAAGGGGGTCCAGAATGGCCGCCTCATCATCACTGACATAATCAGGCAACGGCACCACGTTAAATGCGGGGATCGCCAGGTATTCAGCAAACGCGCCCGGGCGGTTGACGCCAACGCCTTTGGTGTCGGGTGAGAGGTGCCATTTGCCTTCGCGGGCCGCACGGCTTTTATCGCCAACAATATGCCCCTCGCCGGAAACCCGAAGGCCGACCGCATGGCGCGAAACGTTACTACCCAGTTCAACGATCTCGCCCATAAATTCATGGCCAGTGATCAGCGGCACGGGTACATTTTCCTGTGACCACTCATCCCAATTATAAATATGAATATCGGTGCCACAAATAGCGGTTTTCTTGATACGAATGAGCACATCGTCAACGCCCATTTCCGGCATGGGCATGTCCTGCATCCAGATGCCCGGTTGTGGCTTTACCTTGACCAGCGCCTTCATGAAACCACTCCCAGTTTGCGGCCCACGCGCGTAAACGCATCAATAGCAAAGTCGATATGCTCTGCCGTGTGCGCCGCCGACATTTGCGTGCGGATACGCGCCTGCCCCCTGGGCACAACGGGGAAGGAAAACCCGGTTACATAAACACCCTCATCCAACATCATGGCTGCCATGTCCTGCGCCAGTTTGGCATCGCCCAGCATTACCGGGATGATGGGGTGTTCGCCGGGTGTCAGGGTGAAGCCAGCCTTTTCCATGCCCGCACGAAAACGC
The DNA here is from genome assembly GCA_021776515.1 of Robiginitomaculum sp. Lineage (GTDB taxonomy): Bacteria > Pseudomonadota > Alphaproteobacteria > Caulobacterales > Maricaulaceae > Robiginitomaculum_B. Next base: position 123,126 of record JAJFFS010000017.1, on the reverse strand, counting down.
CGGGCATTGGCGAACAATTGAGCCCGCAAGCCAGCACCAGCATCCACCAGTTCCAGCGCCTTTAGGCCTGCCGCGCACAACATGGGGGGCAGTGCATTGGAGAACAGATAGGGCCGCGAGCGTTGGCGCAACATATCCAGTACTTCCTTTTGCCCGGACACATAGCCCCCCGCCGCGCCGCCAAGCGCCTTGCCCAGCGTGCCGGTGAGAATATCCACACGGTCCTCAACGCCGCAATGCTCTGGCGTACCGCGCCCTGTTGCGCCCATAAAACCGGTGGCGTGGCTGTCATCAACCATCACCAGCGCGCCATAACGCTCGGCCAGATCGCAAATGCCTTGCAGGTTCGCAATAATGCCATCCATGGAGAATACCCCATCGGTGGCGATGATTTTATGGCGCGCCCCGGCTGCGTCTGCGGCCTTGAGCTGTGCTTCAAGATCAACCATATCGTTATTGGCATAGCGAAAACGCCTGGCCTTGCAAAGGCGTATGCCATCAATGATCGAGGCATGGTTCAGCGCATCAGAAATGATAGCATCTTCTGGCCCAAAGAGCGGCTCGAACAGGCCGCCATTGGCATCAAAACAGGCCACATAAAGCAGGCTGTCTTCCTTGCTAAAAAACGTGCTTAACGCGGCCTCCAGTTTATTGTGGGTATCTTGTGTTCCGCAGATAAAACGTACCGAGGCCATGCCAAACCCGTCACTGTCCAGAGCTTCTTTTGCGGCCTGTATCAATTCTGGCGAATCGGCAAGGCCGAGATAGTTGTTGGCGCAGAAATTAAGAACATGGTCGGATGCCCCATCAGCTGTTACGTCAATTTCTGCACCCTGGGGTGAGACAATTGTGCGTTCAGCTTTGGTAAGCCCGTCCGCTTCGATAGTTTTTAATTCATCTCGTAAATGTTGGTAAAACTCTTGTTTCATTGTGTGTAGACCGTTTCCTGCACGTGTAAACTACGCGATTTTCCCTCATCTTTGATAGCGAAGGTTGGGTAATTTTGTTTACGCAAGATAACCCCGTGCTTCATGAGAGGAAAGGTGTTAAACTGAGCGAATATGGTCGCGGGATTACCATATTGTCGGCACACTGTGCGGACAAAACATTGTCCGGGGGGACGCAATAAGGGGGCAGGAATGCGCTTGAAATTACAGATATTAACAGCCTTTATTTTTTCTCTGACCATAGCCGCAAATGCTCTAGCAGCATCAAGCCCGCGAGTAGAGGTGTTCTCCCCGCAAGGCACGGTAAAGGATGTGCGCCAGGTCGCGGTGCGGTTTTCCGCCCCCATGACCAGTTTTGGTGATCCGCGCCAGGAAAACCCGTTTGACATTGATTGTGATGCACCAGGGTCTGGCCGGTGGGCGGATGATCGTAACTGGGTTTATGATTTTGAACACAATCTCTCCGGCGGGCTGCGTTGTAGTTTTGCTTTAAAGCCCGACTTGAAAGCGCTGAATGGCGCTTTGGTTTCTGGCAAACAATCTTATGTTTTCAATACTGGTGGCCCCAGCATTAACACCAGCACACCCTATGAAGGCTCATACGGTGTTGATGAAAAGCAAGTGTTCTTCCTTGGCCTTAATGCGCCTGCCGACCCGGCATCGGTTGAAGCCCACGCCTATTGCGCTGTTGAAGGCGTCGGCGAACAAATACCTGTCACGATCAGCACGGGTGACAAGCGTGAAGCTCTGCTCAAAACCTTACGTAAAATGGGCTACCGCTATAGACAACTTCTGGATGATCGTGAGGGGACAAACGCCGAGCGTGAAAGCGCCATAGTGGCACTGCATTGCCAACGCGCTTTACCCCCCGCGACCAAGGTCTCAATAATCTGGGGCAAAGGGATCGCCGCGCCTTCGGGTATTGCCACAACAATAGAACAAAAACTGAGTTTTCGTACGCGCTCAGCCTTTAGCGCACGCTTTAGTTGCGATCGCACTAATGCCGATGCGCCGTGTCTGCCGATGATGAATATGACCTTGCAATTCAGCGCAGCCATTCCCGCAGAAGTTGCAAAAAAAATAAAGCTGGTAGGCGCAAATGGCGATAGCCAGAGCACCTCACTGGAAGATAATAAAGACACGCCTACGGTGAACCGCATCACGTTCAAAGCGCCCTTCCCGCCAAATGCCAACTTCACTATTGAGCTACCCGATAATGTGCGTGATGATGCCGGGCGTGTATTACAAAATGCTTCGCGTTTTCCACTAGTGGTACACACTGATGATTTTCCACCCTTAATAAAATTTGCCAGTGAATTTGGCATTATCGAAAGCGGTGCCGGTGCCGTTTTGCCGGTTACCGTGCGTAATGTGGAACCTCTTATTGCCGCCAGGCTCAAAGCTTTGCCTGAAAAGACTGACGATAGCATCCCGGCCCGCATACATCGGGCCAAGGATGTCTTCGCTATGCTTGACTGGATGGGTAAAGCCAAAGCGTCACAGGAATGGGATGGCGAATGGACCCAGGATGCCAGTGGTAACTCGATTTATCGAAACATGACCGGGACGCACTCAATTTTTGATAAGGACACGCAAAGCCTAAGGTTGGATATACCTCGCCCGGAAGATGGCAAAGCTTTTGAAGTTATCGGCATCCCCCTAAAAGACCCTGGCTTTTATGCGGTTGAGTTACAAAGTCTGGCACTGGGTCAGGTATTACTGCGCCTCGATACGCCGCGTTATGTTTCGACAACGGCGCTGGTCACCAACATGGCGGTGCATTTCCTGTGGGGCCGCGAAAGCTCGCTGATATGGGTCACCTCACTTGATACCGGAAAGCCGGTTTTAAATGCTGACATTGCTATTGGCGACACCTGCACCAAGAAAATTCTCTGGACGGGTACAACCGCTAAAGACGGCACCGCCTCTATTGATGGCATTTTAGATGAACCTTCAAACTGGGGCAGTTGTTATAGTGAAAGCAATCACCCCCTCGTCATAACCGCCAGTAAAGGCGATGATTTCAGCTTCACCTTGAATGAATGGAATGACGGCATTGCCCCTTATGATTTTGACCTCTCCCGGGGTAGTGAATGGCGTGCCGATTTTGCCCACACCGTTTTTGACCGCACCCTTTTGAGGGCTGGTGAAACCGTGTCCATGAAGCATTATTTGCGCCGCCATACTGGGGCAGGCTTTGCCTTGCCACCAGATTTCACCCGCAAAAGCATGGTGCAGATTGTCCATGACGGCAGTGGCCAGGATGTTGAATTCCCGATTGAATTCAACGCTAATGGTAGTGCCACAAGTCGTTATGAAATACCCAAAGAGGCACGTCTTGGCCTTTATTCGGTTTCTGTAAAACTGGATAAAGATTGGCAATCTGCGGGAAGTTTTCGCGTTGAAGAATTTCGTTTGCCAACAATGGAAGCCATCATACAAGGCCCGGACAAACCTCTGATTGGTGCCTCGGATATGCCATTGGATATTATGGTGCGTTACCTTTCCGGTGGCGGGGCATCTGGCCTGCCTATCAAGGTGCGTACCCTTGTACGTAAAACTCCAGCACATTTTTCTGACTATGCAGATTATACCTTTGATGCCGAGTCTCTTGAACTTGAAACCTCCTCCACGGGGCAAGGTGAAAATCAGGGCGACAAACCAATAACGGGCCTGATTCCCACCACATTGGATGCGCAAGGCGCAGTACGGCTGAGCATTGATAATCTCCCCGATGTTGAGGCTCATAGCCAACTGACCACAGAGCTGGAATATCGGGATGCCAGTGGGCAGATACTCACCAAAGCGGCGCGTTTCGATCTCTGGCCTGCCGCAAAAGTTGTTGGCCTTAAAACCGAAGGCTGGGCCGCCAGTGTAGATAATTTAAAGCTACACATGGTTGCCCTGAATGTGGATGGTAGTGCCGCTACCGGCACCATTATTGAAGTTAAAACCTTTTCCCGAAAACGGTATTCCTATCGCAAGCGCCTGATCGGCGGGTTTTATTCCTATGAGAACTTTACCAGGATTGAACCCTTGGACGCGGGCTGTTCCGGCAAGGCTGGTCGAGGCGGAAAATTCACTTGCGCACTGGCACCCGGCCAGTCTGGCGAAGTGATTTTGCAAGCCATTGTGCGCGATGATGAGGGGCGCGAAGCCAGCGCCACAACCAGTATCTGGGTGGCGGGCAAGGATGACTGGTGGTTCTCTGGCACCGATGGCGACCGAATGGACCTGCTTGTCGAGAACACCGAATATGATGGCGGCGATACGGCCAAGGTACAAGTGCGCAGCCCGTTCCGCAAAGCTACGGCACTTGTTACTATTGAACGCGAAGGCGTGATCGACAGCTTTGTCACCACAATTTCTGGCAAGACACCTGTGATCAAAGTGCCCGTCAAAGGTAGCTATGCGCCTAATGTTTATGTCTCTGTACTGGCTGTGCGTGGCCGCGTTGGCACCTGGCAAAGCTGGTTATCTGATATGGCTCGCAAATATGACCTGCCTGTTTTATCGCGCGATGGTGGCAAAGCTGGTGCATTGATTGACTTGGCCAAGCCTGCCTACCGGTTAGGCCTTGCCAATATGCGGGTTGGCTGGAAAGCGCATCGGCTTGATGTTGATGTTAAACTGGATAAACCGGTTTATCGCATACGGGAAAACGCGGCGGCGAAAATCAAGATCACACCAGCAAATGGCAAGGCACTGCCTTCGGGTACTGAAGTCGCCATTGCCGTTGTTGATGAAGCGCTATTGCAACTTTCACCAAATACCTCATGGAATTTACTGGCCGCAATGATGAATGAACGCGGTCTGGAAGTCCTGACCTCCACCGCACAAATGCAAATTGTTGGCAAGCGCCATTATGGCCGCAAAGCGGTAGCCCACGGCGGTGGCGGCGGACAGCAAAATGCGCGAGAGTTATTTGATACGCTATTATTGTGGGAAGGCCGGGTCGTCGTTGATGAAAACGGCATGGCGGAAGTGTCTTTCCCGCTAAACGATTCCCTGAGCGCTTTTCGCGTTGTGGCCGTGGCTGATAGCGGGCTGGGCCTTTATGGCACAGGCAGCAGCAAAATCACCACCACGCAAGATTTACAAATTCTGGCAGGCCTTCCCAAAGTGGTACGCGAAAATGATCGCTTTGATGCGGTGTTCACAATTCGTAATACTACGGATCATGACATGACTGTTCTGGTTGGCGGCAGTGTCGCCGGGCTTGGAACACTTGTTGAGCGAGAAATCACCATACCGGCTGGTGAAGCCCGCAATGCGAACTGGGATGTTCTTGTTCCTTACGATATTTCCGGCCTTGACTGGCACGTTGGTGTCTCTGAAAAAGATGGCAAAATTACCGACGCCATAAAGACCAGCCAGGTGGTAGAACCGGCCATTCCGGTGCGGGTGTTCCAGTCAACATTGCGCCAGCTTGATACCCCCTTGGCAATTACCCTTGCCCGCCCGGACGATGCTATTCCGGGGCGCGGCGGTGTGGATGTCCGGCTTCAATCAACGCTGGGCGGCGATTTGAAAGGTGTTCAGGACTATATGAAACGCTATCCCTATCGTTGTTTTGAACAACGCACATCAATAGCGATTTCACTGGATGATAGTGACGACTGGAAAGCCATAGTGCGCTCTCTGCCCGCTTATCTTGATGAGGATGGTTTGATCAAGTACTGGCCCTCTGATTTCTTGCGAGGCAGTGACACCCTCACTGCCTATGTGCTTGCCATCACACATGAGGCTGGCTGGGAAATACCTGATAGTCAGCGCGAACAAATGTTGGGCGCACTAAAAGCCTTTGTTGAAGGGCGCATCCGTCGCGGCTCCCCCCTGAACACGGCTGATCTCACAATTAGAAAACTGGCCGCCATTGCCGCGCTTTCACGTTATGGCGAGGCCAATGCACAAATGCTGACCAGCCTTTCGCTCAACCCCAACCTGTTGCCAACATCTGCGGTGCTTGACTGGATGAACATTCAACGCCGGGTCAACACCATACCGGGTCGCCGCCAGGGGATTGCCCAGGCCAAGCAAATCTTGCGCTCACGGCTTAATTTTCAAGGCACGCACATGGGCTTCTCGACTGAACGTCAGGATGATCTTTGGTGGCTGATGATTTCTTCTGACACCAATGCGGCGCGTGCTCTTATCAGCCTTAATGATGCGCCGCTCTGGCGCGAAGACATGCCCCGCATGGCGCGAGGGCTACTGGGCCGTCAATATAACGGCCATTGGCGTACCACCACAGGCAATGCCTGGGGTACGCTGGCTATGCGGGCTTTCTCTGCCCGGTTTGAAAAAACCAAAGTTGGCGGCCAAAGCACTACGGAATTGGGCGCTAAACGTCAGAGTTTACAATGGGAGCAAAGCAAGTTGCTCGATTTTCTGACATTACCCTGGAGTGACGGACAAGAACGCCTGACAGTTTCCCATCAGGGCAGCGGAGCGCCTTGGGCGTTTGTTACCGCAAAAGCAGCTATTCCTCTGCGTGAACCATTATCTACCGGCTATGCCATCACCCGCACGATAACCCCGGTTAGTCAGGTTGAACCCGGCAAATGGAACGTCGGTGATGTGGTGCGAGTAAAGTTGGATATTGATGCGCAATCAGACATGACATGGGTGGCGGTTGATGACCCTATCCCTGCCGGCGCACAAATTCTGGGCGGTGGCCTTGGCGGTGATAGCACGTTGCTAACACAAGGTGAGCAAAATACGGGCCGCGCATGGCCAGTTTTTGAGGAACGCAGGTTTACCTCCTATCAGGTGTTTTATCGTTATGTACCCAAGGGTAAGTTCTCGCTGGAGTACACTATACGGCTGAATACAAAAGGTGATTTTAACTTACCCCCAACACGGGTTGAGGCGATGTACGCCCCTGAAATGTTTGGTGAAACCCCCATTGCGCCACTTAGCATTGGGGCACAGATACCGTGACAAAAGCACTATGGGTACTGCTTGGCTCGGCAGTGGCCACCTTGGTGCTGGTGCTGATGTACTGGAGTGCGCCGGGGACAGTTCCAGCGTACGGGGACGTACGGGCGAGCTGGCACCCTTCGCAATCCGCCTTACTGGATCGCAATGGAGACGTCTTGCATATATCGCGCACTGATTTCTCCATGCGCCGGGCGCAATGGACTGATCTGAGCGCTATATCCCCAGCCTTGCAAAGGGTAATTATCAGCGCTGAAGACAAGCGTTATTATCGCCATAACGGTATAGACTGGCAGGGCGTTATGGGCGCTTTGTGGAATAATACGCGGGGTAAGTCTTTGCGCGGTGCCAGCACTATTTCCATGCAATTGGCAACGCTGCTCCGCGCCCGGCAAGGCGCACCCTTTATCCGACGGTCCATTCAGAGCAAGCTTAAACAGGCACGCTTTGCTAAAAAAATTGAAAGGCAATGGAGCAAGGCACAAATTCTGGAAAGCTATTTGAACCTTCTAAGTTTTCGCGGCGAAGTTGAGGGCATTACATCCGCTGCTGCTGTCTTGTTAGGCAAAACACCCAATGGTTTGACTGAAGATGAAAGTTTCGCCCTTGCCGCCCTTCTGCCAGCGCCCAACGCCAGCCCGCAAAGGGTACAGCAACGTCTTTGCGCCCTTACCAACATACAAAGCCCCACCCTACCCTGCACCGGCCCCACAAGTGCGCTGGTGCGTATATTGGCGCGTGCCGAAACACCACCTGATACCCCGGAACTGGCCCCGCACCTTGCTGCCCGTCTGCTAAGGGATAAAGACACAAACGTGCGCACCACGCTTGATACCCGCATCCAACGCTTTGCCAAAGAAGCACTGGCAAAACAGCTTTCTCAATTAGCACACCGCAATGTCCGCGATGGTGCAGTGCTGGTGGTGGAAAACGCCACCGGCAATGTGCTGGCCTGGGTGGGCGCCAATACATCCACCTCGCATGCACCGCATGTGGATGGCATAAATGCACAGCGCCAGGCAGGGTCTACTCTCAAACCTCATCTCTACGCTTTGGCACTGGAACGGCGCTATCTAACTGCGGCGTCGCTACTTAACGACGCCCCTATTCACCTGGAAACTACCGGCGGATTATATGTGCCGCAGAACTATGACCATGGATATAAAGGACTGGTCAGTGCGCGTATCGCACTGGGTAATTCTTTGAATATACCCGCGGTTCGCACACTGTTGCTAACAGGCGTGGAACCATTTCGTGAACGCCTTTTTGATCTCGGCTATAAAGGCATTACGCGCGATGGCGACTATTACGGTTTCTCCCTTGCTCTTGGTTCTGCCGAGGTTAGCCTGGCGCAACAAGTCAATGCCTTTCGCACACTGGCCAATAACGGGCGTATCAGCGCCTTGCGATTGCTGGAAAATGACCCGTCCGTAAAACCGCGACAGGTATTAAGCGAGGAAGCCGCCTATATAGTTTCTTCAATGCTCAGTGACCGTTCGGCCCGGCTGCTGACCTTCGGACTTTCCAATAATCTGAACACACCATTTTGGAGCGCCGTTAAAACCGGCACCTCAAAGGCCATGCGTGATAACTGGTGCATAGGTTATAGCCGCGATTACACCGTTGGCGTCTGGGTAGGAAACTTTGAAGGCGACCCCATGCATGGCGTTAGTGGCGTTAGTGGCGCCGCGCCATTATGGAACGACATCATCGCCATGCTACACCACGATCAAGCCTCAACCGCGCCAGAAACACCAAAAGGCGTAGAACAGGTCATGATACGAACCGAAGGCAAAGAAATACCGCAAAGGGAGGTTTTCCTGAAAGGTACAGAAATGGCGTATATACGCGCTGTTCCCCATAGTGCCCGTGCGGCCCGAATTTTACGCCCCGCATCAGGCGCAATTATAGCACTGGACCCTGATATTCCGCCGGAACGTCAACGTGTGGCCATTAACGTACAAGGCAGCACCTCTGCTATGGCACTTTTTTTGAACGGCAAAAGTATTGCCAAAAACACCCTGTGGTTCCCTGTTCCCGGTGTGCACAAACTTAAACTTGTTGATGATAAAGACACTGTTCTGGACCAGATAAGTTTTCAGGTCCGCGCCCCTGCTGGGTAACACCGATAGCCTAGTGAACCGCTGTAATTGCGCAAGACTGTCTGAGGATTAAAAAAGTAAGGCTGGAAAGTTTAAACTTCGCTTTGCCCATAAAAAAGCATGACCACGTGTTTAGCTTCAGCAAAAAACAACCAGCGCTCCATAGCCAGACCAATGATAACCGAAACCAGGGCCAAGAGGGATAACGCCAGAGAAAGCTCTGGAATTATAACTGCCATTGCGGCCACCAGCGCCATAGGAATAATAAACCCGAGAACCAGTGCTAGTCGTCTTAGTTTTTGAGCGTGTTTGCGGGCAATTTTATAGCCCATTTCTTTCAGTAAATAATTATCTTCGCCATGGGGGCTTTCAACCATGTGAACACGGCCATTGGTTCCTAACCCGGTGGCGCTTTCGGCTGTGCTGCGTGCACCACCTGCCCCCAAAGAGCGCCAATAACAAAGCTTGATAAACCCGCCCAGCGCTAAAAGCACTGTAGTCAGTTTAATAATCAATCCACTATGCCCAACACCAAAAACACTTTGCAGCCCCAGCATTATGGCCGAGCCGGTCATAAGGCCCAGAACAAGATAACCAACGCTGGTCCAGCGGTTACTCCACGCCGGTATAGCTTTCAATGAGGCATAAATCATTGAGGTGGCATAAATTGTCGTCAGGGACAAAACCGCACCTACTAGCCCGATGACACCTGCAAGGCCCGTGTTTTTGCCAAGAACCACCCAGGTCAGCGCATAAATTCCGGTTGGGGCGAATGTGAGTATGGCCAGCACACCTTCGCGCGACAACCAGGATGAACGCCATTGCGACAGCGCCCGCCAGGCCCGTTCCGGCCGCCCCAAATGCCCGGTTGAAGATATAAGTCCGGAAATGATGAGGAAAAAAGCGATGCCAAAGGCCACAAGGCCAAATGTACGATCCGCCGGGATATACCCCAACGCCCCCATAACGGCCAACCAGACCATCAGGCCATAACCGGCCCCGGATGCGGTGGTAAAATAAATTACGGATTTAGCCGGGTGCATTTTCTTATCTCCGCATGGTGGTGCGAAATGACCCCACACTGTCATACCGGTGAAAACCAGTATCCAGGGCTGAATCACAAATGGATTCCGGCTTCCGCCGGAATGACGACAAAGAGTAAACAATGAATTGGTTTTTTTTATTCATACCGACAACACTTTATCGACCCAACGGGCCAACAGACCCGCACCATCGGCGCTGTCATCATGATGTTCAAGCATGCGCGGTGCCATACCATCACCTACTTTTTTGGGACGCGGCGGCAAATAACGGTTTACCGGCGCGGTGCCTTGTTCTGGCATGAGGGCATACCCGCCACGGGCCTCGACCAGTTTGCTGACGTCCGAGTCTGGATCACCCAGATCTCCAAACGAGCGCGCACCCGTTGGACAGGTAGAAACACAGGCCGGAACGCGGCTTTCAGGCGGCAGATTTTCATTATAAATTTTATCGACACACAGGGTGCACTTCTTCATCACCCCTTCGTCCTCATCATATTCACGCGCACCATAGGGACAGGCCCACGAACACAGCTTGCAGCCAATGCAAATATCGGTGTTTATCAGGACAATGCCGTCGTCATCGCGCTTATATGATGCGCCGGTGGGGCACACGGTAACGCAGGGCGCATCTTCGCAATGCAAGCAAGAACGTGGGAAATGTACTGTGCGTGACGTTCCTGCCGCTTCATCAACGGCCTCAAACGTATGAACACGGTTGAACCACACGCCGTCTGGTTTTGCCCCATAAGGGTCTATATCGGTCAGGGGGGCCAGTTTGCCAGAAGTGTTCCACTCCTTACAGTTTACCGCGCAAGCATGACAACCGACGCAAATATCCAGATCAATAACCAGGCCCAGTTTTACCCTGGAAGCATTTTGCGGCAAGCAGGTCATTTATCACCGTCTTTCAGCGCATTGCCCTTGCCATCAGCTAAACCAGCAACATTGCCTGCATTCTCATGACGATTGCCAACCCAGTCGCGCAAAGGTGCCTGTTTGCCGGTAGGTTTACCTTTCAGGTCTGCACCATAGCGCGAAACTTCTGCCGCTGGCGCTGCACCCGGGCTGTGGGGAAAACGCTCGAACATCGGCTCAGTTGCACCAGCCTCTTCCACTGCGCATTTGGTGACATTGACCCGCAGGTCAAACCATGCCGCCTGCCCCGTTACCGGGTCAGAGTTGGAATAACGTTGGCCATCCTTACCCGGGGCCAGAACTTCTGAAATGATATGGTTGAGCAAGAAGCCCTTATTCGCTTCTGGTGCCTCTTCGGACAAGTTCCACGCGCCCTTGCGTTTACCAATGGCATTCCATGTCCATACGGTTTGCGGGTTCACCCCGGTGATGAGTTTTACCTCACCCTTCACCCGACCATGACGGCTCTCAATCCATACCCAGTCCCCATCTTCAATACCCAGTGAGGCGGCTGTATCCACATGGATGTGTAATTTGTTGGCCGAAGTGATTTGGCGCAGCCAGGCATTTTGCGAGCCCCACGAGTGATACATGTGCATGGGGCGCTGGCTAAGCGCGTGCAGGGGATATTTTTTACGGTCAATTTCCGCCTCCTCAAACGGCATGTACCAGATCGGCAGCGGGTCAAAATAAGTCTCTATCCGTTCCCGGTGTTTCTCCGGGGGCTGGCGCTTACCATGGCCTTGCGCGGCCAGGCGAAATTTTTGTACCGGCTCGGAATATAAATGGTGAATAATAGGTTCTGATGAAGCAATCCAGCCGACGCTGGCAGCATATTCGAGGTAGTCCTTATTTGCACATTTGAAGTACTGTTGACTTTTAGGAAGGGTCATTGACCAGAAACAACCATTTTCAATATAGCGCTCTATCTGGTTGGGGTTTACCTCCCCCCGGCCATGCTTGTCACCCTTGGCACCGCGCCAACCTGCCAGGGGGCCAATGCCCTCGCCGCGTTCATGATTGACCATGTAATCAACATAACCGCCCGGATATTTCGGCTTGCCACTGTTATCAGTCATACCGGAAAGGCCAAGTCGCGCACCCAAATCCAGAAGCACGTCCTGAAACGGGCGTACATCACCCTCTGGCTGCAAAACCGGCTGACGAATGGAATCCCCTGCCCCGTGAGCGGACGAGATAGGCCGGTCCAGCATGGAGATACAATCCCAGCGTTCAAGATAGGTGGTGTCTGGCAGGATCAAATCGCAATAAGGAACGGTCTCTGACCAGAAGGCATCTGAATAAATGATTTTCGGAATTTTGTATTCGCCATCATCATTTTTGGCGGTAAAATATTCCAATGTACCCGGAACATTCATGGACGAATTCCATGCCATATTGGCCATATACATAAACAACACATCAACAGAATACGGGTCCGCATTGGCTGCATTATGCAGTACCATGTGCATCATGCCATGCGCGCTCATAGGGTATTCCCAGCTATAGGCGTGATCAATTCGTAACGGTTCACCTAAATCATCAACCAACAGATCTTCTGGTCCCTCTGGAGTGCCCAAGGGCATGCCTTCAAGCGGCATATTGGGACCAATAGGCTCGCCAGAGGGTCTTGGGCCCGGAGGAATCGGCTTGGGGTACGGAGCCTTGTTGCGCCATCCGCCAGGCACATCAACAGACCCCAACAGAGCTTGCAAAATATGGATAGCACGGCAAGTATGAAAGCCGTTAGAGTGAGCGGAAATACCGCGCATAGCATGGAACGATACCGGGCGACCGATCATCTTGTCATGTTTTCTTCCCCAGGAATCTGTCCATTCTTGCTCAATCACGACTTCTTCTTCAAAGGCAATTTTTGCTAATTCTGCGGCAATGCGCCGGATGGTACTGGCAGGTACTCCGGTTGGGCCAGCAACCGTATCGGGGGAATATTCATCAGATAGATAACGTTTGGCCAGCAATTCAAAAACAGGTGTTACCTTTTTTTTGCTAACTGTAAACGACCCTGCCAATGCCGGAGAAATATCCGCTCCCAGGGCGCTGACAGCACGTTTCTTTTTCACATCATAACATAAAGGGTTTCCCTTGGCGTCACGCAGAACCAACCCATCATCACTTTTACCCGGGTTTTCTATAATCAGCCAAGTGGCGTTGGTATATCGCGCCAGTGAGGCAAAATCAATTTTTTCTGCCCGTAACAGTTCATGAATCAAGGCAAAAACAAACAGACCATCCGTTCCCGGTCTGATTCCAATCCACTCATCTGCAATAGCATTATAGCCGTTACGTGATGGATTAACCGCGACAAATTTTGCCTCACCGCGCGTTTTCAGTTTGCCCAGGCCGATTTTTATGGGATTGCTGTCATGATCTTCAGCGACGCCAAAAAGCATAAAGTATTTAGTGAGGTCCCAGTCTGGCTCACCAAATTCCCAAAAGGCACCGCCCAGTGTATAAATTCCTCCCGCAGCCATATTTACCGAACAAAACCCACCATGGGCAGCAAAATTATGAGTGCCGTATTGTTTGGCCCACCAGCCGGTGAATGACTGGCTTTGGTCGCGCCCGGTAAAAAATGCCAGTTTACTTGGGTCGCGCATCCGCACTTCACCCAGCCAGTCTGTGGCCAGCGCCAGTGCCTCATCCCACTCAATTTCCTTAAACTCACCGGAACCGCGTTCGCCAACGCGCAATAGTGGTTTTTTTAATTTTGCCGGGGAGTATTGCTGCATAATACCGGCAGAACCTTTGCCGCACAGCACACCCTGGTTCACCGGGTGATCGGGGTTGCCTTCAATATAGCGAACCTTGCCATCTTTTAAATGCACACGAATGCCGCAACGGCAGGCACACATATAACAAGTTGTGCATTTAACCTCGTCCGCCACTTCTGGCGACAGATCAACGTCCTCTTTTACAGTTGCAAACGGATTTACGCTCACACCAAAACTCCCCCATACCGTTTATTCGATATTTCTAATATACAATGTCATATTATGCGGGAATATCAAATGAAAAATACGCCAGGCGATGATTTGTCAGCGCACAATCATCACAGAATTGGCCGCTTTTTGCAGAACTTCATAAGCGGTAGACGTGGTGAAGAACCGGCGTAATCCTTTGACACTGGTATCAGCCAGAACAATCAGTGAGAATTTGCGGCCTTTGCCGACAATACATTCCACTGGATCGCCCATATCAATGCCTTCACCGGCAATGCTAAGGCCTTCAGCTTCAATAGCAGCTTTCGCACGAGCAATCACACCAGTCGCTTTTTCCATTTCATCTTCTCTGGTCGCCACTGAAAACAGATGTACCGGACAATGGCAACGCGCCGCAATCTGTGCATCTTTCACTGCGGCCAGTATCGCCTTGTCAGAAAAATCAACACACATGAAATGCCCATGATCTTCTTCCAGTTCGCGCGCGACAAGCACTGTACCCCGGTGATGGATTGCCACTGCGGTGGTGGTGGCAGGTGAAATATAGCCCGCATGCTTTTTTGCCTCTGCCGACTCAGACATGGAAATGATGGTGATGTCATAATCACCCATTTCACATTCATCCAAAATACCCCGGTCAACAGAAGGGGAAACCAGAAGTTTCAATGAAATACGGGCACCCTCATCATTCATATAAACGGTGGTATTATCGCCTAGTGGATCGCCAGTAACGTCAGTATGCACGACCTGTTCTTTCCAGTCATCGGCCATAAAGCCCATCTCGACCAACATATCCCGGCCTTTTTTAAGAGCTTTGGTGCCAGGCAATTGCACGCCCCATTGCAACATGTTTTCGCGTGCCACACGCATTTGCAACCCGCCAGTGCCAAGCCCCTGATCAACCGGGCGTACATAAAGTAGCGTCAGATCGGCACTATTGTCAGAGCCCATACGAACGGCATAACGCAGGCCGGAATAGGATTCGTCCGACCCGTCAATGCACACCAGAATTTGAAAACGGTCATCGGCACCGTCTTGTAAATCACTATCAAATTCATCATCCAACATCAGGAACTCCCGTCATTGTTCATCAGAGGCCAAGCAAGGGCCAGTAAAATACGGCAGCCGCAATCAACACCAAAGTTGACATGAGGGCCATTTGAAAACCTACACGCAAGAAGTCTGTAGTCTTTAGGTAGCCTGAGGCGTAAATAATAGTGCTGGCTGGCGTACCTATAACCGTCAAATAGGCAAAAGCCGAAGAAATGGCGGTGATAAAGCCCATCAGAATGGGGCTTTCGCCTGCGGCATTAGCCAGGTTCAAAACAATTGGTCCCAAAACGGCAACGGCGGCCCCGTTGGACATGGTATTGGTCACCAATGTGGTCAGGATTGAAACCGCAGCCCACAGAGGCGGGCCATTCTCCATTGAAGCGGGTAGCAGGGTGAGGAAAGAATCAGCTAGCCAAAGGGCCGCGCCGCTTTCCTTCATCTCCACGCCCAGCGATATGGCGGCCGCATAGAGCAACACCACGCCCCAGTTTACTCCAACATTGATGTCATCCCAACTGACCAGCCCCAAAACTAGAAACGCAATAGCGCCCAAAAGTGCCACTGTGCCGAGGCCGTATTGATCAGAAAACATGATCCAGCCAATCAGCGTAACAATAAAAATGGCCACGGTAAGCCAGTCTTTGGGCTTTACGGGCCCTTCAGTTTCAATTTGAGCGCGCAATTTTACAACCGCTCGGGTCAAATGCTTGTACTCTGGTTTGAAACTGAAAAACAATATCATCATTAAAAATGGTAATTGTGCAAGAAATACAGGATATGCAAATGACATCCATTTGGTATAGTTCATCAAATATTTGAACGTTTCAGGGATATTCACATTGTAATAAAATTCATGCCAATACCCGACCATTATAGCATTACGGGCGCCCCCTGACGGGGTGCCAATACCAGCAATAGAACAACCATACGCAATAGAAAATAATAATACGGCCGCGAGGTTACGCACCTTTTTGGGGTCATCTGAGGTAAGCGAAATCAAGGTTAATGCCACCGGCAACATCATGGCAGCCACAGTATGTTCACCAATTACCGATGCTAAAAGCCCTGAGATTACCGCAATACCTGATGCAATATTTACAGTTTTCGTACCGGTAATACGCACTATAAGATAGGCAATACGTTTATCCAGTTTTTGTTTGATAATGGCCACGGCCAGCATCAGGGAACCCATAATAAAAAGCACAGAATCGCTCATTAACGATCGTGCGACGGTGCTGGAATCTACGCCCAACACAAACACCTGACCGACAATGATCATTAACGCCACCGTCGGTAGCGGTATCGGTTCAGTCATAAAAAGAATGACCGCAACAACAGAAAGCACAAGAACCGAATGGCCTTCACGGCTGAGGCCTTCCGGGGTGGGTATGAAGTAAAACGCAGCACCGACAATAAGCGCAACAAACAACCACCTGCGGTCAATGAGGAAATGCCCCAAAGCGCGAAGGGATATAAAATTGCTAATGATCGATTTGACTTGCGCCATTTTGATCCTGTTTATGAGTCTATGACCTAATGTTACGGTCAAGCCGTAGACATCTGGTTAATCATTTGAATGCGGAATCTGCCACCTGGTGCCAGATGAATATTCGCATAATCTAATATAAAGCGCTACGCAAGAGCCTGCAAGAATATTCACTAAAAAATTGTGGTTAGATGTAAAAAAGCCACCCCGCAGTACACAGGGTGGCTTCATATAAAAAAACTGAAATTATGAGCAGAACTTACTGACCAAATTTCATTTTCCAGCCAATTGTGGCTTCCCACTGCTTCATGCGCAGCTCAATGGTGCGATTAGGATTCAGCCCTTGCGGGGTAATCTCAAAACCAGAGACTTTGGCTGTTGGTGAGTACATGAAAGCGAACTCAAAGCTGTTCTTTTTGTCCGCAGTATACTCAAAACCTGTTGTTATATGAGTTTTTGAGACGCCCGGCGCCATAATATTGAGTGTAACATCACCTGATTTGATAGGGTTATTGTTTACCCCAAGACCGGCACGCCAGGTCCATTGATCATTCTGACGCCATTCCGCCCCAACTTTCACAGCTTCAACACTATGCCAGCCAAAACCCGGCCCACCAGGGGAACCAAAGGGCAGCGGTGTTGTGGATGAATTACCGATAGAGCCAACGCCTTTGTAATTGATATATTTGTAATCAACAGCAACGGTAAAATTCTGAGTTGCATCAAAGGCAAGTCCAAGGGTGTAGTTTTCAGGAATATTGAAATCACCATTATCGGCAAATAGTCCGGCATATTTATCAAACCGGCTCATGTTGATTTCGTTTTGGTACGTGCCGGCAATACGGAAAGCCTCGGAAGCATTCAACTGGAAGCCAATACGGCCGCCAATTCCGGTTGAAAATTCCCCTCCCCTGTTGGTCAGGTTTGCCGGATCAATACTGGCCTGTGAAAAGGCGGCAAGGCCACGTGCCCGAAACTGATTCACAGCCAGAACAGGGGCGGCGCCAATGGTCAGCATGTCATTTACTTTGTAGGCAAAATTGGCAGAAACCAGCAATTGAATAAGGTTCACACCGGTACGCCCACCGCAAAAAACGCCCGTAGGTGCCGGAAATGGGCCGGAACCACAAACCGGGTTAGCCAGGTTGCTTTTCCAGTTTGTGTTCATTCCGCCATTACCAACAGCCGTCAGGGCAAAGCCAACCTTGTCTGAAAGCCGACGGCTATAGGCAAAGCCAGGCACCGGAAACAAATTCTTTCCAGATTTCACATCGCCTGCGGGTACAAAACCGCCAGGGCCAGAACCGGTAAAATGCCGATTTGGACTAAACGCCGAAAGGTTAAGCTGCAATTGATCGTCTGCATCAATCGCCCCGGCAGGGTTAAGCGCTGCACCAAACGCATCACGCGTATCTGCAACACCGGCACCGGCCATGGCTTTTGACCGGGCGCTAATCCCGTTCTGAAAATAACCTTCTGTTGCTTGTGCAACGGGCACACCGACAAATGCGGTCACCATTGTTGCTATTGCTGCTGAGGTTAGCAGTTTTCTTGAAAGTCGAGCCATTGTCCCCTCCCGGTCTAGAGCTCACCAATAAAAACCGTAAACCTGCATGGCTAACGGCTGTACTGAATGCCAAAAGGCATCAAAATAGGTGGTGCGCCCTTAACCTCGGTTAAGCGACGTATCACCATTTTTACATCAGGCAACACGTTTGATTAAAAACCGATACGTATCACCATCCTGACTATGCTCCATAAGCTCATTACCGGTAGTACGGCAAAACGCTTCAAAATCGGCAACCGAGCCAGGGTCTGTAGACAGAACTTCTAGAATTTTTCCGTCATCCAGCCCGGTAAGGGCTTTCTTAGCTTTTAAAATTGGCAAGGGGCAGTTGAGCCCTTTTGCATCCAGTGTTTCATCTGCCATGTTCATTCCTGTTTAGTATAAGAGATTAGCCTCAGCCATTACATGTAGAGGTTAATATCAGATTCAAGGGCGTTCTCCATCCATGTCGCAGCACCACCAATTTCAATCTCATCAATCATGTCATCCTTGTCCATTTCAAACAAATCAAGTGTCATCTGGCACCCGATCATTTTAACATCAGACAAGACAGCGGCTTCGCGTAGCTCATCAATCGAGGCAACGCCTTTTTTCTTGATGAGGTTTTTCATCATCACCGATGCCATATCGGTAACACCCGGCAGCATACCCACCATATTAGGCATGGACATGTGCATCCCGCCCATGGGCATGGCCATGGCCGGATTACCCAAAGGCGTAACCTTGAGGTTCAAGTCTTTCTTCAACAATGCCAGACCGTAAAATGTAAAAAACATGGTGACATCAACATCCATGGCCGCCGCCGTGGTTGCCAGAATGAAAGGAGGATAAGCCCAGTCCAGTGAACCCTTGGTGCAGATGATAGTCATTTTCTTGGCGTTTTTTAGCGCCTCGGCGCCTTTTGCTTCAGCCATAGTTAAAGTCTCCTGATTGAATTATGCGTTTCCTGCCTGACAGGATTCGTATATAAGAATTTGCTTTATTAGAGAAAGTGTATGAAAGACCCCCCTCAGGTCAAGGAGATTCACGAAAAAGTGTGTAACTCCTACCGGAAATCTATTAAAAAGTGACATTTATGGACCTGATTGGCATACCTAACGCTACTTATTAACATGATATTCCAGAATAATTGGAGGCATCACCTCAGTAATGGATAGAGAAAAACAGCATATACCTCTGCTGCTGGATCTGTTTCAAGCTGGGCTAGGCGCAGTAAGCGCCGCTCAATCACTACCGCCACACCTCCCCGAAACCGCGCCAAAGGGCCGCACGCTGGTGCTAGGTGCCGGCAAGGCAGCAGCGGCCATGGCTGCGGTTGCGGCCAAACATTTAACCGGTCAGGTCAGTGGCCTGCCGATCAGTGGCCTGCCGATCAGTGGCCTGGTTGTCACCCGCTACGGCCACACATGTGATATACCGGATGAGACGATAACCGTCATAACAGCGGCCCACCCGGTTCCCGACCAGTGCAGTAAAAAGGCTGCCCGTCACATGCTTGATCTGGCACAGGGTTGTACACTAGATGATCGATTGATTTTTCTGACCTCCGGTGGTGGCTCGTCATTGTTGGCTTTGCCAGTCCCCGGCCTTGAACTGGCTGAAAAACAGGACATCACCCGTCATCTGATAAATGCCGGTGCCAACATTACGCAGATCAATTGTGTGCGCAAACACCTTTCATGTATCAAAGGCGGGCGTTTGGCTGCTGCGAGTGGCACAAGAGATATTCACACCCTTATCATTTCTGATGTTGTTGGCGATGAGCCCTCCGCAATTGCCTCCGGCCCCACCATTGCCGACCCGACCAGCCTTGCCGATGCCCGCGCAGTGATTGCGCATTATGGTTGTCCGTTTGAGGAAAAAGTGCTGGCCATCTTGCATGATAAAGCCAATGAAACGCCCAAACCGGGGATATTCCACGAACAACACACTGTGATTGCCAAGGCCACTGACATGCTCAATGCCGCCGCCACTTTTGCACAGAAAAAAGGCTGGCAGGTCTATAATCTCGGCGATGGCATAGAAGGAGAGGCACGCGAAGTTGGTGCCCGTCACGCACTGGTTGCCCGCGAGTTGAAATCCCGCGGTGGCAAATGGTTATTGCTGTCGGGCGGAGAAACCACAGTCACGGTACGCAACAAAAATGGCTGCGGGGGGCCGAACCTTGAATACCTTGCCGGACTGGCAATGGCGCTGAACGGCGAACCAGGGATAACAGCCCTTGCGTGTGATAGCGACGGTATAGATGGTAGCCAAGATAACGCCGGGGCATTCGTGACACCCACCACCCTTACCCGGGCTGCAAAGCTGGGTATTGAGTTGCAGGAACACCTTGATACAAACAGAACGTATGATGTCTTCAAAGCGCTGGATGATCTTGTCATCACCGGGCCAACATTAACCAACGTCAATGATTTTCGTGTGATTGCCATCGAGACATGAAAACGGTAGCAAGTTGCGAACACCTCAAAAACCTGCTCATTTGCAATTCACAATATACACCTCAGATGGAGTTTCCCTGATGCGCGTCACCCTAACTGCCCTTGCCACCATTTTAGCCTTAACTGCCTGCGGCCAGAACACGTCAACATCTACACCAACTGAACCGGTTGCTGTGGAACATTCCGTTGACACAATAAAAGCGGAGACGGATCGTCTGAATGCGTGGTTTGAGGAAAAGTATGAAGAGGATGTGGCCTTTAGCCCCATTCAACAAACCTTTTTAGGCCGTGATACTGATCAGGATAAAATTGATGATTTTTCCATTGCCGCACAAGATGCACAACTGGAATGGCATCGCCAGAGCGTTGCGGATTTACGCGCCAATTTTGACTATGACAAGTTAACCTCCGAAGCCAAAACCTCTTATGACATCTGGGTCTATCAGGGCGAACAGGAAGAAGCCTCCCTGCCCTTTCGCACCAATGCCTATGTGTTCGAGCAAATGGGCGCTGTGCAGGGTTTTTTCCCACAAATCCTGATTGCCTTTCACAAGGTCGCTGACGCCGAAGACATGGATAATTATCTGGCACGTATTGCTGCCTCGGCACATGCACTCGATCAATTGGTGGTGCTATCCAAAGTGAATGCCGAAACCGGTGTTCGCCCCCCTTATTTTGCTTTCGCGCAGGTTATTAAAGAGTCCGAAAAAATCATCTCTGGCGCACCGTTTGACGATAGCGGCACAGACAGTGCCATCTGGGCCGATGCCAAAGCCAAAATTGCCATTCTGCTTGAGGCTGAAACAATAGATCAGGCTAAGGCCGATCAACTGACCACCGATATAAAGACATCCCTGCTATCCAACTGGCAAGGTGCCTATGAGCGCCTGATCGCCTGGCAGAAAGAAGATCAGGTCAATGCCACGCCAGAGGCCCACGGTGTTAGCGAACTACCCAATGGGTTGGCTTTTTACAATGAACGCCTTGCCAACAATACCACCACCAATTTGACTGCTGATGAGATTCACGAAATTGGCCTGACCGAAGTGCTTCGGCTGCGCGGTGAAATGGTCGCTGTCAAAGAGGACTTTGGTTTCGAGGGAACTTTGCCGGAATTTTTCTCGTTCCTGCGCAACACCAAGACTGATGAGCGGCTTTATTATCCCAATGATGATGAAGGTCGTCAGGGTTATATCAAGGATGCCACCGCTGCGATTGATAAGATCAAGGCCGTTCTGCCAGAGTATTTTGGCATTCTGCCCAAAGCCGATATGGTTGTGAAACGGGTTGAACCCTTTCGTGAACAAGATGGCGCGCCCCAGCATTATTTCCCCAGCACACCCGATGGCTCTCGCCCTGGCACCTATTATGCGCACCTGTCGGATATGGCATCCATGCCCAAGCGGGAACTGGAAGTCATTGCCTATCATGAGGGTCTGCCGGGTCACCATATGCAGATCGCCATTGCGCAAGAACTTGAGGGCATCCCCACATTTCGTACTCAGGCCGGGTTCAATGCCTATTCCGAGGGATGGGGGCTGTATTCAGAATGGCTGGCCATAGAAATGCCGGGCACCTATGAAGACCCGCTTTCACAATTTGGCCGTCTGGGCTCCGAGATATGGCGCGCCATCCGTCTTGTGGTTGATACCGGGCTTCATTCCAAAGGCTGGAGCGAACAACAGGCCATTGATTATTTCCTCGCCAATTCTGCCGCACCAGAACCGCAAGCGCGCGCCGAAGTGCGCCGCTATATCACCTGGCCCGGGCAGGCAACCGGCTATAAAATCGGTATGCTGAAAATTCAGGAGCTGCGCCGCAGAGCTGAAGCAGAGCTTGGTAATCAATTTGATATTCGCGCTTTTCACGACACAATTCTGGGCGGCGGTGCCATGCTGTTGACCATTTTGGAACGCCGGGTTGATAACTGGATTGCGGACACAAAGGCAGGATAAACCTTGGCGCAATCTTTAAAACACGGACGCCATCTCTACCAAAGCATTGGCCTTGTTGCCGGGCCGGTAACGGCGCTTTTGCTCGGTTTGTTTTTTGCGCCCGATGATCTAGGTGTTGTCGGGCGCAATACAGCGGCCATGGCCGCATGGATGGCGATATGGTGGGCCAGCGAAGCGGTCCCCTTTGCCGTTACGGCGTTCTTGCCCCTGATTTTCTTCCCGCTATTGGGCATTAGCGATATTAACACGGCCTCTGCCCCGTACGCCAACAAGATTATTTTTCTCTTCATGGGTGGTTTTATCGTTGCCCTGGCGATCGAGCGATGGGATTTGCACAAGCGCATTGCCCTGGAAATTTTTCGTTTTGCCGGTACCCATGCCCGGGCATTGGTGGGCGGCATCATGGTGGCGGCGGCCCTGCTCAGCATGTGGATTTCCAACACCTCGACCAGCCTGATGTTGCTGCCCATTGCCATGTCAATTATCGCCGTTGTCATAGACTCCGTTGATGATCTTACCGAGGTACAGAAACGTAATTTTGCCATTACCATGGTTCTCGGGCTGGCGTACGGGGCAACCATTGGCGGTGTTGCAACGCCAATAGGAACGCCGCCCAATGCCTTCCTTGTGGCGTTTATGCAAGATAATCTAGGCTATGAAATAGGCTTTGCCCAATGGATGCTGGTAGGGGTGCCGGTTAGTGTTGTTATGTTGCCTTTAGGCTGGCTGGCGTTAACCCGCTTTGCCTATCCTGTGAACTTTTCCGCAACCGCAAAAACGACCGAGCATTTACGTGAGCTGCGCCATGATCTTGGCCCGGTTACCGCTCCGCAAATTCGTATAGGGTTGATCTTTGCCGCGCTGGCCCTGTCATGGGCCTTTCGCAAACCCCTGACCCAGATCACCGGCATTACCGGCCTTTCTGATGCTGGCATCGCCATAATGGCGGCTGTGCTTACCTTTGTTGTACCCAGTGGAGATAAAGATCAGCGCACCCTGCTCACCTGGGAACAGGCGGCCCGGCTGCCCTGGGGCATTCTAATCCTGTTTGGGGGCGGGCTTAGTCTGGCCGCAGCCGTTTCCAGCTCCGGCCTGGCAGAATGGCTGGGCAATGCGCTTAGCGGGTTGGGCCTCATCCACTTTGCAATTCTGATCCTTGGGGCCACGGTGCTGGTTATTTTCCTCACCGAGCTGACCAGTAACCTCGCCACCACAGCCACCTTCTTGCCGGTTATGGCAGCATTGGCGCTACGGCTGGATCAGGATGTGTTGCTTCTTGCCGTGCCGGTAACGCTAGCGGCCAGTTGCGCCTTCATGTTGCCCATCGCCACACCGCCCAACGCCATCGCGTTCAGCTCCAACCTTGTCTCCATACCGCAAATGGCCCGCGCCGGGTTTTTACTCAATCTGGTGGCGGTTGTTCTACTTTTTGGCGTCGCCATGATGATTGTGCCAAGAGTGTTTGGCGCCTGATCACTCTGACAAGGTGAAATTCCAGTCGGTTCCATCACCGCCGCCCGTCAGCACAACTTTGACACTATTGCCGGAAAAGGCTGGCAGGCGCCCTGAGTTTGTTTGTTTTGTCATGCCACTATCCAGAACCACACGCGAACCGAAATAAACCACAATCCGGTCAGGGATGTCGTACATGTTCCATTCGATTGCCAGCCGGGCACCCTGTTGTGGCCGTCCGGTATAATTAAATGTGTGTACCCCCTCCCCACCGGATTCGTATCGGGTGCCAAACTTTGCTGCCGAGTTTACCTTATGTGTCATCCGCTCGCATCGGTTGGTCTTGGGGTTCCATGTGGTCATGATGTCTTGATTGCATTTGTTTTGTGCCTGAATAGAACCGCCGCCAGAACCACCATTTCTTATCTCGTCCATACACATCATACGAGGTAACGTCGGGTCCATTATTGGAAAACCTGACTTGCGCGCCTCAGTAGTTTTTCTATCTATGCACCGTTTGAGAGCCCCCGTGTAATCGTCCAGTGTCATACCCGTGGAGGATCCCGACGAAGGTGGCCCAGAAGAAGACGGCGGGGGCGTATAAGTGCTACCCGAACTCCTTACCGGGGGCGATGGAGATGACGTTGTGGGTTGGGGCGTCCCGTAATAGGCGGCGCTTAATCCATCGGCTAATTCCTGCATGGCGGCGGCAAATTCAGCGCGTTCCTTGGCTTTTTGAATGCGCCGCCGTTCACGCTCAGCTTCTATGTCGGCAAAATCCCGCCGCGCACCGGCATTGATACGCCCCGCATCAGCACCAACCTGCCCCGCCATCTGATCACGCACATCATTGATCCGGTCCTGATCCACACCATAAAGCTTGTCATCAACCTCATCTACAGTGTCCCAGTCATCATCTTCCCCGGCGCTATCAGCGACCTCATCATCAATGTATTCATAGTCTTCAGGGTTGTTAACAGCGTCGGCTTCTATTTCATCCCATTCGGACTGGTCGGTAACGCCGCCCTCTGTCCCGACAAGTTCGATGGTATCGAATGAGGGCTCGGTTATCTCCGAAATATCATCGCCAGCAATGGGTATATCAATTGCATCGACAACATCCATTCCCCCTTCTGATGCAACGTCGACTTTCTCACCCAAAGAGTCTAAAAAATCATTCCAGTCGCTATCTTCTTCATCGTCCTCAGCACCCTCGTCGTTGTCTTCACCCTTTTCATCCTCATCAAGGTTTTCTTCGCTAGCCTTTAAGGATTTCAGGCGTTGCCGCAAGATAACCAACTGGCCTTCAAGCTCTTCCATCACATCCAGTGCATGTGCCAAAGCCATTAGATCAGCCCCTTCACGTCTTACCTTTTGGGTAAAATCACGCATGGCAAACAGCCGACTGTCTACAGCGTCATATTCGGCCTCAATTGCGGCAATACTGTTCTGGGCCTGTGCCGAACTGACGGTAATGGCAAGCAGAAAACACGGGGCGAGGCACTGCAACAAGGTTCTAAAAATATTCATTTCACAAACCCCGCTTCAGGCGTCCATTGTCCCATTTTCCACCGGGGATCCACAATACTCACATTGCCATTCAGTCTGCGGGAATGGATAAAGCCTTCCAATTGTGTATCGCTATCCTTGATAACGCGCATAACCCCGTTTTCGATGACGAACATCTCCTTGTCGGTATCCAGAAAATGATCCACATAACGCACCTGCCCTTCGTGCAAGATAACAGGTTCACGTCCTGCCAGCTTATGCTCCAATGACATTTCGCTGATATACTCCTGCGCCCGCCTTGATGTGGTGCCGTTAATGGGATCAAAGGATAAGGATTGGCCAACGCTGTTCTCGCTCAGCGCAATGATGTGCGGATCAGAATCCCCAACAAAATACTTGCCGGTGTGTTTGTCGACCAGGCGAGATAAAACTTTGTCCGACCCGTCTGCATTTTTAATGATACTGGCCTCGCCGGTCACCGGCTGCTTGCTCATTATATCAAACAGCTTGCCCTTGTCATCTTTAAGCATCACCGAGCGCATGGCATTGCCCTTGTCATCTTTGGTCATGACGCCGACCAGGGTTTTGCCATCAACGATGCTGCTTTCCTCGGCCCGGCGCGTGTTTTTCAAAAAATCTATACGCTTTTGCAAAATGGCGGCTTCTTCTGCCTTTTCAACAGTGTTCAGAGCACCAAGATTGCGTTCCAGCCCGGCAATTTCCCTGGCGTGGGTTACGCTTTCGGCCATTACAGAATTATTGTCTATTGTTTGGCGTAGTTTCCTGATCTGCACCGTGTCTCCGGCGCGCTCCGCGGCGTCCAGTTTCAGCGAGATTTTACTAAACTCCTGGTCACTATAAACGGCACCGCCAACGCCAGACTTGCTTTTCACAAAAAGTGGCTTGGCTTTTGCTTTGCCCGCTTTCAGATCATTCAACCCATACGCGCTGGTGTTACGCATAACCGCATATTCACCCCGTTTGGTGGCATTGGCCTGTATTTTCAGGCTCTCAAACGGCACCCCGGTGGATTGTTCAACCGTATCGATCAGCAGTTCAGGGTTATTTCTCACCCGCGCCATTTGCACATCATCCAGGTCAAAACTTTTCTGGAAATTGCGATAATCAAGTTCGGTCATTTGGGAAGGATTGGAGAGTTTATCAAAACTTAAGTTGGGCATATCTTTTTCCACAGCGATTGTGGCCTTGGTTTTCAAGGCCAGCAATTCATCCGGTGGGACTTTGCTTAACTTCGTCGCGGCTTCGGTCTTTTCTGCTGCTGCTATGCGTGCCACTTGCATCCCTTTGGGGTCTACCAGATCAACAATGGCTTCCGCGCCGGTGCCCTTTGGAGTGCGCAGGCCTTTTATTTTATTGCGCATATCCTGCAAGGATTGTACGGCATTCTCGCCATACTTGCTGTTGATGAAAGCCTTTTCTGTCGATGATAAATCTGCAATATAACCAGACATTAAATTTAAGGTCTGACCGGCTTCGGCAGGAAACTTGCCAACCGTTTTGGTAACACTGGCGACATCGCCCACGGCTCCCATCACGCCAACCACCGCCAGGCTTTGATCCACCCAGGTCAGTTTTTTACCCAATGCATCTGTGCCATGATAGGCCTCAACCAGCGCCAGAGCTTCACCGACACCGGGAATAAGTGAAACTATAAAGTGATCCATTTCACGCTGTATTTTCTTTGTCTCAAGGTCAATTGCCACGCTATCAGTGGCCGCCATGCTTTCAATGAAACCCCGAAAGTTCATCATTTTTGCGCGTGCGGATTCGGGCGTAGGTTCTGCCATCGCCCCGATATAGGTGCCGTAGAGATTGCCCATCAACTGGTTGCGAAATTCTTCTTTGGCGATATTGCGCATACCAGAGGCAGAGATAAATTTATCTTTGTCGACCTTGCCCTTATAGATAATGTCCAAGCTAATAATGCGTTTGGCAAGAATGGGAAACATGCCTTGGGTTTTGGAATAATCCAGTTTTTGCAGCCTGTGCAGCGTATTCAACCTTTGCGACAGGCTTTGAAAGTCCGCCCTTTCATAATCCTGCAGACCTTCCGCATACCATTGAGCGCTTTTGGCGCGGGCCTTGGCACGTAAAATCTCGGCTTCTTCGTCAAACAGGCGGCGAACGTCATTAGTGCCGGTTTTATGGTCGCGCTCAACCCGGCTGGCATAGCGTTCCAGCCTGTCAATCTGGTTTTGGGTAATGCCGTCCTGCGCCACCACAGCACTGGCTATCGCTAAAAAGAAAAACGCACCGCACATACAAATAAAACCAAAGCTTTTCATTCTCATCACCCCAATGTGTAAGCGGCGATTACGCCAAGAACTACCCAACCGGCATAGGTACCAATAGCCGGAGAAAAAATACCGTATTTCCATGCCGGAAATATCAATCCAAGCGACAAGGCTAACATCAGCACTGCCTCTGAGACGTCTTGGGATATGTTAGTTTTCAGCAAAGGCTGATACCCAAAAGCGCATGCGGCAAGATAAGCCGTCATCGTCATAAATTGCGTTAAGGCAGAAGGATTGGCCGTTGTTTGCTGGTTACTCATTGCGCTATAGGCACCACAATATCCAGATACACAAGCCGTTTCAGGTTTTGAATATCTACTTTTAATTCAATGCCCTGCTGTTCTTTTTTAATGTGTGCAAAAACCAATCCTTGAATGGTTTCACCCGGTAAAACCACATTGGCTTGCAGGCTTTTGTCGATCAAGTTGTTACGCAAGATTGAAAGCTGCATGCCTTTTTTATTGCCGCCACCAGAGGGACCTGTTGCCTTGGCCACGTCATCCAGACTAACGCTTTGCAGTAATGCGCCACCATCCAGCATCTCAACATTATTCACGTACAAGCGAAAGCGGCTGTTATTGGTAATTGCCACCTCAAGCACATCAAACTTGCCCGTTTTGCTGCCCAACTGACGTTTTTGCCCTGCCTTGGGTAGAAATTCCACCCCGACGATAATATCGCGTTTTTCGCCAGTATTGCTATAGGCGCTTGCCTCTCGGTAACTAAGTTGCTGGCCTTTTGATTTCAGAAATTTGTCCCTGGCCTGTGACGGCACGGCGACGGCTAACAATATCACAATAAGACCAATTATACGAAACAGGGTATTCATTAGCGCACCTCCAGACCAATTGCATGGATAGAGATCGCCATATCGGCCAAACCGGCCTTCACTGCCGCGTTGGCGCTATAGCCATAAGCGTCTGCCTTCACTTTCTTTTTGGCATTGAGCTGTCCCATTTCGCGTATGACTGGCTCAGCCCATAAAATAGCCCCGCTTTGTGGGTCAATCAGTTGACCAAATAACCCAAAGCGAACTTTGACGGTAAAATCCATCCCCTTTTTACGTGCCGCCATTTTTTCTCGTAAAATTGTGAAAATGGTCAAATCGCTGAGCAAAATATAATCCAGCCCATATTGTTGGGCGATAGCCTTTAGCTCATCACGGTTCAGCCTATCCCCAGGGGTTATGGGAACCTGCACCACTTGCGTAAAAGCACGGCCTGATTTGGTACCTAAATAAAGGGCATTATTCAGCGCCGTCATTGTTGGTTCGGCAAAGAACTCGTCCGAACCGCCATAAAATTTAAAGCCCCGGCGGTCACGAAACTGCAAAACGCCTACCTTACCGTTATATTTTGGGCTTTTCCTCGAATTCTGCGGGCGAAATGACAGGCTTGGCCTATTCTTGGCTTTAGGGGCCTTGATTTTCTTGGCCTTGGGTTTGCCTGCCTGCGCTTCCCCGCCACCAACAACTTCAAGCGCCACAGGGGAAACCAGAAACACTGCCAGGGCGTAAACGATAATCAAGGCTACGCTCTTCACTCTATACCACATATTCATACTCAACAAAAAAATAGATGAGACTCAGCTGTAACATAAATATGCGAAACGTGCGTATAGCACACATGGACTATGGTATTTGTTTGGGAAGCGGAAATATCAATGCGGTTTAGGGGTTAATCCCGTTGTTTCATCGAAACCAAAGACCAGGTTCAGGTTTTGCATGGCCTGTGATGCCGCCCCTTTAAGCAAATTATCCAGCACGCAAACCATCACTGCACGACGCCCATCTGCACTAAGGGCAAAACCGCCCACCTGCGCCCCCTGGCAATTTGCAATGTCGCGCACCTGCGGTGCCTCATCCATCACGGTAACAAAAGGCTCATTATCATAGGCCTGCTGATAACGGTTTCGCAAATCGTCCTCACCCAATGGGGTTTTGAAACACAAATTCACGGTTACCGAAAGGCCACGAAAAAATGCGGCAACATGGGGCATAAAGTGCACTGGCGTACCCAGGTGTTGGCTTATTTCCCGCTCGTGTATATGACCGCTTAGCCCATAAGGCATGAGGTTATCGCTTAGTTTTTGCGGGTCATTACGCGGTGAGGGGGTAGTACCCGCGCCGCTATAACCCGACACGCCAAAAACCGCCGGGGGTGCTGCTAAAACATCTACTACAGGCGCAATAGCAATCTGCGCGGCACTGGCATAACACCCCGGATTGGCAATATGCTTTGCCCCACGTAACGCATCACGATTTTGTTCTGGCAGCCCATAGTGCCAGTCCGGATCAAAACGGTAATCCGCACTCATATCAATAAAACGGGTATCGGGTGCGGTTTTTGTAATTGCCTCTACCCACTGTGTTGCCACGCCATTTGGTAGCGCCAGAAACACCAGATCTGCGCCGCGCTGCGCCGCTTCAACAGGGGTCAGCGTTTCATAAATTTTGCCGGGCGCCCCCTCAATGGCTTCACCAGCGCGCTGGCGCGACGAAGCGTAGGACAGCTCCAACTGCGTGTGTGCGCTGATGAGCGTCAATAATTCTGCACCGACAAATCCACGTGCACCAATAACGCCAATTTTCCGCCTGATGCTCATAACATTTCTGTTTCATCAACGAATGACTGAGGTAAAGCGGCAATCGCCTCTACCTGCTTGCCAATCTGCGCCCAATCGTTTGTCCCGCGCCAAAAAACCTGCCAATCGCCAATGTGAGCCGAACCTTGTGCCGTGCCATGATAAAACACGTTAAACGGATTATTCTTGCGGGAACGCCAAAAAAGTACCGGGGCAGCGGCAATAACCTCTGCCCAAACCGCAGCACCAAGCCCCTCTCCGCGTGCATCATCTGCCACAGCAAACTTATTAAGATAAAGTGCGCCCTCTAGCGACGTTAGCAAGGCAGCAGCCCTTGTTTGTGAGGAAACTATTGCCCTCTCCAGCCTCAGGCCTTGCCAGAATTCAGGCTTTAGTGTGCGCCCGAAAGCCTGTTCGATCAGACCCGTTAATTTGGGTGTGTTCAACGCAGACAGATCCCTTTCGGTTAATATCTGCTCACCCCTGCGCACCAAAGTACCTGACCCGCCATGGGTAAACAGCTCTTTGACCAGTGCACCGGGCCGGGTAATGGCTACAGAGGCACCAAGCGGCAAATCAGACAACAGTGTTTTGATTTGCTCAAGCTTCAGTCGCATCCCGCCTTGCAACCAATCTTTCGCCATCAACTGATTATAATCATTGGTAAGATGTACGAATGAAATGGGTTTACCTTCACCATCCAGAATGGCACCTGTTCCCGTCAGGAAAATAATTTTTTGTGGTTGCAACTCGTGTGTCAGTGCCGCAACCAGCGCGTCTGCATTAATATTAACCAGCCGCCCATCTGGCGTCTCGCCAATGCAGGTCAGAACCGGGATAGAGCCTTCTGCGGCCACATCATGAATGCCACGCAAATCAAGGGCACCAGGCGCGCCTACCCGGCCCAGTATACCTTCATCAACCAGCGTTGCGTTTACCGCACCCGACCCAATAGCGGTGGCGTGACCACCACTGGCGCGAATGGCATCCAGCAAATCCAGTGTCAGGTTACGCAAGGTTTTTGCAATCTCACACATTGCCTCATCAGTGGTAATGCGTAACCCTTCATGGCGTTTTGTTTCAATACCTTTGACTTGCAAGGCATCATCAATTTGCGGACCGCCTCCGTGTACAATAATCGGCGCCAGTCCCAGCTTTTGTAAAAACGCCAAGGCCTCGGCAAGTGCGTGCATTTCATCGCGTAAAATCGCGCCACCAACTTTTATTATCGCAAAGCGGGCGCGGTCCATTTCCGAAAATTTCTGCAAATAAGCTCGTACTTCACGCCCTTCGCTCATCCCGGATAAAAGCTGGCGAATGACCTGGCGAGTTTGCCGGGCTTCTGTATCAAAGTAATCAGTCATGATTGGCAAACACCTTTTCATAAACGGCAAAAGCAGCGTTTAACTGTTCGTGGCTGACCCATTCATCCACCGTATGGGCCTGGGCAATATCACCGGGACCAAATACAAAAACAGGTGTTCCTGCGGCTGCAAAAAGCGCTGCTTCAGTCCAAAAATCCACAGGATCACCCGCTGGCAGACCAAGTGCACTGGCATAGTCCCGTGCGGCTTTTCCTGTTTCACCCATCGGCGAGAGAGCGGGCAACGTATAAAGCATCTCAAAGCCCGCCCAGTGTTCGTCAGGGGCAAGGGCCTTTAGTTCACGGGCCACGTCCGCAATGCCGTGTTGCGGTCCCGGGCGCACTCCAAAGCGTAAATTGCAATCCGGCGCACAAATATTGGGCTTAATCCCCCCTTCTATGCGCCCTGCATTAAAACGCACCCCGGGCAGATCACCACCTTCACGTTCGCTGGCTCGCGCCATATCACCCACCGCTTGCAACCAGTTAGCCGCGCGCGAAATAGCACTTTCATCAATGCAACGTGCATCACTGCCATGGCGGGAAACACCGGCAAACCTCGCTTCAAAGCTGGCAATGCCACGATGGGAAAACACTGCCGTAGCACAGGTAGGCTCAGAAACGATAACGCGGGTAAAACCATGATCTTGCGCGGCAAAGTCATTAACGCATAAACCAGCACCATTTTCCTCGTCTGTAGTAAACAGAAATGCCGCCGGGGCATCTGTGCGCAAGGCAGCCTCTATAGCGCACGCCGCCGCACCTTTAATGTCGCACGTACCCAGCCCGATAACACGGGTTTCACCTCGTTGCATTTCAAACGGGGAATGCGTCCAGTCTGGCGCCGCCGGAACCGTATCCATATGCACATTAATCAGGGTTTCAGGCGCACCGCGACGAGCCAGGATTTGCAGACACCCTCCCCCCATATCAGTAATGCCCACAGCAAAGCCCGGCAGCTCATCGCGTAATACCGCCACGATGGGGTGCGCACTATCCATGGCACGCGGCGGATTGCGCGTATCACAGGCCACCAGCTTTTCCAATCTGTTCACAATGGATAATAACGGTTCAGACATATTTTCAGACACCTTTTTCCCTTCAATGACCCAAGCACCGATCTGGTTCAATGGAAAAATGTGCTGAACAGCACTCATTTGGCCCAAAAATGCGCATAAATGGATGCAAAAATAAACTTTTCGGCAGGTTTATTCTGCAATCAATAGAAACATCAATTGATTTGGTTATGAGCGCATTCGGTGTAAATTTTAACCCCATTATGGTACAGGACTTGCGTGACAGGAACCGGATGTCCCAAACAAGTCCATCGGAGAAAATTTTATGTGTGGTATTGTTGGTATTGTCAGCAACCAGTCTGTCAGCAAACGCCTCATTGAAGGGCTGACGCGGCTGGAATACAGAGGTTATGATTCTGCTGGCATTGCTGTCATTAACGGGCAAGGCATCAAAAGACGCCGGGCGCCTGGCAAAATTATCAATCTGCAGCATGTGCTGGACGATTCTCCCATTGATGGCACCTGTGGCATCGCCCATACACGCTGGGCCACCCATGGCAAACCCAACATGGAAAATGCCCATCCCCATCAGGCGGGTAATGTTGCCATTGTTCACAACGGTATTATTGAAAATTTCAAACCCTTAAGAGAAGAATTAGCCCGCAAAGGCCATGTATTTGCCACACAAACAGATTCGGAAGTTATCGCCCATCTGATCCAGTATTTTCTTGATAAGGCAATGGATGAAGAAAGCGCCTTTCTTGCCTGCGTTGAACGTCTGGAAGGTGCCTATGCGGTTGCTGCACTTATTGGCAAAGATAACCAGACACTCTTTGCTGCCCGCCACGGCAGCCCGCTGGTTGTCGGGTTTGGCGAGGGAGAGATGTTTGTTGGCTCCGATGCTTTTGCGCTTGCCCCTTTTACCAAACGGGTTCTCTATCTTGAGGAAGGTGACAGCGCCGTCGTGAAAATTGACGATGTCTGTGTACGCGATAAATCAGGCGAAGAAGTAACACGTGAAATCATGACGGCCAGCATTTCTGCGGTGATGGCAGAAAAGGGCAATTACCGCCATTTCATGGAAAAAGAAATTCATGAACAACCAGAGGCACTTGCCCGCACCATAGCAGCCTATATGGACCCAGAAACCAACCTGCCATTATTGGGCGATGCGGCCCCTTTTCTTAGGGATGCTGAACGTCTTGTGGCCATTGCCTGCGGCACGGCTTATTTGGCGGCTTCCGTTGGTAAATACTGGTTTGAAGGTCTGGCGGGTGTGCATGTTGAAACTGATATTGCCTCGGAATTTCGTTACCGCACCCCTGCATTACCAAAAAAAAATGGTACGGCGCTGTTTATATCTCAATCTGGCGAAACCGCCGATACGCTCGCTGCCATGCGCTATTGTAATCGCGCCGGGCTTGATACCATTGGCGTTTTAAACGCGCCTGAGTCATCGATTGCCCGAGAAACCAACGCGATTATGCGCACCTTGGCCGGGCCAGAGATCGGCGTCGCCTCAACCAAGGCGTTTACGGCACAGCTGGCCGTTCTGGCTATGGGAGCCATTGGTATGGCACATTTGCGCGGTAGCCTTAGTCAAGCCGACACTCAAATCCATCTGATGGCCTTGGAAACATTGCCAGAGCTGGCCCAGCAGGCGCTAACCGTCAAAGCCCAGTGCGAAGCAATTGCCCCTATATTGGCCACCGCCAAACAGAGCTTTTTTATAGGTCGCGGGGTATATTACCCGCTGGCGCTAGAAGGTGCGCTGAAGCTAAAGGAAATCACCTATTTACCCGCTGAGGGTTATGCCGCTGGCGAGCTGAAACACGGCCCCATCGCCCTGATAGAAGACGGCACTCCCGTGGTGGTCATTGCGCCCACCGATGCCTTGATTGAAAAAACCATCTCCAATGTCGAGGAGGTTGCAGCGCGGGGTGCCAAAGTTATTGCCATTACAGATGAGGCTGGCGCAGAACAATTCAAGGATAGTACAAAAGACATTATTATTTTGCCAGACATGCCAGGATTAACCGGCCCAATAATTAGCGCTATCCCCTTGCAATTTTTAGCTTATTTTACAGCACTTAAACTAGGAACCAATCTGGATCAGCCTCGTAATCTGGCTAAATCCGTTACCGTTGAATAACGTCTTTACTTGCCCCCATACCAGTAGGCAGATAAGCCCTAATTATGGATAGACATAACGATCATAAA
This sequence comes from Robiginitomaculum sp., assembly GCA_021776515.1. GTDB lineage: Bacteria > Pseudomonadota > Alphaproteobacteria > Caulobacterales > Maricaulaceae > Robiginitomaculum_B. The sequence continues at coordinate 88,259 of JAJFFS010000017.1, read as the reverse complement.
ACCGCCCGCGCCGTCATCAAGGCCGAAGCTGCGGCTTTAACCAAGCTGGCCGAAGCGCTTGATGGTGATGCGTTTTGCTGTGCGGTAGATACCCTGTTGCAAGCGCAAGGTCATTGTATTGTTTTGGGTATGGGGAAATCCGGCCATATCGGACGTAAAATCGCGGCGACTCTGGCCTCCACCGGAACGCCATCGTTTTTTGTCCATCCGGCCGAGGCCAGTCATGGTGATCTGGGAATGGTGACAGCCGGGTCCACCGTATTGGCTATCTCAAATTCCGGTGAAAGCCGCGAACTGGTGGACGCCCTGCGTTATTGTGCCAAACGCGATATTCCTATCATAGCTATTACCTGCCGGGCCAATTCAACACTGGGCAATGCCGCTAATGTACTCTTGGCCTTGCCTGACGTACCCGAGGCCTGCCCCAATGGTCTTGTGCCAACCACATCCATGGCCATGACGCTGGCAATGGGGGATGCCCTGGCTATTACGGTTATGCAGCGACGCGGGTTTTCCGCCAGTGACTTTGGTGACCGGCACCCTGGCGGCAAGTTGGGCCTGGGCCTGCAAAGCGTTGAAGACTGGATGCAGACGCACACTGCCCCACCCCCGGTTTTGACCCGTGAGGCATCCGCACAGGATGTTTTGTCCACCATCACCAAAGGCCGCATGGGGTGCGCAGCCGTTATTGATGATAACGGTAATCTTGTCGGGATAATTACCGATGGCGATTTGCGCCGGGCATTAACGAGTGGTTTTTTTGAGAAAAATGCGGGTGAAATTATGACCGCCAACCCCTATGCGGTTACCGGCAAAGACCGCATTAGTGACGTGATTGGCCAGCTCACCAAGAGGCGTATTGCCAATGTTTTTGTTATCGAAAATGGCAAACCCGTTGCTGCCATGCACCTCAAGGACTTGCTTGAAGAAGGGTATCTGTAAGGAAACTTACCCTTAAATGGCGCAGCCTTCCGGGGTGCACCCCGATTGCTCTTCCTGTTCTTTTTTATCTTCAACGCCCTGCCCGGCAGGGTTCTCCATTATCAAAGCCATAATTTTTGCGCCAACCGTCATGTCGTCCGGCCTGCCAAACTGCTGCCAGCGCAACATGCCTTCGCGGTCAAACAAAAGCAGGCTGGGCGTACCCTGCAACCGGTAAGCGGCCATTGTTTGCGGCACAGCAGCCGATGCAGAGGGCATATCAACACCAACAGGAAACGTCAGACGGTATTCATGCAAGAAAGCTTTAAGGGCAACGGGTGTCATGGCATCATGGTGCTCAAACACACTATGCAGCCCCAGCACAGCAACGTCTGATGTGCTGAACGTGGCGCGGACACGCTGTGCCTGGGGCAAGCCGTGGCTCACGCACCCGGGACACAGCATCTGAAAAGCGTGCATCACCACCACTTTTCCGCGTAACGATGCAAGGCTTATGGGCTGATCGGAATTAAGCCATTCCTGTATCTGCCATTCTGGTGGCTTTTGTTGATCCTGCATCATATAGCTCCTTTGCCTGATGCCAGATTAGTTGCGATACTGGCTAAAGACAAACCCGGTCTCTGGCGTACCTGCGTGGCAAGCATGGCATTGGGTCGCCCCATCCGTCACCAGCCGTTTTTCTTTATCGCCAGCAGCAAAACCTTCATAGCCCCAGCCATCGGTTCCGGAATAATTGGTGCTGGACTTTTCCATAACACCAATCAGAACGCGATCGGCTTCCTGTATGGTGTCATCTGCCTCTGTTACTTTGAGCAAATCAAAAACCAGAACGGAGCCATCGGCAAAATTACCGGTTTTATAACCTTGCATGGCAATATCATTGGCATAAATATGGTGAATGCCTTCAAAGGGGTCAGCAAGGCCATGGCCCGGTTGAATAATCATGGATTTTACATGGGTCCAGGAACGATACCCGTCCGGTAAGGCGATTGCACTATTACCTTCCTGTGACGCACAAGCCACCGCTAAGGCACTAACCGCCCCCAATGCTATGACTGCTGATAAAACCTGTTTACGCATTTTTCTCTCCCTCAGTTATGTGTCGACTCGAAACTTAACAGAAAAACCTCGTCTTGCAAGTTAAGTTTCGAGTCGATACATTAATCAAATGGGTGAGACTGAAAATAAACATACCAACATTGCCGTTTTGATTGAGCGACTGTCACGGATCATGCGCGCTTCCGAGCATGAGGCCGGGTTAAACCCTGTGCAATGGCAGGCCTTGCGCTATCTGGAACGGTGCAATCAGTTTTCCAACTCGCCCACAGCGTTAAGACTGTACCTGGTCACCACAAAAGGTACGGTGTCTCAAACAGTCAAGACATTGGAACAAAAGGGATTGCTAACCAAACAACCAAGGCCTGGGCAAGGCCGCTCGGTCATGCTTTTCCTGACCAAAAAAGCCAAGGACTTGTTACGGGTTGATCCGTGGTATCGCCTTGCAAAACAGGCGCATGATCTTGATAACGCAACGGGTGAAGCTTTATCTGCTGGCTTGAGCGAACTTCTGAAAGCCGAAATTTCCTCAGGCGATCTAAAAACCTTTGGCGTATGCAATACCTGCCAGTATTTCAACAACAAGCCACCTGAGGACTTTACGACAGACGAAAAACACTGGTGCGGGTTATTAAAAACAGGACTGAATACGGATGAATCACGTCGCATTTGTGCTGAGCATGAAAACGCCAGGCAGGCGTAGGGTCAGGCTTATGCCCCCCCTTCGGGATACTTCGCGCCACCTCAGGGTGGGGATGAGAATGAAATAAGCATAGCGTATAGCACCGATTGCCAATATGTAAATTATATTGTAAATATTCTTTACATCCGTTTTGAAAGAAAATGTAATGGCCTCAAATAACGTTAATGTACGCATCACCGGAACATTAAAGTCCCATTTGCAACAACAAACCGGGCCTTCAGGCCTTTACGATAATGCCAGCGAATATGTTCGTGATTTGATCCGGCGTGACCTGCAAACCCGGCAACAGGCCTGGAGCTGGCTTCAAGATCAACTGGAACCCGCCTTGCGAGCTGATGAAACGGCATTCACCATGGTTAGTGCTAATGACGTGATTGCCCGTAACGAGAAACCATAACCTGTGGCCAATTACAGGTTTTTCAAAACAGCTGATAAGCAACAGGATCAAATCTGGGACTACACTTTCCAGCAATGGGGGCAAGCACAGGCCGAAAAATATATTCGGGGCCTGCATTCGCATATGCAACATCTGGCTGATAAGGCGTTGCCGTGGCGCACATTACCACAAACTCTCACCAACCCGCTCGATCTGGATATACCCGTTCATTTCAGCCATTATGAACAGCACATTCTGTTTTTCCGCGAGTTAAGCGATGGTATCGGTATACTGAGCATTTTGCACCAGTCCATGGATTTACCAGTGCGCCTGGCGGAGGATTTGGCGAGGTTCGAGGAACGGGAACGATAAATTTTGTATGCACAATAAATATTCTAATTTGTCATTGCCGGGCTTGTCCCGGCAATCCAGAATAGAGCCGCAACTAGATTACCCGATTTTTATCGGGTAATGACAATGATGAGAAGAAGGCGTGGGGGACTCGAACCCCCAACCTTCTCCTTATCAAGGAGGTGCTCTATCCATTGAGCTACCGCCGCTTAAAAAGCCAAGTCACAGACTTAGCTTTTTGGTGCCTCTTGGTTACGCCCCCTTAGACTAAAATTCGCAATATCTCAACTATCTGCTCCTATCCCAGCCCCGGCAAGTTCAGCCCGTTTTCCTTCGCACAATCTATGGCGATGTCATAGCCTGCATCGGCGTGACGCATAACGCCGGTGGCCGGATCGTTCCACAAGACGCGCCTCACCCGTTCTTCGGCCTCCTTTGTGCCGTCGCATAACACCACCAGGCCGGAATGTTGTGAATAGCCGATACCAACACCGCCGCCATGGTGCAGGCTTACCCATGTTGCACCAGAAGCGGTCGCCAGCATAGCGTTCAGCAGCGGCCAGTCGGCCACCGCGTCTGAGCCATCCTTCATGCCTTCGGTCTCCCGGTTGGGGCTGGCCACCGAACCACTATCCAGATGGTCGCGGCCAATAACCACCGGGGCTTTCAGCTCACCCGAGGCCACCATCTGGTTAAAGGCAACACCGAGGCGATCACGCTGGCCCAGTCCAACCCAGCAAATACGCGACGGCAAACCCTGAAACTGGATTTTCTCACGCGCCATATCCAGCCAGTTATGAAGGTGCGCATCATCGGGAATTAGCTCCTTGACCTTGGCGTCTGTTTTGTAAATGTCTTCCGGGTCACCCGACAATGCCACCCAGCGAAACGGGCCAATACCCTGGCAGAAAAGCGGGCGAATATAGGCCGGTACAAAGCCTTCAAAGTCAAAGGCATTTTTACAACCGGCATCCAGTGCCATCTGGCGGATATTATTGCCATAATCAAATGTCGGAATACCTTGAGCGTGGAACGCCAGCATGGCGTCCACCTGCTCAGCCATACTTTTCATGGCGGCGCGTTCTACCGCTTTGGGATCGGTTTTACGGCGCTCCTCCCACTCAGTCAGGCTCCAGCCTCTGGGCAGATAACCATTGATGGGGTCATGCGCAGATGTTTGATCGGTTACCGCATCCGGGCGCATTCCCCGGCGCACCAGTTCAGGAAAAACATCGGCTGCATTGGCCAAAAGCCCCACGGAAACGGGCGCTTTACTGTCTTTGATGATCTGCAATGCCTCATCAAGGTTATCAGTGCTTTTGTCCAGATAGCCATTGGCAAGGCGCATTTCGATGCGCGAAGGCTGGCATTCCACCGCCAGCATACTGGCCCCGGCCATAGTGGCGGCCAAAGGCTGTGCGCCGCCCATGCCGCCAAGGCCGCCAGTGAGTATCCATTTGCCCGAAAGGTCGCCGCCATAATGCTGGCGACCCATCTCGACAAATGTCTCATAGGTGCCCTGCACTATCCCCTGACTACCGATATAAATCCACGACCCGGCCGTCATCTGGCCGTACATCATCAGACCTTTTTTATCCAGTTCATGGAAATGGTCCCAATTGGCCCATTTTCCCACCAGGTTGGAATTGGCAATCAGCACACGCGGCGCGTCTTTATGGGTACGAAAAACACCGACCGGCTTGCCCGATTGCACCAGCAGGGTCTCATCATCCTCCAGTTCTTTCAATGTCTGTACGATTTTATCAAAACTGGCCCAGTCCCGCGCTGCCCGGCCAATGCCGCCATAGACCACCAGTTCCTGGGGGTTTTCTGCAACCTCCGGATCAAGGTTGTTCATTAACATCCGCAACGGCGCCTCGGTAAGCCAGCTTTTGGCATTCAGCTTTGCGCCCGTCGGGGCCTTGATTAACCGGGCATTATCAAGACGATTGTTCATAGTGATAATCCTTCAAAATGGCGTTTTTAAAATTTGTGGGTGAACTCTTTCTAAACTGATGATTTGCCCTTGTCGAAAGTTATAAGCCTTACACAACCGGCCCACGATAGACCTTATAAACCGGAAAACGTCTCAGAGGGCAGTCAAATTTACTACAATTTAATATAATCATTCTAAATTAAAAAAAACGGGAAAAATAATGAAAATACAATTCAGGCATCCGTTAAAAAATACAGTGAAAACCAATTTTTTAATTATTTTTACGGTGTTTGTGATCGCAACGCTGGCCACGTGTTTTACCACCGTTTCATCCTCTAACTCATTCAATCTCGTGATTATGAGACAAGAGCACCTAATTCAGCAGCACAGTATAACGAATAATTTGAGCCAAATAACTCATGACCTACTATATCAGAGCTCGGATTTATCTATAAATTTTTCTGATTTAGAAATGCACGAGTTTCTTGATACGTTATTGAAATTGGAAAAACAGAGCGTTGAACTTCAAGACACAGATCTTGTAAAGTTTATAAACACCACCAGTTTTGAAGTCACCAATACGATAGTTAGTGCTTTTGATCACCACGCCCATAACCAAGGCAAGATTGGTGATGAGGAAATGAAAGCCGTTCGCACCGCATTAGCCAACATGGAAACAAGGGTTTTAGACCACCAGGCTGAACGTACAAAAGAGTTGGAAAGTGTTCTTGGAACGGCTTTGGTTACCAATAAAACGGCTGGAATGATCGCAACAATTATAACCTTACTGTCTGTGATTTCAACTTGTCTGTTATTATGGCTGATTTACAGAGTCACAATCAGCCCCATCCATGATTTTGTAACTTCGTTAAAGCGAGCCGCCATAGCCCCCCGTCTATCCAATAGTTACCGTATGAAACAAAATTATGGTGGTGAAATTGGTGAAGCAGCATATGCTCTAAACACCTTGTTTGATGTGACGGCAAATGCCCTTGAAGACGCCGGCACTCAGGCAGAAATAGCAAAACGTTCCAATGCACACTGGAAAGCTATTTTCAACTTATCTCCAGATGCCATTATTTTACTGGATAAACAAAATGCCAAAATTATTGACTGTAATCCGGCCACATTAAAAATGCTGAATGTGTCGCAAGAAGAAGTGACTTCGCATACGGCGCTTGATTTTCATCCGCACGAAAAAGAGAAACTGGAAGCGTTTTTATCAAAGGTTTGCGTTTATGGTCATGCCCGTGCCGATGATTTATCGTGTAAACTGGATGATTGCATTATTCCCGTTTCAGTGGTTGGCGTGGATGTTCAGAACGACAACGATAAATCTATCATGCTCTATATTCGGGATATGTCCGAAAATGTAGCGCAAAGAAACAAACTGGAAGTAGCACAACGCGAGGCTGAACAGGCGAATGAAGCTAAAAGCGAGTTTTTGGCAAATATGAGCCATGAAATACGAACACCGCTTAATGGCATGCTTGGTATGGCCCAGGCCTTGGGCAGCAGCAATCTCATTGCCGAGGATACCGATAAGGTGGAAACCATCATTGATTCAGGCGATGCCCTGATGACCATTTTGAACGACGTGCTGGATATATCCAAAATCAGCGCCAGTCAGATGGAGCTTTCAAAAACACCGGCCAATTTGTCACAAATCGCCACCCAAACCCATAAATTATTTTCCGCTCAAGCCAAAGATAAAGGCCTGGATCTGACATTATCAATCAGTGCTGATCTGCCTGAAATATTAAAATTTGATTCCGTACGGGTCAGGCAATGTTTAACCAACCTGGTTTCAAACGCACTCAAGTTTACCGAAAAAGGTAAGGTTTCAATTGAGGCTTTTCTGAGTGAAACGCATGAACAAGACTTCGTATTAGGTTTGCGCGTCACAGACACAGGCCTTGGTATGGATGATACGACCCGAGAGCGGATATTCTCCCCGTTCATTCAGGCTGACAGTTCAATTTCCAGAAAATTTGGCGGTACCGGGCTGGGGCTATCCATTACCCAGGAACTTGCCCGTATGATGGGTGGCGACATCTGCGTTGAAAGTGTTCCAGATAAAGGCTCTGTTTTTACGTTTACTTTCAAAGCTGAACCTGCCAGCAAAGAAGCATCCATTAGGGAAACACCCTCCAGGATACCTGCCAAAATAGACCTTACGGCACACAGCATATTATTGGTCGATGACAGTATAATAAACCGCAAGGTTGTACGTACACTACTTGCGGCAACAGGCGTTGCCATATCGGATGCTGAAAATGGCCAAGAAGCGCTGGACTTATTACAAACAAAGTCCTTTGACCTGGTGCTTCTGGATATGCACATGCCCGTTCTTAGTGGCCCGGAAACAATTTCCTTCATCCGTAAATCTGATGAAGCTTGGTCTGACATCCCTGTTCTGGCCGTAACAGCGGATGCCATGCTGGGTGACAAAGAGCGTTATCTGGCCATGGGCCTTGATGGATACCTCACAAAACCTATCGACCAGCGTTTACTATATAAAAATATTTTTAAGGCGTTGGGAAAATCTCAAGAAGGCAGCACCAAAAGAAAAATAGCCTGATCATGCCTTGGTCGCTGACCATTGCATAATGGCTGCAAATATATCCTTTAACATTGATTGCAAGGCCGTGGCACGGTCACCGCACCAATACCAGGGTGGTGTTTCCTCCATATAGGCGTGCTGGGCTATCTCCATTTGCACAGTGTGAACACCCTCATCCGGCCTGCCGTAATGACGGGTAATCCAGCCGCCACGAAACCGGCCATTGATAACATGGCTATATGGCCCGTTCTGCATGACGGCACCGATGGCTTGCTGAAAATCCCCGACGCAGGAACGTCCCTGATTTGTACCCAGATTTAGCACCGGCAGGTCGCCCTCGAACAAATGCGGGATTGTCCCGCGTATGGAATGGCAATCATAAAGCACGGCAAAGCCATGACGTGCCTTCACCCGCGCGATCTGCGCGGTCAGTTCCTCGTGAAAGGGGGCAAAATATTGTTGTGTACGCCGGGCGACTTCCTGCGCATTCGGTTCGCATCCATCTTGCCAGAGCAGCGCACCGTCAAATGTTTGGGTGGGGCACAGCCCGGTGGTGCTCTGCCCCGGATATAATGATGTTCCCGAAGGGTCACGATTGAGGTCGATAACATAGCGCGAAGTCCTCGCCTCCAGCCATGTTACATCCAGATCACGGGTAAATTCATAAAGGCGCGGTACATGCCAATCCGTGTCAATCAACCCCTGCCCTTCCGCGGTCAGTTTTTTGGCTATGGCTTCGGGTATATCCGTACCGGAGTGTGGAAAGCTCAGGATCAGGGGGGATGAACCTTCCTGCAAAGAGAACACTTCACTCACGCTTCGCAGACCTCGGGCAGAGCCGCCTCTACACCTTCAAGTCTCAACAGCGCCCCCGATGTCACCAGGGCTTTTGCCGCCGCCATGTCCGGGGCCATCATACGGTCTTCCTCTAGCATGGGCACGACGGCGCGTAATCGCTCGCGCACAGCCTCCAGCGGGGCTGAGCTGCGCTCTAACCCGTCATGCAAATCCAACCCCTGCACCGAGGCCAGCAATTCTATGCCCACAACACTGGCCGCGTTTTCCACCATGGTCAGTAAACGCCGCGCCCCATGGGTGGCCATGGAAACATGATCCTCCTGATTGGCTGAGGTGGGGATGCTGTCAACACTGGCCGGCATGGACATTTGCTTGTTTTCTGAAACCAGTGCCGCCGCACTGACCTGCGCAATCATAAAGCCGGAGTTTAACCCTGGTTTTGGGGTGAGAAAGGCTGGTAAACCCGAAAGCGCCGGATCGGTCAGCATGGCAATGCGGCGTTCTGACATGGACCCGGTTTCACATAGCCCCAACGCCATCTGATCAGCGGCAAAAGCCACAGGCTCAGCATGAAAATTCCCACCCGAGAGAGCATCATTTGTTTCAGAAAAAATTAGGGGATTATCCGTAACCCCGTTGGCTTCAATGGCCAATGTTTTTGCGGTTGTTTGCAATACATCCAGAACAGCCCCCATGACCTGAGGCTGACAGCGCAGACAGTACGGGTCTTGTACTTTTTTGCAATCGGCATGGGAAACTACTATCGCACTGTCCGCCAACAAGGCTTTATAGCTATGGGCCACGGCCATCTGCCCCGGCTGTCCCCGAACCGCATGAATGCGCGCATCAAAAGGGACATGACTGCCGCGTACAGCCTCAACGCTTAGCACCCCGGCAAGCATGGCCGCCTTGAACACCCGTTCAGCGCCGTACAGCCCCTCCAGTGCCAGAGCTGTAGAGACCTGCGTACCATTCAGCAACGCCAGCCCTTCCTTGGCCACAAGAGAGAGCGGTGCCAAACCAGCCTTCTGCAGAGCAGCAGCCCCCGGCATAACCACACCTTCATACGTAGCTTCACCATCGCCAATCAGTACAGCAGCCAGATGCGCCAAAGGGGCCAGATCGCCCGAAGCGCCGACCGAGCCTTGCGCCGGGATCACCGGCAATACATCACGCTCCAACATGGCCAGAAGCAACTGAATAGTGCCCGCCAAAACCCCGGAATAGCCCCGCGCCAGACTGGCCGCCTTCATCGCCATAACCATCCGGGTTACAGGCGCAGAAAGCGCAGAACCAACACCGGCGCAGTGCGACAACACAATGCGACGTTGCAAATCACCCAAATCCTTGCGGTCAATGCACGTATTGGCCAATTTACCAAAGCCGGTATTAACGCCGTAAACGGTCTCGCCGTGCATAAGCATGTTTTGCACCGCTGATGCTGAACGCTCAACGTCCGGCCATACAGTTTCAGGCAGCGCTATGGCAGCACCATTGCGCACCTGTTTCCAGTCAGCATGACTGGCTTTTCCCGGCTCGATTGCAACCAACGTATTCATAGCACCCATTGCCCTGCCCGCATCCGGCAAAGATGCGGATTTGCGCCAACCGGATAGGCAAGCTGCCCCGGATGATCGACATCCCACAGGGCCAGATCAGCGCGTTTTCCAATTTCGAGTGTACCGCATTCTGCCGTCAGGCCAAGCGCGCCTGCGGCTACCCGCGTAACCCCTGCCAAAGCTTCCTCTGGTGTCAGTCCAAAAAGCGTGCAGCCCATATTCATCGCCAACAATAGTGAGGTGAGCGGCGAGGAGCCGGGATTGCAATCACTGGCCAGTGCCATATCCACGCCGTGCTTGCGTAATAAATCTATCGGCGGTTTTTTCGTCTCCTTCAAGAAATAAAAAGCGCCCGGCAGCAAAACCGCTTTGGTTCCTGCCTTAGCCATAGCCAAGACACCGGCTTCATCCACGTATTCCAGATGATCACACGATAGCGCGCCAAGCTCGGCGGCCATTTGCGCGCCGTCCTGACTGGATAATTGTTCAGCGTGAAGGCGAAGACCAAGGCCAAGGTCTTTGGCCTTTTCCAGAACCCGGCGTATTTGCGCAGGGCTAAAGGCAATGTTTTCACAAAACCCGTCGCAATAATCTGCAAGGTTTTTCTTTGCCACTTCTGGCAGCATTTCACCCACTACAAGATCAATATAGGCGTCCGCACGGCCCGCATACTCATTGGGCAGGGCATGAGCACCTAAAAAACTGGTCTTGACCTCAACGTCACTTTGGCGACCCAACGCCTGCGCTGCACGCAGCATTTTACATTCACTTTTCACATCCAGCCCATAGCCGGATTTAATCTCTATGGTGCCTAGTCCCTCGGCCATAAGATCATCAAGACGTGGCCGCGCCGAAGCGATAAGTTCTTCTTCACTGGCCGCGCGGGTTGCCGCAACGGTAGACAGAATACCGCCCCCCGTCCGGGCTATTTCCTCGTAACTCGCGCCATTAAGACGCATTTCCCATTCCGCCGCCCGATTGCCGCCATAGACAATGTGTGTGTGGCAATCAATCAACGCCGGGGTGAGAAGCCCGCCGAATAGTGTTTCTATTTCCCAATCTGAAAAACGGGGTGGCAAGGCTACCGCCTCGCCCACCCAGGCAATGCGTGCGCCGTCAAAAGCGATAGCAGCGTTTTCAACAAAACCATAAGATGCGCCGCCCTTGACCATGCTGGCCAGATGCGCACCTTTGAGCACCCATTGCCGCGCATCAGAATGGTGTGGAACTTCCATACGACAGAATTAGCAGAGCCGTGCGGTGTGCCAAGTCTTTTTTAACACTCGCCACTGCGCAGCTATCACGATATGAGAGCGTATGGAAACGACAATTTTTGCTCGCCACGCATTATTGCCAGAGGGATGGGCCGCAGATGTACGCCTTCAGATCAATGCCAAAGGCAGCATTGGTACGCTGGATAAAAGAGCAACACAGGCCCCCACGGATACTCATGCTGATATTATTGTGCCAGGCATGGCCAACCTGCATTGCCATGCTTTTCAACGCGCTATGGCAGGGTTGGCCGAACGTGCTGGCCCGGGTGAAGACAGTTTTTGGACCTGGCGCGAGGTTATGTACATAATTGCCCAGAGCATTGACCCCGATGCCCTGAACGCCATTGCCGCCATGGCCTATATGGAAATGCTGGAAAGCGGGTTTACCTCGGTTGGTGAGTTTCACTATTTACACCACGGCCCGGGCGGCACCCCCTATGACAACCCTGCCGAGATGAGTGCGCAGGTTATTGATGCCGCAACGCGCACAGGCATAGGGCAAACAGTGCTGCCGGTTTTTTATGCGCAAGGTGGATTTGAGGGTGAAGCCCTAACGGACAGACAAAAACGCTTTGGCCACTCACTGGACAGCTTTGCAGCATTGATGTCAGCACTGCAATCACAATTTCCCGATACGAATTTAGGCATTGCCCCACACTCATTACGTGCAGTGAATTACACACAATTACAGCATCTTACGAATAGTTTCTCACGTGTCCCTGTGCACATACATATTGCTGAGCAGCGTCGTGAGGTTAAGGAATGTCAAGCAATATTAGGCGCACCGCCAGTGCGCTGGTTATTGGATAATTTAGAGGTGGATGAACGCTGGTGCCTCATCCACGCCACCCATATGGATGAGGGTGAAACCCGCGATCTGGCCCGCTCAAACGCGGTGGCAGGATTATGCCCCATTACCGAGGCAAACCTTGGCGATGGATTGTTTCCAGCCGATAAATATTTGGGGCAAGGAGGGCGTTTTGGCATTGGGTCAGACAGTTGTGTGCGCATTGATCTGGCCGAAGAACTGCGCCTGCTGGATTATGGCCAGCGCCTGACAAGTGAACGGCGCACGCCTCTGGCTCAACCAAACACATCAAGCGGCCGAACACTCTTTCAGCACGCTGTTAATGGCGGCGCACAAGCTTTGGGGCAAAATACCGGCGCTCTTGCCGTTGGAAAACGCGCCGATATTGTCACGCTGAACGCCGCCCACCCGGCTCTTGCTGCCCGTCAAGATGATGCCTGGCTGGATGGCTGGATTTATGGCGCGGCTAATAGCCCCGTGCAGGATGTGTACGCCGCAGGGCATCGCGTGGTGCAAAAGGGCCGCCATACGGCCCGCGAGCCTATTGAAACGGCATTTATCAAGACACTGGAACGGGTATTAGATCAGCCCTAATCCTCAGCTAATGATGCCGCACGGCCTTCAAGAGCACGCAGAAAGCGCGTCGCCGTTTTTATATCTTCCGCGCTAAAACCAGCCAGTAAATGGGCCTCCTGTTCCTGCGCCAGAGGGGCGATTTCATCATAAATGCCTGCGCCCGTACCTGTCAGTGATAAAATCCGCGCACGGCCATCGGTGTCGGAAGCCTTACGAACCACCAGACCTCGCGCTAGCAGAGCCGAAACTGCACGACTAACCGCCATCTTGTCCATAGCGGAACGTGTTGCCACCTCACCTGCCGTCAGGCCATTTTGCGCGCCCAGAATAGCCAGCACACGCCATTGCCAAATAGATAGCCCAAAGCGATCCTGATACAGTTTGGCGATCAATCGGCTAACCTGATTGGAGGCAACCGACAGGCGGTAAGGCAAATAGTCATCAAGGTGCAAGGTACCGAGCTTAGCCATTGTATGGCTTTACGGTTTGGGCGATGCGGCCAAAAACAGAGGCCCCCTCCGCGTCTTTCATTTCAATAGTGATACTATCGTCAAATTTCATGAAGGGGGTTTTGGGTGCGCCGTGTTCGATGGTTTCAATCATACGTATTTCGGCAATGCAGGAATACCCTGCCCCGCCATCTGCTATAGGTTTGCCCGGCCCGTCATCCAGCTTGTTGGAAACCGTGCCTGAGCCGATAATCGCCCCGGCCCCAAGAGGGCGGGTTTTGGCCGCATGGGCAATAATCTGGCCAAAATCAAAGGTCATATCATCCCCGGCATTGGCGCGGCCAAAAGGCACACCATTTAGCCCAACCAGCATAGGTAAATGTAGTTTTCCATCTCGCCAGGCATCGCCCAACTCATCCGGTGTTACGGCAACAGGTGAAAATGCAGATGATGGCTTGGACTGAAAAAAACCAAACCCCTTGGCCAGTTCACCCGGGATCAGGCCACGCAAGGACACATCATTGACCAGCATGACAAGGCGTATTTTGCTGACGGCAATTTCCGGGCTTGCGCCCATAGGCACATCATCAACGATGACGGCCACTTCGGCCTCCATATCGATGCCCCAGCCTTCATCAGTTACCATTTCAATGTCGTCTCGCGGCCCCAAAAAGGTGTCCGAACCACCCTGGTACATCAAAGGATCTGTCCAGAAAGTTTCCGGCATGGTGGCACCGCGTGCCTTGCGCACCAGTTCCACATGATTGACATAGGCCGAGCCATCAGCCCACTGAAACGCGCGGGGCAAGGGCGAGGCGCATTCGCGTTCATGAAACCGCTCCACCGGCACGGCACCAACCTCAAGACTTTGCGCCAGCGCCTGCAATTGTGGCTCGGCCTCGGCCCAGTTATCAAGTGCGGCCTGCAAGGTGGGGGCAATACGCGCGGCATCAGTGTAGCGGGTCAGATCGTTGGAGACGATAACCAGACGACCGTCTCTCCCAACTTTGGGGCTAGATTTAAGAGAGGCAAGTTTCATGGGAACACCTTTGCGCCTAGGTAACAAATGTTACCGCATTGGTGCGCCAATTTGGGGTGCGAGGCAAGAACCGATTGCGGCTATATGAGGTGGTCTCTAAAACGTGCCTTTGACCTTGAGAGTGTATCGGCGGCCATCCCTCCGGATGCGTTGTTCCGCTCCACTTATGATACCATTGGCCCGCGAGCCATCAAAAAATGTGCGAACTCGTTTCTCTTTCTGGTTAAATATATTATCCAGGCCAGCAGTAATGGTGATGCCTTTAACGTGCGTAGTTTCAATGAAAGCGTCCAGATCACCGGAACCACGCCTGATCTGGCTTTGCTCAAACAAACGAAATTGGCGCCATTTGTTCCCACTATTATAATCCCACCCCCAGGCCATTTTTATATTGTTCAAATCCTGACGAAACTCAAGTCCCCAGTTTTGTTTAATATGCCCTTGCAGAGTTCGTGTCTCGCCCGTTACCGGGTCGGTTACAGAGGTGTCCTGCAAAAACCAGTTAGCATCCAGTGTCGCATTTTTCAGGCCGACACGATCCAGTGGCAAACGCGCATCAACATTCAAGTTCCAGCGTTTGGCATTTCCAAGATTGCCGGGGCCATCAAAAGCATTATCAATGGGAACTCTGCCCTGCACAGCCGTAATCCAGTCACGCCTGTATTTGACATTAAGCGACCCCTTGGGGCCAAATCTGTGCTCCCATGTCGTTTCAAAAGCCCAGGTGCGATCCGGCTCGAGTTCCGGATTTCCCAGATTAGTCTGCTCATCGCTTAAATTAACACTGGAGACAAAATTACCAAAATTGAGTTGCGCCACTTTACGTTCAATTGATGTGCGTATCTGGTCATTTTTGCTCACATTCCAGGTGGCGGAAAAAGAGGGTTTCCAGAACTTGAACGTCCGCGAACGGCTGGCATCGCCCGATTGTGAAATTTTTGAAGCCTCATAGCGAAGCCCGGTTTCAAGCGTCCATTTTGATGATGGCGCATAAACCCACGAACCAAATAACTCACCGCGATCTTCGCTTACTTTGGTATTGGAAACAGCAAGATCAATTTGTTGCAAACCAGCACCCGTATCTTCAAACAGATCCAGAACTGAATTAAGCTTGTTCAATGCCCCTTCACTACCAAATTGAATTGTGTGTTCAGTGTTAATTGCCCAATCATACAGCAGACGTAAAATCGTCTCATTTTGTATTGAACCGCCGTCAACACGAAACGCGCCAGTAAATCCTTGCGCAGAAAAATTTTCTGCATCATTTAGAAAATTTTCAACCCGGCGAGACTTAACAAAAATCAATTTTGCAGAACGGTTTTCAGAAAATTCCCTTTCATAGTCACCACCAATTTCAAATCCGTTGCCATCATTATCCGAGGTGTTGAAATCAAACCCGTTTGGCGACAATACATCAGCTGTCACATCGTAAATACGCGATGTTTCATTACGGTCCCACATCCAGTTCCAGTATTTGCCACTAAGGCGTAAGGCATCGCCATTATCGAACTTTTTTTCCATATTGAATGTGGGTTGCCATTCACGAAACCTGCGCTGGTCCTCTTCATTCCGTTTCTCGGTAAGATTGCCAAAGGCATCAAAACTTTCTTCGGTGCCTTCGGGCCTTCGCCCCTGATCATTGCGCTGCAGACTTACCGTTATGTCCGCATCAAAAAGACGTACCGCATAGATCAATTCCCCGGTAACAAAGGCGCGGTCGCGCCATAGCCGGGTATTGACGGTAAATGTTGTTTGCCCACCGGCGCTGCAATCACACAACACAACATTCACGGCCCGGGTCAGACCGCGCATATCAATGCCCGGTACTGAGCCACGGATCAGCTCAATACTGACAACGCGACTGGTCGCAATACGTCCCAGAATTTCCCGCAAGCCATTGGACTTTGTACTGGGACGTTCGCCATTAATCAGCACATTACCGGCTGTGCCACCAAAACCGCGCGCCTGTTCTCCATTGTCTATAGAAAACCCCGGCACCTGGCGCACCATATCCAGCGCAGTTACCGGATTATAACCGGCAAAAAAGTCCGGCTTATATGTTGTAATTCCACTGTTGTTACCACTGACTTCACAGTCTGCAATGCAACTTATATTACTATTTTCCGATGCTGTTTGGGCATGAAGCGCAACAGGAAAAGCAGATAGAAAAATTACAGAAAGTGCCGAAGCACATAAGAGCTGGTTTTTGTTAGTCATCAATTTTATCCCACGCGTTTACATAGCTCATGGATTGCGCAGGTTGGACATTATCGCAAGTTACTAAAAAGAAAGGTAAATTAAATTTTGTACAGAATATTAAATAGAGAACATCTATGCCCTAATCCTGCTCATGCAGCCAGGCGGCATGGCGCGGTGCTTTTTTGGTCCGTGACCATTCTTCCAGCATATCAGGGGCGACACGGTGCAATTCGGCCATCTGTTCCGGCGTGCCTGTATTGGCCGCCAGTTCCAGTCTGTGACCATTGGGGTCAAAGAAGTAGATGGATTTAAAAATGCCATGATTGGTGGGGCCGACAACCTCCAACCCTTCGGCCACCACACTTTCTTTGGCGGCCATCAAAGCTTCCACCGAATCCAGTTCAAAGGCGATATGCTGTACCCATTCGGGAGTGTTTTCATCACGCCCCATATCAGGCTTGGAAGGCAGCTCAAAAAACGCCAGAACATTGCCCATACCCGCATCCAGAAAGATGTGCATATAGGGGTCTGGCTCCTTGGTTGATGGCACCTCATCCTCGGCAATGGCCAGCACAAAATCCATACCTAAAACACGTTGATAGAACTCAACCGTTTCCTTGGCGTCCCGGCAGCGATAGGCCACATGGTGAATACGTTTGAGATTAATGGACATATTTGTCTCCACTTTCATCATTTTGTTTTGAATCGATAGCGGTCATGCCTTCATCAGCACGCCAAAGCACCGGAAAATCCTTGCAATCCATGATAGCACCATTGGCCAGACCCGGGTTGCGCGTTGGGATACCCACTTCACCATCACGCATGGCATAGCGCGCATCATCACCTGTCCACCGTGTTGCCAATGCACGACGCCGGTTGCTGCTGCTGGCATTCCCCGGTGCACCATGAACGGTCATGCCCTGAAACACCAGACAATCACCGGGCTGCATATCCCAGGCCAGAATATCATAATCGTTACGATTGGCTTCTATGTCTGCCAATTCGGGCAAGCCCGTGCCTTTATAAGGACTGTTATCTTTGAAATGATGCGGGTTATGAGCGCCCCAGTTATGAGAGCCAGAAACATATTGCACGCACACCTCTTTCGAGACCGGATCAAGCGGTAACCAGAGCGAACAAACCTGTTGCCCGCTTACCAGCCAATACGGCTGATCCTGATGCCAGGGGGTACGTTCCTTGGTGCCCGGCTCTTTAACGATCAGCTGGTCATAGAAAAAATTGATCTTTTTACTGTGCATTATCTGCCCGCAAATCCCTGCTGCTGGCGATTGCTCTATAAATTCACGAAACCCTCTATGGCGACGGGCCAGATCAAGGTCGTTAAACGCCCGCCCTGGCCCTCCTGCTCTGGTATAGTCTTCGGCATCCGGGCCAGGACTAGCCATCGCTATTTCAGTCCAGTCAGCCAACATCGATATACATTGACTGTCAAAGGCATCGCGCAAACACACGACCCCATCGCGCTTATAGGTCTCTATATCGTTTTCATTGACGATCATGGCGAACTAAATCCATTGGGGTGCAACCTATATAACACCCCTGCGCACCTGATCCAGTTCGATTGAATCAAACAATGCCTGAAAATTCCCTTCACCAAAGCCCTCATTACCCTTGCGCTGGATAAACTCAAAAAATACAGGCCCGATTACGGTTTTCGAAAAAATCTGTAACAGAAGTCCCTGCCCTTCGGTTGGTGCGCCATCAATCAGAATACGTCGCTTGCGTAATTCATCGACGTTCTCACCGTGCCCGGGAAGGCGCTCGTCAACAAGATCAAAATAGCTATCCGGTGTGTCCTGAAGTTCCATACCATTAGCCAGCAAGCCATCTACTGATTCATAAATTTCGTCTGAGGCAATGGCGATGTGCTGGATACCCTCACCATTAAATTCATGAAGAAATTCCTCGATCTGGGAAACATCATCACGCGATTCGTTTAAGGGAATACGGATATTGCCGTCAGGCGACGTCATTGCCTTGGAAATCAGTCCTGTCAGCTTGCCTTCAATATCAAAATAGCGGATTTGGCGAAAACCGAACACGTCTTCATAGAATTTACCCCAAACCTCCATCTGCCCACGGTGAACATTGTGGGTCAAATGATCGATATAGGTAAACCCAAGGTCGTTTCTTGCTTCATCCGCACCAGT
The DNA here is from genome assembly GCA_021776515.1 of Robiginitomaculum sp. Classification (GTDB taxonomy): domain Bacteria; phylum Pseudomonadota; class Alphaproteobacteria; order Caulobacterales; family Maricaulaceae; genus Robiginitomaculum_B. The sequence continues at coordinate 69,459 of JAJFFS010000017.1, read as the reverse complement.
AATCGGCGTGAACTCTTCTGCAAAAAAGGCATCACGTTCGGCAACGCTCATCAGATAGATCAGCGAACCGCCAATACCCTGAATAGCTGGCAATCCCTGGGTCCACGCCCCCGCATCGGCAGCTTTTGCGCCACGCGCCAGAGCATCCTTATAGGCGCTTGTTGCATCATCGACCAGAAAGCCCATGGCATTGGCACCGCCCTTATGCAGGTTAGCAAAAGCACCGGCTTGCCCCACTGTTTCCCGATTTAGTAAAAAATCTGCATCGCCCTGTTTATAACGAATGACATCACTGGTTTTGTGTTTGGCAATGGGGGTAAAGCCCATATTTTCAAACAGCAATGCCAGTTCATCAGGGTTAGCAGAGGTGAATTCAACAAAGGCAAAGCCGCGAGTTCCCAACGGGTTTTCAAAAAGATCGACCATGATCCGCTCCATCTTGCATTAGGGCGCCAATCTGCGCCATGTTCAATGTTCAGGATGGTTGAAATTAGTAACAAATGCAACTATTTTTTCAACATGGAGAAAAATATGATCCAGCTATATAATTATTATCGTAGCGGCACCTCGCACAGGGTTCGTATTGCGCTTAATCTCAAGGGCATAGATTTTGATTATGTGCCGGTAAATTTACTGGAACGAGAGCACAAGTCAGACGCCTATCTGGCTATCAACCCGCAAGGACTAGCCCCTGCCCTTACCGTGGATGGGCATACCCTCACCCAATCACCGGCAATACTGGAATGGATCGAGGAAAGCTGGCCGGAGCCGCCTTTACTTCCTGAGGATCGTTTCGAGCGGGCGCATGTGCGCGCCATGGCGGCACTGGTGGCCTGCGACATTCATCCCATTAATAATTTGCGGATACTCAACACCATCAAAAGTGAGTTTGGTGCCGACAAGGATGCGATTTTGCGCTGGATTGCCCACTGGAACACCGATGGTTTTGCGGCTCTGGAAACTATTCTGAACGCTGATAAGGCGCGCGGGGATTTCTGCTTTGGCAAAGCACCAGGACTGGCTGAATGTTACCTGATCCCGCAAATTTATGCGGCCAGACGCTTTGAGGTGGACCTGAAACCATTTCCTGCCATCTGCGCCATTGATGAGGCGTGCGCGGCTCTACCGGCATTCATCCATGCGCACCCGGCCAACCAGCCTGATGCGGTTTAAGCCGGGGCGAACCCGTGATCACGTAAAAGGCTCTCAACCTGTCATTACCCGGTTTATCCGGGTAACCCAGTCTTCCTTTGTAAGCCCCGCTCTGGATTATCGGAACAAGTCCGATAATGACAAATTGTTTTATTTCATAGGTACAATTTTATAAGCTTCACGCCGGGGCAAAACCATGGTCGCGCAACACCGCCAGAAATGTTTCCGGTTCTGGCCTGATGCGATAATTATCTGTCTCATCTGCCCATAAAATTTTGCCCTCAGGGTCAGTTATGATAACTGTTGGCAACACCGTTTCACTTGAATAGCCAAGAACTTGCATCCCAAACGGAATGCCCCATTTATTGGAAATGCCCAAGGCACGTGCAGCCTTGTTACCGGCATCGGTGTAGAAATCAAAATCCACATCAAACTTTTTGGCCAAGGCTTCGGTATTGCCATGGGGTTGCGGTGCAATCAGCGCCACCCTGGCGCCACAATCCGCAATTTGTTGATAGGATTTGGCCAGCTCTTTAATCTGCGCCATGCACAGAGGACACCAGTTTCCCCGAAAAAACATCAGAATGTGGGGCCGCCCGCGCAAATCGTCCGAACTGATTGTATCGCCACTTGCCGAGCGCAAGGAAAAAGAAGCCAAGCTCTCACCGGCTTTAAGTTTATCACTGGCACGGCCTGTAAAAGAAGAATACCAATAGCTGTAAAGCAAAAACCCGACCAGACCAGCCAATGCCAGTTTGACAGGCAGATAACCAGCGCCGCCCATACCAGCATAGAGACTTAATACCAGACCAAGAACGCCCAGCCCGATAAATTCAGGCAGGCGTGCGCTGGTACGCACCGTATTTTTTGTTGCCATTATCCAGCTAAGACGCAGCATGAAAGGTGCTGTGGCCAACAATACCCCACCCCACGCCAAAATATCGCCGCCCTTGGTCAATTGCATCCCGGCATAAATACTGATGCTCAGTGTCGCCGTGATAAACGTCATTACATAGATTGATTTTAGAAAATTCATGATACGCCCCGCCATAAAAATTATGGCTCCCCTTAGCGGGTTAAAGACACAGCATCAAAACACGTTTTCGTGCGCTTTGTTTTTAATTGTTAGCGAATAGCCTCGCTGTCGCCCAACAGGCACGGTCCGGTTTTCAGCATTATCCATAGATCAAACCAGAACCCGGCGCGGCGGATATAGTCAACATCCAGGCGTACCCGCTCACGAACCTGCTCGGCATTATCCAACGGACCGCGTGAGCCATTGATTTGCGCCCATCCGGTCAGACCAGGCTTCACCCGGTGCCGGTGCGCATAATGGGCAACCAACTTCCAGCTTTCCACATCACCAGTGCGCATTCCCACCGCATGCGGGCGCGGGCCAACCAGTGACATATTTCCCGCCAACACATTGAATAATTGTGGCAATTCATCAAGGCTGGTACGGCGCAAAAAGCGGCCCAACCGCGTCACCCGCTCATCATCCTTCTGTACCTGTTGCATCTCACCCTTGCTGTCATCCACCCACATAGTGCGAAATTTGAAGACCTCAATAATACGGTTATTGAAACCATGACGTTTTTGCCGAAACAGGACCGGCCCCGGGCTATCCAGACGTATTAGCAAGGCAATTACGGCCATAACCGGTGCAAAAACTACTAACATACCCAAGGCAATAGTCAGATCTTGTACCCGTTTTGCAAATATTTTCATTTCATTGCGTGGTGCACCGGACACATAGGCCATTGGCGAACGGGCGATCTCTGTCAATTGCGCCTCTTCCTTATGAAAACCGTCAATATCCATGAACAACACTACCTCTTGTGGCAGAGTACGAAGCTGATCAACCAATTCATTAACCCGGCGCGATGCCGTCGATGTGACTGTAATAATAATCTGGTCGATGGTGTGCAAACCATTCCAGGCCAGTAAATCCTCCATGCCGCCCACCACAGGGACATCTTCAATATCATCAGGGCGACGTGATGCCCGGTCATCAAATACGGCAACCATGTTCAAATCTTTACATTGAGCACTCTGACGGATCAGGCTGCGGGCATTTTCGGTCGCCCCAACGATCACCACATTGCTCGCCAACAGACCAATATGTGACCAATACCGTACAAGTGCGCTATAAATCACTTGTAAAAACAATAATGCCGCGCCCATAAGCAGGCTCGTCATTACTATAATTAAAAAAGCACCCTCTGGCATTCTCAGGGTTTGTGCCATTGCCAGATCCAGTATGACCATAACGGCCAGAACGCCTGCCGTTTTTGCCCAACGGCGTACAAGTTTATCACCATACTCAAATTGATAGGCACCCGATGCGGCCAGCCCCCAGATCAACATAAATGGCAGTGCCAGAAATGGTGCCGCAATGCCAAAGCTGGTTTGTGCTAACGACACATCACTGGCTACCATACAGCCAAAAACAGCAACAATAGCAACCACCAATGCGTCAAGACTTTGAAACGTGCGAATAATCAATGATTTCATCATACGAGCCTGACGCGGCTCAGCGATAGGCAGTTCTCCAACTTCCGATGTCATTGGTTGTGGAACTTCAGCCATATAAACTGGCGGGGCCAGCGTAGCCTTCGCAATCCTGTCATCCTTATCAACAGTGACTGTTTCTGTCGTATTGGGTTGTATTTTATTGACGATCATTTTGTTATCTCACCCGTTCACTGGGTGTGTATGTAACAAAACAGACTCAAAAACCGGTTAAGCAACAACCTTAATTTTTAATAAACACGTGCCTCGCCCGAGGCTGATTGACCTGCCAGTTGCCCCCACAAAGCTTACATGTTCCAAACATGTTCCGCTTTTTAATGCCAAAAATTGACTTTATGTATTTCGCTGTAAAATCGCTTGAATGCCTATAAATTCTGGGCTATTCCCGCCGACGGAGAGGTGGCCGAGTGGTCGAAGGCGCTCCCCTGCTAAGGGAGTAGGCGGTGTCCCCGTCTCGAGGGTTCGAATCCCTTCCTCTCCGCCATTTCTTTTGTCTCGCGGCGCGAAAAAGCGCCTCCGACGGGGCGGCCGATAAGGCCGACGCGCAGTCGCGCTTGGGGTGGGACACGTACGAAGGTGGGCCTTCTAGCTCCGCCATTCCCCCCCAAACATGTCCTTCGCCCTTCACCTACTATATAATAGCTATTTACAGCACCATCGTGACCCTGTTTATGGAGCCATAACCCAAGATCAGTTCCTGCAAAAAAAATGAGCGCTTACAAATGAATGATACAGCAAGCTACACGCCCCCTAAAATCTGGAAATGGGAAACGGAAAATGGCGGCAGGTTTGCCAGCATTAACCGCCCAATCGCCGGTGCCACGCACGAGAAGGAACTGCCCGTTGGCAAGCACCCTTTTCAGCTTTATTCACTGGCGACACCCAATGGGGTGAAGGTAACGGTGATGCTGGAAGAGTTATTGGCGCTTGGTTATACCGGTGCTGAATATGACGCCTGGCTTATTGTTATTACCGAGGGCGATCAATTTGGCAGCGGCTTTGTTGATGTGAATCCCAATTCCAAAATCCCGGCGTTGATGGATCACAGCACAACGCCGCCAACACGCATTTTTGAATCGGGTGCCATGCTGCTCTATCTCGCAGAAAAGTTTGGTGCTTTTTTGCCAACCGATCATGCGAAACGGACGGAATGCCTGTCATGGCTGTTTTGGCAAATGGGTAGTGCGCCCTATCTAGGCGGCGGTTTTGGACATTTCTATGCCTACGCACCGGAGAAAATTGAATACTGCATTGACCGTTTTGCCATGGAGGTGAAGCGCCAGCTTGACGTTCTTGACCGCCATCTGGCTGACAAAAAGTATATGTGCGGCGACGACTATACCATAGCCGACATGGCGATCTGGCCCTGGTATGGCGCGGTTGTAAAGGGTCTGGTCTATGAGGCAGCAGAGTTCCTGCAAACCCACGAGTATACCCATGTCTTACGCTGGACGGATGATATTGCCAGCCGACCCGCCGTCAAGCGCGGGCGCATGGTCAACCGCGCCTGGGGCGAGCCTGAAAGCCAGCTTCTTGAGCGTCATGATGCCAGCGATTTTGACACAAAGACGCAAGACAAAGTTGAAGCAGAATAGTATCGGGACCGGTTAGGCGCTCTGGCGCAGGGTCGGTTTTTTAACGAAGGCCGGTTTCCAGGCACGGCCTGAATCACGCGCATCCAAAATACGCCGGGTGGCAATTTCGTTGGCTACGTCATTGGTCGAACGGTTGCTTTTCATTGCTTCATCAACAATTTCACCAACTATATCTTCCATCTTCTTGATCTTTTTACTGACCCATTCATGGTTGACCTGACCCTTGGTTTCAGGCGCAATATTGATGACGCCGCCAGCGTTAATGACATAATCGGGCGCATAAATAATACCCCGCTGCATCAGATCATGCCCCAATGCGCCGTGGCTGAGCTGGTTATTCGCTGAACCGGCAACAACCCTTACATCAAGCGCACCAATTGTGTCATCGTTGATAACCGCACCGCGTGCGCACGGGGCAAACACATCAGCCTTTATAGTTACTATGGCATCGGTATCGACAACCTTTGCACCAAACAAACGGGCCGCACGCGCCGTGGTTTCCGGCACAATGTCAGCAACAATCAGGCGCGCACCGGCGGCATGCAAATCTTCACACAGACGCCAGCCAACCTTGCCAAGGCCCTGAACGGAAACGGTAAGCCCATCAAGGCTATCGGTTTTAAATGCCCGGCGCACACAAGCGCGAATGCCAAGAAACACACCCTCGGCGGTTAAAGGTGAGGGGTCGCCCATACCGCCACGGGCCACATCAAGGCCAACCACATAGTCGGTTTCCAGTGCCATGTTTTGCGCATCCTCGACACTGACATTCATATCCTCTGCCGCGATATAACGCCCGCCAAGTGATTGCACGGCACGACCAAAGGAGCGGAAAAGTTCAGCACGGCCCTTGCCATCATGACGGGGATCACCATTCCAGTTTTTGGGTGGAATGATGACAGATTTACCACCACCAAGTTCCAGTTCTGCCAGAGAGTTTTTGAAACTCATGCCGCGCGAAAGACGCAACACATCCTCAAGGGCTTCATGGGAATCAGCATAATTAACAACGCGACACCCTCCCAGCGCCGGACCAAGAACCGAAGAGTGAATAGCGATAATGGCCTGAAGACCAGTAGATTCATCTGAAAAAAAATGGACCGATTCATGATGCTTGAACGCATCATTCTCAAAAACACTCATGGGTTAGCTCTCTCTACGCTGGCTGCATTGGCAGCTTTGAGCACCGTAAGCTGTTTTGTTTTTAGATCAGCTCATCGGCGCGGGGCTTGATGACCTCTATTCGATAAACTGCTAACGTGCCTTGCTCAAGTGCCACGAGGCGATTTTTTGCTGCATTTAGTTCACAATTGAAATGATCAGCCACTTTTTTCAGTGAAGGCACCTGTTTTATTGCTTTGTTTAGCGGCTCCAGGCGTTGTCCTACCTCGTCCAATTCCAGCCGTAACGCACGTAAGTGTGCGCCTGTACGCTCCCTGACCTTGCCAAGGATAAAGCCATTGCGACGTAGCGTAGCTTCCATTTCATCTATTCGTAACCACTGCGCACTCTGTCCGCCCCGAGCCATCCAGCCATTACGAACTCCTCTGGCTGATGGACTTGGAGTATCGGCGGTCAGCTCTTCCAGGACCATTACCCCTCCTGGTTCCAATGCTAAACGTGCCCATCGTAATATATCCGAGCCGACCTGCGCCAATATTGGCTCCACACCTAAAATGCAGGAACATCGCACCGGCGGTGGCAAAATGATATTCGAATTAATTTCATGAAATGCTGTTTGGGCTACTGCTAATTCTGAATCAATATCCAGAATTTTTTCTCGCTCTACACGCCAACGTGCCACATCTGATCGCCAGTCAAATTCAGTAATTGTCGCCGTTGGCACCTGCCTGGCCACCGTCGCCGCCCATGCGCCCAGACCTGCGCCAAGTATACCAATGCTGACACCTTCAGATGCCTGCCATGGTAACGCCCTTTCGCCAGCTTCATCGCGTGGCCATAACCTGTCAGGCCCCCAGAGTAGATTTGCTGCCACCAGATGGGCTGGGCCCGCAAAAGCTTTACTCACGTGGTTTGCAGTGCTGCTTTTTTGCGGGGTGAATGGCTTGCTTACCGTTGCCGCCTTGCTTTTTGGGGCTGCCTTACGTTTACCCAATAATTTTGAAAATGGTTTTGCTGATTTTCTGGGCGCGGTTTTCATAGCCTAGGAACTAAAGCATAGGGGTAACTGACCGGTTGAAGAATATAGTTAAAAGCTTATAAACATCAATTTTCTTCAAAAGGAATATCCATGCGCCGCGATGCTCGACCCAAATGGTTATATGATGCCCAAAACCGCTTTTGGAACTGGTGGGCCGCGCGTTTTCTTGCCCCACGTTTTGACATTCTTGGCCCTCATGCCAAATTTATCGGCGCACGACATCTACATCTCTTTGGACGCGGAATTCAGGCTGGCCAATCCTTGCACGTTATTGCCTCTGCTGATGCACCTGTCCGCCTGACTGTGTGGGCAACACCAGAAAAAAAGGGGACAATAGTTCTGGGTGATTGTGTGTTGCTAACCGGCGGCACGCGCATTATGGCCGCACAAAAAATTACGATAGGCAATGGATGTATGCTGGCACGCAGCAGCACTATCAGCGATTGTGACTGGCACGGAATTTATGACCGCACCAGTATTGATGACAATGCCAGGCCGGTGAAGCTGGCTGATAATGTCTGGCTGGGTGATGGTGCTTTTGTTGGTAAAGGTGTCAACATCGGCGAGAACAGTATTGTTGGTGCTCGCGCCGTGGTTACACGAGACGTGCCACCAAATGTCATAGTCGCAGGAAATCCGGCACGAATAGTCAAGGAACTGGATGCAGAGGCAACATTTCGCACCCGCATGGATTTACTTGATGACCCACCGGCACTGGACCGCTTTATGGACAAGGCATACGCGCAAATGCTTGAAAATAACACACTTCTGGATTGGGTAAGAAGCAGGATTGCCCCAGGAAAAGACGATTAAAGGGAGGACTAAATGAGTATCAGTAAACGGGAATTGCTGGCCCTTGCCGGTGCCGGGGGCGTGTTAAGCGCCTGCACCAGGGCCGCATCCACGGCAAAAAAGTCGCCCGGCCTGCCCCCCATAAATCTCGCCAAAGATGCCAAACCCATAGGCGTTGCAGAACGCAAAACTCGCGTTGCCGCGGCACAAAAAATCATGCGTGAACAGGGTATATCAGCCCTGTTGCTGGAGGCAGGTTCAGCACTGGTTTATTTTACAGGCATACGCTGGTGGCGCTCAGAACGCTTTACCGGCGCCATAATTCCGGCAGAGGGTAAAATAGCGGTGGTCACACCATATTTTGAAGAACCCTCCATCCGTGAAAGCATGAGCTTTGGTGATGATGTACGCACCTGGCATGAACATGAAAATCCGTTTGATCTGGTTGCGAGTGCCCTCAGGGACAGGGGCTTAACGGAAGGCAAATTGGCGGTAGAAGAAACCGTGCGGCACTTCATCATTGATGGCATGAAACGCGCGGCACCGGCCTATGAAATTGTTTTTGGCGCACCGATAACGCGCGGTGTTCGGATGTATAAATCCGCCGCAGAACTGGCCCTTATGCAAACCGCGAATGACATCACCATGGCGGCCTATAAATCCATCCACCCCCGAATAGAGGCTGGGCAAAACGCGCAAGACATAACCGTCATGATGGATCAAGCTACGCGCAACTTTGGCGGCAATGTGCAATTTTCCATGGCATTATTAGGTGAGGCCAGCGCCTATCCGCATGGGTCCGATAAACCACAAGAAGTGCGCGAAGGTGAAGTTATATTGATGGATTGCGGTTGTTCGGTTCATGATTATGAATCCGATATTTCGCGCACCTTTGTTTTTGGTGAACCCAGCAAGAAACAACGCGAGGTATGGGAAACCGTAAAACGCGGGCAGGAACTGGCACTGGAAACCATGCACATTGGTACGCCAGCGGGAAAAATTGATGATGCGGTGCGCCAGTTTTATGAAGGCAAGGGTTATGGCCCGGGGTATAAAACCCCTGGCCTTTCACACCGCCTTGGCCACGGCATTGGCATGGATGGTCATGAGCCGGTGAATTTTGTCCACGGCGAGGTGACACCTTTGGCCCCCGGCATGTGTTTTTCCAACGAGCCGGGTATTTATATCTTTGGTGAATTTGGTGTTCGGCTGGAAGATTGCCTTTATATGACCGAGACCGGGCCAAGGCTGTTTAGCGAACTTTCGCCTTCAATTGATGTCCCGTTCGGGTAGCCCTCCTCTGCTCAGGGCCCCGGGCTAGAGAAACAGATGTTTTTATTTCTGCCCGCAGGGCCGTGCCAGCATACGTCCGCGCCAGGCAACGAGATTCGGCAATTCATCTGCATCCGGTTTCCATTTGGCAACACGGGCAAAACCCAGTGAGGCAAAAGCGGTGATGTCAGCAATGGTAAAGCGATCTCCGGCAATAAAATCACGCCCCGCCAGTTCACTATCCAGCCATTTGGCAAAATAGCGAAAACCCTTCTCGCCGCGCGGCGCCAATTCGGCAATTTGTTTTTCGATAGCGGTGAAGGCCGGATGCCCATGGCGTATCCACCAGGCCAGTGGCAGCAGGAACATAAACTCCACACGCCGGTCCCACATTTCAATGAAGGCGGCTTCCTCGTCAGTTTTCCCAAAGAGATTTGGTTCCGGGTGCACCCCTTCCAGATAACGGCAAATGGCCCGACTTTCGGTTAGCACCCGCCCATCATCCAGTTCCAGCGCCGGAATTTGGGCAAGCGGACTTATCGTACGATACTCACGAGTTTTATGTTCTCGCTCCATTATATTTATATCGACCAACTCAATATCAGTGATGCCTTTTTCCTTCATGAACATGTGTACGCGTTCAGGATTAGGGGCAAATGCCGATGTGTAAAGCTTCATGAAAAACACTCCAGAATGAAAAAATATCTTACAAGTTTTCTTTGCCAAACCCATTGTGAAATGCCGTAGCCGCACGCAGGATATTCAAGGCAAGGGCTGCACCTGAACCATCACCAAGGCCAAGTTCCAGATCCAATATGGGGCGTTTACCCAGACGATCAAGAATGGCGCGGTGGGAATCGCGCGCTGTCACTGACCCGGCTACACAATGATCCACCGCAGAGGCTTCGATTTCGTGTAATACAGCCGCTGCCGCACAGGAAGCAAAGCCATCCAATATCACTGGTACACCCTGGTGCCTTGCCGCAAGAATTGCCCCCGCAGCCGCGGCCATATCGCGCCCGCCAAGACGGCACAGGACCTCCAGCGGATCGCCCAGATTGCCGCTATGATAGTTCACAGCAGCGCCAATAACCTTAGCTTTGGCTGCCAGCATTTCCTTGTCATCAACAGCTGAACCCGCCTCGGCCCAGAATGCCGGTGTGCCACCAAAAAGCGCCAGAGCCATAGCTCCAGCAGCTGTCGTCGCGCCCGCCCCGACAATACCAATGCACAGAACGTCAGGCGTTTCTTCAAACGCCTGCATGGCATAGGCCATTGTAGAGGCGCAATCGCGCTCGCTAAGCGCGGCTGCTTTGGTAATATCCGGCGTTGGGTCTTCCAGTGCCAGTTCAAACACTTTCAGCCCGGCACCGGCGGCTTTGGCAATCTGGTTTACTGCACCAGTGCCATTGAGAACCTGATCAGTCATTTCGCGGGCATGATCGGAGTCATACTTGGAAACGCCATGAACCGTAATCTGGTGAGATGAGGCAAAAACGGCAACCAATGGCCGGTCAACATGAGGTGCCTTGCCCCCCTGGCAGGAAGCCATCCAAACCGCAAGATCAGCCAGCCGCCCTAATCCGCCCGCTGGCAAGGCAATTTGATCTTGCCGTAATAACGCACGCGCACGCGCATCCTCGTCTAACGGCGGACAGTCCGTAATCAGAGTCCGCAGATCATCGAATGGTGTACTTTCTTCTGCTATCGCCATATGGACTGCCTTCGTGATTCCGAGATTAGATTATGCCATAAAATGGAAGGGCTAAACAGGTTTATTGTATAAAATTACTGAAAAGCAAGCTGGTAGCTTCAACCTTGCTTGGCCCAGCGACCATCAGCATCCTGCCGCCAATAAGAAACCGGACCGCCATCTGCACGTGCCTGTTTCCACCGCTCACGCGCCTGGGCAAGCGCATCCGGGTTGTCGTCATCAAACATGGTCACACAGCGTTCAACACCGTCCAGCGCTGGTGGCTTGGCACCATGAACCAGAATGACAATCTGCGCCGTATTTTCATTTTCAGCACGCGTCGTCAGCAAGACAGGTTGCTTGGCAGCCCGTGGTTCATCACTTAACCCATGAGGTAAAAAGCTGTCTGGCCGATTGGTCCACAAATGCTTATCCAGCTCGCCAAGTGCCACAGGGTCTGCTGAACGAACAAGTGCCCGCCAGCCCCGTTCAAGAACTTTCTCTAATAGAGGCGGCAATGAAGTATCTAGCGCACCGCGCTCCAGATGGTAAAACCAATGTTCAGTAGCGACCAACTCAATTTTCGCAATTTTGTGCGACAAACTGATCCATCAGCCGCACACCAAATCCGGTCGCCCAGGCAGGTTCTCGCGGGTCATCAGATTTATCTTTCCAGGCGGTTCCGGCAATATCTACATGCGCCCAGGGCGTTTCACCAACGAACCGGCGCAGAAATTGCGCCGCCGTTATCGAGCCTGCACCACGCCCGCCTATATTTTTCATATCCGCGTATTTACTGTCGATTTGCTTGTCATATCCGGCACCTAATGGCAGACGCCACACACTCTCACCTGAGGATTTCCCCGCCGCATCCAAAGCACCTGCCAGCGCATCATCATTGGAAAAAACACCTGCATTTTCATGACCCAGCGCAATGATAATTGCCCCCGTAAGTGTAGCAAAATCAATTATTTGATGAGGTTTAAAACGAAGGCCATACCAAAGCGCATCGACAAGAACGAGGCGACCTTCGGCATCTGTATTTTGCACCTCAATGGTTTGGCCATCAGCTGACGTGACAATATCGCCCGGGCGTGTTGCCGCCGCATCCGGCATATTTTCAACAAGACCTATTATGCCGATAACATTGGCTTTGGCCTTACGCCCGGCAAGCGCACGCATAGTGCCCGTTACTGCCGCCGCGCCGCCCATGTCACCTTTCATATCCCACATACCAGCACCGGGTTTTAGGGATATGCCACCAGTATCGAAACACACACCCTTACCAACCAGCACCAGAGGTGCCTCTTTACGGTCCTCGGCCCCAAACCAGGACATAATCGCAAGTTTAGTCCCATAGTTCGAGCCAAGACCGACGCTAAGCAGAGCATTCATGCCCAATTTTTTCATATCTTTTTCGTCAAGAACCTGGACCTCTAATCCATGGCTTTCCAGACTCTGCGCCCGTTTGGCAAATTCCTCAGGATGCAACACATTTGCCGGTTCAGAAACCAGGTCACGAGCCATTTCAACCCCATAAGCAGTTTCCCGCAAAGGCGAAAATGCCCGTTTCGCCGCCGCTGTATCATCACAAATGACCCGAATTTTTGTCAAAGACGGTTTTTTATCGTCCTTTAGTGTAGTCCGGTATTTATCGAACCGGTAAGCCGCCAACAGGGCACCAAACACCGCGCGTGCGCAGGCCTGTGAGCCCATATCGCGCATATCAAACACCAGTGTCTTTGCACCGCATAGCTGCAAGGTTTTTAGAGCACCAGCACCGAAAACTTCCCAGGATAATGCATCAGCCGCATCACGATCACCCGCACCAACAAGCAAAACCAACTGGGCATCCAGCCCAGAGGGGGCATTAATCACAAGTGTTTGTCTGGACTTACCAGTAAACCTTGATTTTTTTTGCGCACGGCTAATAACACCGCCTGTGGCCTTGTCCAAAGCATCAGCCCCGACACTGTGCCGGTTATTGTCAAAAACAGGCGCAACAACAGCATCAGCAAATTTGGCAGTACTCGTAAACTCGACTTTCATACTTTTAATCCTTAAAGCTTTTTGGGAACCTAGGTCATTCACAGGGGAACGCAAGCATCCGTTCGCAGGCCTTGTTTTCACCGTGATCACGCCATATCAATGGTATGTATGATCAAATTTGCTGGTAAGCAATGTTTTAGTGCCGTGATATTATCACCCATTAATTCAGGGAGTTTCGGCCAAATATGAAAACGCTGCAGAGCTATTTCATCCGTGAAACATTCCGTCCATTTGCCTTGGTCACTGTTGTTCTTGGTGCCCTTGCCATGCTGACACAAAGTCTGGCAACCATGGATATAATTGTGGATGATCAAGCCAGTTTTTTCACCTATCTGGAAATTACATTATTAGCGCTGCCCCAGTTGATTTCTACTATTTTGCCCTTCGCACTTTTTCTTGCGGTGGCTTATGCAGTTCAGCACTTGCATACGGATAATGAGTTTCTGGTGGTTTTTGCAGGCGGCATGACAAAATGGGCCGTCATTTCTCCGATAATGCGGATTGCCTGCCTTGTCGTATTAGCAAATTTGACCATCAACACCTGGGTGCAGCCCGCTGCTTACAAAACCATGCGTGAATCTATTTACAAGGTTCGCTCTGACCTGGCCTCAACGATTGTTCGCCCCGGTGAGTTTGTTTCGCCGGCATTAAACCTGACTATTTTTGCCCGTGAAGTACAAAATGACGTGCTAAGCGATGTCATGATTTATGACGGGCGCAATCGTGATAACCCCATGATTTATTTAGCCAAGACGGGAACGTTTATAAACACAGGGTTGCACCCACTCATCGCGCTAACCAATACAACACGTCAGAGGGTAGATGCCGATGGCGCACTGGAAACACTGGAATTCACCAGTACCAATTTTGCTTTGCAAGGTGTTATTGAACCGCAAGGGGCGCTTATTTACAAACGCACAGACCGTTATCTGGGGGAATTATTTCACCCTGATCCAAGCAATTACTGGGATAGACAAAACGCGGATTCCTTGCTTGCCGAAGGGCACCTGCGCCTTTCCTCACCTCTCTATAATTTCACGCTGGCATTAATGGCGTTGGCAGCATTATTGGGGGGCGATTACAATCGCATGGGTTACGGCAAAAGGCTGGTATTCACCGGCGCGCTGGCGCTAATGATACGGCTCATCGGCTATTCCATAGAGGCCGCCGCAGCCGAATACCCTGTGTTGAATGTGGCACAGTATGCTATCCCACTGGCTGTTGCTGCCCTGTGTTTGTGGTTTGTACTTAGTGAAAAAAGACTTTCTCGCCCTGATGAACGGTTGGCAATCACATGATCCACACCCGTCTGCTTTTCAGCTATTTGTTTCACGAAGTTTTCAAAGGTGTTTTGTTAGCAGCAAGCATAATTGGGTCACTAGTTCTTGTTGTAGATTATGTTGAACTATCCCGGCGTATGGATGCTCAACCAACGGTGACCTCGTTACAGGTATTACATCTAACTTTTTTAAAATTGCCTGTAATGATCGAACAAACCCTGCCCTTTATCGTTCTTTTTGGTGTGATGTGGGTCATGTTTAAACTTAACCGCCGCAATGAACTGGTCGCCCTAAGGGCGGCGACTATGTCTGCCTGGCAATTTGCCCTGCCATCCGTGCTTGTCGCCCTGTGTCTGGGCATTTTCGGAATGCTGGCCCTGAACCCACTGGCCACCAATATGAGCGGGCAATTTGAGCGAGAGAGAGTTTTATTACAGCAAACAGGAATAGATAACGACGAAACGGCACATAAGGCAATGTGGTTCCGCGAAGCCGTTGACGAGGGCATTGTACTCATCCGGGCAGACAATGTCATCGCCCAAACGGCAACGCTCTATAAGCTTACCTTTTTCTACTATACCTTACAGACAGACGGAACGCCTGTGATGCACCATAGTATCAATGCTGAACGTGCGGTTTTACAACCCGGTTTCTGGCAACTTGAAAATGCGACTGACTTGTCACGTGATGCAGCCCCCAGGCACTATGACAATCTGGCATTGCCAACCAAAATTTCTCCCTCTGCACTTCTTGGCGATTCTGTAAGAACCGCAAGCCTATCGATATATGCTTTGCCAGGCATGATTGATGAATCAAAAAAGGCTGGATTTGGTACACGTCGATACCAGCTTCAAATGCACCAATTACTGTCTCTCCCCCTGACCTTGGCCGCCATGGCATTAATTGGCTCGACATTCTCTTTTAATCTTGTACGCCTTGGCGGTACTGTGCGCCTTGCCCTGACAGCAGGTAGCGCGGGCTTTGCCCTCTATTTTGCAAGTGATTTGTTACATGCACTGGGGGCCACACAAGTGCTCCCCCCTCTTGTTGCGATCTGGGCAGCGCCCGTCTTTGTTTTTGTTGCCAGCCTTGCCCGGATTACCGTTCTTGAAGATGGCTGAATTGCAGCCATCAACGATGGCAAGCATGGACGCGTTAATTGAGTTCGTTTATGAAAACACTTAAGGTGACATTCCTTGAGTCTGAACAGTAAAGCTGGCCTTGAGTCTGAATAGTAAAGCTGGCAGACATGGCATCTGTTTTAGCGTTAAGACCCTGGAGGATGCAACAAACTGGCTATGGGACAGAATTTTACCCGATTTTACGCTGTTCTGGCTGTCAGCTTTGGCGTTCTTGCACTCTCACAGAACGCCTATGCCCAAAACGCACCCAAGGCCAAAGCCTCTGAACAACAACCGGTTCTATTGCAAGCCAATGAGCTAATCGACGATGCGCAGAATGAGCGATATATTGCGCAAGGTAATGTAGAAGCCCATTTTGAAGGACGCATTCTCAAAGCAGACACCTTATATTATTATCAGACGACAAAGCGTATTCACGCCATAGGCAATGTCATCATAGTCGATACCGATGGTACCGTTGAATTTGCTGAAGAGATGGAACTAAGCGATGACCTTAGCTCTGCGGTTGCCCTCGCTTTTTTTGCACGGCTGACAAATAACGCAACTATTGGCGCGACCCAGGCAACACATTCCAAGGATGGTGCCCGCAACACACTGACCAAGGCCTTTTACACTGCTTGCAAAGCATGTGCTGCAACGGAAGATGATGGATCACATAAACCCACCTGGCGATTGCGAGCCCGCAAGGTTGTTCAAAACCAAAACACACAAATGATTAATTATCGTGATGCGGTGTTTGAAGTGAAGGGTATTCCGGTATTCTACTCACCTGTATTTTCGCATCCTGATCCCGAGGCAGGTCGCCGCTCTGGTTTATTGTTTCCACAGATAGGTCAATCAGGAAAATACGGCTTTTTCTATGAACAGCCTTATTATCAAGTGCTAGGCCCCTACGCCGATGCCACCCTCACGCCGCGTGTGTTTACAAAGGTAAATCCATTATTATTTGGCGAAGCCCGGCGTAATTTTCATTCTGGTCCAACCCACCTTAATGGCAGCATTACCTATGAACAGGATTTTGATGGTGAAGGAACCAAATTCGGTAATAAAAAAATTCGTGGGCACATTTTTGCTGCCGGCCGGTTTTCACTGAGCAAGAACTGGGATTGGGGATTCGGTGCGGCAGGCGTTACCGACGATCTGTTTTTACGCCGCTATGACATTCAGGGCGAAACAGCAACCCGCGGCATTTACCAAACGAACTCCTTGCGTCTTGATAACCAGATTTATGCGCAAGGCCAAAATGAACAGTTTTTTGCACAAGCTGGTGTTATCCGGTTTCAAGGCTTGCGTGCAGGTGATGTGGATGACCAGTTCCCCATTGTTGGCCCGCTTTTAGACCTTCGGCATCATGCTGATGATCCGCTTCTTGGTGGCAATGTGCTGCTTCGTGCCAACACGGTGAGCCTGACGCGTATTGACGGTATAGATAGCCGCCGCGCCTCATTTTCAGTGGATTGGTCTCGCAGGCTAGTCGCAAAGAACGGCATGGTAATGCGCCCCTTCGCGCAAGGAAGAACAGATATTTATTCGATACATAACCCGGACTTTTTTGCTGATCTGGGTACTGATAATCAATCACTGGCACGCGCCCTTGGCGTTATTGGCGCTGATCTGCGCTGGCCCTTTTTCCGCCCGGGCCGTAATATTAGCTGGACCCTGGAGCCGTTGGTACAACTTGCCGCCAGCCCTAATGGTAGTGGCGCAGGGACTTTTACAAGTTTTACAACCGATACCCAGGGTAATGTTGTCGGCACACAACAATCCATCATTCCCAATGAAGATAGCATCGCCGTTGCCCTGGATGGGGCCAGCCTTTTTTCAGCAAATCGTTTTTCCGGCTTCGATCGTTGGGAGGGTGGTTTACGCGCCAATGTTGGTGGCCGCATTTCCGGGCAATGGGGCAAGAGCGGGACAGTATCCCTTCTGGCGGGGCAGGTTTTTCGATCCCGGGTTAATACAGATTTTGCCCTTGATTCAGGCTTGCGTAACAAGACATCTGACTATGTCAGCACATTTTCTATTTCGCCCAGTTCGGTTCTTAATCTTCGTTCACATGCACGGTTTGACAAGAACGATTTCAACGTGAGTCGTATAGAAACCGATGCCACCATTAATTTACAAAAAAACCAACTTGGTCCTTTGTCAAAAGTCTTGCATGGTTTTAGTGCCTCGGTCGGCTATCTGAATTTTGATGATGCCATTATCTCTGGCCGCCCCACTGAAGAAATTCGCGGTAGTGCCTCAATTGGCCTGACCCGACACTGGTCTGTATCTGGCAGTGCAACCCGTGATCTCGCCTTAAAGCGCGCGACAGGCATTAACCTTGGCCTGACTTATAAGGATGACTGTTCCAGTCTGGAAATCACCTATCGCAATAACAATACATCAGACCGCACGCTTACCCCTAACGCATCTATTGGCATCCGTTTCACACTGGTCACGCTTGGTTCATTTGGCTCGCGTTAGGCTCCAGGCCATAAATGGTGCAGTTCTGGCAATTGCGCTCCCACTTCTTTCCAGTATGTTAGCCAAAATTTGGCCCAATTCTCTGACTAGACACACCCTATGATCGTGCAAAAAACTTTCTTGACCTTCCTTTTGTTCCTGGCGCTAATCAGCGTCGGCCAGCAACCTGCTTTGGCGCAAAATTCTGAAGGTGTGGCCGCTATCGTCAATGACGAGGTCATCTCCACCTTTGATGTGCGCCAGCGTATGCGTATGATTATTTCCTCTGCTGGTATTCAACCGGATGAGCAAACCATTGCCCGCATACAACAACAGGCGCTGCGCGGACTGATTGATGAGCATCTACAAATACAGGAAACCAAGAAGTTTGATATCACTGTATCACAGGCGGAGATTGACCAGGCTATTGGCCGTATTGCGCGACAAAACAACGTAACCCTTGAGGACGTCAAAAATGATTTGCTCAAATCTGGCATTTCACCGGTAACACTGGAAGATCAAATACGTGCCGAAATTGCCTGGCAAATATTAGTCAATGGGCGCTATGGCCAGCGGGTACGGGTCAGCAATAACCAGATTGCTCAATCCAAAGCTCGTATGGAAGCCTCTATTTCAAAACCTCAATTCCTGATTTCAGAAGTTTTACTTGAATCGCCATCCCCTGAACAAGATCCCGTCATCTACCAAGGTAGTCTGTCCTTGATACAGCAGATTAAAGAAGGGGCACCGTTTCAGGCTGTAGCACAGCAGTTTTCATCAGCCCCCTCAGCAGCTCAAGGTGGTGATGTTGGCTGGGTTCACAAAGATGACTTGCCCGAAGAAGTCAGAACCACCCTTGACCAGATGCAGGCCGGCACAATTTCACAGCCAATAAAAGTACCCGGTGGATATTATATTATTGCGCTTCGGGATCGTAAGGATGGCGGCGCTCCCATGGTAGTCAGCTTCCTTCAAATCGTAGCCCCTACCGAACAGGATGGTGCTCTCAAATCATATTTGAAGAAAATTAAAACCTGCGAGGATGCGGAAAAGATTCAAGATAAAATTTCTGACGCCTTTACAAATGCTTTTGATGATGTGGCCCTGAGTGATCTATCACCAGCGGTGCGCGTCGTCCTCGAAAATTTGCAACCTGGACAATCCTCGCAACCTGTAGAAAGTCCACAAGGTGCCACCGCATTTATGGTGTGTAGCAAACACTATGCCGAAGGCGCAGGCATCCCGGATGACGATCAGATCGCCGATCAGTTGATTAATACGCGTCTGGCCATGTTATCCAAACGCTATCTGCGCGACCTGCGCCGGGATTCAACGGTTGAAATTCATAAATAATACTGAACCACATCTGCCCATCGCCCTAAGTATGGGTGATCCGGCCGGTATAGGGCCTGAAATAACGGCCCAGGCATGGGAGTACTTACACGATAAGGGCATCCCATTTTTCCTTATCGGCAACCTTGAGCTCGCCCGCCATTATGCGGATCAGCATCATCAACCTGAACCTGTTGGCATAACCTCACCGGAAGAGGTTGTCTCTATTTTTGCGAGCCATTTGCCGGTTTTGCCTTTAAATCTTCCAGCCCCGGTACGTGCAGGAAAACCAGATACGGCCAATGCCGACACCGTGATCGCTTCCATAGAGAGGGCGACAAAGCTGGTCATGACTGGAAAAGTTGGTGCAATAGTCACCAACCCTATTGCCAAATCAGTGCTTTATGATGCGGGTTTTGCACACCCTGGCCACACAGAGTTTTTAGGCCAACTGGCCGCGAGCTGGGAAGACTGGCAACACCCCCGCGGTCCTGTCATGATGCTGTGTGGCGGCGGCCTTCGTGTCGCACTCATGACGGTACATATCCCGCTAAAAGATGTGGCTGATTCTCTTGATACCAAGGCGATTATCCACACTGCCCAGGTTCTGGATCAGGCGTTAAAACGTGATTTTGGTATCCCCCACCCCCGGATTGCCTTGTGTGGCCTTAACCCTCATGCGGGCGAAGACGGGACCATGGGCAAAGAGGAAATTTCCATCATTAACCCGGCGGCCAGCGCTTTGCGGGCGCAGGGTATTTCCATTACCGATGCCCAGCCCTCTGATGCCCTGTTTCGCAAAGACGCGCGCGAGACCTATGATGCGGTACTGGCCCTGTACCATGATCAGGGACTGATCCCGGTCAAAACGCTTGATTTTCATGGTGGCATTAACACCACACTAGGTCTGCCCTTCATCCGTACATCCCCGGATCATGGCACCGGGTTTGCCATTGCCGGTAAAGGCAGCGCCCGCCCCGACAGCCTGATTGCTGCCCTTAAAGCCGCCGCATTGATGAGCGCCAACAGGCAGTCCTATGACCGCGCTTGATGACCTGCCCCCTGTGGGCGCGTGCGTAGAGCGCCTTGGGCTTCGGGCGCATAAATCACTGGGCCAGCATTTTTTGTTTGATCTGAACCTCACCCGTAAAATAGCCAGGGCAGCTGGCACCGGCCCCGGCGAGCTTGTTGTTGAGGTCGGCCCCGGCCCCGGTGGCCTCACCCGGGCCTTACTGGAAAGTGGTGCAAAGGTTATTGCGGTGGACAAAGACACACGCTTTGCCCCCCTCCTGGACGAGATCAATACAGCCAGTGATGGTGCCCTGGACGTGCGATATGAAGATGCCCTGCGCACCAATATGGCCACCCTTGGCAGCCACGGCCAGCCGTTGAAAATCGTCTCCAACCTGCCTTATAATGTGGGCACACAGCTTTTGATTAACTGGCTTACCGCAAAGCCGCTTTTCTGGACGTCCCTGACTTTGATGTTCCAGCGCGAAGTGGCCGAACGGATTGTCGCCAAACCCGGAAGTTCTGCCTATGGCCGCCTTGCCGTGTTAACCGCCGCCATTGCCGATGCGCATTTACTGTTTGATATTCCTGCCGCCGCCTTCAGCCCCCCGCCCAAAGTAGACTCTGCTGTGGTTCACCTCACCCCGAAGCCTGAGAACGACCGCTTTGCCGATCTGGACGCACTGGAACACGTCACCCGCGCCGCCTTTGGCCAACGCCGTAAAATGTTGCGCGCCAGCCTGAAACCCTGCGCTAAAGCGGTCGGGCTTGATACTGGCCGCTGGCTGGCTGAGGCAGAAATAGCCCCTACCAACAGGCCAGAAGTTTTGCCACCAGAAGCTTTTTTTGCCCTGGCGCGTATCTGGCGAAAGGCCAAAGCTTAAGATTTTCAAGAATAACATTTGTTATTTCATACACTTAAAATGAAACATTTTTTTATTCACATCATAACATTGACATCATTTAGATGATTAGCTAATTATCTATTCATGAACAAGGTATTTAAAGCACTCTCTGATCCTACCCGGCGGCACGTCCTGCAATTATTGCGCGACAAGCCGATGAGCGCAGGCGAACTGGC
This sequence comes from Robiginitomaculum sp., assembly GCA_021776515.1. GTDB lineage: Bacteria > Pseudomonadota > Alphaproteobacteria > Caulobacterales > Maricaulaceae > Robiginitomaculum_B. The sequence continues at coordinate 47,919 of JAJFFS010000017.1, read as the reverse complement.
GGAACATTTTGCCGTCTCCAAGCCAACCATGTCGGCACACTTCGCGGTTCTGCGAGAAGCTGATCTGGTGGACGCCACCAAAGACGGTAAATCTGTCATTTACCGGCTGAGGCTGTCGGTGCTGGAAGATGCCTTGCTGGCATTTACAGGTGCGATCGGGCTGGAACTGAAACCTGACGAAACGCACACAAATAACAAGGAAACTCACAATGATTAGTTCAAAATCCCTCTCCTCACTGGCACCTGTATTGACATTGCTGGTGATAGTTCTTGGCGCATGGATGTGGGCTCTGGAACCAGAAAAAAGCTTGCGATGGGGTATTGGTATGATTTTCCTGCCAGCAGCATGGATTAGCATTATACTTTTCCAGCGCTCAAAAGCTTGTCGCAACATACTTGAAGGTGGCAAACAAAATTTGATGCTCGGTATCAGCTTTGCAGGCATAATGCTTGCCGGTACTTTTGCATTAAAAATATCGCAAAATTATCACATTATTGATGACAGCTCGCCCGATCGCCTTGTTGCGGTGATGCTTGGGGCTTTCATGGTCGTTATTGGCAATGCTTTGCCTAAAAAACTTGAGCCATTTGGCGAGGAAAAGTGCGCCCCCACACAATTACAATCCTTGAAACGCTTTGCTGGCTGGATGTTTGTACTTGCCGGTTTTGGCTATGCCATGGCCTGGCTTGTCTTGCCAGACAGCCTTGCCGATAAAGTGGCCCTTCCTATTCTTGCCGTGCCCGTATTACTGGTTATAGCTCGCACGACCTGGCTCAGGCTTGTCCGTTGAGATGAGGTGGTGATTATGATTTCCTCACTCTGAGGCGCGAACGCAGTGAGCCTCGAAAAGTGGGTTGCACCAACCAACCATAAGCCTGTAATTCGCCGATCAATTAAACGGCTGTGTCATGTTTCTGACAAAACCAGCTAACCAGGGTTGGCGTTTACGCAGACGTCTTTCGGCGGAAAGTATAGCCCGCAAATCGTCCATAGAACTCTCTACATCCTCATTGACGATGACGTAATGATACTCACCCCAATGGCTGATTTCATCGCGGGCGCGGGCCATACGCTCTGCAATCACACTATCGTGGTCCTGATCACGCTTGCGAAGTCTAGCCTCCAGCTCTTTTAGGTTAGGAGGCAAGATAAAAACTTTAACAAGATCGCTGGCAGCCGCCTGTTTCAGTTGTTGGGCACCTTGCCAGTCAATATCAAAAAGAACATCACGGCCTTTACCAAGCGCTGCTTCCACGGCGGCCTTTGGTGTGCCGTAAAGTGCACCAAATACTTCTGCCCATTCAAGAAAATCATCATTTTCTGCCATATTCTGGAAAGTATCTTCATCAACAAAGTTATAGTCTTTGCCATCCACCTCGCCGCGCCGCGGGGCGCGAGTAGTGGATGATATAGAAAGCTCCATATCCTTATATTCATCCAGCAAAAGATGACTTAGTGCGGTTTTACCAGCGCCTGACGGACCGGAAAGGATCAACATCAAGCCACGTCGCTCACGTTTGTTATTCGACATTGGCAGCTTGCTCCTTCACCTGATCAATTGTGGTTTTCAACGCCAAACCAATTTCGGTCAAGTGCATATCCGAAGACTTTGAGCATAATGTATTGGCTTCACGGTTAAATTCCTGTGCCAAAAACTCCAGCTTACGTCCCACCGCCCCTTCATCGATCATCAACGCCCGGCCTGCCGCGATATGAGCACCCAGGCGGTCCAGTTCCTCACGAACATCAGCCTTGACCGCCAGCATTGCCGCTTCTTGCCCCAACCTGTCAGAATCAAACTCCTGTCCGTCTAGCAAAGTGGAAATTTGCTGATAAAGTTTTTGCTTGATAGCTTCGGGTTGTGCACCGGCGCAATCACGGGCACGGCGTGTCAGGGTTTCAATTTCATCAAACGCAGCAGCGAGAACCTTTTCAGTCTCATGACCTTCAGTATTTCGGGCATCGCCCAGTGCGCCAAACAGGGGCGCAATATTCTTCGCCATGGCTTCTTGTATAAGCGCTAATGCTTCAGGGGCATCACCAATGCGCGGCACATCAACAACGCCGCGCACCGCCAAAAGTCCATCCACGCTGGCCGGACGGGCAAGCCCATCATCAACCAGCGGCTGAAGAGCCGAAACCATTTGGCGCGCAATGTCTTCATGAACAATCCGCTCTGCACCACCCTCGGCGCGCTCATATTGCAGGCTCACCTGCACATTACCACGCCGCAAAGTCGATTTGGCGGCCGCGCGGACCTGCGGTTCAAGCGCCTCAAAGCCGTTTGGCAAACGCATACGAATATCCAGACCCCGGCCATTAACGCTGCGCACCTCCCAGACCCAGGTCCAGCCTTCATACGCGCCTTCTACGCGGGCGAACCCGGTCATGCTGGATATGCTCATCGTTTCGCCCTTTTGCGCCGGCGTTCAATTTTGCGCCACTGTGCCACATTACGCAGGTGCGCCCGATAGGTCGAGGCAAACACATGACCACCAGAACCATCCGCAACAAAGTACAAATCTTTGGTCTTCGCCGGGTGCAACACAGCCATAATGGCATCGCGCCCGGGGTTGCAAATGGGCGTCGGCGGCAAGCCATCGATCTGGTAAGTATTCCACGCCGTTTTGCGGGCTATTTCTGAGCGTCTGAGCCCACGGCCCAAAGGTCGGCCACCATTCAGCCCATAAAGGATGGTCGGGTCACTCTCCAGCCGCATGGGTCGCCTCAAGCGGTTAATAAAAACAGCGGCCACTTGTGGACGCTCACCAGCAATGCCCGTTTCTTTCTCTACTATTGAGGCCAGGATCAACGCCTCCTCCTTGCTGGCCAGCGGCAAGTCGGGATCGCGGCCTTCCCATGCGCTCTCCAGCAAAGTTGTCATGTCAGTCTGCATACGCGCTATTAACGCCTGACGGTCTGCATTGCGTGTTACAGAATAACTTTCCGGCAACAAAGAACCTTCTGGTGGAACGTCCTTGATCTCCCCACTGAGAACTGGACTATCGCGCACAATACCCATGATTTCACGTGACGTGCGCCCCTCGGCAATTGTCACCAGATAGTGGATAATTTTACCAGCCTGAAGTTGCGCAAAAATGTCATCAATGCTGGCGTTTGCCGGAATTAGATACTCCCCGGCTTTCAACGTCACCCCCTCTCCGGCAAGGCGCATTTTAATACGAAAATAGTTGACGTGACTAATTAGCCCCTTGTCTTCAAGCTGATAGGCAATGGTATTGGCACCGGCCCCCGGTGCCACCACAAAGGTCTGCTCATGGTTTGATGGCCCCGGTACAGCCAGAGAATGCAAGATAACGTTGTTCCAGACATACCAAGCCCCGGCAGAGGCTATTGCAATCAATAACAAAACCGAGACAAGAAAAATAATAATCAGCTTTTTTTTACCCGTCTTGGCCAACGCAACTGGCGCTGATTCAGGTTGTTTTTCAGGGTTTTTCTGGCTCACGGATACGCAGTCAACACCAGTGATGCGTTGGTGCCACCAAAGCCAAAGGAGTTGCTCAACGCCGCACGAACAGGTTTTTTAACCGCCTTGTGTGGGGCCAGATTTATGACTGTTTCAACCGACGGGTTATCAAGATTAAGTGTAGGCGGGCACATGCCATCACGGATCGCCAATACGCAAAACGTTGCCTCCACGGCACCGGCTGCACCCAGCAAATGCCCGATGGCAGATTTGGTTGACGACATAACAAGCCCGTCTGCCGCGTCGCCAAACATGCGCTCTACCGCTTTTAATTCGATCTCATCGCCCAGCGGTGTCGAAGTACCATGCGCATTGACATAATCAATGTCTTTTGGTTCCAGACCGGCCCGTTTCAAAGCCATTTTCATGGAGCGAAACCCGCCATTGCCATCAGGCGCAGGCGCGGTGATATGATAAGCGTCGCCGGAAAGGCCATAACCACTGACCTCGGCGATAATATTGGCGCCGCGCGCCAGTGCATGTTCCAGTTCTTCCAGAACCATTACACCGGCACCCTCACCCATGACAAAGCCATCTCGGTCCTTGTCCCAGGGGCGGGATGCCTTTTCAGGTGCATCATTATTAGCGGTAGACAGAGCCCGCGAGGCAGCAAAACAACCAATGCCCAAACGGCAAATTGCCGCTTCGGCTCCGCCTGCGATCATGACATCGGCATCATCACGGCGAATCATCTCAGCGGCATCGCCAATAGCGTGCGCACCGGTCGAGCACGCCGTAACAACAGCATGGTTCGGCCCCTTGAAACCATAACGCATGGAAACCTGCCCAGAGGCCAGATTAACCAGCATAGAGGGAACCACGAAGGGGCTTAATTTTCGTGCGCCCCTTTCATGAATTGTCAGGGACGCCTGATAGGTAGTCTCCAAACCGCCAATGCCAGACCCTATGGTAACGCCTGTTCGTATCCGCGAGGCTTCATCCTCAGGCGTCCATCCGGCCATGGCAATAGCTTCATCAGCAGCAGCCACGCCATAAAGGATAAACTCATCAACACGTTTTCGATCCCGTGCAGACATGACGGTATCAGGGTCAAATGATCCTGGCACACCTTCCCCGCCGCCGCCGGTACCATCCACACGCGGGATATAGCCGGCTATTTTGCAGGTTAGATCACTAATATCGAAGTTTTCGATCGGCCCAATACCGGATTTTCCGGCAAGCAAAGCCTGCCAGGCTGGTTCAACGCCAACACCCAAAGGGGTAACGAGACCCAATCCAGTTATGACGACGCGGCGTTCTGTCATGAGATCAAAGAGTGACTATTCAGCCAGCCTTCTCAGAAATGAATTTAACAGCATCGCCAACTTTTTGAATGTGCTCGGCAGCATCATCAGGGATCTCGATGTCAAATTCTTCCTCAAATGCCATAACCAGCTCGACGTTGTCGAGAGAGTCAGCGCCAAGGTCATCAATAAAACTTGCACTTTCCGTTACTTTTGCTTCTTCCACGTCCAAGTGTTCGATAACAATTTTCTTAACACGATCCAAAATATCTGACATGCTATAGGCCTTCTCTATTTTTGCTCGCCATCAAGGCGCTTGGGTTAATTATACGCATTTCATGCGGCTGCGGCGACGCCTATCATACTTTTCTTGGCTGCGCCAAGCGCGAACCTGAAAAAAACGTGATTAGAACATCGCCATACCGCCGTTCACATGCAGGGTTTGTCCCGTCATATACCCTGCTTCATCAGAAGCAAGATAAAGCGCAGCAGCAGCAATATCACTACCCTGCCCCAGTTTTCCAGCCGGAATGGTGCCTAAAATAGCCTCACGCTGTTTTTCATTCAACGCATCGGTCATCGGCGATTCTATAAAACCCGGGGCAATGCAATTGGCCGTAATATTGCGGCTTGCGGTTTCAGCCGCAATTGCTTTGGTAAAGCCAATCATCCCGGCCTTGGAGGCTGCATAGTTTGCCTGCCCCGGATTGCCGGTTACACCAACAATTGAAGTAATACCAATAATTCGTCCCCAACGCGCTTTCATCATGCCACGCATAGCCGCACGGGTAAGGCGAAAATAGGCCTCCAGATTAACTTTAAGAACCAGATCCCAGTCCTCGTCCTTCATCCGCATAAGCAAACCGTCACGTGTTACCCCGGCATTGGAAACAAGAATATCCAGCCCGCCAAGTGCATCAACAGTGCGCTTTGGCAAAGCATCAACATCATCTGCATCACCCAGGTTAGCCGGCAGAACCGCCGTGCGTTCGCCCAGATCATTAGCCAGCTCTTCCAGACGTTCGGCCCGTGTACCCGAAAGCGCGACACTAGCACCGCAGCTATGCAAGGTGCGGGCAATGGCTCCGCCAAGTCCGCCAGTAGCACCCGTGACCAGTGCCCGTTTCCCGCTTAAATCAAACATTGCTTATGCCTTTATTCTTGCAATTCCGAGTGAAATGTATTGGCAAATGCTGCTATTGTCTCAGGACTGTTCAGCACAACACCTTTAGCTTCGCCAGTAATGCGCCGCACCAATAACGTCAACACTTTGCCTGAACCCGGCTCGACAAATGTATCAACCCCGTTGCTGGCCATCCATGCTATGCTTTGGCGCCAATGCACCCGTCCGGTAACTTGCTCGACCAGTTGGCGACGGATTGTTTGTGGATTGATTGTCGGCGCGGCTTCAATATTGGTCACAACCGGCACTATAGGAGTGCGAATGGCCACATCAGCCAAGGCTTCCTCCATTTCCAACGCTGCCGGCTCCATCATGGAAGAGTGAAAAGGTGCAGACACGGGTAAAATAACCGCCTTTTTGACGCCCTTGCCTTTGGCCGCTTCAACAGCAGTTTTTATAGCCTCGGTCGCACCTGAAATAACCACTTGCCCAGGTGCATTGTCATTGGCCAGTTCGCACACACCGTGGGCACCACCCAATACACACAGCTCAATCGCCTGCTCTTCTGTTGCGCCCAGCAAGGCGGCCATGGTGCCTTGCCCAACCGGTACGGCGCGTTGCATGGCCTGCCCCCTGTGGCGCAATAGTGTTGCGGCATCGCTAAGGGTTAATGCCTCGGCGGCGGCAAGGGCGGTGTATTCCCCCAAAGAGTGCCCGGCCACATGAGATGCTGCCTGAACACCAATGCCATATTCTTCCTTGAGTACGGACATAACCGCCATTGACGTAGCCATTAGCGCTGGTTGTGCGTGTTCGGTCAGGGTTAGCGCATCATCCGGACCTTCCCAGATGATCGTTGAAAGCTTTTCGCCCAGCGCTTCATCGACTTCATCAAAAACGGCTTTGGCCGACGAATACGTGTCTGCCAGTTCCTTGCCCATACCCACGGCCTGACTGCCCTGCCCGGGAAAGGTGAAAGCGATCGCCATATGCGCGCCCCTCGATTGTTAATCCTGCCTAAAGCGTTATAGCAATTTCGCGCCGGTGTGAATATGCCAAACGCGTACAGCACATGTGTGATTTATGCGGCAAAGCCCCTTGCCAGAACAAGCTTTGTGCCTATAGTCCGCCGCCTTATTGGTGCGGTCTTTATAACGCAAAAGTCGGACACAGTGTCCCTCTTGTTATGAAGAGCCACCGTGGTAGCGGAACAAACCCTGTCCGCACTGCGCCGCACCAGAGCAAAGGGAAGCTTATGCCATTATATGAACACGTCCTTATTGCGCGCCAGGATATATCCTCGCAGCAAGTGGATACCATTACCGAAGAGCTGCAAGCCTTTATCGGCGAAAACGGCGGCACAGTCGGCAAGGTCGAATATTGGGGTTTGCGCTCCATGGCCTATCGTATGAACAAGAACCGCAAGGGCCATTATGCTCTGCTGAATATAGATGCCCCGGCAGACGTGGTGCAGGAAATGGAACGCAAATTGCGCATCAATGAAGACATTTTGCGCACGCTGACGATCCGCGTTGATGAACACAACGAAGATCAGTCACCCATTCTCATCAAGCGTGAAGAACGCAAACGTCGTCAAGACAGATATTAGGAGGTTATCATGGCTGCTATAAAAACAAACATTACCAACCTGCCTTCTCGTCGGCCGTTTGCCCGCCGTCGCAAGGTTTGTCCATTTTCTTCGGACACAGCACCGAAAATTGATTACAAAGACCCCAAATTGTTACAGCGCTACATGTCTGAGCGAGGCAAGATTGTGCCTTCACGGATCACTGCTGTGTCCCTTAAAAAGCAACGCCTGCTGTCTCGCGCCATTAAACGCGCGCGCTTTCTTGGCCTGTTGCCTTACGCGCTGAAATAGGAGGCCAGAATGGATATTGTTCTTCTTGAACGTGTTGAGAAATTGGGCTCAATCGGCGATGTCGTCACCGTCAAAGATGGTTTCGCACGTAACTTCCTGCTGCCCCAGGGCAAAGCCTTACGCGCCAATGCCGGCAATATTGCCCGGTTCGAGCGTGAACGCGAAGCCATTGAGGCCCGCAATGCGGAAAAGCGCGATAGCGCAAAAACAGCTGGCGAAACCCTTGATGGCAAGCGCTATACACTGATCCGTCAGGCGGGCGAATCCGGCCACCTTTATGGTTCAGTTTCGGCCAAGGATATTGCTGAAGTGGTTGGCGAAGACATAGGCCGTTCACAGGTTGTGCTGAACAGCCCGATCAAGTCTGTCGGCATTCATGATGTGCGCATCAGCCTGCACCCTGAGGTTTTCATCACCGTAGGCATCAACGTCGCCCGCACCCCCGATGAAGCCGAACGTCAGGAAAAAGGCGAAAACGTCATTGACGCTTCCCGCGATGAAGATCGTGCCGCAGACAAGGAAGTGGCCGAAGAACAGGCCGCTGCCATGTTCGACCCGGATGCCGATATTGAGCTGGAAAGTGCCGGCGAAGGCGAAGCCAAAGCCGATGCAGACGCGGATAGCGATGCCAAAAGCGACGCAGCAGAAGCCGAAATCAGCGAAGACTGATTGTCTTTTCCAGTTTGGAAACACAAAAAGCGGACCTCAAGGTCCGCTTTTTGTGTAGGCGCGCGCCAAGTTGTACATTGTTATTTGCACGCCCCGAGCCCAGATTTACACTCAAACGTAATTATTTATTTTTGGGCCAAAGCACCATATTGGTGCAGCGAAACAGTGCGATAGTTTTGTTATCGCTGGCGCGCAAGACTTTGACGTCCCAGACCTGAGTGCTTTTACCCCGGTGAATGGGGGTGCCAATCGCTTTAACAACCCCTTCTCGGGCGGTACCTAGGTAATTGGTTTTCAGCTCAATCGTGGTGAAGCCGCTGGCCCCTTCGGGCAAGGAAATTGCATTACCAAAACCGGCAACACTATCTGCCAATGCGACAACAGAGCCACCGTGCATGAACCCGTTAGGGGCCATGTGCGCCGGCATGATGCGCATTTGGGCCTCGATGTTATCGGGGTCTATACTGGTAAATTCTATGCCCATGTGTTCAGGGAACAGGCCTTTGCCGATTGCATTGGCAATTTCAAGCGAGTCTTTATTTGCGGCCAGTTTTGAGAATTTCTCCACTATTACGCCCCCAGCTTGACCAACATTTTGCCAGTATTACCACCGGAAAAGAGGCCCAGGAATGCCTTGGGGGCATTTTCTATGCCATCCTCCACGGTTTCCTGCCATTGCACTTTGCCTTCGGGAACCCAGCTTGCCAGATCACGAACAAAATCGCCCAGCATGTCTTGATGGTCCGCAACCAGAACCCCCTGCATCCGCAAACGCTTGCCGATGATATTAAATAAATTCCACGGGCCAGGTTGCGGCGTCGTGTCATTATAAGCAGAGATCAGGCCACAGACGATGATCCGGCCAAAAACATTCATCGCATCCAGTGCCGCGACCAGGTGATCGCCACCAACATTTTCAAAATACACATCCACGCCTTTTGGTGCGGCTGCGTGTAAGGCCGCCATCAGTGACGCTTGATCCGAATGGTCCTTATAAAGAATGACCTCATCAACGCCCAAAGATTTGAGCCATTCGCCCTTCTCTTTTGAACCGACCGAACCAATGACCCGGCAGCCCTTGATTTTGGCAATCTGGCAAACCAGCGAGCCCACGGCACCGGCAGCGCCGGAAACAAACACCGTCTCGCCCTCTTTTGGTTCGCCAATGCGTAAAAGCCCGGCATAGGCAGTCAGACCCGGCATGCCGGCAACGCCCAAAAATGCCTGTTCGGGCAGGCCAAACGTTTCCAGTTTTTGCAGACCTGTGCCATCGGAAATAAAGCCTTCGCGCCAGCCATTCATGGAAAGCACCAGATCGCCCTCGGCAAAATCAGAATTGTTGGAGCTGACCACTTTGCCAACCGCATGGCCTTCCAGCGGCTTACCAATTTGAAACGGTGGTACATAACTTTTACGGTCCATCATGCGCCCGCGCATATACGGATCCACAGACATCCACAGGTTTTTGACCAATAGCTCGCCATCACCCGGCGCAGGTAACTCAACGCTGGCCAGTGCAAAATTTTCAGGGGTGGGCATACCGTCCGGGCGGCTGGCAAGGTGGATTTCACGGCTTACAGTTGTCATGGGGAGTTCCTTCTGGGTTTGTTTCCCGGGAAGCTTATCGTCTCTGTTTGTACTTGTCGAAGGGCTAATCAGTATATTGCTGAAGAAGGCAGGAATGACTATAAATCAGAGAAACAAGCAGGGGGATGCGCGTATGAGTGAAGCGATCAAATGGCCGAAGAAAACCCGCGAGATGGTTCATAATCATTTTGATTCCCGTATCTGGAATGACTTTGCCTTTCGGGACGATGACATCGTCATCGCCACTTATGCAAAATCGGGGACAACCTGGCTGCAACAAATCGTCGCGCAACTGATTTTTAATGGCAAGGAAGGGCAAAATGTGGCGGATATGTCGCCGTGGATTGATTTTCGCCTGCCGCCCAAAGACGAAAAACTGGCCGCGGTTGAGGCGCAAACCCATCGGCGGTTTCTGAAAACCCATTTGCCGGTCGATGCGCTTAATTTTTCACCAAAAGCCAAGTACATTTATATCGCCCGCGATGGGCGCGATGTGCTGTGGAGTTATTATAACCACCATTCAAAACACAGGCCGGAAATGTATGAAAGAATGGGTGCGGTTTGCCCGCCGGGCGTGGAACCCTTTGCCCCACCGGCTGAGGATATTCTCCAGTATTACCATACATGGCTGAGCAGGGATGGTTGGCCCATCTGGCCGTTCTGGGAAAACATTGCCAGCTGGTGGGCGGTGCGCAATTTGCCCAATGTAATGTTATTGCACTTTAGCGCCTTAAAAGATGATATGCCGGGGCAAATGCGCAAAATCGCCGCCTTTCTGGATATACCTATTGATGAGAACAACTGGGGAAATATTGTCGAGCATTGCAGCTTTGATTATATGAAAAAAAATGCCGCACTCAACGTGCCGCTGGGCGGTGTTATGTGGGAAGGTGGTGCTAAAACTTTCATCAACAAAGGCACAAACGGTCGCTGGCGTGACATGCTAAGCGCGCAGGATTGCACAGATTATGAGGCGCTGGCGCTGGACAAGCTGGGTGCTGAATGTGCCCATTGGCTGACCAGCGGGGACATGCCGGGATGAGGTAGGCTTACCTTGTCATCCCCGTGCGGATTATCCGGGGCCTATGGTTAATATTCACTACCTTGTGGTTCCCGGATAACCTATCGGTTTTCGGGCTGGCACGCCTTGACCTCTTCTGCCAAAAAAAACGGGCACCCCATGGGAGCGCCCGTAATTTGTAAGCAAAATTGTAAAGGCTTAACGCTTGGAGAACTGGAAGCTCTTGCGCGCTTTGGCCCGACCGTATTTTTTACGCTCCACAACACGTGAATCGCGGGTGAGAAACCCACCCTTCTTCAGTGCCGGGCGTAAAGAGGGTTCAAAGAACACCAGCGCCTTGGAAATACCGTGGCGCACGGCACCGGCCTGACCGGAAAGACCACCGCCTTTGGCCGTAGCCATAACGTCGTACTGATCTTTGCGTTCTGCACACTCAAAAGGTTGTTGCAGCATCATGCGCAGTACCGGGCGGGCAAAATAGCTATCCTGCTCACGGCCATTAATGACAATCTTGCCAGAGCCGGGCTTGATCCAGACGCGGGCAACCGCATTTTTACGTTTACCGGTGGCATAGGCACGGCCCAGGTCATCAATTTTTGGCTCAGGCAGAACTACTTCGGGTGCGGCCTCATCAGCATCAACGCTGGCTTCACTAGCTTCACTAGCTTCACTGGCAGTTTCTGCACCAGCCTCAACGCCAGCGTCTTTCATGCCCTCTTTAAGGTCTTCCAGCGAACGGATTTCTTCGGCCATATCAGGCGCTCCTGCTGTTTTTGGGGTTCAACGCGACAAAGTCAATTGCCTCTGGTTTTTGCGCTTCATGCGGATGCACGTCGCTGGCATAGACCTTGAGGTTAGACATTTGCTGACGTGCAAGGGGGCTTTCATGAGGCAACATACGTTGCACAGCCTTTTTGACGATACGATCCGGAAAACGACCGTTTAAAATATCCGAAGCGGTACGGCTTTTAATGCCGCCCGGGTAGCCAGTGTGCCGATAATATATTTTGTCATCCAGCTTGCGACCGGTGAACACCACCTTGTCAGCGTTGATAACAATAACATAGTCGCCGCAATCAACGTGCGGTGTGTAATCCGGGCGGTGCTTGCCGCGAAGACGAGCGGCCACAAATGATGCCAAACGGCCAACGACGGCCCCTTCTGCATCAATGATGACCCACTTCTTTACGACATCCGCCGGTTTTGCGGAAAAGGTTTTCATTGTGTAATCCTTATTTACTCATGCGCGCCCGAAATGGCCCGCATAAGTGAACGCGCGATATAGACGTAAGCTTGCCATGCGTAAAGACCTTTATGCAGAATTTCTGTATAAAAACCAGTATATTACAAATAGGTATTATAATACCTCATCAAACAAAATCAAACGATAAAAAATCATAACCATCCAGAACAGGACTTTTCACTGGCCTTATATTTCATATAATGCCTATTGTGCGACTGAGGGGCAAATGCAAAAAATTTCTGAATTTTTCAAAGAGCTATGGAAGCGCAAGGTGGTGCAGTTTGGTATCATCTATGTGGGTGCATCCTGGTTGGTGCTGCAAGCTGCCATTGCCATTGAAAGCACAGCGAAACTCCCTGACTGGCTAGACCAGGTGGTGCTGGTGTTTCTGGTTCTTGGCTTGCCGCTAGCCCTGCTTCTGGCCTGGGCGCAGGACACCAATGCCAGCAAAGAAAAAAACACCACTCCAGTTGCCAAAACCATCGCAAAAGATGAAAAGCCCAGCATTGCGGTTCTGCCCTTCGTTAATATGTCAGATGACAAGGAAAACGAATACTTTGCCGATGGTATGACCGAGGACATCATTACCGGCCTGTCTTTGAGCCAGCATTTATCGGTCAAATCGCGCACCTCGACGTTTAGCTATAAAAGCACCTCACCAGATATTCGTGAAATAGGCCGCGCACTGGGCGTGGCCTATGTGGCCGAAGGCAGTGTACGGCCCATGGGCAAACGCATTCGCATCACCGTGCAATTGATCGAGGCCGAAACCGGAAATCATGTGTGGGCAGAGAAATACGACCGCCCGAACGAAGCCCTGTTTGATGTTCAGGATGAAGTACTCGATGCCATAACCTCGGCTTTAGGTGCCAGCCTTTCCAAAGCCGAAACCGATCGTGCTCGCAAGCTCAAACCCGGCTCGCTTAGCGCCTGGCAGGTGGTGCAAAAGGCCCTGTTACTTGGTGCGAAAAAAGGCATTTTCCAGGATGATGACATTCATGATGTGCGCGACATTACCCTAAAAGAACCAGACTACGCCTATGCACACTCTTTATTGGCCTGGCTTTTAAATTCACGTGTCGTTAATGGTGTTTCTGATGACCCGGCTGCGGATTTTAAAGAGGCTGGTGGGCATTTGAAAAACGGGTTGGCACTGGCGCCCAATGATCCGTTCAATCTCAATCTTTGTGCGGCAACTTTTGGTTACGCTGCCAAGTTTGAACGTGCCGAAAAACTTTGTCATCGGGCATTACAAATAAATCCCAATTTTTCGGATGTGTATTTTACGCTTGCTCAAATTTATACTAATTCCAACCAATTTCCAGAAGCAGATAAAGCGTTGGATACCTTGGAGGCCATGGCGCCAAATAGTCTTGCGTCTTCCTACGCCCCTTGGTATCGGGCGATATTGCGGTCTGTTCAGGAGAGACACAGAGAAGCCATACCGCTATTGCAGTACACGAATGATTTCGCGCCGCATTACCACTCACCATATATCTTTTTGGCACTTTCCCTTGAAGAACTGGGACGTACCGAAGAAGCAAAAGCAGCCATAAAGCACGCGGTAGAGCTAGCCCCAAAAATTACCGTGCAAAGCATGTCGCCCTTTATCGGCACACATCCGGACCCGGAGGAAGGCAAAAAACGTATTCAGATTTTGGGCGAGCTCTGGCCAAGTTAATCCTGCCGCCATGTTCCTGTCACAGGGTGAATGGCATATAGGTTTCAAAGATAACAACCATAAGCCGAGTCGCACCATGAAATTTTCCCGCCGCACCTTTCTTAGTCAAGCCAGTGTATCCGCCGCTTTTGCTGGATATGCCGCCTTGGCCGCCTGTACCCCGCGCCCCAAGACATTTTCAATGCAGGACGATAAATACGGCGCACTAAAAGACGACCCGGCGGGCGTTCTGGATTTACCCAAGGGGTTTGAATACAAAATCCTGTCACGTGCCGGCGATGAGATGAGTGATGGCTTGCTGGTCCCCGCTGATCCCGATGGCATGGCCGCTTATGCAACAAAGGATGGCAAAACGCTTTTGTTGCGCAATCATGAAATTGCCCCCGGAGACAACATTCGAGAACTCCCGCCGCTAAATCAATCCATTAGCGCCTTTGGGACGAAGGACAAATTGCTGAACCAGATTGATGCGACCAAACTCTATGATCAGGGCGGCAAGGGCCGTCAGTTATCGGGGGGCGTCACCGGTCTGGTTGTTGATCCGGGCAGTATGCGCGTTGAGAAACAATATCTGGCCCTTGGCGGCACTTATAATAATTGCGCCGGAGGCAGCACCCCGTGGAATAGCTGGATTACTTGCGAGGAAACCACCCGGCGCGCCAAGCCCGGGTCCGACATAATAAAGGACCATGGTTACGCCTTTGAGGTAACCGCCGATCCTGATAGCGGCCTGCAACAAGCGGTACCCTTGCGGGCTATGGGCCGGTTCCAGCACGAGGCCGCCTGCGTCGACCCGCGTTCATCCATTGTCTATATGACCCAGGATAATGGCAGCAAAGCCAGCCTGCTTTATCGTTTCTTGCCCGATGTGCCGGGTAAATTGAGTGAGGGCGGAAAATTACAAGCCCTGGCCATTGTTGGCGAACCATCAAAAGACATGCGCAACTGGCCTGGCGCGAAGGGCGCAGACGTTCGTTCTGGCGACTGGATGTATACGCACTGGGTTGATCTGGATGCGGTTGATAATCCCGACAATGATATTGAATTACGGGGTTTAAGTGATGGCGCGGCGCGATTTGTTCGCGGCGAAGGCATGTGGTTTGGCAAGGACGAGATGTACTTTGTCTGCACCAATGGCGGGGCGGCCAAAGTTGGCCAAGTCTGGCGCTATATCCCCTCACCCGTTGAAGGCACAGCATTGGAAAGCCGCCAGCCCGGGCGGCTGCAGCTTTTTGTTGAATCACCCGATGCTTCTGTGATGGAATACGCCGATAATATAACCATCGCCCCCTGGGGGGATTTAATTGTCTGTGAAGACGGCAGAGGCGATAACTTTTTACGCGGCATTACCCCTGAAGGCCGTATTTACACTTTGGCGCGCTCTGCGCTGAAACAACATAATGAGTTTTGTGGCGCATGTTTTGGACCCGACGGAAAAACCCTTTATCTCAACCTTCAACAAAATGGCCTGACGATCGCCGTGCGCGGTCCCTGGGACAAGGCGCGTTCCTAGCCTTTGCCACTCTGGCATTGGCGGCGTGCGAGCCACAAACAGACACAGCGCCCGCCGGTGATGCTGTTGCCAGTGCACATGTGTTTGCCTCTGCCTCCCTTGGGCCGTTTGATGGGCATATCAATGCCCTTGCCTTTGCCCCGGTGGCCACTGTGCCATGGGAAGGTCGCCTTGTGGTCGCGGCCAGCGCGGGGGGGTTGATAGTCGTTGATGTGGAGGGGCAGGAAGACAGCACCTGGCAAGGCGAAACCATAACTGCCCTTGCCGCCAGCCCGGATTTTAATCTGCGTGGTCTGGCTGCCAACATGGTTCTGGCCTTGAACGCCGATGGCGCCGTGCGCCCGTTCATCGTGGATGATGCCCGTGGTCAATTAATCGCAGCCCCGGTTTCTGGTCTGCCCGACAGCGGCGTTTCCGCGCTGTGCACTCTTGATGGCAATACGGCAACGCCCGCCTTTCTCATCGGCATGGCGGATAAGAGCCTTGGCGTCTGGACTATCAATGACACTGGTGAAGCAACCCTAAGTGCGCAAAAAGCGCAAGTCGGAAAGCTTGCCGTCTCGATCAGCAATTGCGCTGCTTCTGGTGACAATGTGGTCGCCACCGGTGAAAAAGGCGGCTTGTTCAGCCTGTCTGTCACCGATGGGGTGCGCATGATCACTGGCGTTGAAAGCCCCCCGGGGCAAGTCACAGCGCTTAGTTCAAAAGGAACAAAACTCGTTCTTGTTTCCGACCCGGCGCAGGGTAATCTGCATGTCTATGAAGAGGCATTACAGCCGCTCTATGATCTAAAAACACCCAAGGCGCTTAGTACGCCGGGCGCAGCAGAGCCGGGCGCATTGGCCGTCTCTACGCGCTCATTTGGTGGCGCAGGGTTTTCGGCGGGGCTGTTGGCGGTTGCCGATGACAGCACCAACCGCATTGCCCTGGTGGTTCTGGATACCATTCCGGCTAATGCAGATACGCCCGCGCCCTGATCTGTCAGCACCCGGCTTGTCCGGGTGATCCAGTTTTTAATCACCCATCCTCATCCTGTGCCTGTCGAAGGATGGATTACCTTCTATACGCCAAACGCACAGCGCCAAGAAAAACCATTACCCCGAGTGCCTGATGGGCGATACCCAAAGGCACTGGCGTTACCGCTAGCAAAGTCCAGATGCCCAACAACACCTGCGCACTGACCAACACCAGTATGCCCCCGACAGCATGGCGCACTGACGCTGTGCCAGAACGCCACGCCGTCACCGCCATCAAGACGGCAAAGGCAAATACCAGATACGCCCCTATGCGGTGATCAAACTGCGCCGCCGCCGGGTTTTCAAAAAAATTACGCCAGAACGGCGAAAGCACCCCATAAGTATCGGGTAGCAAGCCGCCATCCATAAGCGGCCAGGTATTATTGATATAGCCACCATCGGTACCAGCCACAAAAGCGCCCAGAATGACCTGCACCCAAACGATGGCCAGAAAGCCGGTGGCCATGCGGCGCGTTGTCACGGCTATCGCTTCGCAGGCGCGCACATCCAGTGCCGTCCAGAACGCCAGCCCCAGAATAATCAGCGCCATGCCCATATGGGTCGCCAGCCTATAGGCGCTAACGTCCAGCCGTTCATCCAGCCCGCCAAGACCGCTGGAAACCATCCACCAGCCCAACGCCCCCTGCGCCGCACCCAGGCCCAGCAAGAGGAGTAACCGCCGCCCCAGAGCCGGTTTTATCTGCCGTCGCGCCGCAAAAATCAGCATCGGGATCAGCACCACAAAGCCGATAAGCCGCCCGAGCAGCCGGTGCCCCCATTCCCAGTAATAAATGCCCTTAAACTCCGACAGGCTCATGCCCCGGTTTTGCAATTTGTATTCCGGTATCTGCTGGTATTTTTGGAACTCTTCCTGCCAGGCCGCTTCGCTCATGGGCGGCAATGCCCCCGTCACCGGCTTCCATTCGGTAATGGACAGCCCGGAATCCGTCAGCCGCGTTGCCCCACCCACCACAATCATCGCCACCAGAAACCCGGTGACAATAATTAGCCAGAGCGAGATAGGTCGCGCCGCACCGTGGGCGGTAAAATCAGAGGATGAATGAGCCATACGCTGTTGTGCTGGCACACCGGGTAAAGTCAAGGCGGCGGCATAAGAATGCAATACATAATACACAATATATCAGGGGAAAAATGGTCGGAGCGATAGGATTTGAACCTACGACCCCCGGTCCCCCAGACCGGTGCGCTAACCGAGCTGCGCCACGCTCCGACATTCCACAAAGTGGAGGCGCACCTTATATGGGGGACAATGGCAGCACGCAATGCTGCTCAGTGTTTTTCCAGGCTTTGGTTCAGTTGCTTACGAGCCTTTAGCAATTTTTCCAGTGCGCCTGACAAGCGTTCATGGCTTTCGTTCTGGGTGGTGACTTCATCATAATCCACACCATCATCATTTTCAGCAAATGATTCGCTCTTGGGAGAGGAGATGATTTCATCTTCCTCTACATCCTCATCACCATTATCCGTAGCAACGGGACTCGCTTTTTCTGCCCGTGCAGAAACAACGACAACACCTTTGTTTTTTAGATAAGCCTGAACATCTTTTATCGACGACCCATCGTCATAGAGCATTGCCCGAATGCCAGACAAAAGGGTAATGTCTTCGCGCCGGTAATAGCGACGACCACCCCCCTTTTTCATAGGGCTGATTTGAGAAAACCGGCTTTCCCAAAACCTGAGCACATGCGCCGGAACGCCTACCTCCTGCGCAGCTTCGCTAATTGTGCGATAGGCATTTGGTTTCTTGTGGACCAGCTTATGCTCCTGCGTTTAGTGACCGATCAGGACCCGTTATGGGCATCAACACGATCTTTGAGAACTTGCGAGGCCTTGAACACCACGACACGACGGGCAGAAATTGGCACTTCTTTACCCGTTTTCGGATTACGGCCCATACGTTCACTCTTGTCCCGTACATGAAAAGCACCAAACGAAGATAGCTTAACGCTTTCCCCTTTTACCAGTGCCCCGGTAATTTTATGTAAAATCGTATCAACAAACTCTGCGGAATCCTGTCTGGACAACCCAACTTCACGAACAACTGCGTTGGCCAGATCCACCCGTGTTAATGTTTTATCATTCATTAGCCAAATTTCTCCTCGCCTCTAAGGCTAAAAGGCAAAGGAAACGCCGTCAATACAATATGTTATAGAAAATAGGTAAAAACGAAGGTGAATTGGGCCAAAAAGCCTACATTCGCACCAGAGCCGCGCCCCAGGTAAACCCGCCGCCAAGGGCTTCCATCAATACCAGATCTCCCTTTTTGATGCGCCCGTCCTTGATCGCTACGTCCAGTGCCAGCGGGATGGATGCAGCAGATGTATTACCCTGTTCTGCCACGGTAGAAACAACCTTGTCCTCTGGCAGCCCCAAACGGCGCGATATACCTTCAAGAATACGCTGGTTAGCCTGATGGGGAACAAACCAGTCCACATCACTGACGGTTAAACCGGCATCATCCAGCACTTTGGCGATGGAGGCAGAAATATTGGTAATGGCATGGCGGAACACCTGATTGCCCGACATACGCAAGTGCCCCACGGTTTGGGTGCGCGATGGCCCGCCATCAACATAAAGAAGATCTGTAAAGCGCCCGTCTGAGCGCAAATAGCTGTGCACTATACCGCGTTCACCCATGCCGGGAGCACCAGGCTCGCCCGTAAGTACAACAGCCCCTGCCCCGTCACCAAACAACACGCAGGTACTGCGGTCTTCCCAATCAAGTATCCGTGAAAAAGTCTCGGCCCCGATCACCAACGCATTACGGGCTTGCCCTCTGGCAATAAAGCTGTCTGCCGTGGCCAGCGCATACAAAAACCCGGAACACACCGCGTTCAGATCAAAGGCAAACCCGCGAACCATGCCGATATTGGCCTGTATCATGGTTGCCGTGGCCGGAAAGGTAAGATCCGGTGTTGCGGTTGCCAAAATAAGAAGGTCAATGTCGCCGGCCTCCAGACCCGCTGCCTTCAGCGCCTGTTTGGCCGCCTCAGTCCCCAGATCGGCTGTGGTTTCCCCTTTCGCAACAATGTGGCGACGCTTAATCCCTGTGCGCTGTCTTATCCATTCATCCGACGTATCAACCATTTTGGCCAGATCAGCATTACTTAAAACCTTTTTGGGCAAATATGAGCCTACCCCGGCCATAACCGAACGAAAACGACTCATAGGCTGGCATCCTTTTTCTCGGCAGTGCTTATGGCCAGGGCCAGTTTCTCAAGATTGCTGGCAATACTGTGGGCATAATCGGATCGTGCCATATTCAATGCCACCCGGAGGGCATTTGAAAACCCATATCCATCTGTACCCCCGTGGCTTTTTACCACAACACCGCCCAGACCAAGGAAAACCCCGCCATTGAATTTGCGCGGATCCATCCGCGAACGCAATTCAGCGTATGCACCACGGGAAAGAAATGCGCCCAGCATACTCAGAGGCGATCGTTTCAAACTTTGCCGTAAAAACTCTGCCGCCAGCTTGGCCGTACCCTCGGCGGTTTTAAGGGCAACATTGCCGGTAAAGCCATCGGTAACCACCACATCAGCTGCGCCCATTGAAATGCCATCGCCCTCAATAAACCCGGTATAGTTTAAATCAAGATTGGCGCGGCGTAGCAGTGCATCGGCCTCGCGCACAATACCATTGCCTTTCAGATCTTCCGTGCCAACATTCAAAAGGCCAACACTAGGGGATTGAGTGCCGTGCAGGGCCGTATAAAAGGCTTCGCCCATAATCGCAAACTCAACCAGTTGTGAGGGCGCACATTCCACATTGGCCCCCACATCAAGCACCACAGAAGCCCCGCGCACAGTTGGCCAACTGGCCGCAATAACCGGGCGATGAGCGTTAGGGGCCATGTGCAGAAGCACCTTGGACAGCACCATCAGTGCGCCGGTATTGCCCGCGGAGACACAGGCATGGGCTTCGCCATTTTTGACGGCCTCAACAGCGTTCCACATGCTGGAGCCACGCGCTTTGCGTATGGCCTGACTTGGTTTGTCAGTCATCGCCACAAAAGTATCGGTATGGCACAGCCTGGATATTCGGGCGGCATCGGGGTTTTTCGCCAATAAAGGTTCTATGTCACCTTCGCGGCCATGCAGAATTACCTTCAGTGAACCATCATCAAAGGCTTTGGCAAGCATTTGCACGCCCTCAACAACGATGGCTGGCGCATGATCTCCACCCATAGCATCCACTGAAATTACGACAGATTTTGGCATTTCATTCCATACATTTTTTACCAAAGGGATCTTCGTCCCTTTTGTTCAACAAAGACGATAGCCGACAAGTTCACCTATGCAAACGGTGGATAACAGGGGCCGGATTTTTGAATATCTACAAAATTTTGTTCTGATAACGCCATATCCGTATTTTGTATATGGGTAGCCAAGCGACCGCAAAACTGTGAGGGCGGAACCATGTCAGTGAATAAATTATGCTCTAACGCCTCATTGAGCGCATTCGTATCGGCTGCATCCAGCACCGTATTATAAATTTCTGCACGGCTATAAAACACCTTTGCCATATCTTTTATACGTTTACCTACCGAAGTGTCGCTGGTGCCCAGTTCGCGTAAGCTGTTGTCCATTTCAGAAAACATGGCATCAAAAATTTCCTGGCCAAGCCCTTGCGCCCCTTCACGATTTACCCTGCGGATCAACAGCCAGACATGGATAACCAGCATATCAAACCGCCCGTCAACTGTATCGGGAACACCATTATTGGCATATAACTCTACTTGCCTCGAAGCGGTAAGCGCATGGTCATAAAGCCTGCGCGCCTGAGTTTTTAGTCTTTTTTGACCAAAAAAGCGTGAAAACAACATCATATACAGCCACATTATTGCCCGGATTGTGTATCAGGCTTGAACTTATGCACGAGGCCGTTTAGGTCAACCAGGCATTCCATTACCAAGGACGTTTCCATGCAAATTTCTTTTCCCAAGCTGCTTATGACAGGATGTGCTGTAATCCTGGCTAGCGCCTGCATGCCTATTTCACGCAATCATGGCTTCGTTACCTCCAAAGAAGCCCCCGGCGATATTGAAACCGGCGTTGACACCAAAACGACGGTACTTTCCAGATTTGGCAATCCATCGATCACAGGCGTTTTTGAAAAAAACAAATGGTATTATATGTCTGAACTGCGCGAACAGCTTGGCTATTTGCGTCCACAAACCAAAACACGCACCATCACCGCCGTCGCCTTTAGCACAGAAGGTATTGTGGACGATGTATCCGTATACACCATCAAGGATGGCAATATTGTCTCGCTGGTAGGACGCAAAACCCCGACAAGGGGCCGCGAGCTGTCCATCATGCAGCAATTGCTAGGTGGCGTTGGCCGCCTGCCACAAGGCACACTTGGCGACAACCAGAACCTGCCCGGCGGCGCCGGTGGACCACGCCGACAATAGCGCTCTTTTCATTTTAAGCACTAACAAAAAACCCCGGCCATTTGGACCGGGGTTTTTAGTAACGTTTTTATTATGTGTCATCCCGGATTTAGTCCGGGATCCAGATGTGAGTCTCAATGGATACCGGGTCAAGCCCGGTATGACACGGAGGTAATGGCACCAAAGCAGCGGTTTCAGATCAGATATTGTTTATCCTTGTCATCCCTGAAAAACGAAGTTTTATCCGGGACTCATTGTGCAATAAAGACTCACCATAGGCCCCGGATAATTTCTAAAGAAATTTCCGGGGTGACAAGGGAGAGGCGCAAAAGGCTCAAAATTGTCCGGTTATGACAATTTATCTCATTACATCTGCGCCAGAACCGCCAGTAGCAGCAAGGCCACAATGTTGGTGATCTTGATCATCGGGTTAACGGCAGGGCCAGCGGTGTCCTTGTAAGGATCGCCAACGGTATCGCCAGTAACAGACGCTTTGTGGGCTTCGGAACCCTTGCCGCCATGAGCACCATCTTCGATGTACTTCTTGGCATTGTCCCAGGCACCGCCACCAACAGTCATGGAGATAGCCACAAACAAGCCATTGACGATTACGCCCAGCAGCATGGCACCCAGAGCCGAGAAGGCCGCGGATTTGTCAGCAACAGCCGAGATAGCAAAGAACAGCACGACGGGAGACAGCACCGGCAACATGGAGGGTACAATCATTTCCTTGATCGCGGCCTTGGTCAGAAGGTCCACGGCGCGGCCATAATCAGGCTTGGCCTTGTATTCCATAATACCCGGAATTTCGCGGAATTGACGGCGAACTTCGGCCACAACGGCGGTTGCCGCACGGCCCACAGCCATCATCGACATGCCACCAAAGAGGTAAGGCAGCAAGCCACCAAACAGCAAGCCAACAATCACGTATGGATTGGTCAGCGAGAAATCGACGCTCACCCCGGCAAAGAACGGGAAGTTAGCGGCATCGGCAGAAAAGTGAGCCAGATCCTCGGTGTAGGCGGCAAAGAGCACCAGTGCGCCAAGCCCGGCAGAGCCAATGGCATAGCCCTTGGTCACAGCCTTGGTGGTGTTACCCACCGCGTCCAGCGTATCGGTTGTATCGCGCACAGAACTATCCAGTTCCGCCATTTCAGCAATACCGCCAGCATTGTCGGTAACCGGGCCAAAGGCGTCCAGCGCAACAATCAAACCGGCCAGCGCCAACATGGTGGTGACCGAGATGGCAATACCAAACAGACCCGCCAGATTATAAGTGCTGATAATACCAGCAATGATGATGATGGCCGGTAGTGCGGTGGATTCAAGCGAAACCGCCAAACCCTGAATGACGTTGGTGCCGTGACCGGATTCGGAGGCCTTGGCCACAGAACGCACCGGGCGATAATTTGTACCCGTATAGTATTCCGTTACCCAGATAATTCCCGCCGTCACCACAAGGCCAATAATACCAGCCTGGTAAAGATCCATACCGGTCATGTCAGCGCCTTCAATGGGGCCAAAGCCGTTAGGCAAAACTTTGTTGATGACATAACCAACAGCGCCAACCGACAATACACCGGCGGCAATAATGCCCTTGTAAAGCGCACCCATAACATTGTTGGATTTGCCAAGTTTAACAAAGAACGTACCGATGATGGAGGTAATGATACAAACCCCGCCAATGGCCAGCGGCAGCAACATCATTTCGGCTGAACCAGAAAAATAGATGGATGCCAGAACCATGGTGGCAACAATGGTCACCGCATAGGTTTCAAAAAGGTCAGCAGCCATACCAGCACAATCGCCAACATTATCGCCAACGTTATCGGCGATGGTCGCGGCATTACGAGGATCATCCTCGGGGATACCCGCTTCAACCTTGCCCACCATATCGCCGCCAACGTCTGCACCCTTGGTAAAGATGCCGCCGCCAAGACGGGCAAAGATGGAAATCAGCGAAGCGCCAAAGCCCAAGGCCACCAGCGCGTCAACAACGTTGCGGTCAGTGATTTCAAAGCCCATAGGGCCGGTCAGTATGGCGTAATAACCAGCAACACCCAAAAGCGCGAAGCCCGCAACCAGCATGCCGGTGATGGCACCAGCGCGAAACGCCACGTCCAGGCCTTGCGCCAATCCAGTCCGTGCGGCCTCGGTGGTGCGCACATTGGCGCGCACAGAAACCAGCATACCGATAAAGCCTGCGGCACCAGAAAGAACGGCGCCAATAGCAAAGCCCAATGCCACTTCCCAACCAAGTAAGAAGAAAATCAAAACCAGAATGGCCACACCAACCATACCAATGGTCATGTATTGCCGTTTCAGATAGGCATTGGCGCCTTCCTGAATCGCTTTGGCAATTTCCTGCATTTTGTCCGAGCCAGCACTGGCTTTCAGAAGTGTCTGCGTTTGCACAGCGCTATAAACCAGCGCGATCAGGCCAGCAGCAATGACCAGCATTAATTCCATACTCATAATGATTTTCCCATTTTGTCGTTTGACAACTACGGAGCCCCAAATGCAAACGCATCGCCCCACGCTTGCGCGGACATAGCGTTAAAGTTTTTTTGACGCAAGCGTTTACAGTGCGAAATATGATAGTTTCATTCATTATGGCAATCGCTTTTTCATTCTTTGCCGTCATAGTGTAGTCATGGACACACCAATTTCACGATGGCGGGCGCTAGTGGCGCAAGGCGCACTGGAGCCGGACCCGGCTCAGGAACGTGCCGCGCAAATGCTGAGCGTGCTGCACGGACGCCTCCAAAATTGGCAACCCAAAAAGCGCCGTGTCTTGTTTGGGCGGGCCGAACCGGAACCCGAGGGCGTTTATCTTTATGGCGGAGTTGGACGCGGCAAATCCATGCTGATGGATATGTTTTTTGAATCTGTACCCTTTGAGCAAAAACAACGGGTGCACTTTCATGAATTTATGTTGGAAACCCATGCCGCTCTGGCCCGTTGGCGCAATCTTGATGAGCGGGAAAAAAGGCAGCACCCTGATTTTGTTCGCGGTGTCGGTGATGACCCTATTGCCCCCGTTGCCAAGGCCATAGCCCGCGAGGCCTGGCTGTTGTGTTTTGATGAAATGCAGGTCACTGATATTGCTGATGCCATGTTGCTGGGACGTTTGTTTGAGCAACTTTTTGAGCACGGCGTGGTGGTGGTGACCACATCCAACCGCCCCCCGGATGATCTTTATAAAGACGGTCTAAACCGCCAGCGGTTTGTTCCCTTTATCGAGCAAATCAAAAGCCGCCTTGCTGTTCATGCGCTGGAATCGATGCGCGATTACCGTTTGGGCAAGCTGCGCGAAGATAAAACCTGGTATGCGCCCTTGAACGATAAAACCCGCCAGAAAATGGATGAGCTGGCGCAAAAACTAACCATGGGCCTTGGCAGCCATACCCGCCGTATCAGCCTGCAAGGACGCCATTGGGACATTGTCCATACACCGGGCGGCGTGGCCCGGCTTTCATTTTCCGAGCTTTGCGAAGAGGCGCGCGGCGCAGCGGACTATCTGGAACTGGCGCGGCAATTTCATACGCTGATCGTGGATGGCGTACCCGTTCTTGATGATGCCCATAGCAGTGCGGCGAAACGTTTTATCGCCCTGATTGATGCGCTTTATGAAGCCAGGGTAAAACTGATTATCAGCGCCGATGCCGAACCCGGCGCGCTTTATAAGGCCAACACCGGCGCATTTGAGTTTGAACGCACCACCTCACGGCTAATGGAAATGCAAAGCACCGCATACCTCGCCGCCGGCCATGGCAGCAGCGCCCTGGCGGTTTGATAGCCCCCAAGCGTGGCGTTACATCATCTTTCGAGACTCACTACGTTCGCACCTCAAGATGAGGATATTATTTTATCTATATCTCATACTGAGGTGGCGCACAGCACCCTCGAAGTATGGGTACATCCAACCAGCGCCCCGTTGGAAAATGTGGAAGTTTTATGGTCATATTCTACGTCGTCACCCCGGCGAAGGCCGGGGCCTATTTTGATGCCTCAAGGTAGATTGCGGCCAGTTTACCTTTGTGAAAACGAGGGTCGCAATGATGGTTGAAGAACTTATTTCCACCT
Organism: Robiginitomaculum sp.; assembly: GCA_021776515.1. Lineage (GTDB taxonomy): Bacteria > Pseudomonadota > Alphaproteobacteria > Caulobacterales > Maricaulaceae > Robiginitomaculum_B. The sequence continues at coordinate 21,947 of JAJFFS010000017.1, read as the reverse complement.
CACCCAGCACAGGTGCTATCATGCAATTTGGCTAATCATCCAGATTGTGCAGCCGGGCTTTGCGCCTCACCACTTTCTATCTGCCTTTGCCACATAGCGGCGTAAATGCCTTGCAAAGCTAGCAGCTCTTCATGAGTGCCGTTTTCAACGATACGCCCCTGATCGACAACAATGATCTGGTCGGCATCAGCAATGGTGGAAAGCCGGTGGGCAATGGTAATCGTTGTGCGCCCTTTGGCGGCATCGTTAAGCGCATCCTGCACTTCGCGCTCTGTCTCACTATCAAGGCTGGAGGTGGCTTCATCCAGCACCAGTATGGCCGGGTCTTTCATAATGGCACGGGCAATGCCAACGCGCTGTTTCTCGCCGCCAGAGAGTTTCAGGCCACGCTCGCCAACCCGTGTATCCAGCCCCTGGGGTAAGCTGCGAATAAAATCGCCCAGATGCGCACGTTCGGCCACCGCCATGATCTCATCATCACTGGCATCCGGTTTGGCATAGGCCATATTGGCACGAAGGCTTTCGTTAAATAGCGCCACATCCTGCGGAACCAAGGCCAGAGCGTCACGCAAGGATTGCTGGGTTATGCCCCGTACATCCTGCCCATCGACCAGTACACGCCCCGCTTGCGGGTCATAAAACCGGAATAAAAGCCGCAAAATGGTAGATTTGCCAGCCCCGCTTGGCCCGGCAATACCAATGCGCGTGCCGGGTTTGACGGTAAAGCTCACGTCCCTAAGCCCGTCATTACGCCCTTCGTGGGTAAACGCCACATGTTCAAAGCGCACAGCACCACCATTGAGGTTAATATCTGGCGCACCCGCTGCATCAGCAACTTCGGGGGTCATGGCCAGTAAACCGTCAAGCTTCTCAAGGTCCACAGCCCCTTGTTTAATCTCGCGCCAGGCAAAGCCTAAAATACCCAGCGGGCGAAAAATATTCATCAAAATAAGAACAACCGCCGTCATATCCCCAATAGAAAGGCCACCTTTTAGCGCCCCAAGGCCCGCCACCAGTGCCGCCGCAAAGACACCGGCGCTCATCACCAGCTCCTGCCCGCCGTTCAACACGGAAAGCGAACGGATTACGGCGATGTATTTATGGTTATAACGGCCAAAATTCTGGCTGAATTTATCTGCTTCGCGGGCTTCGGCGGCAAACGCCTTTACGGTTTCAAAATTGGTCAACGAATCCACAACACTGGCTCGTAAGTTTGAATCCACTTCGTTCATCTCGCGCCGCTGCTTGACCCGCCATTCGGTAACCCACAGGGTGAAGCCTATATAGGCCACAACCGTAATAACCGCGATTAGGGCAAAGCCTGGCCCGTACCGCACGGCCAGAAGCGCCGCTGCCAGAATTAGCTCGATCAAGGTCGGTACAATATTAAAGGCCAGAAAACGAAGGAGAAAATCAATGGCCCCAGAACCACGCTCAATCACCCGGTTCAGCGCCCCGGCGCGGCGCGTCAGGTGAAACTGCAAGGATAAATTACTGGCATGTTCAAACGCCTCAACAGCAGTAATGCGCTGAGCTTCCTGACTGACCGGAGCAAAAAACATGGTGCGCACCTGAGGCAAGGCACTCGCCAGAAACCGGGTAAATGCCCAGAGCGCCAGAAGCCCGACCAAGGCACCAACGGCACCAGCACCAGAGGCTACAACGTTCACCGCCTCACCAAAGAAAACCGGGGACGCCACCGAGAAAACCTTGGCCACCAGAGTGATTATAATGGCAAGTGCCATAAGCGGGCGCTGACGCTTTAACTCATCTCTGGCCAGCAGACGAAAAACCCTCACCAGCGCGGGGCCAATACCACCATCACTGGACTGAATGGTATCGTCATCGTGGAAGGAATGATGTGCGGCGCTCATGAAGATCAATTAGTAAGCTTCGCCGTAAAGCACAAGAACGCAGGCCTAACCTTCGTCAGCAGAGCTAGCATCAGGAATAGCAAACACCTGACCCGGATAGATCAGGTCAGGATCTCTGATCCGGCCTGCATTGGCCCGATAAATAACCATGTACTGCCAGCCAGAACCATAAAGACGACGGGCAATGCGCCACAATGAATTACCAGGCTGAACAATCACTGACCCCGGCGGAGCATCAGCAATGGATTTCGGGCTGGCACGTTCAAATGGCAAGGCAATAATAGCCGTTACATGACCATCGGGGCCAACCTGATCAATTTGCAAATCATAAACGCCGGGAGCCAGTGGCTCTATACCTTCAAGCACCCAACGCCCTTGCGCATTGGCCCTGGTCTGCCCCAATAATTTACCATTAGCCAAAACCCGCACACCGGATCCCGGGATGGCACGGCCAGAAAAGATAACGCCGCCCGCAAGGTCATAATCAATTGCCTCTAGCGCCAGCGGCCCTGTCTCCTTGTCGTCATCAGGACTTTGCAGAACCTGACTTGGTCCACCGGGGCGGCCAAGTACAACCAAAGGACGTTTATTATGCCCACGGGGAATGGAGACCACAACCACTTGATCGGAACGAACAATGCGTCCATCCCCACCTTCCATGTTGAGGGTAAACTCTATAGCACCTGGCTCAAGTGGATCATTAAGAATAATCGTCCAGTCACCATTGCCACCTGCGACCGTACTTGCAATCGCCTCGCCATTGGCCAGCAGAGTAATACGGGCGCCAGGCTCTGCCCGACCGGCAATAACCGCTGTCCCGCGCTGATCGACACGCACAATGTCAAAGGACGGTCCTAACAGTGCGCCATCGTTAACCTTATCTTGCTGAGTTTGCTCAACCTGTTTGGCAGGAGCAGAAGGTAATTGTCCTGATCGTGACAAAGCCACAATGATAATTGCAGCCAAAACTGCAATCACTGCCGCAATAATAAATCCACGCATTGCCGACATACTAAACCTTTCTCATACTGAGAATCAGATTACTCACACTTCCTGCGCAAGCACAAACATTAATGATACGTCTAAATTGAGGTCACGACCATGCCTAAACAGCGATCAGTCTGCGTCTTTTGCGGATCACGTAGCGGAAACTCCCCGGAATATGAGCAACTTGCCCGCCAATTCGGACATGAAGTTGCTGCTCGCAATCTGCGCCTTGTCTATGGTGGCGGCGGCATTGGCCTGATGGGAACAGCTGCCCGCGCAGCACGCGAGGGCAACGCAGAAGTCCTTGGTATTATTCCTGGTTTTTTATCTACCGAAGAAGTTGCCTTTGATGATTGCACGCTTGAAATCGTTGATACTCTGCATGAGCGCAAGGCCAGAATGGCCGTGGAAAGTGCCGGGTTTGTCGTTTTGCCAGGTGGTATTGGCACGATGGAGGAATTGGCTGAAGTTCTTAGCTGGGCTAACCTTGGTCTCTTCCCCATGAAAACAGTGTTACTGGATACCAATGGCTTTTGGGATCCATTTTTCACACTTTTGCAGCGCTCCATCGAAGAAGGGTTTACCTCACCAAGTTTAAGCACCCTAACCTTACGGGCGAAAACCTCTGCCGAAGCCCTTGATTTACTAGGACTTTAGGCGATCCAGTGCACCTTGTAAAATGTAGGCAGCGGCCATTTTATCAATAACTTCCCGGCGCCGGGAACGGCGGGTATCGGCCTCAAGCAAGGTGCGTTCAACCGCTACCGTGGAAAGGCGCTCGTCCCAAAAGCAAAGCGGTACATCTCGAAAACCCATAAGGTTTGCGGCAAAGGCCCGAACACTTTGCGCCCGAGGTCCAGAGCTTCCATCCATATTGATCGGCAAGCCCAGAACAATGCCAACACATTGTCTGTCATCATAAAGCTCAAAAACACGGCTTGCATCAGTTTTGAATTTTGATCGCCGAATAGTTTCAACGGGCGTGGCGGCTATACGTGCGCCATCAGAGACAGCAATACCAATGGTTTTGGTGCCAGGGTCCAGACCCAAAAGAGCGCCCGCAGGCGGTAAATCCAGTAAATCAGTCAGTGCCATAGGCGCACATCGCACGGCCCAATAACAAGCGTCAAGGCGTCTTTTCTTCTACGCTCACACGGCGCACAGGGGCTTGCACGTTGCAAGCCTCAATGACCTCTGGCGGACGGCGATAGAAAAATTCTGCATCACGCACTCGTTTGGACGTTTTGAATGCGGCGAAGGCATGGCTCTCATCACGCATAATCTCAAACGCCGGGCGCTCTTCTTCTGGTAACTCAGAAGCCAGCCTTATGGAAAGGATGGGATCACGTAGGGTTTCATCCGCGATCACGCCACTATCAACAGAGCGCACCCCCCGGTTAAGCTTTTGAATATGCTCCATGCCATCAATCACACGGCCAAATATGCTCAGGTTGCGATCAAGGTAACGGGTACCAGGGCCAATCACGATATAAAATTCAGCATCACCTGTATCCGGGTCTGTATCGCGGGCCATGGCCATGACGCCGACACAGTGCATCAACCACACCCGTCCTGTCTCAGGATTGCGTGCAGCCGCAAAGCCACCTGAATGCCCGGCATCCGGCGCATACAAATCCGGCGAACCTGTTGATACAAACCCCAGCCCTTCAGCGGTACGGTCATTTTCATTCTCAAGAACCGGCCAGTCTGGTAAATTGCCCTCATTACGCCCGCCCTGGGCCACAAATCCGTCAATCACCCGGTAGAACGAAAGGCCATCATAAAAATGCGCCTTGGCCAACGCCCGTAATCGTTCCGAATGCTTTGGCGCAAAGACAGGGTTTAACTCCACCGCCACTTCGCCATAAGCGGTGCCTATCAATAGTAAATTTTCTGGCTCGACCGGCCGCCAGTCTGCATCCTGCGCGCTTGCTAAACTTGCCAGCGCAAACAGGCCCGCAATGAGTAAAACATTACGCAAATATCGCACGCTCAAACCTGATCTCCCACAAAGGCATCGGCCTCAATTTCAACCAACATATCCGGAGCAATTAATCTCGAAACCTCCACCATGGTCGCTGCTGGCGGGTTATCCTTAAAGGCGGCGGCATGCGCCCGGCCAATGGCCTCCCAACGATCAATATCAGTAACATAAAGACGTGTGCGCACAACATGTTCCAGACCCGCATCCAGCCCTGCCAGGGCTTTTGCTATCAGTTCAATGCACCTGGCGCTTTGCGCATAAGGGTCACCCGGCGCATAGGTGGAACCATCATCGGCGACAGGCGCAGTACCTGTGACCCAGATATGCGGCCCCTGGCGCAAGGCACGGCAATACCCCACCTGCTGTTCCCAGGGTGCATTAGAGAAAACCCGGCGAATATCACTCATCCGTCTTCTCCAGTAAATTCAGGGCCGCTGCACTCATGGCATTGACCGACGTGATAATCGTGCGCTTTGTATCAGGGGCAAAAAATGGTGAATGCAATGAGGGTAGTGTCTCCCCCGCCGCCTTTGCGGCATCATATTTTTCAGGCTCAACCGCGCCAGCCCAAAACATAAAGCCCGGAATTTTATCTACCGTTCGACCGTATTGTGAAAAATCCTCTCCCCCCATTACGGCGGGCGTTTCTTTTACATTTTCAGCACCTACCGCCTTGGCAATGGCGGGAATTGAACGCTTTACCAAATCCGGGTCATTATAGGTGGCCGGTGTGTAGGTGTCCTCGACCTCTATCGTTGGTAAAAGATCTTCGGGCAAACCAAAGGCACGGGCTTCATTTTCAGCAATGCGGGCAATACCGCTTAACAATGTTTCACGAACTTCATCAGAATAGGAACGCACCGTCAGCTTCAAATGCGCATTATCAGATATAATGTTGTGCTTGGTACCGGCATGGAAGGAACCCACAGTAACCACAGCCGGTGCTTGCGGGTCAATTTCACGCGATACCAGGGTCTGCAGTGCCGTTACGATATAAGCGCCAAGGACAATGGGGTCCTTGGTGGTGTGGGGGTAGGCACCGTGACCGCCAACGCCTTTGATCCTGATATCTACTGAATCCACATTGGCCAGTGCAAAGCCAGAGGTATAACCAATGGTGCCCGCAGGCATGCCCGCATTGACATGCAATGCCAGATTGTAGTCCGGTTTTGGAAAACGCTCGTAAAGACCATCGTCCAGCATGGCGGAGGCACCAAGGCCCAACTCTTCAGCAGGTTGGCCAACAAGCACAAGCGTACCTTTCCACTGGTCCTTCATTGCCACCAGACGCCGCGCTGTGCCCACCAGTGCCGTCATGTGAACATCGTGACCACAAGCGTGCATAATGGGCAGGTTTTTATCGCCAAGATAATTTTGCCCGACCACAGAAGAGGCATAAGTTTTACCCGTTTGCTCCTTAACAGGAAGGGCATCAAGATCAGTGCGGATCATTAGCGTTGGCCCTTTACCATTACGCATCACGCCAACAAGACCTGTCTCGCCGATACCAGTTGTAACCTCAAAGCCAATGGCGCGTAATTCTTCTGCAATGTGTTTGGCAGTTTGTGATTCCCGAAAGCTCAGTTCCGGATTTTGGTGCAAATGCGTATAAAGCGCCTGCAAGTGCGCATAGTCACCCTCAATAGCCTTTCCAAGCGGGGTTTGCGTTACGCCTTGCCCTGCTATCGACACAAAAACACTGGCACCCAATGCCATAAGAAAACCTGATCGTTTCATTTTCCCCTCCCTAATGACGAACCAAGTGTAACGGCAAATTAACACGTCGTGCAAATGTTTATTGGGGCCTGCGTTAATGCTTTTACCAAGAGACATTTCCGTTTGGAGCTTTTTTACTTTTACCTGTTAAAGTTGAAAAAAAATAGTTGGACAATTATCGAATGAGTCATAGTGGAAATGAAAACGACCCCTATACAGAGATAGAAAATGCTGTGCAGGGCCGCAAGGATGGCAGAAAAAGTCGTGTCATTGCAGCTATAGCAATAACGGCACTGACATCCTTCCTTATTCCCCTGACATTTACTATTAGCTGGCTGGCCTTTGTTCTTGCTTTGCAATTTGTTGACAATCGCGTTTTTAACGTGATCGCCAATGCCAGAAAGCTTGCCATCCCGGCACATAAAGCCAGGTTTTTGGCGTTGGTTACTGTTAGTGTTTCCACTCTGGTCTTTGCCTCCCTTAGTCTGGTGTTATGGCAAATGGGCGGAATTGCAGGAAAGCTCTTCGCTACTTTATTTCTAAATGGCTCGCTGGTTCATTCGAGTGTTTTCCTGTCGCAAGCACGGTTTTTATATTGGGCATCCGTAGCACCGTTTATTGTCACACTTCTTGGCTTGCTGGGGTTTAGTTATTTGGGCGACCACTCGATGGCATTTGATGACTTCTTTGCCATTTGTGGCGGGTTCGCAATATTTTTGTTTGCCAGCAATAAGGCCTACCGCTGGATTCAGCATGTATTGCAAGAACAGGAAGCGGCGCAACAGGTGATTATAAAGGAAAAAGAAAAAGCTGAGCGGAGCAATGCTCGTTTTAAAGCGCTTAATCAGGCCCTGGATACCTACGCTATGGTTACCAGGAGCACGCCAGATGGCACACTAATTTCGGCCAATGAGGCGTTTTGTGAAAAAACACAATACACCAGCGAAGAACTGATTGGCCAAAACCATAGAATAATGGACACCGGCTTTCACCCCCCCGAAACATTTAAAGAGATGGAAGAATTCGCTCTGAAGAACAAAGTCTGGACAGGGAAAATTCAAAACAAAGCCAAAGATGGTTCTATTTACTGGGGCGACACCTCGGTATCTCCGATCCATAATGCAGATGGTGAAATTACCGAATGTATTACCATACGCCGTGACATCACCGATCTGCTTGAGGCACGCGAACAAGCCGAACATGCCAATCAGGCTAAATCAGAATTCCTGGCCATGATGAGCCATGAATTACGCACGCCCATGAATGCCGTTTTAGGTATGGCGTCATTGCTTGAAGCGACTGACCTTGACGATAAACAACGTGAGTATATCTCCGCCCTTTCCGAAGGCGGTGAGATGCTGATGACTGTTCTCAATGATGTTTTAGACCTGTCAAAAATCGAAGCTGGCAAAATGGAAATAGAATCCATTGAGGTGGATATACGCAGTATAATCAGGAAACTTGCGCAATTATGGGAACCAACTGCCAACGACAAAGGGTTGGTGTTTGAATGCGAAATTGACGATGATGTACCATCAATTATTCACGGAGACATCACGCGCATCCGCCAGATCATTTATAATCTTTTATCCAATGCTGTAAAATTTACCGATGAAGGTAAAGTCAAACTTGGTATCACGGCCAAAGCTTTAGCCAATAACAAATCACTGATTTGTATCGCCATAGAAGATACCGGCGTAGGCATTAGCCAGAAAGCTCAGGCTGAATTATTCATGCCTTTTGAGCAGGCTGACAAATCCGTAACTCGTAAATTTGGTGGCACCGGCCTTGGCCTGGCAATTTCCAAAAAACTGGCGCAGTTAATGGGGGGCGACATTACGCTTTCCTCTGAAAGCGGGAAAGGTTCATGTTTTACCTTTACCCTTGAAGTTGATAGCCTTGCATCAGGAAAACTTGATGATAATGACGAACTGGAAACCCCTACAGCCCCCTCGGAATTTCCAAGTGAACAACCTGTTCGTATTCTTGCCGCCGAAGATAATGTCCTGAACCAAAGGGTTCTGAAAGCCTTCTTGCAGGCTGTGGATTGCGAACTGATTTTAGCCGAAGATGGTGTTGAGGCTCTGGACTACCTTGAGACACAATTATTTGATATGGTCCTGATGGATGTTCAAATGCCCCGTAAGGACGGGATAACAACGACCAAGGAATTACGCGCTTCAAACGGTCCGAATGCTGACATTCCTGTCATAGCAATGACTGCAAATGTCATGAACGGTGACCGGCAAAAATGCCTGGATGCCGGCATGACGGACTATGTACCCAAACCGTTAGACCCGCGTGTGCTTATTTCTGCCATAGCTCTGGCTAGTGCCCAAAAAGGTACACAGGGTGAAGAAATGGATACAGAAATTATCGCCTGTGCCTGACAAGTTCATTACGAGCTATATCTGCGACTAGATCAATTTGTTCACCTAGGCTGTCCATTTCACTCTTACGCGCAATAATGGCAAGTTCTGGCAATATAGCTGCCAGATACTTAGCGGCAGCATAACTGGATTGCTGTTGCCTCTCCGCCAAATCTATTTGTATTTCCGTGTCCATAGATCATTCTCGTCTAACGTGTATATAGTTGATAAATCTACCTATACGTGCTTTTTATGCACTATGAAACCCCCTTGCATTGACAATTGCTAGGTTAGCCCTTCTTTTCTCGCCACCCTGCGAAATGATGCGCCGGGTTAATCCAGAAGGAATGCTCCATGAAGGTCGTCGTCGTCGAGTCTCCGGCGAAAGCTAAAACAATAAACAAATACCTAGGGCGGGACTTTCATGTTCTTGCCAGTTTTGGCCATGTTCGTGATTTACCACCAAAAGATGGGTCGGTGCGTCCTGATGAGGATTTCGCCATGAGCTGGGAGGTTAGTACCCGCTCCAAAGGTCATTTAAAAGAAATTGCCGACGCCGTTAAGGGAGCCGATACGTTGATTTTGGCGACTGACCCGGATCGTGAGGGCGAAGCCATATCCTGGCACTTGATTGAGGCATTACGCAAACGCAAGGCGCTTAAAAAAGACACGCCTATCCAGCGCGTGGTTTTTAATGCCATCACCAAGTCATCGGTTCTGGATGCCATGGCCAACCCACGCGAAGTGGATATGGAACTGGTTGAGGCCTATCTGGCACGCCGGGCGCTGGATTACCTTGTGGGCTTTACCCTGTCGCCGATTTTATGGCGCAAATTACCCGGCTCCCGCTCTGCCGGACGAGTACAATCGGTTGCCTTGCGTCTGATTTGCGATCGCGAACTGGACATAGAAAAGTTCCGCTCTGATGAATACTGGAGTGTCGACGCCGAAGCACTGGCCGAGGGCGCAGCCCCCTTCCCTGCCCGCCTGACTATGTTGGACGGTAAAAAACTGGGCAAGCTCAGCCTGGGCGACAAGGACGCCGCAACACGGGCAAAAGACATTGTTAAAAGTGGCAAATTTCATGTAGCCAATGTTGAAGCCAAACCAGCTAAACGCCACCCGGCACCGCCCTTCACCACCTCGACATTGCAACAAGAGGCGGCCCGCAAGCTGGGCTTTTCCGCGACACGCACCATGCGCGCCGCACAAAAGCTCTATGAAGGTATGCAGATAGATGGCGAGAATACCGGCCTCATCACTTATATGCGGACCGATAGCGTACAGATGACCGGCGAGGCCGTCTCGCAAGTGCGCTCCATGATTACAAAGCGTTTTGGTGATGACTTCCTGCCAACAAAACCCCGCCATTACGCCTCAAAGGCCAAAAATGCACAAGAAGCGCACGAAGCGGTGCGGCCTACATCTTTCTTCCGCCACCCTGATGATTTGCACCTTTCAGGCGATGAGGCCAAGCTCTATACGCTGATATGGAAACGCGCCTGCGCCAGCCAGATGGAAAGTGCGCGGCTAGAACGCACCAGCATCGACCTTGCCGATGAAAGCGGGCAGACTAACCTGCGCGCCAGTGGCACAGTGGTCTTGTTCCCCGGGTTCTTGAACCTCTATCAGGAAGGTCTTGATGACGAGAAGGAAGAAGGTCAGGCAAAACTGCCATTGTTAAAAGCAGGCGCCCCCATAGGCATTGATAAAATCAAGGCCGAGCAGCATTTCACGCAACCCCCGCCCCGCTTTACCGAAGCGTCACTGGTCAAGCGTATGGAAGAGCTGGGCATTGGCCGTCCCTCGACCTATGCCTCGATCATGCAAGTACTACAGGACCGTGACTATGTGGTACTGGAGAAGAAACGCTTTGTGCCGCAGGACAAAGGCCGCGTGGTTACCTCCTTTCTGGAAAACTTTTTTGCCCGTTATGTGCAATACGAATTTACGGCCAATCTGGAAAAACAACTGGATGAAGTCAGCGCCGGCGATCTGAACTGGAAAGTGCTGTTGCGCGATTTCTGGAAAGAATTTTCTGCTGCCATTGAAGACATCGCGGATCTGCGTGTTACCCATGTTCTGGATGCCCTGGATGAAGCCCTGGGGCCACACCTGTTCCCGCGCGAGGAAGGCGAGCCTGACCCGCGCATTTGCCCCAAATGCAAAGACGGACGTCTTGGCCTGAAACTTAGCCGTTATGGTGCCTTTATCGGGTGTTCTGAATACCCTGAATGTAAATTCACCCGTCCTTTGAGCAATGCAGAAGGACAGGATGGCCAGACCGCCGATGAAGCGCTGGGCAATGATCCTGAAACCGGCCTGCCGGTATTGCTGAAAAGCGGGCGCTTTGGCCCCTATGTACAGCTTGGCGAAGAAGAAAAGCCCAAGCGCGCCAGCCTGCCCAAAACCTGGACGCCGGACACCCTTAACCTCGAACGCGCCTTGAAATTACTCAGCCTGCCCCGCGAAGTGGGTGCGCACCCTGAAGACGGCGAAATGATTACCGCCGCCATTGGCCGCTATGGCCCCTATGTGCATCACGTTAAAACCTACGCCAATATCCCTTCGGTTGAAGACGTGTTTGAAATTGGCATTAACCGCGCCGTTGACGTGTTGGCTGAAAAGCGCAGCAAGGCCCGCCAGGCCGCAACGGCCCTTAAAGAACTGGGTGAACACCCGGAATCTGGTAAGCCAGTCCGCGTTATGGATGGGCGTTATGGGCCTTACGTTAAATATGAGAAGGTCAACGCCACCCTGCCCAAAGGCATGGAGCCTGAAACGGTCACCATGGAACAGGCGTTGGAGCTGATCGCGGCCAAAGCTAAAAAACCTAAAAAGAAAAAAGCAAAAGCGAAACCAAAGGCCAAAGCCAAAACTAAAAAGGCAAAGTCCTGACAGGTGGCTCAATGGCATTAACGGACCGCATCCTGAAGGCATTGGAAAACCAGGGCAAAGGCCTGACCAAACGTGATATTGCCAAAGAGCTGGGGCTGTTTGGCAAGGAAAAAATGGGCCTGAAAGAAACCCTGCGCGAACTGGAAGACAACGGGAAAATTGAACGCCTGGACAAGCGCAAATACGGACTTGCCGGGCGCCTGCCCAATGTTTTTGTTGCCGAATTTTATGACCGCGATCTGGATGGCGAATTGCTAGCCCGTCCGCTTCATTGGGAACGCACCGCACCACCACCCAATATCGTACTGGCCCCGGGCGAAGGCGCTGGTGGGCAAGGCGCAACGGCCATTGGCATTGGCGATAAAGCCCTGATCCGTGTCAAAAATGATGAGGAGGGTTATGTGGCCCGCATCATCAAAAAACTGGCGCAGGAAACCGGCACGGATCAACGCCTGCTGGGTGTTGCCCGTAAAACCCGTGGCGGCGTGGAAATTATTCCCACCAACAGAAAAATACGCAATTCCCGGGTATTGCGCCCCGATGATTGCGACAAGGTGGAGGATGGTGATCTGGTCCTGGTTGCGCAAGTCCGCGAACGCCAACACGGCGCTAATCTGGTGCGCCTGGTCGAGCATCTGGGTGACGTAAACGAGCCACGCGCCGCCAGCATGATTGCGCTAACCGAACACGGCATTCCGCAAGGCTTTAGCGATGAAGAAACCGCCCAAGCCGATGCGGCAAAGCCTGCCATTCTTGGTAAACGTACCGATTTACGCACCCTGCCCCTGATTACCATAGACCCCGATGATGCCCGCGATTTTGACGATGCGGTTCATGCCCGCGCCGATGATGATCAGGCTAATCCCGGCGGCTGGGTGGTAACGGTTGCCATTGCTGATGTGGCCGCCTATGTCCCGGGAAATTCCGCACTGGACCAGGGCGCGCGCAAACGCGGTAATTCGGTATATTTGCCCGATCAAGTCGTTCCCATGCTGCCCGAGCGTTTATCCAACGATTTATGCAGCCTGCGCCCGGATGAGGACCGGGCCTGTATGGTGGTTGAAATGGTTTTTGATGCGCAAGGCAATAAGCGCCGCCATAAATTCATGCGCGCCCTTATGCGCTCGGCGGCACGCCTTAGTTACACGCAGGCACAGGCGGCTATCGACGGTAAACCGGGCGATGCGGCGGCCCCGGTGTTGGAAGGCGTGCTAAAGCCCCTGTGGGCGGCCTACGCAGCCTTGAAGATCGCCCGCGTCAAGCGCAATCCGCTGGAGATCGAAAGTGCCGAGCGCAAAATTCGCGTCAATGAACAAGGCAAAATCACCTCGATTGCCAAACAGGACCGCTTTGACGCACACCGATTGATCGAAGAATTTATGGTGTCGGCCAATGTTTGTGCGGCTGAAACGCTGGAGCAAAAACAAACGCCCCTGATTTACCGCGTACATGATGCCTCAAGCGCTGAAAAGCTTCATGCGCTTTCAGATTTTCTGCGCACAATCAGCATCAAACTTGCCAGAGGTGAACGGGCAACAACCAAAAAATTCAACACGTTAATAAGTAATGCTAAAGCAGGGAAATACGCCGATATCATCAATGAAATGGTGCTGCGCACGCAAATGCAAGCCATTTATGACACCAAGAATATCGGCCATTTTGGCCTGAACCTGACGCATTATGCGCACTTCACCTCACCCATCCGCCGCTATGCTGACCTGATTGTACATCGCGCCCTGATCCGCAGTTGCGGGCTGGGCAATGATGGGGCCAGCGATGGCGAACAAAGCCAGCTTAAATCCATTGCCGAGGAAATTACCGGCCATGAACGGCGCGCTATGGCCGCCGAACGTGATGCCGCCGGGCGCTATATTGCCAGTTATCTATCCGAGCATGTGGGCAATTCCTTTAGCGCCCGCATATCAGGGGTGACACGTTTTGGGCTATTCCTGCGCCTTGAAGAAACCGGCGCGGATGGCTTTGTACCCATACGCCAACTGGGCAATGAGTTTTTTGTCCATGACGAAAAGGCCCATGCGCTTATTGGCCGCGAAACCGGAGGCCGTTATACATTGGGCATGATGGTCAAGGCAGAACTTAGGGAAGCGACACCGCTAACGGGCGGATTATTATTTGAAATGCTCACCCCGCCTGTACCGGGTACACGCCCGGGAAAATCTGCGCACTCGCGTGGAGAAAAGCATTCAGGCAAGTACCGTGGCAAACGCAGCAAAGCCGCTAAACACCAGCGTAAGAGGCGGTCTTGAACAAAGATAACAAACAATACAAAGACACCGACCCCGCCGACAAACCCCGCAAGGGCCGTGCGGTACGCCCAAAATTGTCGGCAACGCTGATCCTGTTACGCGGTGATGAGCAAAACCCGCAAGTGCTGATGGGTAAACGCGCCGCCGGGCATGGCTTCATGCCCTCAAAGAGTGTTTTTCCCGGCGGCAAAGCCGAGCGTAGTGATGCCTTTGCCCCGGCGGCCAGCACCTTATTACCGCAGACCCAAAGCATACTGGAACGTCATTTAACGCCGCACCGTGCACTGGCCGCAAGTGCAGCAGCCATCCGCGAAACCTTTGAGGAAACAGGCCTTTTGCTGGCGCGGCCTTCCGCCCACCCTCGCAAAGCCCCGAAAGGCTGGGATGATTTTACCACACGTAATCTGGGCGCAGACCTGGGGGCGCTTTCCCTCACCGCACGGGCAATCACGCCGCCCTATCACCCCAAACGCTTTGACGCCTGGTTTTTTACTGCCCGTGCCGATGACCTGATCGACCTGCCAGAATGTAATGCCAGTGGTGAGCTTGAAGATTTATCCTGGCACACGATTGAGCAAACCAGGGCGCTGGACCTGCCGATGATTACCAGCATTGTTCTGGATGAACTGGCCAAACGACTACGCGATCCGGCGCGCCCGGTCCCGTTTTTTTCCATGCGTTATGGCAAATATTCTCGTGACATGCTGTAGGCCAGAATAATTTATTGCGCCTGTGCCGCAGCATTATCCCGGGCGGTTTTCAAGCCCTTGTCCTCCGGGGCTAGCGCAATGGCCTCATCATAGGCCATTAGCGCCTTATCCCATTGCCCCAGTACACCATAGGATTTTCCAAGCTGCGCCCATTCTTGTGCTGTGCCGCCCTCGGTGGCCAAGCGCGTAGCCAGACGTGCCACCATGGCCCTGATCATCTCGCTATCTGGATCTGGCTGTGGTGTTGGCGAACTTTCTTCCCCAACCTGACCTATACGGGCCAGCAGGGTTTCGCGCCACGGCGTACCTTCGGGGGCAATAGCAATAATGCGCCCCCAATAGGTTTGCGTGGCGGCCTTGTCGCCAGCGTCTTCCGCGGCCAGACCTAAAAAGAATAACGCCCGCAAATCATCAGGATTGCGTACCAGTATGTCCGCAAACAGGGTGCGGGCCTTGGCCCCGACCCGCCTGTCATTAGCATTCACCAAGGCCTGTGCCTGATTGCCCAACAGGCTGTCACGCTCCTCTGGTATGGTGGCAATGGCAGCAGCTGCACCAAGCGCCTCAGCCGCTTTTTCAGGACTGCCCGCCGCCCAATACTGATTGGCCAGTTCAGTCCAGTTTTCAACGCTTGCATCAGTGCTGCGGGCCAATACAGCCCTGGTTTCATCCATTTTAGCGACGGCTCGGGATTGCAAAACTTCCAGCGTTGCGGCTCTGGGCAGGGTAAGTTCTGGTCGCCCCAAAAAGGCGTAATTACCAATGGCAAAGAGAGCCAATGCACCAGCGGCAACCCAAAGCGTAGGTGAGCGCCTTTGTGCGCCCGCAACCGCCATAGCACTCACTGATAAGACCAGTGCCACGGCCATAACAAGAAACAGTATACTCATGAAGAAGTTTCACTTTTTATCTGGGCTTCAAGGGCCTGCAATTGCGCCTTCGTCTTGTTACGCTGTCCCAATATCCACACCATAAGGCCGCAGATAACAGCAGTGGAAACACCATAAGAAGTCCAGATAAAAACGCTGTATTTTCCCATATCCAAAAGTTCAACCATCAGAAACGCTCCTTTGCGGGTTCTCGGGGCGGGATACCCGTCCCCCGGTGAGACGTCTTTGCAAACGGGCAATTTTGCGCCGCTCCAGCTCTGTCTGAACCTGCACAAGCACCAGCCAGCCAAAAAATGCCGTATAACCAAGAGCCGCCACCAGTAACGGCCACAGCATCGAGCTATCTATGGCCGAACCACCAGTGCGAAAAACGCTGGATGGCTGATGCAGGCTGGACCACCAGTCCACAGAAAACTTAATAATGGGCAAATTAATCGCCCCGACCATGGCGGTAATGGCCGCAAGGCGGGCAGCACGTGCCTCGTCCGGCACGATGTTACGCACCGCCATATACCCCAGATACAAAAAGAACATCACCAGCATAGAGGTTAGCCGCGCATCCCACACCCAGTACGCCCCCCACATGGGCTTGCCCCATAATGCGCCGGTCAGCAGTGCCAGAAATGTAAACGCCGCCCCCAGAGGCGCAGCAGCCTTGGCAGCTGCATCGGCCAGATTATGACGCCAGACAAAACTGATGAGACTGGCAACTGCCAGAAAGGCATAGGAAAATGAGGACAACCAGGCCGCCGGAACATGGACATACATCATCCGCGCCGCGTCGCCTTGCTGGTAATCAGCCGGTGTCAGGAAAAGCCCGGCACCAAAGCCAATGACAATGCCCAAAAGGCCAAGCACCGCCAATGGCGGCACCAGCCATTTAGCCAGATTTTGAAAGCGTTCGGGGTTTGCAAAATATGAAAACATGAATTTAAAAACCTTATTCCAAATGCACGCGCAAGGCAGCAGCGCAAATAATAGGGGAAAGCACGAGTGCCATTAATGTACTCGCCAACAAAAGTTTCAAGTCAGGCGTATCCAGTACGCCAGCACGGATAACACCGGCACCAAAAATCAGCGGTGGTGCCAATAAGGGGCCTGACAGCAGCATGACCAGCAAACCACCACCGTGCCTGCCTGCGGCAAGCGCCGCCCCCATAGCCCCGAAAAACACAAATGCCGGCCCGCCAATGGCCAATGATACCATCAGAGGCACCAGGGTTTCCGGTTTTGCCCCCAGCATTAATGCTGCCAAGGGCGATAATAGCGTTACCGGCGCAAAACTGGCCAGCCAGTGCGCCACCGCCTTGCCCGCCGCAATCGCGCTTAACGACGCCCCTGAAGCAAGCAATATATCCAGTGAACCATCCTCCAGATCAGCGCGAAACAGATGATCCAGTGACAACTGGCTGGCCAAAACAGCCGCCAGCCACACAAGAGCCGGGGCAATTGGTCCTTGTGCACGGGTTTCCGGCCCTATGGCAAAGGCCGCAAGCAATATAAACAACAAAAAGAAAACGGCACCTTGCGCCCAGCCGCCGCCCGCCCGCCTTGCGGTGCCGGTATCGCGGGCCAGAACCGCCATGAATGTACCCAGCCAGTTCATGCTGCTGCCACCAGGTTAAGTTCGCTAACCTTGCCCGGCGGGGCAAAATTGCTGTGGGTGGCAATTACGGCAATACCCCCGGCACGAAGATGCGCAGATGTGAGCATCTCGCTCATCTGTGCGGCTTTTGCATCCAGACTGGCGGTGGGTTCATCAAGCAACCAGATGGGCTGGTTTTGTATGAGCAACCGGGCCAGTGCCAGCCGCCGCTTTTGCCCGGCAGAAAGTTGCCCCGTCTGCATGTGCGCAAATGCGGAGATACCAACCTCATCCAATACCGTTTCCAAATCAGCGTTATTCTTATGAATGCGCGCCCAAAACACAAGATTTTCACGTACACTCAAGGTTAGTTTGTGGGCATCGGCATGACCTTGCCAGGCAATCTGGCCAAGGGCAGGAGCATTTGACCATTCTTCTCCGTGCTCGCGTGTTTGCACAACACCTTCACAATGGGGGGTTAAACCGGCAATAACACGCAACAGGCTGGTTTTCCCCGCACCATTGTCACCGCGCAGGATAAGCGCCTCACCGGGGGCAAGACTAAAGCTGACACCTCGAAAAACCGGATGCCCGCCGCGATCACAACCCAGCTTTTGCGCACGCAAAGATAAGGGTATGAATGAAGCTGCGCTCATTTCCCTAGTCTGCCTTCACGCTGTGTTTACGCAGCACAAAAAAGAAAATAATGCCGCCAAATATGAAAATAAACCACGGCCCCAGCCATAATGGCAAAGTCGTTGGGTTCACAGGCGGACGCAGCAAAATAACATCGCCATAACGCAGCACCAGAAATTCACGGATTTGCGCATTGCTGTGCCCCTGCGCAATTTGTTCACGAACTATGCTGCGCAAATCCACCGCAATATCAGCATTGGAATCATGGATGGATTGGGCAATGCAGGTCGGGCAACGTAATTCCTTGAACAGATCAAGCGCGCGGGATTCTTGTGCGGGATCATCCAGAGGTTTTTCTTGAGCATTGGCCGCCGCCCCCAGCATCACCATAGCCAATACGATCATGACCACCCTCATGATGCACCGTGCGACTGTACAGGTGTTACCATTTTTTGACGCCGTCGTCGCCAGGCCGGACCAAACCCGCCGACAAGACTGCCAAGTCCTGTCATCGCCGCACCCACCCATATCCAGCTAATCAGAGGGCGATTGAAGAGACGTACCGCCCAGCCCTTGATAACCGTTTTTTCGCCTTCCTTTTCGGTCAACGCAGAAATGGTAACGTGCAAATCGCCAAAGATGGTGGAGGCCAGTGCCGCTTCGGTTGTGGGCATATTACTGGCCGGATAAAAACGCCGTTCGGGATATAAAGTGCGCGTGGCCTTGCCAGCCTCATCCAGAATACTGATCTGTGCCTGTTCGGCAGAGAAGTTAGGACCACGAATACCCGTAATACCATCAAAACGGGCCTCGACCTTGCCAAGGCGGACAACATCACCCGGGCTGACCGCTTGGCTCACCTCGGTTGAGAAAAGAGCCGTTGCCGCCATACCCAATGCAGCAATGGCCAGCCCAACATGGCCCAGCACCATGGCCCATTGATCCCCTGTCCACCGCATATTACGCCGTTTTACACTATGGGTAATCATTCCGGCCCCGACCCAGAGAGATGCACCGACCGCCAATGGCCCTAAAATACTGCCTGGTTTCAAGGCAATCGTCAGCGCTATCCCGGCCAGTGCAATACCTAGCGCAAAACGGCTCTGCCCCAGGGCTTGCATCAATGTGCCTTTGCGCCACACCGCCAGAGGGGCCAGCCCCATGGCCGCCATACCAATAATAAAAAGCGGCACAGCCGTGCTGGCAAAAAATGGTGCCCCTACGGAAAGCGGCGCAGCGCCAATAGCATCAATAAAAAGTGGATAGAGCGTACCCAGAAAAACGGCAGCGGCGGCTGAACTCATCACCAGATTGTTGATCAAAACCATCGCTTCGCGGGATGCCGGGGTAAAATGAATATCCGCCTCAAAAGAGCGCGCCCGCCGGGCAAAAAGCACCAAAGCACTACCAATGGCTATAACCAGATAGGCCAGAATAGCCAACCCGCGCTCCGGATCCACGGCAAAGGCGTGGACTGATGTTAATAGTCCGGAACGAACAATAAACGTGCCAATCAGGCTGAGCGAAAACGTTACAATAGCCAGCAATGCCGTCCAGCCAGGAAAACCACCACGACGTTCCAGCACCAAAGTTGAATGCACCAGTGCTGCGCCAACAAGCCAGGGCAAAAGAGAAGCGTTTTCCACCGGATCCCAAAACCAGTACCCTCCCCAGCCCAGTTCGCGGTATGCCCACCAGGAACCAAGCGCGATGCCCCAGGTCAGAAACCCCCAGGCGATCAACATCCAGGGGCGCGCTCGTTTTGCCCATTCGGCATCAATATTACCTTTGGCCAACGCCCCCACCGCCATAGCAAAAGGCACAGCAAAACCCACATAACCCAGATAAAGCATGGGAGGATGGATAATCAGACCAATGTCTTGCAATAACGGGTTGAGACCGCGCCCATCCACCGCCGCCGGTATTTGCCGCCAAAAAGGGTTTGAGGCTAATGTGATGAATGCCAGAACACCTACACTAAGCAGGCCCAGAACACCCACGGCAAACCGCCCATCACGCGTTTGCTTACCTTGAGCTTGCGCAAAAAATGCACCGTAAACAGCCAGCAACAATGCCCAAAGCAGCATCGAACCTTCATGATTACCCCACCCGGCGGCTATTTTGTAGAATATGGGTTTCGTCGAGTGACTGTTGGCGACAACCGAGGCAACCGAAAAATCAGAGGCTGCAAATGCGGCCAGCAAAAATAAAAATGAGGCCAGTGTTGCCACGGCATGGGCCCGTGCCGCACTTAACGCCAAAGCTGCCCCCCCCTCGTCATTGCGAAACGCGGCATAGCTTTGCAACAAGGCACAGCCCAGTGCCAACAACAAAGACAATAATCCAAGTTCAGCGCTCATGATTCTTTACTAGCTGGATTTTTATACATGCACACCCTTTTCAGTGTGATAAGGAGCGTGTTCAAGAGGATGTGATAATTTGATGCCTTGTGGGCTGACATGTTGTGCCGGTAAATACGACTACCCGTTTGTAAAATACGTGAGGAAACCGTGAAACCAAAAAAACGCAATTCCCGGCTTATTACCATAGGCTTAGGTGGCACCATACTGATCATTGCTGCCTTTCTCGTTGCATCAGCACTGCGAGATAGCATTTCCTATTTTCATTCACCAACAGAATTAGCTGAAAAAAAGCCATCATCAACTAAAAAACTGAGTCTGGGAGGCATGGTTAAAGACGGTAGTATAAAACGAGGCGAGGGACTGAAAGTAAGATTTGAAGTTACCGATTTTGAAAACACTGTTATTGTGGAATATGATAAGGTTTTGCCCGACCTTTTTCGTGAAGGGCAAGGTGTTGTTGCAGAAGGAACCTTGAATGAAAATGGTGTGTTTATAGCAACGCGTATATTAGCCAAACACGATGAGACTTATATGCCACCACAAGTGACCCGTGCACTAAAGCGCCAGACTTGAGAAAACAAGATCTGCTTGTACATAATCCATAACTATATTGAAAGCCCCATGCCTTGTGTTGCATTTACACAACAGACGCGCTGAAAAATATATTTCTCGTATTTTTACCACTTAGTGTCTGGTGTTTTGATGATCAATCCTATATTCAGTATTAAGCTTGTCAGGAATCGATCCTGACTGCTATGAGTTATGTGTCTCGCTTTCATTACGATGCGGACAATATGTTTTAATGTTCGAGGGGCAGCCTCGGGAGGGGATTATGAAGAAATTACTTCTATCTGCGGTCGCAACTGCAGCAATGTTAGGGGCAACCTCAGCGTCTTATGCTGGTGATGAAGGCTGGTACGCACGTGCCGGTCTTGGTTATGGCAGCCTCGAAAGCATGAATATCACAGGCGCCTTGAACGGGAAAATAAATTCCGAAGGCGAAATTCGCCCCACTTTGGGCCTTGGCTATGATTTTGGTAACAACTGGCGCGTAGATTTTGATCTGACACAACGCTGGAATGATACCGGGGCTGTAGGAAAATATCCAAATAGTTCATCTGATTTGAGCTCAACATCGTTTATGGCCAACGTCATTTATGATTTTGAAACAAACAGCAGGTTTGTGCCCTATCTGGGTGCCGGGATCGGATATGGTCGTACTCACCTTAGCGCCATTGGCACATCAAATGGCCTTCCAACATCTCCTGTTGGAGCAGCGAAAGATGCGAAAAGTGATTTAGCCTACAATCTCCTGGCTGGTATCGGGTATAATATTGACCGCAACTGGACTTTTGATCTTGGCTATCGGTACTTCAAATCTGAAAGCAATAACTTTGATGCTTTCAGTGGAACCTCCGCCAGCTTTATCGACATAGGCAGCTATACGTCTCATGACGTATTTGCACAGTTCAGGTATAAGTTTGGTGCGCCACCTCCACCTCCGCCACCACCACCTACGCCCCCACCTACACCACCTCCTCCGCCCCCAACTCCGCCCCCACCCCCACCCCCTCCCGCGCCAGTGTGTAACAAAGTGGCAATCACGGTGTATTTTGAGTGGGATAAATCTGACCTCACACCAGAGGCCTACCAGCAAATTGCATCTGC